>CAWJBI010000068.1:0-99675 GCA_963841065.1 uncultured Gammaproteobacteria bacterium | reverse complement strand
ACCAAGTTAACGGCCCGTATCTTCCCGGTCATGCCGGACTTTTACGGCATGATGGTCGAGCATTGCGACCTGGTGGCCCGGGCCATGGATGTGTTCCTGGCCTTTATGGAGACGGGCGACGTCGCCAAGGGCGAACAGGTCCGTGCCATGGAAAAAGAGGGCGATGAGCTCAAGTCGCGGCAGATGGAGGTTCTGAATCACGCCTTCGCGACGCCTATGGACCGCGAGGATATTTATCGCGCCATCATGGCCATTGACGAAATCCTGAACTACGCCAAAACCACGATTCGCGAGATGGAGGCCCTGGACGTTCAGCCCGATGCGCATATGGCGGAAATAGCCCGCCTGCTCCGGGACGGCACTCATTCCCTTAGAGACGGCTATGCCAAGCTCTCTGTCAAGCCCATGGATGGCGAGGCGGACGCCGCCGCCGCGCGCAAGGCCGAGCGCAATACCGAGAAGGTGTACCGCACCGCCCTGTCGGAATTGTTCCGGGCCGATGACCACATCGCGGCCCTGAGGCAAGAGGCGCCGGGCGCGCAGGCCGAGGCCTTCATCCACATCATGACGGTCCTGAAGCGTCGCGAGATTTACCGCCACCTGTCCAATTCGGCGGATCGCCTGGAACACGCCGCAGGCATACTGCACGACATTATTGTGCAGATCGCCTGATCCCTGCCCATAGCTCTCCTGGCCGGCCACCCGCCGGTCGGGAGGTGCAGGAGCGGGGCTGGCCATGCCGGCCCCGATTTTTTTTCACCTAGAAATATCGGCGTTGATTAGCAGGTAGACAGGTAGTTGAAGGTCGTCACGGCCAAAAGGGAAGGGGCGAAAAGATTGTCTAAGAGATGGCGGCCGAGGAATCGCCTCCGGGCCTAGCCCCTAGGCCCCGGGGCGAGCGGATGCTGATCGGCTAAGCTAAGTACCAGGCTAGAGGATGATAACCTGGACACCTGGACGCCAACCGCATTTTACGGTTGGCGGTTATACCTTAAGGCAGGCGAAGCTAAGCGATTTTTACCACGATGTCATGCAGAACGCGACTGGCCTGCAGCAACTTGTCCGCTGCCCCATACATGTCCCGATAGATTTCCCGGGTCCGAAAAATATCAAGGGACATGCTCAAGGCGTCCGCCGCCGTCGCGTCAGCCTTCTGCGCCAGCAGCTTCAGGTTGGCGTCCCTGTCATAAAGATGGACCAGGGCACGGCGGTAGGTCTGCTCCATCTTACGCTCCGCATTGCGCGCAAAGGTGGCGTCCTCATCCGCGAGGGCCGGGTTACTCGCCAGCTTGGCGTAGCCCCGGTGCAAGGCCTCCACCCCCTCCTTCAAGAGGACCGCCATCTCCAGGATGTACTTGTCCGAGTCGAAATCCAGGGCGCCCATCTCCCGAGCGGTGATCTTGGTGTAGTTGATCACATAGTCCAGGGACTGAATCGCGCCGAGGATGTCCTCGCGATCCATGGGGGTCGCAAACGCCTTGTACAGGGCGTCGATATTGCGATTCTTGAGCTCGTCGGCCTGCTTTTCCAGGCGACGAATCTCATTCAAGGACTCTTCACTGCCGGTTTCCATAAACTGGAGGAAAGTCGTGGTCGATTGCACGGCCACATCGCATTGTTCACACATCATGCGGAAAAAGTCCGGCATGATGGGGAAGATACGGTCCATCAATTTTCCAACCGTCGAATTGGAGTCGCCACTCATTGTTCTGTTCCTCGATGCAAAACGAAAATCAGATAGGGGTCAAGCATGCCGGCAAGCTACCGGGACTAGGATTCTGGAGTCATCATTCTGCGATCCCCGTTAATGCGATGACGTAATAGGTAAGGGCGCCCACCAATCCCGAACCCGGAATGGTGATAATCCAGGTGCTGGCGATATCCCGGGCCTTTGACCAGCGTACCGCCTTGGGGCGTTCCGAGGAGCCGATACCCATGATCGAAGAGCTGACCACGTGGGTAGTGGATACCGGCGCGCCCAGCGCGGAGGCCCCGAAAATGACGAGCGCGGAGGTCAATTGGGCACTGACCGCGTGGATGGGACGCAGCTTGAAGATGGCGAAGCCAACCGTTTTCACGATGCGCCAGCCACCGGAGAGTATCCCGAGGGTGATGACGGTCGCGCAGGCCAGAATGACCCAGAAGGGTACGACGAACTCATCAATGAAATGGCCAAGCACCAGCACCAGGGTAATGATACCCATACTCTTCTGAGCATCATTGGCGCCATGGGAAAATGCCAGCGCCCCCGCGGTTATGAACTGAATCTTACGCAGCGGCTTGTTAGCCGAGGGCTTGGCGCCGGCGAGCACCATGCTCAACAGGCGCATGATGAGAAATCCGACCCAGAACCCCAGCAAGGGGGAGACGATCAAGGACAAGAGGACCTTGGTTACACCCGTCATTTGCCCCTTCGTGGCCAGTTCGGTGAATCCCCAAACCACGGACGAGGAGCCAACCGCGGCGATGACGGCGCCCACCAATCCGCCCACCAAGGCGTGAGAGGAGGAGGAAGGGATGCCATACCACCAAGTCAGGATGTTCCAGAAAATCGCCCCAAAGACTCCGCACATCACCACGGCGACCGATAAGACCGCGGACACATCACTGATGTTGATAAATTTACCGATGGTGTTGGCTACGGCGGTGCCGCCGAGGAGGGGGCCGAGAAACTCGAAGGTCGCGACGAGGATCACCGCTTGCACGGGCGTCATGGCGCGGGAAGCAATCATGGGGGCTATGATGTTGGCTGCATCATGGAACCCGTTGGTATAGTCGAAGATCAGGACGATCACGATGGCCGTTATGGCGAAGATGGTTACAGTATCCATTGAATGCCTTGTTGTTGGGTTGTTGCTAGTTGTTGCTAGGATCCAGCCCGATACCTCCGGCGGAAACCCCTCCACCGTATGTACCAAGACCGCGGAAACTCACTGGCTCATCTTGTAACTGCTTTTCTAGGATTTACCCATCGGGAGGACCCACCCTGTTGCCGAGCGCCACCAAAACTCTCCGCGAGGGGTCTAAACCTCGAACAACCCGCGGAATTGGATCGGGCGGACCCGGACCTTCCTGCGGCGCCAGGGCTGCCTCGCCCATGCCGCGGAGACTTGCCGCCGCCCCTCTTGGAGGCTTTGGCGTGAAGCCGAGTAGACGCCAGACCAGGGTCTTTTAAAGTTCTTAGCAAAGTCACGACAAGAGGCCACCCACGGCACTCACCAGAATCCTCGCCAGAGTTCAGATCACCCACATCGCCAAGGCCTCACCGGGGGAGTTTACAGAAATATTACTGAAATGCGATTGTTTTATGAACATTTTGTTACGGAATTATTACTACACGAATGCGGCACTCTCTCCCGGCTCCGGATAGTGAGGGCAATGCATACGGACGGACCCATCCCAGGCGCCGGCAACGTGTTGGTCATTGCCGGACTTTTTCCGCATAACACCCTGGCCTTCTGAACGACATCCTTGTCCAGATTGCCTGAACCCTGGCCCATCGCCTCCCGTGCCGGCCTTCGGCCGGCCAAGGAGGAGCAGGCGCGGGGGGGCCATGCCGGCCCCGCGATTTTTCACCTAAAAAATGTCGGCGTTGATCAGCATGTGGACATAGATGCTGGCGGCATAGCCCAGGGCAATCGCCGGCGTCCACTTGAGGTGGCTGAAGAAGGTGTACATACCCTTCGATTGACCCATGAGCGCGACACCGGCGGCGGAGCCGATGGAGAGCATGCTGCCGCCTACCCCCGCCGTCAGGGTCACCAGGAGCCATTGGCCGTCGGACATGTCGGGGGCCATGTTCAGCACCGCGAACATCACCGGGATGTTGTCGACGAAGGCGGAGAGGATGCCGATCAGGACATTCGCCGTCGTCGGGCCCATATCGACATAGACGAGCTGCGACACCATGGCCAGATAGCCGATAAAACCCAGCCCCCCCACGCACAGCACCACGCCATAGAAAAACATCAGCGTGTCCCACTCGGCGCGGGCCAACTTGCGGTAGATGTCAAAGGGCAAGGGGTCTTCCAGATTCTCGTCGCGGAACTGGGTCTTCTCGCCGGTCTTCTTGAGAAAGTAGGCAAAGAGCTTGAGGTAGGCCAGGCCGGTCATCATGCCCAGCACCGGCGGCAGGTGCAGGAAGTTGTGGAAGCTCACCGCCGTGACGATGGTCAGGAAGAACAGAAACATGGCGCGCTTGGCCCCGCGCCGCATGTGACGCTGTGTCTTCCCGGGGCCTGGGTACCTCGGCGGGTACGGCGAAGTGCATGATGGCCGCCGGGATGACGAAGTTGACCACGGAGGGAATAAAGAGCTGGAAGAAGCCCCAGAAGTCGATGAGGCCCTTCTGCCAGACCATCAGGGTGGTGATGTCCCCAAAGGGGCAGAAGGCGCCGCCAGCATTGGCGGCCACCACCAGATTGATGAAGGCCAGGACCACGAACTTGGGACTGTCAGCCCCCACCGACAAAATCACCGCCGACATCAGCAGAGCCGTGGTCAGATTATCCAGCACCGAGGAGATGAAGAAGGCGAGGATGCCGGTCAGCCAAAAGAGCTGACGATAGCCCAGGCCGCGCCCGACCAGCCAGGAGCGCAGGGCCTCGAAGACGTTGCGCTCGTCCATGACGTTGACATAGGTCATGGCCACCAGCAGGAAGAGGAAGAGCTCCCCGTATTCCATGATGTTGTGGCGGACAGCTTGCTCGGCCTCCGCGGGTAGGCCGTGTTGGACATAAACGTAGGCGATCAGGGCCCAGATGATGCCGGCGGCGAGGATGACCGGCTTGGACTTGCGGAGATGGGTGAATTCCTCTGCCATGACAAATAGATAGGCCATTACGAAGAGCAGGATACTGACGTACCCGACCCAGTGGTTAGTCAAGTCCAGGTGATTGGAGGATTCCGCCGCGGCGGCAAGCCCGGGGGCGAGCAGCGCGGCGGCAGGCAGGATAAGACGCGTGGGTCCGTGGACTGTCATATTAATTCTCAAGCATAGATGGGAGGTTTAAGCCTGGGGTCACCGGATCTCGAATCCGGCGACCACCAGGCAACCCTCATGTGGCAAGGGTCCCGGCGGACGCACACGTCCCCCGAGACCCTCGTTTCTCGTCCAGGCTGGCTAGCTTAACGCCTTGGCGGAGTTTCCTCCGACAACTCGAAGTAGCCGTAGATGTAACCCAGTTGCTGGGATAGGTTCTTGTTGAAGGGCCTGTTGACTTTGTTGCTCTCCAATTTCTTCCAATCCGGTGTCAGACTCGACAGGGCATCGTAGAGCTGCCAGCGGTGCTGGAACTCTTTGCCCGTCAATTGTTCCAGAGCCTTGACCTGCTCCGTTGAAAGGTAGGCGCGGTCCAGCTTCGGGAACTTGTCGGCGTCGATGCGGATTTTATGGATCTCCGCGGCCGCGATGACCTTTTCCTCCTGATCCCGGGGGAGTTGGACAACCTCGCGAACCCGATCACGGAAGCGCAGCCCGCCTATCAGCTCCCGGTCCTTCAGGGGCGCCAATTCGGCTACCGGCAGGCCTTCCTGCTCCAGGTGGGCCATAACGGGCGCGTTCAATTGATACCGCACCTCGTGATAGACCGTCTGGTTGAAGACGTTCTGCAGGATGAAGAGACTGACAAAACACAGGACGGCGGAGATGATGGGGGTGGTGACCCAGCCCGAGGCGATACTGCCTAAGGCGCCCCAGCGGATGCCCTTGCCGCCGTTGAGGAGCCCGATGCCGATGACCGCGCCCACCACGGCCTGGGAGCTGGAGACCGGGATCAGGGGGATGGTAGGCAGACCCTGGCTGGCGAGCAAATGCTCTAGGGCGATGGAGGAGAAGAGGAAAAGTACGATGGATTGGGCGATGACCACGACCCAGGCCGCCACCGGCGACAGGGGCATGATGCCGTCCCCGACCATCATCATGACCCCCTTGGAGTAGGTGAAGACACCCGCCGCGATGGCGACGGCACCCACCAGGAAGAGCTGATCAACGGAGGTGAAGGTAATGCCGGAAACGGTAAAGTCAGTGAAGGGCGAGGAACCGACAAAGACGCCCATGACGTTGCCGATGTTGTTGGCGCCCAGGGTGTAGGAGCCGAAGGAGCCCGCGATGATGAGCCCGATACGGGTATAGCTGTCCAGGCGCAGCAGGTGCAGACGTGCCTTAGTAAGCACCCATACCATCACCTTATAGAGCAGGGCGCTGAAAATGGCCGCCAATACCGGACTGGCGATCCAGGTGGACATGATGGTGGTCAGGGCGGAGAGGTCGGTGATGGATCCGCTGAACCAGTTCCAGCCAATGATGGCGCCGACGATTGCGTGGGTGGTCGAAACCGGGAGCCGGGCGACGGTCATCCAGTAAACGGTGAGTGCCGCCGAAAAGGCGGCCATGAAGGCCCCGGGGAGAGCATTCAGGGTTCCCAACTCCCCCAGGCCATGAGCGGCGCCGGCGCCACTGAAGACGGCGCCAAGGATGATGAAGACACTGCATATAATAGCCGCCGTCGTGAAGCGGATCATGCGGCTGCCGACCGCCGTGCCAAAGACATTGGCAGCGTCGTTGGCGCCCAGCGACCAGCCTAGAAAGAGGCCGCTGGAAAGAAAAATGAGGATGGCGATATCCATCTGTGTCCCTCGCTAACGTCTAGGGTTCACCGCCAGATTGCCCCGGGGGGCTGGCGGCAGCCAAAATCCCTTACAGGGCGCGTTTGATGGAATAGATGGCGAGCCAGTCGCCGACGTCCTCGGCCTCGTCCGCCAGGTGGTCGATTTTGTCCACGAAGTAACGCAGGTGCATCTTGTGGTCGAGCCCAAGGTCGGAGGCGAAGATGGCCCGCTTGAGGCTGGTGGCGATCTGGTCGCACTCCTCCTCGTGGAAGGACACCTTACCGAGGTGATCGCGCACGGCCGAGATGTTACGAAAGAAGGCCCTGGCAGCCAGGACCGCCGACTCGATGGTCTTGACCGCCGTGCTGGCGAGGAGCTTGAAGTCCGCGTCGTAGGCATCGTCGATGGCCGGCTTCTCTACGGTAATGGCCAGGAAGATGTCCTCGACCAGCCCCAGGAGGAAATTGACATCCTCCAGGAGGCTCAGCACGTCGGCGCGGAAATCCGGGATTAGCATCTCGGTGTAGAGCTGGGTCTCGATAGCAATCCGCAGCCGGTGGCCCTCGGCCTCCGTGGCCCGCATCTGGGCCACCTGCTCGGTCAGGCGTTCCGTGGTCGCGCCATCGACATAGCTTGCGATGCCCTGCTCGAAGCGCAGGCCCCCCTCGGAAACCTTGTCGAGGAAGTTGTCGATCATGACCTCCATGGCCTTGGTTTTGCCAAAGAGGGCGAGTTTTGGTTCTTTCATGACTATTACCCTAGTGCGGTGGAATAAGGAAAACCGGCGTCAGCATTGGGCTGGCCGGTGGTGGAGTGGAGATCGTAACCAGGTGGGGGTCGGTTCGTTATCCGGCCCGGTGGGCAAGGCGCCACCCCAAGGGTTGTTGGGGATGCCTTGGGGCCAGCCCAGACTGGAGGAGCCGGCACCAATAAAAGGTTTAGGGAGGGCCCTGGTAAGGGCCGCGACCTCATCTTAAAGGGATAATGCAGGTATCGTGCCTAGATTGGTATTTGGATTATATTTAATTAATATCAATTGGTTGGATTGTATTTATGGTTTGGCTGCGGCGGCTGTCGGGGTGCAGTCCGCACTGCTTCAGTTACCAGAAGGCGGTAAACAAATTGTAATAATTACAAGGTGATCGTGAGATATCCCCCCCCCGCTGGGGTGCAGCAAAAGCTGCACCCCAGCGGGGGGATGCCCCCCGTATCCCAGAAGGGCGACTAAGCCCCCGCCCTTTGGCGGTTGCTCAGTACTCCTGGAGCATGGTCAATTCGTTCTCCGCCTGACGGAGGCGGAGGGCCAGGGTGCGGGCCAGGCCTTGCATCATGCCGAAGCCCAGCCGTTTGTGTTCTTCCGCCAACTGTTCGAAGTTTTTCCGCGACAGGGCGTAGAGGATGGTGTCCGTCAGGGCTACCGCATCATTGGTGCGTGGCCGATCATCCAGGAAGGACAGGCCCCCAAAAAAGTCCCCGCGCCCGAAGGTGGCGATATGGCGGTTATGCCCCGCCCCGACCGGCGCGAATAGACGCACGGCGCCCCGCCGGATCCAGTAAATCTCGTCGCCTTCGGAACCCGTGATGAAAATGGTCTCACCGGCCTTATAGGAGCGCTCCTCCAGGCGCGCCTCCAGGTCCTGGAGGGTTTCATCCTTCCGCTGGCTAAAGACTTCCATGGCCTGTAACTGGAGGGGTGGCTCCTCCTCCTCCAGAACATCCAGGGGCGCTTCCCGCTCACCCAGGAGACGGTCCTCGACCCATTCGATCGCGTTATCCAGGGTTGGGAAGACGCGGATCGCTGTTTCGTCGGGGATGATGACGGCGGTCTGTTCGAGAAATTCCCGCAGGTTGCGACCGTTAGGCAGCATTTCGGGAATTCCGGAGAGAATCAGCAGGGCGCCCTTTTCCGCCATGCCATCGCGCACGATGCCGAGCAGATGGGCGGCGGTAACGTCCATTGATTGGATTCGCCGGAGGTCGAGGATTATGAATTGGCGCTTGCCAAACTCGGGCTCCAGTTGCGAATAGAGTTGCTGGGAAGTGCCAAAAAAGAGGCTGCCCTGGAGTTCGAAGATGACCGCCTGTTCACCCT
Organism: uncultured Gammaproteobacteria bacterium; assembly: GCA_963841065.1. GTDB lineage: Bacteria > Pseudomonadota > Gammaproteobacteria > Chromatiales > Chromatiaceae > M0108. Next base: position 90,974 of record CAWJBI010000068.1, on the reverse strand, counting down.
TTTTCTCGATGATCTGGGTTTCCGCCTCCGTACGGTTCCAGGTGGACGACATCTGATTGACGAAAACCTTGTTACGAACGACGGCGCCACCGATCTGTTCGCGCACAAAGAGCAGGATGGCCAGGGCCACGCCCGTGGCGGAGGCCGCGATCAGACCGATGGTGAGGGCGACAATCACGACGGCCAGGACGACCACGAAATCGAAGACAGTCGCCCGAGACTGGATGAAGTGCAGGGGCTCACGATCGATCATGCGCAGGCCAACGACAATCAGGATACCCGCCAGGGCGGCCACCGGGATCCAGGCCAGGAAGGAACCGAGCAGCAGGGCGGCGGCGAGGGCGAAGACCCCTTCGAGGATGCCCGAAACCCGGGTGCGGCCCCCGCTGTTCAGGTTGACCAGGGTGGGACCCATGGCCCCAGCGCCGGGGACGCCGCCTATGGACGAGGAGCAGATGTTGGCGACACCCTGGGCGATCAATTCGCGGTTGGAGTCATGACGGCTACGGGTGAGTTGATCAACCACGACGCAGGTCTTCAGGGTATCGATGGAGAGCAGCACGGCTAGCGTCAGGGCATTGCCAAAGAGGCCGGCCACCTGCCCCAGGCGCAGATCGCCGATGTCCCGCCATTGCCCGGAAATGGCGGCGAGAAAGCCGTCCTGTTGGGCGCCCATGGGGCCTATGACCAGGGGGTTGCCCTCGGTCTGCCAGAGGGTCGGATCCACCATCAGCGCCAGACCAAAGTAGGTCAGCAGGCCGGCGAGGATACCGATGATAGTGCCCGGTATCAGCTTGGTCAGCCGGGGACCGACGAAGGTGAAAAAGATAGTGGCTCCCCCGACGGCGACGGCGCGCCAGTCCCAGACCGCGGGTGTCACCAGGATTTCCCACCAGTGACTGCCGGGAGCGCCGAGGAATTTCGGGATCTGGCTGCCCAGGATGATGAGTCCGACGCCGGACATGTAGCCGCTGACCACCGGATAGGGGATGAACTTGATCAGGCGGCCTATGCCCACCACGCCGAGCATGATCTGGCCGAGGCCGGCGATGACGCCCAAGAGGATAAGCAAGAGGATGATGGCGTCGGTCTGCACGCCCTGCTGGGTCATTTCGATGGCAAAGGCGGCCAGCACGGCGGCGGCTGGCGCGCAGGGCGTAGTGATGAGGCGATCGGTGCCCCCAAGGGTCGGGGCGACAAGGCCAAGCACCGTGGCCCCGATGATGCCGGCCATGGCGCCCAGGGAGGCGTAGCTGGGCCCGATGGCGGCATAGATGGTGACCCCGAAGGCGATCGAGGACGGGAGCACTACCAGCATGGCCGCCAGGCCACCCCAGAAGTCTCCCATGTCTGTTTTAAATCCTTTGGCAAAGGCGGTTGCGATCATACGCGAGTCTCCCGTCATGAGGTCTTGATCCCGAAACGCCAGGCCTGGTTTCCCTGGAGGGAAATCTACGCAGGCGGCGAAAAGGAAATATTTAGCAAATTCCGTGCCCGACTTTCGAGCTAGGTATATTCCTCGATTAATCGGCAACTAAGCAAGTTGCATCCGTGAAGTTCCAGCCGCTTTAAGTGACGTGCAGGTTTTGGCAGCTTGTGCCTGTTGGAGGAAAAGCTGAATTATTACAGATAGGTTAAGTCAGATGGCACCCCTATCGGCTATGCAGCCTTTGCTGCACCCCTCACGGCATGAGGCCGAAGGGGGTGACTCACTATTCGCGGTGCATGACCTGCAGGCGGCGATTGAGGGACTGGCGGCTGATGCCGAGCAGCATGGCGGCGATACCCTGGTTGTGATTGGCGCGGCGCATGGCCTCCTCCACCAGAAAGATATCCGCCTCCTTGAGGGTGGGAAAGCGGCCCGGGATAGCCAGGGTCAGGTCATCGCCCGCATGGGTCGGGGGCGGTTCGGTGCTGGCGCGATCTCGCTTGACCACTTGCTGGAAGCTGTCCAGGGCCAGGACAGGCCCGCCCCGGTGCTGGGCCATGGCATTGAAGACCAGGGCCCGCAATTCGCGGATGTTGCCGGGGAAATCATAGAGGGACAGGAGGGTGAGCAACTCCCCGGGGATGCGGGGCGACGGGCGGCCCAGGGCCTGGGCCGCCTCGTCGATGAAGTGCTGGAGCAGAAGTGGCAGGTCGTCCAGGCGTTCGCGCAGGGGGGGTAGCTCGATGGGGTGGCTGGAGAGACGAAAGAAGAGGTCTTGCCGGAACTTGCCGCGATCCATGCGCCGGTGCAGGGGCTGGTTGGTCGCGGCGAGGATACGGGCGTCGGCGGTGCGGGGGACATCCGAGCCGATGGGGTAATAGCTCTGGGCCTGCAGCAGGCGCAGCAGTTTGACCTGGGACGCCGGCTTCAGATCGCCAATCTCGTCCAGAAAGAGGGTGCCCCCCACCGCCTTGGCGATCAGGCCTTCTCGCTCCCGGTCGGCGCCCGTGAAGGCACCGCGCACATGACCAAAGAGGGTGTCGGAGAAGAGGTTGTCATCCAGGCCGGCGGCGTTCAGGCAGACCATCTCGCCGCCGCGGCCACTCAGTTGGTGAATCGCCTGGGCGATGAGTTCCTTACCGGTACCGGTCTCGCCCGTAATGAGGACCGGCTCTCCGGAATCGGCGATCGCCTCGGCGTAGCGAAAGAGCCGCTGCATCTGGTGATTGCGGCTGATGATGGGGGCAAAGACCTCCGGGTGGCCTATCCCCTGGCCCATGAGGCTGGTCCGCAGCGAGCCGATCTCCTGGCGCAGCAGGCGGATCTCCAGGGCCCGGCGCACGCTGGAGACGAAGCGACTTTCCTCCACGGGCTTGACCAGGTAGTCGAAGGCCCCCTCCTTCATGCAGGACACGGCCGTCTCCACCTCCTGGGAGGCGGTCATGACGACCACGGGTATCTCCGGATATTCGCGGGCCAGGCGGGGCAAGAGCTCAAGTCCCGACACCTGGGGCATGAAGAGGTCGAGGACGATCACCCCCGCCGTTTGCCGTTCCAGGAGCGGCAAGAGGTCGCGGCCGTCGCTCAGGCTGGTGACGGCGGTGATGCCGTGGGTATTGAGCAGGTATTCGGCCCCGAAGAGGATGTCTTCCTCGTCGTCCACCAGGACGACCGGCCATTTTTGTCGGGTCTCCATGTTTGACCTCACCTGGATAGGGTTTTCAAGCCGTTGCGACCGGCAGCCAGACGCTGACCTGGGTCCCCACGCCGGGTTGCGATTCGATCTCCATCCGGCCTGAGTGATGCTGAACGATGCGGGCGCAAATGGAAAGCCCCAACCCGGTGCCGCCCGTCTTCACCCGGGTGGTGAAGAAGGGCTCCGTCACCCGTTCCCGGACCTCCTCGGTCATGCCCTGGCCTTCGTCCGCGACGGACACCCGTACGAACTCGCCCTCGGGCTCCAGGGACGCACTGATCCGCACCCCGGCGTCGCGATGAGGGAGGGCCTGGAGGGCATTGAGGATCAGGTTGATAAAGACCTGTTCCAGTTGCTGGCCATTGCCGCGCACCCGGGGCAGGGATGGGGGCAGCAGGAGGTGACAATGCGCCGTGTGTTTGTGGATCTGGCTTTGGAGCAGGGAGAGGGCGGTGGGCAGGATCTCGCCCAGATCCACGGCATGGTCCAGATCTCCGGCATCCGGGCGGGCCATGTGCTTGAGGTTGCCCACGATCTTCTCGATCCGCTGGGAGCCCTTGACGATGCCCTCCAGGAGTCGCGGCAGGCCTTCCAGGGCCTTGGCCACGGGCATGCCGCCGAGGCTGAAGTCGCCGTATTCCCGGCGATGGCGGTCCAAGACCTTGCGGATGTCCCCCCAACTGCGCGCCAGGATGGAGGCGTTGAAGTGGATGGCGTTGTTGGGATTGTTGATCTCATGGGCCACGCTGGCGGCCAGGACGCCGAGGGAGGCCAGGCGGGCATTGCGGATGGCGTGGGCCTCCAGCACCCGTTTCTCGGTGACATCGGTGAGGATGACCATGGCGGCCGTCACCTTGGCCCCCTCGCGCAGGGGCACCAGCCGCAGGTCCCACCAGGTCGAGTCATCCCCCGCGTAACCAAAGCCCTCGGGCTCGCCCAAGGCCAGGACGCGGCCAAGGGCCTGATTGAAGTGCTCCCGGGCCCGAATTGGGAGAAAGCCCTCTGCTCGCCGTTCCTTCTCAGTAGCCGGGGGGGTCGGCAGGGGCCGGTTCAAAATGAGCAGGTCTCCCTCGCGATCCACCGTCATGATGATGTCGGGCGACTGATGGAACAGGATGCGCAGCTTCTGTTCCGACGCCCGCAACTCCTCCTCGATGCGCAACCGCAGGCGCAGGGCCGCGCGGAAGTGCAGGATGAAAAGGACCATGACCAGGGTCAGGGCCAGGCCACTCCCCAGGACGATCCAGGGGCCCTCCAGGAAGATCTCGGTGCTGAACTGGCGGGTCGGGGAACAGGTAATGGACCAGAGCCGGTCTGCTACCGGAAAGGTCTCGGTAACACGCGGGGCGGGATCGAGGTCCCAGCCCCGCCATTGGATGCTGGCGGGAGCGGGATCGCGGTTGAGCCGGCTGGCGTAGAAGTCGAGCAACTCCTCCCCGGTCGGGGCGGATTCATCCTGCACCAGAAATTCGACTCCCCGGGGTTCCAGGAGGCCCATGGCGGTATCGGCGATATCGGCGATGCGGAAGACGCCGACCACGAAGCCCTGGAGTTGGGTCTGGCGCTCCCGATCCGTGGCCCCGGGGGTCTGGGGGCGAAAGACCGGCATGAAGGCCATGAAGCCGTATTGAGGATTATCCCCTGTGATCAATGGGATGCGGCCACTGACCACCATGTCGCCGCTGGCCAGGGCCCGCCCCATCAGGGCCCGTAAGACCGGATTCTCCCCCAGATCCTGGCCTACCAGGAGACCGCTATCCCGTTCCGATTCCAGATATTGGATGGGGAAGATGTCAGGCCGCTGGTTCTTGGGCTGGGAGGCGGCCAGATCCCCGCGGCCAGGCGTCGTGCTGCCCGTTCCTGGCGCTTCCTGGGTGAAATCCCGCTCCTGGGTAATCCCGGCCTGGACCGGTTGCCGGGGTACCCAGGCCAGGGCCTGGATACCCTGATAGCGGTCGAAGAGCCCCCGAGCGAAGAGTCCGAAGGCCCGGCCATCGACTTGTTCGGAGACCCGGAAGAGGTCATGGAGGGAGCGCACGGCATCCAGTCTCTCCTCGATCCCCTTCTTCAGAACGCGATTGCGGTTGTGGGCTAGCCACTCGAACTCCAGTTGATGGCGCGCCTCCAGTTCGACGCGGATGACCCAAAAGGCACCTAACGACACCAGGAGCCCCACTACGCCCACCAGGAGGGCCAACCCATGGAGATTGAGAAATCGCGACATGGATGCCTTCCAAGGTTAGACTTCGGTAAAGAAGTTTTTATATTTCGGCCGGTTCATAGGCTGATTTCTGGGTGATGGATAAAGGGTGCGATGATGATCGAGGAATTACGCGGGGCCTTGCTGCTCTCCCAATTGTCCCATGAACAACTGGACCGGGTGGCACGCCGCTCCGCGCGACTGCGGCTGGAAGACGGCCAGATGCTCTTCAGCCAGGGGGATCCCTCCGACCGATTCTATCTGGTCATCTCGGGTCAGGTACGGCTGTTTCGATTGTCTCCTGACGGAGCGGAGAAAGTCATCGAGATCGCCGGGGCGGGGGAGACCTTCGCCGAGGCCCTGATGTTCCTGAACGCGCCACGCTATCCGGTCTGCGCGGCGGCCTTGGGCCCGACCGAGTTGATTGGCATGGATGCCCGGGACTTTGCCCGGATGATGCGGGAGTCCGTCGATACCTGCATGGTCGTGCTTGGCGCCCTGAGCCAGCGTTTGCGCGGCCTGGTGCGGGAGATCGACAACCTGACCCTGCATTCGGCCACGAGCCGCTTCGCTAGTTACCTGGTCCTGCGGCGCCCGGCGGAGGGCCAGGTCGTTGACCTGGACGCCCGTAAGGGGGTCATTGCCTCGCGTCTCTCCATCAAGCCCGAGACCTTCTCCCGCATTGAAAAGGACCTCAGCGAGCGCGGTATCATCGCCGTTCAGGGTATGCGCGTCCGCCTCCTGAAGGTGGAGGTTCTGGAGCAACTCGCGGGCCTTGGCGACTACCGGGAACTGATGGCCATTCCTTGCGAGTCTGGTGCCCCCCTCTAAGCCCCAGCCAACCTCGCCCTGGCCTCTACTGCCTCGTCATGACCCGCGCGTGCGCTTGATCCAACTCGTCAGGCTCTTGTGGAGTTCACTCAGGCCCAAGGGCTTGCTCAGATAATCGTCCATGCCGGCGTCCAGGCACCGTTCCCGGTCGCCGGGCATGGCCAGGGCCGTGAGGGCGATGATGGGGGTGAGTCGCAGGGTGGGGTCGGCGCGCAGGCGACGGGTAGCCTCCAGGCCATCGAGTTCCGGCATCTGTACGTCCATGATGATGATGTCGGGCCGGTAGGCCCGCGCCAGGGCGACTGCCTCCAGACCATCTTGGGCGGTGTGGACCTCGAAGCCCAGCAGTCGCAAATAGTTGGAGACCATTTCCAGGTTGTCGACATTGTCCTCCGCCAGCAGCACCCGTGCGGGTGCCAAGGGTTGGGTGGGCGGGCCGGCCTCCTCGGTGACCGTCTCCTCCCGCACCTTGACTCCCTTCTGGGCCTGGGGATTCCAGGGGAGGATGAGATCGAAGTGGCTGCCCTTGCCGACCGCGCTTCCTACCTCGATGGTCCCGCCATGGAGCTGGGCCATGCCATAGGCAAGGGCGAGGCCGAGGCCGGTGCCGCCGTGTTGCCGTGAGAGGCGGCTATCGATCTGGACGAAGGGCTTGAAGAGGCGCTCGAGCTGGTCGGCGGGGATGCCGATGCCCGTGTCCCAGACACGGATCCGGACCTGGCGATGGTCGGCCTCGCCCATGACATCCAGGCCGATGGTCCCCCCCTCGGGGGTGAACTTGACGGCGTTGCCCAGCAGGTTGATGAGCATCTGCTTGAGGCGGCGACTGTCGCCATGCACCAGTTGCACCGCCGGGTCGAGGCGCGTCTCCAGGCGCAGCCCCTTGGCCGTGACCGGGGGACGGATCAGGCGCAGACAGGCGTCCCAGAGCTGGTTGACGGGGACCTGGTCCAGGCGCAGGGTCATGCGGCCCGAGGCAACCCGGGACATGTCCAGAATGTCGTTGATGAGTTCCAGCAGGTGGGCGCCGTTTTCGTGGATGGTGAAGGCGGCCTTGGCTTGCTGGGGACTGAGGGCTCCGAGCAGGCCGTCGCCCATGGTCTCGGAAAGGCCCAGAATGCTGGTTAGGGGCGTGCGGAGTTCATGGCTCATGGCGGCCAGAAACTCGTCCTTGGCGCGGGCGGTGCGCCCAAGTTCGACGTTGGCGCGATCTAGTTCGGCAGTTCGCTCCTGGACCCGCTCCGTCAGGAGGGCGCGTTCTTGGGCCAGGGCGTCGTGGGCGAGGCGCAGCGCCACCTCGGCCTGCCGGCGCTCCGAGACATCGGAGAAGTTGACCACGGCACCTACCAGTTCACCGTCCCGCAGGATGGGGTTGGCGTGATATTCCACCGGGAAGGAGCTACCGTCCGCCCGCCAGAAGACCTCGTCATCCACATGTACCGGGAGCCCATCCCGGAATATATTCGAGGCGCGGCAGTCCTTCGCGGGATAGGGGCTCCCTTCGGGGTGGCTGTGGTGCATGACCTCATGCATCTTGACCCCCTCCAGGATCGCCGGCGCCGCATGGCCCAGGAGTTGGGCGGCGGCTGGGTTGCAGAAGATGCAGTGCCCTTGGGTATCGACGCCAAAGATACCCTCCCCGGTGGACTCCAACAGCAGGCGGGCATGGGCCTCGCTCTGGCGCAGGCTCTCCCGCGACTCGGCCAGGTTCTCCTGCATGGTCTTGAGGGCCGCCAGCATCTGGGCATTCTCGTCTTCACCCGTGACGCGGATGGGGGTCGAGAAGTCACCCGCGCTGACTCGCCGGGCAATAGCGGTGGCGGTGGCGATGGGCTGGCCAATGGTACGATCCACCAGCAGGATCAGGAGCGCGATGGCGCCGGTCATGACCCCCACCAGGATCAGGAAGATGTGACGTTCCACCGCGGCGATACTGATGTCGATGTCAGCCAGGGTCCGATCCTTGTGGGCCCGGGCCGCCTCGACCACCTCGTCCAGCAGGTCCGTGGGCTGGCGATCGATGCCACGCACTCGCTCATCGACCCCTAGGGGTGCCCCCTGGTCACTGAAATGATGCTGACCCAGGGCCGCGCGGTACTCCTCGCCGAGTCGGGTATGGGCCTGCAGAAACTGGCCGGCGGTCTCGCGTGCTGGCGAGTTCTCCCCCAGAAGTTCGATGAGTTGCCGCATGGAGGCGCGGGTGTTTTCCTCTTCCTGCTCAAACTGGGCCAGGTATTTATCAAAGAGGGCGGGGTCCTGGCCACGCAGCAGGATGTTTTTCCATTCCTGCACCTGCTTTTTGAAGCGCACCTGGGTGGAGAGGGCGGTCGCCACGATTTGCGAACTCGCCTCCCGGACCTCGGAGGCCTGGCTGTAGGCCTGTTGGTAGAGCCCAAAGGCATAGAGCCCCGCCATGAGGTTGACGACCAGGATGAAGACCAGCCCGGTGGCAAACTTGGCGCGGATCGTCATGGCCAGTTACTGGTCCCGGTCGCGGCCGATGGAGGCGGATTGAGCGGAATTTGCGCTACTCGACCGTTACGGACTTGGCCAGGTTGCGCGGCTGATCCACGTCCGTGCCCTTCAGGACGGCGACGTGATAGGCCAGGAGTTGGAGGGGAATGGTAAAGAGGATGGGGGCGATCAGCCCATCCACGTGCGGTACGGGGATGATGGTGACCCCGGGTTGGGACACCATGGCCAGTCGCTCGTCGGCGAAGACATAGAGTTGGCCGCCCCGGGCGCGAACCTCTTCCAGGTTGGAACGGAGTTTTTCCAGCAGGCCGTTATTGGGAGCGACGGCGATGACGGGCATGGACTCGTCGATCAGGGCCAGGGGACCGTGCTTGAGTTCACCGGCGGGGTAGGCCTCGGCGTGGATGTAGGAAATTTCCTTAAGCTTGAGGGCGCCCTCCAGGGCGATGGGGTATTGGTCGCCGCGGCCCAGGAAGAGGGCATGATGTTTGTCCGCGAAGTGCTCGGCGATGAGGGCCACGTGGGCGTCCAGGGCCAGGAAGTCGCGGGCCCGGCCGGGCAGGGCCCGGAGGGATGCGGTGAGCTCGGCCTCGTTGGTATCGATGAGACCGGCGTAGCGGCCGATAGCCGCCGTCAAGAGGAGCAGGGCGGTCAGTTGGGTGGTGAAGGCCTTGGTAGATGCGACGCCGATCTCGGGCCCGGCGTGGGTGAGCAGAATCAGGTCTGACTCGCGCACCAGGGAGCTCTCCGGGACGTTGCAGATCGTCAGGGTTGCGGCATAGCCCAGGCGCTTGGCCAGGCGCAGCGCAGCCAGGGTGTCGGCGGTCTCCCCGGACTGGGAGATGGCGACGAAGAGGGCATGGTCAGGCGCCACATGGCGGCGATAGCGGTATTCGCTCGCGACCTCGACCTGGCAGGAAATGGGGGTAGTCGATTCGATCCAATGGCGTGCCACCAGGCCGGCGTGGTAGCTGGTACCGCAGGCGACGATCTGGACCGCCCGGATGTTCTTCAGGATGTCTGGGGCGCCCTGACCAAGGGCCTCGGGCAGGATGTGGTCTCCCGACAACCGACCTTCCAGCGTGTCCGCCAGGGCGCGGGGTTGCTCGAAGATTTCCTTTTGCATGTAGTGTCGATACTCGCCGCGATTGACCGCGTCGGCGGAGAGGGTGGATTCCCGAACCGGTCGCGTCACTGGCTGGCCGTCCCGGTCGAAAACCCGTACTCGATTGCGGCTAATCTCGGCCAGGTCCCCCTCCTCCAGGAAGAGGAAGCGTTGGGTGACGGGCAACAGGGCGAAGACGTCCGAGGCAATGAAGTTTTCACCGAAGCCCAGGCCTATGACCAGGGGGCTGCCCTGGCGGGCGGCCACCAGGTGGTTCGGCGTCCTGGGTGTCGATGACCCCCAGGGCATAGGCCCCCTCCAGGGTGGCCACCGTGGCGCTTACCGCCTCCAGCAGGGACTTGCCCGGTGGTCAGTTGGTCGTAGATGGCGTGGACGATGACCTCGGTGTCGGTCTCGGAGGTGAAGACATGGCCATTGGCCTCCTGGGCCTGACGGAGGAGTCCATGGTTCTCGATGATTCCATTGTGCACCAGGGCGCAGCGGTCGCGACAGACGTGGGGGTGGGCGTTCCGCTCCGCGGGCTCGCCATGGGTGGCCCACCGGGTGTGGGCGATGCCGAGTTTGCCGGGCAAGGGGTGCTGGTCCATGGCATCGGCCAGGCGCTGGACCTTGCCGAGGGCGCGGATGCGGCCAAGCTGGCCCGGGGCGGCCAGGATCGCCATCCCAGCGGAATCGTAGCCTCGGTATTCCAGCCGGCGCAGTCCCTCCAGGAGAATGGCCGATACGTCCCGCTGAGCAATGCCGCCCACTATGCCACACATGGATATTGTCCTCTTGGCCCAGACTATTTGGGTATCTTAACTGGCCGTGTCCAATGATCGATGGTTCTTTGCGGAGCCCGGGTCAGGGTGAGTTTTTCGGCCGGAGCATCGCGGCCGATGACCGAGCCAGCGCCAATAGTGGCACCCGCCCCCACCCTCACCGGGGCCACCAAGGCCGTATTGGATCCGATGAAGGCGCCATCGCCAATCTGGGTCAAGTGTTTATTGACGCCGTCATAATTGCAGGTGATGGTCCCCGCGCCGATGTTGACGTTACCGCCAATGCGGGCATCGCCGATGTAGGTGAGATGGCTGACCTTGGTGCCAGGACCGATCGAGGCCTTTTTGATTTCAACGAAGTTGCCGATGTGGGCCCCGTCCGCGATGTCCGCCTGGGGTCGCAGGCGGGCGAAGGGTCCAATTTGGGTACCTTGCCCCGCCCTCGCGTCCTCGATGACCGAGTTGGCCAGGACTTGGCTATTGGCGCCGATGGTGCAATTTTTGAGGAGGCAGTTGGGGCCTATGCTGACGCCATCGCCCAGTTCTACCTCACCCTCGAAGAGGCAGTTGATATCGATGGTGACATCACGCCCGGCCCTGAGCCGACCCCGCACATCGATGCGGTTGGGATCGAGGAGGGTCACCCCTTCCCTCATGAGGTCCTGGGCGATGCGGTGCTGATAGCGTCGCTCCAGGTCCGCGAGCTGAAGGCGGTCGTTGATCCCCAGGATCTCTTCTTCCCTGTCCGCCTTGCAGGTGACGATGGTCTGGCCATCCGCCACCGCCAGGGCGACGACATCCGTCAAGTAGTACTCGCCTTGGGCATTGTGGTTATTAAGTCGTGACAGCCAATTGACCAGGCTGGATCGATCGGCCACTAAGAAGCCGGTGTTGATCTCCTTGATGGCCAGTTCGGCCTCGCTGGCGTCCTTTGCCTCGACGATCCCCCTCACCCGCCCGTCATGTCCGCGGACTAGGCGACCATAGCCGGATGGGTCGGCGAGGGTGGCTGTCAGGATGCCTAATGACGCATTGGCGGCAGTGGCGATGAGTTGCCTTAGAGTTTCCGCGCGAATCAGTGGGATATCGCCGTAGAGCACCAGGACGCGATCCATGCCACGCAGCTTGGGCATGGCCTGTATCAGGGCGTGCCCCGTGCCGTGCCGTTCCAACTGTGTGACCCAGTCGCAATCTATTTCTGCCAGGGCTTCGCTCACCTGCCCGTCGCCATGGCCCTGCACGACACAGATGTTCGCGGCGCCGAGTTCCTGGGCGGTATCGAGGACATGGCGCAACAAAGGCCGACCGGCCAGGAGATGCAGCACCTTGGGCAGGTTGGACTTCATGCGGGTGCCTTGCCCGGCGGCGAGGACGGCGATGCCCAGCTTCATTTCGGCATTTCTCCCATCAGTGCAGGGCGCCGGGGATGGCGCAGGATTGGCCATCGTTCGCCATATCCTCGCGGTTGGCCTCGCGCACCTCGTGGATGCGGACATGAACCCGCAAACACTTGCCGGCCATGGGGTGGTTCCCGTCCACGGTCAGTCGCCCATTCTCGATGCGTGTGACATAGAAAATCTTGACCTCGCCGGCCTCGTTCTGCATCTGCACCTCGGCCCCGATTTGACGGAACTGGGGCGGCACATTGTTGATATCATCGGCGAAGGTCAGGTCTGGGTCGTGGCTGCCAAACCCCGCCTCCGGGGCCAGATCAAAATCGATCTCGTCTCCCGCCGATTTACCCCGTATGGCCGCGTCCATGCCGCCGATAAGTTCTTGAGCCCCGCCTAGGATGAAACCCACGGGCAGGTCGCTGTGCTCCAGAACCGTGCCTTTATCGTCGTAGATGCTGTAGGTGAGGCTGACGTACTTTCCGTCTTGGATAAGTTCGGCTGTCATGCGGCTTAACCTGATTATGGCGTTTCGAAGTAGCCAACAGAATACCCTAAAATACGCAACCCCCGCTGGGCGGGGGCTGTGATTTGTGGACTTAGACGCGGTTGTTAGCTGACCTTGGTTTTGCGTAATCTCTCAATGGCGCGCAACTGCGCCACCGCCTCAGCCAGTTCGGCCTGGGCCTTGGCATATTGAAATTCTGCAGCCTTCCCCGCCAAGGCATCCTCGGCGCGGCGTTTGGCCTCCGCGGCCGCCGCCTCATCCAGGTCTCGGGCCCGGATGGCCGTGTCGGCCAGTACGGTCACGACATGGGGCTGCACCTCCAGCATGCCACCGGAGACAAAGAAGTGCTCCGTCTCGCCATCCTCCTTTTGAACGCGGACCTCGCCCGGCCTTGAGCCGGGTTATGAGGGCCGTGTGGCGGGGCGCTATGCCTAACTCGCCCATCTCGCCGGGGGCGAACACCATGGTCGCCAGACCGGAATGAATAGCCCGCTCGGCACTCACGATATCCACATGCACTGTCATTGCCATGGTTATGCCCCCCGCTGTTTAGACATTGCCACCCTTGGCGACGGCTTCCTCGATGCCGCCCACCATATAGAAAGCCTGCTCGGGCAGATGGTCGTACTCACCATTGGCAATGGCCTTGAAGCCCGCGATGGTGTCCTTGAGGGAGACGTATTTGCCTGGGGAGCCGGTAAACACCTCGGCGACGAAGAAGGGCTGGGACAGGAAGCGCTGGATCTTGCGAGCCCGCGATACCGTCAGCTTATCTTCCTCGGAAAGCTCGTCCATGCCGAGGATGGCGATGATGTCCTTGAGTTCCTTATAGCGCTGCAGTGTGCCCTGGACCTGACGCGCCACCGAGTAGTGCTCGACGCCGACGACATGGGGATCGAGGATGCGGCTGGTGGAGTCCAGAGGGTCAACGGCCGGGTAGATACCCAACTCGGCGATCTGGCGGGAGAGCACCAGGGTGGCGTCCAAGTGGGCGAAGGTGGTAGCGGGCGAGGGATCGGTCAGATCGTCCGCGGGGACGTACACCGCCTGGAAGGAGGTAATGGAACCCGTACGGGTGGAGGTGATGCGTTCCTGGAGGGTGCCCATCTCGGATGCCAGGGTCGGCTGGTAGCCCACCGCCGAGGGCATGCGGCCCAGCAGGGCGGACACCTCCGTGCCGGCCAGGGTGTAACGGTAGATGTTGTCGATGAACATGAGGACGTCGCGGCCCTCGTCGCGGAAATACTCCGCCATGGTCAAGCCGGTCAGGGCCACGCGCAGGCGGTTGCCCGGGGGCTCGTTCATCTGGCCATAGACGAGGGCCACCTTGTCGAGGACGCCGCCGTCGGTCATTTCATGATAGAAGTCGTTACCCTCGCGGGTGCGCTCGCCGACGCCGGCAAAGACGGAGAAGCCGGAGTGTTCAACGGCGATGTTGCGGATCAGTTCCATGAGGGTAACCGTCTTACCCACGCCGGCACCGCCGAAGAGTCCGATCTTGCCGCCCTTGGAGATGGGCATGATGAGATCGATGACCTTAATGCCGGTTTCCAGGATCTCGGTCGTGGAGGCCTGATCCTCGAACGAGGGGGCATGGCGATGGATACCCCAGCGCTCCTCGGTGGCGATGGGCCCCTTATCGTCGATGGGACGGCCCAGGACGTCCATGATCCGGCCCAGGGTCGCCTTGCCTACGGGAACCTGGATGGCCTCATGGGTATTGCTGACGCCGAGGCCGCGTTGGAGACCGTCGGTCGTACCCATGGCGATAGTCCGCACCACGCCGTCCCCCAGTTGCTGCTGGACCTCAAGCGTCAGGCCGACCGTATCGACCATGAGGGCGTCATAGACCTTGGGCATCTCGCCACGTGGGAACTGCACGTCAACCACGGCGCCGATGATTTCCACCACGTTACCGGAACTCATATCTGTTTCCTCGTTCTCGCCTGTCGGCGGTTGGATGCATGTCGATTCGGTTGGGCATCGCGGGATGCCCTCGGGGGCAGCAGGGCTAGACCGCCGCCGCGCCGCCCACGATTTCCGAGATTTCCTGGGTAATTGCCGCCTGACGGGCCTTGTTGTAAACCAACTGGAGTTCGCTGATGAGGCTGCCGGCATTTTCGGAGGCCGCCCGCATGGCGACCATGCGCGCCGATTGCTCGCAGGCCCCGTTCTCCACCACCGCCTGATAGACCAGCGACTCGATGTAGCGCGTCAAGAGGGCGTCGAGCACGATCTTGGGCTCCGGTTCGTAGATGTAATCCCAGTGGGTAGGGATTTTTTCAATCTTCTCCGCGTGGATCGGCACCAGTTGCCCGATCATCGGCTTCTGCGTCATGGTATTGACGAATTCGTTGTAAGCCACGTAGATGGCATCGATCTCGCCGGCCTCGTAGGCATCCAGGAGCACGCGTACGGCGCCAATCAAGTCTTCCACGTGGGGCTTGTCGCCAATGTGGGTGACCTGAGCCATGACCTTGCCGCCAAAGCGGCGGAAGAAGGCCAGGGCCTTGGAGCCGATGACGGCGAAAGAGGTTTCGACCCCCGCCTTGCGCTGGTCCCGGATCTCGATCGCGAGCTTGCGGAACAGGTTGGTGTTGAGGCCACCACAGAGGCCACGGTCCGAGGAGATGACGATGTAGCCGACCCGCTTGTGCTCCCGGTTCGCGGCCATGTAGCTGTGCCGGTATTCCGGCGAGGCATGGCTCAAGTGGGCAATGACCTGGAGCATCTTCAGGGCGTAGGGACGGGAGGCCGTCATGCGTTCCTGGGCCTTGCGCATCTTGGCCCCCGCGACCATTTGCATGGCCTTGGTGATCTTCTGCGTGCTCTTGATGCTGGCGATCTTGGTACGGATTTCTTTGGCGCCGGCCATGTCTCTAAGCTCCCATCGTCCGGTCCGCCGCTCTGGCTTGCCTTGATTGGCAACGCCGAGCGGATCACCGACTAAAGGTTGTTGCGTAAGGGCGCCACCCGCCCCGCATCCGCCTCAAAGGCGGATGGGCAGGCGGCGTATGGCCCATGGCCTACTACCATGTGTTGTTGGCCTTGAAGTCCTTGATCGCCGCGTGCAGGCCCTGCTCGATCTCGTCGTTGTAGTCGCCCTTGGTATCGATCTTTTCCAGCAGGGCGCCTTGGGCCGACTTCATGTAGGACATGCAGGGCTTGTTCGAAATCGACGACCTTATGCACGTCCACGTCATCCAGATAGCCCATGTTGGCGGCAAAGAGCGAGCACCGCCATCTGTCCGACCCCGAGCGGGTGAGTACTGGGTCTGCTTCATCAGTTCGGTGACCCGGGCGCCCCGCTCCAATTGCTTGCGGGTGGACTCGTCCAGGTCCGAGGCGAACTGGGAAAAGGCCGCCAACTCGCGGTACTGGGCCAGGGCCAGGCGGATACCGCCACCCAGCTTTTTGATGATCTTGGTCTGGGCCGCGCCGCCCACCCGGGACACCGAGAGGCCCGCGTTGATGGCCGGGCGGATGCCGGCGTTGAAGAGATCGGTCTCCAGGAAGATCTGCCCGTCCGTGATGGAGATGACGTTGGTCGGCACGAAGGCCGAGACGTCACCCGCCTGGGTCTCGATAATGGGCATGGCGGTCAGGGAACCGGTTTTGCCCGTCACCGCGCCGTTGGTGAGCTTGGCCACCTCGTCCGCGTTGATGCGGGAGGCGCGCTCCAGCAGGCGCGAGTGCAGGTAGAAGACGTCACCGGGATAGGCCTCGCGTCCCGGCGGGCGGCGCAGCAGCAGGGAGACCTGGCGATAGGCCCAGGCCTGCTTGGTGAGATCGTCAAAGACGATCAGGGCGTCCTCGCCACGGTCGCGGAAGTACTCGCCCATGGTGCAACCGGCATAAGGGGCGATGTACTGCATGGCGGCGGAGTCGGCGGCGGCGGCGGCAACCACGATGGTGTGATCCATGGCGCCGTGTTCCTCGAGCTTGCGCACCACGCCCGCGATGGAGGAGTTCTTCTGGCCGACGGCGACGTAGATGCACTTAACGCCGGTGCCCTTCTGATTGATGATGGCGTCGATCGCCACCGCGGTCTTGCCGGTCTGGCGGTCGCCGATGATCAGCTCGCGCTGGCCGCGACCGATCGGGCACCATGGCGTCGATGGCCTTGATGCCCGGTCTGCACCGGCTGGTCCACCGACTGGCGGGTGATGACGCCGGGCGCGACCTTCTCGATGCGGGGAAGTCATGGCTGGCGCCGATGGGGCCCTTGCCGTCGATGGGGGCGCCCAGGGAGTCGACCACGCGCCCGAGCAGGGCCTCGACCGACGGGACCTCCAGGACGCGGCCGGTACAGCGTACCCAGTCGCCCTCGGAGAGGTGCTCGTAGTCACCGAGGACCACGGCGCCGACGGAGTCGCGCTCCAGGTTCAGGGCCAGGCCAAAGACGTTGCCGGGGAACTCCAGCATCTCGTAATACTGGCGTCCGAGAGACCGTGGACGCGCACGATACCGTCGGACAGGCTGACGATCGTGCCTTCCGTGCGGGCCTCGGTCCTGAGGTCGAACTGCTCGATCTTCTGCTTGATCAGATCGCTGATTTCGGATGGATTCAGTTGCATGTCGGTTTTCCGTTAAAATTTCAATTCGGTGGCCAGCCTTTGGAGTTTGCCGCGCACGGAACCGTCGATGACCAGATCATCGACGCGGATCTCGACCCCGCCGATCAGGGACGTGTCCTTCTCGACGGTCAGATCGACCACTTCCGCGTTCAGTTTGGCCTTGAGCGCCTTGGCCAACAGCTTCTGAAGCTGGGCGTCAAGCGCATAGGCGCTGCGGATGTGGACCTGGCGGATACCCTTGTTGCGCGTCTCCAACGCCTCGAAGACCTTGGCGATCTCGGGAAGTACCGAAAGGCGTTGGTTTTCGGCTAGGAGCTTGACCAGATTCCGCGCTTCCGTTGGCAGGGTATCGCCGCCCAGATCAAGCAGCATGTCTCGCGCCAGGTCTCCGGGGTATTTCTGGGTTGCTGATTTGGGCCGCCATGGCCGGGTCGCCCGCCAGGGCACCGAGCAGGTTCAGGGCGTCCGACCAGGCCGGCGATCTGCTCCAGACTCCTGGGCCCGGGCGAAGAGCGGCTTCCGCGTAGGGTCGCGCTATGGTTGTGATGTCTCCGGCCATGGTCGCGTCCTAGATCTGCCTTGCGAAGGATTCCACCAGGGCCTTGTGGGCGCTGGCGTCGATTTCCTTATCCAGTATCTTCTGCGGCGGCGGTCATCGCCAATTCGGCGACCTTGCCCGCGCAAGGCCTCGCGCGCCCGGTTGGTCTCCTGCTCAATCTCCGCCTTGGCGGCGGTGATCAGGCGTTCGCCTTCCGCGCGGGCGTCACCCTTCGCCTCTTCGACGATCTCGGTGGCGCGTTTCTGGGCCTGGGCGACGATGTCGGCGGCTTGTTCCTTGGCCTCGACCATGAGTCTCCTTGGCACGCTGTTGACCGAGATTCTGCTCCTGGTGACCGCGTTCGGCGGCGGCCAGGCCCTCGGTGATCTTGGTCTTGCGCTGCTGCCAGGGCAGCCACGATCGGCGGCCAGACGTAACTTCATGGAGAACCAGACAAACACCGCGAAGGAGATCATCTGGAGGAACAGGGTCAAATTGATATTCATGCCTTTGCCTCGTTGAGGACGAGAAATGTAGGACCGGCGGCGGGGCCGGATCCCCATTTAGACCGCAAACATCAAATAGAGGCCCATGGCGATCGAGATGACCGGCAGGGCGTCCGTCAGACCCATAACAATGAAGAACTGGGTACGCAGCACTGGGATCAGTTCGGGCTGACGGGCGGAGCCCTCCAGGAAACGGCCACCGAGGATGCCGATACCGATTGCCGCGCCTATGGCGCCCAAGCTGAGCATGAGACCTGCGGCGATATAAACCAGGGCTTGCGAGAGTTCCATGATTTTCCCTCTAGAGGTTGGGTGGGTCTGGGTTGAGAAGGTTTAGCGTCAGTGACTTTCTTGGTGGGCCATGTCCAGATAGACGATGGTCAGCACCATGAAGATGTAGGCCTGGAGCAGGATGATGATGATATGGAAGACGGCCCAGGCGAATTGCAGGGCGCCGCCACTGATGGTCAAGACCAGGTTGTGGCCGTACATGAGCGCGATCAGGATGAAGATCATCTCGCCGGCGTAGAGATTACCGAAGAGTCGCAGGGCCAGGGAGATCGGCTTGGCGAAGAGGGTGATTCCTTCCAGCACCAGATTGGCCGGGATGCCCCACTTGCCGAAGGGCTGGAGCGCCAATTCGCCGATGAAGCCGCCAATCCCTTTGATTTTGATGCTGTAATAGACGATGAGGACGAAGACCATGATGGACATGCCGAAGGTGGCGTTCGGGTCCGTGGTCGGGACTGCCTTGAGAAAATGGATGCCGATGAGGCTGGCTAGCCAGGGGACCAGGTCAACGGGTAACAGGTCCATGAAGTTCATCAGCAAGACCCAGACAAAGATGGTCAGGGCCAGGGGGGCGATGAGGGGATTGATGCCGCTGAAGGAGCCGCGTACGTTTTCCTCGACGAAGTCGATAACCCACTCGGCGAAGTTCTGCATGGGTCCCGGCACGCCCGAGGTGACGTTGTCCGCCACCTTCTTGAAGAACCAGAGGAAGAGTACGCCGAGCAGGATGGAGAAGAAGACGGTATCCAGGTTGATGGCCCAGAAACCCATGGCCTTCGCTTCCGCGGCATTGCTGGCGATGGTCAGGCAACCCTTGTCGGGAAGCACCCCAAAGGTGAGATTCGTCAGATGGTGGTTGATGTAGCCTTGCGCAGTTAGAGCTTCGGAAGCCATTGACTGTCTCTCTTCAAGGTTTCGAACCGGCGCCCCAGTAGGGCGCGATCACCGCCGGCAAAACTTGCGCGGCGAAATAGGCGGCAAGCATGGCAGGTACGACCAGCCCCTTTACCTTCGCAAAGGCAAAAACAAAAATCCCGACCAGCAGGATCAGCTTACCAATCTCAGCCCCTACGATCTTTCCCAGCAAGGCCTCGGGCCGTCCCGCCCGGTAGGGTCCAAAGACCGTGGCCGCGAACAAGGCCGTGGCCAGGATGCAGGCCCCACCGCCAATCAGGATGGACAGGGCGGCATCTTGAGATAAGGCCAGGCCCGACATGGCGAGGATCAAAGTCAGCACCGCCTGGAGAACCAGTATACGTAGGGGGACTTGAATCTGGCGGCTGCCAAACGCCTTCATGCCGCAACCCCGCGCGGCGGTAGGTAGCCGCCCTCAACCCTTAAAGCCCGGGCATTATAAGTCCCGTTTATGCCTGGATCAATGCCCGAACTGGCCCGTCCATCAAATTGTGTTTGATGTTGAATCGGAATCGATGCCCTCGCAAGCGCTAATCACGATTTACTTGATGTGGGCCAAGATGCCGTCTAACTCGTCCAGGCTGTGGTAGGCGATGACCAGGCGACCACCGCCCCGGTTGCCGGGCTGGATCTGGACTTTGGCCCCGAGCCGGTCGGCAAGATCGTCTTGCAGCCTGCGTACGTCAGGGTCGACGGCCTCCGGGCGCGCGACGGGAGGCGTTCGGCCCTCTTCCTCCTGCTGCATCTGGCGCACCAGGCGTTCCGTCTCCCGCACCGAGAGGCCCCGGCTGGTGACCTGGGTCGCGGCGGCGCTCTGACGCGGGCCCTTGATGCCGAGCAGGGCGCGGGCGTGCCCCATCTCCAATTGACCACGTTCCAGGGCGCGCTTGACGTCGTCGTTGAGTTCCAGGAGGCGGAGCAGGTTGGTGACACTGGCGCGTGACCGGCCTATGGCCTCGGCGATCTGGGCATGTGTCAGCCCGAACTCGCCCAATAAGCGTTGCAGGGCCGATGCCTCTTCCAGGGGGTTGAGGTCCGCGCGCTGGATGTTTTCGATGAGGGCGATGGCCATGGCCGACTGATCGTCGGCCTCCCGGATCACCACCGGGATCTCGCTGAGGCCCGCCTGTTGAGAGGCCCGCCAGCGGCGTTCGCCGGCAAGGATCTCGTACCGCCCCCCCGCCAGGGTGCGCACGACGATGGGCTGGATCACGCCTTGGGCGGCAATGGAATCCGCCAGCTCCCGCAGGCCTTCGGGGTCGAAGTCGCGCCGGGGCTGGAAACGGCCCCGTTCGATCAGGTCCAGGGGGAGGCTGGTCAGGCTCCCCCGTGGCTCGCCGCCATCAAGGGCACCCTCGGCGGTGTCGGCCAGGTCGCTGGTGCCCGTTTCCCGCTCGTTCAGACCGCCGAGCAGGGCATCCAGACCGCGGCCAAGCCCCTTCTTCCTAACATTCATGCCGGATCTGTCCTCGTTTGGGGTGTTGCTTGAGCGGTGTCGTCGGCATCAGGCCGTGGCCGCCTGGCGTTTCTGCTGGCGGCGGAGCACTTCGCTGGCCAAGGCCACATAGGCGATCGAGCCCCGCGAGGCCTTGTCGTAGAGGAGGGCTGGCTGGCCATGACTGGGGGCCTCGGCCAGGCGCA
The DNA here is from genome assembly GCA_963841065.1 of uncultured Gammaproteobacteria bacterium. Classification (GTDB taxonomy): domain Bacteria; phylum Pseudomonadota; class Gammaproteobacteria; order Chromatiales; family Chromatiaceae; genus M0108. The sequence goes on along the minus strand of CAWJBI010000068.1, from coordinate 70,089 downwards.
CATTGCGGGGGATGATGGTGCGATAGACCTCTTCGTTGAAGTGGGTGACGAGTTGCGTCGAGACCTGGTTGGCCAGGTTATTACGCGGGTCATGCATGGTGCGCAGTATGCCCTCGATGGCCAGCCCGGGGTTGCGAGTGGCGCGGATCTGGGCGATGGTGTCGAGGAGGGCCGACAGGCCTTCCAGGGCGTAATACTCGCACTGGATCGGGATCAATACCCCTTGGGCGGCCACCAGGGCGTTGACCGTCAGCATGTTAAGGGACGGGGGGCAATCGATGATGACGAATTCGTAGCTGTCCCCCAGATCCGCCAGGACCTGCCGCAGGCGCCGTTCCCGTTGCGAGGTTTGCATGAGTCCCACCTCGGCCGCGGTCAGGTCGCCGTTGGCGGGGATGAGGTCGAAGCCGGGCACTGGCTCATCCACCCGGACCACGCAGTCCCTGAATTCCAGGTCCCCCAGCATGAGGTCGCAGGCGGAATGCGTCAGGTCACGTTTGTTGACGCCGCAGCCCATAGTGGCGTTGCCTTGCGGGTCCAGATCCAGCAGCAGGATCCTGCGCTTCATGGAGGCCAGGGACGCGGCCAGGTTGACGGCGGTGGTGGTCTTGCCCACTCCGCCCTTCTGGTTGGCGATAGCGATGGTTCTGGCCATAGAGGGGTTTCAGTCCTGGCGGATCTCGATCAGGTGACGTTCGGCGTCGAGGAAGGGCACTTCCAGCCGGTGGATGACGGCGTTGTTGGCCGTCAGGGTGACAGGCGCCTCCTCGGGCCGGCGACCCTTCATCAAGAGCAGGCGGCCAGGGCTGGCGAGCAGCGGCTTGACCACCAGTCGCAACGTCTCCTGGTCGGCGACGGCGCGGGTGATGATAGTAGCGAATTTTTCCCCTGGCCGATATGACTCCATCCGCGCCTGGATCACCTCGACATTCGCCAGCCCCAGGTCCATCGTGGCCTGACGGACGAAACGGATCTTCTTGCCGTTGCTGTCGAGGAGGACGAATCGTCTCTCCGGTTTCAGGATGGCGAGGGGTAGGCCTGGTAACCCGGCCCCGGTACCGAGATCGAGGACGGGCGAGCCCAGCAGATAGGGGCTGACGGCCAGGCTGTCGAGCAGGTGGCGGGAGACCATCTCCAGCGGCTCGCGCACGGCGGTGAGGTTGTAGGCGCGGTTCCACCGCGCCAGCAGGTCAATGAATTGGATCAGCCGGCCCCGTTGTTCCGGGCTTGGGCCAAGGCCGAGGGCTGCCAGCCCTGCGTCGAGCCGGGCGCGGGTGGGGGCGAGTGACCCTTCATGACAACTGCCATCCAGGATAGTCATGCAACGGGATCGAAAGTCTCATACCGAGCGCCGCCGGAGATGGATGAGCAGCAAGGAGATGGCCGCCGGGGTCAGCCCGGGGATGCGCGCCGCCTGTCCCAGCGTGGTCGGGCGTACCCTGAGCAGCTTTTCCCGGACCTCGGACGAGAGGCCGCGGACCTGGTCGAAGGGGAAATCCGGGGGGAGGGCGGTCTCCTCCTGGGCGCGGTGTCGATCGATCTCTTGCTGCTGGCGGTCGATGTAGCCGGCGTACTTGGCCTGGATGTCGAGCTGCTCGGCGACCTGGGCGTCCGTTACGCCGGGGCCCAGGCCGGGCAGGTTCATCAAGTCCGCGTAGCCGACCTTGGGCCGGGCCAGCAGATCCAGGGCGCGGGCCTCGCGGCGCAGTTCGTCCCCCAGGACCGCTCGGGCCTGCTCGGGGTCGATGGCGGCGGGCCGCAGCCAGGTCTCACGCAGCCGCTGGCGCTCCCGGGCGATGGCCTCGCGCTTGTCCTCGAACCGACGCCATTGCTCCTCGCCCACCAGGCCCAGGCGGCGTCCCGTCTCCGTCAGGCGCAGGTCGGCGTTGTCCTCCCGCAGCAGCAGACGATATTCGGCGCGGCTGGTGAACATGCGGTAGGGCTCGGTGGTGCCGCGGGTGGTGAGGTCATCCACCAGGACGCCGAGATAGGCCTCATCCCGGCGTGGCCACCAGGGTTGGCGGCCCTGGACCCGCAGGGCGGCGTTCGCCCCGGCCAGCAGGCCCTGGGCGGCGGCCTCCTCGTAGCCGGTGGTGCCGTTGATCTGACCCGCGAGGAAGAGCTGGGGCAGGTGGCGCGATTCCAGGGAGGGGTCCAGATCCCGGGGGTCGAAAAAGTCGTATTCGATGGCGTAGCCCGGGCGGGTGATGCGGGTCTGCTCGCAACCGCGCAGACTCCGGACCAGGGCCTCCTGGACGTCGTAGGGGAGGCTGGTGGAAATGCCGTTGGGATAGACCTCCCGGGTCGTCAGTCCCTCGGGTTCCATGAAAATCTGATGGCTGGTCTTGTCGGCGAAGCGGACTATCTTGTCCTCGATCGAGGGGCAGTAGCGTGGCCCCACCCCCTCGATGAGCCCTGTGTAGAGGGGAGATCGCGCGAGTCCGGCGCGGATGATGTCATGGGTGCGGTCGTTGGTATGGGCGATGTGACAGCACACCTGGGGCGGGTGGTCCTCGGGGCGGCCAAGGTAGGAGAAGACGGGGACCGGCTCGTCGCCCGGCTGCGCTTCCAGCAGGGCATAGTCGATGGTCCGGCCGTCGAGACGCGGGGGGGTCCCGGTCTTGAGTCGCGCCACCCTGAAGGGCAGTGCCCGCAGGCAATGCGCCAGGGCATTGGCTGGCGGGTCGCCGGCACGCCCGCCCTCGTGGCTGGTCAGGCCCACGTGGATGCGCCCGGCGAGGAAGGTTCCCACTGTCAACACCACGCAGGGGGCGCGAAAAACCAGGCCGATCTTGGTGACGACCCCGGCGACCCGGCCCCCCTCCACCAGGAGATCATCCACCGCTTGCTGGAAGATATCCAGGTGGGGGGCATTTTCCACCGCCGAACGTACCGCGGCCTTGTAGAGGATGCGGTCCGCCTGGGCCCGGGTTGCCCGCACCGCCGGCCCCTTGCGGGCGTTGAGGATGCGGAACTGGATGCCGGCCCGATCCGTTGCCCGGGCCATGAGGCCTCCCAGGGCGTCGATCTCCTTGACCAGATGTCCCTTGCCGATACCGCCAATGGCGGGATTGCAACTCATCTGGCCGATGGTCTCGATGTTGTGGGTCAACAGCAGGGTAGGGACGCCCATGCGCGCCGCCGCCAGGGCTGCCTCGGTCCCCGCGTGGCCGCCACCGACCACGATGACGCCGTAACCTGCCTCAGTGGACATTAAACACCCTTGCCTCAATCATGATGTGTCGTAGCGTGCGAGATTGCATCCAGGGGAGCGGGGGTTGAGTGCTAGGCTTGTGAACGGCCCTTGGGTCCTCGACGGGTCTCGGGGGCGATTCGCCGCTTAAACCGCTATAGTACCCTGCCGGGGGCTTGATCTCGCCCTTTCCCGTCCAGCTTAGAATGCTATTGGAGGCCTTTCCCATGCCCACTGTGAACAGCGGCGTCGACTTTCCCGCGCCCAGCCTGGGCCACCCGGGGAGACAGTACCTCCTGGCCCCTGGATGCGATCGGATGGCAGCCGGGCGCACGACCCAACAGGCCTGGCCCTTCCCGGTGGGCGTCTAGCCTCATGGATAACGACCTGGCGCGGCAATTGGAAGGGGCGCTGCGGGCTGGCGCGGACATCATCCTGGGCAAGGAACGGGAACTGCGCCTGGCCATCGCCTGCCTGCTGGCGCGGGGCCACCTCTTGATCGAGGACCTGCCCGGGGTCGGCAAGACGACCCTGGCCCATTTGCTGGCGCGACTGCTGGGCCTGGACTATGCCCGCATCCAGTTCACCAGCGATCTGCTGCCCGCCGACATCATCGGGGCCTCCGTCTTTGAGCGTGCCGCGGAGCGGTTCCGTTTCCACCCCGGCCCCCTCTTCGCCGAACTGGTCCTGGCGGACGAGATAAACCGCGCCACCCCCAAGGCCCAAAGCGCCCTGCTGGAGGCCATGGAGGAGCGGCAGGTGACGGTGGAAGGGGAGACCCACCCCCTCCCCGAGCCCTTTTTTGTCATCGCCACCCAGAATCCGGCCTTTCAAATCGGCACCTTCCCCCTGCCGGAGTCGCAGCTCGACCGCTTCCTGATGCGGCTGTCCATCGGCTATCCAGCGGAAGCCGCCGAGAAGGCCCTGCTGGCGGGGGAGGATCGGCGCGAGATGCTGGCCCGGCTGCAACCGGTTCTGGGACAGGTGGAGATCCGTGCCTTGCAGCAGGCCACCGCCCAAGTCCATGCCGCCCCGCCGATAATCGACTACTGCTACGACATCATCGCCTTCACCCGACGCTCGCCGCGCTTTCTTCAGGGCCTGTCACCACGGGCGGGCCTCGCCTTGCTGCGCGCCGCCCGTGCCTGGGCCCTCCTGGCGGGCCGCGATGCCGTCTATCCCGAGGACGTCCAGGCGGTGCTGGGGCCCTGCGTCGGTCATCGCCTGGAGGTCGGGGGCGAGGATGTCACAGGCGGCGGTTACGAGGCCGCCGCCCTGATTTTGGATCAGGTGCCGGTGCGGTGAGGCTGGGGGAGCGGGTGCTCGGTTTTTTCGCCGCCTTGGTTCGCGTCTGTCCCCTCTCGGTGGGCGGTCAGGCCCGGGTTTTGCGCCGGGCCATCTACATCCTGCCGACGGGTGCCGGCCTGATGTTTGGCGGCATCCTGATCCTCATGCTGGTGGGTTCTCTCAACTACCAGAATAATCTGGGACTCCTCCTTACCTTTCTGACCACCGCCATTGTCCTGGTGTCCATGTACCATGCCTGGTTCAATCTGCTGGGGCTGGCGGTGACGGCGCGGGCGGGACCCCCGGTCTTCGCCGGCGAGCTGGCGACCTTCGAGATCACGATCAGCGCCGAGACCCAGCGGCCGCGGCCCGACTTGTGCCTGTCCACCGCGGGCCATGTGGCGACCCCCACCGACCTGATGCCCGGGGTCATGGCCAGTGCGCGCCTGGCGCTGCCGACCCAGCGGTGCGGCACTCGCCCCCTCGGCCGGCTGACCCTGGATACCCGCTATCCCTTGGGCTTGTTCCGTTCCTGGTGTTACCTGGAGACAGCGGCGGAGGTGCTGGTCTATCCCCGTCCCGCCGACCAGGCGCCGGCACTGCTTCCAATCGCCGCCGGCCGGGAGGGCCCCCGGGGCCAACAGGACCCCGGGGCGGACGACTTCGTCGGCCTGCGCGGCTACCGCCTGGGCGACTCGCCGCGCCAACTGGATTGGAAGGCCTATGGCCGGGGGCGTGGCCTGCTCGTGAAGCAGTTCGGCCGCGACCGCTCGGATCGGCTCTGGCTCGATTGGGAGCACCTGCCCCCGGCGGATGTCGAGATCCGCCTCGGTTGGCTGTGCCGTCAAATCCTGGATGCCACCCAGACGGACCAGTGCTTCGGGCTGCGCCTGCCAGGTCGCGAGATCGGCCTGGGGCGGGGCGAGGCCCAGACGCACCTCTGCCTGGGCGCCTTGGCGCGCTTTGGCCAGGGCCATCCTGCTGTGGAAGATCCAGGTCCCGGCCCCCGCCTGGCCCCTGCACGCCCCCGGCGGGAGGGTAAAATCGGATGGTGGCCCTTGCGCGCCGCTGCCAAGGGCTAGGGCTGATGTTGGGCCTCAACCCTCGGCCCCGGCCCGCTGTCGGGCGGCCACGCCCTGGCCAGATTGCGGCTGTGACCGGCCTCTATGCCGTCGCTGGCCTGAACCTGATACCCCACCTGGTCCCCGCCGTCATCGGCTATTTTTATTTGCTCCTGGGCTACCGGGCGGTCGCCACGCGGCTCCCCCGTCTTGAACCGGGGCGCTGGATTTTGCTGCCCCTGGCCCTGGTTGGGGTCATCCTCGTGTACCGCCATTACGGCACTCTCGTCGGCCAGGAAGGTGGTTCCGCCCTGCTGACCCTTCTTCTCGCCCTCAAGCTGCTGGAGATACGCAGTCCGAGAGAGGTGCGGCTGCTGGCCATGCTCTTCGCCTTCTGGCTGGTGATCCACTTCCTGTTTGATCAGTCACCTTGGGTGGCCCTCTTTCTTGGCGCCCTGCTGATCATGGACATGGCGGTATTGGCGGACAGCTCCCGGAGCCTTCCTTGGCCGCCGCGCCAGGTTATCGGCCTGGCTTTGCGGCTAAGCCTGCAGGCCCTGCCGCTGACCCTGGTACTCTTCATCCTCTTCCCCCGCCTGGACGCCCCGCTTTGGTCATTTCTCCCCGCCGAGGACCAGGCCCGCACGGGCATCAATGACTGGCTGGAACCGGGCTCGGTGAGTGAGCTGGTGCTTGACGGCTCCCTCGCCTTTCGTGTTCGCTTCGATGGCCCCGTACCCCAGGCCGAGGGGCTCTATTGGCGTGGCCCCGTGGCCTGGAATACCGACGGCCGGCGCTGGCAGGTCGCCCGGGCCGACCAGTTCTCCGGCCTTGCGGCGGTGCCGGCGGCTCGGTTCGGTGATCCCGTCAGCTATGAAGTGTCCCTTGAACCGAGCCGCCAACGCTGGCTCTTCGCCCTCGACTTGCCATTGGGCACCCCGGGAAATGATGCCCACCTCACCCATGACTTCCAGTTGCTGGCCGACGAGCCTATCAAGGAGACCCGGGTCTATCGGTTGACCTCGGCGCCCGCCCTGGACACCGGTGATTTGCCGGAGGCACAGCGGACCGCCGGGCTTGCCCTTCCCGCCAATGTCACGGCGCGGATGCGGGCCCTGGTTGCGGAATGGGGTGCGGTGTCCCCGGCTCCGGCGGCGGTGGTCCAGGCGGGGCTCCGCCATTTTAACCAGGAGGCCTTTTACTACAGCCTCAGGCCCCCCCGGCTCGGGGATAACCTCGCCGATGACTTTCTGTTCGAGACCCGCAATGGCTTTTGCGAGCACTACGCCAGCAGTTTCGCTCTCTTGATGCGGATCGCCGGCATCCCTGCACGTATCGTCATGGGCTTCCTGGGCGGCGAGCGCAACCCCCTGGGCGCCCACCTTATCGTGCGCCAGTCCGACGCCCACGCCTGGGTCGAGGTCTGGCTGGATGGTCAGGGTTGGACGCGGATTGATCCCACCGCCGCCGTGGCCCCCGAGCGCATCGAGCCGAGTCCCGAGCTGACCGGCCTGGCCAGCGGTCGGCCCCTGCGTCTGCGCATCGGCGGCGTGGATACCTGGGGTCGGTTGGTCCATGGCTTGCGCCTCTTTGGCGACGCCCTGGATGAAAACTGGTACCGCTGGGTCTTGGGCCTGGATCGTGCCCGCCAACAAGCCCTGCTCGACAGCATCGGCCTCGGCTGGCTGCGCGAATATGGCCTTGCCGCCCTCCTGGTCATGGCCTCCAGCCTGGTGATGGGCCTGCTCCTGGTGGCTTTGCTTCACCAGCCCGCCAGCGCGCGCTTCGACCCTCTGGAGCGGCTCTATCGAAAATTCTGCGCCCGCCTGGCTCGCGCTGGCCTCCCCCGTAAAGCCAGCGAGGGGCCCTGCGCTTATGGTCATCGGCTGGCGCTGTGGAATCCTGGCTTGGCCGTCGGTTTCCTCGCATTTACCCAGCGTTATGCCCGCCTCCGTTATGGTCGCGGCCCCGTAGGTCAAGGCGATTTGGACCTCTTGAGGCGTGAGTTGCAAGCCATCCTTGACATGTTGCGCAAGGCCCGGCGGTGAGTTGCCAAGCCTGATGACCGAAACCTCGCTGGGGAGCCGGTCACAGCAGCTTTTCGATGGCTCTGACTACCTTGTCACTATCCGGCGAGGTGATGCTGGCGAAGTAATCCACATAATTCCCCTCGCGGTCGATCAGATATTTGTAGAAGTTCCACTTGGGGTAGGGGGCGCCCGCGGCGGCCAGGCGCTCGAAGAGGGGATTGGCTTTCCCCTTGGTGACGCTGACTTTCTCGAACATGGGGAATTCCACCGAGTAGGTAAGGCGACAGAATTTCTGGATCTCCTCCTCGCTGCCGGGCTCCTGTTGCATGAAATCGTTGGAGGGGAAGCCAAGCACGATCAGGCCCCGGTCCTGGTATTTGCGATACAGGGCCTCAAGGTCCTCGTACTGAGAGGTGAAACCGCATTTGCTGGCGGTATTGACCACGAGGATGACCTTGCCGCGATAGGCCTCGCAGAGATTGACCTGCTCCTCCCCGGCTAGCCGGCGGATGCTGATATCCAGCAGGGGCGGGCATGCCGTGTTTGCGGTAGCGGTAGCGGGCTCCGCGGCGACGCCACTGCTGATCGCGGCCAGGCCGATGGCAAACAGCGCTGTCCTCATGTTGGGTTCTCCGGGTGGAAGGGGGTCATGGTTGCCTATTGCTACTGGTAACCACTGGCGTGCTTTTCAAGTGGCCCCCGATGGCGCGCCGGTCCATGGGTGACTGGTCATAAGATAGCCCGCCAGGGGGCTATACTCACTTGCCGACGCAAAAGCTTGAAAATATTTTGCCCAGTAAATCCTCCGAGGTAAATTCGCCGGTAATCTCCCCCAGAGCTTGCTGGGCCAGGCGCAGTTCCTCGGCGGTGATTTCGGGGGTGTGTTGCGCCCGCAGGGTGGTGCTGGCCAGGCAGAGGGCCTCCCGGGCGTGGGCCAAGGCATCCAGATGACGGCGGCGAGCAAGAAATACGCCCTCAACCTTCTCCTGGTAGCCGGCAATTTGCTTGAGGTGGGCGCGTAGGCTATCCAGACCGGTCCCCTCCCTGGCGGAGATGGCGATCTCGGTGCCCGAGGTCGTCTGGGTGCGACCGGGCTGGCGACCGCTGAGGTCGATCTTGTTACGGACCCGGGTCACCGGAATCTGATCCGGCCACTCGGTGGGTTCGAATTCCAGGTCATCAGAATCTTGACTGTCGTCGGAGAGCCACAGAACGGCGTCGGCCTTTGCGATTTGGTTGCGGGCGCGGCGGATGCCTTCCATTTCCACCAGGTTCTCGGAATGGCGCAGGCCGGCCGTATCGATGATGTGGAGGGGTAGGCCGTCGATCTGGATTTCCTGGTGGAGCAGGTCGCGGGTGGTACCGGGAATCGGCGTGACGATGGCGGCGTCCTTGCCGGCCAGGGCATTGAGCAGGCTGGATTTGCCAACATTGGGCGGGCCGGCGATGACGACCTGTATCCCCTCCCGGATCAGGCAGCCCTGGCGGGCACCTCCCAGGAGCGCGTCGAGCCGAGCCAGGAGCTGATCTAGATCGGCGGCGATGCTGGAATCGGCGATAACGTCGATCTCCTCTTCCGGGAAGTCCAGGGCGGCTTCCACAAAGACGCGGAGGTGGATGAGATCTTCGACCAGGCCGTGGATGCGGCGCGAAAATTCGCCACTCAGGTTGCGGCCGGCCAGGCGGGCAGCCTCTTCGGTGCCGCTGGCGATCAGGTCAGCGACGGCCTCGGCTTGCGCCAGATCGAGCTTGCCGTTGAGAAAGGCGCGTTCACTGAATTCACCAGGGCGGGCCAGGCGGGCGCCCAGTTCCAACATTCGCCGTAGCAAGAGGTCCAGGATGAGGGGTCCCCCATGGCCCTGGAGTTCGAGTACGTCCTCTCCGGTGAAGGAATGGGGGGCGGGAAAGAAGAGGGCCAGGCCCTGATCCAGTACCTCTCCCGTCCCATCCCGGAACCATGCCAGGGTGGCCTGGCGGGGTTCGGGGACCCCCCCGAGGATGGCCTCGGCGATCCCGCGCACACCAGTTCCCGAGACCCGCACCACGCCGACGCCGCCGAATCCTGGCGGCGTGGCGATGGCGGCGATGGTGTCGGCCGCCATGGGTCTGGTTTCTAGCGGTCAGGCCTCAATGTTTAGCCGCGGCCTTTTCGATCTTGTCGGTGATGTACCACTGTTGGGCGATGGACAGCAGGTTATTGACCACCCAATAGAGCACCAGACCCGAGGGGAAGAAGGCGAAAAAGACTGTAAAGACAAAGGGCAGGCTCATCATGACCTTGGCCTGGATAGGATCCGGCGGCGCGGGATTGAGTTTCTGCTGTACGTACATGGAAACGCCCATGATGAGGGGCAACACAAAGTAGGGGTCTGGTGCGGAAAGATTGTCGATCCAGAGCATGAAGGGCGCCTGACGCATCTCCACGCTCTCCAGCAGCACCCAGTAGAGCGAGATGAAGACGGGGATCTGCACCACGATGGGCAGGCAGCCGCCGAGGGGATTGATTTTCTCCTTTTTGTACATCTCCATCATGGCCTGATTCAGGCGTTCCTTATCATCGCCATAGCGGTCCTTGAGGGCCTGGATGCGCGGCGTGATCTTGCGCATATTGGCCATGGACTTGTAGCTGGTCTCGGACAGTTTGTAGAAGGCCAGCTTGATGAGGATGGTAAGAAAGATGATGGACCAGCCCCAGTTACCAACCAAGGCGTGGATCTTGCTCAACAACCAGTAGATAGGCTGGGCAATGATGGTCAGCAGGCCGTAGTCAACTGCCAGGTCCAGGCCTGGCGCTACCGAGGCTAGCGTGTCCTGAAGTTTGGGACCTACGAAGATACGTTCATTGAAGTGGTGATTGGTTCCCGGCGCGATGGTGGTCGGGTTTGTGTAGGTGCCGATGAGGTATTTGCCATCTTCACGGGCGCTGGTGAAGAAGGTCTGGGGTTCCCCTGCTGGGGGCAGGGCCGCCACGAGGAAGTAGTGCTGAATGAGGGCGACCCAGCCCCCCGTCGCCTCCAGGGATAGGCGTTCGGCGCGCATATCCTCGAAGGCGACCTTCTTATATTTGGCCTCGGGGGTGTAATAGACGCCACCCGTATAGGTGTAAACGAAGCGGGTGGCGTCGGGGTCGTTTAGTTCGGTGCGCAGTATCTGTGTGTAGGACCGTGCTGCGAGAGGGGCCTTCGTTTGGTTGACGACCTCCTGGGTCAGGTCTATGACGTAGCTGCCTCGGGTGAAACGATAACGACGGTGGATTTCGACACCGGCGGGATCACTCCAAGAGAGCACTACCTCCAGTTCGTCTTGTCCCGGCTTGAGGGAGAAGGATTCCTGGGTGGCTTGGAAAGTCAGGGAGCGGCTGTCCGCCGCCAAAGGCCCGGTCTCGGGACCCCGCAAGCCGGATTCCACGACGAAGAAGTTGGGTGGTTCCGGCTTGAGTAGGCGGAATTTGGTTTCTTGATCCTTTGGGCTCTGGGGGTAATCGAGAAGCCTGGCGCTGACAATGGCGCCCCCGCGGCGGGCTATTTCTAAGGAGAGGAGGTCGGTCTCGACGCGGATGGTGGCGGTGCTCGCAACCTCCGATTCGCTTGCCGTGGAGTTCCCGGCCGTTGTCGGAAGGGTAGTGTTGGTGGGGACAGCCGTTGCCGGTATGTCTGGGGTGGGCGGAACGTCCCCGCTATTGGCGGCGCCTTTATCCATCGATGCCGGACTGGTGGTCTGCTGCCGAGCCACCTGGGGTTGGCCGCCTATGGGGCCATAGTCCTGCACCCAGGCTTGGTAAAGCAGCAGGAGGATGGCGGCGAGGGTGAAGAGGAGAACGAGTCGAAGATTATCCATGGCCAGTCACATCAAGGGTGCGATCGGAGGGTTTGCAATCAGGAGACTTGCCCTGGGGCGAGTCGCCTCGGATCTTGGGTGGTACCGGGTCGTAGCCGCCTTCATGCCAGGGGTGGCAGCAGCCCAGGCGGCGCAGCGCCATCCAGGATCCGGCTAAGGGGCCGTGGACCTCGATACATTCCACGGCATAATGGGAACAACTGGGATGGAAACGGCAGTGATTCCCTAGCCAGGGGCTGATGAGGTACTGGTAAGCCCGGATCAGGCCAATGATTAGCTTACGCATTGCTGATCCTGGTTCACGATGTTCCAGTGCCTGAGGAGCGAAGCCGTTAGGTCGGCGTTGTTTGCCTTGACGGCTCTTGGTCGACACATGACGACGAAGTCGAAGGGGGCCAGCATGTCACGATGAGTCCGAAAGCTCTCGCGGACGATGCGCTTCAGCCGGTTACGTTCAACTGCCCCTTTTGCGCACTTTTTGGAGATTGCTAGTCCTAATCGCGCCAGGTCCCCTTCAGTGTTCGCGACCAAAACCGTAAAGAAGCTGTCCGCTGACCGTTTTGACCTGGACAAGACCAAGCGATAGTCCGAAGGTGTTAGCAGGCGTGCCAGTCGTGGGAAGCTTGTCGATCTCGGCCTGGCCCTCGACGGCACGCCTACCTGATTCAGGGGCTTATTCAGGGAATCAGGCGGGCTCGGCCCTTAGCGCGGCGCGACTGGAGGACTTTGCGGCCGTTGCGGGTGGCCATGCGTGCCCGGAAACCATGGGTGCGCGCGCGTTTGATGCGGCTGGGTTGAAAGGTTCTCTTCATAGCTGGAATCTCCTCTGGAACCTGGCCGGACTGCCGGGGGTGTTGGAATCTGTACGCGGGAACTCATCCTGGCTTCCGCGAAAAAGATCGCAAATTATAAGTTTCTAGGGCGGGAGGGTCAAACTAAATCTGACGCTTTCAGCGCTAAAGCAGCCGCTGTCAGGGCAGAATAATGTTTTCTGACCTGTGGATAAGATGGCGGAAGGTCGGTAGACTCTGTTTTTTAGGTTAGTGGTGTTTGGCGTCTTGAGCGATGCCGAGGAGGGTGGTCTTCCGTGTCAGTTTGGGAAAAATGCGTCGGGTTTCTCAAGGGGGAACTTTCTCCAGCGGAGTTCAACACTTGGATTCTTCCCCTCCAGGCGATCGAAGAGGGTCGGCGTGTACGCCTCTTCGCCCCTAATCGCTTTGTCAAGGATTGGGTTCACAAATCCTATCAGGATCGGATCCTGGAGGTTTGCGCCCGCCTAAGCCAGGGCGAGGTACAGGAATTGACCTTCGAGATAGGTTCCTTGCGGCGCGCTAATGTCGGTGAAGCAAGATCGGTCAGTCCTAATCCACCCGGGGAAGTCGTTCCGGTTGATGAAACCCAGCACAATCGTCCGGATTCCAACCTTAATCCCGAATTCACCTTCGATACTTTTGTCGAGGGTAAGTCCAATCAGATTGCCCGGGCGGTGGCCATTCAGATTGGCCAAAATCCAGGTATGGCTTATAACCCATTGTTTATTTATGGCGGGGTGGGCCTTGGCAAGACCCATTTGATGCATGCCGTTGGCAACGAGGTCCTCAACTCCAATCCGAGTGCCCGAGTCATCTATTTGCATTCCGACCGGTTTGTGGGCGAAATGGTTAAGGCTCTCCAGCACAACCGTATTGATGAATTCAAGAAACGCTATCGCTTCGTCAATGCGTTGCTGATTGATGATGTCCAGTTTTTCGCTGGCAAGGAACGTACTCAGGAGGAGTTTTTCCATACCTTTAACGCCCTGTTTGATTCTCGCCAGCAGATTGTGCTGACCAGCGACTGCTTTCCCAAGGAGGTCCCTGGTCTTGATGATCGTCTCCGGTCCCGATTTGGTTGGGGGCTTACGGTGCAGATTGATCCGCCAGACACCGAAACCCGGGTTGCTATCCTTTACAGTAAGGCGCGACTGATGGGCGTTGAATTACCCGATGACGTCGCTTTTTTTGTTGGTAAGGCCATTCGCTCCAATGTTCGGGAACTGGAGGGCGCCTTGCGTCGATTAGTTGCCAATTCCCAATTCACCGGTGTGCCCATCAATCTACCCTTTGCCAAGGATGCCCTGAGGGATATGCTTGCTGCTCAAGACCGGCAGGTAAATATCGTTAATATTCAGAAGACGGTAGCCGAGTATTACAAGATCCGGGTTGCTGATCTTTTGTCCGCGAAACGTACCCGCAGCATCACTCGCCCACGGCAGGTCGCCATGACCTTGGCGCGGGAGTTAACCAAACATAGCCTACCGGAGATAGGGAACGCTTTTGGCGGGAGGGATCATACAACGGTCCTCCATGCCACCAACAAGGTCAAAAGTCTGCGTGAAGAAGATTCCGTCATGGAAGAAGACTTTAAGAACCTGTTACGGATACTTTCCTTCTGAATTCACAGCCCTGTAAATTCCATCCGATATGCGGTATCCAATCAGGGTCCTTTCCTAGTCGAGAGTACACAAAGCCCATGCACATTTGTACCCAGCGCGAGCGGTTGATACAGGCACTGACGAAGGTTGGCGGTGTTGTCGAAAAGCGGCAGACTTTGCCCATATTGGGCAATATTCACATCCATGCCGACGATGATGTCCTGACCTTTACAGCCACCGATCGTGAGATCGAGATTCGTACCCGTATCGCCGCTAATGTGATCGAACCTGGGGATATCACAGTTCCGGCAAGAAAGTTTATAGACATCTGCAGGGCTGTTCCCGAGGACACTGAGATTACTTTCAAGCTGCAAAGCCAGCGAGCCAGTATTACAGCCGGAAAGAGCCGATTCAATCTTAGCACCCTTCCGGCGGAGGATTTTCCTTTGATGGAGACCTCTAGTGGTGATCAGAGCATTGAGCTTGAGCAGGGTATGCTTAAGGAGTTGTTCGACAAGACGGCCTTCGCAATGGCCAATCAGGATGTTCGTTATTACCTTAACGGGCTTTTCCTTAAGGTTCAGGCGCGGGGAGTAACCGCCGTAGCCACTGACGGTCATCGTTTGGCTATGTTGGAACAATTGGTAGATCTGCCCATCGAAGAACCCATTCAGGTTATCGTGCCGCGTAAGACGGTGCATGAACTTAATCGGCTGCTTGAATCGGGCGGTGAGCGAGTTCGGCTCGATCTCTCCCAGCGCACCTTGCGTGCCGTAATTGGCGATACTCTGCTGACATCCAAACTTGTCGATGGTCGTTATCCTGATTACGAACGTGTCATCCCGCTGATGGCCGACAAGGTTGCATTACTGGATCGCGATTTCCTACGTCAATCCTTGTTGCGAACCTCTATCCTTTCGAATGAAAAATTTAAGGGTATTCGCCTTAGTTTCGGACCGAATGAGTTGACTCTCCAAGCCCACAACCCGGAACAAGAAGAGGCGGAGGAGCATATGGAAATTGAATTCAGCGACGAACCGCTGGCAATTGGTTTTAATGTTGGATACTTGCTTGATGTGTTGGGCGTGATTGATGAACCCCGCGTCGAAATACGATTTGCCGAGTCCAATAGTAGTGCCTTAATGCGTGGTGCCGGGCGTGAAGATCAGACCTATGTCGTGATGCCCATGCTTCTATGATTTCATCTTGATTTCGTGAATCTTGAAAGAATTGCTATCTCGGGTCTTCGGAATATCAATCACCTGGAGATCTGCGCCCACCCCTCCACCAATTGGGTCATCGGGGCCAATGGCGCGGGTAAAACGTCCATTCTTGAGGCCATCTATCTTATTTCCCGAGGCCGAGGTTACAGAGGCCGTAAGCATGGTCCCTTGCTTGGGGCTGGCAGGGAATTTCTCGAAGTCTCAGCCCTCCTGGGTTCTTCGGAAGATGGTGGGGCCGTTGACGCGTCTCAAAATGACTCGGTCACATGACGAGTCGCTTTTTCAGGAGAATGGGCAGACTGTTACAGGAATTCAGCATTTGCGGCGGCGTTTCCATGTTCGTTTGATTGCCGAGAATTCCCAGCAATTGTTGGAGGGCCAGCCTGGTTTGCGTCGCCTCTTTCTCGATTGGAACTTGTTCCACGTGGAACCAGGTTATGGACGGATGCTCGCCGATTTTAGGCGGGTCCTAGGACAAAGAAATGCCTGGCTGCGAAATGGTGCTAGAGGATATGCCGTCTGGGATGCGGACTATTGTCGGCTTTCCGAGACCTTAACCAAAATTCGCCGCCGCTTCTTGGAAAACCTCGACGGTATTCTTCATGCCTCGGCAGTCGCAGAGGGATTTGGGATTTCCCCCGGAATCGAGTTTCGTTCCGGGTGGCCAGCGAACACCAATCTTATGAATATCCTGTCTGAGAACCTTAAGGCAGATCAAGATCGGGGATTCACCTTTTATGGTCCGCCCCGCGCCGACTTCTCTGTATGTTTCCATGATCGGAAGGCTTTGCCGTCACGGGGCCAGACTAAATCCCTGGTTTTTCTTCTGCAGTTTGCTGCTCAGCGTCACTGGTTAAGCATGGGTGGTCCTCCTTGTATCTGGCTCCTTGATGATATCGGGGCTGAACTAGACACTCACGCCATGAGGTCTATTCTACAAGCCATAACTGCATTGCCTGGCCAGGCATTTATTACCGCAGTTGCCTGCCCTGGCGAGATCCCAAAGGGCTATGCTGGCGGGGCTATGTTCCACGTGGAACGGGGTAAAATCATCGGTTAGCCTGAATACCCCCCTTCCTCACGGCCACGCCTGGGCTGATTCAGGTAAAATAGACATCCAGGTCGGCAATCCGGCGCAAAAATAATCCAGGCATTCCATGAGCTACGACTCCTCTAATATCAAGGTTCTTCGCGGGCTAGATGCGGTACGCAAGCGTCCGGGCATGTACATCGGGGATACGGACGATGGCACTGGCCTGCATCACATGGTGTTCGAGGTCGTCGATAACTCTATTGACGAGGCTTTGGCGGGCCATTGCACCAACATCAAGGTTAAGATTCACTCCGACCAGTCGATCACGGTCAACGATGATGGGCGCGGTATCCCGGTCGATATTCACCTGGAAGAGGGGCGGTCGGCTGCGGAGGTGATCATGACGATTCTCCACGCGGGAGGGAAGTTTGACGCCAATTCCTACAAGGTCTCTGGCGGGCTACATGGGGTTGGCGTCTCGGTGGTCAATGCCTTGTCGGAACGTCTTACCTTAAGCATCCATCGTGATGGCAAAGAGTATGTTCAGGATTATGTCCTGGGTGACCCTCAGTACCCTCTCAAAGAGGTGGGTACAAGCAACCTCACCGGTACCCAGATCCATTTTAAGCCTTCAACCGAAATCTTTACCGATACGGTATTCCACTATGACATCCTGGCGAAGCGTCTGCGGGAGTTATCCTTTCTGAATTCCGGTGTTCGCATCGTGTTAAGTGATGAGAACAGTGGGCGCGAAGACGTCTTTGAATACAAGGGGGGGATTAGAGCCTTCGTTAACCACCTGAATCGCAACAAGGTTCCAGTCCATCCCACGGTTTGCTACTTCGTTGCCGAGCGTCAAGGCATCCAGGTGGAGGTTGCCCTGCAATGGAATGAATCCTTCCAAGAGACCATCTTTTGCTACACCAATAACATACCTCAGCGCGATGGTGGAACGCATCTAGCTGGGTTCCGCGCCGGAATGACGCGGACCCTCAATCAGTACATCGAGCGCGAGGAGTTAGCCAAGAAGAATAAGATCAAAACGGTGGGCGATGATGCACGAGAGGGTCTGACCGCTGTCGTGTCGGTTAAGGTTCAGGATCCGAAGTTCTCGTCCCAGACTAAGGACAAGTTGGTTTCCTCGGAGGTCAAGGGGGTGGTTGAGGCCCTGCTTGTGGAAAATCTGGATACCTTCCTGGAGGAGCATCCCGGCGAGGCCAAAACCATTTCCAACAAGATGTTGGAAGCGGCACGTGCCCGCGAGGCTGCTCGTAAGGCTCGAGATTTGACCCGTCGCAAGGGTGTGCTGGATATCGCCGGTCTTCCCGGGAAGTTGGCCGATTGCCAGGAACGCGATCCTAGCAAATGTGAGCTTTATCTGGTGGAGGGTGATTCGGCCGGTGGCTCGGCCAAACAGGGTCGTGATCGCGCCTTTCAGGCCATTTTGCCCCTTAAGGGCAAGATATTGAATGTGGAAAAGGCCCGGTTCGACAAAATGTTGTCATCGGCGGAGGTGGGGACCCTTATTACCGCCCTTGGGTGCGGCATTGGTCTGGAAGACTATAACCCGGATAAGCTACGCTACCACCGGGTTATCATCATGACCGACGCCGATGTCGATGGCGCCCACATCCGGACCTTGCTGCTGACCTTTTTCTATCGCCAGTTGCCGCAACTGGTTGAGCGCGGTCATATTTATATTGCTCAGCCCCCCCTCTATAAGATCAAGCGCGGCAAGCAGGAACAGTACCTGCTGGGAGATGCGGAACTGAACGCCGCCCTGTTGCAGACAGCCCTCGACGGTGCCCTGCTTTTTGTCTCGGCTGAGGCCCCTCCGCTGGCGGCAACCGCCCTTGAGGAATTGGCGCGTGATCATCAGCTTTACCGTGCTATCGTCCAGAGGCTAACGGGCCGCTATGACGCAGCCTTTTTGGGAACCCTTCTCTCCCTCTCACCCTACGGACGGGGCGTCGCGGATGCTGCGTTCGACCTCGATGCTTGGCTGGTCGAAATGAGGGATCTGCTGAATGCTCGGCCCGTCCCGGGTGAGCGCTTTTTGGTGGAACAGACGACCGAGGAGGATCCCGCTTACCCTGGAATAGTCGTCACCCGCCTGCGTCACGGGATCCCCGAGACCAGTTATGTGCCCTTTGATTTCTTTCGTGGAGGGGATTATGCCCGGATTAAGCTTCTGGCGGATAAGCTGAGCGGATTGCTGTCAAAAGGCGCCTATGCCCAGCGCGGAGACAAGACTCGCCCGGTATCCAACTTCGGCGAGGCCATGGATTGGATGATGGACGAGGTACGACGCTACTATCATATCCAGCGCTATAAGGGTCTGGGGGAAATGAATCCCGACCAACTCTGGGACACGACGATGAATACCGAGACTCGGCGACTGCTACGTGTGACTATTGAGGATGCCGTGGCGGCGGATCAAATATTTACGACTCTGATGGGGGACCAGGTCGAGCCGCGTCGGGAATTTATCGAACGTAATGCCTTGCAGGCAGGAAATATCGATATTTAGCTTGGCGATTGAGGCTGGATGCTCTGTATCAGTCTCTGGTGGTTGAGAGGGATTTAGAAGTGGGCGGGGCCCGCATTGTATTCAGCGGGTCTGCGGCAAATTAGCTACAGTCCCCTCAATCCATTCTTCCACCCGCCGATTGATCTCAGCAGCTTTGAGTCCCTGGGTTGGTATGCAGTCACCGATGACAAGATCGATGACCCCGGGGTATTTGTGAAGTCCACGCCGTTTCCAGAAAACCCCCGCATTATGGGCGATTGGCAAAATGGGGTAGCCGGTCTTCTCGGCGAGCATGGCCCCGCCCAGATTGTATTTAATGCGCTCTCCTGGCGCGGTTCGTGTCCCCTCCGGGAAGATGACCACCCAACGACCCCCCTCAAGCGATTGACGCCCTTCCTGAAGTAGTTGTTTGATGGCTTGGCGTCCTGCCTTCCGATCAAGGGCGATGGGGTCCAGGGCTGCCATGCCCCATCCGAAAAATGGAATCCAAAGTAATTCCCGCTTGATAACCCAGGTGTTGGTAGCCGGAAGCAAGCCTCGCAAGGCGATAGTCTCCCAGGCCGACTGATGCTTGCTCAGAACGATACAGTTTTTACTTGGGAGCTTTTCCCAGCCGTGAATCCGGTACTTGAGTCCGCAGATGACGCCGACCGCTTCCAGGTTCAGTCGACCCCACAGTTTCCCGAGTTTCGCCAGCATGGGGAAGGGGAGGACCCACTTGAGCACATAGAGGGATGGTGCTATTACCAGGGTGGTCAGGGTCAGGAAAACCATGTAGATGAAGGATCTGAACACCACCAACATGGTTACACCTCATGCCGCCAGAAGAAAATCCGTCGCCGCCGCTAAGTCGGAGAAAACAGGAATGTTATCTAGTTCGCCGGCGTGATTAGCGTAGGTTTTCTGGCCATTACCCGTGCGTACCAGGATGGGGGAAGCCCCTACCGCCAGCGCCGACACCAGGTCTCGCCAGGAATCGCCGATGCAGGGTACTCCGGCTAGGTCGATCTGGAGTCGCGAGGCAATCTCATGCAACAGCCCAGGCAAGGGTTTGCGGCAAGCACACTTGGCGTCGGGTGCGTGAGGACAGAAAAAAATGGCCTCCACTTGGGCGCCTTGTGACCCCAGTTCTCGTGCCAATTTGCGATGTATGGCGTTGAGATCATCGATGGAGAATAATCCCCGCCCCAGTCCAGATTGATTGCTGGCGATGGCGATGCGATAACCACCATGATAAAGACGGGCCATGGCATCCAGACTGCCGGGGATAGGAACCCATTCCTCCAGTGACTTAATATAGCCATCCGAATCATGGTTGATAACCCCATCGCGATCAAGAATGATCAGCTTCATATAAACTCAATACCCCGTCTGTTCTCATTGCCCCATGGGTTGCAGGCGGGCGATATCCGCTACCCCCAGGAAGAGACTCTCTAGACCGGCAAGCAGGGCCAAACGGTTGGCCCGTACGCGCGGGTCCTCGGCCATGACCATCACCTGATCGAAGAAGGCATCCACCTCTGGCCTGAGGCCGGCCAAAATCCGCAAAGTGTCCGCATAATCACCGATCTCAATCAATGACCTGACTTGGGGACCCAGTTCGCGGATTCGTGCCGCCAGGCTGATTTCCTCCGGTTCGACCAAGAGAGTCTGATCGACGTGGTCTCCCGGTTTTTCTTCGCTCTTCTTGAGGATATTGCGAATACGCTTATTGGCTGCCGTCAGGGCCAAGGCTTCGGGTAGTTGGCTAAAGTCGCGCACCGCTAGTATGCGACGATAAATATCGCTGGGTACGCGCACCCCGACCGCCTGAACGGCATCAACCTGGTCGGCGGCAAGGCCGTGGTCCTGGCAATAGCCCTTAAGCCGCTCCAGCACATAGTCAAAAACCTCGCCAGAAGCAGCAGTGGCATCAAGTTTGTTGCGAAACTCCTGTGCGGTGAAATCCAGCAGTTCCCGCAGATCCAGGTCAAGCGGCGTTTCGATGAGCAGGCGCAAGATACCGATGGCGGCCCGGCGCAGGGCATAGGGGTCCTTGACCCCCGTGGGCCGTTGGCCGATGGCGAAGATGCCAACCAGGGTGTCGAGCTTTTCGGCGAGGGAGAGAATGCGCCCGCAGTCCGTGACGGGCAGTCGATCTCCAGCGTGGCGGGGCAGATACTGTTCCTCCATGGCGGCGCAGATAGCGGGATTCTCGCCGGCATGCTCGGCATAATAACGTCCCATGATGCCCTGCAGACCGCCAAACTCGAAGATCATGGAGGTCATGAGGTCACATTTGGCCAGATGGGCCGCCCGCGCTGCAAGATCCTCGTCATAACCCATGATGCCGGCGATATAGCGGGCAATTTGGGCCACGCGCTGGGATTTCTCCGCCACCGTGCCTAATTTATCCTGAAAGATAAGGGTATTTAGGCGCTCACCATAGAACTCAAGGGGATGCTTGAGATCCTGGGACCAAAAGAAGGCGGCGTCCGCGAAGCGGGGCCGGATGACCCGTTCATTGCCCTTTCTTACCTCGCCAGGATCCAGGCTCTCGATGTTGGCGATGGTGATGAACTTGGGCAACAGAGACCCGTCCGCGGAGCGCAGAGGAAAATATTTCTGGTTCTTCTGCATGGTCTCGATCAGTACTTCGGCGGGTACTTCGAGATACTTGGGGTCAAAGCCCCCCAGGATGGCGGAGGGCCACTCGCACAGTGCGGTGACTTCGTCGAGGAGTTCGTCGTGCATCACGACATACCCCCCAGCCTCTACCGCCAGGGCTTGGACTTGTTGGCGGATATGTTCACGGCGCAGGTTGAAGTCTGGCTCGACGCGGCCGGTTTCCCGTAGTAAGTCTGCGTAGTCCCCCGGCACCCAAAGAAGCATGGCCCCCGGCCGGTGGAAGCGATGCCCATAGGTCTCGCGGCCGATCATTACCCCCAAAACCTGTCCCTCGACTTGCTCGTCCCCGAATAGTAAAACCACCCAATGTACGGGGCGCACAAACTCTTCATCCCGATCACCCCAACGCATGCGCTTAGGGATGGGGAGGCTGGCCAGGGACCGCTCTACCATGGACACCAGGAGATCCCTAGTGGCTCGCCCCGCTTGCCTTTGGCGAACGACCAGCCAGGTCCCCTTATCGGTTTCTTCCTGTTCCACGGCAGAGATTTCGACCCCACAGGAGCGGGCAAAACCCATTGCGGCTGGTGTTGGCTGACCCATGCCGTCGAAGGCCGCCCTAAGGGATGGACCATGCCGGACCAGTTCCTGATCCGGTTGGGCGGCTTCCAAATTCCTGACCAGCAATGCCAGGCGACGGGGAGTGGCAAAGGTCTCAACGGCGCCATAACCCAAGTGATGTTGGGCCAACTGTCCCTTGAGGCCCTCGGCGAAGGACTGGGACAGGCGGTGCAAGGCGGTTGGCGGCAACTCCTCGGTCCCGATTTCGACCAGCAGATCGCGGGTCTCGACCATTATCTTCTCCTTATCCCGCGCTGGCAGCGATCGGGTTCAACATGGGGAAGCCTAGAGCCTCCCGGCGCTCGTGATAGGCCTGGGCCACGGCTCTCGCCAGGGCGCGGACCCGTAGAATGAAGCGTTGACGTTCCGTAACCGAGATAGCGCTGCGGGCGTCCAAAAGGTTAAAGGTGTGCGAGGCCTTGAGAACCTGCTCATAAGCTGGCAGCGGCAAGCCCTGGCCGATCAAATACTGGCTTTGTTGCTCGCAATGATCGAACTGCCTGAACAAGGTATCTATATCAGCGTGTTCAAAATTGAAAGCGGATTGCTCGACTTCGTTCTGATGGTATACATCGCCGTAGGTCACCAAACGGTTGCCAGCCTGGGTCCAGACTAGGTCATAAACACTCTCAACGCCCTGAAGGTACATGGCGATACGCTCCAGACCGTAAGTGATCTCGCCGGTGACGGGGCGGCAATCAAGGCCGCCAACCTGCTGAAAATAGGTGAATTGGGTCACCTCCATGCCATTGAGCCAGACCTCCCATCCCAGCCCCCAAGCCCCCAGGGTTGGCGATTCCCAATTGTCCTCCACGAAGCGGATATCGTGGACCAGGGGATCAATACCCAAAGTTCGCAAGGATTGGAGATAGAGATCCTGGATATTTAATGGGGAAGGCTTAAGGACGACCTGATATTGATAGTAATGCTGCAGCCGATTCGGGTTCTCGCCGTAGCGCCCGTCAGTGGGCCGCCGCGAGGGCTGAACATAGGCGCAACGCCAAGGTTCAGGGCCGATGGAGCGCAGGAAGGTAGCTGGGTGGAAGGTGCCCGCGCCGACCTCCATGTCATAAGGCTGCAGAATGACACAGCCCTGATCCGCCCAAAAACGTTCCAGAGCAAAGATCAGGCCCTGAAACGTCGTCATGTCGTCGTTCGTCCCCGCCACGATCCATCTCCTCGGCTTCGCTAAGTGTAAAAAAGGATTAAAGTATAGCCGTTGCGCAGGTCATTCCGCCATCACGAAGCCCTCCAGGGAAGCCGGGTCGTCTTGGCTAGGGCTCCTGATTTCCAAGTTAACCTGTTGCCCATACGTTATTTCTGGATTCGTGCCGTCACTTGCCACGGCTGACCAGAACCGGGCGTGATCCATTAACCCAGAACTCCGATTTCTCTTGAGGTGCCCCAATGACAGACCAGGAACTCCGCATTGAGCGGGCGCGGGCATCGGCCCGTACCTCTATTGTCGGCGGTGTCGTCAATGTGTTGCTAACCGGCGCCAAGCTGGTGGGCGGATACTTGGCCAATTCCCAAGCCCTGATCGCCGATGGCGTCCATTCCCTCTCGGATCTGATCGCCGATGGGTTGGTCTGGTTTGCCAGCCACCATGCCAGCCAGGCCCCGGACGAGGATCATCCCTATGGCCATGGCCGCTACGAGACCGTGGCTACGCTCTCCTTTGGAGCTATCCTCATCGCCGTGGCCATAGGTATCGCCTGGAGCGCCGGGGAGCGGTTGTTTAACCCGGACGAACTCCTAGTCCCTACCTCTCTGGCCCTGTATCTGGCGGGCGCGTCCGTTGTACTAAAGGAGTGGCTCTACTGGTACACCCTCCATTATGCCAAGCGGGTCCGTTCCGACATGCTCCGCGCCCATGCCTGGCATCACAGGTCAGACGCCATCTCCTCCGTGGTTGTCTTCCTTGGCGTCGGTGGCGCCATGATGGGGCTCAACTACCTTGACGCAATCGCCGCCGTGCTGGTGGCCTACATGATCGCCAAGGTGGGCTGGGATATGGGCTACGATGCCATGCATGAACTGGCCGACCGAGGCCTGGACGCCGAGCGGCTCGCCCACATCAAGTCAACGATCGCTTCAGTGGGAGGGGTGCGCGATGTGCACATGTTGCGCACCCGCAAACATGGCGGGCATGCCTCCGCGGATGTTCACCTCCTTGTTGATCCCACCATCAGTGTCTCCGAGGGCCACGCCATCGCCATTCTGGTCGAGCAGCGCCTCAAGCGGGAGATCGACGAGATTACCGACGTCACTGTCCATATCGATCCCGAGGATGATGAGACGGCCCCTCCTACCATGGATTTACCCCTGCGCACCGAAGCCCTGGCTCGCCTCGACCGGCACTGGCTGGGAATCGCCGCCGCCAGTCATCGCCAGGGGGTGGTATTGCATTATCTTAGCGGCCGCATCGAGGTGGAGGTCATCCTGCCGTTGGCGATTTGTGAGGGTGATCCGGATAAGGCGCGGATCCTAGGCGAAAGGCTCCAGGAGGCGGTTAAGGATGATGCCTGTTTCCACCGTGTGACCCTCTATTTGAGCTGATACGCACCGACATGGTGCGTTAGACTGAGCAGGTGTTCTGACTTGGGGCGCGGCCGACCCGGCCGCAGCCAGATACCCCAGATAGGGGCCCGCCGATAATGGAGTGGAAAGCTTACTGGCCAGCAAGCGATACCCTCTCATCTGGCCCACCCCGTGCTCAGGGTAATCTTGGCATGTGATCTGCTTTGTAATTGCCATGTCCGCGCCAGCGGCGACCCAGGGATAAATTGATTTCCCGCGAGCTGAGTCTCGCTCCACCCTTACCCTAGAATCCCCAGCACTCGAACCGGAGACCCGCATGCCTTCCAACGTACAGAAAATGATCAAGGAAAACGAAGCGAAGTTCGTCGACTTGCGCTTCACCGATACCCGTGGCAAGGAGCAGCATGTCTCCATGCCCATCAATGTGGTGGACGACGACTTCTTCACGGAAGGAAAGATGTTCGACGGTTCCTCCATCGCCGGCTGGAAGGGAATCCAGGAGTCCGATATGGTGCTCATGCCCGAGGCCAGCACGGCGGTGATGGACCCCTTCGCGGATGAGAAAACCCTGATCCTGCGCTGCGACATCCTGGAGCCCAACACCATGCAGGGCTACGAGCGCGATCCGCGCTCCCTGGGTAAGCGCGCAGAGGCTTACCTCAAGTCCACCGGTATTGCCGACTCCGCCTTCTTCGGCCCCGAGCCCGAGTTCTTTATCCTGGATGATGTGCGCTGGGGCGCCAGCATGTCGGGTTGCTTCTACAAGGTTGATTCCGAGGAAGCAGACTGGAATTCCGAGCGGACCTACGAAGATGGCAATATCGGCCACCGTCCAGGTATCAAGGGCGGCTACTTCCCCGTCCCCCCGGTCGATTCCCTGAATGACCTGCGCGCTGCCATGTGCCTGACGTTGGAGGACATGGGCGTCCCCGTCGAGGTCCATCACCACGAGGTGGCAACTGCTGGCCAATGTGAAATTGGTACCCGGTTCAGCACCCTGGTGCAACGCGCCGACTGGGTCCAGATCCAGAAGTACGCCATCTGGAACGTGGCCCACGCCTATGGCAAGACCGTCACCTTCATGCCCAAGCCCTTGGTTGGCGACAATGGCAGTGGCATGCACTGCCACATGTCTCTGGCTAAGGACGGCGTGAACCTTTTCTCCGGCGACAAGTACGGTGGTCTGTCCGATATCGCGCTTTATTTCATTGGCGGCATCATCAAGCACGCGCGTGCCTTGAACGCCTTTACCAACGCCTCTACCAATTCCTACAAGCGCTTGGTACCGGGATTCGAGGCCCCCGTCATGTTGGCTTACTCAGCCCGTAACCGCTCCGCCTCCATCCGTATCCCCCATGTGAGCAATCCCAAGGGACGTCGTATAGAAGTGCGCTTCCCGGATGCTACGGGCAACCCCTACCTGGCCTTTGCCGCCATGATGATGGCGGGTCTTGATGGCATCCAGAACAAAATTCATCCTGGCGATCCCATGGACAAGGACCTCTACGATCTGCCCCCGGAAGAGGCGAAGGCCATCCCGACCGTTTGCCATGCCCTCGATCAGGCCCTGGATTATCTGGACAAGGACCGTGATTTCCTAACCGCTGGCGGTGTTTTCACCAATGATCTGATCGATGCCTATATTGCCCTGAAGATGACGGAGGTGACGCAATTGCGCATGACCACCCACCCCATCGAATTTGATCTGTATTACAGCCTCTGATCAGTTCGGAACCTGGAAGATGGGCGCGCGCCCGTCTCGTCTTCCAGAAGATCGGTGAAACACTAACGCCCCGCGAGGGGCGTTTTGCTTCCATAAATCCGGGGGAGCAAACCGGGAGCGACCAGATTTGGCAGCCACTCGCACCATTTTCGAGCATTGGATTATTCTGGAAGCGAGCACCATAGTGCTACTCGCTGAGTAATGCATGGCAAGCTTATTGCTAAATTAACTTTCAACGGCGCCCACTCTCGGAAATTACCTGCTGGGTCACTCGCATGAAGACGCCCACTCCACGGAAGACGAGCTTCGAGAAAAAGATTCTCGACAACCTGAATACCGCTGTCCTTTTATTTGACAAGGACTTGCGTCTCATCCATATCAACCCGGCCGGTGAGATGCTGTTCGATGTTAGCGCCCGCTATGTGCTGGGCGTTCAGGCCATGGATATCCTCATCTGTCCTGGCGACGCCGTCGAGAGCCGGCTCCGCCAAGCGGCCCAGACCCGTCAGCCCTTTACCGAGCGCGAGATCAACATTGTACTGGTTGATGGACGGACCATTCGGGTGAATTGCACCGTGCTGCCCATTCACCAATTCAGGGCGGAGGTGGAACTCCTAGTTGAGTTGCACCAGATTGATCGCCAGCTGCGCATCAGTCGCGAGGAGCACCTGCTGTCTCAGCACCAAGCCACCCAGGCCCTGATTCGTGGCTTGGCTCACGAGATCAAGAACCCCCTCGGCGGGTTACGCGGCGCGGCCCAACTGCTGGAACAGGAACTACCCGACAAGTCCCTGCGCGAATACACCCGCATTATCATTGAGGAGGCTGACCGCCTCCAGGGCCTCATGGACCGCATGCTGGGCCCCAATCGCCTGCCCAAGCCGGGCAAGGTCAATATCCACTTTCTCCTGGAGCGGGTGCGCAGCCTGATCCTGGCGGAACACCCCACTGGACCCCTGCTCGAGCGGGACTACGATCCCAGTATCCCGGAATTCATGGCGGACGGGGATCGGCTCTTTCAGGCACTGCTCAATCTGGTGCGTAACGCCGTCAAGGCCACCGGCTCGACCGGCCTGGTCGTGCTGCGTACCCGGGTGTTGCGCCAGTTCACCATGGGCGGCAAATGTCATCGTCTCGTGCTACGCGTCGAGATCCACGACAACGGCCCCGGCATCCCTTTGGAGTTGCAGGAGCGCATCTTTTTTCCCATGGTCACGGGCCAGGCTGGTGGTACCGGTTTGGGGCTGCCCATTGCTCAAGAGCTGGTCAACCAGCATGGTGGCCTGATCGAGTGCGAGAGCCACCCTGGCGAGGCCCGATTCTTCGTCTATCTGCCGTTGGAGACATGACATGACTAAGGCACCCAAGGTCTGGGTCATCGATGATGACCGCTCCATCCGCTGGGTGCTGGAGCGGGCCCTGCGCAAGGCGGAAATGGACGTCACCTGCTTTTCCAATGGCGTGGGCGTCATGGATATCCTAGAGCGCGATCAGCCGGACGCCATCCTTTCCGATGTCCGTATGCCTGGTATCGATGGTTTGGAACTCCTGGGCCAGATCACCGCTCGCTATCCGTCCCTGCCCGTCATTATCATGACGGCTCACTCGGATCTGGATAGCGCCGTGTCCGCCTTCCATGGCGGTGCCTTCGAATATCTCCCCAAGCCCTTCGATCTCGACGAGGCCGTCGCGCAGGTCCGCCGCGCTTGCCGTCATCAGACCCAGGAAGGGGGGCCGCCGGAAGAGCCCATGCCGAAGGGTGCGGAGATCATCGGCGAGGCCCCGGCCATGCAGGAGGTCTTTCGGGCCATTGGCCGTCTCGTGCGATCCAATATTACGGTCTTGATCAACGGGGAATCGGGTACGGGCAAGGAACTGGTGGCCCGCGCGCTCCACCGCCACAGTCCGCGTACCGATAAACCCTTCATTGCCCTCAATATGGCGGCTATCCCGCATGACCTGCTGGAATCCGAGCTCTTCGGTCATGAAAGGGGGGCCTTCACGGGCGCCCAGGCGCGGCGGGAGGGTCGCTTTGAGCAAGCCCATACCGGCACCCTCTTCCTCGATGAGATTGGTGATATGCCGGCGGAACTCCAGACCCGCTTGCTACGGGTTCTGGCGGACGGCGAGTTCTATCGTGTCGGTGGTCTGGCCCCGGTCAAGGTGGATACGCGCATCATCGCCGCCACCCACCAGCACCTCGAATCCCTCGTCCAACAGGGCCGTTTTCGCGAGGACCTCTTCCACCGCCTTAACGTCATTCGCATCCACCTGCCGGCCCTGCGAGAGCGGCGCGAGGATATCCCCCTGCTCATGCGGCACTTTCTCGGCTCCGCCGCGACGGAATTGGGTTGCGAGCCCAAGGTGCTCTCCCTCGGCGCCGCCGAACGTCTGGCAAGCCTCGACTGGCCAGGGAACGTTCGCCAACTGGAAAACACCGCGCGCTGGCTTACCGTGATGGCGGCGGGCAAGGAGATACACATCGAGGACCTGCCCACGGAACTGGCGGCGCCCACCGGTGGCCGCGAAAGTGAAGAACTGTGGCAATCGGCCCTGCGCCGATGGGCGCGCGATCATCTCAAGGCGGGCGGGGCGGGGCTGCTTGATCTGGCCCTGCCGGAGTTGGAAAGAATCCTCATTGTGACTACCCTGGAACATACCGAGGGACGTCGCCAGGATGCAGCGCGCCTGCTCGGCTGGGGTCGCAATACCCTCACCCGCAAGATTAAGGAACTCAAGATGGAGGTGGAGGGTACGAGCCCGGAGGATGAGGCCTGACCGGCCTGGCGCTATTGAAAGGCCCCGCGGGGGCCCAATGATTAGTTAATCAACAATTGAGACCCTGGAATTAACCATGGATAGTGCCAGTATTGAATTGCCCGGTTCCGAGTTGGAGGCCATCCGTCTGGAGGACGGCTGTCTGCGGCTACACTTCTCCCGCGTCATCATCATGAAAACCATGACGGGTTCGAGCGAGACGACCCGTTGGTGGCAGACGGGTGATCTGGTGATGGAAGGTGTCAAAGTGGAAGGCGATCCACCGACGGGCCCCTTGGTCTGTGTGGGAGGCGATATCGAGGACAATATCTTCACCTATCGCGATATGATCCCCTTGCCCCTGTCAAGCCGGGGATGTGTCGGCTGTGACTTCAGCTTTCGTGACACAAACACACATCTGAAGGTCAGGGCCACGTCTATCCGCATGGAAATGACAGACTTGCCCAAGTATATCGAGCATGTGCGGCCCGTCTGAGTTCTTCCCCAGGCCATGCACTCTTCTCCTTTCCCATATCCAACGGTAGTTGGCAATTCAAACCCGGCAGCCCGATGCTCGGCTATAGGCCATGCCCTATTCCAGGGAGGCAAGACGGTGTGCCCAGCGGGTGGTCTCTGGCAGGCGAAAGCGGGTAGTGCATGCCAAGACATAGCGGACTGCCGTCTCCAAACTGATCTTGTGTCCCACCGAGACATAGAGGGGCTGAACATTCCGCCGGGTGCGCACCAGGGCGCCAATGATCTCTCCTTGATGCCAAAGCGGCATCCAGTCGCCCTTCTCCGGCCCCAAGGGTCCGTGTTCTCCGATCAGGCGGGATTTGGCGACGCCGATGCTAGGCAGGCCCGTGAGGACACCCAGGTGGCAGGCCAGCCCGAAGCGACGTGGGTGGGCATAACCCTGACCATCGCACAGCAGCAGATGCGGGGGCTCGCTCAGACCCGCCAGTGCCTCCAGCAAGGCCGGCGCCTCGCGGAAGGAAAGCAGGCCAGGCACATAGGGAAAGACCGTGCGGCGCCGTGCCAAGGAGCTTTCCATGAGCTGCAGATCGGGAAAGGACAGCACCGCGACCGCCGCCCGGGTTTCGGTCCCACCCTCCGGAAAGCCCACGTCCATCCCCGCCACTCGCCGCACCTGGATCAGCTCATCCCGGCGCATCACTTGGTCACGCAACCGGTCCTGGATCCCCCGCGCTTCGCTAGTGGTTGTCGGCCACTCATAGCCCCCGATCATCCGCTACCCTCTGGGTGATTCTACCCGCTGGATTATGTCCCCGGAGCTTGTGATTACCTCCTGGGTCGGTAAAGATCGCGCTTCGATTCTCAGCCCTTACCCATGGCGGAGTAAATATGGCCCTGGAACTCTACAACGATGGCCACCACATCGGCATCCTCTTCCAGAATTTGGTGACTGGCGAGGCGATACAGGCCAATCAGGCCCTGATCCTGGATTGGGGCGAGGCGGCCCTGTTGGATCCCGGTGGCGAGATGACCTTTTCGGCCCTTCAGAGCGCCCTGTGCGCCTACCTGGGCTGCGACGGCCCCAACTATGTCCTGGCCTCCCACCAGGACCCAGATGTCATCTCCTCGCTGGATCTCTGGCTGACGCAAACCTCCTGCAAGATCGTGATGCCGGCGGTCTGGGAGCGGTTCATTCCACACCTTACGCACCCCGGCAGGCTTGCCGACCGGGTCATCTCTATCCCAGATCAGGGGCATAATCTGCCGCTCGGCAATTCGCAAATCCAGGCCTTGCCCGCCCACTTTCTCCATGCGGAGGGCAACTTCTCCTTTTATGATCCGGTTAGTCGCATCCTCTTTTCGGGCGATGTTGGCGCTAACTTTCCCCCCCAGGGACTTCATAACCCGGTGACGAAGCTGGCGGAAATTCTGCCTTGGATGGAGCCCTTTCATCGCCGCCACATGGGGGCCAATAAGGTCTGTCGCTTCTGGGCCAACATGGTGCGGGATCTGGCCGTGGAGAAGTTAGTGCCCCAGCATGGCCGCTTCATTGAGGGTGCGGCGGCGGTTCAGGAATTTCTGGATTGGTTTGCGGAGCTTGAATGCGGCATCGACCTGGTCAGTCAGGACCTATACCGGCCACCGCGGATGGATGCCTGATCCCAGGCCAGCCGCGCCTTCTAAACACAAATACCCGCGAAACCGCGGGTATTTGGGTGCCGGGAGCCGGCAGGCACGAAGTGTGTGTTGCTGGCCCGGAATAAGCGTTAATAATTGCGGGCGGAGCCGACGATCTCGTGGGCTAGATCGACGACGCGAGTCGCCATCTCGCTGTATTCATGACGGTAATTGGCGAGGAGCCCGTCAGTGGATGCCCAGTAGTCCTTGCCGGTGACGCCATGCTCATGCTCATGGGCAATGAACTGCTTCTGCATTACCAGCATCTTGTCGATCAGCTCTTGCTTCTCTTTTTTCAACGCCGCGATGTCACTCATGGATCTCTCTCCCAACTGCCTCGATAAATCTTGAATTCCGCCGGCTTATTTAGTGTATGCCGAATTCTTAATATAGCATGGGGAGACTAATCCGGGTCAAACGAAATCTACCGAGGCAGGTGCTTGACCCCGTCTTGGGGTTCTGAGCAACCACAGGCCGGTACCGGCTGGCCGTGGAGGCGCAGGGAGCCCGTCAACTGGGCTAAGCCCACCAGGCCCTGGCGATCCAGATAGTTGAGAATGCCCTGGTTGATCTTGGCCAGGATCAAGGGGTCGTAAAAGAGGGCGGTGCCGATGCCTACGGCACTGGCGCCGGCGATGAGGAATTCCAGGGCGTCGGCGGCGCAGGTGATGCCCCCTTGGCCAATGATAGGTACCCCATGGTCACGGCAGACTTGATAGACCTGATGGACCTTGAGCAGGGCAATGGGCTTGATGGCGGGACCGGACAGACCGCCCTGATTGTTACCTATGACCGGCATCCGGCTCTCGATGTCGATGGCCATGCCCATGAGGGTATTGATGGCCGCGAAGGCATCCGAGCCGGCCTCCAGGCAGGCCCGGGCATTGCCCGCAATGTCGGTCTGGTTGGGCGACAGCTTGGTAATGAGGGGCTTGCGCGTGGCCTTGCGGCAGGCAGCGACGACTTGGGCCGACATGCGCACATCATTGCCAAAGGCCACACCGCCCTCCTTGACGTTCGGGCAGGAGATGTTGATCTCAATGGCGCTGATCGGGCTGTCGTCGAAGCGCCGGGTGACCTCGTAGTACTCCTCGACGCTGGAGCCGGAGACGTTGGCGATGAAGTGGGTCTCGTTGAAATCCAGGGTGGGCAGGATCTCGCCGATGACCCGATCCACCCCGGGATTCTGCAAGCCAATGGCGTTGATCATGCCAGCGGGGGTCTCGCACAGGCGGTGAGGGGCATTACCGAGCCGGGGCGCCTGGGTGGTGCCCTTGAGGCAGACGGCGCCCGCCTCGCGGTTGGAGAAGCCCTGGATGCGCGTATACTCCTCGCCAAATCCCACACAGCCGGACAAGAGCACCAAGGGGGTCGCGAAGTCCAGGCCGCAGAAATCGATGCGCAGTCGGGGGTCGGTCTTGATATCCAACGCCATGTCCAATGCTCCCGAGCCAGCCGTGCCCTGAGGCTAGCACCTTGATTCCGATGTTCGATGTCGTCCTTTACCAGCCCGAGATCCCGCCCAATACCGGCAACATCATGCGCCTTTGCGCCAATGCCGGAGCCCGGTTGCATCTGATTGAGCCCCTGGGCTTCGTCCTCGATGACCGCCGCTTGAGGCGGGCTGGGCTCGATTACCGGGAGTGGGTCAGCGTCCAGGTCCACCCGGACTTTTCCACCTATGTCCGGACGCAATCCCCGCCTCGGCTCATGGCCTGCACGACTCGGGGCAACCTGTCCCTCGCCGAGACCCTCTTTCTGCCGGGCGATGCCCTGCTCTTTGGTCCCGAGACCCGGGGGTTGCCATCCGAACTGCTGGATGGCATACCGGGTGACCGCCGCATCTTCATCCCCATGCGCCCCGGCAATCGCAGCCTCAATCTGTCCAACGCCGTAGCCATCGTCCTCTACGAGGCCTGGCGGCAACAAGGTTTCAGGGGGGCAGGGCGTTGATGAGGCTGAGTCAGGACCGGGTGAGCGCCCCGGCGAACTGGCCAGGCAACTCATTCCGACCTCTGCTCAATCCACCTCGGACTTACTTTCGCGCGCGAGGAGGCTGCGGGTAGCCTCTTCCGGCGTCCGGCCCTCGTAGAGGACGCGGTATACCTGTTCGCCAATAGGCATCTCTACCCCCAGTCGCTGGGCAAGATGGTGGACGGAACGGGCCGTGATGACACCTTCCACCTCCTGGCCAATCTGGCGCCTCGCCTCCTCCACGCTCGCTCCCCGCGCCAGGGCCAGGCCCAAGCGGCGGTTGCGGGATTGGTCATCGGTACAGGTCAGTACCAGGTCGCCCAGTCCGGCCAGCCCCATGAAGGTCTCCAGCCGCCCCCCCAAGGCCGTCCCGAAGCGCGTCAGTTCCGCCAGGCCACGGGTAATGAGGGCCGCGCGGGTGTTGGCACCGAAGCCCAGCCCATCCGCGATGCCGGTGGCGATGGCCAGGACATTCTTGGCCGCCCCGCCCACCTGGACTCCGATGAGGTCGTCGCTGGTATAGGCGCGGAAACGCTCGCCATGGAGGTAGGCCGCCACCCGCCGCGCCTGCTCAAGCTGGGGCGAGGCCACCGTGACCGCCGTGGGCAGGCCCCTCGCCACCTCGGCGGCAAAGCTCGGGCCCGAAACAACCGCCACATCACGCGGCCCCAGGACGTCCAGGGCCACCTCGTGCAAGAGGCGATTCGTCCCCGGCTCCAGGCCCTTGGTGGCCCAGGCCAGCCCCACGTCGGGTCCGAGGGGCGGCAAGGCCCGCAACAAGGCCGCAAAGCCGTGGCTGGGCACGACCACCAGGATCTCGGCCACACCCTCCAAGGGCCTGACCCAGATCCGATACGGGTTCTATGTTGTCCGGTAGCGGAAAACCTGGCAGAAAGCGGCGATTTTCCCGGTCCTGGGTGAGATCGGCGACCTGCGCGGGCCAGTGGTCCCACAGCCGGACCGGGTAGCCATTGCGCGCGACCACCAGGGCGAGGGCCGTGCCCCAAGAGCCGGCCCCGAGGACCGCGATGGGTGCCATGGATGGGGTCATGGGGAGAGGCTGATCAGTTGATCGCGGTGCCACCGGCCTGCTTTTGCATCTCCTCCATCATTTCCCGCTGGCGCTGGGCATAGAGGACCTCGAAATTGACCGGCTGGAGCAGAAGCTGCGGGAAGCTGCCCTTGCTCACGAGGTCCGAGATGGCTTCGCGGGCATAGGGGAAGAGAAGATTCGGGCAATAGGCCCCCAGCAAGGGTCCCAGTTCCTGTTCGGAAAAGCCCTTGACGCCCACCAGACCCGCCTGCTGGACCTCGACGATGAAGGCCGTCTGGTCGCCCAGATGGGTGGTAACGGTGACCGATAAAATGACCTCGAAGGTTATCTCATCGATGCGGTTGACCTGGGTGTTGAGGTTCAGTTCGTGTTTCGGCTGCCATTCGCCGATGAAGACGCGCGGGGAATGGGGGGATTCGAAGGACAGGTCCTTGATGTAGATACGGTGTAACTGAAACATCCGCTCGTCTTGCGGCTGGGCTTGCTCGGTCATGGCTAGGGGTTCCCGGGTCGGAGGGGTGGGTGAAGGGCAATGCGGTGTCAGCGTTTCTTCCGGGTTACCGGCAGATTGGCACTCTGCCAGGCCATGATGCCGCCACGCAGGTTAAGGACCTCCTCGAAGCCCTCTTTGCGCAGTTGCTGGCAGGCCATGGCGGACTGGGAGCCTGAGCGGCAAGCGATGACGATGGGTTTGCCCTTGTGCTTGTGCAGGGTTGCGATCTGGTTCTTGAAGCCATTCATGGGGATATTGATGGCATTAATGATATGGCCCTGGGCAAAGTCCGCCAATGGGCGCACGTCGATCACCACCGCCTCCCGGCGGTTAATCAGGTCCGTCGCCCCTAGGGGGTCCACCGAGCCCTTGTTGCCCCTGATCAACTGGTAGGCCAGCAGGGCAAGGGTGGTGATCAAGGCCAGGACGAGTATCCAGTGATTGAAGATGAATTCGGGCAGGTTCTGAAGGGGCATAATGAGTCGCTTAGCTGTCAGGCGGGCGCCTGGGAAAACGCATGGGCCGGGCTGGAAGTTAGGTAGCCTGGCTAAGATGCCGCAGTATAACGGGCAGGACTGGGAGCGTCATCCCCGCGCGGCGGGGTGTGATCCGGCCTGGCTGGGCTTGATGGGTCCGACGGGGTCTCAATGGCCCTGATGGCAGAAGACCTGGCGCATCATGCCGATGAGTTGCAGGGTGCGGATGTCGCCGACACGGTAATAAACCCGGTTGGCATCCTTGCGCGTGGCCAAAATCCCCTTGTCGCGCAGGATTGCCAGATGCTGTGAGATGTTGCTCTGGGAAGTCCCGACGTCCTCGACGATGTCCTGGACACTCACCTCGCGGTCGCCGAGGGTGCAGAGAATTTTGAGGCGCAGCGGGTGTGACATGGCCTTGAGCGAACGCGATGCCCTGTCTATGTCCCCATCATCGGCGAACAGGTCTAGCTCGGGATCGGGGCCCTGGGAGAGGTAGGGAGGGGGGGTGTCGATGAGACCTACCATAAACATGACTCAGTTTGAGTTATCACAATTCGATAATAAGCTTTTTTCGCAATATTTGCTGAAGTTCGCGCGAAGGATTCCTTGCCGCGCGCCTTGGGTCGGGCGGAAATCGCCGTATAATCACCGACCCTCACTCATCAATTATGATCCTTGGCCAGGCCGATTTGTCCCCATGTATGGAAAATACTTCGCCAGGCCCACGTGCCGCGAGGACCAGCAAAACCTGATGAATCGAGTACCAGCCAAGCTTGAGGCCCGACGCCTGGCCCTGGCCGGCGTCGCGGGAACTGGGTGCCTCTTCTGTGCCCTCCTGTCCCTGCCGACCCTGGATCTCGCGGGCGCGGAGACGGTGGCGGATCCTGTTCAATCCCAGCGGCAAGCCCTGACGCTGAAGGAATCCAAGCTGAAAGACCTGGAACAGGGCCTCGATGCCCGCCGGCGGGGCCGGGATGCTTTAGTGGCGGAAGTGGAGAGTCACGAGCGCGATATTGCTCAACTCGCTCATGGCGGTCGCCAACTCGAGGCCATGATCGCGGAACAGGTTAAGACCTTGACTAAACTGCAAAAGGACCTGGAGGCCGAGCGCGCCGCCCTGGCCCGGGAACGCCAATCCCTGGCCGCCCTGATCCGTTCCGCTCACACCCTGGGAAACAATGAGCACCTACGGATGCTTCTGGACCAACAGGATATGGCGCGCCTAGGCCGTCTCATGTCCTATTATGGCTATCTGAATCGCTACCGCCTGGGCCGGCTCGATAACTTCACGGCTCGCGCGGCCAACTTCGATCGGCTGCGCAACGAGACCTCCCAGGAGACCCAGCGCATGGCGATCCTGGCGGCGCGGCAAAAGGAGATGCGGGAGCGCCTGGGCCGTGTCCAGGCCGAGCGCGCCGCCCTCTTGACCGAGCTGGAGAAGGAAATCGCCGGCGGCACCCAGCAGGTGAGCCTGCTGCGGGAGGATACGGAGAACCTGCGCGCCGTGGTCACCCAGCTTGAGCGGCAGGCCATGATCATGCCGGAGGTGGAACTGGCTCAGCAGCCGATCGCTAGCCGGCGGGGCGAACTCCCTTGGCCCCTGGCCGGCGGCCGGCTTTTGACGCGCTTCGGCGATGTGGGTGGCGAAGGTGGCAAGGCCCAGGATGGGGTGCTGATCGCCGCGAGCGAGGGCTCGGAGGTGCGTGCCATCCATCACGGCCGCGTTGTCTATGCCGACTGGATGCGCGGCTATGGCCAGTTGATCATCATCGATCACGACGAGGGTTACATGAGCCTCTACGGCCACAACCAGACCCTGCTCAAGGAGACCGGCGAGTGGGTGGGCGACGGTGAGGTTATCGCCCTCAGCGGTGCCAGCGGCGGGCGGAAAACGGCGGCCCTCTACTTCGCCATCCGCCACGCCAGTCAGCCCCAGAATCCCGAAGAGTGGTGCGGCTCGGCCCCGGTCGCCGCGCGCTCCCAGTCCTAATCAATTAAATTTCGGCGAAGCCATGAAAAAACAGCCTGTTATACTGCTTTCCCTGCTCCTGGTTCTGGGGCCGCTCCTGGGGGTCACCGGCCCGGCGCGGGGTGAAACGGGGCTGGTCGCGAACGAGAAGGGTGCCCCGGACGCGGTCCCCTCCCAGGCCGTTAAGCCACCGGAGCCCGAGGACGCCGCCGAGCCGACGCTGCCGCTGGAAGATCTCAATACCTTTGCCGAGGTCTTCGGGCGCATCAAGAGCGATTATGTGGAAACCGTGGAAGATCGGGCCCTGCTCAAGGGCGCTATCCGGGGCATGCTGTCCTGGCTCGATCCGCATTCGGCCTATCTGGATGGCGAGGAATACCGGGAGCTTCAGGTGGGCACCAGCGGGGAATTTGGCGGCCTGGGGATCGAGGTCGGACTGGAGGATGGCTTCATCAAGGTGATTTCACCGATCGATGACACCCCGGCCCAGCGGGCCGGACTCCAGGCGGGGGACCTGATCGTGCGCATTGACAACCGTCCGGTGAAGGGCATGAGCCTGGAGGACGCCGTTAATCTGATGCGGGGGAAGGCGGGTACCGCCATCGAACTCACCATCCTGCGCGCGGGCACGGATCAGCCCTTTAGAGTGGAACTGATCCGTGATGTTATTCACGTCCAGAGCGTCAAGAGCCGCATCCTGGCGCCCGGTTTTGGCTATGTACGCATCTCCAATTTTCAGTCCCGTACCACCGAGGACCTGCTGAACGCCCTCTCCAGCCTAAGGTCCGAAAACGAGGGGGACCTCAAGGGCCTGGTGCTGGACCTGCGCAACAATCCCGGCGGGGTGCTCAACAGCGCCGTCGCCGTGAGCGATGCCTTCCTCGCCGAGGGCCTCATCGTCTATACCAAGGGGCGGGTCACGGACTCGGCCCTGGAATTCAAGGCCGGTCCGGATGACGTGCTGGCCGGCGCGCCCCTGGTGGTGCTGGTGAATGCCGGCTCCGCCTCCGCCTCCGAGATCGTCGCCGGCGCCTTGCAGGATCATAAACGGGCCATCATCATGGGTGCCCAGACCTTCGGCAAGGGTTCGGTTCAGACAATCATCCCCATCGACGAGGCCAGCGCCCTTAAACTCACCACCGCCCTGTATTACACCCCTTCCGGGCGTTCCATCCAGGCCGAGGGCATCAGCCCTGACATCCCCCTGGAGCGCGGACGCCTGGAAATGAACGACAAGCCAGCCCTGGGCAGTGTCAAGGAGGCCGACCTGGCGCGTCACTTGACGAATGGGGATAGCGAGAAACCGGAAGAGGTGGCGGGAGAGGCGGGCGGCGGTCAGCCCCCGGCCGCGGATGAGGCGAAAAGAAGCCCCTGGCGGTGGAAGACTATCAACTCAGCGAGGCCCTGAACGTCCTCAAGGCCCTGACCTTTTTCAATGCCCCCCGCGCGGCCACCCAGCCCGCCACTGGGGCCCCTGCCCAACCCTAGTCAGCGAGGAAGAGACCCATGAACCGCGTACTCATCCCCTTGGCCCCTGGTTGCGAGGAGCTTGAGGCCGTCACCCTCATCGACCTGCTGCGGCGTGCCGGTATCGAGGTGGTGACCGCCAGCCTGGAACCGGGTCCCGTCCACTGCAGCCGTGGAACTCGGCTCTTGGCCGATCTTACCCTGGATGAGGTGCTGGGGGACGACTTTGACATGATCGTTTTGCCCGGGGGACTGCCGGGTTCCACCCATCTGGATGCCGACGCCCGTGTTCATCGGCTCCTGGCTCGCCACCAGGCCGAGGGTCGCTTCATCGCTGCTATCTGCGCGGCCCCCAAGGTGTTGGCCAATGCCGGCCTGCTCCAGGGTAAGTCTGCCACCGCCTATCCGGGCTCCCTTCAGATGAGTGACTACCCGGAAGTGACCCTGCTCACCGCCCCCGTGGTGGTGGATGGCAAGACCATCACCGCCCGGGGGCCGGGCACCGCCATGGATTTCGCCCTCCAATTGATCGAGTCCCTGGAAGGCCGGGCGCGGCGGGACCAGGTCGAGAAGGCCTTGGTGAGGGAACTCTGATTAGCTGGCAGCTCCTCGCCATGCCTCTGGCCGCCTTTGCCGTGGCGGCCCTGGCGAGCCAGTTCCTGGCGCGTTCGCCTGGGTTATTGCGTGGCATGATCGATGAGCCCAACGCCCGCTCCCTGCACACGGGGGCTATCCCCCGCACCGGCGGGTTCGCCCTCCTCGCCGGGCTGGCCGCCGCTGGCCTGCTGGCCCCGACGGATCTGTACCCGGCGGGCGCGGAGACCTGGATCCTGCTGGCCCTGCTGCCGGTGGCGGCCATCTCCCTGCTCGATGATGGGGGCGAGGTGCGACCGCGCTACCGGCTGGCGTCCCACCTGGGCGCCGGGGTCCTCCTGATGGCCGGCGGGCTTGGCTGGTCGCGTCTGGACCTGCCCGGCCTGACGCTGAATCTGGGGACGATCCTCGCGGTTTGCCTGACTCTGCTGCTGGTAGTCTGGATGATCAATCTTTATAACTTCATGGACGGCATGGATGGCCTGGCCGGCGGCATGGCCGTCTTCGGCTTTGGCGCCCTGGCGATCCTGGGCTGGCGGGGTGACGAATTGGCCTATGCCATGACGTGCGCCAGCATCGCGGCCACCGCCGGGGGCTTCTTGACCGCCAATTTTCCGCCGGCGCGGCTCTTCCTGGGTGATCTCGGCTCCACGAGCCTGGGCCTGCTGGCGGCGGCCCTGGCGTTGCAGGGTAGCGCCCTGGGGCTCTTCCCCCTCTGGGTTGCCGGGCTGGCCTTCTCCCCCTTCATCCTTGATGCTACCGCAACCCTGGTGCGACGGGCCTTCCGGGGGGATCGGCTCTGGCAGGCCCATCGCTCCCATCATTATCAGCGTCTGGTGCTGGCGGGCTGGAGTCACCGCCGCGTCATGCTGCGAGCCTGGGCCCTCATGGCCGCCTGCGCCGCCTGCGCCGTCGCCGCGCCCGGCCTGACAACCCCTGATCAGTGGCTGCTGTTAGCGGGCTGGGCGGCCATTTATGCCCTGATCGGCTACCGGGTGCGACTGGTGGAACGCCTGGCGGGGCGGGTCGCGCCATGAGCCGCTGGTTCGATCGGCTGCGGTCGCGCAGCGCCGCCTTCATCCACGACCTGCTGATGCTGCCGGTGGCCTGGCTGCTGGCCTTTTGGCTGCGCTTCAACCTGGGCGATATCCCGGCCGAGCAGCTGAACGTGGCTCTGGTGGCCCTGCCGATACTCCTGGTGGCCCAGGGCACCGTGAACTGGCTCCTGGGCCTCTATCGTGGCGTCTGGCGCTTCGCCTCCTTGCCGGACCTGATGCGCATCGGCAAGGCGGTGCTGACCGGCACCGGCCTGACCTTCTTTCTCCTCTTCGTCTTCAATCGCCTGGACGCCGTGCCGCGCTCCGTGCCCCCCCTGTACCTCTTGCTGCAACTGGCGCTGCTGGCGGGACCCCGCCTCATCTATCGCTGGCTCAAGGATCACCGCCTCAATTTGGGCGATGGCCAGCGCGTCCTCATCGTCGGCGCCGAACGGGCGGGCGAGATGCTGGCGCGGGACATGCTGCGCGATCCCCAGCGGGCCTATGTCCCCGTGGCCTTCGTCGATGACCGGCCGCGTCGCCATGGCGCCGAGGTGCATGGCATTCCCGTGCGGGGTGGCACCGAGGCCATCCCGGCCCTGGCCCGGGACCTGGAAATCGATCTCATCCTCCTCGCCACCCCCGATGCCTCGGCGAGCGAGATGCAGCGCCTGGTGGACTTGTGCGAGCGGGCGGGCCCGCCCTTCCGCACCGTACCCCAACTGGGCAACCTCATGAATGGCCAGGTCTCCATCAGTCAGGTGCGGCCGGTGAGTATCGAGGACCTGCTCGGGCGCGACCCGGTGGCCCTGGATGGTGAGGCCATCCGCCAGGGCTTGACCGGTCGCCGCATCCTGGTCACCGGTGGTGGCGGCTCCATCGGCTCCGAGTTGTGCCGCCAGATTGCTCGCGCCCGGCCCGCCGGCCTCATCCTTGCCGATCATGGCGAGTACAACCTCTACCAAATCGACCGGGAGTTGCGCCAGGCCTACCCGGACCTGGCATTGCGCTGCCGCCTGGTGGATGTCACCGATGCGGAGGCCGTCGCGGCGCTCTTTGCCCGGGAAAGGCCCGAGATCGTCTTCCATGCCGCCGCCTACAAACACGTCCCGCTCCTGGAGGACCAGGTGCGCGCCGCCGTACGCAACAATGTCCTGGGCACCCGGATCCTCGCCACCGCCGCCGATCGCTGGGGGGTGGAGCACTTCATCCTCATCTCCACCGATAAGGCCGTCAACCCCGCCAACGTCATGGGCGCGACCAAGCGGGTCGCCGAGCGCCTCTGTCAGGTCCTGGACACCCAGTCCCGGACGCGCTTTATCACCGTGCGCTTCGGTAATGTCCTGGGCTCCGCCGGCAGCGTGGTGCCCCTCTTCCGCGCGCCAGATCGACCAGGGTGGGCCCGTGACCGTGACCCACCCGGACATGGAGCGCTTCTTCATGACCATCCCCGAGGCCTGCCAGCTGATCATGCAGGCGGCGACCATCGGGCGCGGCGGGGAGATCTTCGTC
Organism: uncultured Gammaproteobacteria bacterium; assembly: GCA_963841065.1. GTDB lineage: Bacteria > Pseudomonadota > Gammaproteobacteria > Chromatiales > Chromatiaceae > M0108. The sequence continues at coordinate 28,500 of CAWJBI010000068.1, read as the reverse complement.
CTGGACATGGGCGAGCCGGTTCCCATCCGCTACCTGGCGGAACAGATGATCCGCCTCTCCGGCCACCGGCCGGGACAGGATATCGCCATCGAATACATCGGCCTGCGGCCCGGCGAGAAGCTCTATCGAGGAGTTGTTCTACCCGAGCGAGGGTCTCGGGGCGACCAGCCACCCCAAGATCCGCGTCGCCCATGCCCCACCCGAGGCCGTGCCGGGGGCCTTGCGCGCAGGCCCTGGACGAGCTGGAGGTCGCGGTCACGGCCGGCGACGAGGCGACCTTGGGCACCATTCTCATGCGCCTAGCCCCGCCCCATCCCGGGGCGACCCAGGCCGGACCGCGGCCGGAGACTCGCGAAGATGCTTGAAACACCCATCCTGACGGCCCTGCGCCAGTTCCGTCCCTGGCTGCCGCGCGGTCTTGTCCCTCCAGCCACCCGCCCCGGGGGAGGAGGCGGAGCCGCCCGCAGCGGAGGCGCCCGACGTGGGTGCGGAGGCGGAGGGCCCGGCCGAGCCGGCCCTGCCATCCGCCGCCCAGCGCGTCATCGATCACCTCCAGGCCACGGGCCGGCTCGGTCAGACCGACCTCAATCGCGCCAAGCGTCTGGGGGAGGAAGGGGTCGATCCCCTGGTGCGGATGCTGGTGCGTCTGGGCCTGGTATCCGAGCGCGACATGGCCGAGGCCATGGCCGAGGTCCTGGGGCTGGAACTGGCGGAAGTCGGAGTCCTTCCCCGCCGAGCCGGTGGCCGAGCGAGACCCTGAGTCTGCGCTTCCTGAAGGACAGCAAGGTCCTGCCCCTGCGCGAGGAGGAGGACCGGCTCGAAGTCGCCTTCGCCGATCCCACCGACCGCTTCGTCGTGGATGTCGTGGCCCTGGCCGCCGGCAAGGCCCTGCTCCAGCGCGTGGCCTTGCCCAGCGAGATCGATACCGCCCTGGAGCGCCTCCACGAGCCTAAGGCCGAGGGCAAGGGCGACGACCTGAACGCGGACCTGGGGGAGGTCTCCGAGGACGACATCGAGCACCTCAAGGACCTGGCCAGCGAGGCCCCGGTCATCCGTCTGGTCAACCAGTTGATCCAGAAGGCGGTGGAATCCCGCGCCTCGGACATCCACATCGAACCCTTCGCCGATGAGCTCAAGGTGCGCTACCGGGTGGACGGCATCCTCCACGAGGTGACCTTCCCCACCGGTCAGGTCCACCGCCGCCATCATCTCCCGCGTCAAGATCATGTCCAAGCTCAACATCGCCGAGCGTCGCCTGCCCCAGGACGGCCGTATCCCCCTGCGGGTGCAGGGCAAGGAGCTGGACCTGCGTGTCTCCACCGTTCCCACCATGTTCGGCGAGAGCGTGGTCATGCGCCTGCTGGACAAGGAGAGCGTGCGCTTCGATCTCGACGCCCTAGGCTTCGACGGCGGGCCCCGCGCCCGGCTCGATCAGATTATGGAGATTCCCTACGGTATCCTGCTGGTCACGGGCCCCACCGGCAGCGGCAAGAGCACCACCCTCTACACGGTGCTGACGCCGGCTCAATACCCAGGAGCGCAAGATCATCACGGTCGAGGACCCGGTGGAATACCAGATCCCCGGCATCAACCAGATCCAGGTCAAGCCCGCGATCGGCATGACCTTCGTCGGGCGCTCTGCGCTCCATCGTGCGCCAGGACCCGGACATCATCATGGTGGGTGAGATGCGCGACCTGGAGACGGCGCGGATCGCCGTCCAGTCGGCCCTGACCGGCCACCTGGTGCTCTCGACCCTGCACACCAACGACGCGGCCAGCGGCGTCACCCGTCTGCTCGACATGGGGGTCGAGGAGTACCTGCTGACCTCCACCATCAACGGTATCCTGGCCCAGCGCCTGGTGCGGCGGCTGTGCCCCTTCTGCCGGGAGAGCTATGAACCCCTGCCGGAGGTCGCCGCCAAGGTGCGCAAGTCCCTCCCGGATGTGGATGCCATTCAGCTCTACCGTGCCGTGGGCTGCGAGCGCTGCAATAACACCGGCTATCGCGGTCGCCTGGTCATTACCGAGGTGCTGCGCATGACGGACGCCATCCGCCGCGCCGTGCTGGAACATGCCACCGCCACCGTCATCCTGCGCCTTGCCATCGAGGAGGGCATGGCGACCATGTACCAGGACGGTCTCCGCAAGTGCCTGGACGGGCGCACGACCCTGGAAGAGGTGTTGCGCGTGGCCGAGGAGCATTGAGTCCATGCCCAGCTATCATTACAAGGCAGTACGGACTGGACGGCGAGGCGGTTGAGGGCCAGATGGAGGCCCAGGACGAGGGGGCGGTCATTCGTCAACTGCAAAAGGAGGGCTTGATCCCCCTCTCGGCCCGCCGCGCCGGTGGTCTGCGCGATCAGCTTTTTGCCAGCCGGCGCCGGCAAAATCTGACCATGAAGGAAATCGGCGCCATGACCCGCGAAATGGCAACCCTGCTGGAGGCCGGGCTGACCTTGGACCGCTCGCTCCAGATCCTGATCGAACTCGGCGCCGAGGAGCGGGTCAATCGCGTCCTGGAGGACCTTCAGGCCCGAGTGCGGGGTGGTTCAACCTTCTCTGCAGCCTTGGAGCAACAGGGCGGCCAGTTCCCACGCCTATACATCAACATGGTGCGCGCCGGCGAGACCAGTGGGGCCCTGGATGGGGTCCTGGCGCGCCTGGCGGAATATCTGGAGCGTACCGCCGATCTGCGTGAAACCGTCGTCTCCGCCCTGGTCTATCCCCTCATCCTGCTGGTGGTCGCCGGCCTGTCGGTGATCCTGCTGCTGGTCTTCGTGGTGCCCCAGTTCGCCGTCCTCTTCCAGGACATGGGTGCCGCCTTGCCCCTGCCAACCCGGATCGTGATGGCGTTGGGGGATTTCTTTCGTGACTTCTGGTGGGCGCTGCTGGCCCTGATCGCCATCACCGCCCTGGCGATCGAAAAGGCCTTGGCCAGGCCCGAGGTGCGCGACCGCTTCGATAGCCGCGTCCTACGCCTGCCCCTCTTTGGCGATCTGATCTGGAAGATGGAGACAGCGCGCTTCTGCCACACCCTGTCCACCCTGCTCAAGAATGGCCTGACCTTGCTGAGTGCCCTCAACCTGGCCAAGGAGGTGGTCGGCAACCGCAAGCTGGCTGGCCTCATGACCGAGGCGGGCGAGGAACTCAAGCGGGGTCGCGGCCTGGCCCAGCCCTTCACCCAGCGCGAGATCCTGCCCCAGATGGCCCTGCAGATGGTCCGCGTTGGCGAGGAATCCGGCTCCCTCGACGCCATGCTGGCCAAGGTCGCCGCCATCTACGACAAGGAGACCCAGTTGAGCGTCAAGCGCTTGCTGACCCTGCTCGAGCCTGCCCTCATCATTGGTCTGGGGGTTGTCGTTGCCGGCATCATCATCTCCATCATAGTGCCGATCCTGGGGGCCAATGAGTTGGTGATGTAGTCACGGAGGGCCCGTTCCCAGGGTCGTGTGGTCGTGGGTGTCCAGGTGGGTTTGGGTTAAAATGCTTGCCATCTCCCAAGCTCCTCGTTTCTAAATACTGCCGCAAGGTTCCCGATGATGGAAAATTCAAGCTGTGAAACTGGTTTAACTCGGCCCCAGAACAAGGCCATGCGGTCCCGGTCGCGCCGGCGGGGCTTTACCTTGGTCGAGCTCCTGGTCGTGCTCGCCATTCTGGGCCTGCTGGTCGGTCTGGTCGGGCCTCAGGTCATGAAGGCCTTGGGGGGTTCCAAGACCAAGACGGCACGAATCCAGATCGAGGATCTTTCGGCGACCTTGGATATTTATCGGCTCGAATTGGGTCGCTATCCCACCACCAACGACGGGCTTCAGGCCCTGGTGGAAAATACGGCTGGGGCGTCGAACTGGAATGGCCCCTATCTCAAGAAAAACCAGGTGCCTAAGGATCCTTGGGGCTTCGATTACCAATACCAATCTCCGGGTGAACATGGCAGCTTCGACATCTGGTCCCTGGGCGCCGACAACCGCGAGGGCGGGGAGGGTGAGAACCAGGACATCCTCGGCTGGGAATAATCCCGGTCTTGCTTAGAACCTTGTCCCGGCCATGAGCCTGGCCAGGTTAATCCCAGGCCGTGCCACTCCGTTGCCGTGGCTTTACGCTGCTGGAGCTGGTGGTGGTGTTGGCCTTGGCGACGATGCTCATCGCCCTGGTTCCTCCGCTCATCTCCGCCGCCATCCCTGGCGTTGAACTGAAATCCTCCGCCCGCCGGGTGGCCGCCGGGCTCCGACTGGCGCGTGAAGAGGCCATTCGCACCGGGCGGGATGTTGCCTTCAGGCTCGATCTGGAGGAACGCAGCTATGAAGTCGAGGGGCCCTTCCGTCGCGTCTTCCTGCCGAAGGGCGTTGACCTTAAGCTGGTGGTGGCCGAATCCGAGATGGAGAATGACCGGATGGGCGCCATTCGCTTCTTTGCCGATGGCAGTTCCACCGGTGGGCGCGTCATCCTGGCCCGCGACGGCGCCGGCTGGCAGGTTGGAACCCAATGGCTGACCGGGCGGGTGCAGGTCGGGCCCTGGGAAGGACCATGAAGGGCATTGGCGCCAGCCGGATCGGCGGGGCTGCCCGAGGCAGGGGCGCACCACCTTGCCCCTTGAAGCTGGGTGGGGGCCAGCGCGGCTTCTCCTTACTGGAGGTGCTGGTCGCCTTTACCATCCTGGCCATCACCCTGGGCGTCTTGACGCAAGTCTTTTCGCGGGCCCTCAACACCGCGGCCCTCAGCGGCAGCTATGGTCGGGCCACCGCCCTGGCGGAGGCGGGTATTGGACTTGGTGGGTCTGGATATCCCCCTGGAACCGGGTTCCCGGGCCGGGGAGACGGAGGATGGGTTGCAATGGCAAGTCCAGGTGTCCGAACTGCCCTTGGGGGAATCTTCTTCCAGGAGAGCCCCCTCTGCCGGCCTATCTCATCACCTCCGAGGTGGCCTGGGAGACGGCGCGGGGGACCCGACGGGTGTCCCTCTCCACGCTACGCCTGGGGGAGGCCCTCCCTGAAAGCTAGGAGCCTTGCCCCGGGAATGGCGGGCGGTTTCACCCTGGTGGAACTGCTGATCGCCTTTGTCCTGGTGGCCCTGATCAGCATTCTGCTGTTTTCGGGCTTGAGGTTGGGCATACGTTCCTGGGAAGGTGTCGAGACCTCGGCCGAATTCAATACCGAATTACGCCTTGCCCGTGACTTCCTGGTACGGGTCTTGAGCCAATCGCGGCCCATTACGCTCACCCTGGATGCGGAGCCCTACCTGCTCTTTACCGGGAATGGTCAGAACCTGGAATTTGTCTCACCCCTGTCCGAACAGGTAGGTATCCCGGGACTCTACATCTTGCGCCTGGGGCTGGAGGGCACCCGGGAGGGGGACTCGCTGGTCTTGACCCGCTGGCTACTTAACCCCGACGTGCTGGCGGGAACGAAGGACATCCCGGCATGGCAGCCTCTGGGTGGCCAGGTGGCCTCATCGGGCGTCCTGGAGGATCAGGATGTCGCGGCCGGCGCCTTCGGCACCAGTATCCTGCTGGATGATGTCGCGGAGTTCGAAATCGCCTATTTCGGCTTTCCCGAGGGCGAGGATCCCGCCGTGACGGTCGAGGCCAAGGGGGAGTGGCAGGCGACCTGGCAGGGTCGCGCCATGCCGCCTCAAGCCCTGCGTATCCATCTCACCACGCCCCATCGGGTGTGGCCGGATCTCATCATTTGGCTTGGGGCCTCCACGCCGGTGCCCCTGTCCGGTTTTGGCAAGCCCAAATGAAGACGGTCGCCATCCCCGGGGATTCGCCGACCCCTTGCGAAGATGGGTGGCCGCCAGCGTGGCATCGCCCTGATGCTGGTGCTGTGGGTCATTACCCTACTGACCATCATTGCCGTTGGCATGACCGCCACCCAGCGCACCGAGATCAATCTGGCAGCCAATCAGGTCGCCAGTGCCTCCTTCCGTGCCCAGGCCGATGCCGCCATCCAATTCGCGGCCTTGAATCTCCTGACCCAACCCCCGGTGGCAACCCAGGATGAAGCCCTCGATACCCAGGCCTTCTGGGTGCCGGACGGTCAGCCTCGGGTTTGGGGGCTTGGGGAGCAGATGCTTGAAATTCGTATCATCAATGAGGCGTCCCTCATCGATTTGAACACCGCCGATCGCGACCTGCTCCTGGCCTTGATGATGGCGGTCGGTCTCCAGGACGCTGAACCCGACAGCCTGGTGGATGCCATCCTCGATTGGCGCGACGCAGATGAACTGCATCTCGTCAATGGCGCCGAGGATCCGGACTACGAAGCCGCCGGTTTGCCCTACGGAGCCAAGGATGGCCCCTTCGATAGCCTGGAAGAGCTTCAGCAAGTCATTGGTTTTAATAAAGAGCTATATCGGATATTGACTCCGGCCTTGACGGTTTCCTCTGGGCAGGCGACTCCGGAGCCTACCTTTGCCCCCCCCCTGGTACAGGCGGCGCTGCAAGGTATCAGTCTGGAAGAGATGCAAGATAGGCTAGAAACCGAAACCGCGATTTTGGAGGAAACACCGACCCCGAAGGGCCGGGGCGGGCCCCTTTATCGCATCCAGGTGCGCTGGCGTGCGCCGGGGGGTACCTTCCGCTTCATGGAATCCCTGGTGCGCATCCAGCAAGGTATAAGCCCCCCGGTCGAGATCTTGTGGCGACGCCATGCCCTGGCGCCGGAACAGGCCTCGGGAAGCTCCATTGGGGAGGAAGAAGGGCCGGGATAGGTACCCAGTTTCCGAACTTAAAGGGTGCTTGCCGCACCCGGGGTTGCGCAATTTTTCCTCGGTTCGGCAGGTTTTGGCAGGGCGTCCAGGCTTTACATTTGCGCCCAATATCGTCATTGTGTCCATTGTGTTCTTCATGGTTTGATTTGATATTTAAGCCGTTCGCCGTATGTCCCTAGCTCTTTCATCCCTGGGTATTCGTCTTCCCACTCTTGGCGTTGGCCTATCGCTGGAAAGCCTGGTCGTGCGTTGGCGTCGGGATCTCGCCATTGTCTGCCAGGGCGGCTGGGAGAATTCCTGGCGCCAAGGGATACCCATCTCACCCTGGTGTTAGGGGAAGGCCAGGCCTTGCTGCGCCAGGGTCTGGGAGATTGCTGGTCATACCCTCTTGGAACTGGATACTGGCTCACTGGCGACCCTGGCGTCCTTGGTGGCAGGCCGGGATACGGAACCGCGCACCTGTATCGAGTTGCCCGCCAACTGGATTATCACGCGCACCCTTTTCCTGCCCGGCCAGGCACGCAAAAACCTGCGCCAGGTTATCCGCTATGAGATCGATCGCCTCACCCCCTTTCATCCCGACCAAGTCTATTATGACTTCCGTCTGGCCGAGGATCAGGCCAAGGGTGGGCGCCTCACCGTGGAATTGGCCCTCTGTCGGCGTGAACCCATTCAGGGTTGGCTGGGCCGGATGAGGGATGCGGGTGCCCCCGTCGATCGCATCACTTGGCCAGAAGCCTGGCCTTCGGTCAACCTCTTGCCCGAGGCGGAGCGCCCCAAGGGTGAGGGACGGCTTTTTAGTTTAGGAACTCTGTTGGGTTTACTGACCCTGATCCTGGTGGCCGCCACCCTGGCGGGGCCCATCTGGCAAAGGACCCAAATCCTCGCGGGCCTGAACAAGGAGCTTGCGGACGTCAAGGGCCGGGCGGCCGAGGTCAATACGTTGCGTGAGGCCGTTGAGACCGCTCACAAGGGTAGCGTGGCTGTGCTTGAACGCAAATCAAGTCAGGCGGCCATGATCGATTTGTTGCGGGAACTCACGGACCGGCTCCCCGATGGTACCTGGGTGGAAAACCTGGAATTTCAGGGTAGCGAGGTCCAGGTTCGTGGGGAATCCATTCAGGCCGCCGCCCTGATAGGCCTCCTGGAGCAGGCACCATCCATTTCCGGCGTCGCCTTCCGTTCGCCGGTCTCCCAGGTTCCCAACACGGATCGGGAACGCTTTCACATCGGTTTTAACTACCAACGCCAGGGTGGCGACTCATGATCAAGGTCGGGCCCTTGCCCGAGTGGGGCAGCTGCCTGCTTGCCTGGTCAGTGGCCATCCTGATACCGGTGATCATCCTGCTGGCCGTGGGGGTGCCTTGGCTTCAGCGGATGACGGAGCTTGAAAGCGAGACCGAGTCCGTCGTGGATCAAATTCAGCGTTATGAGCGCCTGATCGCCACCATTCCCCGACTCAAGGCCGAGCTGGAACGAGAGCGGAACAATCAGGAGATCAAGGCCTTCTACTTCGATGCCCCCACCGCGGCCCTGGCTGGGGCTCAGCTTCAGGCCACCATTCAGGAGATGGTTCAGGCAGCGGGGGCACGTCTGGTCAATTCCCAGTTTCTGCCCGCCGAGGCCAATGAACAGCCCCCCAGGGTGCGCATTCGGGCCCAAATTCAGGGCGACACGAATGCCATGTTGGACGTGCTCTACAGTCTTGAGCATGCCAGGCCATTTCTCTTTGTTGACCAACTCTCGGTACGTTCGACCACCCGCCGCGAGCGGCGCGATCGGCGGCAGGGTGGAAGCAATCCGCCAGCACAAACCAAACAAGAATTGACGATTCGGTTGGATGTCTTCGGTTACGCCCTGGGGAGTGCCAGTTGAAGCGGTTGCTGGTCACTGTCCTGTTAGGGCTGAGTGTGCTACTGGTGATGCAGTGGCGTGATTGGCCACCCGACCGGATGAGTTCACGCCCTGATTCGCCAAGGGACGCCCTACAGCCAATAGGGGAAAAAGGAGATAACCCCCTCGCCCAACTTCCCCCCCTCGTGGAGAAGCAAGACTACGTCTCGGTCACCGACCGCCCACTGTTTCTGCCGGGGCGACGCCCGCCAGAAGAAACCCCGGAAGACGAAGACCCAAAGGATGCTCCGGGAGAGGTTGAGCCCCTCACGGCCCTGGATGGCATGGACCTCAATGCCGTCATTATCACCCCGGACGGCGCCGTCGCCTGGGTGAGTACGCCCAACAGCCCGAAACCCCAGAAGGTGCGGATCGGCGATGAGTTTGAAGGTTGGAAGGTGAAGGCCATTACCCCCGATAATGTCGAGGTGGAGGGGCTGGCAAGCACGGATAGCCTGATATTGCGTAATTACAGCCAAGGGGGGCAGCCACCCCCGAACCGGCCACCCCCACGCGCGGCGGCAAAACCCGGAGGGGCAGCGGCTAAACCCAGTGGCCGTCCCCGCCAGACATCCCCACAAACGCCACGCCCACCAACGAAGCCGAATGGGGTGAAACCCCAGCGGCCACCGCAAGCCGTGCCAAAGTAGGCGCCGTGGCGCCGCCGACCGCCAACATTTCCCGAGGCCAATACCCGAATCAGGGACCGTTCAAGAACCGGATCAGAATCAATGCGTAGCTTTTTCAAGGCAATCGGTACAAAGGTAACCAGCCGTCATGGCTTGTTACTGCTCCTACCTTCCCTACTGCTCCTCCTGACCGCCTGCCAGCGTTCCGATTGGGATCCCACGGTCAAGGTCAATGCCACCCAGGGGGATATTCTTACCCCCCTGACCGGGAGAGAGGCCAATGAAGACGCCGGAACGGCGGCCACCTCTGGCATTCGCCTGGGGGAGGATGCGGATAGGACTCCCGCGCCCAAAAATAAGACCATGCCAGGCACCGGAACCTTCGTGCGTAAGGTAGAACGGCCTACCGTCGATACGACGCCCGGCGACATTACCCTGAATTTTGATGGCACGGATATCCGGGAAGTCGTCAAGGTCATTCTTGGCGACATCCTGAACGTGAATTACGTCCTCGACCCTGGCGTCTCGGGTACCGCCTCCCTTGAAACCGGCCGGCCCTTATCCCGGCAGGCCTTGATTCCGACTTTGGAAACCCTGTTGCGCATGAACAACGCCGCCCTTGTCCAGAATGGCGGCAATTATGAAGTGGTGCCCCTGACCAATGCCGTCCGTGGCCGGGTGGTGCCCCAACTCGGCGAGTCTAGCAAGGCCCTGCCCCAAGGCTATAGCGTCCAGGTAATCCCCTTGCGCTATATCGGCACGGAAGAGATGAGCAAAATTCTAGAGCCCCTGGCGCCCGAGGGCAGCATCATCCGGGCCGACAGCCTGCGCAACCTCCTGGTCCTGGCGGGCACTGGCCCGGAAATTCGCAACCTGCTGGATACCATCCAGGTCTTTGACGTGGATTGGATGGCGGGCCTGTCGGTCGGCTTTTTTACCCTGGAGTATGCCGCGCCCAAGGACGTGGTAACCCAACTCGATACCCTGCTTTCCGATGAGTCTGGCAACCCCATGAAGGGCATCTTCCGCTTTGTCCCCGTCGAGAGCGCCCGGAGCGTGCTCGTCGTCTCGCCCCAGGAGAAGTACCTTGCCCAAGCCAGGGTCTGGATTGAGCGGCTGGATGTGGCCGCCGCCGCGGGCGATAGCGATGAGCGACTCTTCGTTTACCGCGTCAAGCACGGGGATGCCGAGATCATGGCCAGCAGTCTGATTGGTCTCTTCTCCGAGGGCGGCGCGCAAGGTATGAAGAAGAGCCTGGGTTCGGTAGCGCCCGGGTTAGGCACCGCAATGGGCCAATCCTCGACCGACAACAAAAGCCTCGCGGGTGGCAAGATGGGCTCCAACCAACTGGGTGGCTCTAGTCAGCTTGGAGGTTCCGGTCAGCTCGGGGGCTCCAGCTCCAAGAAGTTTGGCGGCCAACAAGCTACTCAGGGGGCAAAGCAGGCGGTGGCTAGCACCCTGGAAATGACGTCCACCGTTAGCATCGTTGCCGACGCGACCAATAACTCCTTACTGATCAAATCGAGTCCCCGGGATTATAAGAAGATTCTGGATGCGCTGAAACAATTGGATCTGGTGCCCCTTCAGGTTCTGATCGAGGCAACCTTCGTCGAAATCACCCTGTCCGGCAAATTGCAATATGGCGTCCAATGGAATCTAACGGGAAAGATCGGGGATGACATTTCAAATGTATCGTTAAAAAATCAAAGCCCAATTAGTCCCATACTTCCGGGTTTCAATTGGACGGTCTTGGCCTCGGCGGACCTGGTTCGCGCCAACCTCAACCTGTATGCCGCGGATGGCCTGTTGAACGTCCTGTCTTCGCCTTCCGTCATGGTGAGAGACAATCAGACAGCCCATATCCAGGTTGGCAAGGATGTGCCAATCCTCACGCAGCAACAGCAATCCACTCAAACTACCGATGCCAATATTGTTAACTCGGTATCCTACAAAACCACCGGTGTTCAGCTTGACGTCAAGCCAAGAGTCACCCCCGGCGGCATGGTCCAAATGGACGTGGAGCAGCAGGTGAGTACCGCCACAACGACCGATACCTCGGACATCAAATCTCCCACTTTTATCGTGCGCCAGATCACCAGCAACGTGGCGGTGCGGTCGGGTCAGGCCGTGGTACTGGGCGGTCTCATTGAAAATAATGATGCAAGTTCAAAGGGTGGCGTGCCCGGTTTCTCGAATATTCCTGTTCTCGGCGCCCTGTTCAGCGATAACGCTCGCCAGGCGGATCGAAAGGAATTACTGGTCATCCTGACGCCCAAAATTATTGCCAGCGATCAGGACGCCGAGTCGGTCACCCAAGAGTTTCGCTCCCGCATGAAGGGCTTGGGGGGTAGGTTCTAGGATGACCAAGGATCGATTGGGTGGCCAGCATGAACCTCACCTAGCTTGATCCATGCCTGAACTCCCCGAGGTAGAGACGACGTTAAGGGGTATAAGGCCTCATCTCGAAGGCCGCCAAATCCGAGAACTCAAGGTGCGGGAAAGGCGTCTGCGATACCCCATAGCGTACGGCACCGAGGCAAGATTGGCGGGCCAAAGGATACTGGGCTTGCGGCGGCGGGGAAAGTACCTGCTTTTGGACCTGGAACAGGGCAGCCTGCTCATGCACCTCGGCATGTCCGGCAGCTTGCGCATCCTACCCCTAACCACTCCGCCTGGGCCCCACGACCATCTGGATTTAGTGGTGGAGGATGGGCGATGCCTGCGCCTGCGGGATCCCCGCCGGTTCGGCCTCTTTCTCTGGACGGCGGAGCCGCCCGAGAATCATTCCCTGATCCGTGATCTGGGGCCTGAACCCCTGGAGGGCGGCTTTGATGGCGCCTATTTACACAACCGTGCGAGCAACCGTCAGTTGGCCGTGAAGGCCTTCATCATGGATGCAAGGGTGGTGGTGGGCGTGGGGAATATTTACGCCAGTGAATCCCTGTTTCTTGCGGGAATACATCCTAATCGTCCCGCGGGGCAGGTGAGCGAGTCGCAATACGCCCTGCTGGCAACGACCATTCGCACCGTTCTGGGCGAATCCATAGCCGCCGGGGGGACTAGCCTGCGGGATTTCGTGGCCGAGGATGGCCATCCCGGTTATTTCGCCCGCCAACTGCGGGTTTATGGCCATGAGGGCCAGCCCTGTCCGCATTGCGGTACTGACCTACGGCGGGAAAAGATCGGGCAGAGATCCAGTTTCTTCTGCCCAAACTGCCAGGTTTAGCGATTTTCGAGCTGGAGATCCTGGTCTTTGTAGGGACCACCTTCGGGGCGTCACCCCCGAAGGCGATAGCATCACCCAACTTGCTGGATACCCGTTATGAACCAGTCGCCATCCGGGGTGTTCCAGGTGTGCTGTATGTGCCAGATTTCGTGGAAGGGATTGGCCCCTTCACTCGCTGCCTCGCGAATCAGGCCCGAGAATTCCAGGCTGACCACGACTAGATCGCCATCCCGACGAACGCCGGCTAATTGCACCTGGAGGGTTACCGCCTCGGTGATTTGAGGTTCTGTCCCCAACTCCAGCCGCTCGCGCCGCAACTCTTCGAATAATTCGGGAGTCGTATACTCCCTAATATCATTGAAGTCCGCTTTATCCCAGGCCGCCTGCAGGCGCAGAAAATGGGACTTGGCGCCCTCGGCGAAGTTCTTGGCATCAAACCAGGCCGGGGCCTGATAGTCATCCACCCTGGCGGAGGGCGTGAAGCCGCTCCCGGGTGCCGAGGGAGATGCGTTCCGCGTCAGGACGTCGCCACCCAGGGGGGTGGACCCTTGTCCAGGTCCCGCGCCCAGCCCCGGCGGGAACCGGGTTGGCTCCGCGCCTCATGTAGCGGAACAGCATGATGCCGCCGAAGATGAGCAAGGCGATCATGAGGAAATCCATGACCTGCATGCCTTGGAAGCCATCCCCGAAAAAGAGGGACGCCAGCAGGCCGCCGGCTGCCAGACCTGCCAGAGGTCCTAACCAGCGGCTAGCGCCGCTAGCACGAGGGGCGGCATTGGCGCTGGCGGCGGCTGGGGAAGTGGTGGCGGCACCGGTGGGTTTGGCCTGTTGAGCAGGGGCGGAATGGGGCGTGCTGTACTGCTTGCCCAAGTTCGAACCGCCACCCAGGCGTTTGGCCTCGGCGACCGGAACGGCGATGAGGGAAAATGCCAACAAAGTGGCGGCGAAGGCGAAAAGGCTTTTCATGAGAGTCCTCAAGGGCCGAAGTGATCGAAGGTCATTGACGCTTTGAAGATGAGGGTCCCCACCCGGTTCTACAACGCTTGGCGCGAGCCAGGTTGTTTGCTTGGCAGTTTCAGCCTCGCCGGGTCGGGATTCGAAAAAGAGGGGGAAACCCTATCGGGGGGCAAGAACTTCTTGGGAAGCCAACACAGCTTCCCGCGAGTCAGGTTAAGCAAGGTGAAATTAAGCCTAGGGATCCATCTAGCCGGTAATGCGCTTGTACTTCTCGGTCAGTTGCTCCTCCGTCTCCTCATGGTTGGGATCCTTGAGGATGCAATCAACCGGGCAGACTTCGACGCACTGGGAAGTCTCGTAGTGGCCCACGCACTCGGTGCAGAGGTCAGGGTCAATCTCGTATATCTCGTCGCCCTGACTGATGGCGCCGTTCGGGCACTCGGGCTCGCAAACGTCGCAGTTGATGCATTCGTCAGTGATGTAAAGGGCCATGTGAGTACTCCTAAGGCTGGTTTCAATCGAGTCGGATGGATTTAGGGGGGCACTGAGGGCCAAGGGCCTATGGTCGACATATTACCCAAAGCGTTCGCGCAATGCAGCATGCACCGGTATCGGCACGAAGGCTGACACGTCTCCGCCAAGGCGCGAGACCTCGCGAACGAGCGAGGAGGACAGGAAGGAGAATTGCTCCGCTGGGGTCAAAAACAGGGTCTCGACCCCTGGGGACAGGCGTCGGTTCATGCTGGCCAACTGGAATTCAAATTCGAAATCGGACACCGCTCTCAGTCCTCGCATGATGACGTCAGTACCCTGGGTGGTGACGAAGGTCACCAGCAGGCCGCTAAAGGCTGTGACCTGAACACTGGGCAGGTGAGCCACCGATTCCCGCGCCAGGGCTAACCGGCGCTTCGTATCGAAAAGCGGCGCCTTGTGGGTATCCGCCGCCACCGCCACCACCACCTGATCGAAAAGCCGGACGGCCCGCTCGATCAGGTCGATATGGCCGTTGGTGATGGGGTCAAAGGTCCCTGGATAGACGACCCTGCACATGGTCTCTCTCCTCATTGAGAATCAAGTCACAGCACAATAGCAGGGGCGACTTAACTTGTCTCCGCCAGCCCGTAACGCACCTGTCCCGCCTGCTTGGCACGAACGAGGCGCCATCCCTCCGGGAGGAGGGGAAATCCAGTGGTTGCCGATGCCTCCAGATAGACCCGTGCGCCCCTCGCGAGCCAACCTCCTTGGGCGAGGGCCGCGCAACTCGGGCCCAGCAGGTCCTCGGCAAAGGGGGGGTCCAGAAAGACGAGGTTGAAAGGCTCCGCTTGACCCGCCAGCCACGGGCTGGCGTCGGCATGAATCACTTCGATCTGCCGGGCATCCAACAACAGCCTGTTCTCGTGCAGCACTCGCACCACGTTCGCCAATTTTTCGATCATGACGACCCGGTCAGCACCTCGCGAGGCCGCTTCGAAACCAAGGGCGCCGGTACCGGCAAAAAGATCCAGGCACCATGCCCCCTTGATCAGGGGGGCCAGCCAGTTGAACAAGGTCTCCCGTACCCGGTCTGGGGTGGGCCTTAAGCCAGGCTGGTCTAATACCGAAAGTCGGCGTCCACGCCACTCACCGCCCACGATGCGCAGTCGGCCCGGAGGGCCAGAGTTTCGCTGAGTCATGATAACAGGCCCTGAGATTGTCTCGACAAACTATATAAGGCCTTTCATGTCCGCCATGAGGAATCTCAACCCGGGTCTCAAGGCCCCGGTTGGGCAAGTGCCTTCGCTTCCGGCCCTACGATGACCGTGGCGAAATGCGCCGGGTCGATACGGCGTTGGAAGGCATCGCGGATGCCCTCGGCCGTGACGGCCGAGATGCGGTCGTTGAAACGGTCGAGATAGTCCAGTGGCAGGCCGTAAAAGCCAATCATGGCAAGGTATTGCGCGATTTTTCCGTTACCGGCGATGCGCAGGGGAAAGCCCCCGGTGATGTTCTTGATGGCGGCCGTCAGCTCCTCCGGGGTCGGCCCCTGGGTACGGAAGCGTTCGATGGTCGCCATCAGGACCTCGCGGGCAGTCTGAGCTCTGGTTCGTTCTTGGTGGAGAGCGCGGCCAGGAAGGGGCCTCGCTCCGCCAGGGGCAGGAAGTAGCTGTAAACGCTATAGGAAAGGCCGCGCTTCTCGCGCACCTCTTCCATGAGCAGGGAGACCAGGCCGCTACCCCCCAGGATGTGGTTGCCCACGTAAAGGGTGAAATAATCCGGATCCGCTCGGGTCATGCCCGGCTGGCCGGTAAACACATGGGTCTGGGTCGAGGGGAAGGCAATGTATTCCAGGGCGGCGGTCGGAAGATCCTCGACCGGCGGCAGGGGGGGCATTGGCTCGCCCTGGGCAAGACCGGCGGTCAGTTGCGCGGAGATGGCTTCCGCCTCGGTGCGGCTCACGGCACCCACCAGGGCGACCACAGCGTTGCTGGCGACATAATGGCGGGCATGAAAGCGTGCCAGGTCTTCCCGGCTCAGGGCCGCCACGGATTCCCGGGTGCCGGAGGGTTCCGTGGCATAGGGGTGGTCGCCGTAAATGCGGCGGTAAATGGCCTTCTGGCCGAGGGTCCCGGGGTCCTGTTCGTCCCGGCTCAGGCTGGTCAGGACATTGGCCCGCATCCGTTCGAAGTCGGCCTCCGCGAAACGCGGCTGGGAGATCACCAGGGCCAGGGTTTCCAGGGCCTGGTTCAAGGCAGGTTGCTGGGTCAGGCTGCGCAGGGAGGCCGAGGCCATGTCGCGCTGGGCCTCGATGGACAGTTCAGCGCCCACGGCCTCGAGGCGTTCGGCGATGGCGTTTGCGTCCCATTCCCCCGCGCCCTGGTCCAGCAGGTCGGCGGTCAGGGAGGCAAGACCTGGCTGCCCCTGATCCCGGGCGCTTCCGGCCTTGAAGGCGATGCGCACATCCAGCATGGGCAGATCAGGGGCCGCCACAAAGAGCACGGGGACGCCCGCGGGGGTCTCCCAGGTTTGGATCTGGGGCGTGGCCTGCAGGTTGATGCCGCCCACCAGGAGCAGCAGGCCGGAAGCCAGAGCAAAGAGGCGATTAGTGACCCGCACGTGCGTGAACTCCCGTGGTGGTGGCTTTAGGCCCCTTGCCATCAAGGGGCTGGGGCTCCAGGAAGGCAACCGTCAGATTGTCGGGTACCAGGAATTTCCGGGCGACGGCCTGGACCTGTTCGGGGGTGACCCGACTTAGGTGCGCGACATACTCGTCCATGAGTTGCCAGCCGAGCCCAACCGTCTCCAGACTGCCGATCTGCTTGGCCTGGGCGTAGACCGAGTCCTTTTCGTAAACCTTGGCCGCGATGAGTTGATTACGGATACGTTCCAATTCGGCCTCCGCCACGGGCTCGTCCCGCAGGCGCTGAATCTGGGCCAGGAGGGCCTGTTCGAGTTCGTCGATGGTGCGCCCCTGGGCCGGGATGCCATCCAGCAGCAGCATGCCGGGTAGCCGGCTGAAGGCGCTATAGCTGGCCCCGGCCGAGGCGGCTACATGGGAGCCGCGCACCAGTTCGCGGCTGAACCGGGCGCTGGACCCCCCATCCAGAACCGAGGACAGCATTTCCAGGGCATAAGGCTCCCAGTCCTCCCCGGCGTGACCGATGGCGGTGGACTTGTAGCCCATGAGCAGATAGGGTTCCTTGGCGGGGGCCTTGACCTGGATGCGTTTCTCGCCACGCTGGGTCGGGTCGCCACCTCGTTTGGGTGCCGACACTGGCTCCGCTGATAGAGGGCCGAAATGCTTTTTGGCGAGGGAAAATACCTCCTCGGGGTCCACGTCGCCGACCACCACCAGGGTGGCGTTGTTCGGGGCGTACCACTGGCGATACCAGTCCCGAAGATCGGCGACCTTCATATCCTCCAGATCGCTCGCCCAGCCGATGACCGGGATGCGGTAGGGGGATGCCTCGTAAGCCGTCGCATTGAATTGCTCATAGGCCAGGGACTCGGGGTCGTCCTCGGTTCTCATCCGCCGTTCTTCCTTGACCACTTCCAACTCCTTGAGAAACTCCTCCTCCGGCAAGGTCAGAAAGCGCATGCGCTGGGCCTCCAGCTCGAAGGAGATGGGCAGGCGATCCGCCGCCAGAGTCTGGAAATAGGCCGTGTAGTCCCGGCCGGTGAAGGCGTTCTCGTCACCGCCGTTCGCGGCGATGATCCGCGAGAACTCGCCGGGGGCCAGCTTCTCCGTGCCCTTGAACATCATGTGTTCGAGCAGATGGGAAACCCCGGTCAGGCCACCGTGCTCGTAACTGGAGCCTACCTTGTACCAGACCTGGGAGGTGACGATGGGCGCGCGATGGTCCTCCTTGACCAGTACCTTGAGGCCGTTATCGAGGAGGCGCTCCTGGACCTTGGGGGCCTCGGCGGTCGCGACCAAGGGGAGCGCCAGGGCCGTGGCGAGAAGTAATCGGGATTTCATCGCATCTCCATTTCCTGGATGGGGGCGGTAGAGCCTGGCGTCCGACGGTCGATACCGGGAGACGCGTCCGCCGATGTTTGCTAGGATGACGTGTAAAGGTTACGTATTGGCAAGGCCCTCATCCAATAGTTCCCCAGCGCTGCTCCCGTCCATCAGGTCCTTCATTCATGTTTGGTTTTGGCAAAAAGAAGTCGCAACCCGCGTCCGATGCGGTGATGCCGGTAGCAGGGACCGAGCACCCCGCGCCCAAGGGCTGGCCTCTACGCCCGCCTGCGCGAGGGCCTGCAACGGACCCGCGCCGTCCTCAATACCGACATCGGCGATCTGGTGCGAGGCCGCAAGCGCATCGATCAAGACCTGCTGGACGAACTGGAGACCCGGTTGCTGACCGCCGACGTGGGTGTGGAGGCGACCCTGCGCATCATCGGCGATCTCACGGCGCGGGTTAATCGTCACGAACTCTCCGATCCCGCGGTGCTCATGAGCGCCCTCAAGGAGGAGCTGGCGGCGATATTGCGCGCCTGCGAACGGCCGGTCCGGGTCGCGGCCCCGGGCCGGCCCCAGGTCATCCTCATGGTGGGTGTCAATGGCGCCGGCAAGACCACGACCATCGGCAAGTTGGCGAAAAGGCTACAGGCCGAGGGCAACAGCGTCATGCTGGCCGCTGGCGATACCTTCCGCGCCGCGGCGGTGGAGCAGTTGCAGACCTGGGGCGAGCGCAACGGCGTCACCGTCATCGCCCAACAGTCGGGGGCGGATTCCGCCTCGGTCATCTTTGATGCCCTCCAGGCCGCCACCGCCCGCGGCATCGATGTCCTCATCGCCGACACCGCTGGGCGCCTGCATACCAAGACCAACCTGATGGAGGAGCTGGCCAAGATCGCCCGGGTCATGAAGAAGCTCGATCCCGAGGCCCCGCATGAGGTGCTGCTGGTGGTGGATGCCACCACCGGCCAGAATGCCATTGCCCAGGCCCAGCAGTTCAATGCCTCGGTGCCCCTGACGGGTATCGCCCTGACCAAGCTCGACGGTACCGCCAAGGGTGGCGTCCTCTTCGCCATCGCCGAGCGCCTGCGCGTCCCCATCCGCTTCATCGGCGTTGGCGAGTCCATCGATGACCTCCGGCCCTTCGTGGCCGAGGAATTCCTCGAAGCCATCTTCGGTTCCTGATGCCCTCCCGGACATGATCCGCTTCGACCAGGTCAGCAAGCGCTATGCGGAAAGCGGGGAGGTTCTTTGCAACCTGAGCCTGGAGATCGCGGCCGGGGAGATGGTCTTTCTGACGGGCCATTCGGGTGCGGGTAAGAGCACCCTCCTCAAGCTGATTGGCTGTTTGGAACGCCCCAGCCGGGGTCAGCTCATGGTCGATGGCCGCAACGTGGGTCGCTTGCCCCGGCGCAAGATTCCTTTCCATCGCCGTCAGGTGGGTATGATCTTCCAGGATCACCGCCTGCTGACGGATCGCTCCGTCTTCGACAACGTGGCCCTGCCTCTGGTGGTCGCGGGCCTTGGGCATCAGGAGATCGCGCGGCGAGTCAGAGCCGCCCTCAATCAGGTGGGGCTGCTGAAAAAGGAGAAGTCCCACCCCCTTGCCCTGTCGGGTGGAGAACAGCAGCGCGTGGGCATTGCCCGGGCCATCGTTGCCCGTCCGCCCTTGCTGCTGGCCGACGAGCCCACCGGCAACCTGGACCCGGAACTTTCGCGCGAGATCATGGCGCTCTTCGCACGCTTCAATAAGGTTGGCGTCACCCTCCTCATTGCTAGCCATAACCTGGATCTGATTGCTACCCTGCCATACCGTACCCTGACCTTGGAAAAAGGGCGCCTGGTCGCCGATTCCCATGCGCACAAGAACCCAGAACCCAACCCCGGATAAGGCCGCGAAGGCCGGCCGCCCCATGCGGCGGTTCCAGATCCCCTTTGGCCGGTTACCGGGGATCTGGTTCGCGCATCATCTGCAGGGAGCCGTGTCCAGTCTGGGTCGGCTGCGCGGCACCCCCCTGCCTACCCTGATGACGGTCTTTGTGATCGGTATCGCCCTGGCCCTGCCCGGGGCCCTCTATGTCCTGACGCGTAACCTGGAACGGCTCGGCGAGGGCTGGGAGCAGACGGCGGCCATCTCCCTGTTCCTCAAGTCGGAGGTGAGCGCGACCAAGGCGGAGGCCCTGGCCCGCCGCCTGGCGGGGCGGCAGGACCTGGAGTCCGTCACCCTGATCTCGCCGGACCAGGCCCTGGATGAACTAAGGGCCGAAACTGGCTTCGCCGAGGCGGTCGAACAACTGGAGACCAACCCCCTGCCCTATGTCCTGGCCCTGCGTCCGGCCCAAAGTCTCGGCGATGCGGCCAGCCTGGAGGGACTGCGCGAGGTGCTCACCGCCCTGCCGGAAACGGACCTGGTCCGCATGGACACCCTCTGGGTGCGACGCTTCCAGGGCGTCGTCCTGCTGGGCGAGCGCGCCGCCCAAGTGCTGGCCAGCGCGCTGGCCCTGGGGGTCCTGCTGGTCATCGGGAACACCATCCGCCTGGAGATCGAGAGCCGGCGCCAGGAGATCGTCATCATGGAGACGGTGGGGGCCACCCATGCCTTTATCCGCCGCCCCTTCCTCTGGCTCGGGGTCTGGTATGGCTTCTGGGGGGCTCATTGCCTGGTGCCTGGTCTCCCTGGCACTCTTCTTCATGCAGGAGCCCGGTATCCCGCCTGGCCGCCCTCTATCAGGCGGACTTTCTCCTGGTCGGGTTCGGCCCCCTGGCCTTGGCGGTGCTGCTGGGTGGAGCCTGGTCCTGGGTCTCGCCGGGAGCTGGATCGCCGTGAGCCGGCATCTCGCGGCCATCGAGCCGGGCTGAGAGCGCCAACCGGCCTCCCTGGGCACGCCCGGACACTTTTCCAGGCCCATATCCCCAAAAGAGCGATTTGCAAGTTGTATGACCCTGCGTGGATTTGCTACACTCAATTCCATAGAAAATTACTTGGGTATTGGCACCATGACTAAAGACCTCGCTTGCTCCCTACCGGCAACATTGACGCCTATATCAGCGCCTCCTATCAGATCCCCATGCTGACCCCGAGACGAAGAGCGCGACCTGGCCGTTCGTCTGCGCGATCACGGTGACATGGAGGCCGCCCGCCGACTGGTCCTCTCCCATCTGCGGTTTGTCATCCGCATCGCCCGGGGCTACCTGGGCTACGGCCTGCCCCTGCCAGACCTGATCCAGGAGGGGACGGTCGGCCTGATGAAGGCGGTCCGACGGTTCGAGCCGGACGTGGGGGTGCGGCTGGTATCCTTCGCGGTGCACTGGATCCGCGCCGAGATCCACGAATACATCCTGCGCAACTGGCGCATCGTCAAGGTCGCCACCACCAAGGCCCAGCGCAAGCTCTTCTTCAACCTGCGCAGCGCCAAGAAGCGTCTCGGCTGGTTCACCCGCGAGGAGGTGGAGAGCGTTGCCCGGGACCTGGAGGTCAAGCCCGAGACGGTGCTGGAGATGGAGTCGCGCCTGTCCAACCAGGATTTGGCCTTCGACGGCGACGACGGCGACGACGAGGAGGGCCCGCCGCGCCCTCCACCTATCTGCCGGATCTGCGCATGGAACCTGCGAGCGCCTGGAGCGGCAGGACACCAGGATGGATCGCACGATCGGCTCCACGCCGCCCTTGAGGGCCTTGACGAGCGTAGCAAGACCATCCTCCAGGCCCGCTGGCTGACGGAGAAAAGCAGACCCTCCACGAACTGGCCGACCAGTTTGGCGTCTCCGCCGAACGCATCCGCCAGATCGAGAAGAATGCCATGAGGAAAATGAAGACCCACCTTGAGGCATGATCCGCCTCCTTCGCCTCGACGAAAGCCCGCGGTCTCCGCGGGCTTTTTTTTGGGGCTCCCCCGCTTGGCGGTCCCTTGGGGGTTAATACCCAAAGGAGCGAAATCGAGGCAACTTATTGATTAATAGTTTAAATATATACCTGGCGCCCTTGAAAGCCGCAGCCTTCCCCGTTAACCTTTAGTAGGGAACAGGAAAGACAAAAGGAGTGAGAGCCATGAAGACCAAATCGACAGATCGCGGAAGTGACACCGTGTCGCGAGATCGACTGCCATTGATAACATGGACGGGCGTTGATACCCTCATCGCGGTCGGATGCGGCCATTCCGTGAATCGCCGCCGGAGTGGGCGCCGCTGACCGGTCGTATGAGTTCGCCATGCCCCATATCGACCTCATCGAGCGCGACAAGGCAAAGATCCTGGTCCGGGTGGAATCCGCGGGCGTTGACAAGAAGGATCTCAAGCTTGATCCGACGGTGATCCGCCGACCATCGCGGGGGGAGCGCAGGCTTCGAGGAGGAGACCGAGGTGGGTGAGGTGCATCGCGCCGAGATTGCGCGGGGCGCCTTTACGCGCAGCCTACGCCTGCCAGTTCCGGTCGATCCGGAGCGGGTAGACGCCGAGTTCAAGGACGGGCCTCGCTCGAAATCGATCTCCCAAGGCCCACGAGACGGAGCGCTGCCGCATCGAGATCAAGTGACGGGGGCAAACCCACCCGGTCGCGCGAGGAGACGCGGGATCGACGACGGGGGCCGGCCACGAAGCCGGCCCCCGTCATTTCAGGTCCTGGAGAAGAGCCCACCGCGTTCCAGCTCGGCCGCGAGGCGGTAGGCCAGTTGCTCGGCGACCCCTGTCGAGGGACAGCTCCACCCCAAATCGACCAACCGGGTGACGGCCAGGCCCGCATAGCCACAGGGGTTGATGCGGGGAAGGGTTGAGGTCGAGATCGACATTCAGCGCTAGGCCGTGGTAGCTGCAATGACGTCTCACACGCAGGCCAAGCGAGGCGATCTTGGCGCCCGCGACATAGACGCCGGGGGCGTCTGGGCGGGCCTGGGCGAGAATGTCTTGGGCGGCAAGAAGATCCATGACGGCGGTTTCGAGGAGGTGGACCAGGCCCTTGATGCCCAGACCGGCGCGTTTGAGATCCAGCAACAGGTAGGCGATGAGCTGTCCGGGTCCGTGGTAGGTCACTTGCCCGCCACGATCCACCTTGAGTACGGGAATGCCACCCGCATCCAGCAGGTGCTCCCAACGGCCGGCCTGGCCCAGGGTGTAAATGGCCGGGTGTTGCAGGAGCCAGAGTTCATCGGGGGTTTCAGGGTCGCGGGCGTCCGTGAAGTCCCGCATGGCTTGCCAGATCCGTCTCATAGGCGCGGAGTCGAAGATATCGATCACGAGCAGGCCATCGCCGGTCGCCGGGGCGCTGGTGTCACAGCGGGCGCTAGGTCAAGGCGCCCATGCGACGCGCTCATGGCCACGAGACCGCGATAGATGGCGTCGAGTCGCTCCTGGCTTCGGCCTGGATGACGCGAGGGTCACGGCGACCCACTGACCGCCCCGGCTGGGCGCGCACCTTGACCTGGCTCCTCGCATAGGTCGGGGCATGACGAATCGGACGATTCATCGATGACCGAGTCCCTCGAAACGATCGCCCACCCTGCCGATCGCATTCACTGGAAAGGCGCAGGGAAACTCCATCAGGCCGGTCAATGCCGCCTTCATGGCCGCATTACCGGAACCAGCGCAAGATCGTATCCCGGAGCCACTCCCACCAGCCACCCGCCGCGACATCCTCAAGGGCGATGAGGGGTTCCCGACCGATCTCCCTCGCCATCCACGGTCAACGACGATCTCGCCCACTTGTCGCCCTTGGCGACGGGGGCGATGATGTCTGGATTTTGATCCGGGCCGCGAGCTTGTCGTAACGGCCACGCGGAATGGTGGCATGGATATCCTCCGCAGGCCCCACCGGCAATTCCTTCATGGCCCCCATCCAGACCCGCAGCTTCTCGATGGGCTGCCCCCCCGGATAGAGCTTGGGGGACTCGTAGAAACGGAAGCCAGCAATCCAGCAGGGCCAGGCTGGCCTGGGCGCGGGCCTTCTCGCTCTTGGCGCCCATGACCACGGAGGTCAGCCGCATGCTGTCTCGCTTGGCCGAGGCTACCAGGCAGTAACCGGCGGCCTCGGTATGGCCTGTCTTGACGCCATCGACAGCGGCATCCTGCCACAAGAGGCGGTTGTGGTTGTTCTGCTTGATGCCGTGGTACACGAACTCCTTTTCGGAGTACCAGGCGTAATACTCGGGGAATTCACGAATGGTCGCGGCGGTGACCAGGGTCATGTCGCGGGCGGTGGTATAGAGTTCGGGATCGGGCAGACCCGTGGCGTTGGTGAAGTGGCTATGGGTCATCCCCAAGCGCTGGGCATGGGTGTTCATGAGACTGACGAGGTTTCCTCACTGCCGGCGACGTGCTCGGCCAAGGCCACGCTGGCGTCATTGCCGGACTGGATAATCATGCCGTGGAGCAAAACCTCCAGGGGAATCTGCTTACCCAGTTCGACGAATGTCTTGGAACTTCCCGTGCGCCAGGCCTTTTCGCTGATGAGAACCTCGTCCGTGAGGGCCACCTTGCCCGCCGCCAATTCCCGGAAGACGACGTAGGCGGTCATGATCTTGGTCAGCTTCTGCGGGTCCAGGCGCTCGTCGGCCTGGTGTTCGGCCAACACCTTGCCGGTGTTATGGTCAACCAGCAGGTGGGCAAGGCTGACTACCGTCGGTGGCTCGGGGATGGGCGGCTGGGGGTTAGAGGCTGTCGTCTTGTCCTGGGCGAGGACCGGCGTCAGGAGGCACCAAGTTAGTATGCAAAGGATGTGGGCGAGGGGCTTCATCGGCAAGGCTCGGCGCTGGATGGAGGGGGGCGAGGATCAGGGTGTAACCAAATACAAGCTCAGAATAACTCATTCTAAGCGCTGGCGCTCCGGGTTGCAGCCGCGCTGATAGAGAAATTGCTGACGGAGGGGGTGTTTCAAGCTGTATCTGGGTATGAGATTCCCCGGGGCCACCTTCACCGGGAAGATTGGAGCCATGGACTTCCGTTAAGGCCCCCGAGTCGGGGTAAAACCTCTCTAGCGACTAACCACTCTGGGGTTGCCTACACCTAGAAGAGCTAATTTGCGCGTGAGGTCCTGTGCCTTGTCCTGGGAATCAACCGGGCCTATCTGAATGCGATAAGGCGTGGAATCGTTCGAGACGTCGGTTTGTACCAGAACGCTTTCTTCAAGTTTGGCAACCAGGAATTCCTCGCAACTCTTCTGGCGGTGGAGCGATTCTCGAAGGCGCCAACTTGCAGATAAAGCGATGAAGTATCGTAGGTTTTAGGCTTAGGCTGGGCGGCGACCAAGGGGCTGCCCAGTATGTCGGTTTCGGTGGTGGCGGCGACCCGCGACTCCGTCGGGCTTGAGGTCGGGCTGGGCGGGGCTTGTAGGGCGCCCCCGCCTGTACGCGCCTTGTCGGAGGCGGCGACGAACATGTCCTGTAGGCCCTTCTCAAGCTTGGGCCTGCCCGGTTCAACGACCTGGATGGTGACCTTGGCCGAGCCCTTATCCACCATATTGAGCTGAGAGGCGGCCGCATAGGAGAGGTCGAGAACCCGGTTCCCATGGAAGGGCCCCCGATCCGGCGACCCGAACCAGGGTACTCAGTCCGTTGTCGAGGTTAGTGACCTGGATCAGGCTGGAAATGGGTAGGTTTTTATGAGCGGCAGTCATGGCATGCATGTCATAGCGCTCGCCGCTGCTGGTACGACGGCCGTGGAAGCGCTTGCCATACCAAGATGCGGTACCCATTTCCTCATGGCCTGTGGCTTCGGACTTGACGAAATATCGCTTACCCTTGACCACATAGGAGGAAGCTTTCTTCGATGGAGGGGGTAACTCGACTTTGGGTACCGCCTTCTCGGCCTGTCCCTGGGGCTGTTCCGAGACGCTATCCTGGCCTGTGGTCGCACAACCCGTAAGGCAGAGCGCCGATAAAAAAATAACCAAGATGCCGAGGACTTGGCCCCGCAGGACTGCTATCCATGCGTTATTGCGCGCATCTCTTGTCGTCATCGTTCGCCCCCAATCTGTCTGTAAAGTAACCGTTTGGCTATAGTTTTTCCTTAAACCTCAAGACCTTACCTGGATGTCCGGTTACATAAAAAACGGTTAGAGGGGCCAGGATATCCTGGCTGGGGGGGGTTGGGCACATAGAAATTTTGTAGTGCTACCCATAAAATTAATTATTGGTCGATCGGCCATGTGCCCATCCTGATTTATGAATTTCAATATAATCTTTTATAAACAATCGATTGTTGGTATATGGCACCTTCGGGTAGCTCGGCCCCCCAGGCTTTCTGCTCAGGCCGCACCGGGGCGCTGGAAGCTCGCTCTCGGCTCGATGGGGCGAAGCCGGCTCTCGGGGCGCCGTGGGTACCCACCCTAAGACCACCCGGGGCTTGCACAGGGTGCCTGCATCTAGCCCACGAATGGCGCTAGGCACTATCATCTCGGGGAACTTCCAACAACAAGCGGGGAATCGGCAATGAATGGGGCTTTGGTTGGCATAATCATGGGTAGTGACTCGGACCTGGGCGTCATGCGGGCGGCGGTGGAGGTCCTCGGGGAGCTTGGGGTTCCCTGCGAGATGACCATCGCCTCCGCGCATCGTACCCCCAAAAGGGTCTTCGAATACGCCGAGGGCGCGCGGGCGCGTGGTATCAAGGTCATCATCGCCGGGGCAGGCGGCGCCGCTCACCTGGCTGGGGTGGCGGCGGCCCTGACGCCCTTGCCCGTGATCGGCGTGCCCGTCAAGAGCGCCAGCCTGTCCGGCCAGGATTCTCTGCTGTCGACGGTGCACATGCCCCCGGGCGTGCCCGTGGCCACAGTCGCCATCGACGGCGCCAGAAATGCCGGTATCCTGGCCGCCCAGATGATCGCCACCGGTGATCCCGCCCTCATGGATCGCCTTATCGACTTCAAGCAAGCCTTGGCGGCGGCGGTCCTCGCCAAGGCGGAGCGTCTGGAGCGCGGGGAATTAAACTGAAATCGTTTGGGTTCGCAAACAGCCCCCTGAGGAAGACCGGATCTCGTCGTGGATATCACTGAATTACTGACATTTTCCGTGCAGAACAAGTCCTCGGACCTGCATCTTTCCGCTGGGTTGCCGCCCATGATCCGCGTCAATGGCGACATGCGTCGCATCGACGTGCCCGCCTGGAGCATCGGATCGTGCACGCTCGTCTACGACATCATGAACGACAAACAGCGCAAGGACTACGAGGAGTTTTCGAGACCGACTTCTCCTTCGAGATCCCGGGTGGCCCGCTTCCGCGTCAATGCCTTCAACCAGAAGCGCGGCGCGGCTGGTGGTGCTCCGCACCATCCCCCTTAAGGTGCTGACCCTGGAAGAGATCAAGGCCCCCGAGAGCTTCAGGGACATCGTCGAGGTGTCCCGCGCGGTCTGGTCCTTGGGACCGGCCCACCGGCTCCGGCAAGTCCACCACCCTGGCGGCCATGATCGATCACCTCAACGACACCCGGAACGAGCACATCCTCACCATCGAGGATCCCATCGAGTTCCTGCACCGGGACAACCTCAGCATCGATCAACCAGCGGGAGGTTCGAAGCCGACTACCGCGGTTTCTCCGAGGCCCTGCGGGCCGCCCTGCGCCAGGATCCCGACATCATCCTCGTGGGTGAGATGCGCGACCTGGAGACCATCGAGACGGCCCTCCACGCCGCCGAAACGGGGCACATGGTCTTCAGCACCCTGCACACCCTGGATGCCACCAAGACCATCAACCGCGTGATCTCGGTCTTTCGCCCCGTCACCAGAAGCAGATCCGCCTGCAGCTGGCCGCCGTCCTCAAGGGCACTCATCTCCCAGCGCCTGGTGCCCCGGGCCGACGGCCAGGGCCGCGTGCCCGCCGTCGAGGTCATGGTCGCCACCGAGACCGTGCGCTCATGCATTGAGGACAAGGACAAGACCAAGGGCCTGAAGGACGTCATTTCCGCCGCCGGACCGCCCAACCTACGGCATGCAGACCTTGGACCAGAGCCTCTATTTCCTGCTCAAGCAGGGCCTCATCACCCGCGCCGACGCCCAGTCCAAGGCCCAGAACAAGGACTCCTTCGGCTGATCGTTAGTCTTCGCCCTGACCGAGACCCTCCTGGCGAGCAGGATCTTCTACCGATACCCGAGACACCATGGACTTCAACCAACTGCTCATCCTTATGGCCCAAAAAAAGGGGTCCGATATGTTCATCACTGCGGTCCGCCCCCCCGGCATCAAGATCGAGGCCACCCGCAACGTCGGCAATGAGGTCCTGACACCCCGGCATGCCCATGACCTCGTTTACAGCGTGATGAACGAGAAGCAGCAAAAGGAGTTCGAGGAGACCAAGGAGTGCCAATTCGCCATCGACGCCAAGGGGGTTGGCCCGCTTCCGGGTCAGTGCCCTGGTGCAACGGGACGCGGCCTGCATGGTGCTGCGCCGTATCGAGTCGAGGATTCCCACCCTGGAGGAGTTGCGTCTGCCGCCGATCATCCAGGAACTGGCCATGACCAAGCGCGGGCTCATCATCATTGTTGGCGGGACCGGCACCGGCAAGTCCACCTCGCTGGCAGCCATGATTGGCTACCGTAACCAGCACAGTTCCGGTCACATCATCACAATCGAGGATCCCATTGAGTTCGTCCATGAGCATGGCAGTCGTATCGTCACCCAGCGCGAGGTCGGGGTCGATACCCAGTCCTTCGAAGTCGCCCT
>CAWJBI010000067.1:0-18038 GCA_963841065.1 uncultured Gammaproteobacteria bacterium | reverse complement strand
AAATGCAGATCGCCGCTGTCCGAAGTGTGGCAGTCCATTGGTGATCCGCACCGTGAAGACTGGCGCAAGCGTTGGCCAACAATTTTGGGGTTGTTCTGGCTACCCGCAATGTTCGGGTAATGCAAAAAATCACCTAAGGCGCCGGATCGTCATGCAGGCAAAGCGCGCCGCGACGGATTCATGACGTTGGATGAGCCCAGTGGTTTGGCAACGCCACCTGTTTATGGGCCAGCGGATTTGGCCAAGGATCTGGCCCCTGCCTGACATCTTGACGAACACCAGCCCTTTGATCGGGGTACTTCTCCGCGCTAAACAGCAGGCCATTATCAACTCGCTCTCCGTCGAATTGACCGCCTTAAAGTCCGTTGGTTTTCACCCCTCACCGCCGATGGCAGCCGAGGCGTTGCGTTTGGCGGGTGAGGGTCCATTAAGCCCAAGATAATTTGGGTGGTAAAGAGCCCACGCATGGCACTGAAGAACGCCAAGCCCGATGCGGTCAGGGTGACGGTGGTGGAGGAGATTCCCGGGTCCTGGAGAAAGACTGCCGCCGTGCCAGGTTTCCGTGAGCGGCCCGCACCGGCGGCTACGTCCGTAACGGCTTTCGGGTATGAACCGAACGCCCCCATGCGCGGGCCACCCAAACAGTATAGCCGCCCGCAACGTGGTGTAGGGCCAGCAAGGATGCCACCCCGCGGGCCTGGACCGGCGCGGCGGTTGCCAATCTCGCCGGCGGTCATCGCCAGGTAGTCAGCCGCACCCTCAATTGCAGGACTAGCTGAGACGGGGCCACACTGCCTGATGCCTTGCGGCCCCCGGCCATACGTCCGAAACGGCGTGCGGGTAAACGAGAGTGTAACCCATGGGGAAGTGACGGGAGTCAAAAGCGGCCAAGGCCGGCCGAAATCCTGCACAGCGGGAGGCTGATCCTTACCCCAGGAAACTGCACGCTCACGTGTTAGGCGGCCTGGGGCCGGATTCGGGCAGCGAACAACCTAACCCGCGCGTGCCAGTGCCAGGCCGGCCGGTCGGTGGGGATGGGATCCGCCCCTCAGCAGTAATCGCTCGCGAAGGCCCCAGCGTAGAGACTCGCCGCATCCTCCCCCTCGGCCACCGCCTGGCGCACTGCCGCATCGGTTAGGTCCAGCATGCGCCAGCTTATTCCCAACCCTGGCGACCGTCTCGATGCGCCGGAAGGCGTGAGGGTGGGTCGAGGCATACTCGGCCAGCCCCCGCAGCTTGGGCAGGGCATCGCTGAACTGGGTGCCGTGCGGGTCCACCAGGTTATCCGCCACCCTGCCGTCCGCCTGCCGCGCGAAGAATAGGAAGTCGGGCCGGACCATCTTGATCTGGCCGTTGTCGGTATAGGCGATCCCCAGCGAATCCTGGGTGGCGCGTGCCGGGTTGCGGTACCACGCCACAAAGCTCGCGCGCTGCATCTCCGCCTGCAACACCTCGCGCTCCCAGTCGTTGAGCACGACCGGGAAGGTGCCGTTCTCGTCGCACAACAGATGGTGCGGATAGGTGGGCAGCGGCGTTTCGGCGCCGTCCGCCTCGCGCAAGGAGGTGGCTTCCATCGAAGACTTCGGCCGGGTCAGATCGATATCGGTCGGGTCGGCGCTCATGCCCTTGATCAGCCGATAGAACCTCCTGGCGCTCATCCGAAAGCGCCTTGATGACGACCCGGTGCTGGGTCAGCCAGGCGTTGGCCAGCTTTTCCGCCTCGCCGTCGAGATAGCTTTTGACCTCCGGCACCAGGCCCAGCGCCGCAATGTCCACATGCGCGGCCATCAGCGCCTCGTCCTCGGCATCCGCGTCAGGGTGCTGGGCGGCCACCGCTTCGGCATAGGTCCGCGCCAGGTCCGGGCTCAGGCTGCGCGCGGCCCGGCGGTAGGCGTCCTCGATAACCGCATAGTCGGCCGCTTCCCAGAAGTCGTCCAGGGATTTGCCCTGGCCTCTCAGATCCGCGGTCAGGCTCTGGCCCTCGACCCTCAGCACCGACTGACGCGCGGCGGTGATCTCCTCGGCATAACGCGCCCGGGCCGCATCCAGCACCCGGTGCATTTGCGCGTGGGCCTTTTTCCGGCATCGGCCAGGAGTCCGTCGGCCGCCAGTTCGTGCGCGAGCGCGGTCAAGCGCTTGACCGGGCGCGCGCCGCGCTGGGGCAATGCCTGGGACGGCAGCGCCAGCAACGCCTCCCACACCGCCTCCGGCACGGCGGGGTTGGGCGTCATCTCCTGGGGGTTGATGAGGACGCGCCGACCGGGCAGCGGCGGGGTAGTCATCCCCAGCCACCCCGCATCAGCGCGTCGGCGACCGCCGCGACCGCCTGGGCATCGAAGAAGGGCAACAGGCAATCCACGGCGTTCAGCCGGTCGTTCCCCGGGATGCGGCGGGCCAGCGGGGTGCGCACCATGCGCCCGAGCAACTGCGTGATGTGGGTCTGATCCTTGGCGGGCCGGAACGAGACCATCACCTCGGCGCGCGGGCAGTCCCAGCCGGTGCTGATGGCATCCTTGGCGAGGAGGACCCGCACCCAGCTTGCATCCTGCACCCGCTCGGGCGAGATGTAAGGGACCGCATGCCGCCGAAAGTCTGCGTGCTGTGCTCGCCGAAGACGTGGGCAATGGCGTCGCGCGGCAGCTCCGGCCACTCGCTCGCGGATGGTATCGAGCGCGCGCCCGATGTCATTGCGGTCGGGGGTGTTCGGCGCCTGGAGCACCATCAGCGGCTCCACCCGCTGCGCGTCATCCTGCGTGGCCGGCGTAGGCAGCCCAGGCCGCGCTGGAGGCCCGGATCTTGTCGGTGGCGCGGCGCACCAGCACGGTATCGAAAGGGCCGACCTGCTGCGGACTATCGAGGATGACGGTGTCCTTGAGCAGCCCCGACTCCTGCACCTTGGCCGCGTCCACCGTCACATGCGGGAGGCGTGCTCCGGCCCTGCATACCCGCCATCGCCAGGTTGAACCGCTGACCGTCGCCGAGATGCCCCACACCATCGGGGTCGCCGGCACCGCCCCCGCGCCGTTGATCAGCCGCCGGACGATGGTCGATTTATCCGACTGCGCGGCCGTGCTCAGATTGCCTGTCATGCCGCGGTGGGCCTCGTCGAGCACCAGGTAGAGGGTCAGGTCCGGGTCTTCGATGGTGTTCTGGATCGTCTCCCAGAGGGTATAGGCGCGGCCGTCCGGGCCGTCTCCAGGGGCAATGCGCCCTGTCGGGCGCTAGTCCTCGTCCGGGTCGTGTCCCGCACCAGCAGGCTCTTCTTGCCCAGTTTCTGGGTGTTGAGAAAATAGATGCGGCCCGCCTCGAAGCGCTCGCGGTTGAAGGTATTTTGCACCACCACCAGATCGTCATGCCGCAGCCGGTCCGAGGCCTCCAGCAACCGAAACCGCGTCTGCTCATTCAGCGAGGGGTCGTCGCTGAACCAGATGACCACCGCGCCCAGGTCGGCCTCGAAATCGAAGGTGTCGTCGCCCCGCAGTAAGGCCTCGAAGACCGCCGCCGCGATGACCGTCTTGCCCGCGCCGGTGAGCGCGGAGAGCGAGAAGGCGTGCCGGTCCCGGTCCTCGCGCCAGCGCTTGCGGGCCTTGCCGAGGTTGACGAGCACCTCGCGCACCGCCGCGTCCTGATAGTCCTTGAGGGTGAATTTCATCCGTCATTCCTCGTGCGCGATGCGGAAATTCGACAAATAGGACTCGTAGAGTCGCACCGGCTCCACCGTCGCCGGCAGATGGCGGGCCACCGCCTGAAAGCGCCGGTCGTCGTTGGTGACGATGAAGGCGATCCGCAGCCCCGCCACCGCCGCGACCGCCCGCCGGAAGGCGCTCGCCTGGTCGAGATCGGTCAGCAGCCCGTAAGTATCCGCCACCGCCCAGCCGGCATCGGGCAGGGTGTCGATCCGCCGCCCCGCGCTGCCCGCGCGCAACCACAGCAGCGGGGCGATGCGCTCGAAGGCGCGGTTGTGGCTGACGGCCACCGGCGTCTCATAGGTCAGGGTGAAGAACTCGGCGTTCTCCGCGAAGCCCTCGGCCATCGGGAACGCGTCGGTGAACTTGTACTCCCCCGCGATCGGCGCGCCGTCCGGGGTCTGGCCGGTGATGGCCGCCCGGATGCGCGGCTTGGTGATGTGCTCGCAGATGCCGAGGCGCTCCCAGTCGGCATCGCCGGGGCGCAGCCCCCGCTGGCGCAGAGCCCGGTGCTCATCGGCCGCCACCTCGTTATTGGTGATGGCGATGCACTGGCGCTGGCCGCCATCCTGGCGGTTCAGGCGCATCACCGCATGGGCCGTGGTGCCCGAGCCGGCGAAGAAGTCGAGGATGATGGCGTCGGGGTTGTCTCTGACGAAGAAGCGGAGGGTGTCTTCGACGGCGTAGAGGGACTTGGGGAATGGGAATTTTCGAGTCGGAAGAAACTTACCAAGCAGACGGGATCCGTATTGAGTCGCATCGTGTGACCGAGATTCGCCACTGCGTGCCAGGCAGCACCCTGTTACGTCGTGCTTCGAAGTCGCAGAATGTGATCATCTCGATCCGTCGTCGCGATGCCAAGTCACCTCGTAAGGCCCGTTCTCGATCTTCGCCCGCTCGCCTTCGGACAGGTAGTAGATCGGGTCATTTCACCCTTGCTCCACCGAAGAGCCGCCCAACGCATACCCGCTCACTGTTTCATAGGTTGTCAAGTCGCCAATCGGCCGTCAGACCCATCTTTGCGAATCGGCCACACAGCGACGGTACCGGTAGGCGGAACTGTGCTCTTCACGTCATCATCCACACCTATTGGGGCTCGCCGCGCCGGCAACAGCATTTCCGTCTTCCGTGATAAAAGAACGGGATAAAACAATCTCTGGCCGTCGCGGGTGCGGGCTTGTCCCGAACGTCGAAGGAGATCCCATCTAATCGTCCCCGTGAAGTTCGTCCCTGCAGTGCCGATCCCATTCCGTGACCAAGAACAACACGCTCGTGGCGCCATCGCCCAGCATGACGAAAAAAATATACTCGTCAGTTCCTGCCGAATGCCCCAGACCGCGCCACGTTGGCAGGATTGATCAGATACACTCACCATCTGAATCCACGCCTCCGGAAACGTCTGCTCCAGCAGCAACCCCAGCCGCAGATACTCCTTCTCGTCGATGGTCACGATCAGGACCGAGTTGGCCGGGTTGAGCAATTCGCGCGCCAGCAGCAGCCGGCGCTCCATCATCGCCAGCCACTTGCTGTGCCGGTAGAGATCCTCGGCCTCCACATAGTCGTTGTTGTACTTCCAGTCCTTGGCGCCGGTGTTGTAGGGCGGGTCGATGTAGATGGCGTCGATGCGGCCCCGGTGGGTGTAGGTCAGGGCCTTGAGGGCGAGGTAGTTCTCGGCGTTGATGACGGTGTGAAAGGGCTTGTCACCGCCGCGCTCGACCCGTCCGGTGCTGACCAGGCCGGGATAGAGGGTGTCGCGGAACCCGGCGACCACCACCAGGTCCGCCAACGGGACGGCTTGGGCTCTCCAGCGCGTCACTCCCGGCCCGCTCCAGCCGCGCGACCCGCGCCCCGTCGGCCGTCTCGATGGCCCGCACCGTCCACAGCCGCTGGTCGGCGGTCGCGGTCGCGCCACGCGCGGGCAGCACCCGCACCTTGTCGCCCTTGCGCACGGGTCGGCCCGGTAGCTCGACCGCCTCCGGGCGGTGCCGCTCGAAGTTCAGCCCGAAGGCGCGGCGCGCGGACAGCGCCTTGATCTCGCGCTCCAGGTCGGCCCCCATCTGGGGGTCTTTCGCCTTGGCCTGGGCGATCAATTCCGTAAGGCTGGACACAGGGGTTCCTTCTGGTGACGGACGGCAGGCGCCTAGCCTAAGTCACTAGCGCCCAAATTCCTACAGCCTGAGAGTGCCGGCCAGCAGCGTCCGGAGTATCGTTACAAAACCAGCAAGAAATGGCAGTCCGCCGCCGTCGGTGGCCTGTTCGTGGCCCTTCACCCGCGCCCTTTGCCCACGCACCCTAGTCATCGTTGCTAATCGTCCCCACCCCCCGCCCATCCATCACCGTGGCCCCCGCCGCCCCGCTCAAATTCACGTAAAAGCTCTCATTCCCCTCCTTAACCCGGTCCCCCCGCACCACCACGCTGACCGTCTGCACCCGCTGCCCGGGCGGAAAGGTCAAACTCCCGCTCTTGGCGACATAATCACTGCCCGCCTGAGCCGTCCCATTGGCGGTCGCGTACTTCACTGTCACGGCGCCTGTGGGTGGCATCCGGGGAGCGTGCGGGCTACCATGCCCATCAGGAGGTTCTGGATACCCCATCCTGACCAAGAGGAAAGCGCCATGACCCCGGTAGCACCCCAATCGGTAGGATAATAGTCACCTTAAACCTTATTCATCAGCCAATTAAGCAAGATGCCCCCTACGCATTGGGCCACTACCGACTTCGTGCTGACCGAACATGCCCGCAAGCGCTGTCTGAGGCGCGGGATTTCGCTGGAGTGGGTCCGCCAGGCCTTGAACTATCCCGCCAGGACCGAAAACGACGCGCACGACGAGAGCCTGGCGCATGCCCTCTATCCTGTTCCAGAACGGGCGTTCCGCGTCCTGCGGGTGATTTATAACGAAACGCGCGCGCCCGTCGCGGTCGTGACGGCCTATTTCGACGATGAGGTAAACGACGTATGAAACTCGAATTCGATCCTGAAGCGGATGCGGCCTACTTCGAGATCTCCCCGGCGTCCGTGGCAACCACCCGCGAAATCGAGCCGGGCATCTTGGGCGATTATGACGCCGCCGGTCACCTGGTCGGCCTGGAGGTGCTCTCCATCAGGGCGCGGGCTAGATTGCCTGTATTAGATGAATTGGATGAAGCGGCATGACCCTTCAAACCCGCAAGCCTTGTCGCCTGCGGGCACACCGGCATTCGCCACCCTGCTAGGCGTCGTTAGGGCGTTTGGCCGGCAATGGTAGGCGGCACCCAGGATCGCCGTCAGTCCAGGGTCACCTGCTGACCCTTGATCAGCGCCACCACCGTTTCGCCATTCTCGGCGGTCTGGCGTTGTTCGATGACGATGATGTCCCCGTCCTGGATCTGGTCATCGATCATGACCACCCTGGCTCCTCACTTGACCATATCCCTTCGCTTGAGCAAATCCTGCAGCATGGTCATGAGGGCCGCGGCCGTCATACCTAACATCAGGACGCCGTTGAGGGCCTCCATGGGGCCCAGTAGTTTCCAGGGCCTGCTCATGACGATGTCGCCGTAGCCGAGGGCGGCAAAATTGACCGCCGAATGGTAGAAGGCCTCGTAGAAGGCGGCGAATTCCCCCAGCCAGACAAAAATACTGGCCCAGAGCAGGATCTGCAGGAAGTTGCCGAGCATGATGATGAGCATCACCATCAGCAGCGGGCGGATTTCAGTGAGCAGGCCCTGGCCCCCGCTCCGCGGCTGCATAATATGCCGCGCGTAGTAGCGGACGCCCGCCACGGTGAAGGTCGCCTGCAGAACCAGGCACAGGAGCATGGCGGGCAGGCCGATCATCAGATTCGCCAATATCATGCCGTCCCTCCGGTTACACTCTGGTGGTAGGAGCTGGCCTGCCCTCGGGGGGCACGCCAGCGTTCGAGTATCCAGACCATGGCCCAGGCGTAAAGGGCCACACCAACAAAGAGTGCGATGCGGCCGAGGGAGGTCCCGACCACACCCTCGCCGTTGGCGCTGTCCTCGATGGCGGGTCCGAGCAGGATCAGCATGGTCGTCAGGGCGCTGCTCCAGAAGGCGGGCGGAAACCGCGTAACCCTGATCCGGTAAATCCCGGCACCGGCCCACAGGGCGGCCGCCATCAGCCACAGCATCAACATCCACAGGTATGGCAACAGCGACAAACCGAGCCAGACCAGGAGGGCTATCGCCGCCGCCATCAGCGTCGATCCGACCAGTTGCCGGCCCGCCGAGCGGGTATCCGCCGAGCAGGCCTGCTGGCCCAGGGTCACCGTATTCATGATCGCCGCCAGATAATAGCTGGGGTTGGTCAGCGCCAGGACGAACACCGGCATGACCACCAGCATGCCGCGCAGCGCGATCCAGGCGGCCGACGCGGGATCCAGGACCGGCGGCGGCGCGGGGCGGCTGGCCAGTCCCGGCGGGTCGGGGAACAGCGCTTGGGTCATGCCGCTCACCACGACGCCGATCAGGAGCCCCACCGCCAGCGTCGTCGCGATCATCGTCACCAGCGCCTGTTCGGCCACCCCCGCCACCGGGATCAGGGTGAAGGTGATCACCAGCACCTGGGTCAGCGGGTTGCCGGTGCGCAATCCCAGGAAGAAGAGGGCAAAGAGGATGACGCTGGTCAGCAAGACCCCGCTCATGGGGTAGTTTTCCAGTAGCGGCACCATGAATACGCCCAACACCACCAAGCCAGCGAGGAGGACGGCGACGACGAGGCCCTTGACCAGGGGTAACGGCGGTCCCGGCTTGGTCAGCAGGGTTACCGCCATCAGGCAGCACAGGTAGGGTAGTGGCAGGGCCAGACCGTAGGCGATCAGGGCGGCGAGGCCCAGACCCACCGTCAGCCGCAGGACCGCCTTATCGGCCGGGTGCAGCATCCGCGGCTCAGTAGAGATAGGAGAGCAGGCTCATCATACCGATGAAGGCCGCGCCCAGCAGGTTCATAAGGCCGTGATCGCCCGTGTAGACCAGGACCTCGGCCTGGCCGCCGACCCGCACCCCACGGAGTTGCTCGATCTCGGCGGGATCGAACTCGACCACCACCGGAAAGCGCTGTGCCTGGCGCAGCCAGTCGCGGCTGTTCTCGATCGTCGGCAAGGTCCCCGGCGGCGTCTGTTGTCCCGTGCTGACACCGCTACCGACACTGCGCACCCGGCCCCGCCATACCTGGCCCGGCATCACATCGAGGACGATGGCCACCGCGTTGCCGGGTGCGATGTTGCCGAGGTTGTTCTCGGTCATGTCGGCACTGACCCAGAGATCGTGAATCGCGATCAGGGTCACGAGGGGCGCCCCGGCCTGGGCAAATTGACCGGCGTCGATGCGCAAGTCGGTCACCAGACCTCGGACGGGGGCGACCACCTGGGTGCGGGCGAGGTCCAGCTCCGCTTTCTCGATCGCCGCGCGGGCACTGAGCAACTGGGCGTTGTTGTCGCCGCTCTCGCCAGCGGACTCCTGTGCCCGGCGCAGATCGGCCTCGGCCGCCTTTTCCCGGCTGAGGGCCTCGACCCGCGACGCCTGGGCAATCTCGAGACGGCGCATCGAGATGGCGCCGGGGTCTTCCCGATGGAGCCGCTCTTGCCGCATCGCATCCTTCTCGGCCTTGATACGGTTGGCCTCGGCCGCCTGCAGGGAGGCCCGGGCGGCCTCCACCGCTGCCACGGCGGCGGCGACGGTGCGCCGGACCGACTCGTAATCCGCGCGGCTGCGGTCCAAGGCGATCTGGTATTGGCTGGGGTCGATATCGAACAAGGGCTGGCCCCGCGGCACATCATCGTTGTTCTTGACATGCACCCTGAGCACCTTGCCGGCCACCTCCGCGGCCACCGGGACCACGAAGGCCTGAACCCGCGCCTGGGAGGTATAAGGGGTAAGGCGGTCGGCGGCAAAGTACCAGGCCAGGCTGCCCAGGATCAGGATCAGCAGGATCATGGCCCCGGCGCGGGCCCCCGCGCCCGGAGTGGCGGGGGACTGAGTCCTGGCCTCCGCGGCGTTCACGGGTTCCGGGGCCGTTGCTGCGTCCGTCGTAACCGGTTCTTGACTCATGGCGCTTGGCTTCCGGAGGCAGGGAAGGAGGGTTGGGCCTCGGGCGGAGGCAGGGGGGTCTTGAGCAGGTCTTTCCAGGCATTGCGTGTGCCCATGGTCTCGCGGGTCGCATCATCCACCAGGGGGCGATCGCGTCCCGGTTCCCAGCCCCCGCCCAGGGCCTTGTAGAGGGCGATCAGATTGCGCGCGACGTCGCCGCGATTGGCCACCTGGCGCTCCTGCTGACTGAAGAGGGCCCTCTGGGAGTCGAGCACGCGCTGGAAGTCGGTCATGCCTTCCCGGTATTGGATCGTGGCGATATCCAGGGACCGCCGTGACGCCTTGACCGCGGCAGCCAGCATGGGGATCTGTTCGCCGCTTTTGGCAAAACCGACCGCCGCGTCATCGACCTCCCGCGCGGCCTGCAGGACGGCCTCCTGATAGTGTTCGTAAAGCTGCTGGAAGCGGGCATCCTGCACCAGCACCTGGTTGGTGAGCCGGCCATGGTCGAGCACGTTCCAGGCCAGATTGCCGCCGAAGCCCCAGTTCAGCGTCTGGGTCGATGGCGCCAGGGAAGTCGCCGCCAGGCCCAGCGAACCCAGCAGGGAGAGGGACGGATAGAGGTCGGCCTCGCTCACCC
This sequence comes from uncultured Gammaproteobacteria bacterium, assembly GCA_963841065.1. Lineage (GTDB taxonomy): Bacteria > Pseudomonadota > Gammaproteobacteria > Chromatiales > Chromatiaceae > M0108. The sequence continues at coordinate 7,684 of CAWJBI010000067.1, read as the reverse complement.
CGATCAGGGCGGATTGGGCGGCCAACCGCATTTCGGCGGCCCGGACATCCGGGCGCCGGCGGAGCAGGTCGGCGGGGATATCGACGATGACCCCGAGCTCCGCCAAGGGGATCTGGCCCCCGCCGCTGGCCATTTCCGGCAGAGGCCCCGGGGGCCTCGCCAGCAGCGTGTTCAAGGCATTCTGGGCTTGCCGCAGGCCGCCTTCGAGTTGGGGGATGGTGGCGAGGGTACCCAGATAGAGGGACTTGGCCTGTTGGACGTCGAGCTCGGAGTCATTACCGCTCTTGAACTGGCGTTCGGTGATCTCCAAGCTGCGCTTCTGGAGGGCGGCATTTTCCTGGGCAATCCGCAGCCGGGCCTCAAAGGTGCGGATGGCGGCGTAGGTGCTGGCCACCTGCGCGGCCATCAGCACCTGCATGTCGTCGTACTGGGCGAGGCTGGCGAAATAACCGGCATCCGCCGCCTCGACGCCGCGCCGGAACTTGCCCCAGAAGTCGAGTTCCCACCCGATCGCCAGGCCGGCCTGATATTGATTGAAGGCGGTGTCCGACCCTTCTTTCTGTTGGCCTAGCCGCAAGGCCTCCCCGGTAACCTGCTGGAGCTGAGGGTAGAGGGTGCTCTCCGCGATCCCGAGTTGGGCGAGGGACTCGAGAATGCGCAGCCCGGCGGTGCGCACGTTGGGGTTCAGCCGCAGCGCCTCGGCCACCAGGTGGTCGAGCGCGGGGTCGTTGAAGGCGAGCCACCAGACCTGGAGCCGCGCGGGTGGCTGGCCCTGCTGCTCGGCGGCCAGGGTGGCGAGAGATCCTCCCGACCAGTTGGCGAGCCACGGGACCTCGGGAGGGCTGAAGTCAGGCCCGACCATCGTGCAGCCGCTTGCCAGGAGCGAGGTCATCAGCACGGCCGGCCAGGCCTGCCGATGCCCCATCCCTTTACAGAACACGGGATCAGCTTACCGACTGCGACCCGCCGCCCGCCGGTGTGGAGTCCGGGCTGGCGGCCACCCAGCCCATGAACAACTGATAGCCCAGCGCCGCCAAGGTAGCACCGACGAAGAGTCCGAGGATGCCGGCGGCGGCCATGCCCCCCAGTGCGCCAAGCAGGATGATCGGCATCGGCACCTCGACGCCGCGCCCGAGCATCAGCGGCTTGAGCACGTTATCGGCCATGCCCGCCAGGAACAGGAATAGGGTGTGGCCGACGGCCGCCGCGTTGCCGTAGTCGCCGCTGGACCAGATGTAGCCGATGACGGGCAGCGTGACGATCACGGCCGGGATCTGCGCAATGCCGAGCACCAATACGACCAGGGTCAGCACGCCCGCCCCGGGCACACCGGCGACCAGCAGGGCCACGCCGACGACGATCGCCTGGATGAAGGCGACGCCGATGACGCCCTGGGCAACGGCGCGAATGGTCGCCGTGGAGAGTCGGGTGAATTCCACGGCCCGCGCCGTCCCGACGACCCGCGCGAAGATCGCCTGGCAGCCGCGGTCGCCCGCCGCGCCGAAGGCCATGATGATGCCCGCGATGATGAAGGACGCGAGGAACTGCAGCAGGCCGCCGCCGATGCTGGCCACGAAGCCCAATGCCGTCTTCGCTAGGTCGCCGATCTTTGGCTGCAGGCTCTGGACGAGCGCCGGCAGATCGGCGTGGGCCGTCGCCCACAGGCCGTGGATCTTCTTGCCGACGATCGGCCAGTTCTCGACGCCGGGACGCGGCGCGGGGATCGCGAGGGTGTTGTCTTGCAGGGCCTGCACGAATTGCTGCACCGAATCACCGAGCGCGCTCATCAGCACGGCGGTCGGCGTCACGATCAACGCGACACCCACCAGCACGAGCAATGTCGCCGCCAGGCCCTGCCGGCCGCCGATGCGAGCGGCAACGGCGCGGTGGAGGGGGTACAGGGTCACTGCCAGGATCAAGGCCCAGATCATCAGGGTCAGGAAGGGCGAGAAGATCCGGTAACAGAGCATGGCCAGGGCCAGGATCAGGCCGGCAAGGATCAGGACATCCAGCAGCCGTGAGGCCAACCGCTGTTCGAGCTCGAGGTCAGGCAACTGGGGCATGTTCATGGTTCATTTCCTAGGGGTATTGGGTACGGGTGAACACGAGGGGATTCCGTATCCGGCCGGCGCGGAGGTTTCGGAAAGTTAGCGTACCATGCCCCGGACAGGAGCTGATGACCCTGGCGCTCCACGGCGACATCCGCGCCCTGACCCTGGACGAGGCCCGGGCCATCTACCAGGTCGATTACTGGACGCCGATCGCGGGCGAACGCCTCCCGGCGGGCCTGGATCTCGAGATGCACCTTACGCATTGGGCCACTACCCATTGACACAATGGGTAATCGGTCTCGGGTTCGCCGGCGGAACCGGCGGCCCAGAGGCTGCGGTCTATCGGTCGATCATGCCCGCCACGCGGGCCCATCACGCCGCCCAGCAGGGTCTTTCCGCCCGCTGGGGTAGCGCGCGCCGCCCCGTCACCGGGCGCAGACCCGGCCTGCGGTCAGCGTGTCTCCACGGCCACAGCAAGTGCCTCCGTGTAGGTCACCTGGACCTTGTCGCCTGCCTTGAGATCGGTTAGGTAATGCTCAAGCGCGGGCTGGTTCATCGACATCTCCCGCCACCGGCCATCGGCATCGCGGAATGAGATGGCCTTCTTAAACTTATCGACCGATAGGATCTCCACGGTCTTGGTGGACTGACGGGCCACGGCACCCGCGGGCACGGCCCCCCGCTCGGCGCCGGCCCGCTCGACCGTCACGCCGGGCTGCGCGGTCTCCTGTCCTGGCGGCACCACGTCGATCGCCGCGGCCTCGTAATAGGCGACAAAGACCTGGTCGCCCTGCTTGAGCTGATCAAAGTTCTTGACCCGGGCGTCGGCAATGACGGTGACCGTATTGCCCGCGGGACCCTTGAGTGTGATCAAGCGGTGCGCCGGATCGACCGCCTCGATGGTCAGCGTCCCTTCAACCAAGGTCGCGCCACTCAGGACCTCTGGCGCGCGCTCCATCTCCGTCTTGCCCCGGTATACCGACGTCGCTTCATCCGCCGCCAGGGCCGGCAGCGCGAGGGCCAGACCACAGCAGATCATCAAGGGCTTGATGTTGTTCATCGTCGTTTCGCTCCTAAAGGTTGGTGGGTCCGCCGAAGCCCACGGCGGGTTCGGCAGGCCCGATCATAGCGCGTGCCCGCGGCGCTCACCAGGGCGGCACGGGTAACCCGTCAGACGCAACGCGAGGCGGTGCCGCCAACCGCGCCCGCAGCCGTCCGCCCAGGGCGGTCAGGCCCGCGGCCTCCCCCGGGGTGAAGCGGAGAAAGGACTCGTCGATGGAATAGACCTCCTGCTCCGGGCTGAAATGCAGCGCTTCTGCTGTCCGGTTGGATTTCCTTAAAGTGGACCCCGAAAACCGGACAGTAGTTTAAGCTAGCCGCCTAATCGAAGGGGTCACAGAGAGATGGGTGAAGCGAAGCGCAAGACCTACACGCCGGCCTTCAAGGCCAAGGTGGGCCTGGAGGCGATCCGCGGGGTCAAGACGGTCAACGAGATCGGTCAGGACTACGGGGTCCATCCGGCCCAGGTGGGGCAGTGGAAGAAGGAGATCCAGGAGCAGGCCGAGACGCTGTTCGAGAAGAAGCGCGGGCCGCAAGCCGGTGGACGGTGCGGGCGAGCCGGATCGCCTGTATGGGGAGATCGGGCGGCTGAAGATGGAACTGGACTGGCTGAAAAAAAAGTCCGGGATGAGCCTGTGATCGCCCGGCGCGCCTGGATCGAGCGTGACGCGGAGTTGGCGGTGAGCCGGCAATGCGACCTGGCGGGAGTGGCGCGTTCCTGGGTCTACGCGGCGGTGGGCGAGGCGTTGGACGAGACGGACCTGCTGCTCTTGGGTCTGATCGACGCCCAGTACACCCGCCGGCCGTTCTACGGCAGTCGGCGCATGGTGGTGTACCTCCAGGAGCAAGGCCATGCGGTCAACCGCAAGCGGGTGCAGCGGCTCATGCGGGTGCTGGGCCTGGCCGGTATGGCGCCGGGACCCAACACCAGCCGCCCCCACCCCGAGCACAAGATCTACCCCTACCTGCTGCGCGGGGTGGCGGTGGTGCGGCCCAACCAGGTCTGGAGCACCGACATCACCTACATCCGCCTGGAGCATGGCTTTGCCTACCTGGTCGCCATCATCGACTGGTATGCCCGGCGGGTGCTCGCCTGGCGGATCTCCAACACCCTGGAGGCGGGGTTCTGCGTGGACTGCCTGGAGGACGCCCTGCGCACCCATGGCAGGCCTGAGGTCTTCAACAGCGACCAAGGGTCGCAGTTCACCAGCGAGGCCTTCACCGAGGTGCTGCTGGACGCGAAGGCATCACCATCAGCATGGACGGACGCGGCCGTGCCCTGGACAACATCTTCGTCGAGCGGCTGTGGCGCAGCGTCAAGTACGAGGACGTCTACCTCAAGGGCTATGCCAGTATGTCGGAGCTGCTGCTGGGGCTGACCGAGTACTTTGCCTTCTACAACGGCGAGCGGCCCCACCAGTCCCTGGGCAACCGTACCCCGGATGCCGTGTACCACTCGGGGGAAGGCGGCGGGGCCAGCATCGTGGACCGCTTCGGCGGCACGCCGGAACCCACGGCGACGGTATCTGGTGCCGTCGGGGAGGGGCTTGCCGCCGACCTGCGGCCTGAGGGCAGTGCCGGCGGACTCCGTGTGGACAAAGCGTGAATGTCGCGAGCGAACGTGTGGACAAGCCGGGGACAACGCGCCGGGGGCGCGTTGCCCCCACCTTGCCCACACTCATTCACCCTTTGCCCACACTGCGCCGCACCGGCGCCGGTGCGGGCTGAGGACGCCTGCGGCGCAACAACAACAGGCTTTTTATCTTGACTGGGTCGGGCCCTCTCCTGTCGGAGGGGCCCCCTCAACTTGGGGCAGCGCCAAACCGCTGCGATTGAAGAAGGTGGGCCAGCTTAAACTCGGGGCAAAACTGTCCTGGACATGGGGTCCACTTTAAACACCCCTTGGCTCAACTGTACTTCGACTATGATATTTATTGATTGCAAGTTGAATATTTTGGTGTAGTGAATAGTGTTTTACGATAAACATAAAAGCCAAATCCTTTTCCCTATATGCCGATATATTTATGCCAGGACTCATGCTTGAAAGGGCTTCAATTTTTCGCTCTATATCGGACTCGCGCAATTTGCTATTTCTTTGTAGGTGCTGATATATAACAAATGCTGAGTTTTCAGATAACTTTCCTAAGATTTCTGGCATTTCTTCGTTGAGAATATATTTTTCGTAATCTTTGGGCTTTATCCTGGTTTTCCTGCCGGCCTGAATACCTGTGTCTGGGTCGAAAAATGTCAGTGAGTTTGGAGCACTAATAACGTGATTGAATTTTAACCAATATTCTTTTCTGCTGGCGCTCCTGATATAAGTAGAGTTGACCGGCTGAACTGTGATGTAAGATGAAGTGTAACTATTTAGCGAGCAACTCCGAATTATTCAGATCCGGCCTGAGAATTGAGAGCGAATAAAACTCAATAGCTCCTTAGATTTGCAATTGCTCGGCGACGGCTCAATATTTCCCTGATTGCCATATCTAGGTTCTGTCAGCATTGGAACGAAACCGTAACTATCAAACTCGCATTCTCTCAAAACGTAAGAGATTAAATCGTACTTAAAATAATCCCTGTCATCGCCGAAATATTTAAGTTGAACCATTGCTCTTTCTTATTTTGCCTCAGCCGTAGGGACGCCGGTTGCCCGGCGCCCCCGGCACAGTCCCGGACGTGCAGTTTTCCCGCATCCGGTTCTTCGGTTGTACTCGCCTTCGCGCGAGCAAATGGTTCATGCAAACACCCGGTGCGTCGCTGGCTTCTCGGTGATGCGGGGCTTGGCGATGCCGAGCTTCGCTAAGGCGCGGTTGAACACCTGCCAGGTAAAGCTCTTGCGCTTGCCACCGCGCCGATTCAGCCATTTGAACGCATACTCCGTCGCCGTCTGGAAGAAACGCCACAGGTCCCGCGAGTTGCCCCGCAGTCCGTAGTAGTTGTAGTGCCCGACCAGTCGGCGATTGAGCCCCTTGATGAAGTCCCTGCCCGGCAGGTGCCGGTGGCCCTTGATCCAGTCCTTGAGACGCTGCACCGCGCCGCGGAGCTTCTTGCGGGCGGTGCGGCGCTTGACCCGCGGGGTACCTTCCCGGTCCGGAAACCAGAACAACTCGAAACCGAGGAAAGTGACCCGCCGCGTCATGCTCGGATGAAAGCGGCTGAAACGCAAGACCTGCGTCTTCTCCGGCGCCACCTCTAGGCCGAACTTGGCCAACCGTTGAGGCAGTACCTTGAAGAACCGCTCGGCATCGTCGCGGAAGCGGAAGGCGCAGACGAAGTCGTCGGCGTACCGGCACAGCAGCGCCTCCCCGCGGCAGCGGGGCCTGACCACACGCTCGAACCAGAGGTCCAGAACATGGTGCAGATAGACGTTAGCCAGCACCGGTGAGACGATCCCGCCCTGCGGGGTCCCTGTGTCGGGATGCAGCACCGTACCATCGGTGTCCAGAATTCCCGCCTTGAGCCATTTCGCGATGAGAGTAAGAAAGGCGCTGTCGTCGATTCGCAACGCCAGCATCCGCAGCAGCCAGTCGTGGTCGATGTGCTCAAAGAACCCACGGATGTCGGCTTCGACCAGAAAGCCGAACTTGCCGTACATCAGTTCGAAGGTCAGATCGCACACCGTATCCTTGGCGTTTCGCCCCGGTCGGTACCCGTGGGAGCAATCGAGGAAGTCTTCTTCGTAGATCGCCCCCAATAACTTGGCACAGGCCAGTTGCACGAGCTTATCTTCCAGCGCCGGGATGCCCAGCGGCCTCTCTTTTCCGTTCTCTTTCGGGATGTAGACGCGCCGGACGAGCTTCGCCCGGTAGCGCCCCGCTTTCACGCGCTCCGCCAAGTCGGCGATATTGCCTTCCAGATTGGTCGCGTAAGTCTCCGCCGTCAGCCCATCAACGCCGCTGGCCGCACCCTTATTCAAGCCGTGCCAACAGTGCATCAACAGCTCGGCATTCACCTCTTGGAAGAGGTTGCGAAAGCGATGGTGTTTGCTCTCCTTTGCCCGATTTGCTATTCCCCGCAGTGAGGTTGGCTCGTGTTGATCCGATCCTGCATGTCCGGCACGAGTTTCCTGTGCGGGCTGCGTACTCCCGTCGGGTCCTTCGCCATGTAACGGGCTTTCCCCGTCTCCGACTACTATGCCCGATAAGACACCTCCTTGGCATACGGCCGTCGCCGGCCTGCCTGGACGCTCCATGCTCGACGACTCCACCCGAGCGCACGCCGTGTCAGGGCTCTTCACCCGTTCGTGTCCCAGCCCGGTCGGTTTCATCGTCTCACCTCGTCCAGGAGCCTTGGGGGCTTCCCGAGTTCTCCAGCGTCTCTCTTCCTGCATGCCACGGCCTGAGGACTCCGGCGGACCTCCACACCCAAGCCATAAAGGGTGCTTCGTGTTGCCTTCCAGGACGTTAAAACTGTCGGCATCCGCAATAAGCTTATTTCGAAGCTGTACCAGCACTTCAGGGAACGCGATTTCCCCTACGGCCTACAGGATTCTCTGTGTACGCTTGCCCCATCTTGTTCGCGGGTTGCCCCGCTCCGCCATGGGACCAACACTCGATACGGGCGGGCGGCTCACT
>CAWJBI010000066.1:0-3397 GCA_963841065.1 uncultured Gammaproteobacteria bacterium | reverse complement strand
AACTAGGGCCCTCTTGGACATGGACTGATGTTCCTGAACAAAAATCGGTAGTGCCCCAATCGGTAGGATGGTAGCAAGCTAAAGCCTTTTTTATCAGCCTGTTAGGCAAGATACGTCCTACGCTTTGGGGCACTACCCAAAAATCTTTGCTGACAACGGTGTCCGGTTAAGGTCATAGGTAGGCCTTCAGCATAGGCCCTAGCTCGCGTTCATAGAGCCCTGGCGAGGCTGGTTTGAGAAAACAGTGTTTGAAGAACCGCAGGACCTGGCGGCTCACCTTGGCGGTATAGCGGAACAGGGGGACTGTCCAGTCCGGGCGATCGGTACCATCCGGGTCTTCCCGCTTAGCCTTCTGCCGCTTTTCCTGTTTGGCCCAGGCCTTCTCATCCTGAGCCCCCGCGGCACCCAGGCGGGTGTGGAGGAGGATCGCCACCAGCAGGCTGGTGATGATCGCCAGGCGCGCCTGATTGGCAATGGCCACCGTTCCCTTACCCCAAGCCTTCGCCTGAGCGAAGTCGTTTTTCCAGGTATCGAAGCATTTTTCTTCCTCCCAGCGGCGGAAATAGAGGAAGGCCACCACGCCGGGCAGCAGGCTGAAGTCATTGGTGAGGAATTGCAACTCCCCGCCGCGGCGAGGGCGGTAGGTGATGAGGCGCCATTCCTCCCGCGCACTTGACAAGGTGACGCGCAGGTCTTGAATCACGCCCGCGTTGGCCGGGTCGTCGGCGATGGGCAAGCCCTCGGTCGAATCCACGCACAGATTGCTTTTCATCCGCGTGATCATCGTGATCTGCAGGGCCCGTTGCTTGGCGTCCCAGAAGGCGGCATCGATGAAGGCGCGATCCACCAGCCAGAGCCCGCGGCGCTCGCGGGTCAGGGCCTGGGGCTCCTGGTCATAATCGCGCAAGATCCGGGTTTCGTGGCGGCTGCGAGTGTCGACCCGGACGTCTTCGGGAACGCCCCGGCGCAGGTTATAAAAGCTCAGCAAGGCATGGCCCTTGGGATTGTCCTCACCCCCCTGCTGGGGCGTGCGCCGCCGGAAATGGGCGCTCTCGGCCTGGTAGGTGCCATCAATGGCCCGCACCGGTCGACCCCCCAGATCCGGAATGCCCGCCAGGCGATCAGGCAGCACCTGCCGCGCCTCTTGGACCAAAGCCGGCACCACCGCGGCCAAGACCGCCTGGCGGCTCGGCGCCGCCAGCGCATCGGACCAGGTGGAGCGCGCCAGCGGCCCCCGCGCCGCGACCACCGGGTCCAGATGCAGCAAGGTCTGAACCTGCTCGCGCAGGGTCGACATCCCTTGCAGGTGGCGCAGCACCCCCAGGGCGATAAAATCTGGCATGGTCAGGGTGCGACCCACCGCCGCCTGACGCACCCGCGCCAAGGCCCGGGACACGGGGTCGAGCAGATCGGACAGGACGGTATTATCAGTCAGGCGGTGCATCAGGGTCTTGAGACGGTCGAACATGGCAGGCTCCCGTATGTTGCTGTTTTGCAACAGAAAACACGAGCCAATCACCGGCTTCTTGTCAAGTCTTTTTTTGCCTAAAGGTGAAAATAATCGGGACGCCTAGGGAGGCGGCTGACGCTGCCCTCTCGACGCGCGGTTAAATCGCAAAATTCCGCTGGGGTGGCCTCTCGGCCCTTCCTACCGGTCAGACGGGATGATATGCGGTCACCGGACGGGCAAACCGGACACCGTTGCTTTGCTGATACAGAAACGGGCGCTTCGGCGCCCGTTTTCATTTGCGGCATCACTGCCATAATCACAACCCTCAGCAGGCCGAGGAGAGCATGGCTCCTGATCGGCTCTACAGCGAAATTGGCCGGCTGAAGATGGAATTGGACTGGCTGAAAAAAAGTCCGGGCGGAGCCTGTAAGCGTGCGTCGCTCCTGGCTCGAACCGGTGGGCAGCGCCACGGCAGCGGGCTTGTCGCTGGGTCGCCCAGTGCGCACTGAGCGGGGTTGCCCGCTCCTGGGTCTAGGCCCAGCCACGGAGCGAGCCGGTGATCGAGTTCGACCGGTTGCAGTTGCGCCTGATCGATGCCGAGTACAGGCGCCGGCCCTGCTACGGCGGCCGACGGATGATCGTGTCGCTGCGGGCGCAGGGTCATCCGGTCAATCACCAGCGGCTGATACGCGTACTCGGGCTGGCCGGCATGGCGCCAGGCCCCCAGACCAGCAAGCCGCACCCGGAGCACAAGGTCTTCCCGTACCGGCTGCGTGGCTTAGCGATCACCCGCCCCAACCTGGTCTGGAACACTGACATCACCCCTGCCTGCCTGGCCCATGGCTTCGCCTATCGGGTAGCGATGCTCGATGGGTATTCGCGCCGGGTGTTGGCCTGGCGGCCTTCGAACACGCTCGAGTCGAACTTCTGCATTGACAGCCTCGAGGGCGCGCTGCGCCGACATGGTGGTGTGGAGATCTTCAACACCTATCAGGGCTCGCAGTTCACCAGCAGGGCGTTCACCCAGGTACTGCAGGAAGCGGGCGCGCGCTCGACAACCTCTTCGTCGAACGGCTCTGGCGCAGCGTCAAGTATGAGGACATCTATCCGAAGGGTTATGAGACGCTACCCGAGTTCCTGCCCCCTCGGACTGACCGAGTACTTCGCCTTTTACAACGGCGAGCGACCGCACCAGGCGTTGGGCAACCGCACACCCGAGGAGGTACATCGTACCGGGTACGGCGGCGGCGGGCGACGGAGGCTGATCATTTTAACAACGCTGCAATCGAGGCGAGCGGGACAACTTAAATTCGGACAGAATTTGTCCTGGACATGGGGTCCACTAAACAGGCGATTGAAACAAATGGCCCTAGCTGGGTTTCGATCCGGCCAGCGGGGCCAGGTCCGACTGGATGGCGGAGCTGGACCTGAAGGGCATCGCCCTGCCAGAGGTCCTGACCCCAGGTCCCCCCGTCGGCTCGCGCCGTGCCCTTGCAGAGAACCTTGCTTCGATGCTGCGTTCCCTTGACCCTGGCTGCCGTGCGGTTGAATTTCCTATCCTTATCCCTCCGCCTCGGGGTGCGGCGGGAAGTCCTTATACCAGGTCACATAGAGGACCGGCATGAAGATCAGGGTGAGCACGGAGGCCACGAGCAATCCGCCCATGATGGCAAAGGCCATGGGTCCCCAGAACACGGTGGGGGCGATGGGGATCAGGCCGAGCACGGTGGACATGGCGGTGAGCAGAATGGGACGGAAGCGGGAACTGCTGGCCTCGATCACGGCGTCCCGGATCGCCTTTCCGGCCGCCCGTTCCTGCTCGATCTGGGTAATCAGGATCACCGAGTTCTTGGCAACAAATAGAACTGTCCGGTTTAGTAGCACATAAACTGTCCGCTCTGATTGGCGCGGTGGGAAGGCGCGAAGGGCGATAGCCCGAAGCGCCTT
>CAWJBI010000065.1:0-4833 GCA_963841065.1 uncultured Gammaproteobacteria bacterium | reverse complement strand
CCGCGTCGAGATGGTCCGGTAACTCCGGGGTCACGGCCTCGAAACGCAGGATGCGTTTGCCTGCGTGGTCGCGCAGAAATTCCTGGGCATCGGCCTCGGAGGCGAGAGGGACCAACTCGTGGCCCATGGGACCGAGGACGTCCGAGCCGATGACGTACCAGGCGTCGCGGGCCGGGATGCGATCGAGGCCGTAATATTCGGTGACGGCGATGGCGGTCATGTCCTCGGGCTTATGGCCCGGTGCCCATTTGGGTAAATTGAAGAGGTACTTGAAGAGGTCCTTGGCGCCGTCAAAGTGATGGGCATGGCCATCGCGATAGAGGACAGTGGCGGTCCAATGGGGATATTTGGCGACGAACATGCCGCACACGGGGCAGGTGTCCTTGGGGCCGGGATTGGGTAACGGGGGGAGCCGGTTTCAGCCAGCGGCAGGCCTGGGGCCCAGAGGAGGACCAGTAGGATCAGGATGAAAGGACGGAGTCGGGTGGGAGGCAAGGCCGGGCCCTCGGGGGTCATGTGGATTGGAAGGCGACCGGGGGCGGGTGACCCGAGGGCAAGGGGATCGAGCCCCGTCGCCCTCGGCGTTAGTCGCGGACTCAGGCCTTCGGCATCATTTTCTGGCGTTTTTCCGCGCGGTTCTTGCGGATGCGGGCCGTGTCGGCGGCCATGTCCACCATGGTCTGGTTGAGGGTCTGGTCGAAGGTGCCCAAGGCGCCGCCTTCCTTGGCCATGGCGGCCTCGGCCTGGGCCTTGTCCGCAAAGGCGACCTTGCTGTTGGCGGTCATGGTCCCCTTGAGCTTGCTGCCGATGAGGTAGGTGGCCTTATCCACCAGGACCAGCGGCTTGATCTCCGCCGGGGAGCCGAAGTCCGCCGCATAGATGGCCTTGGGGCCGCGATCCATGTTGAGCATGAGACTGATGGCCAGGCAGTGGATGGAGCAGGTCCCATCCACCAGGTCATCGTCGTACTGGACCAGATGACGGCTGAAGTGGAATTCGGTGCGATCCATGCCGCAATAGGGGCACTTGGGGTATTTCTTCAGCTCATCCACCAGGGGATTGGCGTCCGGGGCGGTCCGCGGAATGAACTGGAGGGGTGTGCCATCGCCCTCGCAACTCGCGCCCGCGGGCATCCAGCCCTTGCCGGGCATGAAGGCACCGATGGTGGCGGCATTGGCGGCCAGGACCGGGGTGCCGAGGCCAGCGAGGCCGAGGGCGCCGAGCACCTTGAGGGCCTCGCGCCGGCCTTGGTTATGATGATGATCACACATGGGATTTTCTCCTGTCTGTGGTGGGTGGAGGCGCGCGGCCCTCAGCCATTGGCGAGTCCGCGCATGATATCGAAGAAGCTATAGCCCTCGTAAAGGGTCCAGAGGCCGAGGATGGCCACCAGCCCCCCCGCGATCCGGGCGGAAAAGTCCCGCGCCCGCGCGCCGACGAAGGCCCCAAAGCCGGTGACCGCCGCCATCATGGGCAGGGTACCGAGGCCGAAGGCGAGCATGAGCAACCCGGCGCGACCCGGGTCGCCGGTGGCGGCGGCCTTGAGGGCGATGGAGAAGACCAGGCTGCAAGGGATCAGGCCATTGAGGGTCCCGAAGAGGAGGGGAGACCAGGGTCGAGGGGGCCGGGTCATGGGCTCCAGTCGCACCTCCAGGCCCCCGGTCGGCGCCAAGGCGGGGCGCCGGGGGCGGGCCAGGAGCATCCTCAGCCCCAGGACCAGGATCAGGAGGCCTGCCCCCATCATCAGGATGCCTTGCGCCTTGCCGGTGAGACCGGTTTGCGCCAGGCTGCGTCCCGCCCAGGCGCCCGCCATGCCCAGGAGGGCGTAGATGAAGAGGCGGCTGGCATGGTAAATGAACTGGGGGGCCAGCCGGGGTTGGACTTGACGCTGGACGAAGAAACCCCCGGCCAGGCCGCCGCACATGCCCAGACAGTGCAGGGCGCCGAAGAGGCCGGTGGCGAAGGCCATCGCTAGCGTCAACTCCGGGTTCACAGCATCTCCCGGACCAGCTTATCAAGGAGTTGCGGGGGGGCTCCGCCCAGGATGCGGGTATGGAGCCGGCCGGAGCGGTCGATGAAATAGGTGGTGGGCAGGCCGGTGACGCCGTATTGGCGAGCCAGGGCGCCGTCCTCGTCCAAGAGCACCGAGTAGGAAATGCCCAGCCTGGCGATGAAGCGGGCGGCGGTATCCCGGTCCTGGCGCACATTGACCGCCAGGACCCGCAGGCCCTGGTCACGCAGTTCCTGGTAGATGGGCTCGATGTCGCGCATCTCGGGCGCGCAGAAGGGACACCAGTCCGCCCAGAAGCGCACCACGACCACATTGGACTGAAAGTCTTGGGGGAACTTCCAGATTTTCCCGTCCAGGTCCGGCAGGGCGAAGGCGGGTGCCGGTTGGTGAATTTCCAGCTTGGGAGCCTCCTCGCCGCAGGCGACTAACCAGAGGGTCGCCAAGAGGAACGAGATAAACAACAGGCGATTCATGCGGTTAAATTCCTCAGGCCGTGCCCGACAGGATCAGATGCGACCTCAGCACCAACCAGGTCGCGAAGCCATAAAAGAGACCAAACAACAGGAGGGCGATGCCCGCCAGGCGGGGGCCCTGGTGGGCGATGATGGCCTTCAGGCTCGGTGCCGAGCGCCAGACCTCCATCAAGCCCGCCCCCAGGGCCAGGGCGGTGGCGGCGAAGAGGGGGACGTAAAGCCCATAGCCGACAAAGTCATGGCCGGACTTGAGCAGACAGAAAGGGCAGTGGTGGTGGGGATGTTCATACACATAGAGGGCCACCCCGGAGACGATGGCGGCCAGGGCGATGATAAAGGTCAGCGCCGCCATCAGGGCGAAGAGCCCGCCACCCCGTCCCCGGCGCCAATAACGCAGGCCCGTCGCCAGCAGCGCGAGCCCGCTCACGGCGAGGGCGGCGAGGCTGACGGCCGGGTTGAGCCCGGCGACCTCCGCCGCCACGCCTCCGCCCTCGGGGCTGAAGAGGGAGCCGCAGCAGGAGGTGATGAGGTCTGGGTTCAGGCCCGTGAAAAAGAGCGCCTGCGCCGTGACTTCCGCCAGCGCCAGGGGGGCGATAAGGAGCAGCAGGGCGTACTTGGGGCGGACCAGGGGGTAATCGGGGGCCTGGTTGTCCGCCCCATTGAGGATCAGCCAGGCGGCGCCGGCGAAGAAGAGGGTTATCTTGAGAAAGAGGGCGGGCCAGCCCCAGGGGTTGGCATTGAGTACGCCGGTGGCGCACATGGCGCCGACGAATTGGGTGGAGAGCTGCTCGGCGTTATAGACAAAGAGCAGGAGAGACAGCAGGTTGCCGCCAAAGACCCAGGCGACCAGGGTGGCGATGAGATAGGTGCGGCGCTCCAGTTCCAGTTGGCGCTCGCTGCCGCTGCTCAGGTCCCAATGCCGCAGAATCTGGATCGCAAACCCCGCCGCCAGCACCAGCAGGAGGGCCTGGGTCAGGGAGGCCAGATTCAGGGCCAGGATGGCGGGGGTCAAGGGCATGGCGTTTTAGGCCAGCCGCCCGTCGCGCAGTTCCACCACCCGCGAGACCCGGGCGTGGTCGAAGACGAGGGGGTCATGGGAGCTGATGAGGATGCCCTTGCCCTGATCCGCCAGCTCGCCGATGAGGGCCAGCAACTCCCGCGAGAGCTGGCTATCCAGGTTGGCGGTAGGCTCGTCGGCGATGATGATGCGCGGGTCATTGATCAGGGCCCGGCAGATGGCGGTGCGCTGGGCCTCGCCGCCCGAGAGCCACTCCGCCTTGTTAAGGGCCCGCTCCTCCAGGCGGAACTGCCGCAGCAGGCCCAGGGCCTTGTCCCGGAGTCGGCCCGGGTCCGGGGCCAGCGGGTAGGCCGGCAGCATGACATTTTCCAGGACCGTCAGCCCCCGGATCAGGTTGAAGCGCTGGAAGATGAAGCCGAAGGTCGAGCGCCGCACCTGGGTCATGAAGCGTTCCGGCAGGTTCGAGAGGAGGCGCCCCTCCAGATGAATGCGGCCGCTGCTGGGCCGGGAGAGGCAGCCCAGCATCGCCAGCAGGCTGGTCTTGCCCGAGCCACTGGGACCCTTGAGAACGGTGATGCCCCGGGTCTCCAACTCCAGGCTGAGGTCACGCACCGCCCAGACCTCGTTGTGGCGGCCTTGGTTGTACACCTTGCTGACATCATCGAGGCGGATCATCGCATCACCTGGTCGGGATCGGTGATGGCGGCGCGCCAGATGGGGATGATGGTCGCCACGGTGTAAGGGAAGACGGAAAAGAAGAAGAGGGTGGCCACCTGCAACCCATCCACGAAGGGCACGGGCCGGAAGTCGGGATAGAGCACGGCCCAGCCCTTGAGCACGGGGGCGAAGAGGATGGCGGAAAAGTGAAAGACATGGACGTAGGCGAGCAGATAGCCGAGGAGGAAGGCCATCAAGGACAGGGCCGCGCCCTCCCAAAACTTCATGCGCAGCACGTCGCCGGTCTCCCAGCCGATGGCCTTGAGGATGCCGATCTCGCGCCGCTCCTCGCCGCTCAGCCCCGAGGCCCGGTCCCAGGCGAAGATGACGAAGGCCAGCATGGCCCCGGTCAGCAGGACGAAGACCAGGCCCTGACGCCAGCCAAAGACGGCGTCGTAGGTGCGCAGTATCTCCTCGCGCAGGATGGGCCGCGTATCCGGCAGGGCCAGGCTGATCTTTTCCGCCACCTTCCGCACCTCCGCCGGGTTGCGTACCCGCAGCACGATATCGGTGAAGCGGTCCGCGGGGAAGTCGAAGAAGCGGCGGAAGTCCTCCGCGTTCAGCAGCATCAGGTCGCTGGAGACCAGCTCGGTGTCCGCCGCCAGCAGGGCCGC
>CAWJBI010000064.1:0-74959 GCA_963841065.1 uncultured Gammaproteobacteria bacterium | reverse complement strand
CCGGCCTCGCCCAGGGTCCAGGGGCCTTCGCGCAGGCGCCCGCCAGCGACGGGCACGACCCTCATGCCCATCACCACCACCCGGCCCCCGCCAGCGTACGGCGAACCCAGGCCAGCTATCCGATCCCGGACGTCACCCTGGTCGATCAGGAGGGTAGGCCCGTCATCCTGCGGGATCTCATGAATACCGATAAGCCAATCCTGGCAAACTTTATCTTCACCACCTGTACCGCCATCTGTCCGGCCATGAGCGCGACCTTCCAGCAAGTGGGGCGGGAGTTGGCCGGGGACCGGGACCAGGTGATGATGGTGTCCTTCTCCATCGATCCGGAGCAGGATACCCCGTCCGCCTTGGCCCAGTATGCCAAGCGCTTCGATGTCGGCCCTCAATGGGTGCTGCTCACGGGCAGCCTGGAGGACAGCATCCGGGTGCAAAAGGCCTTTGACGCCTACCGGGGCGACAAGATGAATCACGCGCCCCTGACCCTGCTGCGGAGCGGACCCGGTGACAATTGGGTGCGTTTCGACGGTTTCGCCAGCGCCGCGGACCTGGTCACGGAACTGCGCGCCGGTCTGGAGAGGTCGGCCCGGGCCGAAGATGCCCCTGCGACGGTTTCCAAGCCCGGAGAGACGGCCAGCTACGCCATCGGCTATGAGCTTGGCGGTTACCTATCGGGCCTCGCGCGTCAGGGTGATGGCGCGGACCCAGGGTCAATATTGCAAGGCGCCTTGGACGCCTTGGCCCAGGCCGAACCGCGGGTGAGCCAGGAGACGATGCGCCAGGCCCTCGCGCGGCTTCAGGCCGAACCCGCCGCCGTCGCCGAGAGCGGGGAGGCTACCCTGCCACCGACCCCGCCACCCGCGCGGACCCTGGGGTTCGTCGACGATTTTGCCGTCCTCAATGCCAAACGGCCGGGCGTCGTCACCCTGCCCAGCGGGGTCCAGTACGAGATCCTGAAGGCGGGCCAGGGGCGCCGGCCTGACCCGCAAGACCGGGTCGCCCTCCGTTACGAAGGGCGACTGACGACGGGAGTCGTCTTCGATTCCACCCACGAGGACCCGGAGCCAGCCCGCCTGCGGGTCGAGGAGATTCTGGTTCCTGGTCTGCGGGAGGCCCTGCTCCTGATGCGAGAGGGCGACCGCTGGCGTGTCGTCGTGCCGCCCGCGCTGGGTTTCGCCGCCGCCGGCAACAACCTCCTGCGCAAGCGGGACCTCATCTACGAGATCGAGTTGGTCGCCATCGAGCCCGCCGCGCCGGGTTCCGTCACCCAGGAGGGTAACGTCTCGGCAGTGCCCCTCATGGCGGACGCCGCCAAGGGTGCGGACCCGGCGGCCTCCCGGTAGGCCGGCCGAGCGGGCGCGTCGGCCAGGGGTCTTTACCCCTGGCTTAGTGGCGCCTCAGGGTACGATGCGCCCGGTGACCGCCACCAGGCGATGCGATTCCGGGGACATGAAGCGCAGCAGCGCCCCCCCGCGCGCCGCCATGCGTTGCCGGGGTCCGAGGCTCATGCGCCCGTAGAAGGCTACGTGGCTGTCGGGATCGACCAGGGGTGTCCCGTCCGCGTACTTGTTGACCTCCTGCTCCAACGCCTCCAGCAGGTGCTCGCGGCTCAAGGGCACCCCGGGCCGGCGGGCCTCCTGACCGCGGATCTCTCCCAGTGCCCGGGTTAAGAGGTAAGCGGCCGCGTAGGCATCGGCCCGAGGGCGCAGGTCTCCCCCGGTCTCCAGCTCCTGGCGATCGAGCCAGTGTGCCAGCCGCAGCCGGGCGATCTCGCCCTGTAGCCCGAGATCGTCGAACAGGGAAACGAAGGTCACGCGCGCCTTCCAGGCGGGTGGCAACGCCAGGGACTCGGGTGGCGCCAGCAGATGAGGACAGGTAAAGAGGCCCGGAGCCTGGGCCCTCGGGCATGGCCGCCACGAGCAGGGCAATCTCCTCGGGTCTAAGCCATAGCGCCAGGGCCGTGGCCTCGCCCAGCGCATCCAACCCGGCCGCCGGGGCCGTAGGGCGGAAGCGGCGCGGGCTTTCTGGCTGCGCCTCGGTTCCCAGGGCTCCTGCCAAGGCCTCGGCGGCCCGCCGCCCGGCGGCGTCGCTAAACATCTGAACGATGGGTGGCGGCTTGCCCCCTAGCGCCCGGGACTCGGCACGCCAATGGGCGGCGAGCAGCCGCGCCTCCAGGGTGACCCCGGGGGAGTAATAGAGCGAATAAAAGCCCGGATCGCCCTCGGGGGCGACCTCCAGGGATGGCAGGATACAGGGGACCCGGTGTGCCTCGCAGAAGCGGTGTACCGGCCGCCATTCGGCACCACCGGCCCCCGACAGGATGGCGAAGACCGGCTGCTCCCGATAGCGGGCCTCCAACTGCCCTGACCAGGTCTCTGACGGGCCCGACAGCTCCCAGACTTGCAGGACCCAGGGTCTGCCGGAGGCCTGGGAAGCGGCCGCCCAGGCCCGCAGCACCCCGAGCACCGCCTCGCCCTGCCCGATCGGGGCGTCCGGGGTCACGACCGTCGCCAGGTGCAATGCATCGGTCTCGACGCCAGGGGCGGCGGCCGCGCCGAGACCCCGCAAATAGACCGCCAGGGCGGACAGGGAACTCTCGTCGAGGGCGTAGCGGGGCATGGGCGCTATCAAGGGCTGGCCGTCCGGATCCAGGCCCTCGCGCAGGGCGCGGGCGAGGCTCCCGTCATCATAGGCTCCCCGCGTGAGGGCCCGCGCCCAGGCCTTATTGGGTACCCAATGATGTCCCTCATTCAGAAAGGTGCCGGCAAAGCGGGCCGGGGCGAAGAGGAGAGGGCCAGCGACCGGCGGCACCAGGAGGGTCAGTTCCAGGGACCCTTCCACGGACCCCATGCCGCTTTCCCGATGACAGGTGACGCAGGCCGCCTGCTCACCCTCCAATACGAAGCCCTCGGGGCGGATGGCCCGCAGTGGCGAGCCGTCCGCCAGGCGACCCTCCCGATAGATACGGCGGCCTATGTCCTCTTGGGGGTCGCTGGGGATGGGGGTCTCGGCCGCCGGGCCGAGGATCGCCGTGAGCGGCAGGCTTGCGGCGAGAACCCAGGTGGCGGCGGTCCGGTACCTCATCTTCACTCACCTCCCTCCGGGACCTGGATCAACCTTTCGGCTGGGCTGGCTCCGCCGCCGCGGGCTTCTCGGGCTCGCCCACCGCGATCAGTTCGACCTCGAAGATGAGGGTCTGGTTGGCCAGGGGACCCCGTCCGCCATAGGCGAGTGCCGCCGGTACGAAGAGCTTGATCTTGCCCCCCTCCTTGATGAGCTGGAGCCCCTCGGTCCAGCCCTTGACTACGCCATTCAACTTGAAGGAGGTGGGCTGACCCCGCTTGTGGGAGCTGTCGAATTCCTGGCCGTCCACCAGGGTGCCCCGATAATGCACCGTCACCTGGTCGGTCGGGCCCGGGGTCTTACCCGTTCCTGTCTCGATAATCTGGTACTGGAGGCCGCTCGCGGTGGTGACCACTCCGGCCTGCTTGGCGTTCTCCTCCAGAAACTTCTTGCTCTCCTCGGCAACCTTGAGCTCCTGCTCGACGACACGCTGCCGCTGTTCGGCGACGATTTTTTGTTTGAGATCGGCGAGGGTGGTCAGCATGTCCTCTGGCTTCATCAGGGGCTCCGTGCCGGAGAGGGCGTCCGCGATGCCCTGGGTGATCGCCGCCGCGTTCATATCGACCCCCTGCCGTTTGAAATCTCCGCCGATCTGGTAGCCCAGGCTATAGTTGATGCGGGTGGTGTCATTCTCGAGGTTCAGGGGTTCGGCGGCCACGACCAGGCCCCAGGGCGCGGCCAGCAGGGCTAGGCCCATCAGGGTGGTAATTTTCATATCTTGGTTACTCCATCGTTAAAGGGTGGCACGAATACCGGTTCGGTCTAGCCAAAATAGCGTCTTGCCTGGGTGATGAAAAGGGCCGCCCATGGGCGGCCCCTAAATCGAGGGGGCCAGGCCGGATGCCTGGCCCTGGGGGGAGGCTCTTAGGGCACGGCACCGCCGCACCCCGGGGCGCTGGTCTTATCACCCACGCAGAAGGGAACCATCATCTCGTTGTCCTCGTGCTCGACGATATGGCAGTGCCATACATAGAGACCCGGGATATCGAAGGTGGCGGCGATGCGGGTGACCTGACCGGGATAGGCGACCACCGTGTCCTTCCAGCCGGCCTCCGTGGCCTCCGCCGGTCGCGCGACACCGGACAAGGCGCCGGTCAACGGGTCGAAGGCCTCCCGATTGAGCACCTTGAACTTGACCTCGTGGACGTGGATGGGGTGACCATCCACGGTCCAGTTCCAGAACTCCCAGGTCTCGGTCGCATTGTTTGCCGGATTGGTCTGGATGGGGTCCGACCAGAGGGTCACCGTGCCGCCCGATCTGCCGTTGATGCCGAGCACGGCGGCCTTGGGTGCGAAGGGTACGGATGCCGCGAGGGTGGTGGGTCCCGGTGAGCACGCAGGTACCCGGGTTGGTCGGGGTCGGGTGTCGCCGTCGGGTCGTAGACTGATGGCCCCGGTCGGGTCTACGGTGACGCAAACCTTCGGGGATTCCTCCTCCAGCAGGGCCTGGTCACGGGGCACGGGATTGAGGTTGGCTACCCCGGCGGGATAGGTGTCCACCCCTTCAACGGGGCTCAGCACCAGGCTCTCGGGCGGGGTGGCCGCGGTCGTCGGGTTCGTGAGGGTCCCATCCACGGCGCGAATCTCGTCAGTGGGGCTCTTCCCGAGCAGCGCCTTCTTCACCACGAACCGCATCACCTGGCCCGTGGTGGTGGGGTCGGCCGGGATGTCCGGGAAGCCGCCGAAGGGGGCATCGGGCGCCGTGTTGAACATCTGGATCACGGTGCCATTCGGCAGGCCGCGGAAGTCCAGGATCACGTCCGCGCGCTCGGCATTGCCCATCAGCAGGGCCTGATCGGGATGGGCGCCCTTGGCCGGCTTGGGGATGGTGCCGTTGCCCGGCAGCGGCGTCGCCGTGCCGGTCGCCACCATTGACCACCTTGGCAACAGGCTCTGCTCGGCCCCGATCTGGTAGAAGGGCAGCTCCTTGAGGTTGTCGGTCTTGGCCTTGAGCTTGCCATTTTTCTGGGTGACCCACTCCGTCCTTTTGACGCTGATCGGCTTACCGGAGGCCGGGTCCACCGGCTTGAGCGACAGGTTGAGGAAGCGCGAGTTGCAGCCGTTCAGCAGGCGGAAGCGGTACAGGGCGGGGGCTACCTCCTGGGTGGGCCAGGTCACGCCGTTCACCACCATGGTGTTGAAGAAGGCCTCCGGGTTCCAGATGGGGGCGATGTCGGAGGGAGTTCGTGGCAGTCGCCGACGAAGGGGATCTGGAGCTGGGCCGGCGGCAGGCCTTCGAAGAAGGCCCGGTTGTCCGGGTAGAACAGGGAGCCGTCGGCGTTGAAGGAGCGGTCCTGGATGGCGATGGGGATCTCGCGGTACTTGCTGCGCCCGGGAGCCGCCGTTGGCTGCTCGGCCAGGTTCGTTGGTCCGCGACGGTCGTCGCCCGCCACGGGCGCGGGCGCCGGGAGGCCGTGCCCGTAGACGTCAGAGCCCGTCTCGCCACCCGTCGCGCCGGGGTCACGCAGGATCCAGAAGCCCGCCGGTCCCGCATAGACGTTGCTGCGGGTCATGCCGAGGGAGTGGTCGTGATACCAGATCGTCGCTCGACGGCTGGGTGTTGGGGTAGCTGAAGGTGCCGACACCCGGCCGGAGGGTCGTTGGTGGTCGACGCTGCCGAACTGGTTGACCAGGGTGCCCGTGGTGGCGTACGCCGGCGGGAATGTTGTTGGCGTTGGGCAGCCACCAGGCCTCCGCGTAACCGTCGCTCTCCGGGCCGGCGTGGGCGCCGTGCACGTGCACGACCATCGGCACCGGCCCCTGGTAGGGCTGCTGCAGGAGGTGCCCGTTCGTCGACCGGATCCGGGGCGCAGTCCTTGGTCTTGCCCGGATCGATGCAGGGGAGCTGCTCGGGGTTGGCCCAGTGCAGGGAACGGTCGATCGGGAGCAGGTGGGGGATGTAGTTGCAGTTGGGATCGCCCGCGAAGCCCGTGGTCGCCTTGCAGACCACCGGATCGACGACCAATTGATTGATCCAGTCCACGGTCGTTGTCACGTTGGACCTGGTCTCAATGGTGTAGGCGGGATAGTTGAACTGGGAGTTCGGCGCCGGGGCTATGCCCGCGCCCCGCCCAGGCCGGTCGAATCGGGCATGGGGTCCGCGTCCGGGCCGTAGCTCCAGACCGTGGTCGCGGGAAAGGCGTCGGCGCGGCCGTTGAGGCTGTTCCAGATGCCGCCGGGCAGGATCTGCTGCTTGAACTGCCGGACCGCGATGTCGTAATCGTTTGCGCTGCCGTGCCAGTATTCTTCATCACCGGCGGGATGACCAGCGGGGTCACGTACTTGGGGATGGTCAAGGGGTCCAGGGTGCCGCCCGGCAGCGGCACCGCCTGGGCGGTGGCAAGGGTCAGGGTCAGGGAGGGCAGCAGGAGCAGGGTCCGGCCGCCCCCCCGGGGCCTAGCCATAGGTGTCGGTTTGCAACTTGTCATGTGAATTCCCCCAGGTTGGTTTCAGGTTGGCGGCATCATCCATCCTCGGGGTGACGGGACCCCTACACAGACCTACCAGGCTAAAGATAGAGGTAGCTCCGCCACATCACCACCCGGGGAAAGAGTCAAGGAATTTTTAGCATTCCCTTCTTCAAGAACAAATGGGGGAAAACCCCCATATTTATGCGCCTAGGCCCCTGTCCCCCCACTTACGCGAAAAACGGCCGGGGCTGGAAGGTTAGGTTGAGAGCGTGGAAGAGACTCATGCCCTGTTTGAGCGGCATCGCCAGATAGGCGCGCGGGGTAGGGAAGGTGTCGAGGCTGCGTGGGGTGTGGCCGTCGCCGGGACGGGACCGGCTGTTAACCGCCGGTGACGGGCGGGAAGAAGGCGACCTCGTCGCCATCCTGGACCGGGGTGTCGAGGCGGGCCATGGTCTGATTGACGGCGGCGAGCAGGGGTTGCTCCCCGCCCAAGGCGTCGTTCCAGGGCTCGCCGCGCTGGCGCAGCAGCAGGAGGAGATCCGCCACGGTAAGGGGGCGGTCGGGGGTGGCGAGGACAGGGCAGGGGATGGCCTCGGCGCCGGTGCCGAGACGCTCCCGCAGGCTGGCAAAGTAGCGGAGCTGGATCATAGGATGATTTCGTTCAGGGGGAGGTACTGGACCCTGTCGCCGCGCCTGACGGTCTGGTTGGCGGGGATGACCGCCAGCCCGTCGGCCCAGGTGACGGAGCTGAGGACGCCGGAGGACTGACGGGGATAGAGGCGGACCTCGGGCTGGCCATCGGCGCCGGGTTCCAGGCGAGCGCGGGGGAACTCCATGCGATCGGCGGCCTTGGGCCAGTCGAAGCCGGCCGGAACGGTAAAGGCCTGGGGCTCCAGGTCGCCCGCGCTACCCTGCATCCGGCGAATGAAGGGCCGGGCGAAGAGGCAGAAGGTGACGAAGAGGGAGACCGGGTTTCCCGGGGTGCCGATGAAGGGCGTCCGCTCCGGGCCCAGATGCCCGAAGGCCAGCGGCTTACCGGGGCGGATGGCGACCTTCCAGAGATCAAGGGTGCCGATCCGTTCCACGGCCAGCTTGACATGGTCTTCCTCGCCCACCGAGACGCCGCCGCTCCCCATGACCAGGTCCGCCTGGCCGGCGGCAGCGGTCAAGGTGGCCATGGTCGCCTCCAGCTGGTCCGGAACCCGGCCCAGGTCCAGGGTCTCGCAACCCAGGGCCGCCAGCAGGCCGAGCAGAGTGAACCGGTTGGAGTTATAGATCTGCCCGGGGCCCAGGGGCTGGCCGGGCATCACCAGTTCGTCGCCGCTGGCAAAGACCGCGACCTTGAGCCGCCGCCAGACATTCAACTCCGCCACGCCCACGGAAGCCGCCAGGCCCAGGTGCTGCGGGAGCAGGCGGGTACCGGCGGCGATGATCTCGGCCCCGGCCTGGATGTCCTCGCCGGCGCGCCGAATATTGGCGCCGGGTGTCACCGTCAGGGGCATGACGACCGCGTCACCCTCGACGCGGCAGACCTCCTGGATCACGACCGTGTCGGCCCCCTCGGGAATGGGGGCGCCCGTGAAGATGCGCGCCGCGGTGCCGGGCTCCAGCCGGGTGCCCGGGTTCCCGGCGGCGATGCGCTGGGAGACACGCAGGCGGCCCTGGGCCGTCGCCAGGTCGCCAGCCCGCAGGGCGTAACCGTCCATGGCGCTATTGTCCCAGCCGGGGACGGCGATCCGGCTCACCACCGGTGTCGCCAGGATGCGTCCCAAGGCCTCCAAGGCGGGGAGCTGTTCAAAATCCTGGACGGGAACGGCCTGGGCCAAGAGACGGGTCACGGCCTCCGCCTTACTCAGGAGGGCCTGGGACCCGGCCGGTTCCGCGCGGCAACAATCAGGGGCGCTGGTCATGTGTCGATCTCGGTCACCGGGCGGGAATTACTTTTCCAGCACCCGCTTCAATAGTTGGGCGAAGTTGCAGGGCCGGGTGCGGTGGTCGAGCTGGGGTGCCAGGATCTGGTCCCAGGCCGTGCGGCAGGCGCCGCTGGAGCCCGGCAGGCAGAAAATGAAGGTACCGTTGGCCAGGCCGCCAAGGGCGCGGGACTGGATGCTGGCGATGCCGATCTCCTCCCGGGAGAGGGCCCGAAAGAGTTCGCCGAAGCCCTCGATACGCTTGTCGAGGAGGGGCTCGATGGCCTCCGGCGTGCTGTCACGACCGGTGACACCCGTGCCGCCCGTGGCCAGGACCACCTGGATGTCGGGATCGGCGATCCAGCGCGAAAAGACGGCCCGCATCCGATAGACATCATCGGGCACGATCTCGCGCGCCGCCACCCGGTGGCCAGCGGCCTCGGCCTTGTCGCGCAGCAGGGCCCCGGATTTGTCATCGGCCTCCCCCCGGCTGTCCGAGACCGTCAGGACGGCGATATTCAGGGGGATAAAGCCGGTATCCTCAAAGTGTTCAGTCATGTTTTTGATCGCGGATTAGCCTGCAAGCCAGCCTCCGTCCATCCTAACCAGCGCGCCGCGACGCGGCAACCCGTCATGGGGTCAACTGTTGGCAACAAATAGAACTGTCCGGTTTAGTAGCACATAAACTGTCCGCTCTGATTGGCGCGGTGGGAAGGCGCGAAGGGCGATAGCCCGAAGCGCCTTCCCACGTGTGACCGGCATGCTAGTCGGCTAGTTGGTGCAAGTCCAACCGTGGCCCTTGGGAGAGGGGAACACGTAGGCGAAGGCAAGGGTGCCCGAAGAAACTCCCCCTGCACCTTATGGACGAGGAGGATGGCAAGGCCGCTGCCGGACGGGAGCCAATGAGGGATCTGAAAGAAGCCGGAGTCCAAACTCGCCACCTAAGCGAGAGCGAACCTTTGCTGAGGCGTACAGGGTTGGGCGAGGTGCCGTGGACCACCGAAGCCCGATTTTCTCCTCGTAATCCCTGGGCGTAGAGAAGGTAGGTGGGCGGGAACAGAGGCGACTAGCTTACCCGGTGAAGGGCCGTCGATCCTGGGTCGGTGTAACTACGACACCTTAAGCCCTAAGCGGCGCGGAGACGCGTGCGTGATGGGACGGGGGCCTGCAGATGAAGCCGTAGTAATCGTAAAGCCCGGTGCCGAAGAAGCTGCGGTGACGCAGGTGAGGGTAAACCATCGGGTCAGCGGCAAGGAGGCCGGAGGTGAAGGGCGGAACACGTAAGCGGTTGATGAAGCTTGTTAGAGACTGTGGGTCCGAGACCAGCCCAAGTGGAGCCGGCGAGTGCCCGAGACGTAGACGTCGGGTGAATCGCTGGTGCGGTGATCGCTGAAAGGCCCATGCAGAAGAGAGAGTGAAATGAGCGGCAGAGACCTATTGACTGACGAGCGCAGACTCTTCGAGGACCTGTGCGCCAGGGAATATCTGGCGGCGGGATTCCAGCGCGTGAGGAAGAACAAGGGAGCCCCCGGCATCGACGGAGTGACGATTGCCGAGTTCGAGACACGCCTGGACGAAGAGCTAAGCCGGCTGACCGTGGAGCTGGAAAGCTGGACTTACGAACCCTCACCGGTGCGACGGGTAGAGATCCCCAAGCCTGGTGGGCAGGGCATCCGCTTGCTTGGGGTGCCGACGGTGCGCGACCGGGTGGTTCAGGCCACCCTGAAACTGCTACTGGAGCCGATCTTCGAGCCGTTGTTTTCCGCGAACAGCTACGGTTTCCGCCCTGGGCGGAACCAAGGCCAAGCGGTCGAGGCGGCGCGTCGGATCGTGGCTGGGGGCAAGCCCTATGTGGTGGATCTGGACCTCTCGAAATTCTTCGACCGAATCCACCATGACCGGCTGATCGCCCGCCTGGGACAGACGATCCCCGACAAGCGCATCCTGCGCCTGGTTGGGCTGATCCTGCGCAGCGGCATCATGGCCAACGGCCTGGTGACCCCCTCCACGGAAGGGGCCGTTCAAGGCAGCCCGCTCAGTCCCCTGCTCAGCAACATCGTCCTGGACGAGCTGGATAAGGAACTGGAGCGGCGCGGCCTGGAATTTTGCCGGTTCGCCGATGACTGCAACATCTTCGTGAGGACGCCCAAGGCGGCCGAGCGGGTCATGGCAAGCATTGGCGGATACATCGAGAAGAGACTGAAACTGGTGGTGAACCGCGAGAAGAGCCAAGTGGCCCGTTCGGATCGGGTCAAGTTCTTGGGACTGACCATTGTGGGGGATACCATTGCGATCTCGCGCAAGGCCCTGCAAGCGGCGATGGACAAGGTCAAGGAGCTGACCCCGCGGGGCACCCACCTGACTCTGGAGACGAGCATCGAGCGGATCAACAGTTGGTACGTGGGCTGGTCGAGCTACTTTGCGATGACCTACTACCCCGCCCAGCTCAAGAAGATCGAAGCCCACATTCGGCGACGATTGCGATCCCGCCTGGTGGATCAACAAAAGAGCAGACGTAACCTCTTCCGTAAACTGGTCAAGCGTGGCGTGCCACGCCGCCAGGCGGCAAGGCCGTGTTCTCCAACAAAGGCCGCTGGGCGCTCTCGAACACCCTCGCGGTGACGCGGGCCTACCCGGTCGGCTGGTTCATTGGGACCATGGGACAAGCCATTCGCTCGGACAAGCAGTTACCGCACTGGTTTGATGTGAGTCAGTGGATACGCCTTGCGTGAGGAGCCGTGTACGGACCCGTACGCACGGTTCTGTGGGCAGACGGGGGCTGCGGCCCCCTCTGACCCGATCTTCCCACCGCGCGGCGCGCGTCGGACCTACGCGACCGCCTGGATTTTGGGCGGTATCAACCGTCCCTTCGCATCAAAGTGCACCAGGCAGCGGGGACCATGACACAGGGCGAGCCGCCCATCGGGATAGCGGTGGACGCGCACCTTGACCTTCACGTCGTGCATCCGGTGACGATCCTGGGGGATCTGCAGGGCCATCCCCTCAAAGGCGACACCGTTGTCTTTGCCCACCACACGCTCATCGGTCTCGCACAGGAAGTCATCCAGGTCGCCACCGATCCCGGGCACGAAGGCCGAACCCTCCTCCAGCGCCGGCTGCATGAACTGGGCGTTGAAGGCCGGCCGGTAGACCTCCTCCCAGTAGCCGTTGGCGCCCTGCCGATCCGTGATGCCGGCGAGGGTGAGCTCCTGCACCAGCCGCCCTGGGTGGGTGCGGAACATGCGCTCCGAGCGCCCCCGCGCCTCCGGGGAGTAGGCCGCGATCATCTCGATCCCCAGTCGCGCCATCGCCTTGCCGAACGGGGTGGGGTTGCGCTTGTCGACCTGGCCCCCCGCTTCGGGGGTGTGCCAGTCATGGCTGCCCCGGTCCGTGTAGCGCGCAGCGAACAGGCCGCGCCGCTCGATCACGTCCCGTACCCCGAGCAGGCTGGAGGCCGTGCCTTCTTCTGCTACGCAGCGCATGGCGTAGTGTTCGTTGGTGGCGTCATCCATCGTGACCACCAGGTCCCACTTCACGCCAGGCACCCACTCGTGGGTGCTCGCGTCCTGGTGCAACAGCATCCCCGGCCACGCCGCTCGCTCCCGGCGCTGGCGGTGCTTGCCGCGCGCGGACGCCTTCTCGACCTCGCCCGCCTCTTGCAGCCGCTCCTTGACCCAGGTGTAGCGGCGTGTGCCGCCCTCCTTGCGGTACCAGGCGTGGCAGTGTTTGACGTTCCAGCCCGGGTGCCGGCCTCGGTACCGATCCACCCGCGCCATCACTTCGTCCACCGGCGCCTGGCGCGGCGAGACCTGCTCCAACCGCTTGTCGATCAGCCCTTGCAGGCCCTCGTCCTCGTAGCGGTCCACATACCGACGGAACGTCCGCTCGCATACCCCCAGTAGCCGTGCTGCCTCTTCCTGCCGCAGCCGACCTCCCTGCCAGCCCGCCTACGCCTCTTCAAATCGCATCTTCCGGATCTCCTGTAGCCGTTCTGTTCGGTTCATCTCGTACCTCCTCGGATACGAAATAAACCGGACACATCACGTGCTACAACACCGGACAGACTATCTGCTCTCTACACGGCTTTGGGTTCGGTGTTGCTCGGCCGGTGTGTCAACAAATTGAATATTAGGCAGTATCGGAATATTTGGCGATGAAACAAATCCTGCAGAACCTTAAGGATGGGTCCACGGCAGTGGCCGAAGTGCCTTGTCCCCGGATCGGCCGCGGCGCCCTGTTGATCCGCACCACCCGGACCCTGATCTCGGCGGGCACCGAGCGCATGCTGGTGGACTTCGGCAAGGCCAACCCCATCGAAAAGGCCCGTCAGCAGCCGGACAAGGTGCGCCAGGTGCTGGAGAAGGTGAAGACCGACGGCCTGGCGCCGACCCTGGCGGCGGTGCGCAACAAGCTGGAGCAGCCCTTGCCCTTGGGGTATTGCCATGTCGGCGTGGTGGCGGCGGTCGGTGGCGGTCGTCAGCCGGCGGATGCCAGCGATCAGACGCCCTCCCCCCTGGCGGGGGAGGGGCCGGGGGAGAGGGGGTGAACAAGCCCGGGGCTACGTCAGTGACAATGCCTCGACGCCAATCAAAAGGTACCCGCTTGCACTAGGTGTTCCGGGGTGATTACGATCAGTGGGCGCCGAAGATTGCGACGCCTGCTGTGGTGGCTGCCTTCGTCAGATCGGCATCGAGCGTTGCCAGCGGCAGGCCCGTGCGCAGGGCCAGTTCCAGATAGGCCGCATCGTAGGCCGAGAGCTTGTAGCGCCGGGCAATGTTCAATGTGTCACCCAGAGCGTGTGCTGCCGTTGCCTGGTCGGTCACGATGCTGAGCCGCTCAAGGAGGGCAATGAAACGCTGCGCCTCCGCTGCGGTCACGATACCTCTGGTTTCGACCTTGACGACGACATTGGCTATTTCCAGTGCCAATAGCGAGGGTACAATGGCCTGCGATTCCTTAAGCGCCTTCAGGGTCATACCAGCGTAATCCACGCCGGCCGGGTTTGTCCCGGGCACCAGCCAAAGCAACGCCACGGAGGCATCAAGAACAAAATTCATGCTCGACCCTCGTTGATGAGGACCTTGAGATTGATACCACCCTCCGGTTGGCGAGCCTGCATAAAGGACAGCATTTCATCGACGGCTGCCACGGCATCCGATTGCTTGGTGCTATCCGCCGGCACAAGATCGGCCACGGCCTCGCCCCGCAGGGTGATGGTGTAGCGATTGCCAGCCTGAATGCCACGCAGTAACTCAGGCAACTTCGTCTTTGCTTCATATGATCCAACTTGGATGTTCATGACCTGCTCCTCTTCATTTGTATAGACCAGCGTACAGACCGGTCTCTGGAAGTCAAGTAAGTAAGCCGACTGGAAGGCCTTGAACCAGGCCTACAGCACGGTGAAGTGCGCGTCCTCACCGCCTTGCCCCGTGGCGGGCCGGTGACGGTCACCCACCGGATATCGAACGCTTCTTCATGACCATCCCCGAGGCCTGTCAGTTGATCATGCAGGCGGCGGTGATCGTCAAGAGGGGCGAGACCTTTGTGCTGGACATGGGGGAGCCGAACAAAATCCACTATCTGGCGGAGCGGATGATCCGGTTGTCTGGGCGGGACGTCAAAATTGGGAAACAAGCCCCTGGAAGGCGGCCCACGCGATGACGGTGGCGTGCGGAACAGCCAAATTACGAAACAAAGCCAAATGACCGGAGACTGATAGGGTCTTGCTTTCCCCTTGAATATTTGCGTTATTGACCTCAAAATGCTTGATCATTAGACCCTTTTGAGGTTTCACTCATGACCGAATCCTACCCCGAGACGGCTGCCAGCCCCACGCCAGCCGCCCCCACCATTGCCCCCGCCCGTGTCACGGCCACCCCGACTGACCCGGCGGCGCTGGCCAGTCTGGACAGTGCCAAGTCCCGGTCCAATCGTCGCAACGCCCTCAAGAGTACCGGCCCGCGCTCGGTGGCGGGCAAGGCGCGGGTCAGTGGCAATGCCCGGACGCATGGCTTTCTCAGCCGTCATCTGATCGTTGAGGGCGAGTCGCCGGTGGAATTTGCCACGCTGTTGGCGGAACTGGTGGCGGATTACCAACCAGTCGGGGTGGTGGAGACCGGCCTGGTAGAGCAGGTGGCGATCGTTTTGTGGCGCAAGGCCCGCTTTGTACGCGCCGAAACGGCGATGGTAAGCCTTAACCGCCGGACCTTCGGCGAGGTCCAGGCGCGGGAGGTGGCCGCGCGCCTGGGGCTGCCGGAGGAGGCCTGGCGGTCGATCCAGGCGCCGCGGGTCAGGGCGGCGGGGGAGGACCCCGACCTGTTGGCCGACCTGGAGGAGGGGCGCGCGGCCTGGCAGGCGCTGGTCGACACCGAGGTGGCCAGCGGTCCGGAGCCCTTCGCCCGTTTGCCGGCAACGATGCAGGCGCATCTGCTGCAGGTGCATGGGGTCGAGGCGAGCGGGATCGAGGCGGTGGTCATCGCCGAGTACGGTAGCTGGCCGGAGCTGGTGGACCAGCATGTGCGGCTGTTCGATCAGTTGCTTGAGCAGCAGCGCATCCGTGAGTTGAGCCTGCTGGTGATGGAGAGCCAGACCCTGCCGACCCAGACGGATCTGCTGGGGCGCTACCAGACGGCCCTGGACAATGACCTCTATAAGGCGCTCAAGGCCCTGCGCGAGGCCCAGTCCTGGCGTCAGGCCAAGGCGGTCCTGGAGGCGAGCGCGGTGCCGGCGGCGGGGGATGGGGGCTGATCGGCGCCGCGTCGCATGCCCGCCCATTTTTTTGCCAGGGGTTCGCGCGGCGAGACCCCCGGCTGCGTTCATGCCCTCTGGCATCGGGGTGGTCTCAGCCTGGGGTGGCGATGGCCATCGGTGCGGCGATCCCCGGGGCGCCGCCTCCCCCAAGGCCAGGTAATCTAGGACCTCCCGGGCACGGACGGATAGCTCCTTCTGGGTATGTAATCACACGTGGCTTGACACATACTGATCGTTGGCATGGCGTGAACCGTATCGCCTTGACTTGGCGCCTTTTGACCCTGGCCCCTTACCCTCCCGTGCACGGCGTCGAGAAGGCCAAATTTCCAAACAAAGCCAAATCATCGAGCCCGCTTTCTGCGCGATCAATCCCAGTATTCATCAGATTTTTAAACACTTTTAGCTGGACCAACCCCTTATGCTCATCGACATCATCGCTGGCGCCCGGCCCAATTTCATGAAGATCGCGCCCATCATCCGCGCCCTGGAGGCGCGGGCGGCGGCGGGCGGGCCGCTGCGCTACCGCCTGGTGCATACCGGCCAGCACTATGACGCCCGCCTGTCGGGCGCTTTTTTTGAGCAACTCGGCATCCCGGCGCCGGATGTCAACCTGGAAGTGGGCTCCGGCACCCAGGCGGAGCAGGCGGCGGCGATCATGATCGGCTACGAGCGCCTCTTGCTGGACGCGCCCTCCCGCCTGTGCCTGGTGGTGGGGGACGTGACCTCGACCATGGCCTGTGCTATCGCCGCCCAGAAGCTGTGCATCCCGGTGGCCCATGTGGAGGGCGGCATCCGCTCCGGCGACTGGACCATGCCGGAGGAGATCAACCGCCTGGTCACGGACAGCATCACCAACTGGTTTTTCACCACCAGCGCGTTCGCCAACGCCAACCTCCGCCGCGCCGGGGTGGGGGACGAGCGGATCTTTTTTGTCGGCAATACCATGATCGACACCCTGCTGGCCCATCGGGAGCGGCTGCGGCCGCCGGCCTGCTGGGATGCGTTGGGGTTGCGGGCGGGTGAGTATTTTGTGGTGACCCTGCACCGGCCGGCCAATGTGGACGCGGGTGAGGCCTTGGCGCGGCTGCTGGCGGCCATCGGCGCGGGCACCCGTGGCCTGCCAGTGATTTTTCCCGTGCACCCGCGCACGGCCAAGACCCTGGGAGATCTGGCGGCGGGGCCGCCTGACGGGGCGCGGGCGGGTGCCACGGCCAGGCAGCCGGGCCCGGGCCTGCCGCCTAACCTGCATCTGGTCGAGCCCCAGCCCTACCTGGAATTTAACTACCTGGTCCAGCACGCCAAGGCCGTCATCACCGACTCCGGCGGTATCACCGAGGAGACCACGGTCCTGGGCGTGCCCTGCCTGACCTTGCGCGATACCACCGAGCGTCCGGAGACGGTGAGCATCGGCACCAACGCCCTCATTGGCACCGACCCCGCCAAGCTGGCCCCGGCCTTGGAGCGGCTGTTTGCCGGCGAGTGGCAGCAGGGCGGGATACCGGAGCTCTGGGATGGGCGGGCGGGGGAGCGGATCGTCGATGCCCTGGAGAAGGTCCTAGCCCCTTCCTGAGCGACAACGTCCCCCGGAAGCCAAGGCCCCGGCGACGCGTACTTTTGCTGGGTTGGGTTCTTGATCCTGTTCCGGTTATTATTTTGGACTTTCCATAATCGCTTGCGCGCCTCAGCACAGCTTTCCATTATGACCGAAAACCTCACTCACCTGACTGCCCCGGACACCCCGCTCGCCATCATCGGCCTGGGCTACGTCGGCCTGCCGCTCGCGGTCGAATTCGGTAAGCATCGCCCCGTGGTCGGCTTCGACATCAACGCCGGGCGCATCGCGGAACTGCAAGCGGGCCACGACAGCACCCGCGAGGTCACACCCGACGCCCTGGCCGCCGCCCAGCAGTTGCGTATTACCCATGACCTGGAGGCCTTGCGCGCCTGCCGCATCTTCATCGTCACCGTCCCCACCCCGGTGGACGAGTACAAGCGCCCCGACCTCACGCCCCTGCTCAAGGCCTCCGCCACCGTCGGCCAGGTCCTCAAGCCCGGCGACCTGGTGATCTACGAATCCACCGTCTATCCCGGCTGCACCGAGGACGACTGCGCCCCGGTGCTGGAGCAGGTGTCCGGGCTCAAGTACCTTTCCTCCCCCTCTCCCCGCAGAGCCTCCCTCCCCCGCCCTGGCGGGGGAGGGGCTGGGGGAGAGGGGGAAGGAGACCAAGGGCTTCCACCTCGGCTACAGCCCCGAACGTATCAACCCCGGCGACCACGACCACCGCCTCACCACCATCAAAAAGGTCACCAGCGGCTCCAGCCCCGCGATCGCCGCCATCGTCGATGCCCTTTACCGCCAGATCATCACCGCCGGCACCCACCCCGCCAGCAGCATCCGCGTCGCCGAGGCCGCCAAGGTCATCGAGAACACCCAGCGCGATCTCAACATCGCCCTCATGAACGAACTGGCACTTATCTTCGGCCGGCTCGGCATCGACACCCTGGAGGTGCTGGAGGCGGCCGGCAGCAAGTGGAACTTCCTGCCCTTCCGCCCCGGCCTGGTCGGCGGCCACTGCATCGGCGTCGATCCCTACTACCTGACCCACAAGGCCATCGCCATCGGCTACCACCCCGAGGTCATCCTCGCCGGCCGCCGCATCAATGACCGCATGGGGGCCCATGTCGCCGAGACCGTCGTCAAGCTCATGCTCGGCCATGGCATCGGCGTCTGTAACAGCCGCATCCTGGTCCTGGGCCTCGCCTTCAAGGAGAACTGCCCGGACCTGCGCAACACACGCGTCATCGACATCATCGACGCCCTGCGTGACTACAGCATCGCGGTGGATTGTTTCGATCCCTGGGTCGATCGCGCCGAGGCCAAGCACGAATACGGCATCGACTGCCTGCCGGCCCTGCCCACGCCTGGCGGCTACGACGCCATCATCCTGGCCGTCGCCCACCGTGATTTCATCGCGCTGGGCGCCCCGGCCCTCCGGGCCCTGGGTAAGGCCAAGTCCATCCTCTACGACGTCAAGTCCATCCTGCCGGCGGCGGCCGTCGATGGGCGTCTCTAGGTCGCCCTTGACCCTGGGTCAGGTCGAAGGCGAACCGATACCGCTGGGCCGGCAGCTTCCTCAGATCTCTTCCGGGACCATCTTGATGGCGCCGCAGGGGCACTCCGACACACAGATGCCGCAGCCCTTGCAATAGTCGTAGTTGAACCGGAAGCGGTTGCCAGGACCGAGCTTGATCACGGCGTTATCGGGACAGACGCCGTAGCAGTTATCGCATTCAAAGCAGTTGCCGCAACTCATGCAGCGCCGGGCCTCGAAGAGGGCGTTGCCCTCGTCGAGGTTGCCGACGATCTCGGCGAAGCCCGTGGTGCGCCGCACCAGGTCGAGCATGGGGCTGATGGTGCGCGGCGCGTCCGAGTAGTACCAGGTATTCAACTTCTGGATATCGGCGATCTCCGCCTTCGGCCTCGGCTGATATTTCACGCCGCGCAGGAAGGCGTCGATGTTGCGCGCCGCCTTCTTGCCGAGCCCGATGGCGGCGGTGGCGTTGCGTGCCCAGGGGATCATGTCGCCGCCGGCAAAGACGCCGACCGCGCCGGTCATCATGTCGGTGCCGACCTGGACGGCGCCGTCGGCCACCACCAGGCCTGGCAACTGATCGAAGGCCGAGAAGTCACCGGTCTGGCCGAAGGCCTGGACCAGGACGTCCGCCTCCAGGG
This sequence comes from uncultured Gammaproteobacteria bacterium, assembly GCA_963841065.1. Classification (GTDB taxonomy): domain Bacteria; phylum Pseudomonadota; class Gammaproteobacteria; order Chromatiales; family Chromatiaceae; genus M0108. Next base: position 56,033 of record CAWJBI010000064.1, on the reverse strand, counting down.
TCGAGGTCTGGCCGGTCCGCAGGATGCCGCTGCCCTCCCCGGGGACCATGGTCTCCAGGGTCAGGGTGTGGCCGTCGATGCCGACGATCTGGCGCAGGTTGAGGAGCTTGATGCCTTCCTCGAGACCCTCGCTGATCTCGCCGGGGTGGGCGGGCATGAACTCGCGCGCCCGGCGGACGATGACGGTGACCGAGATGGCCCCCAGGCGGATCGCCGACCGGGCCACGTCGATGGCCGTGTTGCCGCCGCCATTGACCACCACGTGACCAAAGAGGGCGACCGGGTCTTCCAGTTCCACCGCCCGCAGCACGCTGATGGCGTCGAGGACCGGCAGATCCCCCCGTTGCGGTATCTCCACCTTTTGGCCCTGTTGCAGGCCGACGGCGAGGAAGCAGGCCGCGAAGCCGCCGTCCCGCAGGGTTTGGGCGACGTCGGTGATGCGGCTGTTGAGGCGGATGTCCACCCCCATGTCCTTGATGCGGAGGATCTCGGCGTTCAGCTTCTCGCGGGGCATCCGGTACTTGGGGATGCCGTAGCGGATCATACCGCCTGCCTTGGGGCTGGCCTCGAAGACGGTCACGGCGTGACCCAGGCGGGCGAGGTGGTAGGCCGCCGAGAGGCCGCTGGGGCCGGCCCCCAGGACCATGACCTTCTTGCCGGTGGGCTTGCCGGGGGCCACCGTCCAGCCGTACTTGAGGGCCTGGTCGCCGAGGAAACGCTCGACGGAGTTGATGCCGACGGGCAGGTCCACCTTGCCGCGGTTGCAGGCGCCTTCGCAGGTGTGATAACAGACACGGCCCATGATCGCCGGGAAGGGGTTTTCTTCCATGATCTTGCGCCAGGCCTGCTCGTAATTGCCCTCCTCGGCGAGGTATAGCCAGCTCTGGATGTTCTCGCCCGCCGGGCACTGGTTGTTGCAGGGTGGCAGGCGATCGAGATAGACGGGGCGCGCGGTGCGCCAGGAGCCGGTCTTGTTGGCGAGCGAGGAGCCGACATTGAGGGTGATGGCAAAGGGCTTGTTCTTGACGGTACTCATCGGTTCCCCCCCTCTTCGAGTAGGCCGAACTTTTTGATGTTGCGGTCGGCCATGGCCTGGATCTTGGCGATGACCTTGGTGGCGGGCGTCTTGCCGAACAGGTGCGCGTAGCGCCGCTGCGGCCGCATGTATTCCTCGACCGGGATCTGTTTGCGAATCCGGGAGACGCTGACCACCTCGCCGTGCTCGGCCTCGTAGACCGGGAAGAGGCCGCATTCCTTGACCATGCGCGCCAGCTTGATGGTCTCGTGCGAGGCGGAACCCCAGCCGAGGGGGCAGGGGACAAAGATGTGGATGTACTTGGCCCCGCGAATGCCGATGGCCCTCTTGACCTTGTACTCCAGGTCGCGCAGGTCGGCGACGGTGGCGGTGGCGACGTAGGGGATGCCGTGCGCCATGGCGATCAGGGGGACGTTCTTGCCCTGGCCGAAGACATTGCCCGGCTCGGGGCCGACCGGCATGGTCGTGGCGGTGCGCACCGCCGGCGGCGTCGCCGAGGAGCGCTGCACGCCGGTGTTCATGTAGGCCTCGTTGTCGTAGCAGATATAGAGGACGTCGTCGTTGCGCTCGAACATGCCGGACAGGCAGCCAAAGCCGATGTCGGTGGTGCCGCCGTCGCCGCCCTGGGCGACGATGCGGACGTCCGAGCGGCCCTTGATGCGCATCGCCGCCGCGATGCCGGTGGCGACGGCGGCGGTATTGCCGAACAGGGAGTGAATCCAGGGGATCTGCCAGGAGGTCTCCGGATAGGGCGTCGAAAAGACCTCCAGGCAGCCGGTGGCGTTGGCGGCGATCAGTTGCCGATCCGAGGCGGCCATGGCCGCGTCGATGGCGTAGCGCGCGCCGAGGGCCTCGCCGCAGCCCTGGCAGGCGCGGTGGCCGGAGTTCAGGGAATTGGTGCGGACCTGGGTGGCCTGGACCGAGCGATTGTCCTCGTCAAGCAGGCGGTTACCGACGGTGAAGGTGCCGGTCTGGTAAAAACGGACGGGTTGAAATGACATAGGGGTCCCTCTCAGGCGATCTTGGAAGCGACCGTGCCGACCTCGCGCAGGATGTTCTCGGCGGTCGGGCCGGAACGGCGCGATTGACGCTCGCGCTCGAGCACGCGGTCAACGACGGCGTGATCGAGGTCCAGGAAGGTCATGGCCTCGAGTTGGTCGGCCATCCCCTCCCGGAAGATACGGGCGAGGCTGTCCTTGGTGATGGCGCGGCCACCGAGACCGGCGATGATGTCCCGGACCGGCTGACCCGTGCCATCGAGCGCCAACCGCACGTTGGTGGCGACAATGCCGCCCACGCCGATGGCGAAACACTTTTCGACGACCAGCACCCGCTTGGCATCCCGCAGCAGGTAGCGGGTGGCGTCCAGGGGGAAGGGGCGGAAGGTGGTGATGCCGACGACGCCAATCTTGTGACCTGCCTCGCGCAGTTCATCCACCGTGTCCTTGATGGTGCCAAGCACCGAACCCAGGGCCACGACGATGGTTTCCGCGCCTTCGACCCGGTAGGGGCGAATCAGGCCACCGGCCTCGCGGCCCAGCATGGCCTTGAATTCCGCCGCGACCCGCGGGATCAGATCCAAGGCCCGTAGTTGCTTGAGGTGGGCCAGGTAGCGCACCTCGGTGTAGGCCTCGGGGCCGACCATGGCCCCGATCGACAGGGGCGCCGCCGGGTCGAGCACCTGGCGGGGTTCGAAGGAGGGCAGGAAATTGTCCACCTCGTCCTGGGTCGGGACATCGATGCGCTCGTAGGCGTGGGTCAGGATGAAGCCGTCCATGCACACCATCACCGGCAGCGACAGCTCCTCGGCGATCTTGAAGGCCTGGATGTGCAGGTCCAGGGCCTCCTGGTTGGTCTCGGCGAAGAGTTGGAGCCAGCCGCAATCGCGTTGGCTCATGGAGTCGCTGTGATCGTTCCAGATGTTGATCGGGGCGCCGATGGCGCGGTTGGCGACGGTCATGACGATCGGCAGGCCCAGGCCGGAGGCGTTATAGACGGCCTCCACCATGAAGAGCAGGCCTTGGGAGGCGGTGGCCGTGTAGGTGCGGGCGCCGGCGGCGGAGGAGCCGATCGCCACGGACATGGCGGCGAATTCCGATTCGACGTTGATGAATTCGCTGCGCAGGTCGCCGGACTTCACCATCTCGCCGAGGCCCTCGACGATATGGGTTTGGGGGCTGATGGGGTAGGCGCAGATGACCTCGGGCCGACAGAGGGCGACCGCCTCGGCGACCCCACGGGAACCTTCGATTTGCTTGAGGGCCATTAGGCGATCTCCCCTGGCGAGCGTTTGCCCTTGACGAATTCGAAAGCGGCGGCTGAGGCGGCGATGTTGCCCTCGGCGACCTTGCCGGAGAACTTGTCGCGGATCGCCGAGGCCACCGCGGCGAGGGTGATGGCCCCCGAGAGCCCGGCGAAGGCGCCGAGCAGCACGGCGTTGGGCAGGGGTCGCCCCAGGTGCTTCATGGCGATTTCCGTGGCGGGGACGCAGGCATGGCGATCGGCGCGGAGCTTGGTGGCCACCTCGCCGATGTCCAGATCCTCGAAGCTCTTGCTGGAGTTGATCAGGACATAGCCATCGGGCTTGAGGCCCTGAAAGACGTCAACCTGGTGGAGCAGGGTCGGGTCCTGGATGATGATGGCGTCCGGGGCCATGATGGGCTCGCGCAGACGGATCTCCCGGGTATCGATGCGGCAGAAGGCGACGACCGGGGCGCCGGTGCGCTCCGAACCGAAGCTGGGGAAGGCCTGGGCGTGCTTGCCTTCGAGAAAGGCGGCGATCGAGAGCATTTCGGCGCCGGTGACGACACCCTGGCCCCCGCGGCCGTGAATACGGACCTGAAACATGTCTCCTCCTTTAGTTTGGTTGAAGGCGACCAACTGCCGAGGTGGCGCCGCCGGATGGAGTAAGGTCTCCTGGGTGCCTTGGGATAGCATTGCCCAGGTAATGGGGTTGGAATTTGGATCTTATGGCAGTAAATACAGCTAGTTATTATGTAATTTGAACCCGCGCCCTTCAGGCTCGGGTTCCCACCAAGGGTAACGATACGGGATTTCTGTTACCGGATGGTGATCTAGGGGAGGACGGGGTGCTCCAGTCCTCAGGGTGCGTGGCCGATATCCAGTATATCGCCCGCCTCGATGCGGATCAGGGGTTTTCGCAGGGCTTGAGGAGTGACGCGGGTTCCAGATCCCGGGGCATCCTGTCCGGCATGGGTCCCCGCCACCTGGCTCGGATCCGCTGGGGCGCCGGAGGCTCGCCTGGCGCGGTACCGACGAGGTCGATCCGACCCAATAACGGGTAGACTAAAACCTAAGACTAAGGCTGGCCAAGCCCCGGAGCAGTCCCATGACACGCAAGATCCTACCCATCGGCATCCAGACCTTCCGCGAAATCCGCGAACGCGACTGTTATTACGTCGACAAGACGGGTTACGCCCTGGAATTGATCGAGCAGGGCAAATATTTCTTCCTGTCGCGTCCGCGCCGGTTCGGCAAGTCCCTGTTCCTGGATACCTTGGGCGAGCTGTTTGCGGGCAATGAACCGCTGTTTCGGGGGCTCTGGGCGCATCCGCGCTGGGATTGGGAGCGGCGTTATCCGGTGATTCGTCTGAGCTTCGCCGAGGGGGTGATGCACAGCCGGGCCGAACTCGATCAGCGGATCGGGGAGATCCTGGCTGATAACGAGGCAAACCTGGGGGTCCAAAGCCCCCACCGGAGCGTGGCGGGCCGCTTTCTTGGCCTGATTCGCGCGGCCCAGGCCAAGTACGGTGAGCGCGCGGTCGTCCTGGTCGATGAGTACGACAAACCTATCCTGGATAACCTGACCGCGCCCGAGATCGCGCGGGCCATGCGCGATGGCTTGCGCAATCTGTATTCAGTCATCAAGGGCGCGGACCCGCATTTGCGATTCGCCTTTCTGACCGGTGTCTCGAAATTCAGCAAGGTCAGTCTCTTTTCCGGACTGAATAATCTCAATGATATCAGCGTCGATGCCAAGTACTCGGCACTGTGCGGCTACACCGAGACTGACCTGAATGGGGTGTTCGCCCCGGAACTTCCAGGACTCGATCGGGACCAGATCCGCGACTGGTACAATGGCTACAACTGGACGGGAGAGGCGGTTTACAATCCATTCGATGTGCTGCTGCTGTTCGAAAAGCGCCAATTCCGCCCCTGGTGGTTCGAGACGGCCACTCCGACCTTTCTCGTGGACCTCTTGCTTGAGCGCCAGGTCTTTGTCCCTCGCCTGGAGCATCTGCTGGCCAGCGAGCAACTGCTTTCCGCCTTTGATGTGGACCGGATTGCCACCGAGGCGCTCTTGTTCCAGACCGGCTATCTGACCATCGACTCGGTCCGCCAGCTCGGCCCTGTGATCCAATACCGACTCCGCTACCCGAACCAGGAGGTCCGCGCCGGCTTGAACGGGGCGCTCTTGGAGCAACTCGCCCCCCGTTCCGATGCCACGATGGAGCATGTCGGTCGGCTCTACGACCTGCTCCTGGCTCAACGACTTCGCGGGACTCGAGCGGCTGTTTTCCGCCTTTTTCGCCGGCATCCCCGCGGACTGGTACCGCAATAACCCCATCGCTTGCTACGAAGGCTATTACGCCAGCGTCTTCTATGCCTATTTCGCCTCCCTTGGTCTCGTGATAGTTCCCGAGGAGAGCAGCAACGCCGGACGGCTGGACATGGCGGTCCGCTTCAACCACCAAATCTACCTGTTTGAATTCAAGGTCGTGGCGGGGGAGGCCGAGGGTCGTGCCCTGCGCCAGATCAAGGAGCGCGGCTACGCGGACAAGTATCGTGCCGAGGGCTGTCCCTTGCATCTCATCGGCGTCGAATTCAGCCGCGAGCGGCGCACGGTGGTAGGGTTCGAGGTGGAGACTTGGGGTTAGCGATGCAGGAAGGCGGCGGCGATGGCCAGGGTCGCCAGGGTGACCGGGACCCCGGCGCGGGCGTGGGTGCGCCAGTCGAGCACCAGATGGCGCCGCCCCGCCGCATCCGCCACGATCAGGTTGGCGATACTGCCCACCAGCAGCAGATTCCCGGCCAGGGTGCTGGCCAGGGCCAGAATCGGCCCCGCCAGGGGATCGGTCGCCACGGGTAACAACAGCATCACCGCCGGCACGTTCGAGACCAGATTACTGAGCAGCACCGCCGCCGCGAAGAGGGGGCCCGGTTGTTCCAGGGGCAGGCCCCCCGCCGCCAGCGCCCGCACCGCCTCGGCCACCAGGCCGCTGTCCTGCAGGGCATGGTTGACCACGAAGAGGCCCATGAAGAGCACCAGTAATTCCCAGTCCACCAGCCCGAGCATCTGGCGCGAATGTAGTCGGCGGCTGGTGAGCAGGACCCCCGCCCCCACCAGGGCCGCCGCCTCGCGTGGCCAGGAGGTGAAGAGGAAGACCCCCAGGAGGGCCCCGGCCACCAGCAAGCCCTTGGCGGTCTGCCAGCGGTTGAAGGCTGGGGCATCGGGGGGCCGCCGCCCCCGGGCCTCCTCCCTGGCATCAACCAGCAGGGTCCAGTGCCCCCGCGTTTGCCAGGCAATGATGGCCCAGGTCGCCAGCAGGCCCAGCAGTACGGGCGCCAGCGCCTGGGCGGCATAGCCGCCGAAGGAGAGCCCCAGGGTGGCGCCAATCAACATGTTCTGGGGGTTGCCGATGAGGGTCGCCGCAGAACCGACATTGGCCGCGCAGGCCAGCCCCAGCAGGTAGGGGATCGGATTCAGCCCCCGCCGCCGACAGGCGTCGATCAGGACCGGTGCCACCGCCAGACAGACGACATCATTGCTGAACACCGCCGACAGGGCCCCGACCAGGGCAACCAGGGCCCCCAGCAGGAGCGGGGGCCGCAGGGGTAACAACCCCAGCTTGAGGGTGACCCAGGCGTAGAAGCCCCCCAGCCGCAGTTGCGCCGACACCACCATGAAGGCGAACAGCAGGATCAGGGTCGGCAGGTGGAGGGATTGCACCGCCGCCTCGATACTGACCGCCCCGACGCCCACCAGGGCGATGGCGCCGAGCAAGGCCACTCCGGTGCGGTCCAGTTGCAGAAAGGGCAGGCCGCCCAGGATCATCCCCAGATAGACGATGACGAAAATGACCAGGACGGCCGCGTTCATGCGGGGTGACTTCAGCGACCCCGCGTCCCGCGCCGTTGGTAACGGCTGATCAGGGCCTTTTCCCCCTCCACGATCAGGAGCAGGAGGACCCCGGTGGCCAGGATGCGCAGCCAGGCGGCCAGGTCGATGGGGGCGGTGTGGAAGAGGGTCTGCATCAGGGGCAGGTAGGTATAGCCCAGTTGCAGCAGCAGCAGGAAGGCGATGGCCTGGAGGGCCAGGCGGTTGCCCAGGAACCCCTCGCGGTTGAGGATGGAGTCATGCAGGCGGCGGCAGTTGAAGAGGTAGAACATCTCCGCCACCACCAGGGCATTGACCGCCACGGTCCGCGCCGTTGTGACATCGGCGCCCCGCGCCTCTTCCCAGAGAAAGAGACCAAAGGAGGCCAGCGCCATCAGGAGGGTGACGAAGAGGATGCGCCAGAGCATGAAGCCGTCCACCAGGGGCGTGGCCGGATCACGGGGCGGGCGCCGCATGATGTTGGCCTCGGGCTTCTCCAGGGCGAAGGCCAGAGAGAGGGTGACGGCGGTCACCATGTTGACCCAGAGGATCTGCACCGGGGTGATGGGCAGGGTGTAACCCAGGAGCACGGCCACCAGCACCATGGCGGCCTGGCCAGCGCTGACGGGCAGCACATAGATGACGGCCTTGCGCAGATTGTCGTAAACGGTGCGGCCTTCCTCCACGGCGGCGGCGATGGTGGCGAAATTGTCGTCGGCCAGCACCACGGCCGCCGCCTCCTTGGCCGCCTCCGTGCCTTTGTGACCCATGGCCACGCCCACGTCCGCCCGTTTCAGGGCCGGGGCGTCGTTGACCCCGTCGCCGGTCATGGCGACCACCTCGCCATTGGCCTGCAGGGCCTGGACCAGCCTCAGCTTATGTTCGGGACTGGCGCGGGCGAAGACATCCGTCTCCGCCGCCGCTTGCCGCAGGGCCTCGTCGTCCAGGGCCTCCACCTCGGCCCCGGTGAGGGCCCGGCCGTTGCCAATGCCCATGCTGGCGCCAATGGCCTGGGCGGTGACGCCATGGTCGCCGGTGATCATCTTGACCCGGATGCCGGCGGCCTGGCAGTTGGCCACGGCGCGGATGGCCTCCTCGCGGGGTGGGTCCATGATGCCCGCCATGCCCAGCAGGGTGAGACCGCCCTCCAGGTCGCCGAAATCCAGATCCGTCTTGCCAGGGGGCATGGGGGCGAAGGCCAGGGCCAGGACCCGCTGGCCGGCCTGGCCCAGGGCCTCCATCTGGCCCTGCCACCAGGGGAGATCGAGAGGCTGGTCCTCGCCGGCCTGGCGCTGGTGGGCGCACCGCAGGAGCACCTCTTCCGGGGCGCCCTTGATGAAGGCAAAGGTATGGCCGCCATGGTCGTGGTGCAGGGTGGCCATGAAGCGATGCTGGGATTCGAAGGGAATGACGTCGCGGCGGGGCAGGGCCTCGGCCTCGTAATGGGGGTCCAGGCCCATTTTGCAGCCCAGGGTCAGGAGGGCCCCCTCGGTGGGATCACCCTCCAGAGCCCAGTCTCCCCCGGTCTCCCGCAGGCGGGCATCATTGCAGAGCAGGGCGACGCGGCCCAGTTCCAGGAGTGCCGGCACCTCCTCCAGGTCCAGTTCCCGGCCCTGGGCCGAGAAGCCGCCTTGGGGCGCGTAACCCGTGCCTTGCACCTCGATGACCTGGCCGGCGATGATGAGGCGACCCACCGTCATCTCGTTTTTGGTCAGGGTGCCGGTCTTGTCGGAACAGATGACGGTGACCGCCCCCAGGGTCTCCACGGCGGGCATGCGGCGCACGATGGCCTGGCGGGCGGCCATGCGTTGCACCCCCAGGGCCAGGGTGATGGTCATGATGGCGGGCAGGCCCTCGGGGATGGCGGCGACGGCGATGCCCACGGCGGCCAGGAACATGTCGGCGGCACCCTGGTCATGGACTAGCATGCCAAAGACCAGGGCGAACCCGGCCAGGGCCAGGATGGTGATGGTGAGCCACTGGCCAAAGACCGCCATCTGCTTGAGGAGGGGGGTCACGACCCCTTCGACGTCCGCCAGCATGCGGCCGATGCGGCCGATCTCGGTGTTGTCGGCGGTGGCCACCACCAGGCCCCGGCCCTGGCCGAAGACCACCAGGGTGCCGGAGTAGGCCATGCAGGCGCGGTCGCCGATGGGGGCCTCGGCGGCGACCGGGTCCGGCGATTTTTCCACCGGTTCCGATTCACCCGTGAGGGCCGCCTCCTCGATCCGTAGGTTGCGGGTCTCGATCAGGCGCAGGTCGGCGGGGACCTTGTCGCCGGAGGCCAGCAGCACTATCTCCCCCGGCACCAGGTCCTCGGCGGCTATCTCCCGCCGGCGCCCGTCCCGGATCACGGTAGCGTGGAGCGAGAGCATGTTGCGGATGGCGTCCAGGGACTTTTCGGCCTTGCCCTCCTGGATGAAGCCAATCAGGGCGTTGATGAGGACCACGCCCAGGATGACGCCCGTATCCACCCATTCCCCCAGCAGGGCGGTGACCCCGGCGGCGCCCAGCAGCACATAGATGAGGACGTTGTGGATTTGCAGCAGGAAGCGCATCAGGGGCCCGCGCTTCCGGGGGGGCGTAAGGCGATTGGGGCCGAAACGGGCCAGGCGTTCCTGGGCCTCGGCCTCCGTCAGGCCCTCCCGCCTGGAGCCTAGTTCCTGGATGGTGGTAGCGACGTCGTGTTGGTGCCAGAGGGGTGAGGGCGACATTGAAGACCTCCAGGGGGAGCGGGGACTGGACTAATGATGTGGGCCGATAACCCAGAATTGGATACTCGGTTGCCTGCCGGGGTTCCCGGCACCCAGGCCCGGACGCGCCGGCGGCTGGGTGCCCGCCGGCCAGGGGACAGGTCGTCAGGGCCCCAGGTACTTGGCGAAGGCCGGGCTCAGGGTCTCCTTGAGCTGTTCCCCCTCCTGGTGGATGAATAAGGCCCGCAATCCTTCCGCCTCGGCGATGCGCAAACCCTCGGTCTCGCCCACGCATAGGAGGGCGGTGGACCAGGCGTCGGCCAGGGTCGGGTCCTCGTGCAGGACGGTGGTCGAAAGCAGTTGGTGGTTGACGGGCATACCCGTTCGGGGGTCGATGATGTGGGAATAGGTCTTGCCATCGGCCTCGAAGTAGTTGCGGTAGGTCCCCGAGGTCATGACAGCGATGCCGGCCTCCTGATGGAGCTCCAGGATGCGTTGGACCTCCCGGATCATGGGCCTTGGCTTCTCGACCGCCACCCGCCAGGCGCCGCCGTTGGCCTTGTGGCCCTTGACCTTCATCTCGCCGCCGATCTCGGCGAGGTAGTTGTGAATACCTCGGTCCTCCAGCAGTTGAGCCATGGCGCCGATGGTATAGCCTTGGGCGATGGAATCCAGGCTGAGCTCTAGCTCCGGGTCCCGTTTGCGCAGCCGGTCCCCGGCGGCATCGATCTCCAGCCTGTCCATGCCGATGTGGGCGAGGGCGGCCTGGATCTCGCCGGGAGCGGGCACCCGCTGTTCCTCGCGGGCGAAGCCCCAGAGTTCCGAGAGGGGCTGGACCGTCGGGTCGTAACAGCCCCCGGTCTTGTCATGAATCTCGCGGGCAAGGCGGGTGAGCTGGATGACCTCCGGCGAGAGGCTTTGCCACTCGGTGGTCTCTTGCTGATTGAAGCGGGCCAGTTCCGAATCCTCGCGCCAGTTGGAAAACCGCTCGTCTATCCGGCGAAACAGGGCCGCGACGGCCGTCCCGATCTCCTCCGGGTTGGCGGAGGTCCCGTCCAGGACCATTTTCAGATGCCAAGTGGTGCCTTGGGTGTCCCCGGTCAAGAGGGTTTCGGTTGGCTGCTGGCAGGCGGACAGCAACAAAAAAGACAACAATACAATGAGGTTAGGGCGTTTCATGGGGGCGAGGTTTTTATCCACGGGCCAGCGAAAGTTCGCTTATTCTACGCGCCCCCTCTTATGGGATGAGGTTGCGCCTGATTTAGTACCCCGGGTCCCCTTTCGCCCGCATGAACCTCTCGCCATAATGAAGGTCAAGCAACTGATCCAGACCGCCCGTTGGCGGTAAGGCAGCCCCCTTATATCCATCAGCCTTGGGCGGCAAGATTAAGAAAAATGTCACCAGAACCCACACCAAGCGATCGGCGTGAGGAGGGCCAACCTGGCTCCGAGGACGCGGAATCCTTCGTCTTCCTCGATCGCCTGGGCAAGCGCTGGCCAAGATTCAAGCGCTATAGCCTGCTCCTGGGGGGGCTGGCGGCCTTTGGCATGGTCATTTTCATCCAGACGCTGTTTGTACCTTCGAGCCTCAGCCTGCCCCCGGCGGCGGAACAGCTCAAATCGCGGCTGCAGGCTCAGCCCCCGGCGGACCAAGCCCGTCGGGAGGTGGCCAAGCCCCTCTGGCTGGATTTCGCCAAGGAGAACAAGGGTCGGGGGTTGGCCGCGTCAGGCGCTGGCCCCACGGGTGACATCCGCCTGGGCTATTTCGAGACTTGGGACCCCGCCGCCCTCGCCTCCCTCAAGGCCCATGCCGACCAACTCACCCACCTGGCTCCCGACTGGCTCTCCCTGGAGAATGGCCAGGGTGGGATCAAGCTGACCCATTCCGAGGAGGTCCTGGAGCTGGTGCGCGAGGCGGGTCTGGCCCTCATTCCCCAACTCCGCAACCTGGATGCCAACGAGGTCTGGCAGCCCGAGGCGGTGGAAACCCTGCTGACTGGGCCCCTTGCCCAACAGGAACTCCTCGCGGCCAATCTGGTGGTGGCCCTCCAGGAGATCGGAGCGGCGGGCGTCCTCATCGACTGGCAGCAGATCGATCCGCACTACCGGGAGGCCCTGACCGCCCTCCTGGCCCGTGTGGCCGCGGCGCTCCACGCCAATGACTTGGAACTGTGGCTCAGTGTCCCGGCCCGCCGCCAATTGGTCCTGCTGGACCTGGAGCCCCTCGCCGCCCATGTCGATCGGTTCGTCGCCGCCCTCTACGACGAGAACGCCGAACTCAATCCGCCCGGTCCGGTGGCCTCCCAAACCTTCTTCAATGGTTGGCTCGGCACCTTGACTCAGGGCTATGGCCGGCCGGGCCAATGGGTGATTGGCATCGGTGCCTATGGTTACGACTGGCGGGAGGGTGACGAGGAGGCCAGTCTCATCAGTTTCGAGGACGCCATGGCCAGGGCCGGGCGCTCGGCCCAGAAGGGCCTGGCCTTCGATTCGCTAACCTTGAATCCGCGCTTTCGGTACCAGGATCAGGACTCCGTCCACAATATCTGGTTTCTGGACGCCGTTACCTTCCTGAACCACTTGACGGCGACTCGAGCCAGTCAGGCCGGCGGCATCGCCATCTTCCGGCTGGGTACCGAGGACCCCGACATCTGGCCCGTCCTGGCCCTGGCCCCCGCCAAGCCCCTGGCCCCGCTAGACCTCGCCCAGCTCGAAACCCTCAGCCCCGGCGATGCCATGGCCCATGTCGGCAAGGGCAGTCTCATTAGCATCGACGACCAACGCGCCGATGGCCTCCGCCGCGTCACCCTGGACAAGAACAACCTGGCCAGCGCCCGCTACGAGAAGTTCCCTACCTATCTGACCCTGGTGCATGAGGGCGCGGGACCGCGGGATGCGGTCGCCATTACCTTCGACGACGGCCCGGACCCCGAATGGACCCCGGCCCTCCTGGATATCCTCAAGGCCGAGGGGGTGCGGGCGACCTTTTTCCTGATCGGCGCCAACATGGAAGAGAACCCCGAATTGGTCCAGCGGATCGTGCGCGAGGGGCACCTGATCGGCGTCCACACCTACACCCACCCCAATATCGCCGAGGTCTCCGAGGAAAGGGCGAAGCTGGAGCTGAACGCCACTCAGCGCCTGATCGAGTCCATCACCGGCCAGTCCACCATCCTCTTCCGGCCCCCCTACAACGCCGACACCAACCCCCATACCGTCGAGGAACTGGTGCCCATCGGCATCGCCCAGCGCATGGGTTATCTGACGGTGACCATGGATATCGACCCCGAGGACTGGGCCAAGCCCGGGGTGGAGACCATGCTCGAGCGGGTCCGCATGGGGCGGCGGGATGGGGGTAGCATCGTCCTGCTTCACGACGCGGGCGGCGACCGAAGCCAGACCCTCGAGGTCTTGCCCGAGATCATCCATTACCTGCGGGCCCGGGGCGAGACCATCCTGCCGCTCTCCGAGATACTGAAAATCCCGGCGGCGCAACTCATGCCCCCCGTGCCGGCCAATCAGCAGCCCATCATCCGCATGATCAGCGACGGCGGTTTCGAGATTATCCACGCCGTGAGCAATTTCCTCTGGGCCCTCTTGATCCTGGCCACCGCCCTGACCATCCTCAAGACCCTCATGGTGATTGGACTCGCCTTGCGTAGCCGCCGCGCCGAGCGCCTGGCCCGGGCCGCCTCCGACTGGCCTCCGCTGGAGTGTCAGCCCCCCGTCTGTCCGCCCGTGTCCGTGCTGGTGGCGGCCTATAACGAGGCCAAGGTGATTCGCCAGACGCTGAAAACCGTGCTCGCCACCCGCTATCCCGGCCCCATGGAGGTGATCGTGGTCGATGACGGTTCCCGGGACGGGACCGGCGATATCGTGGCCGCCCTGGCGCGGGAGGACGACCGGATCCGTCTGGTCCGCCAGGCCAATCTGGGCAAGGCCCGGGCCCTGATCAAGGGCCTGCAGGAGGTCCGGCACGGGATCGTCGTCAGCCTGGACGCCGATACCCAGTTCGAGCCCGGCACCATCACCGAACTGGTGCGGCCCTTCGCCGATCCCCAGGTTGGCGCCGTCTCCGGTCGGGCGCGGGTCGGTAACCTCGACACCCTCTTCGCCCGCTTCCAGGCCCTGGAGTATTCCTGCGGCTTCAACCTGGACCGCCGGGCCTATGACCAGTTGAACTGCATCACCGTGGTCCCCGGGGCGGTGAGCGCCTTCCGGCTGGACGCCATCCGGGCCGCGGGGGGGATCAGCACCGAGACCCTGGCCGAGGACACGGACCTTACTCTCAGTCTTCACCGCCAGGGCTACCGCATCCGCTATGCCCCCCGGGCGGTGGCCTGGACCGAGGCCCCCGAGACCCCGCGTACCTTTGCCCGCCAGCGCTTCCGCTGGGCCTTCGGCACCTTGCAGTGCCTCTGGAAACACCGGGACATGCTCTTTGCCCTGCGGCATGGCGCCCTGGGCTGGTTCAGCCTGCCCAATGCCTGGTTCTTTAATTTCGTCCTGGTCGCCATCGGGCTGCTGGTGGATGTGGTGCTGCTCGCGGCCCTCATCCTCAACCCGACCAATCTGCTGCTCTATATCTACTTCTTCACCTTCATCGCCTCGGACATGCTGCTGGCGGCGGTGGCCTATTGGATCGAGCGTGAACCTCTGCGCCAGGTCTGGCTCATCCTGCCGATGCGGATCATCTATCGGCCTGTCTTCAATTACGCCGTCGCCAAGGCCATCTTCAAGGCCCTCAAGGGTGTCTGGGTGGGCTGGGGCAAACTGGATCGCACCGCCACGGTCGCCCAGGGCCTGGCGGAGGGCCGGCGGGGATGAGCCCGCGACCCGCAGGCCCTTCCCGAGACGGGCGAGCGCCAGGCACGGGACCGATCCTCCTCCTGGCCTTGCTGGGCCTGCTGGCGCTCCTGACCGGCTGCGGCCCGGGGGGCGAGTCGGCGGATAAGCGGGTACCGGCGGCGGTCGTGCCCACCGGGCCGGTGGATCTGGTCATGCCCAAGGACGCGGCCTACACGGGCGCCTATGTGGATTTCGGCGAGGGCGAGGGCGATGTCACCTATGACGCCCTGATGGACTTCGAGAAGCTGACCGGCAAGCATCTTGCCATCGTCGCCTTTGGCAGCTTCTGGGGCGAGCAGCAGTTCCCCACCAAGGCCACCCATATCATTGCCGCCTACGGCGCCGTGCCGCTGATCTTCTGGTCACCCTGGGATCGGCCCTATATGGAAAACCGTGGTCCGGACCGCTTCAACGTCCCCAGCATCCTCGCGGGCCAATGGGATGCCTACATCGACCAGTGGGCCGACGGCGCCAAGGCCCACGGTAAGCCCCTGCTCGTCACCTGGGGCCTGGAGGCCAACGGCAGCTGGTTCCCCTGGTCCGGGGTCTTCTACGGGGGCGGCGACATTATCGGCGAGGAGGAGGGGCGTACCCTGTACGCCGGACCCGAGCTGGTGAAAAAGGCCAACCGCTATGTCATCGACCGTGTCCGGGCCCGGGGGGTGGACAACATCCTCTGGGGTTTTCATGCCAACAACGCCTCCCTGCCCAAGGCACCCTGGAATATCATGGCCAGCTACTATCCCGGGGACGCCTACGTGGATTGGTTGGGCCTGAGCGCCTACGGTAAGCTGAATCGCTTCGACGGTTCGCCCACTTTTAATGATGTCGTGGAGGATGCCTACCCGGTGTTGCACGGGATCAATCCTGACAAGCCGATGATCCTGGCCGAGTGGGGGGTGGGCGAGTTTAAGCCCGGGGACAAGGCGGACTTTATCCGCGCCGCCTTCCCCGCCCTCAAGGACTTGTACCCCCTCTTCCGTGCTGCGGTCTTCTGGCACGAGCGCTGGGAGACCGAGGAAGGGACCTACGCCAACCTGCGTGTCAACTCCTCCCCCGCGTCCCTGGCGGCCTATCGCGAGGGCGTGGCGGACCCCTACTGGCTGGATCGCCCCCAGTTCCAGCCCAGGGCTGTAAGCCCTGCGCCGGCCAGCCCCGCGCCTCCAGGACAGGACGCCAAGCCCTGATGGCGCGGCCGAGACTCGGGAAGATCCGCCATCCCCCTGATGCGACGCCAAGGCTGTCCCTTGATGGCCTCGCGTCCAGAAGTCTCCGTACCCGTCCCTCTTGCAACAGGTTCCCGATGAAGCTCCCCCTTAGTCTCTACGCTCTGTCTCTGCTGGTGGTCACGGCTCTTTGGTGGGGATTGGGTCGGCCGGAACCCATGCCCACCCTGGAGGGCGAGTCGAGCGGAACGCCCTGCCTCTCCTACGCGCCCTTTCGCGGCGACGAGAGTCCGCTCGTCGGCGACATCCAGATCGAGCCAGCCCGGATCGCGGCGGACTTGGGCCAACTGGCGACCCGCACCGGCTGCATCCGCACCTATGGTGTCAATCATGGTACCCATCTCGTGCCGGAGCTGGCCAAGCAAGCGGGACTGAAGGTGATGCTGGGCATCTGGCTCGCCCCGGAGCGTGACCGGAATCGCAAGCAGATCGATACCGCCATCGACCTGGCGCGACGCTATCCCGAGGTCGTGTCCGCCGTGGTGGTCGGCAATGAGGTGCTGCTCCGCGGCGAAATGACCCCCGCCGACCTCGGGGCCACCATTCGCGAGGTCAAGGCCGCCGTGCCGGTGCCGGTGACCTATGCGGATGTCCCGGAATTCTGGCTGCGTCATCCCGATCTCGCCAAGGACGTGGACTTCGTCACCATCCACCTCTTGCCCTACTGGGAAGACTTCCCCACCCCGGTCGCGGGCGCGGTCGCCCATGCGGAGGCGACGCGCCAGAAGATCGTGGCCCTGATACCCGATAAGGAAATCTTCATCGGCGAGATCGGCTGGCCGAGCGCGGGACGGATGCGGGAAGGGGCCTTGCCGTCCCGGGTCAACCAGGCCCGTTTTCTTCACGAGGTCATGGCCTTGGCCGACCGGGAAAAGTTCGGCGTCAATCTGATCGAGGCCTTTGATCAGCCCTGGAAGCGCCAACGCGAGGGCACGGTCGGCGGCTACTGGGGCCTGTTCGATGCCGAGGGGCGCGCGCCTAAATTCGCCTGGGGCCAGCCAGTATCGAACCATCCCTTCTGGCCCGGGCAGGCCCTGCTGGGCGCCCTGCTGGTCACCCTCATCTTCCTGGCCGCGGGCGCCTCGGCCAAGCGCGCGAGCGGGGCCACGACGGTCGCCTGGTTGGGCGTCGCGGCCATCGCCCTGGTATCGGGCACCGCCATCGGGTTGGCCGTCGAGGCCATGTGGGTGGAGAGCCTGGGTCTGTCCGGCTGGATCGGTTCCGTGGCCTGGGTGGCGGTGGCGGCCCTGGCACCCATCGCCGGTGCGGCTGCGCTGATGGGGCGGCAAGGGGTGCCGCCGCTCTACCGGGTGCTGGGCCCGGTGGCCCGCTGGCCCCGGGACCGCCGCGCGGTCGCCGCGGGGCTGGCCCTGGCGGCCCTGGTGGTCCTGACGATCCAGACGGCGCTGATGCTGGTGTTCGACCCGCGCTATGTCGATTTTCCCTACGCCCAACTCATCGGC
Source organism: uncultured Gammaproteobacteria bacterium (assembly GCA_963841065.1). Classification (GTDB taxonomy): domain Bacteria; phylum Pseudomonadota; class Gammaproteobacteria; order Chromatiales; family Chromatiaceae; genus M0108. Next base: position 38,649 of record CAWJBI010000064.1, on the reverse strand, counting down.
GGGCTCATACCCTTCCTGGTGCTGGCGTTGCGCCGGCGACAAGGGTCGCTCAGGCCCCTGGCGGAAAAGACCGCCGCCACGATCCTGGCGCTGGCGGCGGTTTACATCCTGCTCAACGAAGGTGTCGCCAACTGGCAGGCCCTTAGCTTCTGTCTGGCCCTGGCGGTGTTCGCCCTTACCCTGGTGAGCGCCCGGGGCGAGCCAGACTGAGCACCAGCAAGCCGACCGCAAGGCCGGCCATGCCGCCATTCTGCATCACCAGCCCGAAGCCGGCGGCGCCGAGGGCGATGGCGAAGAGCAGGACCGACGGCCAGAGCAGATGCAGGCAGGCCGCTACCACCGCCACCGCGCCAAAGGCCCCCTGGTTGAAGAGCAGGATGGCGAGATTCATGGTCGAACAGAGCCAGGTATCCAGGCCCTCCTGACAGGCCAGGAAGACATGGGTGTTCTGAATGACCATATGGCGCAGATAGTAGGCGTAGAAGACCGAGCCGAACCCGATCGCGATCAGCCAGTTCATCTGGCGGGCACTGGGCTGGAAACAGGGTTTCATCGCAAGCTCTCCTTCAGGCATCAAGATTCATGGAAGCCCCGGAACCGGTGCCCGGGGCCGACCTCGGCCCAAGGCTGACCATCCCGGGCGTGAAACCGGGCCCCTGGCGGCGCCAAGGCTGGGCAAGGGGCCTGGGGCGGGGCCGCTCCGGGCCATGGCCCAGCGGGGCGCTGCTAGGAGGCATCCTCCTCGATCCACTTGCGCAGCTCCACCGGCTTAACTTTGGTGCGCATCCGCATATTGACCATCTCCACCCCCAGCGAGAAGGCCATGGCGAAGTAGATGTAGCCCTTGGGGATGTGCAGGTCGAGGCCCTCGCCCACCAGGGCGAAGCCGATCAGGACCAGGAAGCTCAAGGCCAGCATCTTGATGGTGGGGTGCGTGTCCACGAAGTCGCCAATGGGTTTGGCGGCGAACATCATGACCCCCACCGCCAGGACGATGGCGATCACCATCACCGGGATTTGACTGACCATGCCGACGGCGGTGATGACGGAGTCGAGGGAAAAGACGATGTCGATGATGGCGATTTGCACCACGATGGACAGAAAACCGGCCCCCGCCTTGCCGGCCAGGGAGGGCTCGCCCTCCTCGGGCCCCGCCACGGCCTCGTGGATCTCCAGGGTGCTTTTGAAGAGCAGGAAGAGTCCGCCCAGAATCAGGATCAGATCCCGCCCCGAGATCTCCTGCCCCAGAATGATGAACCAGGGGGTAACCAGCTTCATCATCCAGGCCAGGGACAGCAGCAGGGCGATGCGGGTACCCATCGCCAACGCCAGGCCGATCACCCGCCCCCGCTGGCGCTGATGTTCCGGCAGCCGGCCCACCAGGATGGTGAGGAAGATGATGTTGTCGATGCCGAGCACGATCTCCAGCGCTGTCAGCGTCGCCAGGGCCAGCCAGGCCTCGGGCAGAAATATCCAGTCAAACATCCAAATCTCCTCCCGGTTAAAGGGGGTAAATGATAAGGCAATAATCCACCCGCTCGGCGGCGGTATCCTCTCGAGAAAGGATTTCAGTATTCCCGCTCGTAGGCGATGCCGGCGCGGGAGCCGCTGGTGGCGCCAATGTCGGTCTCGAGGCGGAGGCTGGGGGTGAGTTCGATGCGCAGCACGCCCTGGGTCTCGCCGGCGCGGGTGCCTTGGCGGGCGCCAAGATAGACGCGTTCGGAGAGCTGGCGGCCGGCCTCGGCGGTGGTGCCGCCTTCCTTGTCGGTGCCGACGCTGAGCCTGTCGAGCCCCAAGGCAGTGCGGGCGCTCTCCAGGAGGCCTGGCCCCTTGGGGCCCAGGCCAGCCAGGCGCGCGGCGGCGAGGCCTACCTGCGCCGTTTGCCAGGGCGAGAGGCGGGTGCCGGCGACGCCGAAGAGCAGACGGGACAGGATTTCGTCCTGGGGCAGTTCGGGCTCCCCGCTCAAGACGATGCGCGGCGCGGTGGCCGTGCCCTTGACGCCCAAAATGGCGGTGCTGCCCGCCGCCGTCACCCGCGCCTCCAGGTCCAGGGTGGGGTCCAGCCCGGCGGCGCCATCCAGGCCGATGCGGCCGCGGCTAAAACGCAGGGTCTGGCCGACCAGGACGTATTCGCCGCGCACCAGGTTAAAGCCGCCGGTAATGGTCGGGCTGGTCCAGGGTGCCGCCCACTTGCAGTTCCCCCCCGAGTTCGGCGTCCACGCCCTGGCCGCGGATATAGACGTTGCGGGGGGCGGCCAGGCTCAGGTCGAGGTCCATCTGGAAGGGTACGGCGGGCGTGGCATTCTGCTGCGGGGGCAGGGCGCGGGGTTGGCGAGACACGCCCTCTTCGCGCACCGTCAGGGTGGGGACGCTCGCCGCCAGACGATCGGGCAGGCGGATGTCGATACGGTCGAAGTGGATCTTGCCCGCCAGGGTCGCCCCGGCGGCCGGGCCCTTGAGGCTGAGATCGGCGTCGCCCTTGAGGCTCAGCCAATCGAAGCGGATGGGCTCGGCGTTGCGGGCAACGAGGCTCAGGTTCAGGGGCAGGCCCGGGGCGAGCAGGCCGATGTCGCCGGTCAGGGTTAGGCTGCCGCCACCGGCTTGGCCACCTAGCCCCTCCAGATGTATACGATCACCATCCAGGATGAGGTTGCCGGCGATGTGGGTGAGATTGAGCCCCGAGTTCCAGTCGCGATAGGAGACCCCGGCGAGGCGCAGCCGGCCGTCGAGCTTGGGCGCGCCCGGGGTACCGGCGATGCGTGGCGTCGAGGTTGGCCTGACCGGTGGCCTGACGGCCAGCGGCGGTGAGCAGGGGATCCAGGAGGCCGAGGTCGATGCGGCCCTCCGCCTTCAGGGCCAGGGTGCCGGGGGCCAGGGGCAGGGTGCCGCCGACCTGGCCACGCAGCCTCAGGTTCCCCTTGGGTCCCAATTGGGCGCTGGCATCCAGGCTGTTGGCGCCGGGCTTGAGGGTCAGACTGGCCTCCAGACTGGCGGCGGGCATGCCAAAGCCGTTGTCCTCGGTCAGTCTCAGGCTGCCGGCCTTGAGGCTCAGGCTGCCCGCCGGGGCGTCCGGCTGGCCCTTGAGCTTGAGTTGAGCGTCGAGGAGGCCGGCCGCGACGGGTCTGCCGACGAGGGCGGCGACCCTTTCGAGGGGCAGCTTGACCAGGCTGGCCTCCAGGTCCAGCTCGGGCAGCAGGCGGCCCTTGAGGTCGAGGGTGCCGCTCCCAGCCCCAGCCTGAGACGATCCACCGCCAGGCCATTCTGGAGATCGAACACCGCGGGGGCCAGCAGGCGCAGGGTCTCGCCATTGGCCTGGGTCTCCAGTTTGTTGAGCGCCAAGCGGTGGCCCGGGAGGTCCAGATTGGCCTGCAAACCCAGGCTGGCGGGGCCCAGGGGCGTGGTCAGGCGGGCGTCGGCCGTCAGATCCAGGGCGGACTGTGGGCCCTTGGCGGTCAGGGTCAGGTCACCCGCCGCCCCCGGGGTGGCGAGGCCATCCACCTGGAGCCGGGCCTGGATGCCGGCCAGGGTCGGCAGATCGGCGATCTGGCCCTCCAGGCTGACCTGGCCGATTTCGAGGGCGCCGGGCAGGCGCAGGTCCTTGCCCGTGGCGGTGAGGTTGAGCCTGGGTCGCGGTCAGGTTCAGGCGCAGGTCGAGGCTGCCGGCCAATTCCTGACCCAGGAGCGGCCCCAGGTCGGCGAGACGGCTGGCCTCCAACCGGAGATCGCCCTGGGGCAGGGTGGCGCCGGCGGGCAGGTGCATCTGGCCGCTGGCGGCGATGCCGGCCAGATGGCTGCCGTCGAGGGTGAGGTTCAGGGCGCCATCCGCCGCGCGGTCGGCCAGGAGGCGGAGGGCGAGGGGCTGGCCGCCCCAGTCGCCATCCAGGCTCAGGTCGCCGCTCGGCTCGCTCAGGTTGGCCGCGAGACGGCCACTGACCTTGGCGGCGCCGAGTTTGGCATGACGGGCGTCCAGGGTCAGGTTGGCGCTCAGGTCGGTGGCCGGGGCGGCGGCATCCGCCTGACTGGGCGGTGGCCAGCCCGCGAAGGCGCCCTCGGCCTGGAGCCGGCCCGATCCAGTCGCTGGCCAGGACGGTGAGGTCGGGCAGGTCCAGGGACCAACGCAGGGCCTGGCGCGGACCCGCCGTGCAATCGCTGGGCGGCGCCAGCGGGGGCGCGTCCGGGCCCGATTCCCTCGGCGGCACAGCCGGTTGCCATGACCTGTAGCTTGGCGCCATCGATGCGGGCGCTGGCGAGTTGCCAGGTACCGCCAACCTGGGCGGCGCTCACTGCCAGCCGGGCCTCGGCACCGAGGAGGCCCAGGGTCGGTCCTGGGGCCCGGGTCAGATTCACCGCGCCGCTGGCCTCTAGCCGGGGCTGGTGGCCGGCGGCATCGCCGAGGGCGAAATGAGTGACGATCTGGGCCTTGCCGGCCAGGTCTTGTCCGGTCAGGGTGGCTAGCGTGGTGAGATCGGCCAGCGTGAGGGTCGCCTGTCCCGACAGCTCACCCAGTTTGCCCTGGGCCGAGAATTGGGCGATGGGGTGATCGAGGTCGAGGCGGAAGGGTTGGCCGGGCTCCTGGGGCGCGATCTCGGCGGTCAGGCGCAGGGGCTGATCGGCGAATTCGGGCGGGGCCCTGGGGATGCGGGCGCCCTTGGCCAGGCCCTCCAGGGTTAGGCGCTGGGTATCGCCCACCAGGTGGGCCGTCAAGTGCGACAGCCCCGACTCGCCATAGGCAAGACCTGCCGCATCCAATTGAGCCTGGCCCTGGGGGGCGGTCCAGGAGCCACTGAGATCGGCATCCAGTTGGATGGACTGCCAGGCCAGGGTCGCGCCATCCGGGAGGGCCAGGGACATGGTCGGCAGCTCGGCTCGCAGCTTGAGGTCGGCGGCGGCCTGGGTCTGTCAGATCGAGTTGGCCATTCGCCGTGGCCTGGAGGGGGCCCGCCGCCAGGTCGGCCGCGAGGGCGAGGGCCGTCGAGGGACCCGTGCCCTTGGCCGTCCAGTTGCCAGCGATCCACCTCCGGTGGCAGCCGCACCCCCTGGGCACGGAGGAAGGCGCTGATCAGGCCCTCGGGGTCTTCGTGGATCTGGAGGTCGAGGCGGAGGTCCGCGGGGCTGGCCGTCAGCGTCTAGTCTGGTAGCGGTCCGCGCGGTCGGGGGTCTGGATAGCGACTTGGGCCGCGAAGTCGTCGAGACGGGTCAGGGTTCCCTGGCCCGTGACGCTCAGGGCGGGCGCCCCGGGCGCCAGTTGCCCCAGGGTCAGCCGCTGGACGGCGAGGTGGCGCAGTGCCAGGGGGGATGTTTGGAAGGGTGGGGAGGTCTCTTCGCTCTCCGAGTAGGTGGGGAGCCGGTCCAGGGCTAGGGTTGCGGCCGTCAGGGCCTCGACCTGGATCTGGCCTCGCCACAGGGGCCAGGGATCCAGGTCCAGGGCCACCTCTTCGATAACGAGCCAGAGGCCATCGGCGTCGCGGATTTCCAGGCGGGCCAGGCGCGGGGCCAGGGGCAGGTGGCCCGCCAGGCCCTCGATCTGTACCAGGCCACCGCTCAGGGGGCCGATTTGGCGAGCAATGAAGTCTCGCCCCGGCCCGGTGTTGACGACCAGCAAGAGGGTGGCCATCAAGAGGACTGGCAGGCCCGTCAGGATCAGGAGGATGCGTAATAGTCTGCGCATGGTCAGTAGGCCTGGCCGATGCCGATGTAAACCTGCACCGCGGGATCGCCGGCGTCATTGTTCAGCGGGGTGGCGACATCCAGCCGCACCGGCCCGATCGGGGTGTGATAGCGGACCCCGGCGCCGACACCGACGGACCAGCCGCCGGTACCCGGGAAATTCAGGTCCGAGATGGCGCCAGTATCAGCGAAGAGGGCGCCGCCCCAGTTCCCCCACAGGCGTTGGCGTAGTTCCAGGCTGGTTTCCAGCAGGTTGCTGCCACCCTTGGGCTGGCCCGTGAGGGTTTGGGGGCCAATGGACTGGTAGGGGTAGCCACGGACCGAGCCGCCGCCACCGGCATAGAAGCGCCAGTCCGGGGGTACCTGATCGGCCGAGGCGCCAAAGATGCGGCCAATGGAAAGGCGGCCGGCGACGATGGTCCGTCCCGATTGCCGCTGGGCGCTGGTCAGGCGCGTCAGGTCCAGGTAGGCGGTGCCCGTGGCGCGCAGGTGGATAAAATTGCTGGCGTCGCCGCTCAGGACCTGGGTCGGTGCTACCCGGGCGTCCAGGCGCGCGCCCTCGCGGGGATCGAGGAGATCGCCAGCCCCATTATATTTCAGGGTCAGGGGCAGGAAGGCCAGGTGGTAGTCACGGGTGATGTCGTCCTGGGTGATCCGGGAACGCTCCATGCCGACGCCCAGGCCGGCGCTGAGGTTTTCGCTGAAACGCCGCTGCAGGGTTAGGCCGGCGGAGATGGCGTCCCGATCATAGGCGTCGAGAAATTCCCGAACCGCGGCCAGGTCCAGTTGCAGGTCGTCATTGCGCCGCCAGACGTCCGGTTTGACGAAGGCGGCGCTGACGAGGTAGCTGGGTTCGTTGGTGTAGGCCGCGCCCAAGGTGCCAATATCGGCGCGCAGGGTCAGGCGCTCGGCGCGGCCAAAGAGGTTGCGATGAGTCCAGGAGGTGGACACGCTGCCACCTTCGTCGGTCGAATAGGCCCCGGCGAAGCGCAGTACCCGCGGGGGGCGTTCCGTGACTTCCAGGGTTATGGGCAGGCGCCCGGAGGCGTCGGGTTCCGTGCCGGGGATGAGGCGGGCGCTGGACAGCACGCCGCTGTCCGTGAGTTCCCGCCGCGCTCGCTCCAGACGGCTGGGGCTGTATATTTCGCCCAGTTCCAGGCCCAGGCGGCGCTGCACATAGTCCTCCTGCAGCCGATCCAGGCCGCGGATGGTGACGGGGCCGATGGCGAGGCGCGGGCCGGGGGTGGCGGTGTAGGTGACGTCCATGGTGCGGCTGGCGTGCAGAACCAGGACCTCCGGCGCGGGTATCGTGGCGAGGGCATAACCTTCCTCGCGCAGGGCGGTCAGAACGGCCTGACCGGCGGCGAGCACGCTGGCGGCCAAGGCCGGCTGGCCGGGCTCCAGGGTGAAGGCGGTGCGCGCCTTGGGCGGTATCTCGCCATCGAGGCGGACCTCGCCCAAGTGGTAGAGGGGGCCGAGATCGATCGACACCTGGATGGGGATGGGTGCCGTCTCGGGGCTGGCCTCGAGGCGCGCCACCAGATCCGGTTCGTCGAGGCGCAGACCGTTGAGGCGGATGTCGATGTAGGCGTCGTAATAACCGAAGCTGCGCAGTACATCGTCGAGGCGCGGCAGGTCGTTATTGGCGCGGGAGACCAGGGCGAAGGCCCCGGCCTGGGCCTCCTCGCGCAGGGTGGCGAGGAGGGAGGCGTCCAGCAGGGCCTGATCCATGACCTGATTGCCGGTCGGCTTGAGGGTCAGGTCATAGGGCATGACGTCCGCGGCGGGGACCGCGGCCGTGAAGACCAGCAGGAGAGCCGAGGAGCCAGGCGCGCGAACCATGCCGGGCTAGGGAGCGGTGATTCCCGCGCCAAGGCAATCCCGCGGGAGCCGCGGGGGCGGCGGCGGGTTGGATGAGTGGTCAGGTCAGAGCGGAGGGGTTCAGTCATTTCGTTGCGGATTTCTTGGGCTGAATCTTGCCGGCGCCTACATCCACCGCAGGGGTTAGTACTTGTTGGGACGGGGCCGGGGGACGATGATACCCCAAGGGGCGTGAAAAATATCGCGCTTCACTTGAAGGTTTGAGGCCAACCAGCCTGACTTCCGTAACGACACAACACGAGAGAATGAGGACGACAATGTCGAGAAAGCACCCCATCCTGGCGGTGACCGGTTCCTCTGGCGCCGGCACCAGCACCGTTAAAAACGCCTTGGAGCACATCTTCAGGCGCGTCGGCGCACGCGCCGCCTTCATCGAGGGCGACAGTTTCCATCGTTTTAATCGCAAGGAAATGCGGGCGGAACTCAAGCAGGCCGTGAAGGATGGCCGCCACCTGAGCCATTTCGGACCCGAGGGCAATCTCTTCGAGAAGCAGTTGGCATTATTCCAATCCTATGGCCGTTCGGGCGCGGGTGAGCGTCGCCACTATGTCCATGACGAGGAGGAATCCAGCCTGTACGGCGCGGAGCCAGGCACCTTCACCGAGTGGGAGCCCATACCGCCGGACACGGACCTGCTCTTCTACGAGGGGCTGCATGGCGGCGTGGTTGCCGGGGATATCGACCTGTCCAAGGAGGTGGACCTGCTCATCGGCGTGTGCCCAACCATCAACCTGGAATGGGTGCAGAAGATCAACCGGGACATGGCCGAACGCGGCTACCAGCCCGCGGATGTCATGGATACCATTCATCGCCGCATGTATGACTACATGCACTACATCCTGCCCCAGTTTTCTCAGACGCACATTAATTTCCAGCGCATCCCCCTCACTGATACCTCCAATCCCTTCTGTGTGACCAACATCCCGACGGCGGATCAGAGCCTGGTATTGATCCATTTCCTCAAGGACAAGCCGGAGGTGGAGTACAAACTCCACCTCAAGGGGTTGATCGAGGGGGCCATGATCACGGGCTTCAACACCCTGGTGATACCGGGCGGCAAGATGATGTATGCCATGGAACTGATCTTGACCGAGCGCATCATGGCCATGATGAAGCGTCGGGGTCACCTGGATAAGTTCGAGTGAGCAGGTCGGGGCGGGTTGCAGTCAACCCGCCCCGACCGTTCCGGGCCCTTAGTCGTCGTAATGCTCGGCCCCGCGGCGGATCTTGCGGACGGATTTTTCCAGGTCATCCGCCACCTTTTCCACCGCCGAGAGGACGGAGTTGGTGATGGCGGAATTGATCAAGATGGCGAGTTGGTCGAAATCATCGTCGGAGAGCGTCTTCTTGGCCTCATCGTCGATGACTTCCTTGAAGCCCTTGACTACCTGCTTGGCGTGTTTCTCGTAGCGTGTTGACATAACCTTATGGGGTCTCCCTGGGTTTTAGAGCGAAGCGGGATTCAGATGTTCGATCTGCGGTGCGACCACGATCTCGGGGTCGGGAAGGCAGGCGACCGCCGGATTACGATTCGGGTACGGGCTCTTGGCGAGCAGGAAGCGCATCGCATTGATACGGGCACGGTTTTTATCGTCGGACTTGATCACGGTCCAAGGGGAGTCCGCCGTATGGGTGTAGAAGAACATGTTTTCCTTGGCGCTGGTGTACTCATCCCAGAGGTCCAGGGAGGCCAGATCCATGGGGCTCAGCTTCCACTGTTTGAGCGGGTCGTGCTCGCGGGACTTGAAGCGTCGCAACTGCTCCTTGCGGGTGACCGAGAACCATAGTTTGTGAAGGCGAATGCCGCTTCGGACCAGCATACGTTCCAGTTCCGGGGTCTGGCGCATGAATTCCAGATACTCGGCTGGGGTGCAGAAGCCCATGACCCGTTCCACGCCAGCGCGGTTGTACCAGGAACGGTCGAAGAGGACGATCTCGCCCGCGGCGGGCAGATTCTCAAGGTAACGTTGATAGTACCACTGGGTACGCTCGCGTTCGCTGGGCTTCTCCAGGGCGACCACGCGGGCGCCGCGGGGGTTGAGGTGCTCCATGACTCGCTTGATGGTGCCACCCTTGCCGGCGGCATCGCGACCCTCGAAGCAGACCATGACGCGTTCGCCGCTCTCCTTGATCCAGTTCTGCCACTTGAGGAGCTCGATCTGGAGATCGAATTTCAACACCTCGTATTCAGCCGTCGGCAGCTTTTTCTTGTAGGGATAGTAGGCCTCAGCCTCTTTTTTGAGGGCCTTCTCATCCACCTGGATGTTCACCAGGATATTGGGCGGTTTTTCTTTTTTGGTTTCCTTTTCGGCCTTGTCGTCCTTTTCACCCTTCTTGGGCTCGGCCGCCTTGGCAGCCTGCTTCTCCGCTTCCTTGGCATGCGGCTCCTTCACCGGAGCGGCGTGGGCCGCCGGCTCCAAGTTCTCGCTTTCCTGAGTGTGCGCGGCGCTGGCCTTGGCCATTGCAGTTGCCGTGGCATTGGCGGCGTGGGTCGCCGCGGACATTTCGGTGGTCGGCTGGACCTCGTTTTCAGACATCATCTGCCTCCGCGTGCATGTCTTGCATGTCGTACATGTATCGACTGGATTTTTATGGGGGTCTCAAGGGGAAACCCGGATGGCCCGCGCGCGCGGCTCGGGCAAAGTCACGGAACCGTAATAGTAGAGCATCCTACTCATATGGCCATCAAAAATTCGGGTACCCGGCCGCCAATTGCGGCTGAATTCATCGAAATTCTCCAGATGTGGCTTTAGGAGGCCATCTGGCGGGAGGACGCGCCAGCGGCTCTGGTCCCTCTGTGCCGGGGTGGAGGTTACAAAAATCGCTAGGACTTGGTTGACAGGGGCGCGCTGCTTAGGGAAAATGCTGGGTCTTAAATTTCGTCCCGCGAGTCTCACAGGATTTTAGGAGATACCAGTTGGCCAACTCCCCCCAAGCCCTCAAGCGCGCCCGTCAGTCCGAGCAGCGCCGCCAGCACAATGCCTCTCGCCGTAGCGCCATGCGCACCTACGTCAAGAATACGCTCAAGGCGATTGCCGCGGGTGATAAGGAAGCCGCCACGGCGGCCTTCAAGCTGGCGGTGCCCTTCCTAGACCGGGCTGCTGGCACGGGGCTGATTCACGCCAACAAAGCCGCCCGTCATAAAAGCCGTATCAATGCCCGCATCAAGGCGATGGCCTGAGGACTCTGTCGGGACTGGATTGTCATCCCCTCGGGGGTGATACATCCCAAAGCCGGCCTTGCGCCGGTTTTTTGTTGGGCTTTAAGGACTGAGTTGGAGGGACTTGCCTCGCCGTGAACCCCGTTAATTTCTTCTCGAATCCGCTTGGCCCAATCTCGGGGGAGGCCTGCGAGGATCTCTGGCGCCAGGGTAATCTGCGCGTGGAACGTATCGTCAGCAGCGCTACCCCGGACCCTGATCTCTACGACCAGGAACAGGATGAATGGGTGATGCTGGTGGAGGGCCGGGCGGTGCTGGAGGTGGCCGGGAAGCGGGTCTCCCTGAGTCCGGGTGATTACCTGGTCATTCCCGCCCATACCCCGCACCGGGTGCTGGAGACGCACCCGGAGCCCCGCTGCCTTTGGCTGGCGGTCCATCTCTACCCAGCCGGCACGGCCAGGGCCTGAACCATGACCTCCAGACCCGATGCCGACGCCGTCAAGGACTACCTCCTGGCGCTGCAGGACCGGTTGACCCAGACCCTGCAGCAAGAGGATGGCGGGGCCGATTTCATCGAGGAGGCCTGGCAGCGATCCGGCGGGGGGGGCGGCCGTACTCGGGTGCTGCGCGGGGGCGACCTCTTCGAGCAGGGTGGGATCAATTTTTCCCATGTCTTTGGGGCAAGCTTGCCGGTCTCGGCGACGGTGCGGCGTCCGGAGTTAGCGGCCAGGGCCTATCAAGCCATGGGCGTATCCCTGGTCATGCACCCCCGCAACCCTTACGTGCCCACCTCCCATCTCAACGTGCGCTTCTTCATGGCCGAGAAGCCGGGTGCCGAGCCGGTCTGGTGGTTTGGTGGCGGCTTCGACCTGACGCCCTATTATGGCTTCGAGGAAGACGCCATCCATTGGCACCGGGTCGCCCGCGCCGCCTGCCTGCCCTTTGGGGCCGAGGTCCATCCCCTTCTGAAGCGCCAGTGCGACGAGTATTTCTTCCTCAAGCACCGCGACGAGCCACGCGGCATCGGTGGCCTCTTTTTCGACGATCTCGATGAATGGGGCTTCGCGCGTAGCCTTGCCCTGCTGCAAAGTGTCGGCGACCACTATTTACCAGCCTATTTGCCGATCGTTCAGCGGCGTAAGGACCTGGCCTGGGGCGAGCGGGAACGGGCCTTTCAGAAATACCGCCGGGGCCGCTATGTGGAATTCAATCTGGTATACGATCGGGGCACCCTGTTCGGGCTTCAGTCTGGCGGCCGGACCGAATCCATCCTCATGTCCCTGCCGCCAGAGGTGAGTTGGCGCTATGGCTGGCATCCCGAGCCAGGGTCGCCGGAGGCGGCGCTCTACGAAAGATTCCTGGTGGCGCGGGACTGGCTGGCCGAGGCGGATTGATTCTTAGTCGCCAAGGCCCTAGATGAATCCCAGAAGACTGGGTACCAACCACCGGCGGTGTGAATGAAGGGGCAACTTCAGTCGCCCGAGGCGATCGTTTGGTGGCATCTGTATTTCCGGAAATCGCCTTAGGCCTCAGGCCGCGACCGCCGTGGGGGCTGCGTCCAGATGCTCCCGCAACCAGTCGCGGATCTGGGCCGTCGAGCGGGCGCCGCTGAAGCGGCCCCGTTCCGCGCCGTCACGGAAGAGGATGACGGTGGGAAAGCCGCGCAGGTGGTAATGCCCCGCCAGCTTCATGTTGTCACCCTCGTCCACCTCGACCTTGGCCAGGCGGAGGGCCCCCTGGTATTCGGCCACCGCCCTTTCCAGGTGAGGCGTCAGGGCGTGACAGGGAGAGCACCAGTCGGCCCAGAAGTCCACCAGGATGGGCCCTTCCCGCGAGGCCGCGATCACCTTCTCCTCGAAATCCGGGCGATCGACGGCGAAGGTGTTGGGGTGCGTGGGATGGGGGCCATAGGCGTGCGGGTGGTCGTGACGGTGATCGTGGCGGTGGTCGTCATGGCTGTGATGCTGGAACATGGCTTAGGCTCCTTGTAATCCGGGGTTTTGGGTGGGGCTAGTGCTATCTGGCGGTCAAGGGTAGGATATTTTCCCAAGACAGGTGAGTGGCGCGGGACGGGCAACGGCCCCGAGCCTTAACTCGCCGTTTCGTGCATACCGCAATTCCTCGCCATTATGGACTCGCCCATGATCTCTGATAACCCTCCGCACCCTGGTTTTCCCTTGCTCCGACCCCGCCGCATGCGCCGGGATGTCTTTTCCCGCCGGCTGATGCGCGAGACGCGGCTGGGGCCGGAAGACTTGATTTATCCCGTCTTTGTTCTGGAAGGTGAGGGACGGCGGGAGCCGGTGGCCTCCATGCCGGGGGTGGTGCGCAAGAGCATCGACTGCCTGCTTGCGGAGGCTCGCGAGGTGGTGGACCTGGGCATCCCGGCCATGGCCATCTTCCCCGTGACCCCGCCCGAGGCCAAGTCGGAGGACGCTCGCGAGGCCTTCAATCCCCAGGGCCTGGCCCAACGGGCGGTGCGTGCCCTTAAGCAGGCCCTGCCGGACCTGGGCGTTATTACCGACGTCGCCCTCGATCCCTTCACCACCCATGGCCAGGACGGGCTCATTGATGCCAGCGGCTATGTGCTCAATGACGAGACGGTGGCGGTCCTGGTCAAGCAGGCCCTGTCTCACGCCGAGGCCGGGGCGGACGTGGTGGCGCCCTCGGACATGATGGACGGGCGCGTCGGCGCCATCCGCTCGGCACTGGAGGGGGCGGGCCACATCCACACCCGCATCCTGGCCTATTCGGCCAAGTATGCCTCCAGCTTCTATGGCCCCTTCCGCGAAGCCGTGGGCTCGGCGGCCAACCTGGGCGGAGGTGACAAGTACAGCTATCAGATGGACCCGGCCAACACCGACGAGGCTCTGCGGGAGGTCGCCCTCGATCTCCAGGAGGGCGCCGACATGGTCATGGTCAAGCCGGCCTTGCCCTACCTGGACATAGTGCGGCGGATCAAGGAGCGGTTCGGCGTGCCGACCATGGCCTATCAGGTTAGCGGTGAATACGCCATGCTCAAGGCGGCTGCCCAGAACGGCTGGCTCGATGAGCGGGCGGTGGTCCTGGAGTCCCTGCTGTCGATTCGCCGCGCCGGGGCCGACGCCATCCTCACCTATTACGCCAAGGATGCCGCCCGCTGGCTGCAAGGCTGAGATATGACCGACCGCTATGCCGTCATTGGCAACCCCATCGCCCACAGCAAGTCGCCGCTGATCCATGCCGCCTTTGCCCGTGCCACGGGCCAGGATCTTGAATACGGGCGGATTCTCGGCGACCTGGCGGACTTCGAGGGCGAGGTGCGGCGCTTCCTGGACAGGGGTGGCCAGGGGCTCAATGTCACCGTGCCTTTCAAGGAACAGGCCTGGGAATTGGCCGACGAACTCAGCCCCCGGGCAACCATCGCGGGGGCCGTCAACACCCTGATCCGGCTGCCCGATGGCCGGCTGCGGGGGGACAACACCGATGGAGTCGGCCTGGTTCGTGACCTGGGAGGCAACCACGGCTTTGTCTTTCCCGGCCGGCGCTTGCTCCTGGTAGGGGCCGGCGGGGCCGCCAAGGGCCTGCTGGAGCCCCTGCTGGAGACCGGGATCGCGGAACTGGTGATCGCCAACCGCACCACCGGGCGGGCCCTGGCCCTGGCCACCCTCGGCGAAAAGCTGCGCGCCGAACAAGGCTGGGAATGGGGGAAGGTGCGCGGCGGGGGCCTTGAGGAGCTCGAGGGCGACGGTTTCGATCTCATCATCAACGCCACCTCCGCCGGCCTGGACGGTTCCCTGCCGGAGATACCGGAGGGCTGCCTGGCGCCCGGGGGCTGGACCTACGACCTCCTTTACGGTGACCATGTCACCGCCTTTTGCCGCTGGGGCCAGGACCATGGCGCCACCCGGGTCCTCGACGGGCTGGGGATGCTGGTGGAACAGGCCGCCGAGGCCTTCTGGCTCTGGCGCGGCGTGCGGCCTGGTACGGCCTCCGTCATCGCTGGCCTACGCGACGGCACCCTCTGGCCCCAAGCGACCCCATGAGGACGCCGCTTCTTGGGCTTTAGTTGTCGCTCCCCCTAATGGCCTAATTACCCAGGTTTAACCCGCCTGTCGCCGCAGCCACTCCAGCAGTCCCGGTTCGGCCTCCCAGACATCAAGCATGGACTCGCGATAGAACCAGGCCGTCTCGGCGCTGGCTGGGCTGGGTCCAGGCTCCCGCTGGCGCGGGCGGGCGACCCGCTTTTGAGTCAGGTAGCGGGGGATGAGAGGCAGCTGGCTCTGGGCGCGGCGCAAGGCTTGCTGGGCTTGCCGGGATGAGCCCTGGCGGAAGAGGGCAAGGACCTCGCCATAGGCCAGGTCCACCAGGCGGTCGTTGGGAAAGCGCCGGGCCAGGGCCAGGGCCTCTGCGTCCTCGCCTTGGCGGAGGTAGTCATTCATAAGGTCGGCGCGGATGCCGTGATGATCCCGGGGATTGAGCCGCATCAGTCGGTGCAGGCTGGCGACGGCCGCCTCTTCCTGGCCGGCTTCGGTCTGGGCAAGGTAAAGTCGAAACAGGAGGCGCAGCGCTGGGCGGTTGTCCGCCAGGTCCCAGGGCAGGGTCCGGGGGTCCTCGTCCGGCAGCACCCGGGCCGCGATCGACTGGGCACGCTCCAGCAGGGGCACCAGCAGAGCGCGCGCGATCCAGGGGAGGGCGCTGTCGGGATGGACATAGATGGCGGTGACCAGGTCGTCGAGGATATCGAGACTGTCCGCCGCCGCCGGGTGGCGGTCGAGAAAGGCCAGCCAGCCCTCCTCCTCCCTCTCCTCCCAGGGATTGGGAGAGGTAGCGATCGGCATGAGTTGCGGGCCGAGGGGTTTGGGGGCCGGGAAGAGGGCGTGCCACTGGGCCTCCAGCGCCGCCACGTCGCCGGGTGGTAGCAGGCGCATCTGGTGGCGAGGCTCGGGGGCGGGGTCGGGGTGGCCCGCCGCGTCCCGCTCCAGGACGGGGGTGCTGGCCGGATGCTTCTCACCCCGAGTCTCCAGGATCGCCGGCTCCAGGTCATAAACCGGGGTTGGGCGCTGGGTGCTAGCCCTGGCCCAGTCGCGCAGGTCCATGAGGCGGTGGTCGATGATGGTCGACTGGCTGGTCATGAGGGCATCCAGGGGATCGCGCCCTGCCTGCTCCAGGAAGTCGAGAATCCCGGCGTCCTCCTCGCCCGAACGGCGCAGCTTGTGGCGCCAGAAGAGGGCGCGATCCCGGGCCAGCCCGTCCTCATGCTGGGTCGCCAGCAAGGCTATCTCCAGCAGGGCGGTACCGGGATTATCTGGGGCCTCGCGCTGGGTCTGGGAAAAGGCCAGTTGCGCCTCGGCGAAGGCGCCCTCGTCGATATGGATGGTACAGAGGCGCTGCCAGGCGGCGGCGCGCAAGCCGCGACAGGGATGCGTCCGCATGCGATCCAGGAAGGCGCGTTTTTTCTTCCAGTGATCGCGGCGGTCATAGGCATCGCAAAGGATGTTGAGGGCCTGCTCGCAGCGCTCGTCCAGCCTGGTGGCGGTGGGGCCGTCAAAGAGGGGTTCGAGCAGGGCGATGGCGCGGCCGGGCTTGTCCTCCATCAGCCAGCGTTCCGCCGCCAGGCCCAGCAGGTGCGGCGGCACCTCGCCAGAAGCCAGGGCCTGCTTGAAGAGGGGCTCGCCCAGTTCCGCTAGCAGGAGCTCCCAGAGCAGGTCGGGGGGCATTTCGGGGGCGTCCCGGATCGCGCCGCAGCATTGACCATAGAGGGCCCGGGAGCCGCAGGGGCAGGGCATGGCGTCATCCGGCGCGTTCAGGGGCTGGGGCCGAAAGCCCTGTCCCGGCAGAGGGGTGGCGTTCCAGATGGCGCGAGCGAGCAGAAAGGCCAGCCGCCGATCCTCGCCGGGGCCCAGGTCGGGCTGTTCCCGGTTGAGGATAGGCGTCAGTGCGTCCTGGGCCCAGCGCAGGAAACGCGTCGGATGCTCGTCCTCCAGGATTCGCTGGAGGCACAGGAGCAGGATCTGCTCGAAAGGGCCCTCCTCCTCGGATGGAGGTTGTTCTGGCGGTCCTGGGCTGAACATGGCGAACTCCCTGGCGCTGGCGGTGGGGAAGGGTATTTTAACCCGGCGCCGGGGACTATGACCTCGCCATGATGGGGAAAGTGAGATGGGCTGCATAACCGGCTAATGCCCGCAGAATTTTCGTCAGGCTTGCCAGATTGACCACTTCGGCCCTGATCTGCTATACAATCGCCAATTTCCGCCGGGCAGTGGTCCGTTCGGGCGGCCGCGACGGGTTTCTCTAACTAGAAACGGGCAATTGACATGAATAAGACATGGCTGACCACGGTCGCCGTTGCGGCGGTATTCCTTTCCACTGGCGTTCAGGCGGCGGGTGACGCGAAGGCGGGAGAGGCCAAGACCGCTGTCTGCATGGCCTGCCATGGTCCCGCCGGTAATAGCCTGGTGCCCACCTGGCCCAAGCTGGCCGGACAGCACCCTGAGTATATTTATAAGCAACTGATGGACTTCAAGTCCACCGCCCGCGTTAATGAAAGCATGAGCCCCCAGGTCCTGACCCTCAATGAGCAGGATTTTGCCGACCTGGCCGCCTATTACGCCTCTCAGACCCAGACCGGCGGCACCACGGATCAGTCCGCGGTGGAACTCGGCGGGCGCATCTTCCGGGGCGGCAACGCCGAGACGGGAGTGCCCGCCTGCACCGGTTGTCATGGCCCGACTGGCGCTGGCTTGGGCCTCGCCAAATTCCCGCGCCTGTCCGGACAGCACGCGACCTATGTCGAATCCACCCTCAAGCTCTACCGCAACAGCACCCGCGCCAACGACCCTAATGGCATGATGCGAGGCGTCACCGCCCGGATGACGGACGCCGAGATCGCCGCCGTGTCCCAGTATGTCCAGGGCCTGAGCCAGTAAGGCAAGTCCCCCGGGGGCGCGGCTCCCGGAACTGGCGATACAAGAAAGGGCAGCCATCCGCTGCCCTTTCTCATTGGGGCCAGCCACCTTTCAGGGTATCCTCTCGCCTATTGGCCAGGCCCAACCTTCCCCCTCCGTCAAAAGGACGTCATGCAGCGGATCAAACTGCTCAGCTACAACATCCAGGCCGGTATCCACACCCGCCAGTACCGCGAATACCTGACCAAGAGTTGGAAACACCTGCTCCCCCACCGCGAGCGGCAGGTCAACCTGGGCCGCATCGCCAGCCTGTTGGGGGGCTTCGACCTGGTGGGCTTGCAGGAAATCGACGGCGGCAGCCTGCGCACCAGCTTCATCGATCAGATCGAATATCTCGCCGATGAGGCCCAGTTCCCCTTCTGGTATCGCCAGGTCAACCGCAACCTCGGCAAGCTGGCTCAGCACGGCAACGGTGTCCTCAGCCGGCTGCGCCCGGCGCGGGTCGTCGAGCATAAGCTTCCCGGCCTGCCGGGGCGCGGCGCCGTCATCGTCGAGATGGACCTGTCCGATGGCGCCCTGCTGGGCATCTGCATTCTGCACCTGGCCCTCGGCTGGCGGGCGCGCAGCCGCCAATTGCGCTACATCGCCCAACTGACTGAACGCTATCCCTATCTGGTGGTCATGGGTGATTTCAACTGTGGTTGCCGCAGCCGGTCGCTGCGGCAACTGGTGCGGGAGTCCGACCTGCGCGGCCTGGATTGCGAACTCAAGACCTTCCCAAGCTGGCAGCCCAAGCGCAGCCTGGATCACATTCTGGTCTCCCACACCTTGCGCATTCTCAATGTCGAGGTCCTCGATTATCCCCTCTCCGACCATCTGCCCCTAAGCATGACCATCGCCCTGCCGGAGGGGGTCGGCGTAATTTAAAAAGAGAAAGGCCGGGATTGGGTCAGCCGAGCCATCCGGATTATGAAGATGCCGTCCGGGAAGTCCATCCCGCCTAAGGCCGCCGAGCGGCTGGACGCGAATGTATAGGGGCAAAATGGGATTATTAACGTCGAATCAGTCTTGAATGAACAGGCGTCGCCAAGGGCTGGCGGTAAGGGCCGTGAGTGCCGCTAGCAAGCTTGGTGTAGGCTCCGCCTCGCCGGGGAAGACCTCCTCCACCGAGATGAAGCTCCGGCCGTAACCGGCCTTATCCCGCCATTCCCAGTCCCAGGATGATCGCCTTGAGCCACAAGCTGGACAGGCCAAATCTTGGCTTTCCTGACGCTGTAGGATGTGAGCCCAGCCCTGATGCAGAGCCCGGCAGGTAGGGCAGCGCGGCGGGCGGGTATTACGGCCCTGGAACAAGGACGGTCGCGGTAGGGGGCCGAGCAGGCGGACATGGGTGAAGGGACCGCCATCGGGTGTCGGCTCCAATGTAAGATTGACCGAGCAGCCGGCAAAGGTCAGCAGGCCCAGGAAGTGCGTCCCGACGACAAAGGCGCTATCCAGACCAGGCAAGGGCTCACCGATGAAGCCAATGGTCTCCAGGTCGGTTTGAAGCGCAGCGGGATCGATCGCCAGTAAAGGGTTGGCGGGCGTCAGCAGCAAGCGGCCAGTATGGATGCGCACGGAATCTCTCCTTTTCGCCATTCTGCCGTGAATTGGCTAAACTGTCAGGATGCTAAGTAGTTAAGGCCCAAGGTCGTTGCTCGTGTTGACTCACTTGAAGGTCCTATTGGCCAATAAGCTGAGCCATGAGGGTAATCAGGATCAATTATATGTCGCGAGACAGCGCTCTGGGGATCGACGGTGAGTACATTGATGTTTCTGTAACCAGAAAGAATTTTTCAGGTACAAGGCTCCGAGGCAAAAAATATCCTAAATCACCGAGGGTATAATAATTAAATAAGCCAGTGAGTTGCGACACTCCCATTTGTCAGGGGCCTAATGCGAGCTATAATGATTGATCCAGCGCGAAAAGAGGTGTAATGGGGAATCATGGTATATTCGTAAGGGCTTTCGCAACGCCAGGCCCAGTGTTTGGTTTTCCATTAACCATCTTGAAACAAAGATTATGAAAATTCAAATCGTGGTGCTGTCCATTTCTCTCACAGGCTGCGCGGCTCCCGAGCTTCTTAGCTCCGATCCCAATAATATTGTCGTGAACGCGGATACAAAGCGGCCAGAGGAAGCACAAGCCATAGCCGACAAGGAATGCGCCAAGGTCCAAAAGGTCGCAAAAATCAATCGGCAGAGAAAAACGAATAACCTCTGGTCGGATTATAGTTTTATCTGCATAGCACCACCCACCAGCCGCTAAGCTGCTTAGTGCGGATTCGACTCCAGTGTAGGCCCAGTATTCCAGGGATCATGGGGGGCTGACGGAGACGATTCACCGGCCATTGCCCCCCTTTCCGTTCCCCTGACCTAGGGCGCGATGAAGTCCCGCCCCAGGGCATCGGCGGCCAGAATGGCATCCTTGACCGCGACCCAGGTCACCTCAAACGCTTCATTATGGGAAGTCTCCCCCGGTGCCACGGCCAGTTCGGCGATAACCTTCGCTCGCTCCGGGGACAGGGTCTCGATGCCAAGCTCCGCGAGTGTCAAAGGCAGACCAACGGAGGCGGAGAATGCCATCAGCTCCCGGATCTCGGCCGCCTCCCGGCCTTCCAGCACCAATTGCACCAAGGTGCCGAAGGCGACTTTTTCGCCATGCAGGCAATGATGGGTCTCCGGTGCCGCCGTCAGGCCGTTATGGACGGCGTGGGCGACGGCCAGGCCACCCGACTCAAAACCCAGCCCGGAGAGCAGGGTGTTGGCCTCGATGATGCGCTCCAAGGCCGGGGTCACCGCGCCTGCCCGCGCCGCGGCAACGGCGGCGATACCGTCTTGCAGCAGGGTTTGGTAGCAGGTGCGCGCGATCGCCATGGCCGCCAGCGTGCTGCCCCCTCCCACCTGATTGCGCTTGCAGGCTCGGTGCGCCGTGTCCGCCTCGAACCAGGTCGCCAGGGCGTCACCCATGCCGGCGATGAGAAACCGTACCGGTGCCCGGGCGATGATGGAGGTGTCCACCAGGACCAGATCCGGATTGCGTTTGTAAAAGAGACAGCGATCAAAAACGCCGGCGGGGGTGTAAACCACGGACAGGGCGCTGCAGGGGGCATCGCTGGCCGCGACCGTGGGGCAGCACACCACCGGCAGATTCAGGGCGGCGGCCACCGCCCGGGCGGTGTCGAGGGCCTTGCCGCCACCGGCGCCCACGATGCTCCCGGCCTGGGTGCGCCGGGCCTCCGCCGTGCAGCGCTCGATTTCCGCAGCGGAACATTCGCCGCCAAATTCCACGACCTCAAAAGGGATATTCTCCGTCCCGAAGGCCTCGATCCAGAGGGGTTCGGTTTGGTGACGGGCGGTGGGACTGGCGATGATCAAGGGCCGTGCGCCGATACCCATCTTGACCATTTCCCTGGCGAGTTCGCGGCTGGCGTCACGACCTTGGACATAGCGCGCGGGGGAGCAGAAAATCTTGAGCACTTTGCCGACTCCTATAGGATTCGCCCGAGTTGGGCGTGGGGTATCACGAGGCGTCCGAGTCCCTGCCGGCCCAGTCCCGGGCGAACTGCCAGGCCGTGCGGCCGCTGCGGGAGCCGCGTTGCAAGGCCCAGCGCAGGGCGGCGGGATCGACCGTCTCCGGGCTACGGCTGGCGGTCCCAAGCCGCCCCAGCCAGTGATGGACGATGGCCAGGTACTGGTCCTGGGTGAAGGGATGGAAGGCGATCCAGAGACCGAAGCGATCCGAGAGGGAGATCTTCTCCTCCACGCTCTCTCCCGGGTGGATCTCGCCGTCGATCAGGGCCGCCTCGCGGTTCTCGCGATGGAACTCGGGCAGCAGGTGGCGCCGGTTGGAGGTGGCGTAGATGAGGAGGTTGTCCGGGGCGGCGTTGAGGGAGCCTTCCAGCACCGCCTTGAGGGCCTTGAAGCTGGACTCGTTGGCATCGAAGGAGAGGTCGTCGCAGAAGATGACGAACCGCTCCGGCCGGCCGTGTATCAGATCCAGCACCTCCGGCAGGTCCACTAATTCATCCTTGTCCATCTCGATGAGACGCAGGCCCTGGTCGCACAGGCTGTTGAAGATGGCCTTGATGAGGGACGACTTGCCGGTCCCCCGCGACCCCCAGAGCAGGATGTTGTTGGCGCCGCGCCCGGCCAGGAACTGGCGGCTGTTGCGCAGGATCTCGGCCTTCTGACGGTCGAGGCAGAGCAGGTCG
This sequence comes from uncultured Gammaproteobacteria bacterium, assembly GCA_963841065.1. GTDB lineage: Bacteria > Pseudomonadota > Gammaproteobacteria > Chromatiales > Chromatiaceae > M0108. The sequence continues at coordinate 16,801 of CAWJBI010000064.1, read as the reverse complement.
TCCAGGGCCAGCCGCTGGGGGTGGGCCAGGGCTCGCAAATGGCCCCGGCCACCCAGCCGGCGCCAGCGGAAGGCCTGGGCCTCCCAGTCGGGCTCGGCCGGGGCGTTGGGCAACAGGGCCTCGACGCGGTCCAGCAATCGCGCCGCGCGCTCCATCAGGTCCCGGGCATCCGTCATGGCCTACCCCGGCTCAGGCGTGGATCCGCCGATATTTGAGGCGATGGGGCTGGTCCGCCTCCGCCCCCAGGCGGCGATGGCGGTCGGCCTCGTAGTCGGCGTAATTGCCCTCGAACCAGGTGATCTGGGAGTCGTCCTCGAAGGCCAGGATGTGGGTGGCGATGCGGTCCAGGAACCAGCGATCATGGCTGATAACCAGGGCGCAGCCGGGGAAGGCGAGGATGGCCTCTTCCAGGGCACGCAGGGTCTCCACGTCCAGGTCGTTGGTGGGCTCGTCGAGGAGTAGCAGGTTGCCGCCACTTTTCAGGACCTTGGCGAGGTGGATGCGGTTGCGCTCGCCGCCGGAGAGGTCGCCGATGCGTTTCTGCTGGTCGGTGCCCTTGAAGTTGAAGCGCCCGCAATAGGCCCGCGAGGGCATCTCGTAGCGGCCGACGATGATGGTGTCGGAGCCATTGGAGATCTCCTCCCAGACCGTCTTGCTGCCATCCAGGGCGTCGCGGCTCTGATCGACATAGGCGATCTGCACCGTCTCGCCGATGCGCAAGGTGCCGGCGTCGGGTTGCTCCGCGCCGGTCAGGAGGCGGAAGAGGGTGGTCTTGCCCGCACCGTTGGGGCCGATGATGCCGACGATGCCGCCCTTGGGCAGGTTGAAGGAGAGATTCTCGTAGAGCAGGCGGTCGCCGTAGGCCTTGCTCAGGCCCTGGGCCTCCACCACCAGGTCGCCCAGGCGCGGGCCGGGCGGGATATAGATCTCGTTGGTCTCGTTGCGGGCCTGGAATTCCTGGGACTGCAGTTCGTCGAAGCGGGCCAGGCGCGCCTTGCTCTTGGCGTGGCGGCCCTTGGGGTTGGCGCGCACCCACTCCAACTCCTGCTTCATGGTCTTGATGCGGGCACCCTCCTGCTTCTGCTCCTGCTCCAGGCGCGCCTCCTTCTGCGTCTAGCCAGGAGGAGTAGTTGCCCTCCCAGGGGATGCCGTAGCCACGGTCCAGTTCCAGGATCCAGCCGGCGACATTGTCGAGGAAGTAGCGGTCATGGGTGACGGCGACGACGGTACCGGGGTATTCGTGGAGGAAGCGTTCCAGCCAGGCCACGGACTCGGCGTCCAGGTGGTTGGTGGGCTCGTCGAGGAGCAGCATGTCGGGCTTGGACAGCAGCAGTCGGCACAGGGCCACCCGGCGCCGCTCGCCGCCGGAGAGCTTGGCCACGTCGGCGTCCCAGGGCGGCAGGCGCAGGGCCTCGGCGGCTACCTCCAGGGTGCGGTCCAGGTTGTGGCCGTCGGTGGTCTCGATCAGGTTCTCCAGCTCGGCCTGCTCCTTGGCCAGGGCGTCGAAATCAGCGTCCGGCTCGGCGTAGGCGGCATAGACGGCATCCAGGCGCTCCAGGGCGGCCTTGACATGGCCCAGGGCCTCCTCGACATTGCCGCGCACATCCTTGGTGGGGTCGAGCTGGGGCTCCTGGGGCAGGAAGCCGACCTTGATGCCGGGCTGAGGCCGGGCCTCGCCCTCGATCTCGGTGTCGAGGCCGGCCATGATGCGCAGCAGGGTGGATTTGCCCGAGCCGTTGATGCCGAGCACGCCGATCTTGGCGCCGGGGAAGAAGGACAGGGAGATGTCGCGCAGGATCACGCGCTTGGGCGGCACGATCTTGCCGACCCGATTCATTGTGTAGATATACTGCGCCATGGCTGAAGGATGCGGTTCTCATCTGGGGAGGTGAAGGGGACTGGACCGGGCGGGCTGATGCTGCCCCCCATCGGCGCCGAGCGTAAACTTGGCATCATTATTTCATAAATGCCGCTGGCGGATTCGATCCCGGCCGCGGCCGAGGAGGCCCATGGACCCCAACCCCCTGGCGAGCCCCATTCCGGTGATCGGCTTTGTCGCCCCCAGCGGCACCGGCAAGACGACCCTGCTCCAGAGGCTGGTGCCCGTCTTGCGGCGGCGAGGCCGGCGGATCGGCTATCTCAAGCACGCCCATCATGGTTTCGAGGTCGATCGACCCGGTAAGGACAGCTTTGAGATCCGCGCCGCCGGGGCCCTCCAGGTCCTGCTGGCCGCCGGGGACCGGTGGGTCCTGCAAAGTGTGCGCGAGGCCAGCGGCCAGGACCCGGATCTGGAGGAGATGCTGGCGCGCTTCGACCCCGGTCAGATCGATCTGATTCTGGTGGAGGGCTTTAAATTCAGCGCCTTTCCCAAGTTAGAAGTCCACCGCGCCGGTCTGGGTAGGCCCTATCTTTATCCCGCTGATCCGGACATCCGGGCCCTGATTACGGACGGCGTGCCGCCGGCGGGCGCCCATCCGCCGCTGCTACCCCTGGGGGACCCGGAGGCCATCGCCGATTTCATCCTGGAGGGTCTCGCCAAGACGCCAACCCAGCACTCATCATGAGCGCTCCGCCGTGAGGTAGGCGATCCAGCCCGCCTCGGGCTCGCCTTCCTCTACCGGCACGAAGATGCCATCCGGCTCGCCCTGGGCATCCCAGCCCTGCCAATAGCACAGCACGCGGCCAAAGCCCGCCTCCGCCAGCAACTCCCGGATCTCGGGCAAGGACCAGAGCCGCCAGTCGTAGCTGAAGGCCTGCTCCAGCCGCGAGCCGTCCTTGAAGGCGAAATGGATGTGGCAGATCAGCCGGCCGCTGATGGGGTCGTAGTGGGCCTGGTCCCAAATATAGGTGAAAAGGCCGTCATCGCCCTGGATGACTCGCTCCTCGGCCGTCAAGCGGTAGGCGTCATAGCCGCCATAGGCATCCAGGAAAAACACCCCGTCCGGCTTGAGGCTGTCACGGACCCGGCGGAAATAAGCCAGCAAGGCCGCCCGCTTCGTCAGCAGCCAGTAGCTAAAGTTCAGGGCACAGACGATATCCTGGGTGCCGGTTTCCACGGCGAGCACGTTGTCCAGACGCAGGGTCACCCGTTGGGCCTGGGCCTCGTCCAGCCGCGCCAGATTATGGGCGCGCCCCCAATCCAGCACCTCGTCGTCAATATCGACACCCGTGGCCTGATTGGTCTTGCGCCGCCGCACCCATTCGCAGCACAGGGCCGCGGTGCCGCAGAAATCCTCTCGCAGCCGCCGGGCGGTTTTACAGCGCAGGTCGCGGTAGGTACGGTCGATGAAATCCACCTCCGCCTGGGGGCACTGGACCGACTGCTCATAGAGCTGGTGGCGGTCCGCTTGATCGGCGAGGGTGGGGGAGGGGGGTAGCTTAGTCATGGCCTACAAGCTGTTGAGTCCGAGAAGGAAGAAGCGCACGTCCCCATATCATAGCTTGGCATGACTCGCGAGGATTAGGAGCCACTACCCCCGCGCCCGCCGGTCGTGGATGGGATCGGCAAGGTGGGCGGGAAGCCCGGAAAACTTGCGCCTTAGAAAGGATTCCATTATCGTGCGCCCTCCCAACGGCATGAAAGGCATACAGAGGCTCGTATCCCTGTGCCCGCTTGTTGGCTCAAATCCCGGAGAGGTGTCCGAGTGGCTTAAGGAGCACGCCTGGAAAGCGTGTATACGGCAACGTATCGAGGGTTCGAATCCCTCCCTCTCCGCCACTTATAAGAAATTTTTTGCTTAATTTACAGTTAGTTAGGATTAAACTCCTTTAACTGATCCCCCAATGAGTCCCCCAATCGGATCTGGCTCCCAACGTACTTTGGGGCACTGCACCGAACTCTAAGCGTGGAACTGTGGAAGGCGGGATTCCTGTCCAGACCGGGCTTGAGGTTCCCCCGAAATTTAGTCTTCCATGGGTGACGTAGACTGTCTGTCACGAGCGCCACTCGCATCCGGATGCCCTCAGGGACCGCGGGTGGCGGGGGCGGGTATGGCCGGCGCTTGACCCGCCACCGCATATCTCAGGACCTGGGCCACGCCGGTGTTGTCGACATAGGCCCCCCTGACGGGGTCATCACCGATCACGAACCGAGCCAGCCATTCGCTGCCAGCGCCGCGCGCATAGACCGGCACCAGGCTGTTGGTATGGCCGGTGGCATTGAAAGCCAGTTGTGGCACCCGGCCAGCCCCTTGATCCACCAGGGGATCGAAGGGAACCTGGTCCGACCGGGGTCCCCACAGCAAGCCGGTTTCATGGTCGGCGGTCAGGATCAGGAGCGATTCCCCCCAATGGCTGTTGGCCTCCACCCAGGCGATGACCGTATCCATGGCCGCGAAGAAGTCCAGCTGTTCCTCGATCATGCGGCTGGCATTGTTCTGGTGATTGGCCCAATCGATGGCGCCGCCCTCGATGGCGAGGAAGAGGCCATCGGGATCCTCGTCCAGCACGTTCAGCGCCCCCCGCACCAGGGTCACCAGATCCGGCACCCCGGGGTTGCGGGGCGAGTCCGCGCCGGACTCCCCGGCCTGCGCGCCCTGCCGGGCCTCTTGCAGCGTGGTCGCCACCTGGGCCGTCCCCAGCACCCGCCGGGGCGTCGGTCCGCTGATCAGGGCCTGGAATTCCGCCAGGGTCGAAAGGGGCCGAAAACCCTGATAGGTACCGGCGGGACGGGCCCGCGCCTCCTCTATCGCCCTCCAGGTGTCGGACCCCCCGACCGACGGGTAATCCCCCGGGACCTTCCGGGGCTCGCCATTATCGTCGTAGTCGGGATTGCCGGCACCCATGATGACATCCATCACCTCGCCGGCCAGCATGGCGTTGGCCAGCTCGGCCAGGTTCTTCCGGCTGACGTTATGGGCATTGGCCAGGCCCGCGGGCGTGGCGTGAGACCAGGGCACCGTGGTGACGACGCCCACGGCCTTGCCCGCCGCCTTGGCCATCTCGGCCAGGGTGGGGCCCAGGGGTTGGTCCAGGTCACTCCAGTTGATGGCATTGTTGAAGGTCTTGGTGGCCGTGGACAGGGCGGTGGCCGCGGCGGCGGAATCGGTGGCGCCCGACCGCAACCAGGCATAGCCGTGCGCGCGGTCCCAGGCCTTGGCCGGGTCGTAGATGAGGCCCGCATCCTGCAGACCGGTACCGGTCGGGGTGGCTGAGGTATTCAAGGGATAGGTGCTACAGCCAAACGCGACCCAGTGCGGACCCTCCCAGACTTGGGTGCTCTTCCCCGTACTGGCATCCCATCGGCCCTGATACATGCTGGCCGCCGTCCAGCTGTTGTAGCCCGCCCCGTCCGCGACCATGAGGAAGACATGCTTGATCCCGGTCCCGGGCGCCTCGGCGGCCAGGGCAGCCGTTGCCGCTAGCAGGGCGAGGCCAGCGGCGAGCCAGGCTATAAGGCCCCCTGATCGCGCAGGGGTGGACCAGGGTCCGGCTAGCGGGTGAGTGATGGCTTGTCGCGGCATGGCGCTTGAGCCCAAGGGGCCCATGATCTTGAGCAGGGTGTGACCATAAGCCGCCATCTCCTCCAGAGTCCTGAGGTGTTCCGCAAGGTCATGGCGAGTGGCAGCGGTCTTTGCCATAGCGGCAACCCCGAAAGATGGCGAGCGAGCCGCACGGCGGTCTTGGTGATATCAGGTCTCCCGGCGTCGCCATACCGTTAGCTCCGACAGGCTGTGCTGGAACTTGCGGCGCGTCTCGCGGATGACGAAGGGGACCTCGACCGGGCCCTCGACGCGCTCGAAGTGGGTGCCGAGAAGATCCTGGAGGCCGTCGAGGGTGGTGTAGGACTCGCCATCCTGCTTGAAGCCGCCGACCCATTCCTCCCGCGGGGTATGTTCCTCCAGCCAGGTGTAGGGCGAGGCCAGCACCAGCAGGCCACCGGGGTTGAGCCGTTCATGCACCTCCGCCAGGAAGCGGCGCGGGGCATAGAGACGGTCGATGAGATTGATGGCCAGGATCAGGTCATAGCCCCTGAAAACCGGTTTCAGGTTGCAGGCGTCGCCTTGCCAGAAGGCCACCCGGTGCGCGACCTCCGCCAGACCCAGGTCCTCCAGCCGGCGTTCCCGGTACAGCACCAGTTCGCCCTCGTCCGGGAGGGTGTAGCGGATGACGCCGGTCTCGGCCAGTTGCACGCCGGTCTGGATGAAGCGGGCGGAGAAATCGATCCCCTCGACCTGGGCGAAATGGCGTGCTAGCTCAAAGCTGGAGCGACCCGTGGCGCAGCCCAGGTCCAGGGCCCGCCCCGCCGCCCGGCCCTGGCCGTGGCGGGCCCAGGCGGCGATGGCGATGTCCGCCACGGCGCGGGGAAAGTTGGGCACGCCGAAGTAGGCGTCGCCATAGTGAAATTCGGCATACTGCGACAGCAGCGCATCGGTTTCGTACCGGGAGTCGGGCTGGGTCGCCGGCGCCGCGCTGACGATGTAGCGGAAGCCCGCGTGCTGGAAAAAGTGACGGCGAAAGGCATAGCGCGAGACATGGCGCGCCTCGTTGCCGGTCGCGATCCAGGACCCGCCCTTGATGATGTTGTGACGGTTATCGAAGGTGGGCGTGGTGAAGTCGTCATAAATGGGATGGACGGCGAAGCCCGCGAAGGGGTAGGTGGGCGTCTCGCACCACTGCCAGACGTTACCGACCACGTCGAACAAGTCGCCGTGGGGGAAGCGGTTGACCGGACAACTGGAGGCCCAGTGGTCGAGGTGCAGGTTGGCGGTCGCGGGCGCGTCCATCGGGACGTCGGTCAGGCCGGCATGGTCATGGATGCGGTGCCATTCGTCCTCGCTCGGCAGGCGCACGCCCAGGCCGGTCTCCCGCGCCTTCCAGCGGCAGAAGGCCCGTGCCTCGTGGCAGTTGGTCTCCACCGGCCAGTCCCAGGGCATGGGGACCTCCTCGGCCAGCAGGCGCAGCTTCCAGGCGTCGCCATCCGCCACCCAGAAGGTCGGATGCCGGGCCTGGGCGAAGCGCAACCAGCCCAGGCCTTCCTCGTCCCAGAGGCTGTCATCGGCGTAGCCGCCGGCGGTGACGAAGGGCAGGAACTCGCCGTTGCTGGTCAAATAGCGCGCGGCGCGGAAGGCGGTCACCTCGGCCTCGTGGTGGCCGTATTCATTGTCCCAGCCATACCAGGGGTCATCGCGGTCCCGGCCCAGCCGGACCTGGCCGGCGGGGATCTCCACCAGGGCATTCTCGGGCGCCGGGCCGCTGATGGGGCAGGGCGGCCAGTCCGGGTGGGGCCGCACCCAGTCCAGCACCTGCTGGCGGATCAGCACCGAGGAGGTTTCCAGGTGGATGCGTTCGTGCTCGATACCCATCAGCACCACCCAGAAGGGGTCCTGCCAGCCGATGGGCAAGGTCAGGGGGGTGTCGCGGATCACCTGGTCCAGGGTCGCGCGCACCTGGCGGCGGTAATCCCAGAGCTGGTCCAGGCTCGGCCAGTCGTAATGGGTCTCGTCCAGGTCGTCCCAGCTCATCTCGTCCACGCCGACGGCGAACAGGGATTCCAGCCTGGGGTCGATGCGCCGGTCCACCAGTCCCGCCAGCACCAGCTTGTTGATGAAGAAGGTGGCGGTGTGGCCCAGGTAGAAGATGAGGGGGTGGCGCAGGCTGATCGGTTTGCGGGTGTAGGCCAGGTCGTTGGCCAGCAACTGAAACAGGGATTCGTAGCGGTCCCAGGTGGCGTGAAAATAGCTCAGGATCTCGGCGCGCTTGGCTTCGGGGTCCGTGCCATCCAGGCGTGGGGTACGGGCAAGGAGTGTGGTTGGCATGGCCTTGGTGACTGCTTTTGAGGATGGCGAAGCTTGCCCCAAAGCGCACGGGGGTTCAAGACTAATGGATGCCCGGGTCCTTGACGGCCCAGGGGGGGAACAAAGTATGCTTGAGCCAGCGGATTAGCAAGGTCAGATAAAAGTTAGGATGAAATCTCGGCGGCTCATACTCGCCCTCGCCTTGGTGGTCTTCCAGTTCTTGCTGGGGGCTCACGAACTGGATCACCTCACGCAGGGCGAATCGGACCCCTGTCCGATCTGCATGATCGGTGCGGCCCCCGCCTTGTTGTCCATCGTACCCCCGCCTCCAACGCCAAGCCTAGCCTGGCGCGTCGAGGTCCCATCCGCGATCGCCGATAACCCCATCATCCGTCCCCAGCGCGCCCCGGTGGCGCGCGCCCCGCCCGCCTAGTCCCGATTCGACCCTAATAAGCCATCCCCATACCCGTCGCGGACGCGGTAGGGTTTTTGCTGACCCTGATCGGAACTATTTCACATGCGTCATTTACTGTCGCAGGGCGTGTCTTGCGCTACCCTGCCCACCCCCCGGCCGTATATCCTGCTGGCGGCCCTGCTTGCCCCTGGCACCGCCATGGCGGCGAGCGATACCGAGATCGCCGAGCTGAGATCCATGCTCAACCAGATGAAGTCTCAGTACGAAAGCCGTATCGCGGCATTGGAGTCCCGTCTCGCCAAGGCCGAGCGCGACGCCAGTTCCAGTACTCGAGAGTCCGGCCCCGTCGCCTCACGGGCGGATAAGGCGGCCGCCACGGCGGAGCCCCGACCCATGACCGCCCCCACTGCTCCGGGTGCCGTGCCCCTTGTGGCGTCGCCCCCAGCAGCGGCGAGCGGCGGCGCCTTGGGTGCCCTGACCTCCGGTAGTGCCTTCAATCCCCAAATCTCTGTCTTTCTGGACGGCAACTATTACCAGGATGGGGTCGATGGCGAGGGCTCCGTGCTGGTGGGCGCGGCCTATCAACCGTCCCGGCTGCTCCCACATGCCCACGCCGGCGAGGCGGCCCTGGAGTCCGAGGCCCATGCCCACGGGGCGGCGGAGAACGGGTTCAACTTCCGGTCGGCGGAACTCGCCTTCTCCGCCACCGTGGACCCCTACTTCGATGCCAATCTCTTTATCGCGATAGACGGGGACGGGAATGTCGATCTGGAGGAAGGCTGGCTCCAGACCCGTAGTCTTCCCTACGGGCTGCGTATCAAGGCCGGTAAGTTCCTGAGCGACTTTGGGTATATCAACAGACAGCATCCTCATCAATGGGATTTCGTGGACCAGAATCTGCCTTACCTGAATCTGCTCGGCGCTCATGGGCTTCAGGATACCGGGCTCCAGATCACCTGGCTGCCCAAGCTGCCCCTGTACACCTTGGTCGGGGCCGAGTTGGCCCAGGGCAATCAAGAGATCCTTGGCGCTACCCTGGATGACCTGGAGCAGCAGGAGCTAGGGCTGGGGGATACCAGTGGCGGGCCGCGACTCTGGACCGCCTTTGCCAAGGTTGCACCAGACCTCGGCGACCGCCATGGCCTGCAATTGGGTATCTCCTACGCCCATAATCGCCAACATCAGGAGGTTCAGCCCTACATCCATGGCGAGGAGGGACACGACCACCTGGCCGAGGACCCGGAATTGATCGAGGAGATCGGTCTCGCGGGTGATGCGGGACTCTGGGGTATCGATCTGGTTTACAAGTATGCGGGAGGCCGCGCCCAGGGTCAGGGGGACTTCAAATTTCAGACTGAGTATCTGCGATCCATCAAGGACATGGAAATCCGCTCCAGTCCCAACCCGGAGGATCTGGGGCTAAGCCCTACCTTTACCACCGATGGTCTCTATGCCCAGGCCCTCTATGGATTCGCCCCCCGGTGGACCGCGGGTCTGCGCTATGACGTGTTAGGGCTGACCAACGAGGTCAGCGGCGGTGGCGAGCAGGCCTCCTTTGGCTCCTCTAACCGCTGGACCTTGGATTTGACCTGGAAACTCTCGGAGTTCTCGCTCCTGCGGGCCCAGTACGCCAAGAATGACATCCTCCTGGAGCCCGGCGAGCGGGCGAATTTCGATGCCTTCTACCTTCAATTCCTGGTGAGCATGGGTAGCCATGGCGCCCATGGCTTTTAACCCCCGGAGACATCCCATGATCAAACAACTCAAGATGGCCCTGGTCGGGCTCCTGGCTCTGGCGTCGGCCCAGGCCGCTGCCCTGGAAATCGTGGCCACCGCTTCGAGCCTGGGCGCCCTGGCCCGGGAGGTTGCCGGCCCCGGTGCGACCCTGACGGTGTTAGCGGGTCCCGATCGGGATCTGCATCAACTTCAAGCCAAGCCCAGCATGATTCGACACCTGCGCGATGCCGACCTGGTGTTGGCCCTGGGGGCCGAATTGGAGTCCGGTTGGCTGCCGGCGGCCATCAACGGGGCCGCCAATCCGAGTATCCAGCCTGGCAAACTCGGTTACTTCGAGGCGGCCGCTCAAGTTGATCTTCTGGAGACCGGTGGAGCGGCGGACCGCGCCATGGGTGACGTGCATCCCGTGGGCAACCCGCATTTGGATCTGGATCCCGTGCGTATGGCGACCGTTGGCCAGGCCCTGGCTGTGCGCCTGGGCCAACTCGATCCGGCGGGGGCCGCCGCTTACCGTCAACGAGCCGACGCCTTTGCCGCCCAAGTCCAGAAACGGGTAGCCGATTGGCAGAAGACCCTGACGGGCGCCCCGGGAGCGGTGCTCTATCACCGGGACGCTATCTATCTGCTGAGTCGTTTTGGCTTGCCTTTGCTCGGCGTTATCGAACCCATTCCGGGGGTGCCGCCCACTGGCCGCCAACTGAGTGAGCTGACCAGGGCCCTCAAGGATGGCCGCGGAGTCATCCTCTTCACACCTTACCAGTCTCCGCAAGCCCCCCAGGCTCTCGCCCGGGATTTGGGTTGGCAGGCCATTCAGCTTCCCCTTGAGCCCCCGGCGGATGCCGATGGGGAGGGTTATCTGGCACATATCGGGCGTTGGGTCGCGGCTCTCGCGAGTGTCCGATGAGCCATTCAATGCCGGACCGGTCAGCCCCCTTGCTCCGGGCACGAGACCTGGTGGCTGGCTATGCGTCGCCGGTGGTTGGGCCCGTCTCCTTCGAGATCCGCCCTGGCGAGACCCTGGGCCTCTGGGGGGCCAATGGCAGCGGTAAATCAACCCTGCTTCAGGCTATCGCCGCGGGTGCGCGGGTCTTTTCCGGGAAAATAGAGCGGGCCGACGGTCTGACCCTTGCCTATCAGGAGCAAAGGCCGGCGCGGCCTCCCACCATGCCGGTCACGGGCTGGGATCTGCTCGGCTGCGCCGGGGTGCCGCCGGAACGACCTCCCCCGGGGATGCCGGGCGAGGTCTTGGGTCGGCGGGTCGATCGCCTCAGTGGTGGTCAGTTCCAGTTCTTATGCGTCTGGGCAGTTCTCGCGAGTGGCGCCGACCTGGTGCTCCTGGACGAGCCCACCAATAATCTGGATCCCCGCCATGAGTTGCTACTCACGGAGATTTTGTCGACACCTGATCCGGGGCCCGATCAGCACCGCGCGGTGCTACTGGTGAGCCATGAGCGTGTCTTCCTTGAAGGAGCCTGTACACGAGTCCTGGAGATCGGTGCATGGGACTGAGTTCACCACTGGCGCCTTGTTCTGGCCGACTGGGAGGCCGCCCATGACTTGGGATCTGCTTACCGATCCGGTTTTTCGGCTCCCCTTCCTGGCCGGTCTGCTGCTGGCCGGGGTGCTGCCGGTGCTCGGGGTGCTGCTGATGCTCCGGGATGAGTGGCTGGCCGCCCTGGGGCTCGCGCATTTGGCGGCGGCCGGTGCCCTCTTGGGAATAGCCCTGGGGATACCCGCCCTGTTCGGGGCGGGACTCGGTGCCTGTGCTGGCGGGATGGCTAAGTCATTGACGGGCATCCGCGGCAATGGCGCCTACGCCTTCATGATCCTCATCGGCTGGTCGGGGCTCATGCTGGTCGCCGCCAATGCCCCCGGGGGGGAGGCCCTGGGATATGCCTTGATCGACGGCCAACTCTACTTTGCCGGCTGGCCAGAGCTGACCGCCGCCCTGCTGCTGGTCCTGGCCGCCGCGATTGCCCTGCCCCGTTTGATGCCCAGGCTGTTGCACGCCCGCTTTTTCCCCCAACACGAGGGTGCCAACCGACTGCCTGCCTGGCGCTGGCATGTGGGCTTCGATCTGCTGGTCGCCCTGGGCCTTGCGGTCGCCACCGCAACCCTGGGGGTCATGGGTGCCTTCGTCCTGATCCTGCTGCCCGCTTGGGCGGCCTTTAGGGTAGCCCCGAGTTGGGGCTGGACCCTAGGGATCTCCGCCCTGCTTGGCATTACGGCCTATGGGGGCGCCTTCGTCCTGGCCCTGGGGCTGGACCAGCCCTTCGGGCCAATTTTGGTGGTCGTTTGTCTGGGGCTTGGTGGCTTGGTAGGGCGATCCGCTTAGCGCAGGTTTTTCTTGTAGGGTGGCAGTGACCGAGCCCAAAACGCCAGCCAGGTCTTCGAAAAGGGCCACTCGCCACTTCCTACTTCTACATTCTTCCTTCACACTTCATTCGTCCCGCACCCCACGCCCACCCTCTGAACTCCGCTTCTCCCATGGCCAACGGCAACCCCGAAAAAAACAAATCCCTCGAATCCTGGATCTGGGACGCCGCCTGTTCGATTCGGGGTGCCAAGGACGCGCCGAAATACAAGGACTACATCCTCCCGCTCATCTTCACCAAGCGCCTCTGCGACGTCTTCGACGACGAGCTGAACCGCATCGCCGCCGAGGTCGGCTCGCGCAAGAAGGCCTTCCAGCTCGCCAAGGCCGACCACAAGCTCGTCCGCTTCTACCTCCCCCTCGTGCCGGACGATCCCGAGCAGCCGGTCTGGTCCGTCATCCGCAAGCTCTCCGACAAGATCGGCGAAGGCGTCACCACCCACATGCGGGCCATCGCCCGGGAAAACCCGCTCCTGCAGGGCATCATCGACCGCGTCGACTTCAACGCCACCACCCACGGCCAGCGCGACCTCGACGACGACCGCCTCTCCAACCTCATCGAGGCCATCAGCACCAAGCGCCTCGGGCTCGACGACGTCGAGGCCGACATCATCGGCAAGAGCTACGAATACCTCATCCGCAAGTTCGCCGAGGGCGGCGGCCAGAGCGCCGGCGAGTTCTACACCCCGCCCGAGGTCGGCACCATCATGTCCCGCGTGCTCGAGCCCGAGCCCGGCATGGAAATCTACGACCCCACCTGCGGCTCCGGCGGCCTGCTCGATCAAATGCGAGATCGCCATGGAGGAAAGAGCCAAGGCTGCCAGCAGGACGCGATTACGCCCCGCTCAAACTCTTCGGCCAGGAATACATCGCCCGAGACCTGGGCCATGGCCAACATGAACATGATCATCCACGACATGGAGGGCCAGATCGAGATCGGCGACACCTTCAAGAACCCCAAATTCCGCAACAAGCAGGGCAAACTCCGCACCTTCGACCGCGTCGTCGCCAATCCCATGTGGAACCAGGACTGGTTCACCGAGGCCGACTACGACAACGACGAACTCGACCGCTTCCCCGCCGGGGCCGGCTTCCCCGGCAAATCCTCCGCCGACTGGGGCTGGGTCCAGCACATGCACGCCAGCCTGAATGACAAAGGCCGCGCCGCCGTCGTCCTCGACACCGGCGCCGCCTCCCGCGGCTCGGGCAATGCCGGCACCAACAAGGAAAAGACCGTCCGCCAGTGGTTCGTCGACCACGACCTCATCGAGAGCGTCCTCTACCTGCCCGAAAACCTCTTCTACAACACCACCGCCCCGGGCATCGTGCTGTTCCTCAACAAGGCCAAGCCGAAGGAGCGCAAGGGCAAGGTCTTCCTCGTCAACGCCAGCCAGGTCTTCGAAAAGGGCGACCCCAAGAACTTCATCCCCGACGCCGGCATCCAGCGCATCGCCGACACCCTCATCGGCTGGAAGGAAGAGGAAAAACTCAGCCGCATCGTCGATCACGCCGAGCTGAAGAAGAACGACTACAACATCTCCCCCAGCCGCTACATCCACACCAGCGACGCCGAAACCTACCGGCCCATCGCGGAGATCGTCGAGGAACTGGACGTGATCGAGACGGAGGCCAAGGAAACCGACCAGGCTCTCGGCAGAATTCTCAAACAACTCGGAATCGGCGCATGAGGATCTTCATCAGCAGCGTCCAGAAGGAATTCGCCGCCGAGCGCAAGGCGCTGGCCGAATACCTTTCCGGCGACCCGTTGCTGCGGCGTTTTTTCGAGACCTTTCTCTTCGAGCGCGATGTCCCCGCTTCCGACCGTCGGCCCGATGCCGTCTATCTCGATGAAGTCCGGAACTGCGATCTCTACCTCGGTCTCTTTGGAGACGACTACGGCTGGGAAAACAAGGACGGCCTCTCGCCCACCCACCTCGAATTCAACGAGGCCACCCGGCAGGGCAAGACCCGCCTGATCTTCGTCAAGGGCGCGGCCGATGATGCCAAGCACCCGAAAATGCGCGCCTTGATCCGCGACGCCGGGGACAACCTCGTCCGGCGGCGTTTCAATTCCTCCGAAGAACTTGTCGCCGCCGTCTATGCGAGCCTGGTCCGGATTCTTGAAGAGCGCGAGCTGATCCGTTTGGGGCCCTTCGATGCCACGTTCTGCCGAAACGCCTCGCTCGACGATCTGGACGAGGACAAGATCACCCGCTTTCTCGGGCTGGCCCGACGTGGGCGCAATTTCCCGTTGCCGGAGGATACGCCGCCCCATGAGGTGCTGGCCCACCTCAACCTGCTCGACAAGGGGCGGCCGACCCATGCCGCCATCCTGTTGTTCGGCAAACAGCCGCAACGCTTCCTGATCACCTCCGAGGTGAAATGCGCCCACTTCCACGGCTATGAAGTGGCCAAGCCCATCCCTTCCTATCAGGTGTACAAGGGCACGGTCTTCGACCTCGTGGACCAGGCCAAGGATTTCGTGCTCTCCAAAATCGATCTCTGGGTCGGCACCCGCGAGCACGGCACCCAGGTGCCCACGAAATACGAAATCCCGCAGGAGGTTGTCGCCGAGGCCATCGTCAACGCCGTCGTGCATCGCGACTACACCAGCAACGCCAGCGTGCAGGTCATGCTCTTCAAGGACCGGCTGGAAGTGTGGAACCCCGGTTCCCTGCCGCCCACGCTGACCCTCGAAAAACTGCGCGGCCCGCACGCCTCCGTCCCGCACAATCCGCTGCTCGCCGAGCCCATGTATCTCACCAAATACATCGAGCGCATGGGCACCGGCATCCGCGACATGATCCGCCGCTGCCGGAAGGCCGGGCTTCCCGAACCTGAAATCCGGCTGGACGGCGGTTCGTTCGTCCTGACGATCCGCAGGAAAAAACCTAAGCCAGGGACCAAGTTGGGACCAAGTCGGGACCAAGATAAGGCCGATGAGGCCCAAGATGAGGCCCGAGCTAGAGTGACGGCCTATGAGGCCCATGTGCTTCTGACGCCAATCGAGATCGGCCTTCTGGCGGCGTGCGTAACGACTTCCCGGGCAATTCACGAGTTGTTGCGGCGTCGCTGGCTACACCAGTCGCACCGGAAACTTCAAACGGTCGATGGAAAAGCTCCTTCAAGGAGATCTCCTCGGCCATGACAATACCCGAAAAACCCACCAGTCGCCTCCAGAAATACCGGCTCACCGAAAAGGGCCAGGCGTTGCTGGCGGAGTTGGAAAAGCCAGGAGGCAAGCCGTGAACTCGAAGAGGAACAAGCGGAGCGGGAACTTCGTCGAGGAGCTGAATGCGCTTGAGGCGCAGGCCAGGGAAAGCGCCGCGGCCCAGTGGAACATCCTCAATAAACTGGGGATCGAGGCATGAAAAAGAAGCCAGACAACAAGGAAACTTCCATCACACGTTCCTCCGCGGCGGAATACCTCACCTTCATCACCGCCAAGGGCGAAGGCGGCGTCGAGGCGATCTACGCGGATGAAGACGTCTGGCTCAGCCAGAAAATGATGGCGGTTCTTTATGACGTTGACGTCCGGACGATCAACTACCACCTGCAGAAAGTATTCAAAGACAGTGAGTTGGAGGAAGAATCAGTTATCCGAAAATTTCGGATAACTGCCGCCGATGGCAAAAACTACGACACCGGCCACTACAACCTCTCCGCCATCATCGCCGTCGGCTACAAGGTCAACTCCGAGCGGGCCGTCCAATTCCGCAAATGGGCGACCACCGTGGTCAAGGAATACACCATCAAGGGCTTCGCCATGGACGACGAACGCCTCAAGGCAGGCGGCACCGTCCTGACCAAACAGTACTTCGAAGAACAACTCCAGCGCGTCCGCGAAATCCGCCTCAGCGAGCGCAAGTTCTACCAGAAGATCACCGACATCTACGCCACCGCCATCGACTACGACCGTCAGCGCCACGGCCACCCAGCGCTTCTTCGCCACCGTGCAAAACAAGCTCCACTGGGCCATCCACGGCCACACCGCCGCCGAGGTCATCGTGGACCGGGCCGATGCCGGGAAACAGCACATGGGCCTGACCACATGGAAAGATGCGCCCCATGGAAAAATCCAGAAATTCGATGTCAGCGTCGCCAAGAACTACCTGACCGAACCGGAGATGGCGCAACTCTCCCGCCTCGTCAACGCCTACCTCGATATCGCCGAAGACATGGCCCAGCGGCAGATGCCCATGACCATGCAGGACTGGGAAACACGGCTCAACCGCTTCATCGAAGCCACCGACCGGGAAATCCTGCAGGACGCCGGCAAAGTCACCGCCGAAATCGCCAAAGCCCACGCCGAATCCGAATTCGAGAAGATACCGCATCGTCCAGGATCGCTTGTTTGTCTCGGATTTCGATGCCGAAGTCATGCGGATCGCAAGGAATGATGAGGAAAGTGGGAACGAGGAAGGAGGTGCGGAGTGAGCGCCGAACGGAGCCGGCGGACATTTCCGGTCCCCTGTATGGTTGGTCGGAAAACCCACCCTCCTGCCTTGAAGGAGATTCTGGAGAAGATCGGGGTATGAG
>CAWJBI010000063.1:0-11351 GCA_963841065.1 uncultured Gammaproteobacteria bacterium | reverse complement strand
GCGGAGGAACGCCCAGCCGCAAGCGAAAGGACTACTACGGTGGCTCAATCCCTTGGGTAAAGTCCGGCGAACTGAACGATGATTTCATTTTCGATACCGAAGAGCACATCACCGAAGCTGGGCTCGAACTCTTCGGCGAAGCTCTTTCCCTCGGGAACGGTGTTGATCGCCCTGTATGGTGCGACGGTAGGAAAGACATGGATTGCAAAACGGCGTGCAAAACTTTCCAGGGTCCTGGGGAAAAGAGCGTTGAAATGTTTCCACCCCAGGTCGTTCACGTCCGGCATTCTGCCGGAGAGACCTGGAGTGATCAGCGTGGAACTCATCGCCGAATGATCGGTGCCTGCACTTTGTTGAGAAGGTCAATATCAGCGAACTGGCCAGGCGTTTTCATCTTTCCTGATCTATGGTCAGAAAGCATCTCCACACTGCGGGTGACCCGGTTTACCCCCCTCGCCAGCAGCAGCCTTACCCCCAACTAGGACCCTATCTGATCGTTTGAAGGACTGGTTGGCGGTCGATACTTCCCTGCCCAGGAAGCGTCGCCATACGGCCACTTGCCCCCGTTCGAGTGGCTACAAGGTGGAGGGCTATCGAGGAGGCTATTCGTCGATTCAGCGCTTCGTGAAGGCGTGGAAGGAGCGCGTTCTGAAGCTCCCCAGGTCACGCACGCGTTCGTCCCCTTGGCGTTTCCGCCGGGGGACAGTTGCCAGTTCGACTGGAGTCACGAAACCGTCGTGCTGGGGGGTATCGAGCAAGGGGTCAAGGTGGCGCATTTCCGGTTGAGCTATAGCCGGAAGATGTTCGTCGTGGCCTACCCACGGGAAACGCAGGAAATGGTGTTGGACGCCCATATTCGGGCGTTTGCGTTCTTCGGCGGCGCGCCCAAACGCCTGATCTATGACAACCTCAAAACGGTGGTGGAAGACGATATTCCTGGGCAAGGAGCGCCGTTTTAACCGACGCTTCATGGCCTTGGCCAGTCATTACTTGTTCGAGCCCGTGGCGTGCACCCCTGAGTCGGGTTGGGAAAAGGGACAGGTAGAGCATCAGGTCGGTAATGTCCGTGAATGGTTGTTCACGCCGTCCCCCCGCTTTCGACGGCTTTGCGGAACTCAACGCCTGGTTGGCCCAGCGCTGTGAGGAACTGGCTTATCGCCCTCATCCAGCGCAAGCGTCACGCACCATTGCGGCGTGCTTTGCTGAAGAGCAGAGCTCCCTGATTCCGATCACCGCCCGCTTCGACGGTCATGTCGATGACATGCGTCGTGTCGGTTGCCAATGTCTGGTGTCGGCTGACCGTAATCGTTACAGCGTACCCGCCACCTGGGCCAATCAGGTGGTCTCAGGTCCGTCTCTCCGCCGACCGAATACGCATCGTGGCCAACGATGACATCGTCGCGGAGCATCCGCGCTGCTTGGCCGCGGCCAGTTGATTTGTGATCCCTGGCATTACCTTCCCGTCATCGAACACAAACCCGGAGCACTGCGTCACGGAGCACCCTTTGTGCAGTGGGATCTGCCCATGCCGATCAAAGTGGTGCGAGACCGCCTCCTGAAGCAGGACAAGGGCGATCGGACCTTTGTCGATCTGCTGCTGATGGCGCGTGAGCTGGGCGAGAATGGCTTGGATCACGAGCAAATGGCTTGGAGACAAACTCGAACTCGCAACCGGGGAGAAATTCGTGTCCGAGGAAGCAGTAAAAAAGACTGCAACCAAGATTGTCCCGAAAGACAGCATCATCTTCGCAACGCGGGTTGGAGTCGGCAAAGTCGGTATCAACCGGATCGACCTCGCCATCAATCAGGACCTCGCAGGCGTCCTGATCGACAACGAGCGACACGACATCAAATTTCTCGCGTACCAATTAGGGACCGACTCGATTCAGCAATACGTCGCGATGAACAAGCGCGGCGCAACGATCAAAGGAATCACGCGAGACTGTCTCGAACAGATTCGGCTGAACCTCCCCCCACTCCCCGAGCAGAAGAAGATCGCGCACATCCTTTCGACGGTGCAGCGGGCGATCGAAGCGCAGGAGCGGATCATTCAGACCACCACCGAGCTGAAAAAGGCCCTCATGCACAAGCTCTTCACCGAAGGCCTCCGCAACGAACCCCAAAAACAAACCGAAATCGGCCCCGTCCCCGAAAGCTGGGAGGTGGTGCCATTCGACAAGTTTGTGACGCTCCAGCGTGGCTACGATCTTCGGAAACAGGATTTCAGAAAGGGTGAAGTGCCGGTAATCGGTGCAACACAGGTGATCGGCTATCACGACACCGCGAATGTGAAGGCGCCGGGCGTCACCGTCGTACGAAGTGGATCATCCGCAGGAAAGCCCCTGTTCATTGCCGAAGATTTCTGGGCTCACAACGTCCTGCTTTATGTGAAGGATTTCCAAGGGAACGTGCCGAAATTCGTCTATTACAAAATCCTGGCTCTGGACCTCACTCAATACCGCCAAGGAGTGGCTGTTCCCACACTCAACAGGAACACCTTCAGCGCAATTGAGTTGGCGCTGCCATCGTCGGAAGAACAACAAGAGATCGCATACGTATTGGATTCAGTCGGCAACAAAACGGAAATCGCCGAGCGAAAGCGCGATCAACTCCAAGACCTCTTCCGCACCCTCCTTCACGAACTGATGACCGCGAAGACCCGCGTTCACGAACTCGAATTTCCAATGGGAGGCAACGCCATATGAGTTCTCTGAACATGCGAGAGAAACGGGTTCTCGAGGATTTTCTCGGCATGGGCGGGGGCTACGTCCTGAATTTTTCCGACCGCATCGGCGGCAACCGGGGTTGGCTTGTAAATCACGCAGTATATATCGCAAGATATTGCGATAAAGACGGATAAATGTCATTAATTCGCCATTTATTACGACTATGAAGATCACTGACCTGCTCACCGATGATGCCGTGCTCGCCGAACTGGGCCCACGGATTTCCGGTCGCCGGGTTGAATTGCAACTCACTCAGGCGGCTGTGGCCGAACAGGCGGGTATCGCCAGGCGTACCCTTGAGCGTATGGAGGCCGGGCAAACCTCACAGTTGGGTACTTTGGTTCGTGTGCTGCGGGTGCTGGACGCCGCATCCGGGCTGGATAGCCTGATACCGGAGTCCGGACCCAGACCCATGGATTTGTTGAAGCAAAAGGGCAAGGTCCGGCAACGGGCATCGGGTAAAGATGCCGCACAGGCCACCGGCAAACGCCGGGGGCGCGCGGGCGAAGGCGGTCATCGCATGGAACCCGGAAACCAATGAAGTGCGCTCGGGGCAGGTCCAGGCCGGCAAGGGATTTGGACGGGTATTCACGACAGAAACCCCACTTAAGCGACAAAAAAATGAATAAGCGACAAATAGAGCCCCTTATGTGTCATGTATAGCTTTTATGTGACATATAATCCGCCCCATGCCTAAGCGAATCCCGGAAAAAGAGCTCGATGCCATCGTCGAGGTCGTCGCGGCACAGCCGGGGGCCGTGCCGGTCAGTGCCATCCTCGCGAGCCTGCCCGACGAACTGGAGAAACGCACGCTACAACGCCGCCTCGCCCTGTTGGTCGAGCAGAAGCGGCTGATCGCGGAAGGCGAGGGCAAGGGCCGGCGCTATCGCGCTCCTGTCGCCGTCACCGGCGCGTTAAATCTGATCGCGGGCAAAGCAACGCTCGAGGCGCGGGGCGAGGTTTACCTTCCGCTCTCTCCCGAGGGGGAGGAAATCAGGCAGGCGGTTCGCGCGCCCATACAGAACCGGCAGCCGGTAGGGTACCGGCGCCACTTTCTGGAAGATTACCGGCCCAACGTTTCTTACTACCTGCCGGCGGAAACGCGCCGGCGCTTGCTGGAGATCGGCCGCCCGCCAGGCGGTGAGCGCCCGGCCGGCACCTTCGCCCGCACCATCTACAGCCGCCTGCTTATTGACCTCTCCTGGAACTCCAGCCGCCTGGAGGGTAATACCTATTCACTGCTGGAAACCGAGCGCCTGCTGGATCTGGGTGAGGCCGCCGAAGGCAGGGATGCGCTGGAAGCGCAGATGATCCTGAACCACAAGGCGGCCATCGAACTGCTCGTCGACCAGGTTGACGAGATCGGTTTCAACCCGTACACCATCCTGAACCTGCACGCCTTGCTGGCGGAAAACCTGCTTGCCGACCCGCAGGCCGGCGGTCGCCTGCGGCGCATTCCCGTGGGCGTCGGCGGCACGGTTTACCATCCGCTGGAGGTGCCGCAGCTCATTGAAGAATGCTTCGGGAGCATCCTGGATGTCGCGGCCGCGATTGCCGATCCGTTCGAGCAGGCATTCTTCGCCCTGGTGCACCTCGCCTACCTGCAGGCTTTCGAGGACGTCAATAAACGCGTCTCCCGCCTGGCCGCGAATATTCCGCTGATCCGCGGCAACCTCTGCCCCTTGTCCTTCGTGGATGTCCCGGAGCGGGCCTATGTCGAAGGTGTGCTGGGCGTCTATGAGCTGAATCGCGTGGAGTTGTTGCGCGATGTCTTTGTATGGGCGTACGAGCGTTCCAGCGCCCGCTACTCGGCGGTGCGCCAGTCCCTGGGCGAGCCCGACCCTTTCCGCCTGCGTTACCGCGTGCTGATCGCGGAGGTGGTCGCCGCCATGGTCCGGGCCGGAATGGACAGAAAGGGTGCGGTTGCACGAGTCCGGCAATGTGCCTCCGAGCAGGTGCCGCCGGTGGACCAGCCACGCTTCGTCGAAGTCGTGGAGACCGAGATCATGAGCCTCCATGAAGGCAACATCGCGCGCTATCGGCTGCGGCCGGCCGAATTTCGGGCCTGGCGGGAAAGCTGGCGCTGACGGGAGATCGAGGATGCCTACACCCGGAGAACACAAAACCGTCCAGGCCCGCATCCTCGAATACGCCGAGGCCATCGGCTGGACCTTTGTGTCCCGCGAGGAAGCCGAGCAGCGGCGCGGGTTTGATCCGGACGTGCCGCCCGCCGACCGCGCCAAAAACCGCTCGCTCTTCTTCGACGACCTGCTCGACGCCAAGGTGCGGGAATTCAACCCGCGCTACGCCGAGGCCGAGGGTGCCTTGCTCGGGCAGTTCCGCCATCTGCACACCGACATCTACGGCAACCGGGAATTCGTCGAGCACCTGCGCAACCGGGGCAAGTTCTTCGACCACGAGGAGAAGCGCGAGCGCGACCTGATCCTGATCGATTACGACGATCCGGCGCGCAATGTCTACGAAGTCACCGAGGAGTTGGCCTTTCACAACGGCCACTACGGCACGCGGGAGGATGTCGTCTTTCTCATCAACGGCATCCCGGTGCTGGTGATCGAGTGCAAGAACGCCGACAAGGACGAGGCGATTGCCCTGGGGGTGGACCAGATCCGCCGTTACCACCGCGAGACGCCCGAGCTGTTCGTGTCGCAGCAGCTTTTCACCGCCACCGATGCCATCGGCTTTTCCTACGGGGTGACCTGGAACACGGTGCGGCGGAACATCTTCAACTGGAAGGACGAGGAGGTCGGCAAGCTGGAAGCCAAGGTGAAGAGCTTCTGCGCCATCCCGCAGGTGCTCGCCTTCCTGAAGGACTACATCGTCTTTGCCGAGAAGGACGAGGAGCTGAACAAATACATCCTGCGCCAGCACCAGACCGGCGCGGTGGAGGCGGTCGTCGGCCGCGCCCTCGATCCCGGGCGCACGCGCGGCCTGGTCTGGCACACCCAGGGCAGCGGCAAGACCTTCACCATGATCAAGACGGCGGAGCTGCTCTTCCGCGCGCCCGAGGCGGACAAGCCGACCATCCTGCTGATGATCGACCGCAACGAGCTGGAAGACCAGATGCTCAAGAACCTCGCCGCGCTCGGCCTGGGCAACCTGGAGCACGCCAACAGCATCGCCCGGCTCAACCAGCTGCTGCAGCGACGACTACCGGGGCATCATCGTGACGATGATCCACAAGTTCCGCGACATGCCGGCGAACCTGAACACGCGCTCGAACATCTACGTCCTGATCGACGAAGCCCATCGCACCACCGGCGGCGACCTGGGCAACTTCCTCATGGCCGGCCTGCCGAATGCGACCTATCATCGGTTTCACCGGCACGCCGGTGGACAAGACCGCCTACGGCAAGGGCACCTTCAAGACCTTCGGCTGGAGGACGACCAGGGCTACCTGCACAAGTATTCCATCGCCGACAGCATCGAGGACGGCACCACGCTGCCGCTCTTCTACCAGCTCGCCCCCAACGAAATGCTGGTGCCGCACGAGACGCTGGACAAGGAATTCCTGTCCCTGGCCGAAGCCGAGGGCGTGGCCGACATCGAGGAGCTGAACAAGATCCTCGAACGGGCGGTGAATCTGAAGAACTTCCTCAAGGGCAAGGAGCGCATCCAGAAGGTGGCGCAAGTTCGTCGCCGAACACTACCGCGAGAATGTCGAGCCGCTCGGCTACAAGGCCTTCCTGGTCGGCGTGGACCGCGAGGCCTGCGCCCACTACAAGCACGCCCTCGATCAGTTCCTGCCGCCCGAGTATTCCGAGGTCGTCTACACCGGCAACAACAACGACTCGGCCGCTGCTCAAGGAATTCCACCTCGACCCGAAGAAGGAGCGGCAGATCCGCAAGAGCTTCGGCAAGTTCGACCAGCATGCCGAAGATTCTCATCGTCACCGAGAAACTGCTCACCGGCTTCGACGCGCCCATGCTCTACGCCATGTATCTCGACAAGCCGATGCGCGACCACACGCTGCTGCAGGCCATCGCCCGGGTGAACCGCCCCTACGAGAACGAGGCGCAGGAGATGGTGAAGCCGCACGGCTTCGTGCTGGATTTCGTCGGCATCTTCGACAAGCTGGAAAAGGCGCTGGCCTTCGACAGCGACGAGATCAACGCCATCGTCAAGGACCTGAAGCTGCTGAAGGTGCTGTTCAAGAACAAGATGGAGACCAAGGCGCCGGAGTATCTCGGCCTGATCGAGCGCAACTTCGACGACAAGGACGTGGACACCCTGATCGAGCACTTCCGCGACCAAGAGCGGCGCAAGGAGTTCTTCAAGGAATACAAAGAGATCGAGATGCTCTACGAGATCATCTCGCCGGATGCCTTCCTGCGGCCCTTCATCGACGACTACGCCACGCTGTCGGCCATCTATGCCGTGGTCCGCAAGGCCTATACCAAGCGGGTGTATGTGGACCGGGACTTCCAGAAAAAGACCAACGAGCTGGTGCAGAAGCACATCGGGGCATCCGTGGCCGATCTTGCGGCTGAATATGTGGTGATCGACCGCAGACGATCGAGACCATCAAGCACAGGGACGAAGGCAAGGCCACCAAGGTGATCAACCTGGTCAAGGGCATCGAGAAAGAGCCGAGGAAAAGAGCGACGATCCCTACCTGATCGCCATGGCCGAACGGGCGAAAGCGGTGCAGGAGGCCTTCGAGGACCGGCAGGACAACACCGAGAAGGCGCTGGAGGAACTGTTTGCTGAAATCGCGGAGAACGAAGAACGCAAGAAGGAGCAGGCCGCCAAAGGTCTTGATGGGCTGACCTATTTCATCTGTCGCAAGTTCACCGACGAGGGCATCCCGAACGCCGAGAAGGTGAGCCGGGAAGGTGCGGGAAGCCTTCGAGAAGTACCCGAACTGGAAGACGGGCGAGGCGGAGCTGCGGGAAGCGCGCAAGAAGGTGACCTTCGCGATTTTCTCCGAAGAGGATGACCTGAACAAGGTGACTGCCACCGTGGATGCGCTGTTCACGCTGCTGCGAAGGAGCTACAAGGGGTGAAGCGCTGGCGCGACAGGGAGGAGTTCAAGGCCCGCGTGCTTGAATGGGCGGCGAAGCTCGACGTGAAAGCGCACGCCATCTACGTCCGCCCCATGCGCAGCAAGTGGGCCTCCTGCTCCACGGCCGGCACCTTGAGCTTCAACGATGAATTGCTCGGCATGGACAGAAGCTCGGGGACTACGTCATCGTCCACGAACTGCTCCACTTCTCCGTGCCCAATCACGGCAAGCTGTGGAAAAGTCTGATGCGGGCGCATCTGGGGGATTATGAGACGCTGGAGCGGAGGTTGGCGGACGGAGCTGATTGACTCACCCCTGCAAGCAACGACCACCCCGCCGCCGCGACGTTGGATTTCCTATCCCCTATCCCCTCCCTATTCTCGGGTAGGGTGACTCCCTTAGCGCAGATTTTTCTTATAGGGTGGGATGGAGGCGTTGCGGGCCTTGGAGAAGTTGGCGAACTCCATGGTCACGCTGGCCAGTTCCACGGCGGAAAAGTCGGCGTCGGTGACGTTGGCGCGGTGGAGGATGGACCCGCCCAGCACGGCGCTGGTGAAGTTGACGCCGGTCAGGTTGGCGTTACGCAGGTTGGTGTCCTGGGCCGAGATATTGCGGAGATCGGCCCCGCTCAGGTCCGCGCCCTCCAGATTGGCCAGGTTGATGACGCTGAAGCCGTCCTCATAGCGGCTGGAGAGGTCGGCCCCGCGCAGATTGGCCTTAGCCAGGTTGGCATCATTGAGGTGGCTGTCGCGCAGATCCGCGCCCTCCAGATTGACCTCGCGCAGGTTCGCCTGGATGAAGAGGGTCTTGCGGGCCTTGATCCGCGTCAGGTCGGCACCCAGGAAATCGGCGCCACGCAGGTCGGCGCCATCGAGCGTCGCCTCGCGGAGATTGGCGCCGTGTGCCACTACCCGGCGTAGATCCGCCCCTTCCAACCTGGCCTGGGACAGGTCCGCGCGGCTCAGCTCGGCCGAGCGCGAGGGACTATCGGCACCCAGTCGGGCGCGACGCAGGTCGGCACCCCGCAGGCTGGCCCCCGCCAGATGGGCGGCCACCAGGTTGGCGCCCTGGAGCTGGGCCCCGCTCAGGTCGGCCCCGGTGAGGTCGCTATATTCCAGGTTGGCGCCGCTCAGGTCCTGGCCGCTCAAGTCGGCCCCCGCCAGGTCCATGTCCCGCAGGTCCTCGCCCGCCAGGCTGGTGCCCCCCAGTTCCGCCAGTACCGCGCCAGTTACCTTGTGTTTAATCAGGATCACGTCCGGGCTCTCCTCTTGTTTGGCTTGTTGACTGTTAGTCTAGTTCAGAATGGCCGGGATGGGCTGGCGCCCCGTCACTCCTGACCCCGGCGTCAGCTCCTCCTGCCGGGGGACACTCGCCCAGGGCCAGGAGCCACAAGTCCCCGTCCTGGCCGCCTACTACCGCCTCCTGGGTCGTTAGGGGCAGCACGAAGGGCCGCGCGGGCGCGGGCAGGCGGTAGCGGGCGATCTCCTCGCCCTGGCTCTGATCCAGGACATGCAGGACATGGGCGAGGTCCAGGGCATAAAGACGCCCGTCCCGGCTGGTCAATTCCGCCATCAGGGACGCCCAGTCCTGGGGGCTACCCCCATAGCCCGTGGTCCGATGGCGCCAGCGTACCTCGCCGGAATGAATGTCGATGGCGTAAAGCCAGCCCGTGGGTGACCAGAGGAAGGCCGTGTCGCCGGCGACATGGTGGGAATTAATGAAGTTGCCGGCGCCGAAGGACCAGAGGAGGGTGCCGCTGGTCAGATCGATGCCGTAGAGTTTCTCGGTGTAGCCGCCGGCGACCAGAATATGGCCGGCGACCTGGAGTTGACGCAGGTATTGCCAATCCTCGCTGCGATTCAGGACCCACCGGGGCTGGCCGTTCGTCCGGTCCAGGGCGTAGAGGCGCCCATCGCCGGGTCCGATCAGGACGGTGTCGTCCGTGGCGACTGGGGCATAGCTGGTCTGGGTATCGGCGATGGCGGCGAAGCGCCAGCGCGGGGCGCCGCTGGCCAGGTCGAGGGCCAGCAGTTCGTGGCCATCGCCCAGGAAGAGGGCATCGCCATCCAGGCAAGGCACGCCCAGTTGGCGGAGGGCGGCGCGGCGCCAGATGGGCTCGCCCGTCTCCAGGTCCCAGGCCCCGACCTCGCGCCGGCCCGCGCAGATGGCGATATCCGCCGCGGCCCGGGGGCGAAAGACGGCCCCCTCCGGGAGTTGGTGGGGCCGGACCCAGAGCGGCGTCGCGGCGCTCGGATCTATCAGCCCCAGGGTCTCTTCACCGGCGAAGAGGATGCGACCCCCGATCTGGGCCGCCGGTGCCAGCTCTTGATTGCCGGTCGCCCAGCGCCGCAGGATGCGCGCCTCGCCCGAGGGCGGTACCCAGGGACGGTTGGCCCGCGCGAGGAAGGGGGCGCCGACTAACCCCAGGCCGAGGCCTTGCAGCCAGCGACGCCGGGTCAGTCGCAATTCGCCCCCTGCTCGATCCAGCGGAGCAGGATGAGGGTGTTAGGGTGATCCCGATCCGCAGTCGGAGGAATGCCGGGGGGCATGCGGTCCTCCACCAGGTGTTGGTAGATGCCGCTCTCCATGGGCTTGCCGGGGATGACGACCGGGGTGGCCTTATCCACGCCCTTGGCCACGGAATCGGCACCCAGCATGATGCCCTCGTAGCTGGTCAGGTCCAGTTCGTGAAAACTGGGCGGCTCCTGGTTGGACATGTGGCAGGTGGTGCAGGAGGGGGTGCCATCAGCGAAGGCGTTGTCGGTCTTGAACAGCGGCTGGACCTCCTTCTTGAAATGCTCGTCCTTTTTTGCCCCCGCGCTGATCCAGTTAAGGACGGTAGTGATATTTTGGCCGTTGGGCTTGGCGCTGAAATGCACCCCGAGCGGCATGCGGTTGTTACGCATGCGGCGACCGAGAATGCTCTTCTTGGCGGGTTGGCCTGGCGCGAAGACGGGACGCACCGGCGGCTCGGTCGAGCCGGTCTTGATACCCTCGCAGGTCGAGAGGTTCAAACCGCGATAGCTCTTGGCGGGATCGCTCGATGAATGGCAGATGATGCAGGCGGCGCCTTGGCCGAAGGCATTCGGGGTGCGCATCAGGGTCGCGATGTAGTCGTAGGGGATGGGGATATTGCGGCTCAGGATCAGCATATCCACGGCGGCGTCGTCGCCTTCCAGGCGGATGCGGCCCTGGCGCAGGTCCTCGACCCATTGAGCGGATGCGGAGGCCTTGTGATGTTTGTCATGGTCTTCGTCATCATGGTCTTTGTCACCATGATCATTGGCAAGCAGGCCGGGGCTGGCAAGACCGGTCACCGCGGCTAACAGCAGGATGGCTAGGGGCCGCCCGAGGCGGGCAAGCGAGGGGCGGGTGCTCGGTTTCATGTGTATATCCATTAGTCCTGATTTTTCTAGCATTGGGGTGGTGTCCAGGGAGCAAGCCACCCTCGATGGCCATTTTCCACTACCGCCCAGGGCTCTTCCTCGTCGCGGTCATGGCCCTATTCTAGTGGCAAGCTGCTGTCCTTGCCGATCAGGAGCAGGCAGATGTTCCAAAGCCCAAACACATCCGGGACCCGGCTCTCTCAAGCCCCCCGCAT
>CAWJBI010000062.1:0-10364 GCA_963841065.1 uncultured Gammaproteobacteria bacterium | reverse complement strand
CACACGGAGAGAATCGGTTCCTTTTTGATTTTTGACTTCATATCGCCATATTTTTCACGAACCTCGCCATTTGCCTTCTCGACCTTACTCTCTTGCTTCAGGGTTTTGTTTCCGACGACGTCTCCGGTGACTACCTTCACCTTGTCCTCCATCTCTTTGAGACGGCCTTTAACTTGGTCTTTGCTCATATATGCTCCTGAGATTGACTGGCCTTAATGGCTTGAGACGCCTTACCCCACAACCGGATTTACCCGCAGCACTCGTGATGAAATCAATGGTAGGCGTAATAGCGAGCTTGATCGGTACGGCAGCACTCATATGTGACACTTTAGACGTGGCCCGCGTCACCCCGCATGGCCCGCGCGAGACGGATGGAGTTTGAGTCTCCCTAGGGACGCCCGGGCGCGTCTGTATGCCATCGCACATAGAGAAGCGAATCCTCACCGAGGTCGGTGCGAGGACGACATGAACAGTGCGACAACTACCTTGACATCTACCGGTATGCCTGCACTGAGGCTGGAGACAGATGAGGGTTTCGGGACGGTCTTCTAAAAGCCCGCCACGCTGGTTTCCGCTCTGGGATGGAGATTGGGGGTTTACCGAAACTCGAAATACGGGTACCCGGCCCAAGGCGGCCATAACCGACGCCGCGAAGGTCGGGCGGCCGGTCTGATCGGCGGTCAGGGGTCCCGCCGCGCCAAGCCAGAGGAGCAGGCAGAAGGAGGAACTGGCGGAACCTAGTCGCGATCTCCCGGCGGACAAAGAAAGCTGGAGAGAGGCAGGGGCCTCCTCCGCATCGCCATCTACAGGGGGCTAATCGGGAGTTTAAGGAAACTTTTTGGCCCCTGCCGGGGGACCTGGGAAGGGCTAGGAAACCACCGTCCCGGTCCCGGGTTGGCGGCCTCGTCCAGCAGGAGGGTGACGCGCTGGTCCCGGCAGACCTGGGCAATGGGCAGAGCCGCGCTGGCTCGCCAACCCCTCAAGGCCTCGCGCTTACCGGCGCCGGTAGCCAGTACCAGCAGATGCCGGCTGCTTGGAGACCCCGGAGGCCCAGACTCACCCGCTCGGGGGGTGGCTTGGGGCATCGTGAACCGGGATCACCCAGGCCTCGGGGTCCAGCGGTCGACCCGGGAAGAGACTAGCCGGTTGCTGCCCATCCTCCCCCACACCGGAGCACCAGATCGAAGGGGACTGCCGCCGCTATGATTTGGGCATAGGAGGCCGCCGCCTCCTCGGCCCCCCGCTCGCGGCAATGGGATGGACCTCGCCCGGGGCGAGCGGTATCTGGGACAGGAGCGCCCGCTCGACCATCTGACTGTTGCGCTCGGCATGGTCCACGGGCAAACAGCGCTCGTCGCCGAAATAACACTCCCAACGCGTCCAATCGATCGCCTGGTGGGCCAGCAGCCGGTAAGCCGCCTCGGGGGTCCGCCCCCCGCCAGCACCAGGCGAAACCGCCCCCGTTGCTCGATCGACTCGGCGGCCGCCTGGATAATCAGTCGCGCCGCCGCCAGGGCCACGGCATCGGCATCCGCCAGGACTCGCCGCTCCAGCAGGGCCGGATTCAATCCGCAACCTCGTTAGGGTCCAGGGTTTGGCGCCAGCGGTGTTCCTCGCGATCGAACAGGCGCCGGGCGTCCTTGGGGCCCCAACTGCCGGCGGGATGGGTCGGAATGTAGTCACGCTCCATGGCCCAGACGTCCAGCACCGGTTCCACCACCCGCCAGGCCGACTCGACTTCGTCGTAGCGCCAAAGAGGGAGCGGTCGCCCTGAATGACATCCAGCAGCAAGCCCTCGTAGGCGTCGGTCGTTTGCGAGGGGTCGCCGCGAAATTGGGCGTCCAGACTGATCTGCTGGGTGAGCATCTCCCAGCCCCGGCTGCTTAGCGGTGAGCTGCACCCGCAGGCGCTCGGGCTGAATGCCGAGCAGGATCCAATTGGGGTTCATGCACTCGACCGGGGTGCCCCGAAAGAGCTGCAAGGGCGGATGGCGGAAACAGATCGACACCAGGGAGCTGGCATCCGCCATGCGCTTGCCCGTGCGCAGATAAAACGGCACGCCCGCCCAGCGCCAGTTGTCGACGTAAACACCTTCAGCGCGGCATAGGTTTCAGTGCGCTGTCCGCTGGCACACCCGGCCTCCTCCAGGTAGCCCGGCACCGCTTTTCCATCGATGCTGCCATTGGTATACTGGCCGCGAAAGGCTGGGCATTGACGCGAGTTTTGTGTAATCGGCCGTATCGACTTGAGCACCTTGACCTTCTCGTCGCGCAGAGCCTCGGCCTCCATGGACACCGGCGGTTCCATGGCCACCAGCGTGAGGAGCTGCAGCAGATGGCTCTGGATCATGTCGCGCAGGGCGCCGGTGCCATCGTAATAGCCGGCGCGGACCCCACCCCCAGGGTCTCGGAATGGGTGATCTGGACATGATCGATGTGATGGCGGTTCCACACCGGCTCCAACATGAGATTGGCGAAGCGGAACACCAGGACGTTCTGCACCGTCGCCTTGCCCAGGTAATGGTCGATGCGGTAGATCTGGCGCTCCTCGAGGTAGCGGCCGATGCGCCGCTGCAGATCGGCGGCGCTGGAGAGGTCATGGCCGAAGGGCTTCTCGATAACGACCCGGCGCCAGCCACGCTCCTGGCTCAGCAGGCCCGCTTCACCCAGGTAGCTGATCACCCCGCCATACTGGTCGGGCCCGATCGACATATAGAATGCGACTCTGCTCGCATCCTCTCGTCCAGCCGCTCGCGCAGCCGCTGGTAGAGCCCGGGGTCCTCGAGTCACCGCGAAAGTATTCGACGCGCCGCGCGAAGCGCTCGAACAGGGTCTCGTCAAGTCCGCCCCGCGCCTTGGCGGTGACGGCGTCGCGGACCTGGGCCAACCACGCCTCGGCGGTGAGGGGCCGCCGGCCGGAGCAGATGATGCGCATGCCCGGGCCCAAGCGGTCTGCCTGATCGAGGTGGTAGAGAGCGGGGAGCAGTTTGGTTGTCGCCAGGTTGCCGGTGGCCCCGAAGATCACGTAGGCACAGGCGTCATTCATCGACCCGGCCGCTCCGCTTGATCGCCGGTCCAGTCCGTATGGAAGCGCTCGGCGGCGGGTGCATCGAGACGGGCATAGGTGTGGGCACCGAAGTAATCGCGTTGGGCCTGGAGGAGATTGGCCGGCAGGCGCGCGCTGCGATAGCCATCGTAAAAGGCCAGGGCGGAGGAGAAGCCGGGCAGGGGGATGCCAAGCTGAATACCCAGGGCCACCGCGCGCCGCCACCCGGCCTCGGCCTGGCGGATGGCGGCGGCGAAAAAGTCATCGAACAGCAGGTTCTCCAGGGCCGGGGCCCGGTCGAAGGCGCGCTTGATATCGCCGAGGAAGCGGCTGCGGATGATGCAGCCGCCCCGCCACAGCAGGGCAATGTCGCCATAGGCGAGCTTCCAGCCGAAGCGTTCGCTGGCCGCCCGCAGCAACATGAACCCTTGGGCATAAGACACCAGCTTGGCGGCGTAGAGGGCATCCTGGACGAACTCGACCCAGGGCTGGGAGGGATCCCAATCCCAGGCCTGGGGCGTTGACGGAAAGGCTTGCGCCGCGCGCTCACGCTCACTCTTCAGGGCGGATAGGAAGCGGGCATTCACCGCCTCGCCAATGAGGGTGAGGGGGATAGCCTGTTCCAAGGCGTCTACGGCGGTCCACTGGCCCGTACCCTTCTGGCCCGCGCTATCGAGGATGCGATCGACACGCGGTACGCCATCCGGATCGCGGACGGCGAGGATGGCGGCGGTGATCTCGATGAGGTAGGACTCCAGCAGGCCCTGGTTCCAGCGCCCGAACACCTCCGCAACCTGGTCCGTACTCAGATTCAGGCCCTGACGCAGAAGCTGATAGGCCTCGGCGATGAGTTGCATATCGCCGTACTCGATGCCGTTGTGCACCATCTTGACGTAATGCCCGGCGCCGCCCTCGCCCACCCACTGGCAGCAGGGCTCGCCCTCGGCCACCGCCGCGATGGACTGGAAGATATCCCGCACCAGGGGCCAGGCCTCCGGATCGCCCCCCGGCATGAGGGAGGGCCCGTGGCGCGCCCCCTCCTCCCCGCCCGAGACGCCCATGCCGAGAAAGCGCAACCCAACCGCGGCGAGGCGGGCGTAGCGGCGGGCCGTATCCGGGTAGTGGGAATTGCCCCCATCGATGATGACGTCACCGGGGGCCAGGAGCGGCACCAACTGCTCGATGACCGCATCGACCCCGGGACCCGCGCGCACCATCAGCATTACCAGCCGCGGCGAGCGCAAGGCCCCGACCAACTCCGCGAGGGAGGCGCAACCCAGGATATCCCGCCCGGCCCCCTCCCCCGCCAGGAACTCCTGGGTCCGCGCCCAGGTGCGGTTGTAAACGGCCACCTTATGGCCATGGTCGCTAAGGTTGAGGACCAGATTGCGGCCCATGACCGCGAGGCCGATTAGGCCTATGTGGGCCTTGCCCATGACTTCCTCCTGTTGTTTCAGCTACCTGGTCTCCTCAAAGATCCTTTGGACCATCAGAGCAAACCAGGGCGTAAAAGATGGGGGGGTTCCCCGCAGACATTTGCCCACCCTAGGCAACGACACCCAGCGCCAAGCACTGACTTCGTCGGGGTTCGGCCCCGGCTCTCCGGTAAATCATGACTGGCGCTCGGTGACGGGTGGAGGAGCCGGCGGCGGCTTGCCGAAAGCCGCGATGGCGCCCCGTAACTCGGGATTTCCTGCCGCGTGCCGTTCGATGGGAATACCGAGCCGACAGGCATCCCAGGCCTGGCGAATACTGGCGGCCCCGGCATCCGGCCCCAGCGGGTGTCCAAAGACGCCCCGGCCGGGCACGAACCCAAAATCCACGGAACCGAGCTTGAGATAGATGTTTTCCAGGGTGCCAGCCCAGTCACTCCCCCCCGGCACGGGCAGAGAGCGCTTGATGGGCCCCATCTCGGCCAGGCAGGCGACGACATTCTCGATCACCTCGGCCTCGGGGGTCATCATGCGTGCGCCGAAGCCGGGCATAATGATGGCATCGCAACCCGCCAGCCGTTGCAGCTTGGTAATCACCCGCGAATGCACCCCGTAATGGGGCAGGCGACTGAAGGCGGCCGTAAATGGAAAGTGCGCGACCAAGGGCACCCTGGCATGTCTTCTCAGCATGCGCACCGCGCTCAACCCCAGCGGCATGACATTGACGAGCACGGCGTTGGCGCCATTGCCGACGGCGATATCATGCAGATCGCACAACCGATCCACCTCGTCGGTGATGTTGGCCAGGTAGATCTTGGACTGGCCCGTCTCCGCCTCGGCCTTGCGCCTCGCGGCACCCAGCAGCGCGGAACGGCTCTCCAGGCTGCACCAGGCCATGTCCGCCAACATCTCGTCGTCCTTGGCTACATCCAGGCCGCCAACCCAACCCCGATAGCCAGCCTCGGCAAAGGCCTCCGGCGGCAGGCCGATGTTGGGTTTGATCACGCCAAAAAAGATGGGCCGATCAAACACCCCCAAGCGCTCCCTGATCCCCTCGATACCAAATTGAGGCCCCTGAAACTGGGCGAGAAAGGAGTGGGGAAATTCAATATCCAGCAACTTAACAATCGGAATGCCCGGCGAGAAAAAGGTGCCCTCGCCGCACACGGCACTGAGAAGGTTGGGAATCCGGGGCCCGAAATTGCCATGGGGGTGGGCAATCTTCAGACGACAGGCGTGGATAGGCCCGCCCCCCGCGCCCGGGACAGGGTAGCTCAGTCGTGGCAGCAAGGCCTCCACACCCAAATCGACGACTTTGGCGGCAAACCGCGGCCGCAAGTCTTCGCAATGGCCAACCCGCTGCCATTGGGCGGTGGACTGCTCGCTACAAAAATGGGCGGCGGCGGTACGCGGATCGCCGATGCACTCGATGTAATACTCGAGCCAGAGGTAGCTTTCGGGGTCTAAATCGCCTGGGTTGGCGAAAAATCCCGCAATATCGGCAGCGTTCAACCTTCAATCCACTTCAAGAATCTGGACCTGAACGGATCGCGTCTCCCTGGGGCCATCAAGTTCGATAAAGAGAATCGACTGCCAGCCCCCCAACAAGAGCTTACCCCTAACGACCGGGATACTCAGGGACGGATTCAAAAAAAGGCCAGCCAAATGGGAATGGGCATTTTGCCTCCCATCGACGGGATTGACATCATGCCTGTAGCCAGCCCCACGCGGGGCCACCCTGTCCAGGTATTCGACCATGTCCTGTTGCAGGCCAGGCTCGAATTCGTTGAGGCTGACAAAGGCCGTGGTGTGACTGGAAATCAAGGTAAACAGACCGTTACTAACCCCGCTGTCAACAAGCAATTGCATGACCTGGGTAGTAATGTCGATGACTTGAATAGGCTCGGTCGTCCCTAACCTAACCTCTTTGAGTACGGATTTCATGGTATTGAAGGACAGGTGTCCAAGTTGCTCGAAGCCGACCCGGTAGATAGCCTCGCTCTCTTGGATATAGCGATCGTAGCCCGCCACGTCACCGGGGCAAAGCAGGTTAGCTCGGCGCGAAATTGGGCCGGGTCGCCGCTATAGCCGAAGACGTGGCCATCGTCGAAGCGGATGCGGTAGAAGGGCGACATGGGCTCCGCTCGACATTGTCGGCGAAGCGCTTGCCGCACAAGGCTCCAGATCTCATGTGTCATGTTTCCCTGACAATATACCAGCAAGCTTTTGACGACCGCCACTGGTCTATGCCGTCCGTGGCAGGGGCTGCCCGCTTCAGGACGGCGGGAAACGAAGGCCGGCCCGGCGCTTGGACCCAGGGCTAGGGCGGCTTAGCGCCAATGTTCCGGGTACTGGCGTTGGCTAGGCAGATTGTTCACCAGAAGCCCGACCAGGAGCAGCACCAGGGCGCCAACCCCCACGGGCATGAGGACATAAAGCCAGCCCAGGGCGTGGATCTGGTCCGAGCCGGCGACGGCGATGAGGGCGGTGGCACCCCCCGGCGGGTGGAGGGTGCGCGTCAGGTGCATGACGGCGATGGCGGTGGCCACGGCCAGGGGCGCGGCGAGCCAGGGGAGGGAGCCAAGGGCCTGGAAGCAGATGACACCGATGGTGGCGGAGAGGATATGACCACCGACCAGGTTGCGGGGCTGGGACAGGGGCGCCCGGGGGGCGCCATAGACGAGGACGGCCGAGGCGCCGAAGGAGCCGATCAGGAGCAGATTGTCGCCACTGGGCAGAAAGGCCTGATTCATGAGGGACAAAATGCCGATGCCACAGCAGGCGCCCAACCAGGACCAGAGGACCTCGCTCAGGGGCACGGGGGGCGGCCCTTCCAAGGTCCGGCCCCGCATCTTGCCCAGGTAGCGTCCCAAGGCCAACCCGATCCCCCCAGGCTCGGAGTCCGCCTGGGTGGTCATGCCCCGGGCATTACCGGTTTTCTCGATCATCTCGCCCCCTTGCGGCGCCTGGCCTTTGCTTGGACTTTAACGGAAATATCACAAACCCCGGGGCGCGAGGGCGCCTTGAGTTGGGTCAAATCCTTGGGCTCCAAACCCATGGCATGACCCCGCCGGGTGGGCTAAACTTCGCATTCTTGCCCTCCACCCCGGTCCCCCCCGATCCCCCGGTGGCTGGCATCCACAAACGCATGACAACCTAGCCAGCCACTTTAGTACCACCTGTTACCTGGCTCGCCCCCACAGGAGTTCACTCCATGGCCACCTTTACGACACTGCACGAAGAGATTCATGATATTACCGAAAAAAACAATGTCTTCCGCTATCTCATCCAGGATCGCCTCATGTGCGACTCCAAGATCGCGCAGGGCATATTTTTCGACTATGTAAAGCTGGTCCGCAATCACATGGAGAAGGTGGACCGGGACTTCTGCCGCCGGCTCCTGTCCCATGAGAGCCAGACGATGCGCAATACCGCCGATCGCTTCCTGGCTGGTTCGTCCGAAATCAAACGCATCTTCGCCGCCTACCTCAAGCAGTATGCCGTCGAGCGCCACAACCAACTGCGCATCAAGGATTATCCGGCCTTCGTCGAGGATACCACCCAGATGTTCGACATGGTCCTGGACCGCATTCAGCGCGAGACGGAGCACCTCTATCCGCTGATGCGTAGCCTGGAGGCCCAGGAGGAGACGAAGAAGGCGGCCTGAGGCCCCTTTCCGGCCTAGTGGACGCCCACATCGACGAAGGCGCCAAAATTGGTGACATTGGGTAGCGCCCCGCCTTCACGCGCTCCGCCAAGTCGGCGATATTGCCTTCCAGATTGGTCGCGTAAGTCTCCGCCGTCAGCCCATCGACGCCGCTGGCAGCAGCCTTGTTCAAGACGTGCCAGCCGTGTATCAAGAGTTCGGCATTCACCTCTTGAAAGAGGTTGCGAAAGCGACGGTGTTTGCTCTCCTTCGCCCGATTGGCTATTACCCGCCGTGAGGTTGGCTCGTGTTGATCCGATCCTGCCTGTCCGGCACGAGTTTCCTGTGCGGGCTGCGTACTCCCGTCGGGTCCTTCGCCCTGTAACGGGCTTTCCCCGTCCCCGACTACTAGGCCCGATAAGACACCTCCTTGGCATACGGCCGTCGCCGGCCTGCCTGGACACTCCGTGCTCGACGATGCCACCCGAGCGCACGCCGTGTCAGGGCTCATCACCCGTGTGTGTCCCAGCCCAGTCGGTGTCATCGTCTCACCTCGTCCAGGCGCCTTGGGGGCTTCCCGAGTTCTCGAACGTCTCTCTTCCTGCATGCCACGGCCTGAGGACTCCGGCGGACCGCCACACCCCAGCCACCACGGGTGCTGCGTATGGCCTGCCAGGACGTTAAGACGGTCGGCATCCGCCATAAGCTTATTGCGAAGCGGTACCAGCACGTCAGGGAGCGCGACCTCCCCTACGGCCTACCGGATGCTCTGTGTACGCTTGCCCCGTCTTGTTCGCGGGTTACCCCACTCCGCCACGGGACCAACACGCGATACGGGCGGGCGGCTAACCCTTACCCGACCGGGACTTTCACCCGGCAAGAGACGCCGAGCTTCGCTCGGCGCGATAACGTGAAGGCTAACGCGGCGCGCGCCCCCACGGCGCTTGCCAGTTACCACGACGCCCGTGGCGCGCGCTCGCTGTTTAGCCAAAGGTTAGCACTTTTCTGCTGTCTTCATCGCTGCCAACAGCGGCGCCTGCGGCTAACCACCATTCTTCATCGCGGCCAGCCGCGGTGCTTGCGGCCGACCGCCATTCTTCATTGCGGCCAGCCCCGGCGCCTGCGGCCGACCACCATTATTCATTGCCGCGACCCTCAGGGCTTGCGGCCAACCACCATTCGTCTTTGCCGCGAGCCGCGGCGCTTGCGGCTGACCGCCATTCTTCATCGCGGCCAGCCGCAGTGCTTGCGGCCAACCACCATTCGTCATTGCCCCAGGCCGCGGCGCTTGCGGTCAACCGCTATTTTTCATTGCGGCGAGCCGCGGTGCTTTGCGGCTATCTTGTGCTAACGTGGCCGGTCAGCCGCGGGCGTAGGCCGTCGGCTGGAGTGGCTGGTTCGGCGGTACTGACGATTGATTTGTATATTGCTCATTTTGATACCCAAAAGGTCAATATTGATCATCAGATGCAGCCGGAATGCACGGGGGCTTATTTTGCCACGCCGCCGTGAGGCTTGTAGAAGATATGCTCGCCGATCTCCACCGTCTTGATGTATTCCGCGGACCAACCGGGGGTAACTTTCCGCTGGTGGAAATACATTGCACCACCGGTCCGGTCCGGTAGTTGCCGGTTGAGAGCTTTTCTTGATATTTCCTTGGCGATCGCGTAGGGTTCATCCTCTTCTGCGTCATCCGAACGGCCATCGCACCACCACGAGAACTGGCAGGCACCCTGCTCGTGGCCTTGCCTGACAACTTCACAAATCGTGTTTGGAAAGCCCTTATGGCCTAGCCGGTTCATAACAACATTGGCAATTGCTTCCATGCCGGCAGCGCCCTCGCCCTTGGCCTCCCAGTAGATGGTGCGTGAAAGACAGGTGATCGCATCGTCCAAGGGCTCTTCGCCGACCGGATCGACTGCCTGCGCTTCAGGCTTCGTGATGATCTCGGATGGAGAAGGGAGCGCCTTGCTGCCCTTGGCTGCGGCGTTCTGCTCCAGTACCTCCGCCTTGTTCTCAGCGGCTTCCGCCTTCTGTGCCCGGTCAGCCGCGATCGCCTGGCCCGCGAGAAGGATTGTCGCAAGGCAGGTCGCAACCCATATCTGTCGCATAGTCAAACCTCCTGGATGACATCAAACATGGCCCCATGCCCGCCCGATACGTCCGATGGGCCATTCCTGCCGAACATGCAATGGACGGCGCTGCCGCCATATCTAAAATATCTAGTATTAGATATTGGC
>CAWJBI010000061.1:0-78522 GCA_963841065.1 uncultured Gammaproteobacteria bacterium | reverse complement strand
GCGCATGCCCGACAACGAGGGGGACACGTATTCCCTTTCCTGATAGGGACTTATGCGGTACGCAACTATGCAATTGGGTACAAATCTATGGGTGTACCCTCATTTGTACCCCATCTCGTCAGTGCGAGAGGTCTAGCCTGTCCGTGAGAGCTCATGGACGATAGGACGTTCCCAGCCTACTCGTATGTCAGGCGGGCGACAAGCATTTCCGTGACTTTCGCGCAGGGTACTGGCGCGACTATCAAGGTCGGTCTGACCTTCGTCTTCGCGTAGCGCATCATCTCGCTCGTGAAGACTTTTGCTTGATTGATCACCCTCCCCTGCTTCAGTTCTGATAGGGCCTTTCGGATCACCGGCTCGGGAATTTTTCGAGCCACCAGTTGGTAGAATCGCGTCGATTGCTGGTCGCCAAGTGCGACCAGGATATCGTCCGCAATCAGGTGAATGTGTTCCTGCTCCGATCGAATGTCCGGAAGCAGGTGGAGGGGATTCGTCGAGTTCTTGTCAGCGGAAGCAACGTTAACGTTCTTGGTTATCTGTTTCTTGATAACTGTTTCTGTATGTCTCGTTTTTTTACCAAGGGCTTGGTCAAATTCTGAGACATCCCCTTGGGTAAATTTTGAGACAAGCCCCCTTGTCTCATTTTTTTACCAAGGGTGGCAGGCTCGTCCGTGACGACTTCCTTCTCCCCTGCCCCCGTGGAGTCGCTACCGGTTGCAATCGCTCCCTGGGTTGTCCTCGGGTCGGTTTCGTACCGCCCATGTTGAGCTGATAGCAGGTCGCGAGGTAGCCTCCGTTATAGTCGAACTGACGGGTGGCGATGATGATCTTCTTCTCCGCGAGGCTCGCCAGCGCCCGGCACAAGGTCGGCTTGGCCCCAACCCGGCCCCCAGGTCGAGACGCTCTCCATTTTCTTGACGATGCCCTCCAGCATCTGGCTGATCGAGATGTTGTCACGCTCCTTCTTGAATCCGAAGGTGCGTCGCACGATGTAGAGGAGCACCTTCACCTCGGCACCACTCAGGCGAGGTATGAGATCGTCGAACAGCTCGTCCGGGACGGTCGTGAAGTTCGGGCTGCGAAACCCTTCAAACTGCCATGTCGGATCATCGTGTTCCATACTGATGGTCATGGGTGTGCTTGTAGAGCAGCATGTGAGTCGGTTCGCCGCCCTCCGCCAATCTTGCGTTTCTCGATGTATCCCTGCTCCTCTAATTCCTTGAGGTAGGTGATCACGCTTCGTTCCGATGCGTTGGTGTGGTTCGCTATATCCGGTTGAGGTCGGATAGGGTGTCCGGCGTCGCCTTGAGCCATACCAAGGACAGATAGGTTTCGGTCGCACCCGGGCTCAACTGAGAAAGGCGGTCCGACAAACGCCGCCGGCAACGTGATGTTCATACTGAAAATATGCACGTCGACAGTGTCGGTGAAAATGCGCGGGCTGTGGATAACATACTGCAAGTTTTGCACATTGACGGATACAATGAAGAAACCATGGACAACCAGAGTAACGATAGGCAAGACGTATCGGTTCGGATCCTTCCGACCCCATCGGAACGGTTCGGAACGAAGAGGCGATTACTTCGGAAGAGGTTCGGAAGGCTTCGGAAACATTCGGAACGCTTCCGCACCGCACCTGGAACCTTCCGAAGATGTTCGGAACGGTTCGGAACACCCTGAAAAAATCCATTCGTTACATTCGGAAGCTCTTCCGAACGGATCCGCACCCGTCGGAACGGTTCGGAACGAAGAGATGATTCCTTCCGAAGGGATTCCGAACGTTTCGGAAGGGTTCGGAAGAGAGGTGCATACGCCGATCCTCGCTTCGGAAGAAAAACACGATCGTTCGGAAGAACGGCACCTTCAGGTTCCGCACCCTTCCGCAGATGAGCGGATTGACGTGGCCGAACAACGCACCGCTCCCCGCTGTAGTGCGGAACATGAAGACATGACAATCACGGTTCGTGAAGCGGCACGCATCTTTGAAGAAGCCGGGGTTCCGCGAACGGAACGTGCGATTACGAACTGGTGCAATCCGAACGGGCGGGGAATTGTACGACTCGACTGTTGTTACCACGAAGGGGAGCGGAAGTATTACATCAGCCCCGAGAGCATACAACGGGCGATCGGTGAGGAACGCAAGAAGATGCAGTTCGTGGAGTTTCGAGACGGACATCTGTTGTCGGTCGACGCAGAGACACTCTCTGACCAACTGCGTGCCGAACGGTCACGCCAGACGGAAACGGATCGCGAGACCGACACCCAAGTCGAGGAAACAACCCCGAAGGCCCCGGTAGTGGAACAGGAATCACATCAAACCAGGCAGACCGCCTCAGCTCCCCAACCTCGTGAGGATGCAGGAACCCCACCACCCCTCTCGCAAGCCGAACTTGAAGAACTCAAGGAGTTGCGGATCTCGAACGTCGAGCTCCGCATACAGCTTGAGGGGCAGAAGTACCTGGTGCGACAGTTTGATTCTCTGGTTGCTGGAGAGCGCGATCGTCATGAGCAGGAAAAGATGGCACTCGTGGATCGGCTGACGGAGGCCCGGTATCAGGTGGGGAGCCTGGAACAGAAATTACTCCAAATCTGGAAGCCCCACGAGGTCAGGTACGAGATGTTGAGCTTGCGGATGATCGAAATCTACGTCTCTAGTCTTGCTCCCCCTCTTTGTTTTGTTAATCCCTGAGACTCTAGTGTTGGTTTTTTGTCCACAAGCTGACCCCTTTTTTAATCTTGTTTTTATTTGTTTTTAATACTTGTTTTTAAGGGCCTTGCCGACCATTGAAAAAAATAATAAGAACAATGTCTTAAGAGCGTTTCCGAAAGGGGTCGTGCTACAGATCCCAAGCAACCTGCTACAGATCCCAAGCAACCGCGCTACAGATCCCAAGCAACCTGCTACAGATTCCAAGCACAATCCACAGACTAGCCGGCCTGCCAGCGTGTCATTCATAGGGAAGTGCCTACAGGTGAAATAACCTGTAGCAGAGAGGAGATTGCTACAGCTAAAATTGGCGGTAGCATGGACATCACCGTCACCAAATCGAATGTTCTGATCCGGGCTAGCTACTCGCTCACCGTGAACGAGCAACGGCTAGTCCTGGCGTGCATCGCGCAGCTCGACTCCCGCAAGCCCATCCCCAAAACCCGTAACGGGGATATCATGCCGATGCGGGTGACGGTGACTGACTTTGCCGAGACCTTCGCCATCTCTGACCGCTCTACCGCTTATACGGCGCTCCAGGACGCGGCGAACCGACTCTACGAGCGTGACGTCAAAACCTACGACGAGCGAGGCCGGCGGTATCGGACGCCTCCGCTGGGTGCAGTCCATCGAGTACCACCAAGGCGCCGGCTATGTCGAGCTGACCTTCACGCAGCACGTGGCGCCCTATATCAGCCTCTTGCATCAGCAGTTCACGAGCTACATGCTTCGGAAGATCGCCCGCGTCACGTCGAGCTATGCGATACGGATCTTCGAGTTGTTGATGCAGTTCAAGACCACCGGCGTGGTCGTGATGAGTCTCGATGAGTTCAAATTAATGCTCGAACTCGATCATAAGTACGACCGCTTCTCGAACCTCAAGATGCGCGTCATCGATCCGGCCGTGCGGGAACTGACCACCAAGGCGGGAATGGAGATCACCTGGGAGCCGATCCGCAAGAACCGGCGGGTGATGACGTTGCGATTCGAATTCAAGGAGCAATCGCCGCTCCCGCTCGATTAGGATGCGCAGCGATCCGTGATCCAGGCGCGGACGAGGTCGGCCATCTTCACACCCTCGGTGGCGGCCTTCACCTTGAGTGTGCGATGGAGGTCTTCGGGAATGTCGATGGTCAGGCGCTTCATGACGAGGGCAGAGGTGCCCTCCTCCACCGGCGTCGCCATGGAGGGCTCGCTCACCCACTCATCCGCAAGTTTCTGAGCGCCTGGCTTCAGACCTATCGAAACGCGCTTTCCAATCATGCCGGTCTCCGGAAGGGTTCGGAACTATCGATGTCGAACAGAGCGAGGAGTTCGGTACCTAACGCCTCGATCTCCGCAATTGCCTTGGCATCGGTCTTGGTCTCGAAGACGGTTTGACCGTTCGCAAGGCTCTCCGCAAAAGCAACACGCTGGGCGATATGGGACGAGAGCACGGGCACCTGGCTCCCCGCGAGGGCGGCCGACACGTCTCGCCCGATCGCCGTTTTTACGATCTCACGATTTATCGCAAACACGCTTCTCAGTGTTTCTTTATAGACGACGGCGTCGTTTACGAGGCGCACGGTGTCCTGTGCCGCCCACACATCAAGTGGTGACGGCTGGACGGGAATGATCACCAGGTCGGCGGCCAGGATCGCACTCCGCGCAATGTCCGTCACCCGCGGGGGCGCGTCGATCACCACGACGTCGTAGTCGCGCAGCAAGTTTTTGATGTCGCGGTGAACGGTCGGCCGATCGAGACCGACGAGGCTGAAGGGCGCCGGAGTGTCCCGGGCCTGTAACCAGTCCCGAGCCGACCCTTGCGGATCGGCATCGACCAGGAGCACGCGCGCGCCGGAAAAGGTGAAGTAATGCGCGAGGTGCAGCGACAGCGTGGTCTTGCCGACGCCCCCCTTCTGGTTCTGTAGGGTAATGATCACACGAGCGACTCCAAGTACCTGACGGCGAGTCGCTTACCGTACCGCATATGGGTCGTGATGGCGCCCTCGATGTGCAGGTACACCTGCTCGGCATCCCATCCGAGTCGCGTGGCGTGCGCGGTCAAGAAGGCCATGAGCGCGGGTACATCGACTTCTGGCTCCTTGAAGAAGGATGCCAAATCGGTATCTGGCTTCATCATCGTCTTTCCGTATTATCGTAAAGT
The DNA here is from genome assembly GCA_963841065.1 of uncultured Gammaproteobacteria bacterium. GTDB lineage: Bacteria > Pseudomonadota > Gammaproteobacteria > Chromatiales > Chromatiaceae > M0108. The sequence goes on along the minus strand of CAWJBI010000061.1, from coordinate 73,669 downwards.
GGTAAAGCCGTAACGTCGTGAAGACGATACGGCGTAGATACAGAACCCCAGACACAAACAGAAACTCATATACGCGCATTTCCGTAAAAATGCAAACACAGATCTCGCACCTGGTCAGACTTCCGCAGGCTTCGGAACGGCCCAGCGCAGGACGGGCGCACGGCCGTTCCGAACCGTTCCGCACCCTCGCCTTTCCGTATCGTCGTGTATGCGGAACGGTCGCCCTAGGGTCTGTTCGGAAGCGTTCGGAAGCGGGTAGGCGGTCGAGACCCGAACTGGCTCAACCCCGTTTCTTAGCGCCGTACCACATGGAAGGGATAAAACTCGTAGTAGTTGCGATCATCGAACCAGGCGCAACGGAAGTGGTAGAGCAGAAGATGTGACCGGCGCGCGAGCGCGAGTGCGTAGATCATGAGTTGCTCGATCGGCTTCACATGCGCGGCATCGGGTTTGTAATCGAGGATGTGCACCTGGCCGTTGCGAATCTGCACGATGTCGATATGCCCCGTGTAGAGGTCACCGGCCTTGAGGGGCAGGGGAACGTCGAAGGCCAACGCGGTGCGGTAGTGGTGGACGTCCTCGTAGGTGAGGACGATCGGCACCTCGACGGCGACCGTGGCCGAGTCGTTCACGAGCATGAACTCCTGGAGAGTCTCGTGACGAAGTTTGTTCTTGGTGACAGCCTGAAGGGCGAACCGTGCGCTCTCGATGGCGGTGTTGTCGTGCCGCTCGGTAACGCGGACGTCTCCGATGCGGAAGATCCCCTTGGCCTGCGATGCGCGCGGCGTTTCCTTGAGGAAGAGCGCATGCGGGCAGGCCTTCGGAATCGAGTCCAGGTAGGTGCGCAGCGGGTCGAGCGGTTCGTTCCCGCGATGAGCCGTGAGGAGGAGATCGGTCTTGGTGCGATGGTACTTGAAGTCGTAGACCTGGCCATGAAGGAGGCGGTGCTCGAAGATGGCCTTGCGTGCGGGAATGGGATGTCGCCGCGCGGCCTCGCGCAAGCGCAGGAAGGGAAGGTACTCGGCAAACTCTTGCAGCCAATACCGCGCCGTCGACGTCGGTACCCGCACGCCAAACTTTTTGCGGACGCCCGCGATGGTGTCGGTGAGCGAGTGGAGTCGGTTGTATCGCGAGAGGATCTCGATGATAACCCGCATCGGGTACGTCCGGTGTCTCGTGGTGCCGGGGGTGAACCGCCGGTCGCAGAAGTGACACCGATAGAGTTGCACCGCTCCATGCTTGGTTACGCGCGAGCCGTCCTTGGCGATCGTTGCTCCTTCGCAATAGGGGCAGGCGAGGGTCGGTTTACTGGTATGGCTCGGCGAGTGGATTACGCCTGGGTGGCTTCTTGGGGTCGAGCTGGGTGGGGTAAGGCGGGGCATGTGTCGGTGGTGGGATGCCTCCGTCATACCATACCCCACCAGGTCGTCAAGTCACGTCGGGACTTCGGTGCCTGAGCGAAGTTGTTGCGAAGGCGTGTGGCGCAAGGGGTCATGCTTGGGTTTTGTAGCACGAAGACCTTCGACGCAGTGATACGAAAAAAAAGATTTCTGTTCTTACGACTTTCTGTAATTACTGTTTTCCGGATATACGTGTTTGTGATGGTGAAGCAAATGGGTGCCTTGCTCGTGCGGGTCGATGGGTTGAGGGGGAAGGCGCAAGCCTGACTCCGGATGCCGGAGACCGCTTCAATGTTGTGCGGGTTGGAGCGAGAGGCGCGGTCGCGCGGGTTCTCGGTATCGTCGCCGACATCGACGTCGATGACTGCGAGACGCGATGCGAGGGAGGAGGCAATCTTTCCTGCCATGGTCTCGGAAGGGGAGGGTGGTTCGAGAGCGGGTACGCCGTCACCTGCTGGAGTCGGGTCGGGGTCGTGGTTTGATGCGAGAGAGGAGGGTGGCTCCTGCTGGGTTGGCGTGGGTGGGGCACTCCTGTCGGTGGAACGGGTGCGGAGGGTGACCTCTCGCGGGTTAGACGGGTGACCTCTCGAATTCTGTAGGGGGTTGGCGAGGGTGACCTACCGAGTTTTGGAGGGTGGAGACCTCCCGAGTTCTGTAGGGACGAGCGGGGAGCTTAGGCTCAGTGGGGCTGTGTGGGGGTTCGGGGTGCGGGGGTTTGGGATTCGGTTTGCGGGAGGTGGGGGCATCGCGAAGGGTTGTGAGGAGCGGGGGGGGTAGAAGGACAGCCGGCTGATGTCCCTTTGCACCAGGAGGGTGGATAGAAAGTTGCCAATGTCGCAGCGGGGCAAGCGTGGCGCGGCATCGCGGGCCGATGGGGCGAGTTGTGCACAGGGTTGTCCCCGCACAATGGGGATAAGGTGCGCGCGGGAGGTGGGGGATGGCCAGCAGGATCGGGACGTGACTCCCATCGCTTCCGGTAGCTTTCCAGTAATTACGTTTGTACAGAAGTACAGGAGGTGAAGTACAGAAAATTAAAAACCCCGAGCAAGACTACCCGGGGGTTTGGTTGGCGGCGCTTGGCCTTCCCTGGCCTCCACGCCTTCCTACCTTAGGCAACCGGCATGGCGCTGCGCAGGTCGGTCGTAACCTCGTCCCAATTCTTGGTGAACCAGGCCCGGTAGTCTTCGCGGATCTCGCCGGCGACGGCCAGGCCGTCCCGGGTCGCGGTCATCAGGCGCGTGCTCAAGTCCTTGGCGGCTACGCACTGGCCCTGCAGAAATTCGTGATAGCTCGGGGTACCCGTCATGAGCGCGAGGGTGCGGTTACCGTGCTCCATCAGCAGGGTCATGGTGGCCGGTTGCTGGTCGGCCAACCGGTTAAAGGCACGCAGGTTCAGTTCACCTAGGGAGGTCATCCGCTCTACAGACTTGTCGGCATACGCTTTAACGGTGTTCAGGATCGGGTTCATGGCTTACCTCAAAAATGTTGCAGTGCAGCAATTGTTGCAGTGCACAATAATCAGATGCCGCGTTGCTGTCAAGCGCTCATTGATGCCGGGGTTTAGTCCCGGGTGCGAGGGTGGAAACGACTCGGCGCTTGGGGGTGGGTGACCTCCCGATGTTGGAGGGTGGGTCGCGCGAAAGAGGTGGAGATTGAGGGGGTTCTGAGGTGAGGGCGATCGTCCCGCCTGCGGTAAAAATAAATTTGCATACATTAGAATCTGCTTATATTCTATTACTCACGGACGGCGCACCAAGACGCCGCCGCTTGCAAACCCAGACAAACCTACAAAAGAGAATCACGATGAAAAAACTTGCTACTGCTGCCGCGATCGCCGCCCTGTTGGGCATCTCCGCCACCGCTTCCGCCTTCTGGGGTGGTGGCCCATGGAGCAACGATGGTTGGGGTAATAACTCCAACAACTGGATGAATGACATGTTCGGCGATGGGTATGGCGACTTCAGCATGAACATGTCCGGTGGTGGCCGTGGCTATGGACGTGGCTACAACCGCTACTATGACAACTACTACAATGGCTATGGCCCCTATGGCTACGGCGCTCCCTACGGCTATGCCCCCTACGGCGCTCCTTACGGCGTGCCCTATGCTCCGCCCGCGCCTCCGGCCGCTCCTGCCGCTCCTGCCGCCCCCGCCAAGTAACGGACAAGACCGAACTGGCGCCGGTGGCGGGCAGTGACCTAAGCAGCAAGGTTGTAAAGCGGTAGCAAGCTCCTGCCTCCGGCGCCACCTTTCCCGCGAAAAAAACCCCGAGCAGTGATGCTCGGGGTTTTTGTTGGCTTAGGTTCTGGGTCAGCAGTTACCCAGGTTAGTCCAGTTGCCGCTGGACTGACAGAAAAGGCGCCGGCCGGCAGAGCACACTTGAGCGCCTGGGGAGTAGGCGACGCCATTGAAGTAACAGAGGGCGTTTTTGCTCGCGTCTCCGGTCTCTGGTTCACCCTCAACGATGGGGGAGGTTTCCTTGGTGGGGTCGATCTCACCAACCTGTTCGATGGTGTCGGTCATGGCGTCTTCCTCATGGTCTCCTGCTGGGTTGGGTACCGTAAGTGTAGCGCACGAATTGCGGGATTCTGGATTTGCGGGGGTGCGGGTGAAAAGGGCTTTTGTGTCATTTGGTTGACGTGGGTCATGCGGGGGGACGAAGTGGCGCTGTCAACCCAAAGTAGAAATGTCCCCTTCTCTCCAAAATAGAGATGTCCCCTGTTGGCGGCCAGGGAGGGGGTAGAACAGGGGGGTACGCGGGCTGGGCGGGCCAGACGGCAGGAGCCCGGAGGGCGACTGGAGTCTGGCCCGCCCAGCCGGCGGCGTGTGCTCGTGCGGGGTCAGGGGGCGGCGGGTGAGTTTGCGGTGCGGGCGGCTGCCCTAGCCATGGCCTTGCGCCACGGGTGATCTGGGGCAGGCTTGGCACTCTTCCGTTGTTGCTTTTCTAGAGCGCTATCGACCCGCTCGTTGAGGGTCTTCTCGTCCTCGACCGGCGGTGGGCGCTCCCCCTTGCGGTAAGTGGTGTAGGGCAGTTCGCGGCCCTCCCGGAGCAGCACCACCTCGCCGCTGGCCAGGTCGCAGACGGTCACCTTGGCGCCGCGCAGGCGGTAGCCCGGCCCGGCGTGACGCAGCTGATAGGCGACGTTGCGGTACTGCACCGTGAGGTTCTTGGACAGGGTCCGCTCCTCCTGCTCCGCCAGCAGCAGGTCCAACGCGCGCGGGGTGTGTGCCAGGGGCCGATGGGCGTCCTCCGCCGAGCGGGGGGTCACCGCGAAGCGCGCGTTGAAGTCGGCCATGAACGCGGGGAGGTAGGCGTTGGCGCTTGCCAGGTCGCTGAGCCCGCGCAGACGTAACTCCTTGACTAAACGATCCTGGAGGTGTTAGTGGCCACCTAAACTGACCCACCCACGGCCAACAATATTGACCCGGCCCAGGGTAGGGGTAAGGGCCGCAGGCCCCTAGAATCCCGGCACGTTTGTTTGCCGGGGACACCAAAAGTTGAAGGACTGGGTCATGATTCACAAGATCAAAGCGCTGTACGACGAGGGTCGGGGCAGCTCGCTACACGCCATCGCCCAAGCGCTGGGCATCTCGCGCAACACGGTACGCAAGTACCTGGCGATGAGTGCGGAGGCGATTGCCGCCGATCAAGGACAGCGGGGGCCGCGCCCCTCGAACCAGGCGTGGGGCGAGCCGTCGATCTGGATCAGTTCGCCGCAGCGCCCCCGCCGCTCGCGTAGCTGAAATGCCCGCGCGGCCTGGCGCCGCTTGGGTCGCCATAGCCCCAGTGCCATCTGCAGCTGGCGCACCGTCTCAATCGATACCTCAATCTGGTGTACTTCCAGGAGCTTCTCCTGGGCCAGGGTTGGCCCGAAATCCGGGTAGCGCGCCACCAGCAGGGCGCGGATCGTCTCACGCAATGGCTCCTTGATCCGGCGGTTCGACGGTTGCCCGATGCGGCGGGAGACCAGGCCCGCGGCCCCGTCCGCACGGTAGGCCGCCACCAGGCGCTTCACCTGCCGTGCCGTGATCCCAAGCTGCCCCCCGGCCGCCGCCTGCGTCAGCCGCCGGTCCGTGACCGCCTCGATGACCTTCAGCCGGTGTAGTGCGCGCTGCGTCAACGCGATGGTCTCCTCTGGCATCGTCCCCTCCGGTGATCAAAAGGGGACATTTCTAAACTGCACCAAGGGGACATTACTACTTTGGGCTAACAGGGACGAAGTGGCGCTTGCCTCGATGCATCGGATCATTTACTGATGGCAAATATTAGCCTGCCGATGGTTTTTGGCCGGACGGGTAAGACCAAGAAAACGCCAAACCTATCGTGAGGTAGGGAACCTCATGGGTGAACATGATCCCGTGAGGGGTCGTGAGGATAGCCTGCCGAGGGCGACCATCGTGATGGTCGCGCGAGGGGTTCGGCTATTTTGTGCTTCGGTCTGTGCATAACCCGCGTGGGATGCGCGGGTTTTTGGGGTAGAGTGAAGGGTATGGAACCGCAAGAGATAACCGCGCCGGTACTGCCGGAGCCACGGGAGGAGGGGGGTCGGATGAAGATACTGAAAAGGGTACTGCTCGGGTTGGTGCCGGTGGTGCTCCTAGTTTTGGGGGGTGCGGGCGTTCTGCTGTACTCACCGGAATCGGAGGCGAATCCGACAATCGCATGGACACCGTCCTCTCTCTCCCTCGAAGTTGGGGCGGGGCAAAGTACGGCTGTGGAGGTGACGTTCACGCCCTCTGAAAATGCGTCGGATGTGACGGTGGGGGTGGTGCCGGAACTCGCACCCTATGTGAGTGTATCGCCGTCGAGTTTTGCGATCGTCGAGAAGGGTGTTGCGTACGCGGTTACGGTTACGGCGTCCGCATCGAGCACCGCGCCGTTGGGACTTTATGAGGGGACGCTCCACCTGAAGCATGGGAAGAAGACCTTGGCGAAGCCATTGCCGATCGGGGTGGAGGTGGTGTGGCCGACGTTCGATGGTGGGGAGGAGTTGGGGTTTGCGTTGCAGTACCCGCCGTGGTGGCAATACTCAAGCGACGCTGATGGGTACGAGCTTGTTGGCATTACTGGTGATAGCCCACCTAACTACTATATGTTTCGCGCATCCGTGCGTCGAAACGTTAACCCAGAACATCTTACTGTTGTTGAGTGGTTCGACCTAAACATAAAACCATTTTTGGACGGTCGTGATACTTCCAGAACAGACACTGCTGTTGATGGGTACGAAGCGATCCACGTCACCATTGTAGGGAACACGGGGGTTTCCAATAACTACTACATTGCCAGAGATGCTGACATTGTCGAGATCGTCTACCCCTCTGGTAATCCCTCTGGTAATCCCTCTGGTAATCCCTCTGGTAATCCCTCTGGTAATCCCTCTGGTAATCCCACATTGTTGCCATTGTACGACTCCATACTTGAAAGTTTTCGTTTTACACTGTAATTCCTAATCTGAGGGGTGGTGGTCGTGGCCAGCAATAACATTTTTGCGGTATTTTTTGGTTCCGCGCTTCTTCTTGTTTACTCCCTTGCTTATCCTCTCGATGCTGTCGATGTTTCAGCCCAATATCTCAGTGCGCAGAGCGAAACTGCTATCAATGGCGTATACCCACGTCTTTCTGGTACCAAGTACACTTCAGGAGGGAATGGCCCTGAAGGTTTCGACTGTACCGGCTTGACCTGGTACGCCTTTGGACATGTTGGCATCGAAATACCTACCACTACCTCTGGCCAGTATGCTTTTGGCGAGGACATGCCGCTCGATCCCGCTTTATTTGAGCGGGGCGATATCCTCATCTTTGATTCAAGGGTTCCTGCCGATCACCCGAGGTGTACAGCAGCAGCAGCAGACCCAGAAGATCAAGATAAGGCAAAGAAGGCAAAGGAAGTAGGTTGTGACTCGCCATACGATCCTCTTCATCTAAGGGCTACACATGCTGGCATCTACGAGGGTAGTTGTCCCGTCCCGTGTGATTATTTACCGAAAAGGAGTTACCCTTTGTTCCGTGCCCGAGAAGTTCTGGAGTACTTGGCCCTGGGGGGAGCCGGCGGGAGCCCGGAGGGCGACCAGAGGCCCCCCCAGGGCCGGCGCCGCGTCTGGGGCCAACCTGAACCCGGCGTGCCCCTCACCAGTGGCCAAGAGATCTGAGCCATGCAACTCAACCTGCATAAGAATGCCCGTACCACCCCGGCGATTCGCCGCGAGTTGCGCGAATCGACCGCGCCCATCGCGGAACTGGCCCGGCGTTACCACCTGAGTAAAGCCACCGTGCGCAAGTGGCGTCAGCGCGCTGATGGGGCGGACCGTTCCCATCGCCCGCAGCGGCTGCACACCACGCTGTCGCCGGCCCAGGAGGCGATCGTCGTGGCGTTGCGCCAAACGCTTCTGCTGCCCTTGGATGACCTCCTCGCGGTGACCCGTGAATTCATCCATGAGGGCGTGTCCCGGTCGGGTCTCGATCGCTGCCTGCGCCGCCATGGGGTCTCGGACCTCAAGGCGTTGATCCCCCCGCCGGAAGAGGGCGTGGCGCCGACGAAAACCTTTCAGGATTATGTGCCTGGCTTCGTCCATGTCGACGTCAAGTATCTGCCGCTGATGCCCGATGAGACCGAGCGCCGTTACCTGTTCGCCGCCATCGACCGGGCCACGCGCTGGGTCTATGTCGAGATCCTGCCCGAAAAATCCGCCGCCTGTGCCCAGGGCTTTTTGACCCATCTGCTCGCCGCGGCGCCCTTTAAGATCACCACGATCCTCACCGACAACGGCAAGGAGTTCACTGACCGCTTCTGCGCCACCGGCGAGCGTGACCCCACCGGGAAGCATGCCTTCGACCGCCGGTGTGCCGCCCACGAGATCCAGCACCGCTTGATCCGGCCCCATCATCCGCAGACCAACGGCATGATCGAGCGCTTCAACGGGCGCATCGCCGACGTCTTGGCGACGAACCGCTTTCGATCCGGGGAGCACCTGGCGGACACCCTGCAGCGCTATGTCAGCATCTATAATGGCTACATCCCCCAGCGCGCATTGGGCCATGTCAGCCCCCATGCAGCGCTCCAGCAGTGGTTTCAAAAGCAACCTGACTTGTTCGTTTCAAGGGTTAACAATCTCCCGGGGCTTGACACCTAGTCTTAGGATAGCGGTTACAGAAAAGCCGAACCGGGATTGACACAAGACGCACTTAGCCGTGCCACCGTGCCAACCCCGTGCCGCTTAACTCATTGTTCCACATTCAATAATTGGCCATGGCACGGCTGCCCCGGTGGTTTGGGCCGCTTCCTAAGAACCACTTGCCCGTGGTGCCCGCCCCATCGGAAGTTTTCAAACATGCTCACTTTGCCGTGCCAGCCGTGCCGGGTGCCTATCTCATTGTTTCAGTTGAGAAATAGTGGCACAGCCCCCCCCCGTGGGCGCCGTGTGCCGCTGTGCCGCCCGCGCCACCCCGAAAGATGGCGGGGGGTGGTTCAGTCGATGGCGATCAGGATCGTCAGGGCTTCGGGGATACCCTAGCACCCCCGGCTGACTCCCTGCAAAACTGAAATCCTGGGAACCCTGTAAGGGCCGGGGAGTGATCCTCTCCTCCCCCTGCAACCAAAAGGATGCCCTGGAAACCGCTGTCCTTGACTAGATCAACCCGCGTTCCGCAAAGGACAACCCCTCGCCCTCCCCGACGATGAGGTGATCGAGAACCCGCACGTCGATCAGGGCCAAGGCATCCTTGAGCCGTTGGGTAATCCGGAGATCCGCCTGACTGGGTTCCGTGACCCCGGAAGGATGGTTATGGGCCAGGATGACGGCGGCGGCATTGTGCGCCATGACCAGCCGCACCACCTCGCGGGGATGGACACTGGCCCCATCCAGGGTCCCCCGGAACAACTCCACATAGCGCATCACCCCATGGCGGTTATCCAGCAGGATCATGGCGAAGACCTCATAGCCGAGGCCGTCCAGGCGCAGCTTGACGTAATCGCGGGTGGCCGCCGGGCTGGTGAGCACGTCCAGATTGACCCGATAGCGTTCCTCCAGACAGCGGATGGCCCGCTCGATCAGTTCCCGGTCCGCCGGGGGCAGGTCCTGACGCCGCTCGGTATCCGGTTCCAGGGTCAGGGCCAATTGGTTTGAGTTCATATTCATATCATTCCTCCTGGCGGGGTGATGATTCAGTCGATGGCAATCAGGATGGTCTCGGCTTCCCGGTGACCCAAGGCATAGTCCCGGAGCCGGTGGAAGTGCTCGGCACAGGTCTCGGTGAAGCCGGAGCTGGGGGCGTAGGCCAGGTGGCCATAGGCGTAGAGACAGCAGGTGATCCCGAAGGCATCCGGGGTCAGGGTGCCCGTGAAGCCGTTGGGACTGGACACCCGGAAGTCCTGGTCAGAGGCCGGGGCCAGGTAGAAACCGCCATTAGCCAGGCGGTAAAAGTGCCAATAGCCCCCGGTGTAGTCGGGGCTGAGACGTTCCGCCCAGGCATAGACGGTGGGCTCCAGGCGGAAGGGGAAGGCGGTCCCGAACAGTTTGGCGGTATGGTTGACGCGCTGGTGTTCAGGGACCAGGGTGCAAGTGATAGGCATGGTTGGACTCCAGAGGTGATTCCGGACACGGCTTATCCCTCCTCCGGGAAAGGGTGTCCGGGTTGGGGGATCAGCGGCCCAGGCCGGCGATGCCGAGGATGAAGGCCAGCAAGACGGCCACGGGGAGGGGGTTGGTCTTAATCAGGTACGCCAGACCGATCAGGCCGAGGCGTGCTCTTGAAATAGAGCAAGGCCAGGGTGCCCACGGCGACATAGGCAATGAGGGGTATCCCGCCAGAACCTCGGGTCGCCATGGCTAACTCCTCGGCCCGCGCCGGACGGTCCGGGCGGTTGGCTAGGCGCTCGTTGCGCCACCGGGACATTCCGCACCATTGACGGGGGCCGCAACCGGGATCGCTGTCCCGGCGGTGATGAGGGCCGCGATTTCCTCCCGACAGCGTTGGGCATCACCCCGTTGATACCCGCCTTCCTCGCCCGGCTTGGCCACGATCAGGCCCAAATCCCGAGCCGCCGCCAAGGCAAACCCGGGGGTGTTGGCGGATTTGCCCTGGAACAGCGGTCGGAGGGTCTTGCCGGTGATGGGTTGGTCGCCCTGGGCCAGGATGGCGGCGATGATGGCCTCCAGGGACACGTACTCCTTGCTATAAAGCCCGCCCCCGGAATTCCCGGCGATGCACAAATAGACCTGTTCGTCATGCAGGCCAAGATGGTAGGTGATCTGCGAGGCCCGGGTGAGGCTGGGGCAGGTCCCGACCTTGAGGATACGGAATTGCTCGGTGGGTTTGGCGTTCATGTCATTACTCCTGTTGGGTCGAGATAGAGCTATCAAATAAGATGCCGAAATGGGCGCAGTTCAGGGGTCTAAATAAAACTCGATATTTTCCCGGAGTTCTGCGGTTATCCACGGTGCGTCGGGAATGACAATGACAAAGCCTTTTTCATTGTCCGAGAGATAAATGGCTTGCCAGAAGCCATCCCGGTAGGTGATCCCTTCCCATTCCACCTCGGCCAGTGTCCAATCCGACCAGATTTCCGTGATCACCCGATCGACATCCTGCTCTTCGATCAAGGCAATCCAGCCATCATCCTCGGGGGCATAAGCGCGTCCGGGAGGGAAATCAACGATCAACCTGGCCACCAGGTCCTTGACGATGGGATAGGCGGGATGGGCTTCAGGGAGTTGCTTCAGGTCATGGGGGTGTTTGAATTGCAGCATGGTTTTCTCCTCCGGTTTTCTCCGGGCATAAAAAAACCCGCCGAAGCGGGTTATGAGGGGGTTGGGGGTATTTATAAAGAATCTTTTGAGTGATTCTTTAGGGGATATTTAAAGGATGGGTTCAGGTGAACAGGAAGGTCATGGCGGGCATAGGATCAATAAAAACGGGCACCGAAGCGCCCGTTGCGATATCAGCCAAGAGGTTCCTTAGAATTCATCAATCCATGTCCAAGAAAGCCCTTGCCAGGAAAGCCGCCATCTGTTCGCGGGTAACTTCATTGCCTGGGCAGTAGTTGCCATTGCCACACCCCTGGGTAACATTAAGTTCCGCAAGCCGCTTGATGTAACGGCAGGCCCAGGCGCTGGGTGCAACATCCTGGAAGGGGGCAACACCTGCGCAGTAATCCAAGGCCGGCTCGCCCTCGACAGCCCTGACGATAAAGGCGGCCATCTGGTCACGGGTGACGAGGTCCTGGGGGCAATACTTGCCCCCCCGCAACCACCGGTGATATTCAGCTCGGAGAGACGCTGGATGTAGCGGCAGGACCAGGCATCGGGCGAAACATCACTAAAATAGGAGGAACTGCCGCAGTAATTGGCAGCAGGTTCGCCCTCGACGGCCCGCACCAGGAAGGCGGCCATTCTGCTCGCGGGTGACGAGCCCTTGGGGGCAATAGTTGCCGTTGCCACACCCACCGGTGATGCCTGCGTCGTGAATGGCGTTGATATAACCGGCTGCCCAACTCGTTGGGTCAACATCCCAGTAGGGCCCTGATACATCGAACCCATAAACCTGGACCGGAGTCAAGCGATCGGCAGTCGTGCCGTCGCCGAGCTGGCCGTACCGATTATCTCCCCACGCCCAAAGGCTGCCGTCGGTCTTGCGGGCCAGGGTGTGCGTGCCGCCACCCGCCACGGCCGCAACCCCGGTCAGAACCTGGACCGGACTCACGCGATCCATGGTCGTGCCGTCGCCGAGCTGGCCATAGTCGTTACCCCCCCAGGCCCACAGGATGCCGTCGGTCTTAAGGGCCAGGGTTTGGTAACCGCCACCCGCCATGGCTGTGACCCCCGTCAGCACCTGGATCGGGCTTAGGCGATCTGTTCTCGTACCGTCGCCGAGTTGGCCATAAGCGTTGCTCCCCCATGCCCAGAGGCTCCCATCGGTCTTGCGGGCCAGCGAGTGGCCAGTGTAGAGATATGAGAGCCAACCACCACCAGCCGCCACGGACGCAACCCCGGTCAGGATTTCAACTGGACTCCGGCGATTCGTGGTCGTGCCGTCGCCGAGCTGGCCAGAAAAGTTACTTCCCCAGGCCCACAGGCTCCCGTCGGTTTTGAGGGCTAGGGAGTAGCCGGCGAAATATCGACCCCCAGCCGCTATGGCTGCAGACTCCCGTCAGGACCTGGACCGGACTTAGGCGAAACGTGGTCGTGCCGTCGCCGAGCTGGCCAGAAATGTTGTCGCCCCACGCCCACAGGCTGCCATCCGTCTTGAGTGCTAAGGTGTGCTCGCCTCCGGCTGCCGCCGCCATGACCCCCGTCAGTACCTGGACCGGACTTAGGCGATCCGTGGTCGTGCCGTCGCCGAGCTTGCCAGAACCGTTCAGTTCCCCAGGCCCACAGGCTCCCGTCGGTCCTGACGGCCAGGCTGTAATATAATCCCGCCTGAGCGGCCACGACCCCAGTCAAGACCTGGACCGGACTCACGCGATCCATGGTCGATTCCGTCGCCGAGCTGGCCCCACCGGTTATCCCCCCACGCCCAGAGGCTCCCATCGGGCTTGATGGCTAGGCTGTGGGTCTGACCCTGGCGGCAATCCGCTGCATTTCGGGATCGGCGGCCGCAGGACCGCCACCACCAATGGTGAGACCAGCAGTTCATCCAGTCCGGCGGCATCGACCCGCAGGGTGAGGCTAGACGAGCCCACCTCTCGCTGCACCGAGTCATAGGAACCGGCGGGTAACGCGAATAGCAGGTCCTGTGCCGAGTGCTCAAAATCGTCTTGCGGGATGGCTGCCCGGGTCGCGACCTGAGGCAGCGTGCCATCCTCCGGCTGGCGCAGATCCACCCGTACCCGCACCCACCCTTCGCGCGCGGCTTGTTCACGCAAGGCCTCGCCGGTCGCAGCCGGCACACTTGGTTCAAACCCGGCGTACGGGACCGTACCGTTAACCACAGGTGATTCCTGCCCCACGGCCTGACCAAGCGACAGGACCAGCACGAGACAGAAACCGATAGCCCCGACAAAGCGGTTTCTCGGCATGTAACGGCGCCAAACAAATCGGTCAGAACATGAAGCTTTCCTCGCTAGGGATTAGGAAATCCAACCGCCCGGCGGCTGGAGTCGGGGGGACGCTCATAACGCAAAAATGCCCTCGTCAAGGAAGCGCTGAAGTATGCACCGATTCCTCTCCGGTCAGTGTCTCGTGGGCCATTTATTTTGATTACCCAAGCATCAATTTGACCGATTTAGGCTTATTTTGTCCCATCTAATGGCCAATATAACCCTGAGCCCCATTTTGTGGCGCAATACGGCCTCAGGCGGCCAACAGGGCTATCTTGCCGATGACCAAAGGGAGTTTGAGTTGAGCGATATCACCAACCTCTGGCTTCCATAAAGTCGTTGTTCATGCATTCCGCTTGATCAAATTGAGGTTGCGGTTGCTGGGCTTGATTCATCATTGCGATATTAGCAGCTCCTGCAATTAGTCCAAGCCCTGGGACTGCTCCCATTGCTGAAAGTGGCATTGCAGCAGACATGGCTGCTGTAGTAGAGGCAATGGCAACTTGATTCTGAGAATTGCCCACGCTTCATCAATTCTTCCTTGCATTGCCTCAGTCATGCAAACACGATCAGCAGATTGGCGATCTAGTAAATATTCTTGTTGACCAGATGAAGATTTTCTTGCTTTTTTTCTTTACCTTCTCTACCTTCGCTGATTCATTCTTTGCGACAGGAGTAATGTTAGACGGCGTTTCAGTTATAGCTTGACTTGATGGATTGGGAGTTAATAATGTATTGGTGGGTTGATTTGTTACGCATCCGGATGTGACGAGAATGAGGATATATAAAATGCAATAACTTATTGTTTTCATTGATTTTTGTCTTTTTTGGGTGCTTGGGTGATAGCTTGTCACGGAGCGCTAGGGTATAAACCGACCACCCGAGCCCATGCCCGGACAATGCAAACAACTACCTAATCGGTTGTGTCCCATCAATTCCTTCTAATACCCTGGGATTTTTTTGATCTAACCTAGCTAATTGCCAGGTAGATTACCCTTCTTTTACCCGACTCTAAAACTAACAGGCAGCTTTGTAAAGCAAAATTTCCACCAAATCAACATTATCGGCGTTATTGTTATCTTGATTATTTTCAAATCCTATTCTCCGGCATCCGAGAACTCCCCGAGGTCCCCGCTACTTGTAGTGCCGCCTCCTGATACTTGTAGTGCAGACACCTATAGCCTATTGAATCCTAACAGTAATCCCAAAGCCCATCTGCTACTTGTAGCGTCCCAGATAGTACCCGCCCAAGACACCTGGCGCGAAATGCGTTAGTGTTTCTATATCCGCCGTCCCCAAACTAATCCCTGACTTACCTACCGAAACGGAGACCCCCATGAACTTTCTGAAGACGACCTTCCTGAGTGCCCTGGCCCTGGTGGCCACCCTCGGACTAGCCCAGGCGGCACCCAAGATCGGATACCCGGCACCCGCTTTCAGTGCCGTGGACACCACCGGCAAGACCTGGAGCCTGGCCGAGTTGAAGGGTAAGCGAATTATCCTGGAGTGGACCAACGACCAGTGCCCCTATGTAATAAAGCACTATGGTTCGGGCAACATGCAGGCCCTGCAAAAGGAGGCGACCGGTGCCGGCTATATCTGGCTCTCGGTCATTTCCTCCGCCCCCGGGAAGCAGGGGCATGTCAGCGCCGCCGAAGCGGACGCCCTGACCACAAGCCGTGGCGCGGCCCCGTCCGCCGTTTTGATCGACAAAGGGGGCCTGGGCCGGGCTTATGAGGCCAAAACCACCCCGCACCTCTTCATCATCGACGAGGCTGGTACCTTGGTCTATCGGGGTGGTATTGACGACAAGCCCACGACCGACCCGGCGGACATTGCGGGCGCCAATAACTATGTGCGGCAGGCCATGGCCGAGTTGGCCTCCGGTAAACCGATCGCCAACCCGGTGACCCGGCCTTATGGCTGTTCGGTAAAGTTCTGACCCCGGCCTGGCCGTCTCCACCAGTACCTACCCGCGGTCGCTAGAACAACAATAGGGCAGCGACTGCGGGGGAATCCGTCCTAGCGGACACCAGACTAAGCATGGCGGCCGCTGCGACCAAGGGGGCGATTCCGAATAGGATGCTCCAGGCAAAAAAAAGCCCAGCATTCGCCGGGCTTAAAGCTCTTCTCAATGATTGAGAGAGACGAGGAGGACCTGTTTGCTCCGCGGGCGACGGACGCTGCCGCGGAAATCGCCAGGCCACGTCAGGGGCGGCCTTGGCGGAATAGGGGAACCTTCTTGTGGAAGGTCCGGAAGGCATCGCCGGTCATCGCATCGACGTCCAGCGGCGCCTATCAGGCTGATCCAGGACCGGCAATAACTGGCCCTGGACCCGGCGCGGTCTCTTAATGCATGAAGAGGCCGCCGTTGACCGGGATATTGGCCCCGGTAATGTAGCCCGCCTCGTCCGACGCCAGGAAGGCGATGGCCGCGGCAATTTCCGCCGGTTGGGCCATGCGGCGCATCGGAATGCCGGAGATGATGCTCTCGCGGACATCGTCACGCATGGCCAGGGTCATGGCGGTCTCGACGTAACCGGGCGACACGGTATTGACCGTCACGTTCCGGGCGGCACCTTCCTGGGCCACGGCCATGGTGAAGCCATGCATGCCGGCCTTGGCCGCCGAATAGTTGGCTTGTCCGAACTGGCCGCGCTGCCCATTGACAGAGGAGATGTTGATGATGCGGCCAAAGCCGCGCTCCAGCATCCCCTCCCAAAGCTGGCGGGTAACGTTGAACACCGAGTTCAGGTTGACGTTGATTACCGCTTCCCACTGGGCCTGTTCCATGCGCTTGAAGGTCTTGTCGCGCGTGATGCCGGCACAGTTGACCAACACATCTACGGTGCCCATGCGCTGGAGGACTTCGCCAACCATGCGCTGGCTATCCTCAAAGGATGAAACATCTCCCACCGCCAGCGAAACGTCCAGGCCCTCCGCCTGCCGTGCTACTAGCCAGGCATCCGCCTGCTCTTGCTCCGAGGGATGATAGTTGGCTACCACCCGATGGCCATCCTTCGCCAGACGCTGGCAAATGGAGGTACCGATACCGCCGATACCACCCGTTACCAGGGCCACACGTGTTGGTTGCGCCATAATAGGAAACTCCCGAATTAGGCCGCGTTGGCGGCGTTCTTTTTAATCTCGGCAGTCAGTTCGGACATGCCGGCCTGGGCCCAGGCGCGGTACTCATCACGGACTTCGTTGGCCAGCGACATGTTGGTACGGACTTCTTCCATCATGCGCTCGCTGGCCTCCTTGGCCAGTTCGACCTGGGCCTTTACGAACTCATTATACCCTTTGGCCTCGCTGGCGATCTTCATCTGGCGCACGCTTTGCTCCATCATGAGGTTCAGGGCCTCAAGCTGGCGGGCCGCCATCCTCTCCCAGATCTTCAGATTAAGGTCGCCCAGGCTGTTCAGGCGCTCGGCGCCCTTGGTGCCTATCTCGTTCATAGCGGCCAGTTTGTCTTTAGCAGTCATGAGGTGTCTCCTTAGGTTTCAGTTTGTTTTGTGCAATGCAGCATTGCTGCGGTGCACAATAATAATCCTGGCAACGGGTGTCAACTACTTTTTTCCCTATCGCCCTGGGGGCCGGCAAAAGCCAGCCCTGGCTCCAGATACCCGGTAGGGCCCATTCATGGCTTCTTGTCCGTATCCGACCGCTTTTTGTAGCCCGAGGCGCGCAGAAATTCATTCTGGAGGTCCGACCACATATCGATGTTGCGCTGGGCCAGGCGGGTCATGGCGTCAAAGGGGTTCTCGCCCCAGGTCTCGCGCAACTGATGCTGCTGCTTGACGAAGAAGTCGAGGGATTTCTCCATGTAGCGCGATAGCATCCCCTGGAGGGTACCGCCATAGAACCGGATGATCTGGGCCAGCATGGTGGCGGTGAAGAGGGGCTCGCCACCACTCTCCTCCTCCAGCATGATCTGGAGCAGGATGGTACGGGTGATGTCATCGTCGTTGTGGGTGTCCAATACCCGGAAACCAACGCCTTGCATGACCAGGGCCCGAACATCGGCCAGGGTGACATAGCGGCTGACCTCGGTGTCATAGAGGCGACGATTCGGGTATTTCTTGATAATGCGTTCGCTGGGCATGGGGAGCGGCTCCGAAGCGGATGCGGGGTGAGGGAAAGTCAACTCAGGTCTAGCCTCTCGGGGCCGGTACCCAGGAGAGACCTACCGCCAGAGGCGGGCTGCCGGGAGTGACGATCACGATATTTTTTACTCATCAGGAAGGTCCTCTCGTTAATATGGCAGCGGGAACAAGCCTTGCCTCCGATGCCCGATTTCCTATTCTAAGCTGCTTTTGTTGCAGCGCACAATTTTCCGTGATAGTTTTTCACCACACACCAAAGAGGAGAACCCCCCCATGACCGACGACTGGCTGAGCCTTCAGCAAAAATACTGGGAACAGTGGACCGACCTGAGCCGCAAGGCGATGGGCGCCCAAGCTCCCCAAATGAACCCCTGGGAAGGGGCCCTGGATCACTGGTGGAAGGCCTTTGCACCGGCCGCGCCGGACATGTCCCGCAACTTCATGGAGCGAATGATGGACCAGGGCAAGATGTTTTTCCGCATGGCGGAAAACTTCACCCGCCCCATGCCCCAGTTCGGCGGCGGGGCCACCGACGGTTGGTCTGGCATGACCAACGCCTTGAATGAAATGCAGAAGGCCTTCTCCGGCGGCCAGGAGCAGGGCGACCAGGCCCTGCACAAGATGATGGCCTTCTGGGAACTGCCCTACGATAACTGGCAGCGCATGGCCTCCTCCCTGAGCCCCATGCCTGGCGATCTGTTGCGCAACATGCCCCATGCCGCGGGCAGCACCGTCGACAAGGTCCTCTCCGCCCCCGGTCTGGGTTATACCCGCGAGGAGCAGTCTCAGTATCAGGATTTGATGCGCCGCGGCATGGCCTATCAGAAGGCCCTGCAAGAGTACATGTCGATTTTCTCGGAGATGGGCGTCAAGTCCGTCAACCGCATGCGCGAGGTCCTGGAGCAGATGCAGGCCTCGGGCAAGGTCATCGATTCGGCGCGCGGCCTCTATGACACCTGGGTCGGTTGCTGCGAGGACGTTTACGCCAAAGAGGTCAAGAGCCCTGACTATGCCCGCATCCACGGCCAGTTGGTCAACGCTCAGATGGCCCTGAAGCAACGCATGTCCATTATGGTTGACGAGACCCTGGGCGGCATGAACATGCCGACCCGGGGCGAACTGCGCACCCTCCAGGACCGCGTCCAGCAGAGCCGCCGCGAGAATAAGGCGCTGCGCAAGGAAATGCATGCCCTGCAAATGCGGGTCGCCGACCCTGACCGGCGCGGGGTACAGGCGCGCCCGCCGCGGTGCCTGCGGTGGCGAACGCCGCCGCGCCCGAGAAGGCGCCCCGTGATCCGTAAGAAGCCCGTCCTGTCCACGCCAGCGGAATAGTGAGCCCCGGAGGAGACGACCAAATGATGCTACCGATCGACATCCGTCCCGACAAACTCTCCGAGGAGATGCTCGACTTCAGCCGCAAGCTGGGTAAGGGCATGGAGAACCTGCTGAACGCCGACAAGATCGACACCGGAGTCAGCCCCCGCGACCCCGTGTACCGGGAAGACAAGCTGGTGCTCTATCGCTATCGCGCCCACGAGGGCGTCAAGCGCAATCCCGTGCCCCTGCTGATCGTCTATGCCCTGGTCAATCGGCCCTACATGGCGGACATTCAGGAAGACAGGTCCACCATCAAGGGCCTGCTGGCCACGGGTCAGGACGTCTATCTCATCGATTGGGGCTACCCGGATCATGCCGACCGCTCCCTGACCATCGACGACTATCTCAACAACTACCTCGACAACTGCGTCGATTACATTCGCGAGACCCACGGCCTGGACGCCATCAACATCCTCGGCATCTGCCAGGGTGGGGCCTTCAGCCTGTGCTACAGCTCCATGCACCCGGAGAAGGTACGCAACCTGGTCACCATGGTCACCCCGGTGGACTTCCAGACGCCGGACAACCTGCTGTCGGCCTGGGTCCAGGACATCGACGTCGACCTGGCCGTTGACACCATGGGCAATCTCCCCGGCGAGATCCTCAACTGGTCCTTCCTGTCGTTAAAGCCCTTCAGCCTTACCGGCCAGAAGTATGTCAACATGGTCGATGTCCTGGACGACCCGGAGAAGATCAAGAACTTCCTGCGCATGGAAAAATGGATCTTTGACAGCCCGGACCAGGCTGGCGAAACCTTCCGCCAGTTCGCCAAGGACTTTTTCCAGCAGAACAAGCTGATCAATGGCGGCCTGCGGATCGGCGACCATGAGGTAGCCCTGGCCAATATCTCCTGCCCCGTCTTGAACATCTATGCGCTGCAGGACCACCTGGTGCCACCCGACGCCTCCCGGGCCCTTGCCGGCCGTACCAGTAGCAAGGACTACACGGAACTGGCCTTCCCCGGCGGCCACATCGGCATCTACGTCAGCGGCAAGGCCCAGAAAGAAGTCACACCCGCCATCGGCGGTTGGTTGAACGAGCGTTCCTGAACCCAGCCTGATCCAGATCCCAATCTGGATCGGATGGCCTGGGCAAGGCCCCGGCCTCCATCGTCAAGGTGGAGACCGGGGCCTTCTGCTTTTTGGGAATGGGAGATTTTGGGTCGATCGAATCCCTGGAAACCCTCGACGCTGTACCGGCTTTGGCTGTGGCGGCCGAGGCCGCCTCAACCGCGGTGGGGTGGCTTCCGCCGCCCGAGCCAGGGCCCCGTGACGGGCTGCGGGTGATTCGAGCTAGAGGGCGGCCCGCAGGGCGGTGAGAAAGGCATCGTTTTCCTCGGGGGTCCCCACGGTGACGCGCAGGCAGTCGGCGAGCAAGGGGTGGGCGCCGTTGAGGTTCTTGATCAGGATACCCCGAGCCTTGAGCGCCTGAAACAAGTCGTCGGCGCGGCCAGGGGTCACCCGCGCCAGGATAAAGTTGGCCTGGCTGGGATAGGGCCGTACCCCCGGCAAGGCGGCCAGGGCGTCGAACAGGCGCTGGCGTTCCTGGCGGATGAGCTGGGTCTGTTCGTCGAAGCGGGCCTTGTGGCCGAGGACAAAGGCGGCGCTGACCTGGGTGAGGACATTGATGTTGTAGGGCAGCCGGGTCTTGTCGATCTGATCCAGCCAGGCATGGGGGCCCGCCAGCAGGCCGAGCCGCAGCCCCGCCAGGCCCATCTTGGAGACGGTGCGCATGACCAGGAGATTAGGCCAGTCCCCCAGGCGATCCATGAAGCTGGCATCGGTGAAGGGGGCATAGGCCTCGTCCACCACCACCAGGCCCGGCGCGGCGGCGATGATCTCGGCCAGGGCCTCGGCGTCGAAGAGGTTGCCCGTGGGGTTGTTGGGATAGGCCAGGAAGGTCAGGACTGGCCGCTCTCGGGCCAGGGCCGCCAGCACGGCCTCCTTGTCCAGCGCAAAGTCCCCCGCCCGCAGGGGCACGCCCACATAGTCCATCCCCGCGAAGCGAGCGATCAGGCGGAACATGACGAAACCCGGATCCACCGACAGCACCTTGCGGCCGGGCTGGGCCAGGGTCAGGCACAGCATCTGGATGATCTCGTCCGAGCCGTTGCCGAGGAGGATCGCCATGTCCGCCGGTATCTTCAAGGCCGTGCGCAGGGCCTCCCGCAACCGGGTGCCCTGGGGGTCCGGATAGCGGTTGACGTCCACGACCGCCAGTTGCTCCAGCCATTCCCGACGCAGGCCCTCCGGCAGGCCGTAGGGGTTCTCCATGGCATCCAGCTTGATGAGCCCGGCGGCGTCGGGGACGTGATAGGCCGTCAACGCCAGGATCTCGGGGCGGACCAGACGTTCGATCAGGTGCTGCATCGGTTTGCTCCCTGGCCCTAGGAGCGGGGGCCCTGGCCACGATACTCCGCCGACCGGGCGTGGGCGGTCAGTCCCTCGCCCCGGGCCAGCACCGAGGCCGTATGCGCCAGGGTAGCGGCGCCGGTGGCGGAGGCCATGATGAGGCTGGAACGTTTCTGGAAGTCATAGACCCCCAGGGGCGATGAGAAGCGGGCGGTGCGGGAGGTGGGGAGCACATGGTTGGGCCCGGCGCAGTAGTCCCCCAGGGCCTCGGCGGTGTGGCGGCCCATGAAGATGGCACCCGGCGTGACGGATGCGGCTGATCAGGATCTCGGGATCGGCGACGGAGAGCTCCAGGTGCTCGGGGGCGATCTGGTTGGCGACGGCCACGGCCTCGTCCAGGTCCCGCGCCAGGATGAGGGCGCCGCGGGCGCGCAGGGCGGCGGCGATGATGTCGCGCCGTTCCATGTTCGGTAGCAGTTGGTCGATGGCCGCCGCCACCTGATCAAGAAAGTGCGGGTCCCAGGCGATGAGGATCGACTGGGCATCCTCGTCGTGCTCGGCCTGGGAGAAGAGGTCCATGGCGATCCATTCCGGGGCCGTGCCGCCATCGCACAGGATGAGGATCTCCGAGGGCCCGGCTACCATGTCGATGCCGACCTGGCCGAAGACGGCCCGCTTGGCGGTGGCGACATAGATGTTGCCCGGGCCCACGATCTTGTCAACCGCCGGCACGGACTCGGTGCCATAGGCCAGGGCGGCCACCGCCTGGGCGCCGCCGATGGCGAAGACGCGATCCACGCCCGCGACATGGGCCGCCGCCAGGACCAGCTCGTTGAGCTCGCCCGCGGGGGTGGGGACCACCATGATGAGTTCCGGCACCCCGGCCACCTTGGCGGGGATGGCGTTCATCAGCACCGAGGAGGGATAGGCCGCCTTGCCGCCCGGGACATAGAGCCCGACCCGGTCCAGGGGCGTGACCTTCTGGCCCAGGAAGGTGCCATCATCCTCGACATAGCTCCAGCCGGTCATGGCCTGGTAGTCGGCATAGGCGCGGATGCGCTCGGCGGCCAGCCGGAGGGCGACCTGCTGGTCGGCCGGGATGGTGTGCCAGGCCTGTTCCAGGCGGGCCTGGGGGATCTCCAGATCCGCCCCGGTCGCGGGCTCCCAGTCGATCGAAACGGCGGGTGTATTCCAGAAGGGCCGTGTCGCCACGGGCGCGCAGGTCCTGGATGATGGCATCCACGGTCCCCCGGACCTGGGCATCCGAGACAGACTCCCAGGCGAGCAGGGCTTGGAGCCGGTCGGAAAAATCCCCATCGGCGGTGGAGAGTCGGCGAATATCGGCCATGAGCCTAACCTCTAAGCATGTTGGATGGCCTGACCCTGGGCCACGGCCTCGCGCAGGGCCCCCAGCAGGGCCATGACGGCGGCGTGTTTCATCTTCCAGGCGGCCTTGTTGACCACGAGACGGGAGCTGATGGGGGCAATGTGTTCCAGGGGGACCAGGCCGTTGGCCTTGAGGGTATTACCGCTCTCCACCAGATCGACGATCAGGTCCGCCAGCCCCACCAGGGGGGCCAGCTCCATGGAGCCATACAGCTTGATGATCTCCACCTGCTGACCCTTGGCGGCGAAGTGGCGTTCGGCGCACTTGACGTATTTGGTGGCGATCCGCAGACGCCCGCCCCCGGAGGTGAGCGCCGCCTCGGGAATCCCCGCCACCATCATGCGGCAGCGGGCGATACGCAGATCCAGGGGTTCGTAGAGACCCTCGCCCCCATGTTCCAGCAGCACGTCCTTGCCAGCCACCCCCACATCGGCGGCGCCATACTGGACATAGGTGGGGACATCGCTGGCGCGGATGATGACCAGCTTCACCAGGGCCTGGTTGGTGTCAAGAATCAGCTTGCGGCTGGTCTCGGGGTCATCCAGGGGCCGGATGCCAGCGTGGGCGAGGAGAGGCAGAGTCTCCTTGAAGATCCGGCCCTTGGAGAGGGCGATGGTGAGGGGGGCGTCGAAGGCCATGTCAGGGCTCCGCGATCAATGGACGCGCCGGATGGTCGCGCCCAGAGCCGACAGCTTCTCCTCGATGTTGTCATAGCCGCGGTCGAGGTGGTAGATGCGGTCGATGAGGGTCTCGCCCTCGGCCACGAGCCCGGCCAGGACCAGGCCGGCGGAGGCACGCAGGTCGGTAGCCATGACGGGGGCACCGGTCAGGCGCGGGACCCCGCGGCAGATGGCGATATGGCCCTCCAGGGCGATGTCCGCCCCCATGCGCTGCAGCTCGGGGACGTGCATGAAGCGATTCTCAAAGACATTCTCGGTGATGGTGGCAACGCCCTCGGCAATGCTGTTCAGGGCGCAGAACTGGGCCTGCATATCGGTGGGAAAGGCCGGATGGGGGGCCGTGTGGATATTGACGGCGCGCGGGCGGCGCCCCCGCATGTCGAGGCTGATCCAGTCCGGCCCCGTCTCGATCTCGGCCCCGGCCTCGCGCAGCTTGCCGATGACGGCGTCGAGCAGGTCCGGGCGCATGTCCCGTAACACCACCCGGCCACCGGTCATGGCCGCCGCCACCAGGAAGGTGCCAGCCTCGATGCGATCCGGCAGGATGCAATGACTGGCGCCCACCAGGCGATCCACGCCCTGGATGTGGATGTGGTCGGTACCGGCGCCCTCGATACGCGCCCCCATGCCGATCAGGAAATCCGCCAGGTCCTCGACCTCGGGCTCCCGGGCGGCGTTCTCGATCAGGGTCTCGCCCTGGGCCAGGGCCGCCGCCATCATGAGGTTTTCGGTGCCGGTGACCGTGACCAACTCCAGGATCAGGTGGGCACCGCGCAGCCGCTTGGCCCGGGCCCGGATATAGCCCTGCTCGACACTGATGTCGGCGCCCATGGCCCGCAGGCCATCGATATGCAGATTGACCGGCCGGGCGCCGATGGCGCAGCCTCCCGGCAGGGAGACATCGGCCTGGCCGAAGCGGGCCAGCAGGGGCCCCAGCACCAGGATAGAGGCGCGCATGGTCTTGCACCAGTTCGTAGGGGGCGGAGAACTGCTTGACCTGGTTGGCATCGGACTGGATGGCCATGCGCTCGCCCAGGGTGAAGACCACCCCCATGCGGCCCAGCAATTCCAGGGTCGTGGTGATGTCGCGCAGGTGGGGCACATTGGAAAGGTGCACCTGGCCCTCGGCCAGCAGGGTACCAGCCAGGATCGGCAGGGCGGCATTCTTGGCCCCAGCGATGCGAACCTCGCCGTCGAGCCGCTCGCCGCCCCGAATAAGGAGTTTATCCATCAAAAATTGCGATCACGAAATGGGTTAGGGGGAAATGGCCCAGGGTGCCGGCGGTCGCCGCGGGGATAGCGGCGTGACCTGGGTAAGACCTGGCCCGCGGGCGGCAGCCTTGCGGACCGGCCGCCAAACCCCAGAATGTAGCAGCCGCCAGATCTCAGAGATCCGCCAGCGGCAAGAGGGGGCCGAGATTGGCGAGATCCGCCAGATTGGCCAGGGACTCGGGGAGATTATACAGGCGCAGGGGTCGGCCGCGACGGCCCGCGAGGTCGATCCATTCCAGCAGCAGGGCGAGCCCGGCACTATTGGCCTCGTGCACCTCCACCAGGTCCAGGTCCAGGGGTCCCTCCCCTTCCAGCATCCTTTTTCCGTCCGGCAGCAAGCCAGGTACGGTCTGGAAATCCAGGACGCCCACCAAGGCGTAATGGGAAACGCCCTCGGACAGGCCCTGAAACCGGAGCTGGGCCTGACTCACACCTCGCCCTTCTGGTTCATCTGGCCGAGGCGGCGGATGAGGCCATCGATGCCATCGCGACGGATCTCGGTGTTGAAGCTGCTACGGTAATTGGCGATGAGGCTGACATTGTCTATGACTAGGTCATAGACCAGCCATTTGCCATTCTTTTCGTACATGCGGTAATCGACGGGGACCACGGGGCCACCGCGCTCACGCACCTCCGTGGGCACGGTGACCGTGGCCTCGCGCTGTCCCGGCTTGACGGGCAGGTAGCGGATATCCTGGCCCGAATAATTCAGCAAGGCCTTGGCATAAGTACGGATCAGCACCTCGCGGAAGCCGTTGGCCAGGGCTTTGCGCTGCTCGGAAGAGGCATCTTTCCAATGCTGACCCACGGCCGACTGGGTGATCTTCTCGAAATCGAAATGGGGGACGACGATCTGGTCAACTAGACCGAAGATCAGGCTGGGGTCCCGCTCCACATCGGCCCGGCGCTTTTCCAGCGTGGAGAGCATCCGCTGGCTCACGTCCTGGACCAGCTTGGTCGCCGCGTCGGGCTGTGATGCCCAAGCCCCCTCGGCCAGGATACCCAGCCCCAGGAGGAGCGTTACCGCTAACAATACAATACGCCTCATAAACTTAACCTTCTTCTGCCTTCTTAAAGAGAAACTGCCCGATCATCTGTTCCAGGACCAGGGCCGATTGGGTTTGCGTCAGGCTGCCGCCGTCGGCGAGATGGTCCTCACTCCCCCCGGGGGCGAGGCCGATATATTGCTCGCCGAGCAGCCCGGACGTGAAGATGCTGGCGATGGTGTCATCCGGGATGGTGTCGTAGCGCGGGTCGATGCGCAGGGTCACCACCGCCTCGTACCGGTCCTTGTCGAAGTCGATGGCCTCCACCCGCCCGATCCGCACCCCGGCCATGGCCACGGGGGCGCGGACCTTGAGACTGCCGACATTCTCGAAGCGGGCGTTGAGGCGGTAGCCCTGCCCACCGACATCCGCGCTCAGGTTGCTCACCTTCATGGCCAAAAAGAAGAGGGCGATGAAGCCGGCCGCCATGAAGGCGCCTACCAGAATCTCGATCATACGCAAACGGGACAAGGGTTTAATCTCCAAACATCAGGGCGGTCAGAACGAAATCCAGACAGAGCACGGCCAAGGCGGAATGCACCACGGTGCGGGTGGTCGCCCGGCTCACGCCCTCGGAGGTAGGGATGGCGTCGTGGCCCTCGAAAAGGGCGATCCAGGTCACCACCCAACCGAAGACCAGGCTCTTGATGACGCCGTTGACGATATCCTCGCGCCAGTCGATCTTACTCTGCATCTGGCTCCAAAAGGCGCCATCGTCCACGCCCAGCAGGCCCACACCCACGAAATAGCCACCGATGACACCGACGGCGCTGAACATCGCCGCCAACATGGGCATGGCCAGGAGGCCGCCAAAAAAGCGGGGGGTCAGGATGCGCTTGATGGGATCGACCGCCATCATTTCCAGACCGGACAACTGTTCGGTGGCCTTCATGAGGCCGATCTCGGCGGTCAGGGCCGAGCCGGCGCGACCCGCGACTAGGAGGGCCGTGACCACCGGCCCCAATTCCCGGACCAGCGAGGCCGCGACCATGACCCCCAGGCTTTCCGAGGCCCCGAATTGGGACAGGACATAGTGGCCCTGCAGGCTCAGCACCATGCCCACGAAGAGCCCCGACACCACGATAATCAAGACCGAGAGGACGCCGACATTGTGAATCTGGGCAAACAGCAGGCGCGGCCGCGCCATCAGGCTGGGCAGCCCGCTCAGAATGGCCAGCAGCAGCAGATGGCCGCGCCCCAGGCGGGCCAGGGCATGCAGACCCAGGTGGCCGAGACGGGCAAGGGCTTCCAGCATGATGCTAGCCGGCCCCCAATAGGTCCACCGCCAGGGCGGGTGCAGGGTAATGGAAATGGACAGGCCCATCCGGCAGCCCCTCCATGAATTGGGTCACCCACTCGGAGGACGAGGCCCGAATCTCCGCGGGCGTTCCCCGCGCCATTACCTTGCCCCCGGCGATGACATAGAGGTAGTCGGCGATGCTGGTGGTATCCGCCACGTCATGGGAGACGACAATGCTGGTCAGGCGGCTGGCATCGTTGAGTTGCCGGATCAATTTGACCAGCACCCCCATGGAGATGGGGTCCTGTCCCGTAAAGGGCTCGTCGTACATAATCATCATGGGATCCAGGGCGATAGCCCGGGCCAAGGCCACGCGTCGGGCCATGCCACCGGACAGTTCGTTGGGCTTCAGGTCGCGGGCGCCCCGCAGACCCACGGCCTCCAGCTTGATCAGGACCAGCTTGCGGATCATGGATTCCGGTAACCGGGTGTGCTCGCGCAAGGGGTAGGCAACGTTGCCGAAGACCGTGAGGTCCGTCAAGAGGGCCCCGCTCTGGAACAGCATCCCCATACGGGTCCGCAGGCGGAAGAGATCGCCCTTGGACAGGGCATGGACATCCTCGCCATCCACCTCGATCTTGCCGGCATGGGGGCGCAACTGACCCCCAATGAGCTTGAGCAAGGTGGTCTTGCCGGTACCGCTCGGCCCCATGACCGCCGTCACCTTGCCCCGGGGTATGTCCAGATCCACGCCATCGAAAATGCGCCGGCCGCCATGGGAAAATGCCAGGCCACGAATGCGCACCAGGATATCGTCGCCGGGCTCTTCCAGCCGACGATCCCCGGATGACATGACGCCGGTCTCGCCGGATACGCGAGGGCTACTCAATCCCATGTGCCCGATTCCCGCAACCAAAAGGCTGTACTAAATGCTCAAATTGTCCCCTTCCCTCTAGCAAGCGTCAAGCCAAACCGACACCCGCGCCCACACCTTGTTCCTGAATAGGGGGAACCTAGATCCGCATCGCCCTTGCGTGCCCGCGATGCCTCTGAAACAATCCCCGGTTCATGGTCACAGCCGAGCCTTCACCCTTGATCAATCCCGACCGCGCCGAAAAGATGCGCGCCCTGGGCCGGGCGGTTCTCGAGACCGAGGCTAGCGCCGTGCTGGCCTTGGTGGAGCGCCTCGACGAAGGCTTCGCGCGAGCCTGCCAATTCATGCTCGGCTGCCGGGGCCGCATCGTGGTCCTGGGCATGGGCAAGTCCGGGCACATCGCCGGCAAGATCGCCGCCACCCTAGCCAGCACCGGGAGCCCGGCCTTCTTCGTCCACCCGGGAGAGGCCAGCCATGGCGACCTGGGGATGATCACGCCCGACGACCTGGTCCTGGCCCTGTCCAACTCCGGGGAGACCGAGGAGATTCTTCTGATCCTGCCGCTGATCAAGCGCCTGGGTGTCCCCCTGATCAGCTCTGACCGGGAACCCGCGCTCGACCCTGGCGCAAGGCGCCGACGTCAACATCGACGTCAGCGTGGCCGAGGAGGCCTGTCCCTTGGGCCTGGCCCCCACCGCCAGCACCACGGCGGCCCTGGCCATGGGCGACGCCCTGGCGGTGGCCTTGCTAGAGAGCCGGGGCTTTACCCGGGACGACTTCGCCCGCTCCCACCCGGCGGGCACCCTGGGGCGACGTCTGCTGCTGCACGTCGACGACATCATGCACCGGGACCAGGCCATCCCGCGCGTGCCCCTGGGCACCTTGCTGAAGGAGACCCTGATCGAGATGACGCGCAAGGGGCTGGGCATGAGCGCCATCGTCGATGGCGAGGGACGTATCGCCGGCATCTATACGGACGGCGACCTGCGGCGGACCCTGGATGGGGCCCTCGACCTCCACGCCACCCTGGTCGATGCCGTCATGACCCGCCAGCCCGTCACGGTGACGACCGGCATCCTCGCCGCCGAGGCCCTGCGCGTCATGGAGGAGCGCAAGATCAACGCCCTGCTGGTGGTGGACGAGGCGGGACAACTAGCCGGGGCCTTGAACATGCACGACCTGCTGCGAGCGGGCGTGGTCTAGCAATTTCCAGCGGGAGACTCACGACCATGCGAGATATCCTTGAACGCGCCAGCCGTATCAAACTCGCCATTTTCGACGTCGATGGGGTACTCACCGACGGCAGCCTCTTCATCGGCGACGATGGTCAGGAGTACAAGGCCTTCAACTCCCGCGACGGTCACGGCATGGTCATGCTGCGTCAAACCGGGGTCACCCTGGCCATCATCACCGGCCGCTCCTCGGAGGTGGTGCGTATCCGCATGGCGAGCCTGGGCATCAACCACCTCTATCAAGGCATCCAGGACAAACTGGCCGCCTACGAGGAACTGAAACACAGCCTGGGCCTGGCCGACGAGGCCATCGCCTATGTGGGTGATGACGTGGTGGACCTACCCGTCCTGCGCCACGCCGGCCTGGCGGTCGCCGTCGCCGATGCCCACCCCCTGGTCCAGCGCCATACCCACTGGCAGACTCGCTCCCCCGGCGGCCGGGGCGCGGCCCGGGACCTCTGCGAACTCATTATGGAGGCCCAGGGCACCTTGGAGGCCATGATGGCGCGCTACCTGTGAGATCCCCCCTCGACACGGCCATCATGGGCATTAGTCGTCAGCGCCTGCTGCCAATCCTGCTCGCCCTGCTGGCCGTCACCGCCTGGTGGCTGGGAAGGATGCGCGACGAATCCCCTCGGGTGGAGGATGGGAGCCGAGGCCAGCCGGATCACACCATCGAGGGACTGAGAGCCACCACCCTGGGCGAAAATGGCCGGCCCCACCGCCGCCTGGTCGCCCGCGAGGCGCGGCATTACCCGGATAACGCGGGCAGCGAACTGGATGAGCCGCGCCTGACCCTCTTCCCGGAGACCGGGCCCCCTTGGCTGCTCAAGTCCGAGCGCGGCTGGGTTTCCGAGAAGGCCGAGGAGGTGCGACTCCACGGCAGGGTGTATCTGGACCGCGAGGCGAGCCAGGACAACCCGCCCCTGCAGGTCGAAACCCGGGAAGTGTTCGTCTGGCCCAACGACGAATATGGCCGCACCGACCAACCCCTGCGCGCCGTCAGCGGTACGGACTGGCTTAACAGCCCGCGCGGCGGCGAGGCCTGGTTCGGCGAGACACTGCGGGCCCGCCTCTTCGGCCGCGTGAGCCTGGAATACAGCCCCAAGCCCGCGCCCAAGGCCGCGCAGGACCCGCCTCCCGCCCCGGACCCAACCAATCAAGTGACCGAGGAGATTCCATGATCAAGGGATTCTACCCCCGCGCCCTTCGACCCGCGCGCGGCTGGCCAGGGCTCATTCTCGGTACCTTGCTGTTGTCCTCGGCCCCGGCCTGGGCCCTGGAAACCGACCAACAGCAGCCCCTGTACCTTGAAGCCGACAATGCCGAGATGGACGAGGGCAAACGCCTGAGCCTCTACTCCGGCAACGTTATCGTGCGACAGGGCAGCCTGGAGATCCGCGCCGATCAGGTCACCATTCACCATGCCGAGGACAAACGCCCGCAGTTAGTGGTCGCCATCGGCAAACCCGCGACCTATAAGCAGGCGGTCGAGGGCGAGGAAAAGCCGGTCCAGGCCGAGGCCCTGCGCATGGAATACCAGGCCGACAAGGACGAGATCACCCTCATCGACCAGGCTGTCGTCTTTCAGGGGACAGATACCTTCCGCAGCGACCGCATCCTCTACGATCGGACCAACGCCAGGGTCAAGGCCGGCGCCAGCGCCAACGGCAAGGAGCGGGTAAAAATTCATATCACCCCGCCCCCCAAACAATGAAGACCCTGCGCGCCCGCAACCTCATCAAGAACTATCGCCACCGTCATGTGGTGAGGGGTGTCAGCGTCGACGTGGATGCCGGCGAGGTGGTCGGCCTCCTCGGACCCAATGGCGCCGGCAAGACCACCTGCTTTTACATGATCGTCGGCCTGGTCGCCGCCGATCAAGGCGAAATCTGGCTGGAAGACCAGGATATCAGTGGTAAACCCATGCACGTACGGGCGCGACGGGGACTGAGCTATCTGGCCCAGGAGGCCTCGGTCTTTCGCAAACTCAGCGCCCAGGACAATCTCCTGGCGGTACTGGAGACCCGCAAGGACCTGGATCGCGATCACCGCCTTGGCCGTTGCCTTGACCTCCTGGAGGAACTGGGTATCGCCCATGTCGCCGACTCCCTGGCCATGAGCCTCTCCGGCGGAGAACGGCGGCGCCTGGAGATTGCCCGGGCCCTGGCGGTGGAGCCCAAGGTCATGCTGCTGGATGAACCCTTCGCCGGCGTCGATCCCATTGCCGTAGGCGACATCAAGAAGATTGTCGCCCACTTGCGCGACCGCGGTATCGGTGTCCTCATCACCGACCACAATGTCCGCGAGACCCTCGACATCTGCGACCGTGCCTACATCATCAACGAGGGTCAGGTCATAGCGGAGGGCGCTCCCCAAGCCCTGCTGGAAGATACCCAGGTCCGGTCCGTCTATCTGGGCGAGCATTTCCGGCTGTGATCAGCCTCATGTCAATCATTACCGCCAAACATCGGTATGCGGGGCTTAAGGCCTCGACATGCCCCAGAGCGGTCATGGGGGATGGTCGCCCAAGTGCTGGCTTAGTCGCCCGCCCGCTTTTCAGCTACACTTTACTTCGTACTTTTGCTATTCAAGTCTCATACCAGGTCTAAATCCTAATTCCTCATGAAGCAATCGATCCAGCTTCGGCTCGGTCAGCACCTGACCATGACGCCGCAGTTGCAGCAAGCCATCCGCCTTCTGCAACTGTCGAGCCTGGAACTCCGCGAGGAGATCCAGGATGCGCTGGACTCGAACCTCATGCTGGAAAACGCGGAGGAGGCCGAACGCCTGGCCGAGGACGCCAGTGAGCGCCCCACCCAGGACCCGGGCCATGAGGGCCCCCAGCTTGACCAGGAACAGACGGTCAGCGAGGCCCGGCTGGATCGGGAGTTCACTCCGGATGACAGCGCCATTCCCAACGACTTGCCCGTTGACAGCGAATGGACCGACCACTTCGACGGCCATGTCTCCGGTAGCGGGGGCGAGGATGGCGACTTCGACATCTTCGCCCAACAGAGCCGCGCCGAGACCCTCCAGGACTTTCTGCACTGGCAGCTCAACCTGCTCCGTCTCGATGACACCGAATTGGCCATCGCCACCACCATCGTCGATGCCATCGCCCCTGACGGCTACCTAGGCCAAAGCTGCGAGGAGTTGCTGGAGGTCCTGGGAGACGAGAAGCTGACCTTGGCGGAGATCGAGACGGTCCTGCATCGCATCCAGGCCCTGGACCCCCCGGGCGTTGGTGCTCGCGACCTGGCCGAATGCCTGCTGATCCAGTTGCGCCAGCGCCCGGACCCCTCCCCCGCCACCCGGGACGCCATGGCCATCTGCGAACACTGTTTCATCGCCCTGTCGCGCAACGACCTGGACCGTATCCAGCGTCAGCTCGGTTTGACACCCGAGGCCGTCGCCGCCGCCATCGTCGAGATCCGCGCCCTGCAGCCCCGCCCTGGCAACCTGATCGCCGAGAGCAAGCCCGATTATGTGATTCCGGACGTCTTTGTGCGTAAAAAGGACGGGGGCTGGGTGGTGGAACTGAACCCCGAGAGCACGCCCCGGCTGCGCATCAACGCCGATTACGCCAAGCTCATCCGCCGCGCCGATCAGAGCGATACCAATGCCTTCTTGCGCAACCATCTCCAGGATGCGCGCTGGTTCATCAAGAGCCTGCTCAGCCGCAACGATACCGTGCTGAGGGTGGCGACCAAGATCGTGGAGATGCAGCGGGAATTTCTCGAACAGGGCGAGGAGGCCATGAAGTCCATGGTGCTGCGCGACGTGGCCGAGGCCTTGGAGCTGCATGAATCCACCGTCTCCCGGGTCACCACCCAAAAATACATGCATACCCCGCGTGGGACTTACGAATTCAAATATTTCTTCTCCAGCCACGTCAACACCGCCGAGGGCGGGGAATGTTCCTCCGTCGCCATCCGTGCCCACATCCGCAAGCTCGTGGCCACCGAGCCGCCCTCCAAGCCCCTGAGCGATCAGCGGATTGCCGCGATTCTTGTGTGACCAGGGCATCAATGTGGCGCGCCGCACGGTCGCGAAATACCGCGAGAACCTGGGCATCGCGGCCTCGAACGAGCGCCGCCGGCTAGGATGAGTAACCACTATCGTCACGCCGCTGGTCTGGCCAGTGGCGCGGTGGCCCCGGGAAGGACCACCATTCGCCACCCTCAAAGGTGGCAAAGGCGAGGGATCGCAAGCGTTGGCCGGCCCAGGATGCGGGTCTTTGGCCATTCCTTCGGACACCCAGGAGTCACGCTATGCAAATAAACTTGACGGGTCATCATGTCGAGATCACCGAGGCCATGCGCAACTATGTCGAGAGCCGTTTTGAACGACTTTCGCGACATTTCGACCATGTGCTGGATGCCCACGTCGTCCTCGCCGTCGAAAAGCTGCGGCACAGCGCCGAGGCCACCATTCAGATCAATGGCGGTAATATCCATGCCGAGGCCACCGAGGAGGACATGTACGCGGCCATTGATGCCTTGAGCGACAAGCTTGATCGCCAGATCCTCAAGCATAAGGAGAAAAAGAGTGAGCACCGTGCGCCCGTCCCCAAGGTCACGGAAAGCGAGTAAGGGACGCGAGGCCGTGCCATAATCCGCGCTGGCGCCGCCTCACCTTGGGTAGGGCGGCGCCGGCCGCAAGACGTCTTATCCACCATCAAGCTTCATCGGGAGCCGCCTTCGATGTTTCCTCCCCAGTTCCTCACCGTCGACCGTATCGCTGGCGGCGTGGAAATAACTAGCAAAAAGCGCCTGCTGGAGGTCCTCGCCGGACTGCTGTCTTCCGCCCAGCCCCAATTACATACCGACACCATCCTTGAGCGGTTGCTGGAGCGCGAGCGCCTGGGCAGCACCGGCCTGGGCCACGGCGTCGCCTTGCCCCACGCCCGTGATCCAGGAAGCGGGCGAGGCCATCGGCGCCTTCGTCCAGGTCCGTCAAGCCGTGGACTTCGACGCTATCGATGAACAGCCGGTGGACCTGGCCTTCGCCATGCTAGTCCCCGAGGCCGCCACCGAGGTCCATCTCCAACTCCTGGCCCAATTGGCGGGATTGTTTGGAGAAGAGGAATTTCGGGAGCGGTTGCGCCAGACCGATGAACCGGTCGCCCTCCTCGCCCTGCTCTTGGGCGGGGCTAACTTGTCGCCAGACGGATGAATAAGCTGCGCACTCTCAACGACCTGGTCGAGCGCATGGGTCCGCGCCTCCAACTGAGTTGGTTGACTGCGCCGCCCCAACCGCCCGTCCCGCTGCTTGGCGGGGAAGGCTCTCTCGGTCGTCAATCCCTGGTCGGCCCGCTCAACGGTATCCATCCCAATCGCCTCCAGGTCATCGGCCTGGCCGAGCAGCGCTATTTCGAGGACATGGGCGAGGATTCTCGCCGGGATGCGCTGAACCGGCAGCTTAACAGCCAACCCGCGGCCATCATCCTCTCCCATGGCATCGAACCCGATCATCACCTGCTGGCGGCTACCAAGCGCCTGGGCATCCCACTGCTGGCCTCGCCCCTGCCCGACGAGGAGATCATTGGCTATCTGCACTACTACCTCACCCTCAAGCTGGCTCCCCGTGTCGTCATCCATGGTGTCTTCATGGAGGTATTGGGTACCGGGGTCCTGCTGATCGGCGATCCCGCGGTGGGCAAGAGTGAGTTGGCGTTGGAACTGATCAACCGCGGCCATCGGTTGATCGCCGACGACGCCCCGGAGTTCGCAAACCTGGCCCCCGAGATGCTTGAGGGCTTCTGTCCGCCCCTGCTCCGCGATTTTCTGGAGGTGCGGGGACTCGGCATCCTCAACATCCGCGCCATGTTTGGCGAAAGCGCCGTCCGCCAGCGCAAGCGGCTCAACCTCATCGTCAACCTGCGCACCCTGGACGCCGCCGGCCTGCTCGGCATCGACCGCCTGGGCGGATCCAAAACCATGCGGACCATCCTCGGCGTGAGCATCCCCGAGGTCACCATGCCCGTCGCCCCGGGTCGCAACCTGGCGATCCTGGTGGAAGCGGCGGTGCGCAGCCAGGTGCAGCGCAGCCGGGGCTATGACGCGGGTATCGATTTCACCGAACGCCAACTGCGCGCCTTGCAAGGCCATGCACCCGATGGAGACCCCGAGTGGGTGTAAGGCTCATCATAGTCAGCGGCCTCTCGGGCTCGGGCAAGAGCGTGGCCCTCCACACCCTCGAGGATCTCGGCTTCTACTGCATCGATAATCTGCCCCTCTTTCTGCTGCGGGAACTGGCGCACGGCCTGGAGGCTGCCTCCACCCCGCAGATGACGCGCACCGCCGTCGGTATCGACGCCCGCAACCAGCCCGAACGGCTCGGCGAGGTCCCGGAACTGGTGACCGACCTGCGGGGGCGCGGGGTCGAGTGTCACGTCCTGTATCTGGAGGCAAGCCCCGAGTCCCTGATCAAGCGGTTCAGCGAGACCCGGCGCAAACACCCACTCACCGCCGAAAACCGGTCCCTGGCGGAGGCCATCAAACTCGAGCGGACCCTGCTGGCGCCCATCCTGGACATAGCGGACCTGCGCATCGATACCACCCATACCAATGTCCACCAGTTGCGGGATCGGGTGCTGGGCCACTTCCAGGAATCGAGCCCGCGCCAGGTCTCGCTGCTGATTCAGACCTTCGGCTTCAAACAGGGCGTGCCCCGCGACGTGGATTTTGTCATCGATGTCCGCTGCCTGCCGAATCCCCATTGGCAGCCCCACCTCCGCCCCCAGACGGGCCGCGACCCCGAGGTCGCCCGCTTCCTGGAGGAATCGCCCGAGGTCGCGGAGATGGTCCAGGACCTCTCCTGCTTCTTCGAACGCTGGGTCCCGCGCTTCGAGGCCGATGGACGCAGCTACCTCACCATCGCCATCGGCTGCACGGGCGGCCAGCATCGCTCGGTCTATGTAGGAGAGAGACTGCGCGACCACTTCGCCGCCCTGGGCCGCAAGGTCATGCTCCGCCACCGGGAACTCTCATGAGCGTCGGACTCCTCCTTATCACCCACGGCGACATCGGCGCCAATCTGCTTTACACCGCCACGCGCATTCTGGGCGGCTCCTGCCCGGTCGCCGCCCGCGCCTTGGCGGTCACCGACGAAACCCAGCGCGACTCCTTGATGGTCGAGGCCCTACGACTGGCGCGGGAGGTCAATAGCGGGGACGGCGTCCTGGTCCTCGCCGACCTGTACGGCTCCACGCCGGCCAACATTGCCTGCTCCTTGCAAGAAGGACCGGGGGCGATCCAGATCATCGCCGGCCTGAACCTGCCGATGCTGGTCCGGGCGCTGAACTACGCCAGACTGCCCCTGGCGGAACTCGCCCTTAAGGCGGAGGCCGGGGGGCGCGATGGTGTCCTGATCTGCGCCCGCCAGGAGTGCGCGGCCATGGGAGTCATGCCTTGATTATCAAGGAAGTGGAAATCCTCAACCGGCTGGGTCTGCATGCCCGGGCCTCGGCCAAATTCGTCACCTGCGCGGGCGCTTTCAGCAGCCTGATCCAGGTCGAGCGCGACGGCCGCAAGGTCAATGGCAAGAGCATCATGGGGGTCATGATGCTGGCCGCCGCCCAAGGGGCGCGCATCACGCTGCACATCCAGGGCGAGGACGAGATCCCGGCCTGCGCCGCCCTGGAGAGCCTCATCGCCGATCGCTTCGGGGAGGGCGAATGACGGTCGTCCTGGTCGGACTCGGCGTCTCCACCAGCCAGGCCGTCGCCCTGGGTCCGGCCTATCGGATAGAGCGCGGGTCCATGCCCGTCTCGCCCCGGATCATCGAGCCGGGTGATGTGCACCTGGAAATCGCGCGCCTGGAGGATGCGCTGGCGGCCTCCCAGAGGGCACTCCAGGCGGTACGCCATCAGGTTTCACAGGCCTCGCCGCTCAGCCTGGCCGAGTTCATCGACTCGCACCTGCTGATTCTGGAAGACGCGGCCTTGGTGGAACCGGCCCGCGACCTCATCCGCAACCACCTCTTCTCGGCGGAATGGGCCTTGCGGCAGCATCGCGACGATCTGGCGCGCATCTTCGACGAGATGGACGACCCCTACCTGCGCAGCCGCCGTGATGATATCGACCAGGTCATCCATCATATCCTGGGCTTCCTCGTCGCCGGCGCCCCCGGCGCCCCAGGGATCCGCGAGCCCGAGAGCGAGATCTCGCGGCTGCGTCATCGTGGCCCATGACATCTCCCCGGCGGATACCCTGCTGCTCCGCCATCGCGGCGCCGTGGCCCTGGTGACCGAGTTTGGCGGCCCCCTTTCCCACACCGCCATCCTCGCCCGCAGCCTCAATATCCCCGCGGTCATGGGGGTGCGCAACGCCACCCGCTACCTGCATCAAGGCGAGACCCTGGTGGTTGATGGCGAGGCGGGGACCGTCATCGCCGGCGCCGACTACCGGATCCTCAATCACTATCGCCAGCGCCTCATCGCCCTGAGCGCCAGGCGTAACCGGCTGCGGCGCCTGCTCCAGGATCCCTGCCAGACCCGGGACGGCCAGCCCGTGGAACTCCTCGCCAACCTGGAACTCCCCGACGACACCCAACTCGCCCGCGCCAACGGCGCCGTGGGCGTAGGCCTCTACCGCACCGAGTTCCTGTACATGAATCGCGAGGGGCAGCCCAACGAGGAGGAACACCTGGCCGCCTATCGCCAGGTTATCCAAGGCCTGGGCGGCATCCCCATCACCATCCGCACCCTGGACCTGGGGGCGGACAAACAGGTGGATGGCTCCGCCTCGGCCCATTGCGCCGCCGCCTGCAACCCGGCCCTGGGACTCCGCGCCATCCGCCTCTGTCTCAAGGATCTGGACCTCTTCCGGCCCCAGTTGCGCGCCATCCTGCGCGCCTCCGCGGAGGGCCCGGTGCGGCTCATGCTGCCCATGCTCACTAATCTAGGGGAGGTGGACCATACCCGGGCCCTCCTCGCCCAAGCACGCCGGGAGTTGACTCAGGAAGGCCTGCCGTTCGACCCCAGGATGCCCGTCGGGGGCATGATCGAGATCCCCGCCGCCGCCCTCTGCGCCGACGCCTTCGCCAACCGGCTGGACTTCCTCTCCATCGGCACCAACGATCTGATCCAGTACACCCTGGCCACCGATCGCATCGACGACACGGTCAACTACCTCTACGACCCCCTGCACCCGGCCGTCCTGCGCCTGATCCGGATGGTGATAGCGGCGGGCCGCCGCCAAGCCACCCCGGTGGCCATGTGCGGCGAGATGGCCGGCGACCGCCGCTTTACCCGCCTGCTCCTGGGCCTGGGCCTGCGTCAATTCAGCATGCAACCGGGCGCTCTGCTGGAGATCAAGGAAATTATCCTCGAGGCCGATACCGCCCGGCTCGAAGACGCCGTCACCGACCTTTATGGCCGCCTGGATAACGAACCGGCGGAGGATCTGCTGGATGCCCTCAATCGGGGCGACTAGCCCCGTCCGGACGGCACGCCACCCGGGACGAGAACCTCAGAGGTCGAGACTGACCCAGACGGGACAATGATCGGAAGGCTTGTCCATGGCGCGGATATCGTAGTCGATGCCCACATCCACCAGACGGCTGGCCAGGGAGGCGGTGACCAGGACGAGGTCGATGCGCAGGCCATGCTTGGGATCCTGCTCAAAGCCACGGCTGCGGTAATCAAACCAACTGAAGCGGTCGGGGATTTCGGGATATTTCAGGCGAAAGGCGTCCACCAGGCCGAAACCCTGGAGGGTGGCGAGCCATTCCCGCTCCTCGGGCAGGAAGCTGCACTTGCCTTCCCGTAGCCAGCGCTTGGCATTGTGCGCACCGATGCCGATGTCCAGGTCCAGGGGCGCCACATTCATATCACCGAGGATGACCAGATGCTGATCC
Organism: uncultured Gammaproteobacteria bacterium; assembly: GCA_963841065.1. Lineage (GTDB taxonomy): Bacteria > Pseudomonadota > Gammaproteobacteria > Chromatiales > Chromatiaceae > M0108. The sequence continues at coordinate 34,806 of CAWJBI010000061.1, read as the reverse complement.
GGGGTGAAAGACCCCTGGGCGTAGGCGGCCAGGTCCGCGTAAAACTGGCGCTTGGCGGGAAACTTGACCGGGTTGTCGCGGCCCTCGCCCTGGGGGAAATAGGCGTTGATGACCGTGACCGCCTCCCCACCGGGCAGGGCATAGCGGCCGGTGATGACGCGGCACTGCGCATCCTCGGGGTCATTAGGCAAGCCCTTGGTGATCGCCAGGGGTTCCGCCTTGCTGAGCAGGGCTACGCCGTAATGGGACTTCTGGCCATGAAATTCCGCGTGGTAGCCCAGCGCCGCCGTCATGTCGCGGGGAAAGGACTCGTCATGCACCTTGGATTCCTGGAGGCCAATGACATCGGGGTCATGGCGGGCCTTGAGCGCCTCCAGTTGATGGGGCCGGGCACGGATGCCATTGATATTGAATGACACAATCTTGAACATGGTCAGTGCCTCGCGATCACGCGCCGCATGGCGACCTGGGCGCGGTTGGCGGGGGTGGCGAAACCGATGCCAACATTGCCCCCCGTCGGTCCCAGCAGAGCGGTATTGATACCCACCACCTGACCGCTCAAGTCGATGAGGGGACCACCGGAATTGCCGGGATTGATTGAGGCGTCGGTCTGAATCAGGCCACCGACCCCAACGCCGCCCATGCCCTCGCGCCCCAGGGCGCTGATGATGCCGGACGTGACCGTCTGGCCAATGCCGAAGGGATTGCCGATAGCCAGGACGAAATCACCCACCTCCAGCCGATCCGAGTCGCCAAATTGCAGGGCCGAGAGCCCGGGCGGCACGGACGTCAGCACCAGCACGGCGATATCGGCCGCCGCGTCGGTGCCCAACAAGCGGGCGGAGAAGCTGCGCCGGTCCTTGAGGGTGACCGTGATGCGGCTGGCGTCCTTAATGACATGGGCGTTGGTCAGCACGTACCCTTGGGCGGCATCGACGATCAGCCCGGAACCCACGCTCTGCTGGCGCCCACCTTCCACGGATTCCGGGAAGGGGATGTCCATAGTCTCCAGGAAGCGGCGAAAGTTGGGGTCGCTCAGAAAGGGATGATCACGCTGGGGGATGGTGGTCTCCACGGCGACGTTTACCACCGCGGGCGTGACCTGACGCAAGAGGGGCGCCAGGGTCGGATTGCCACCCCGGTGGAAGGGCGCCTCCAGGGCATCCCTGCCGCCCCCTTCGGCCACGGGGGCAGTGGGCATGGGAGCGCAGGCGACCAGGGCCAGGAGGGTGGCAGCCAGGGCGAGCAGGCGATGGAAGGGCATCATGGCGTCAGTCCGGGGGTCAACACTGGGACCCTGGGCAATAGCGGGAGACATCGGGGGCCCGCGCCAGGGTATCGGCGACCTCCAGACGAAGATTATAGGCTACCGGTTCGTTGATCATGAGACCGAAAGGCTCCCACCGGCCCTCGCGCCGCACAAAACCGGCATAAGTACTGACCCCTTTCAGGGTTCCTGTCTTGGCCCTGGCTACACCCTCGTGCGCCGGGAGCAAATCGCGGTAGGGTGCAAAGGCCTTCACCACCGCCAGCAACTGGCGCGCGCTGAGGCGATTGGCGCGAGACAAGCCGGCGCCATCCTCGATCCGGTAATCACGCCAGCGGAATTCCTTGTCCACCCACTGACGGGCCGCCTGTTGACCCTTGGCCATGTCCAGTCCCCGCTGGCCCTCCTTGCCGCCCAACATCACGAAGAGGTAATTGGCGATAAAATTATTAGAGTATTCCAGCATGGAGGTCAGGACCTCGCGCAAATTCCGGCTATTCTCGTGCCGATATATGCGCTTAACCCCTGAGGGCGCCGGGCTGAAGCGAAAATCCCCCTTCACCGCGATCCCGGCCGCTGCCAGCTTGGCCGCCAGCACCTCGCCGAAGTAACGCAATGCCGTCTCCCGATCCTTGAGATTCACCCGGTGCTTGCCGGGCCCCAACCGGGCGGCGATCTCCCGCCCCAGGGGCGTCAGGGGTGTCTGGGATTCACCGCTCGTGAGCTTACCCGCCTGCTTCGTCAGGGCGAGGGTGTTGAAGTTGACCGCCAGGGCCGTCACCGGGGCATCGTAGGGGTTGTCAGTCGAGGAGCGCCCGTCGATCATCAGACCCGACGCAAAGAGCCCGTCATCCAGCCCGATCCCCGCCACCGAACGCAGGCCCTGGCTCTTCAGGCCCGCCACCAAGCGATCCAGCTCCTCCGAGACCAGATAGGGATCGCCACCCGTAACCCAGAGCCAGCCGTCCAGGGTAGAAACATCCGTATGGAAATGATGATCCAGACCCCCAGCGCTGAATTGCCGCCAGGGCCGTCACCACCTTCATAGTCGAGGCCGGGATCATTGGCTGGTCCGCCAGGTGGGCAATGCGCACCTTGCCGTCCACTTCGAGGATCAGGCTGGCATCCTTCAGCGCCAGCACCTGCGTAATGGCATCGCCGGCCGCCAGACCAGAACGGGGAGGCAGGGCGAGACCGCCAGCCAAGAGTGACAGCAAGAGCGCGAGCAGAAAGGCCTTTGTCATGACACCAGGGGCTCGAATAACCTTAAAGTCCCCTTAGGATAGGGCTGATGGGCGGAAAGTACACGGAAAATACTGACGATGATGCGAGAACAGCCCAAACCACTCACACTGTCACCGATCAAGGGGTGGTTCTCTTCCAGACAGACAAGACCACCCGGTACCGCTCCCGCCAGGGAGATCCAGCCGGTAACAGAGTCATGACAAGGGCATAGCCGACAAGTAGTGCTGGCATGGGACCAGCCAGGAATCTCGGAAGATCGGATGCGGTCGGAAGCCGCGGGATCCGTGAGGGGGAACAAGAGGAGAAATGGTCGGGGTGAGAGGATTCGAACCTCCGGCCCCTACGTCCCGAACGTAGTGCTCTACCAGGCTGAGCTACACCCCGTCAATAAGTGCGCGCGACGGCGAAATCTACCATCATTTCCAGCGAAGCGCGTTGCGCCGACTCGGGAAGCAGGGCAACCGCCTGTTTGGCGGAGGCTGCGTGTCGACGAGCAAGCGATATAGTGTACTCAATGCCACCGGTCGAATCAATTATGGCCGCGACCTCGGCGATGCGTTCGCGCCCGCCCTTCTCGATGGCCTCCCGCAGCAGGGCCCGCTGTTCTGGCGTGCCGACCGCCAGGGCGCGGATGACGGGCAACGTCGGCTTGCCCTCGGCCAGATCGTCGCCCAGATTCTTCCCCAGTTCCTCGCCCTTGGCGCGATAGTCGAGGGCATCGTCGACCAACTGGAAGGCAACCCCCAGATGACGGCCGTAGTCGGCCAGGGCCGTCTCGATGTCGGGAGGCGCGGCGGCCAGCACGGCGCCGATGCGGGTGCCGGCCTGGAAGAGGGTCGCCGTCTTGCGCTCGATGACCTCCAGGTAGCGCGCCTCGGTGGTATCGGCGTCATTGCAGTTCAGCAACTGCAGTACCTCGCCCTCGGAGATGCGGCTGGTGGCATGGGAAAGGATGTCCATGACCCGCATGGAGCCCACATCCACCATCATTTCGAAGGAGCGGGAATAGAGGAAATCCCCAACCAGAACACTGGCGGCGTTGCCCCAGACGGCATTAGCCGTGTTGCGATGCCGGCGCTGATCGGAGCCGTCCACCACGTCATCGTGGAGCAGGGTCGCGGTATGGATGAACTCGATGACGGCCGCCAGGTCGATGTGACGGTCACCCACGTAGCCGCAAGCACGCGCGCTCAATAGCACACCCAGCGGGCGCAGGCGCTTACCCCCGCTGTTGACAATGTAGTGCCCGATTTGGTTAATCAGGGCGACATCGGACTGGAGACGGCGCAGGATGAGGGCATCCACCGCCCGCAGGTCCGCGGCGACGGGGCCCCGAATTTCACTCAAGGACATTTGCGGCGAGATCGACGGTTGTAAAAAGACACCGAGATGCTAGGGATAGCCGCCCGGCCTGTCAAGATTAATGGCGGGGCTTCTGGCAGAGGGCATTGGCCGCCTGGCCGCGACACCACTTAAGGCCTGATTTCAGGAAAACTCAGGGCATTTTTCGAGCGCGACCGCATCGCCTCCTCGCCAAGTCAGACGGATCCTGGATCGAAACTCAAGGGAATGTTTGACTCGAATGGAGCCCAACCGCTATCATCTCGCGTCTTTGGTTAGCCGCCCGCCGTTGCGGGAGGCAGACAATGGTTATTGCTGGGGAAGGCATTCACATGTACGCGGTCATTCAAACCGGTGGCAAACAGTACCGGGTCGCCGAGGGCGACACCATCAAGGTCGAGAAGTTGTCGGTCGAGGATGGCGCCGATATCGAACTCGACAAGGTGCTCATGGTAGCCGATGGCGACCAGATCAAGCTTGGCAAGCCCTACCTGGAAGAAGGCAAGGTCATGGCCAAGGTCAATGGCCATGGGCGCGGCCCCAAGGTCAAGATCGTTAAGTTCCGTCGGCGCAAGCATCATTTGAAGCGCGCGGGTCATCGCCAGTCCTACACGGAACTGACCGTAACCAGTATCAGCGCGGGCTGAGGAGAGCACAGGCATGGCACATAAAAAAGCAGGCGGCAGTTCTCGTAACGGTCGCGATTCAGAATCCAAACGCCTTGGCGTCAAGGTTTTCGGCGGTCAGCGCATCAACGCCGGCGGTATTATCGTCCGCCAGCGTGGCACCAAGTTTCGCAATGGCGTCAACGTCGGCTGTGGCCGTGACCACACCCTCTTCGCCCTGACGGATGGCCACGTTCGCTTTCAGGTCAAGGGGCCCGACAACCGCAAGTATATCATGGTTGACAGCCTCTGAGAACCACGACAACCTGGTCCTCCCCCAAAAGCCTCGCCCGTCGGCGAGGCTTTTTGCGTTTCAGGACCGCCCCGGAACCCGTTCCGCCCCGCCATCATGAACCAGGGCCATTCCGCCGATGAAATTTGTTGACGAAGTCCGCATCCGCGTCCAGGCCGGTGATGGCGGCGATGGCTGCGTCAGTTTCCGGCGCGAGAAGTTCATCCCCAAGGGGGGGCCGAACGGTGGCGATGGCGGCGATGGCGGCAGCATCCACCTGGTGGCCGATAACAATCTCAACACCTTGGTGGATCTGCGCTTCCAGCGCACCTTCCGGGCCCAGCGCGGCAAGAACGGCATGGGCAGTGACAAGAAAGGCCGCAAGGGCGAGGACCTGGTCATTCGCGTCCCCGTGGGCACCCGCATCTGGGACGAGGAGACCGGCGACCAGTATGGCGATCTCTGCCAGGAGGGCCAACGTCTGACCGTCGCCCAAGGGGGCTTCCATGGCATCGGCAACGCCCGCTTCAAGTCCAGTATCAACCGCACACCTCGCCAATTTACCCCCGGCACCCCGGGCGAGACCCGCGAGTTGCGCCTTGAGCTCATCCTGCTGGCGGATGTCGGCCTGCTGGGATTTCCCAATGCGGGCAAATCGAGCCTCATCCGCCAGGTCTCCAGCGCCACGCCCCGAGTGGCTGACTACCCCTTCACGACCTTGCAACCGCATCTGGGCGTGGTGCGGCTCGGCCAGGATCACAGCTTCGTCATCGCCGACATTCCTGGCATCATCGAGGGCGCCGCCGATGGTGCAGGGCTCGGCCTGCGGTTCCTGCGCCACCTGGCCCGCACCCGGCTGTTACTGCATCTGGTGGACATAGCCCCCCTTGACGAGGGCCTGGACCCAGTGGAGGAGGTCCGCAAGATCGAGCATGAACTGGCCCTCTATGGTGAGGGCCTGATGGACAAGGAACGCTGGCTGGTCCTCAACAAGCGCGACCTGCTGGCGGCAGCGGACTACGAGGCCCGTCGCGCCCGCCTCCTGGACGAACTCGGCTGGACGGGCCCCGTTTACGGTATCTCCGCCCTCACCGGCTCCGGCACGGACGACCTGATGGCGGATCTGATGAAGCGGCTGGAGACCCTGCGGCTGGCCGAACGCACCGAGGCCGAGACGGCGGCCGCGGAGGAAGACTGGCATCCCCTGGGGTGACCCCCTGCCGCCCCCAGGCCCATTCCCAAGCTGAACAGGCTAGCATGATAACGCGAGACCATATGCCCTCCACCCGGCGTTGGGTGGTCAAGATCGGCAGCGCCCTGCTCACCAGCGACGGCCAGGGCCTCAACCGCGCGGTCCTGGCGCCCTGGGTCGATCAGATGACAGAACTGCGCCGAAGCGGGGCCGATTTGGTGCTGGTATCCTCCGGCGCCGTTGCCGAGGGCATGGCCCGCATGGGCTGGAAGCGTCGGCCCAAGACCCTGCATGAACTCCAGGCCGCCGCCGCTATCGGCCAGATGGGCTTGATCCGCGCCTACGAGGACTGCTTTGACAAGCGCGGCCTGCGCACCGCCCAGGTACTGCTGACCCGTGACGACCTCATCGATCGCCACCGCTACCTCAACGCCCGCACCACCCTGCGCACCCTGCTGTCCCTCGGCGTCATCCCCGTCATCAACGAGAACGATACCGTGGCCACGGATGAGTTGCGCTTTGGCGATAACGACACCCTGGCGGCCCTGGTGGCGAATCTCATCGAGGCGGACCTGCTGGTCCTGCTCACGGATCAGGACGGCCTCTTCGACCGGGACCCGCGCTTTTCCGCCGAGGCCAGCCTCATCCCCCAAACCCGGGTCGACGACCCCTTTCTGGACGCCGTTGCCGGCGGCAGCGCCAGCGGCCTGGGCCTCGGCGGCATGGTTACCAAGGTGCGGGCGGCGCGACTGGCGGCGCGCTCTGGCACCCCCACCGTCATCGCCCCCGGCCGAGGCCCGGAGGTGCTGACCCGACTGCGCGCCGGGGAGCCCGTCGGCACCCTGCTGTCACCCGTGCATGAGCCCGAGGCGGCACGCAAGCAATGGCTCGCCGGCCATCTGGTGGTGCGCGGCCGCCTCACCCTCGATCAGGGCGCCGTGCGGGCCCTGCGCGCCCAGGGCACCAGCTTGCTGGCGGTGGGTGTCACCGCCGTCAGCGGGGGCTTCGCGCGCGGAGAGGTGGTCGCCTGCCTGGATCCGGATGGCCGCGAGGTCGCCCGCGGCCTTGTCAACTACGACGCCCAGGAGGCGGAGCGCATCAAGGGCCAGCCAAGCTCCAGGTTCGAGGCCATCCTCGGCTATCTCAATGACGCCGAATTGATCCACCGCGACAACCTGGTGCTGGTCTGAGGGGTCTTGGTCCGAGGGACCCGGGTCTCAGTTCCCGCCGGTGATAGCCCCTGGCCAGGGCTGGATCGGCACGACCGAGATGCTGTTCTTGGGCGAACCCTCAATGATCCGATCGCTAAAGGTCAGATAGACCAGTACCTGGCGCTTGGCATCGAAGAAGCGCACCACCTGCATGGACTTGAAGATGAGGGATGTGCGCTTTTTGAAGACCTCGTCCCCGTCCGCCTTGCCCGAGCGGATCTCCTCTCCGATCTTAATCGGCCCGATCTGGCGGCAGGCGATGGAGGCGTCCGAGGTATCCTCGGCGACACCCACGGCCCCCGAAATGCCCCCCGTCTTGGCCCGGCTCAGATAACAGGCCACCCCCGGCACCCCCTCGTCGTCGAAGACCTCGACCACGATCTTGTCATTGGGTCCGAGCACCTTGAAGCGGGTGCTAACGCTGCCAATCTCCTCGCCCCCCAAGGCCTGACCGGCCAGGAGGCTGGCGATCAGGCCAGCACACAGGATCAACTTTGCCATCCCACTGATTCCTCCAGATAACCTAAATGTTACGCGAACAGGCGTTCGCACTCCTGGTGGCTACGGGTCAGACAGTCCTCGACCGAGACCCCCTGAAACCAGTTACCCGTAATGCCCAGCCGGGTGCCGGCCAGGGCGGTGTCAATGCGCTCCACCCGCTCCCCATGCCCAACCCGCAAGGCCGGCAGTCGGTTGTGAACACGCGCCAGGCCGGCGATGGCCGCCGGGGCTATCCCCAGCGCGGCGCAAGCCCTCTGCTCCTGGTCCTCTGGCGTCAAGACGCCGGGCCGGAAGTGGAAACTAAAGCCCCGGTAGGCACCATCCGCCAGATAATCCCGCGATACCATGGCGTTGAAGGCCTCGTCCACGGCGATGAGCCCGGCGCTGGGCGGCAGATGCCCCAGGGCCTGAGCGGAAACACTCAAGACCAGGGACTCGATCTCCCGCATCCCGATCCCGGCCATGGCCGCCACCGCCTCCCGGTCCAGCAGCGGCCCGGTGGGAGCACCCAGCAAGCGCGCCGCCACGTCCGGGGGCGTCGCCAGGCTCAGGGTGGCGCAGCTCAACTCATGGTCATCGGCCATCAGCAGCCGGAAACCCGCCCCATCACGGCGGATTTCCTTCAGGGTTTGGCCGGTTCGCAACGCCACCCCCGGCTGCCGGGCCAGGGCCCGGGGAATCTCGGAGAGACCCTGGGGCAGGGTGAAGCTGCGCAGGACCTCCTTGCGTCTGGGCTTACGGCGAAACAGCAGATCCGCCGGGAAATCATCCGCCTCCTGACAGATGACGGCACTGAAGGCCGGGCCAAAGAGGTCGCGATAATTGGCGGCCCCCAGCCCCGGGGCATAGTAGTCGCGCACGCTCAGGCCCGCCTTCTTGGTGGTAAAGAGGCGGGGCATTGACAGGAGCAGTTCCCCGAGGTGCAGGGCCGAGAAGATAGAGTGGCGCCGGCCATCCCGCCAGAGGGCAAAACTCACCTTGGCCTTGGGGGTGAGACGTGCCATCAACCCCAGTTCGCCCAGAATATCCAGCAGATGGCCATAACTGTTGTAGCAGGTGTGGGTCCCCGCCTCCACCCAGAAACCGCCACAGGCCGGAAAGCCCTGGCTGTTGATACAACCTCCGACCCGCTCGGCGGCCTCCAGCACCAGGGTTTGGATGCCCCGGCGCGCCGCCCCATGGGCAAGACCCAGGCCACTGATACCACCGCCCACGACGATATGCTCGAAAGCCTCGCTCATCAGATCCACCCTAGCCCCACCGGAAAAGTTGTCTTGAATGGCGCAAAAAACGTTGTTGGGCCATGGCCTTATCGAGCCAGTCGGAGCCCAAAATCCTTCATGCCTTGCCCGCACCCGCGTCCAGGGTAGACCTAGACTCCGGCGCCAGCATCCGCAAATGACTGATATCTGGCGCCACCACCGGCTCGGCTCCCTGATCGCAATCCGCCAGACTCCAGTCCTGGCCCGGGATTAGACTCAGGTGGCTGATATCCACCGCCGGTGGCGCTTGGCGTGGCTCCGGCTCCAGGGGCCGGCCATCCGTTGGCGCCAGGTCCCAGTCGCGCCGCGGGGCCGCCTGCTCCGCGAGCACTAGGGGCGGCGCGGGGGTGGCCAGAGGCGGGGGGTCCGCCGCGGGTCCCTGCTCCACCAGCCGTACCAGGGCCCCCACCTCCAGAAAGACCTGCCGCAACCGCTCTGCCCGCGCCAGGTCCAGTCCCCGCTTCAGGGCTACCGTCCGACCACTGAAAAGCCGCGCCGCCACCTCGTCGGAAAGCTTGAACAGGCCCTGAATCCGCGCCCTCGCCACCGCCGGATCCACCCCAGGCTGCAGATCACCGGAAAAGTGAATGTCATAGCTCCTCGTCATAGCACCTCTCTCGCTAGCGAATCAGCCCTGGGCCACAGCCGGATCCGAGTCGTTTGCCCGGATGGCCGAGCCCCCGGGGAAAACCTAATCGATATGGGCCACGGGCCGCATCTGGGTATCGCAGACACCGCCGACGCTCACGGACTGGATGGCAGGGGCCGACTTACAGCTTTCGCCCCGAGCCTTGATCTGACACCTGAGTTCCAGGGGCTTGCCCTCGGCTAACCAGGAGGGCACCTTGCGATGGCGGCCAATCTTGTCGTGGCGACAGCCCGCGGGGATGCCATAGGCCGGGCAAGCGGCTGGGGGCTTGCCGCTGACCTTGCGAGCGTCAACGGCGAAGCCGGGGAAGTTGTCCTCCAGGCGGATGCGATCGGCGTCCTCGTCCTCGGTGACGAGGAACTCGCGAAAGCGATAACCCTCGCCTTCCTTGCCTTCGATCTGGATACGGGTGTTGGCGATGAGGGCAAAATCACCGCCCTTGCGGGCGATGGCGCCGGACATGTATTCGACACCCTTGTGGTTGGGAAAACACTTGCCCATGGCCGGGGCATGGTAGTAATTGCGCAGGCCCGTAATATCCCGCACGGAATTGCCGGGGAAGAGGTCACGCAGCGCCGCTTCGTCCCCGTACATAATGCGCTCGACATCGCCGACACTCTGGGCATGCATGGCCTGGAGCTTATCGTAATAGTCCCCGCTGCGGGCGTTGCCAGCGCTGCCGAGGTCATCCCGAAGGTAGCAGGAGGTGAGACCCGAGACCTGGGTGAGAAACTCATCCCAGATGTTGTACTGAGAGACGGAGGAGGAGGCGCCCTGGAAGTCGCCAGGTTGACGGCAGCCTTGACCGGCCTGGCACTTGCCGACGGCGCGGTTACGGATGGAAAGGGCAATGATATTGCGCTCGCAGGCGCCATAGGCGTTACAGCCGCGGCCAAGATGGCCCTCGAAGAGGGCGGTGCGCATGACGTAATCCAGGTGCTTGGCGCGCTTGAGATCCTCGGCCGAGGCCCGGCCCTTGTTGGCGGCGATATAGCTGTCCCAGGCCTGCGCCAGGGCGCCCCGGCGACCCACCAGGTCGTCGTTGACCTGGCTGCATTGGGGCGAATTATGGAAGCCGCGCACCAGCCGGTCCAGGGTGCTGCCGCCCTCGGTTTTCTGGCCCTTGCCGGTCCTGGGCGGATCGAAGGCGGGGGCCTTGCTCATGGCATAAAAGTCGCGGACGCTGATGACCCGCTTGATGCCAGGGGAACAGTGGTGATTCTCGACCTTCAGACCCTTGCGATCCGCCAGGGCCTTCTTGAATTTATCGGTCGCCTCGGGCCCGGCCTTGGCGGTGTCCACGACGACCTCAAAGCCGACGTAGGGGGTGCCGCTCTCATCCACCAAGGGCTTGCCATTACGGATCACCAGGCAGGGGATGATGGAACTACCCTGAGTGAGCTGGCCCGCCGGGGATTGGGGACCGCGCCTGGCGAAATCGTCCGCGTCATAGTAGGGGTTGGTCCTGGGCCCGTTGAATTTATACAGAGTCATGACGGGGGTGGCCGGGATATCTGCCAGCGCCGGGAGCGGGCCGAGCAGGAGGCCAAGGACCAGGAGGGCGGGCAGGAGCAGGTCGGGTTTCTTCATGGGCGCTTCCGAAATGAGGTCAGGACGGCCTGGGGCTCGAACCGAGAGACCACCAGGTCAGGCTAGGGGGATGACAGGATTCTATACCGGCCACGCCTGGGTCGCGGATAATATCGCCCTTGCGGGCCCAAACCCAACCGCCATCCGACTGCCCCATCTCCGCGACGAGGATATCCCCATGTTGATCACTTTCAAAACCGATGCCCATGCCGACATCGTCATGTTCGGCGACGTAGCCCTGACTTTGCTCAAGCTCATGGGGCAAAGTGGCAGGATCCCCGGGGCCTTGTTGGCCGCGGATATTCCCCAGGCCCTGGCGCGACTGCAATCGGCGGTCGCGGAACATCCGGACCTGGCCCTGGACCCGGCGCCTCCAGCCGGCCGGGAGGAGGATGACAGCGGACGCCATGTCAGCCTGGCCAATCGCGCCCTGCCCCTGATCGAGTTGCTGACCAAGGCGGCGGCGCGGGGCAAGAATGTGATGTGGGATAACTGAATTCCTACCGGAATCCGCGCCAGGATACGGTTTCCACTTGGAATCCGCCCCCGGCTGGGGGATCATTGACAGATCTCAAAAGACACCCCACAGGAGCCGACGATCACATGGAAAACGCACCTTCCTCCGCCGACCAGGCCAAGCTGGCCAAGACCCCGGCCCCCCCACCGGGCAGCCCAGGCACCCCCGATCAGGGGCGACCGGGCGACGCTTCAGGAACGGGCGGTGGTGACCGGCTGACGGATCTGAACGACGCACTGGAGGCCCAGGCCAACAAGCTGCGGGACCTCGAGGTTGCCCTGATCGGACGTATCGCCGACGTGGACGATGATCGCCGCCGGACCGCGACGGAAGTCAGGCGCGCCCTGGACGCCCAGCGGGACGACATCGAGGAGGAGATCCGCCGCCGGGGCCTGGTGACGACCACCTTCGTCCTCTTTGCCTTCCTCGTCTCCGTCGGCGCGGCCACCCTGGGCCTGTTCCAGATCAACACCGGCGACGCCAAGATTGGCGCCCAACTGAGTGGCATCCAGGAGGCGGTCGCCCGCCTCTCCACCATCGACACGGCCCCGCTGGACGAACGCCTGGGCGAGCTCGACCAGGCCGTCACGCGCCTGTCCGGGGATCTGGAGACCAAGGTAGATGAGCGCCAGTCCGGTGTCACCGATCTCGCGAACCGCCTGAAAGGCTTGGAGGAGACGCTTGCCAGCCAGCCAGAGCAATCCCCCGCCAAGCCGGATGCCCTGAAGAAGGAGACCGAGGAGCGCCAAGCCGCGGACGCCGATTTGATCGCCAGGATCGAAGAGATGCAAAAGGCCCAGGAACGGCTGGGCAAGGACATGCTGCTGCTGCGCGACAGCCTGGCGAACACCCTGGCCTCCGCCAACTTGCCCCTGGAACAGAAATCCTGGACCCCGGAGGAGACCCCCACCCCAGCCGCCACGGCGGTAACCGCGGCACCCCCGGCGGCCCCTTCGGCGCCCGCCACCCAGACCACGCCAGTGTCGGCCCCCGAAGCCGGGGCGGCCCCGGCCCTGGTTGAGGGCGTTATCACCGTTGGCGATCAGCCCCAGGCCCTGCAGCTCATCAGCTTCAAAAACCTGGAGGAGGTGCGCCGCTTCGCCAGTCGCCCCGACCTACCTGGCCGCATCTATTACCGCGAGGAAAGCCACCGCGGCAAGCCCTGGTATGCCCTTATCTACAATCTGTATAAGGACCAGGCCGCCGCCGCCGAGGCCAAGGCGGCCCTGCCCGCCGAACTCGCCGCTCTCAAACCCATCATTCGCCAACTGGACGCGGGGGCCCAGCTCCAGGTCCTGGATCGCGCCCCATGACCCGCTCCCAGGCGGGCCGGGCCCAAGCCACCGGTCCGCGCCTGGCGCGCGAACAGGCGACCATGGCCGCCATGATGGCCCTCTATTGCCACGATCACCACCGCACCCGTGGCGGCTGTTGTGACGACTGCGCCCAGTTGCTGGACTATGCCCGCCGGCGGCTCGCCACCTGCCCCTTTGGCGAGGAGAAGCCCGCCTGCAACAATTGCCAGGTCCATTGCTACAGCGCCAGCCAGCGGGAACGGGTCAGGGTAGTCATGCGTTATGCCGGGCCACGCATGCTGTTTCGTCACCCCATCCTGAGTCTCTACCACCTCCTCGACAAACGCCGCGAGGCACCGCCACTGGCGGCGCTCAAGCGGGAGCGGCCAGCCGCCGGTCACCCGGGGGACAGGGCCACCAAGCCCTAGGCGCCGATTTCCCTTTAGCCCCCCTTATTGCCCTACAGGCCCCTTCCCCCCGGAACCCCGACCCATGCTTTGCTGGGCACGCCAACTCTTCATCCTCATGGTCGCCCTGCTGGGTATCAGCCAGATGATGGCCGCCTGCGGCCAGAAAGGCCCCCTCTTCCTGCCGGATGAACCGGCCGGCAAGCAGCAATCCGCCCGGAAGCCCCCGGCGCAATCGCCCCAGCAAGACCAGGGCCCCGAGATCCCCGGCCCGGAAGCCGTGCCGCCACCCGTCCGCTAGGAAGAACCCCCGCCGATGGATCATTTTCAGTACCAGGAACATCGCCTCTATGCCGAGGAGGTGCCGGTCGCCAATATCGCCGAGCGCTTCGGCACCCCCTGTTATGTCTATTCCCGCGCCACCCTGGAGCGCCACTGGCGGGCCTTCGACACCGCCTTCGGCCATCATCCTCACCTGATCTGCTTTGCCGTCAAGGCCAACTCCAACCTGGCGGTGCTCAACGTCCTGGCGCGGCTGGGGTCCGGTTTCGACATCGTCTCGGGTGGGGAACTGGAGCGGGTGCTGGCGGCGGGCGGCGACCCGGCCAAGGTCATCTTCTCCGGCGTCGGCAAGCGCGAGGACGAGATGCGCCGGGCCCTGGAGGTCGGCATCCGCTGCTTCAACCTCGAGTCCGAGGCGGAAATGACGCGCCTGGAAGGGGTTGCCCGGGCCTTGGGCGCCATCGCCCCGGTGTCGATCCGCGTCAACCCGGACGTGGATGCGGGCACCCACCCCTACATCTCCACCGGCCTGCGCGAGAACAAGTTTGGTATCGACATCCATGCCGCCGACCGGGTCTATGAACGCGCCGCTGAGAGCCCTCACCTGCGCGTCACCGGCATCGACTGCCACATCGGTTCCCAGCTGACCGAGCTGTCACCCTTTCTCGATGCCCTAACGCGGGTGCTGGAACTGGCGGACCGGCTGGAACGGTTCGGCATCCCCATCCATCACCTGGATCTCGGCGGCGGCCTCGGCATCCGCTACACTCACGAGACCCCGCCCGAGCCCGCGGACTATGCCCGCGCCCTGGACCAACTCCTGGAGGGCCGCCATTACGAAATTCTGCTGGAGCCCGGCCGCGCCATCGCCGGCAACGCCGGCATCCTGCTGACGCGGGTGGAATTGCTCAAGGACAACGGCCAGAAGCGCTTCGCCATCGTCGATGCCGCCATGAACGACCTGGTGCGCCCCGCCCTCTACCAGGCCGTCCAGGACATCATCCCCGCCGACCGCCACGAGCGTGGCGAGCGCGCCCTCTACGACCTGGTGGGCCCCGTGTGCGAGACCGGCGACTTCATCGGCAAGGCCCGCGATCTGGCCCTCGCCCCCGGTGACCTCCTGGCCGTGCGCGGCAGCGGCGCCTACGGCTTCACCATGAGTTCCAATTACAACAGCCGCCCCCGCGCCCCCGAGGTCATGGTGGATGGCGCCAACATCCATCTGGTCCGCCCCCGCGAGACGATCGCGTCCCTCTTCGCCGGGGAGACCCTGCTCCCATGAAGGGTTATTAAATTGCCGCCCAGCCCAGCCAGCTGTCTGCCAAAACCCTGGCGAGATACCCGAGCTGCATAGATGGCGCCCAACCACCCTATGCGATCACGCTAGCCCACACGGCGTAGTCGTGCGAGGCTTGGAGCGGCACCTTGCTGACAATGGTTAGTTTCCGCGACCAGTACGACGACGAATTTTTCGAACTAGTCAAGCGACTCCCCGAGATGCCATACGGCAGCTTAGGTTGGGCCTTTGGGAGCTTCTACCGCCGCAGCAAACTGACAATCCCCGGCCGCGATACTCCCAACCCTGGCTACTATGTCTGCCACGACATGAATCATGTGATCACGGGCTATGAGGCCACCGGACCCGGCGAGATTGCCTTGGGCGCCTTCAAACTGGCTTTGAACAACAGCGACGCCAACTGGATGGCGTCGCTGACGAACTTCCTGATCCACGAAGTGGGGCTATTCACCCACGGCACCGATCTTCAGTTCGTCCCCTATGGTCGCGATGGTGACCCTTACCACGTCGGCGGCATCCGGGGCGCTCTCGATCTGCCCGGTGCCCCCGAACTGTTCGCCGAAGCACTCCAGCGCGGCTCAGCCTGTCGGGGGGATTTCAGCCAATTGGATCATCTGGCGATAGCCCACGTCCCCCTGATCGAAATCCGGCGTGAATACACCCCGCGGTAATCCCTACAAGGCGTTGATCAAGGGCCTGCAAGACCAGGGCGTACAGTTCGAGCTCTGCGGCGTGACGGCCAGGAACAATGGCTGGACCAATGCGGACTTGTTGCCCGGGGTGAAAGTCGTCACGTCCGCCAACCTGCGCCTCATAGAACTGGTTCAGCAGGGTTTTATTCAGATTCAACCCTAAGCAGAGTCGCTTTCCGATTTAGGGGGGCACCCACTTGCCGTACGCCAAGCCAGTTCGCTACCGACACCGCGTGACGCAGGCACTGGGCCGATGCCTTTTGCCAGCCCTATTGCTGCTGCGCCCTGGCCGTGCCGGCCCAGGCGCGCCCAGCCCGCATCGCTCCGAACCTGCAACATCTTGCTCGCAACCGGCCAGGGCGGTGCCCCTCACCGACCCCGGGTGCGCCCCCCTGGCGCCGCCCCAGATCAGTTGCCACCAGCCGGCGGACGTTGAGGGCGAACTCGCCCAGTCCAATTTCAATACCCGCCAACGGGCCGCGAACCTCTACGCCTGGCAGCAGTTCATCGCCCTGCACTGGCCGGCCGCGGCGACTCAGCCCGGCCAGCCGGACCCCGCCAAACGGCTGGACGCATCGGGTCCGCGGGTCTGGGAGACCTGGCGCGACGTGGGCACCCTCTTCCTCCCCAATGGCGACCGACCCGGGCCCCTGGGATCAGGTCCCGGCATTACCAGAGGTCTGTGCCGCGGCCGGGCGCGACCAAGGTCCTGCACCGCACCGCGAAAGTCGATGATCTGCTGGATGCCAGGGTTCAGCCCACCGGGGCCGATGCCACCCGGCCGCCGATCCTGACGGACCAGGCGGGGCGAGCGGTGTATTTCGATATCCGCATGAATCAAGTGGCCTATGAGTATGTTCGCGCCCAAGGGCTGTTCAACGGGGCCGTCCAGCAGCAGACCGACGCCGTCTCATTCCCGGCCGGGGCCATCTTGGCGAAAGGCGCCTGGCGGGTCCTGGACGAGGGCCAAGGCGACCGCTTCGTCACCAGCCGCGCCTGTGTCTGTCGCCAGGGACCCGACGGCCAACCGCTCGACTGCGCCCCGCGGCTGGTGGGTCTGGTCGGCCTGCACCTGATGGCCAAGACCCCGAGCGCGCCGCAGTGGCTCTGGTCCACCTACGAACAGGTGGACAATGTGCCGCCGACTCCGGGGGCGCCGGCAGCCTTCAACAACCCCCATTGCAGCCCGGCCGACTGCCCCCCGAACCAGGTCCAGCCCCTGGGGGTCGCCACTCAGGTGACGCGGGTCATCCCGATCCCCGACCAGAAACCGGACTGCGCCCGTCCAGACGAGGCCCGGGACGACCTGAAGACGCTGAACGACGACCTGGCGCGGGCCCTGCGCAAGGCCGGTTCCAAGTTGGCCAACTACCAATTGGTCGGGATCCAGTGGCCAGTCAACCCGGCCGTGCCGGCCCAGGGCCCGGCCACGGTCTTCCAGGTGCGGCCGGCCTTGCTCGGTAACACCACCCTGGAGACCTTCATCCAAGACACCTCGAGTTGCATGGTGTCATGGCCGCCTGACATGAAACGCCGTCCCGAACCCGAACTCATGGCGGACCCAGCCCAGGCCCTGGCCTATGCCCAGGCGGATTTCTCCGAGTCCAACCGCCTCTTTCTCAAGCTGCTGCGCGACCTCGATCCCGGGGATCTGGAGGGCCAGCAGGCCCTGGACCTGGGCTGCGGCCCGGGGGATATCGCCATCCGCTTTCTCAAGGCCTGGCCGGGGGCGCGCTGCGATGCCCTGGACGGCTCCGCCGCCATGCTGGCGTGTGCCCAGACTGCCCTCGACGCCCTGCCGGGCGTGGCCCGGCGCTGCCGGCTGCTCCAGGAGGTCCTGCCCTCGCCCCGGTTGGCTGGCGGGACCTACGACCTGGTGCTCTCCAACAGCCTCTTGCATCACCTCCACGACCCCCAGGTGCTGTGGCGCGCGATGCGCGCGGCGGGCCGGCCCGGCGCCCTCGTCCTGGTCATGGACCTGATGCGCCCGCCCTCCCCGGGCTGGGCCGAATCCCTGGTGGTGACCTATGTCGGCGACGAACCCGAGACTGCTCCAAAGCGACTACCGCGCCTCCCTCTTCGCCGCCTTCGAGCCCGCGGAGGTCCAGGCCCAGTTGGCCGAGGCCGGCCTGGAGAGCTCTGGAAGTGGCGGTGGTGAGCGACCGTCACCTGGCGGTCTCCGGCCGTCTGCCCGGCTGACCGGGGCCATGAAACTCCGTTTCACCAAGATGCAGGGCCTGGGCAACGACTTTGTCGTCTTCGACGGCGTGCGCCAGCGGGTGACCCTGAGCGCGGCGCAGTGCCGCTTCCTGGCGGACCGCCGCTTCGGCATCGGCTGCGACCAGATCCTGCTGGTGGAGCCCCCGCGCCTGGCCGGCACCGACTTCCACTACCGCATCTTCAACGCCGACGGCTCCGAGGTGGAACAGTGCGGCAACGGCGCCCGCTGCTTCGCCCGCTTCGTGCGCGACCAGGGGCTGACGGACAAGACCGAGATCCCGGTGGGCACCGCCGCGGGCCCCATCCGCCTTTTCTTCGAAGCCGACGGCCAGGTGCGGGTGAACATGGGAGCGCCCCAGCTTCGCCCCCGAGCGCATCCCCTTCCTGGCGACGACGGAGGCGGATAGCTACGACCTGGAGGTGGACGGTCAGACCCTGAGGATCGGCGCCGTCTCCATGGGCAACCCCCACGCCGTGCTGCGGGTCACTGACCTGGACCAGGCCCCTGTCGCCCGGCTGGGGCCCCTGATCGAACGTCATCCCCGATTTCCCAAGCGAGTCAATGCTGGTTTCATGCAGATCCTGGACCCGGGCCATATCCGGCTGCGGGTCTTCGAGCGCGGCGCCGGCGAGACCCTGGCCTGCGGCACCGGCGCCTGCGCCGCCGTGGCGGTGGGCCGTCGCCTCGGACCTGCTGGACGAGGCCGTGCGGGTGAGTCTGCCCGGCGGCGATCTGCGCATCACCTGGGCCGGCGGCGCCGAACCCCTGTGGATGACCGGGCCCGCCGTCAGCGTCTTTAGCGGGGAGATCGAACTATGACCAAGCCGTCGCCTAGCCGGGGATGCCGCCGTCGCCGCCTACCTGGAGGCCGACCCGGAATTCTTCCTGCGCCACCCCGAGCTGACCGCCCGCCTGCGCCTGCCCCACGGCCCCGAGGGCACCCTGTCCCTGGTCGAACATCAGATGGGCCTGCTGCGCGCCCAGGTGGAGGGCGAACGTCGCCTCCTGGCCCAACTCATAGCCCGGGCCCGCGACTATGAGGCCCTCGCCGACCGCCTCCACGGCCTCATGCTGCAACTCATCACCGCCCCGGATCGCGCGACCCTGGAGGCCCTGCTGAGCGACGCCCTGCGCCGGGAATTCGAGGCCGAGGCCGTCACCCTGGTGTTCGACGCCGCGGCCGGTCAGGCCGGCACCGGCCCCGCGATGCCGCCAGCGCAGGGACCGCCGGGATTCCGGCCAGTGCCCGGTGCGGCCCCCTCGACCCGGACCACGCCGCCATCCTGTTCGCCGACGCCGGTATCGGCATCCGCTCCGCCGCCCTCATCCCCGTCCACGCCCCCACCCAGGCCGGCCTGCTGGCCATTGGCAGCACCGACCCAGAGCGTTTCGGCCCGGACATGGGCACGGATCATCTAGACCGCCTGGGCGAGCTGGTCAGCGCCTGTCTCGGCGCCCTGGAGCCCCAGGGTCATGCCTGAAGAAGCCAGCGCGGCCGACAAGGAGGCGGCCACCGGTCCGCTGGCCGCCTTTCTGGCCCACCTGGGCCACGAACGCCGGCTCTCGCCCCTGACCCTGACCAACTACCGCCGCGACCTGGAGCGGATCGGCGCCTGGCGGGAGGGCGCGGGTCTGGGGCTGGACTGGGCGGCAATGACCCCGGAGGAGGTGCGCCGCTACGTCGCCTGGCGCCATCGCGGCGGTGCCGGCGGCAAAACCTTGCAGCGGGAACTCTCCTCCCTGCGCAGCCTCTTCAAATACCTGCTGCGCGAGGGCCGCCTGGGCTTCAACCCCGCCCTGGGTATCCGCGCCCCCAAGACCGAGCGCAAACTACCCGCCACCTTCGAGGCCGACCAGCTCTGCGCCCTCCTGGACCAGGCCCAGTCCGAGGACCCCCTGGCCCTGCGCGACCGGGCCATGATCGAGCTCTTCTACTCCAGCGGCCTGCGCCTGGCGGAGCTGGTCTCGATCAACCTGAACGACATCGACCTGGAGGACGCCAGCCTGGAGGTCCTCGGCAAGGGGGCCAAGCGCCGCCGCGTCCCCGTCGGCGCCCAGGCCATTGAGGCCGTGCAGCGCTGGCATCAGGTGCGCGGCCAACTCGCCAGTGCCGGGGAAACCGCCCTCTTCGTCAGCCAGCGCGGGCGCCGCATCCACCCCCGCACCGTCGAGCAGCGGCTCCAGCACTGGGCGGCGGAACAAGGCGCCGGCCGCCACCTGCACCCCCACCTGCTGCGCCACTCCTTCGCCAGCCACCTGCTGGAATCGTCCGGCGACCTGCGCGCGGTGCAGGAACTCCTGGGTCACGCCAACATTGGCACCACCCAGATCTACACCCACCTGGATTTTCAGCACCTGGCCCAGGTCTATGACCAGGCCCACCCACGGGCGCGGCGCAAAGATAGGGATGCGGACGATTAGACCCGCGAACCGCGTTGCCCCTGACGCTTAAGGTAGCATGGCACTTGCGCACGGGAGGGCCGGTGCCGCTTGCTGATCCGGGTGGGCGTGATCGCGGTGGATGTCTCGCCAATCCCCATCGGCTCAAGGCCAGATTTTCCCAATGGCAAGATGGGAGGCCAAGGTCTCTGGCTCCACCCCCCCTGCGGACTGCCCCAGCCAGGGGATGAAGCCGATCGCAGGGGGCTCGGATCAGGGATGAGAGGGTCGCAAGATTTTCCTCCCGCCGCGCCAGGCCCGGATCGACCTGGTTGGCGACCCAGCCGGCCAGGTGGCAGCCACTGGCGAGGATGCTCTCCGCGGTCAGCAAGGCATGGTTGATACCGCCGAGGCGCAGGCCTACCACCAGGATAACCGGCAAGCCTAAGGCCCGGGGCAGGTCGCTGACCGCCAGATCCAGGGCCCAAGGGCACCCGCCAGCCGCCCACCCCTTCGACGATGAGGCAGTCCGCCTGGGCCGCCAGGGCGTCCGCCCGCTCCCGGATCAGGTCCAGGCTGATCTCGACCCCCGCCTCGCGGGCGGCGATATGGGGGGCTATGGGTGGGCTAAAGGCATAGGGGTTGACCCAGTCGTAGGGCACAAGGCGGCTCGACTGGGTTCGCAGACGCTGAGCGTCCGCATTCCTGAGGCCCCGGGGGCCGGCCGTCACAGCCGGAGGCGACGGGCTTCATGCCCTGGACCTTGAGACCGCGCTGGCGCAGGGCCTGGATCAGGCCGAGGCTGACCTCGGTCTTGCCACAAGCGGTATCGGTCCCGGTGACGAAGAACCCCTTCATGGCCTTGGGGACCCTGAAATCCGCAAACACCTGGCACCCATCAGCGGCCCGCGGTCACCGCGCTGCTCCAGCGCCGCGCGGGCCCGCGGGGCGCAACGACGGTTGCCGACCGACATCCCTCACGCCGGGGACCGCCGGCCAATGGCGCTCAGGGGCAGCGTCACGGAACCATCCGCCTTGACCCGTTGCAGGGGCGCCCAGGCATGGCCATAAACGACCTCGTAGGTGGCGGGCAGCCGGCCCTCGTGGCGATGGACCTCGTAGGCGGCGCGCATGGCGGCCCACCGGGACTTGCCGGTGAGGCCGCGTGAGCGCTCGCGGGTGGCGTTACGCGCGCCCAGGCCCCGCAAGTCGTTGATGAGGCCGCCCAGGTCCTGATAGGTCAGGGTCAGTTGTTCGGCATCCATGACCGGCCCCTCGAAACCGGCGCGCACCAGGGCATCGCCGACATCGTGCATATCCAGGAAGGGGCTGACGTGGCCGTGACCGTCGGCCTGGGCCCAGGCGGCGCGCAGTTCGCGCAGGGTGTCGGGACCGAAGGTGGTGAACATGAGGAGGCCACCGGGGGCGAGGACGCGCCTCAGCTCCACGAAGGTCCGGTCCAGGTCGTTGCACCACTGGAGGGTGGCGTTGGAGAAGATGAAGTCGATGCTGCCCTCCGCCAGGGGCAGGGCCTCGGCATCGGCGCAGAGGCAGGTCGGGCGGCGCAGCAGACTGCCCCGCCGGCGGGCCAGACGCAGCATCGGGAAGGCGAAGTCCAGGGCCAGGACCCGGGCCTGGCGATAGCGGCGCTGCAGGTCGTCCACCGCCAGGCCGGTGCCGGCCCCCAGATCCAGGATGGTCCGGGGCGCCAGGCGCACATAATTCAGCCGCTCCAGCAGGCGGGTGGCCATCTCCTTTTGCAGTACCGCCACGCTATCGTAGCCGGCCGCCGCGCGTTCGAAGGCGCGACGGGCGGCCGGCTTATCGATGGGGCTATTCAGCCCCTGGTCGAGGTTTCGTGGCCATCAGGTCTCCAGTTCCCAAAGAAAGGACAGTAGCGCGGCGGTGGTCGCCGCCGGGTGGGAGAGAAAGGGGGCGTGGGCGGCCCCGGCGATGACCTGGACCCGCGCCTCGGGCAGCAGGGCGGCGATGTCGGCGCCGACGGCGGCGGGGACCAGGGTATCGCGGGCGCCGAACAGCCAGAGGCTGGGGCAGTCGAGGGCCTGGAGCGCGGGGCGCAGGTCCGAGTACCGCAGCAGGTCCAGACCCAGGGCCAAGGCTACCGGGTCCGGGGTGGGTCTTGCCGCCAGCTCCCGCTTGAGCAGGCGCAGGGTGTCCCGCGCCGCCTCGCTGCCCCGAACCTGGAGGGCCAGGAAGCGCTCCAGGGTGCCGGCGGGGTCCGCCAGCAGGCCGTCGTGGAAGCGCGCCAGGGTCTCGGGGTCCATGGCCGCGGGCCAGGTGTCGGCCTGCACGAAGCGCGGCGTGGCCGTCATCAGCACCAGCCCCGCCAGGCGCTCCGGGGCGCGTTGGGCCGCCGCCAGGGCGACCAGGCCGCCCAGGGACCAGCCCAGCCAGACGGCCCTGGCCGGGGCCGCCGCCAGACAGGCGTCCGCCCAGTCATCCAGCCCTTGCCAGGACGGATCGTGGGGACTGCCGCCATGGCCCGGTAGCTCGATGGCCGTCAGGCGATGACCCAAGGTCAGGTCGGCGGGCAGGCCGTGCCAGACGGCGGCGTTCATGCCCCAGCCGTGGAGCAGGACCAGGTCCGGACCCTGGCCCCGGGTCTCCTGGTAGAGGTTCGGCCGCCTCATGCCCGACCCTCCCCGCGCGGGGAGGGAGCAGGCGCGGCGATCATGCCGCCGCTCCCGGGTCACGCTCCGCCAGGGCCGCCAGGGCAGCAGCGATCCAGATCCTGGTCGCTATGCAGGGCGCAGAGGGTGACCCGCAGCCGGGCCGAGCCCTCCGGCACCGTGGGCGGGCGGATGGCGGTGACCAGGATGCCCCGCGCCTCCAGGGCCTGACTCCAGGCCAGGGCGCGCTCGGCGCTCCCCGCCAGGATGGGTTGGATCGGGGTGGTGGACGGCATCAGCGGCAGGCCCAGCTGTGCCGCCCCGTGGCGGAAGCGCTGGATCAGTTCCCGGAGACGCTCCCGCCGCCACTCCTCCCGCCGGGCCAGGGCCAGACTGGCGCGGGTCGCCGCCGCCAGCGCCGGCGGCGGGGCCGTGGTGTAGATGTAGGGGCGCGCGGTCTGAATCAGGGTCTCGATCAAGGTCCTCGCTGCCGGCGACGAAGGCGCCGAAGGTGCCCAGGGCCTTGCCCAGGGTACCCATCAGGATGGGGACGGCCGCGGCATCGAGCCCGTAATGATCCAGACTGCCCCGCCCCTCGCGGCCCAGGACGCCGAGGCCATGGGCGTCATCGACCAGGAGGGGCACGCCCGCGGCCCGGGCGATGGCCGCCAACTCGGGGAGGGGCGCCAGATCGCCGTCCATGCTGAAGACGCCATCGGTGGCGATGAGGGCCACCGGGTGGCCACTGGCGGTGGGCGCGGCATCGGGCCCGGAGCCGGACGCCGACCTGGAGCGGGCGTCGGACCTGGACCTGGACCCGGACTCCCACCCGGACCACGACCCTGAACCGGATTCCGACTCGGGATGGGACCAGGCCGCCAACTGACGCCGCAAGGCCGCCATATCGCCATGGGGATAGCGCCGCAGGCGGGCACGGGCCAGCAAGGCGCCATCGATCAGGGAGGCGTGGTTGAGCCGGTCCTCGAAGACAGGATCGCCGCGGCCCGGCCAGGGCCTGGAGGATGCCCAGGTTGGCCATGTAGCCGGTGGAGAAGAGCAGGGCCCGTTCGCGGCCCAGAAAATCGGCCAGTTCCTCCTCCAGGGCCTGATGGGCCGGGCCATGGCCGGCGACCAGGTGGGCCGAGCCGCTGCCGACGCCATAGGCCGCGGCCCCCCGCTGGCAGGCGGCGATCACCTCCGGATGGCGGGCCAGGCCCAGGTAATCGTTGGTGCAGAAGGCAATGGCCGGACGGCCATCGAGGGTCAGGTGCGGACCCGGCGCCGCCTCGATCTGACGGCGCCGGCGGTAGAGATGGGCCGCCCGCCGGCGCTCCAGCTCGCTGGTGAGGTCGCGGTAAATCATGGATCAGCAGGCCGCGCCGATGCGGCTATCGGTCATGGCCGCGCGCCAGGTGGCGGGCAATCCCCTCGCCTCGACGCCACCCAAGGCCCGGGAGATGCGCTGGCCCGCTCCCGGCGTGGGGGCCAAGGCCAAGGGCCCTTTGCCCCTCACTTAATGGGCCTCGCACCGCTCGCAGGGACCCGGCACGGAGCGTTCGGCCGCGTCCACCTCCTCGAAGCTCAGGCCCAGGCGCTGGAAGAGGTCCAGGTCGCGATCCGCCCCGGCGTTGGGGGTCGTCAGCAGACGTTCGCCGTAAAAGATGGAATTGGCGCCGGCGAGGAAACAAAGGGCCTGCAGTTCGTCGCTCATATCGGCGCGGCCGGCGGACAGGCGCACCTGGGAGGCCGGCATCAGCAGACGGGCCACGGCGAGGGTGCGCACGAACTCCAGGGGATCGAGCCGCGCCGTGCCATGCAGGGGCGTGCCCTCCACCTGGACGAGCAGGTTGATGGGCACGGACTCCGGGTGCTGGGGCAGATTGGCGAGTTGCCGCAGCAGGGAGGCCCGATCCTGCCGCGACTCGCCCATGCCCAGGATGCCGCCGCTGCACACCTTGATGCCCGCGCCCTGGACCCGGGCCAGGGTGTCGAGCCGGTCCTGGTAGGTGCGGGTGGTGATGACCTGGCCGTAGAACTCAGGGGAGGTGTCCAGGTTGTGGTTGTAGTAGTCCAGGCCGGCGGCCTTGAGGCGCTGGGTCTGGGCGTCCGTCAGCATGCCCAGGGTGACGCAGGTCTCCAGGCCCAGGTCGTGGACCGCCGCGATCATGTCGGTCACCCGGTCCAGGTTTTTGTCCGTGGGGTTGCGCCAGGCCGCGCCCATGCAGAAGCGGGTCGCCCCCCGGGCCTTGGCGGCGGCGGCGGCGGCCGTCACCTCCGCCAGCGGCAACAGGCGCTCGGTCTCCAGGTCAGTGCCATGGCTGGCGCTCTGGGCACAGTAGCCGCAATCCTCGGGACAGGCCCCGGTCTTGATGCTGAGCAGGGTGCTGATCTGGACCTTGTTGGGGTCGAAGCAGGCCCGGTGGGCCAATTGGGCACGAAAGATCAGATCCATGAAAGGCTGATCGAACAGGGCCTCAACCTCGTCGAGGGACCAGTCGTGACGAAGTGGGTGGCAGGACTGGGGACTGAACATAAGGATTTTCCGGAGTCGATGGCGTCTGGGTTCGGGCCGCAAGGGACCGAATCTTAACCCGCTCCCGGGAGCTGTCAACCCTGATGAGGTAACTGAGTTTACGAATCAGGACCTGTGATTTCCATGCTGACATGGCGAGGTCGAGAAGTCCCCCACCCACCACCTAGCCCGTCACCATTGCAGGCGCTCACCCTTGTAGGCTACGAAAGTGCCGGTGTCCGCGGGGTTAAGTTGAGTGTGCGCGGCCTGAGCTTGCAGCGCGGCCACCCCATCCGGCGGCATTTTGGCCAATTGACGATAGGCCATGCCGAGGCGTGGATTGCAATCCAGCTTGGCGGCGTTGCGCTGCCCAGTAGCTTTGCCAGTGGTTGCGGCTTTTCAGGCGGCGCACCACGCCAAACTGCGGGAACTCCTGCCACACCACGCCTTGCGCACGGCACCCGTCAGTGCGATGGCGTCCCGACGGGTACCTGCCGCGCCGGTGCCTGGTTTGCCAGCGATCCTTGTAGCGACCCCAGTGACCGCTGGCTATCGAAGGCGTCAGCCAGGAGCCAGGTGAGCTCATGCATCCCGCCGAGAACCGGTCGCCGCGGCTCCAAACCGGGCTGAAAACCCAGAGCCCGGAAGCGCTCCACCAGCTCCGGCCGGGAGGTGATGACATGCACCGGGACATCCCAGGGGGCATCGGGACCGGTAACGCTGCTCGCGGGCTGATGATCACCGACCAGGATCATCAGGTAATCGCGTGGGCTCGGCTGTTCAAGATAGCCCGCGAGCCAGGCATAGGTGTACTCGATCGTCCGCAGGTATTCTGGTAGCAGACTCATCCAGTCGCCGACCTGGTAGGCGAGCCCACGCTCGACATCCTCGCTGGCGAAGGGCCGCGCGGAGAGGACTCGGGACCAGTCCGGCTGATAGGGTGGCACCTGCCGAAAGGGGAAGTGGCTGGTGATGGTCGGGAAAAACAGCAGCCGCGGCGGGGTGTCGGGCCGAATCGGTTGCAACTCGTCGAAGCGGGCAGTCGAGTATTGGTCTGGAATGAACCAGGGCCCGAACTCCAGCCCTTTTAAGGTGCCGTCAACATTGTGTAATATATAAGTAATTTCAATATCTTACACGCATCCGATCGCCCATGGTTAGTGAGATCCTGCAGAAATTTGCCGAGACGAGTCCCGCCACGGTCATGGTGCGCGCCCTCCTGGAGCGGTTACTGAACCCCGAGAAACTGGACCGGTGGTTCGAAGCGACTCGCCAGACCCAGTACACCCGCGACATGCTGTTCTCGTTTATACGCAGGAATGATGACGTCGATGATGGGTGGATTTTGCATTAATCGGATTTAGCGACCAAGGCCGTAAGATTTGAATGAGGTAATGAAAACAAGGCTGTAGCCGAAAGCTAGCATCGCGTGGAATGGCAGAAACAGGAAGTTTTCCTCGCGGAAAGCCAAACCTACCATTGCCCAGAAAACCAATGCTAAAACACCCTCAAACCAAGTGGTCACAGGCATTCGGTGCAGTAAATAGCGATTGCTGGCGAGTTTCTCTTTACCAGCTTCCAAGTTGAATTTGGGAGTACGAATGAAGGGTGATTTTTTCCCGGAAAGACCTTCCCAAACAGCTTGTGCATTGTGTAGTGCGAGTCCCATCGAGACTGACAAGAAAAGCGGCAATTGCCAAATTACGCCCAAAGCCGACTGAACAAACGATCGCTTTCCATAGAAATAAGAAACCAAATAGACCCCAGCGATCAGCACAAAGCTTACAAGGAAAATGCCTGACAAACGGACCAAAACTTCAGGAATTAGCCCGAGTTCACCCGCCCACCAAACGCCGATGCTGCTAAGACTCGTCACCAACACAGCGATGAAAATCGCGGAGTTGAACAAGTGAGCGAAGGAATGGAATTTAACGCGAAAAGAAAGGTTCTCTTGGCTGACGGTTCCGGCATGCTTCACTGCGCATTCTGCCCCGCCTTTAGTCCAGCGGAATTGTTGAGATTTGATAGCCGACATGATCGGGGGAAGTTCTGCAGGAGATTCAATTTCGGGGCGATAGACGAATTTCCAACCTTTTCGTTGAGCACGGTAGCTCAGATCCAAGTCTTCGGTTAAGGTGTCATCATGCCAATTGCCTGCATCGAAAATGCAGCTTTTGCGCCATATTCCGCCCGTTCCGTTGAAGTTGATAAATGCGCCTTGATGATTTCTGCCCATTTGCTCTATGAAGAAATGCGCATCCAGCGCAAATGCCTGCAATCGGGTAAGCATCGAAAAATCCCTGTTCAAGTGTGTCCATCGGGTCTGCACCATTCCTATTTTTTCGGAAGAAAAGCAAGGGATTGTCTGGAGCAAAAAGTCGGGACTGGGAACAAAATCCGCATCAAAGATGGCTATAAATTCACCTGAGGCCACTTTTAGTCCTTCACGCAATGCACCTGCTTTGAAGCCCGTTCGATCTACTCGATGAATGTATTTGAAGTTAATTTCAGGGAAGTCCTTTAGCTTTTCTTGAATCAAATCCACCGTCTGATCGGTGCTGTCATCCAATAGCTGAATCTCAAGGAGTTCTTTGGGGTAATTTAGCTTTGCGATGGCATCTATCAGTCGCTCTACTACATAGAGTTCATTGTAGACTGGAAGCTGAACAGTGACTTTTGGCCAGGATTCTGGATTTTTTTGAGGGATTTTGTCCCAAGATTTTCTGGCCTTTAGAAAATGGAAAAGTAAATGTCCCTGCGCCAAACTGTAAATCAGGATGAAAAACATGCCCAGAAAATACAGCCCACAGAGGAAATAAAGTAAAATCATTTACATGTTGATCTTGATGGAGTCATTGCCGATGAACCGATAGGAAGTTCAACCGCACGGGCGGCTGAAGCGGGGCCTAACGTAGCATCGCCGGGAGGGGCGTGGCAAGCCCCGCGAGGGCGCCGACGGGGAGGGACGGGGGCGAGGTAGCCATCTCGGAGGGGGCCGAATGGGCGTGAGGGGTGGTTTGCCGGGGCCTGGGTGCAGGGAGGGGCGCGTCGCTGGCGGGTGGCGACGACGGAAGGAGGCTACCACTGCACTTCCTGGTTGAAGACATACTCGGGTGACGGTTGCGCCAGGGCCTCCCAGTCCGGTCCGAGATCGACCGGTGGGTCGTCCCAGGCGGGCGGCCCGCGGGCTGGGGCGATGCGGGGCGGCTCGGCCGGCTCGCCGATGTGGTTGAGAATCCGCCGCACCGGGGCGGTCTCGGTGATGAAGGCGATGATGCGCCTGTCGGCACCGCAGTTCGGGCAGACCAGGGGCCGGGACGCGAACAGGCGTGCGAGCAGCATGGCCCACAGGTAGTGCGCCGGGGAGCGGCCGCTTGGCGCTGCGGCAGCCCAAGTCTGGTTATGAATTGCAGGTATGCGGAGCCGACCAGTGGCGCCGTGAAAAGTCTTCGATGCTCCCCACCTTGGCCGAAATCACTGCCAGCACACCGCGCTGGCGGTCCAGCAGGGCGCTGAAGTGGCGCAGCACGAGAGCGGGCCCGAAGGTGTTGACGCGAAAAGTGGCTTCCAGTTGGGCGTAGCTTAGGTCACCCAGTTTTTTCTCTGGCATGAAATCCGCCGTGTGCAGCACACCGGCGGCGTTGATGATGAGGTGAAATTTGCCCGTGGCGTGCAACTGTTCAGCAGCCGCGCCGATGCTGGCCTCATCGTCAAAGTTCAGGTGCGGCTCGGACTGGCGGTGCAGCCCCACCACCTGCGCGCAGCGTGGGTTGGCTTGCAGGGCTTGCACAAAAGCCTGGCCAATACCACCCGAGGCGCCAAGAATCAAAGCGCGAAAACCGTCTGGGAATCTGTTCATGGTGTGGTTGCCAAGGGCTTAATCATAGCAGTCAGTGCGATGGCGTCCCGACGGGTACCTGCCGCGCCGGTGCAGGGTTTGCCAGCGATCCCTGTAGCGACCCAAGTGACCGCTGGCTATCGAAGGCGTCAGCCAGGAGCCAGGTGAGCTCATGCATCCCGCCGAGAACCGGTCGCCGCGGCTCCAAACCGGGCTGAAAACCCAGAGCCCGGAATCGCTCCACCAGCTCCGGCCGGGAGGTGATGACATGCACCGGGACATCCCAGGGGGCATCGGGACCGGTAACGCTGCTCGCGGGCTGATGATCACCGACCAGGATCATCAGGTAATCGCGTGGGCTCGGCTGTTCGAGATAGCCCGCGAGCCAGGCATAGGTGTACTCGATCGTCCGCAGGTATTCTGGTAGCAGACTCATCCAGTCGCCGACCTGGTAGGCGAGCCCACGCTCGACATCCTCGCTGGCGAAGGGCCGCGCGGAGAGGACTCGGGACCAGTCCGGCTGATAGGGTGGCACCTGCCGAAAGGGGAAGTGGCTGGTGATGGTCGGGAAAAACAGCAGCCGCGGCGGGGTGTCGGGCCGAATCGGTTGCAACTCGTCGAAGCGGGCCATCGAGTATTGGTCTGGAATGAACCAGGGCCCGAACTCCGGACCCCGATAGCCCAGGGCCGGACCGTCCAGGAACTCGTCGAAGCCGTAGAAGGCACGCTCGGGCCAGTCCCAACTGAGCGCGGGATAGAAACCATAGGTCCGGTAGCCGTGGCGCTCGAACAGGCTGAGCAGGGTCGGCCGGTCGCTGGCGAGGAGCAGGTCGTGCCGCAGGGGGTCGCTCAGGTCGATGCCCGAGAGCAGGCTGAGGTGCGCCAGGTCCGACGCACCGCCAAAGGTGGGTGACCGGACGAAGGCCGAGACCACCTGCCGCCCGGTCGCGGCGATGGTCCGCGCGAGGGTGTCGCGCGCGGCGGCGAGGCGCCGGCGGGACTCGGGATGGTCGAAAGCGATCGCGCCGTAGGACTCGAGGACCAGCAACTTCACATCCAGGCCCTTCAGCACCGCCAAATCCGAGTCAAAGGGGGGCGACGGCGGCAGCGCGCTGGCGAGACGATCGGGGAGTAAGGCGGTGAACAGCAGTTCCGCCTGTCGTGCGTAGGTCGGCGTCACCGGCTCGGACACCCGCGCCCAGGTCCCCGGCACGCCGGCCGCGTAGGCCGCGACCATGGCCACTGCGCCGGCGGTGGCGGCCAGTGCCGGAATGGACCGCAGCGCCGCGGGCGCGGCCCGGCGCGCCAGGATCCCGACCAGAGCGCGCAACAGCCGGTAGAGACCCCACAGGGCCAGCACGACACCGCTGGCGACGAGGAACTGCTGCCACCAGGCCAACGGCTGGCCGATCACCGACAGGAAGCGCGGCACCTGCGGGACATCCCAATAGAGGTTGATCTCCCTCCCGAAGAGGATGGGCGCGGTGACCGCGAGGTAACGCCCGATCACCAGGAAGGTGCATACCATGGCCAGGCTGGTGACGAGCCCCTTTGGGACCGCCCCGAACGCCCGGATCGCGACCAGCAGCACGAGCCACAAGGCCACGAACTCCGGCGCCAGGCGCAACTCAGGCCAGATAGCCGGCGTCCCCGACCAGTTCTCGAACCCGAGCGCCGCGTTCAGCAGGAGCAGCGCGGCGATTGGCGCCAACCATTTCACGATGGACATGCGGATCCTCCCGGGGTCAGCCCTGCTCGCCAATGCCACCCGGCTTGGCCAGGCCCCAGCCGATATAGCCCGTCCCAAACAGCACCGATTCGAGCGCGAACCCCTCAAGGTAGGGCTCCAGCAGGCTCCAGGGCCGGCCAAGCCCTTCAAAGGTGGTCATGTAGGGCCTTGCCTGCGCTAGCACCACCAGGTTTAGCGGTGCCAGCCACCAGGGCGCGAGCTTCATGCCGGCGACGGCAACCCGCGCACCAGGGCGCGTGGCCGCGAAGATGCGCGCCAGCGCACTGGGCGAGCGCAGCACGTCGTGAGTGAAGTTGAAAAGAACCGCGTCGATGGGTCCGGGAATCTCCGCGGTCTCCATGGCCGACTCGCGCAGATCAACATTACGCCAGCCCTCGCGCGCGCAGCGCTCCCTGGCGAGGGCCAGCATGTCGGGGCTGAGTTCCACACCGACGATCCGGCCGGTCGCACCCACGCCCTCCCGCAGCAGGGGAAAGCTGAGACCCGTGCCACAGGCCACGTCGAGCACGGTCTCGCCCGGTTGTAAGGCGAGCTTAGCCAGGGTGCGCCGCCGCAGCCCCAGAGTGCGTTGCGCCGAGGCGTCGTAGCCGGAGGCGTGAAGACGGTAACGCGCGATGGCGAGTTTGGGATCAGGCACGGACATCGATCGCGATCGGCGACTCGGCCTCGCTGCGTGGGTCGATCCGCCCGATGATGGCGGCCGCCGCATAACCGAGGGACCGGAGCTCGGCCACGCAGGCCGCCGCCCGGTGGGCGGGCACGCCCGCCAGCAGTCCACCCGCCGTCTGCGGGTCGAACAGCAGGGGAAAGCGCGGATGCCGCGCCATCTTCTCCAGATCGCGGACCGCGCGGCGCAGACGCAGGTTCTGCGGCTGCAACGAGGACAGGATGCCCGCGGCAACCGTCTCGACCGCACCCTCCAGTAGCGGCACCGCCTCGATCCGCAGGGTCGCATCGACGCCCGATGCCCGGGTCATCTCCATCAGGTGCCCGAGCAGCCCGAAGCCGGTGACATCCGTGCAGGCGGTGGCCTCGTGCCGGCGCAGACACTGGGCCGCGGCCCGGTTCGAGTGGACCATCGAGGCGATCGCGGCATCGATCCAACGCCCCTTGGCGCACCGCCGCATGTCGGCGGCGAACAGGGTGCCGGTGCCGACCGGCTTGGTCAGGATCAGCGCATCGCCCGGGCGCAGGCCCCCCTTGGTCATGACTCCGGCCAGGTTCTCGTCCACCAGGCCGTTGATGGCGAAACCCAGTGCCAGTTCCCGCCCCTCCCCGGTATGGCCGCCAACCAGCGCGCAGCCGGCTTCGTTGAGCACCGACACGGCACCCGACATCATCTGGAACAGCGTGTCCTCGACTTGCCTTTCCAGCCCCGGCGGCACGGTCGCAATAGCCGTCGCCGTCTGCGCCACCGCCCCCATGGCAAACACGTCGCCCAGCGCATGGTTGGCCGCTATCCGGCCGAAAACCCAGGGATCGTCGATGAAGGCACGGAAGAAATCGACCGTCTGTACGCTCGCCATGCCCGCCGGCACGCGAACCACGGCGGCATCGTCCGGTGCGTGCAGGCCGATCAGCACATCATCGCGCTCAACCGGATGCACCCGGGCCAGGGCACGCGACAGCACCTTGGCCCCGACTTTCGCACCGCAACCGCCGCAGCGCATGGCGATGGCCGAGATAGCCTGGTCCTGCTCCTCGGCATCCAGCGTTAGCCGTTCAGCAGGCCGGGTGAGCGGCCTGGATGGCATGGCCAACCTGGTAAACCTGCGCATGAAACGCCGGTCGATCCAGTCCTTCCAGCGCCAGATCAGATCACCTCGCGCGTAGAAACCGCCGCGTGAAGCGATGGCGTGCCGGTCGCCGGTACTGATCAGCGCCAGCCAGCGCTGCTGCGGTCGGTAGTGGATCAGGGAGCGGCCCAGCAAGGTTCGCCGCAAATTCTCGGCCAGCGGCCTGGCCATGCGGACAGCGAAAACGCCCGCCTTTTCCAGCGGGTGGTCGATCATGGCGGCGCAATCACCCGCCGCGAAAATGACGGGATCCGTTTCGGTCTGCAAGGTATCCCGCACGCGAACAAAGCCCTTTTCGTCCAGAGCCAGGCCGGTATCACGCAGCCAGGCAGCCCCGCCGGCCTGCGTCACCCAGATGATTTCATCGGCCGTCAGCACCTCGCCCGAGTCGGTTTGCAAGCGCCCGGCCGATACCTGCGTCACCTTGGCGCCGCGATGCACCACAACCCCCCGCGCCGCCAGCTCCTGATCGAAGGCATCACGGACCCGCGCATTGTGGGTGCTCAGGATCTGGGGATCAGCCGAAAAGAGATGAAAGTGCAGTGCATCCGGATCACGGCCGAGCGCCAGCAATTCGCGACGCAGGCGGTACTGCATAGCCAGGGTGAGTTCGACACCGCCGGCTCCCGCCCCCACCAGGGCAATGGTCATCTCCCCCGGCTGTTGGCAAACGCGCTCGAGCAAGGCCAGCCAGCGTTCATTGAAGCGCCGGATCGGCTTGACCGGCAGGGCATGTTCGGCGGCCCCGGCCACCTGGGCCAATTGTGGCGTCGAACCGATATTGATCGACAGGGCATCGTAAGAGGACCGGCGGGCGATGGCGGCACAGCACCTTGCGGGATGCGCGATCGATGCCGATCACCTCGTCCTTGCAGTAGCGCGCGCCGGCAAACGCCGCCAGCCGGCGCAGGTCGATATGCACCTCGTCAAAAGAGTAATGGCCGGCGATGTAACCTGGCAGCATGCCCGAATAAGGGGTATCGGTATCCGTGCAGATCACCGTCAGGCGCACGCCCGGCAAGGGCTTCATGGCAAACATGTGGAGCACGCCGACGTGACTGTGCCCCCCGCCAATCAGGACAATATCCCTCACTACCGGCTCGGTGACTGCTTGCATCTAGGCATTTTCCAGAAGTTCATGGACCAGCCGCCGGAGCGCGGCGCGCTCGGTGGCTGGGTCGAAAAGCGGCGCCCGTTCGCGACACTGGTCCGCCAATGTCGGCATCAGACCACCCGAACGGCAGCGCAGGATCAGTTCAACCAGCGCCGGCGCCTCGCCCCAGGGAAAGTAGCCCGCGTAATCCGCCCCCAGCATCCCGACATTGCCGGCAATCGCCGAGGCCAGCACGGGCGTACCGCTGGTCACCGCCTCCATGATGACATGAGCACCCCCCTCGATACGGCTGGTATGCACCAGCAGACTCGCCCGCTGGATACGCCGGCGGACGGCCTCATGGGCCAAGCCGCCCAGCCAGCGGTAGTTGGGCACGGCCAGCATGGTTGCCCTGGCCGCCGCGGCGAGCGCCGGATCAAGCCCCGCACCGACATGATCAATCGCCACATCGGGCCGATTCGCCAGCAAGCGCGCCGCGGCGAACAAGGTCTCCGGGGACTTTTCCTCGCGCAGATGCCCGACCATCAGCAGGCGCAGGCGGCGGGATGACTTGGCAAGGATCTGGCGTGAGGTGGTCGACTGGAAAATGACGCGTGTTTTGGCGCGACAGTCGACAGGCAAGGATGCCGGGGCGCATTCCTGAAGGACCACAAGCTGCCGCGCCATCGCCAGCGAACGCCGTGCCGAGGCATCGGTCTGGATGTCCCGGTAGAGATCGGTCCCGGTCAGCACGACGGCCAGCCCGCCCCGCGACCGCGCCGAATGCCAGGCGGCGACGGCATCGGCCGAACGCCGCGCATGCAGGGCGATCATCACCCGGTCATCCGCCGCCGCTTCATCGGGCCAGTGATTGACGATACGCGCCCGGAACTCCCCCGCCAGATGCGCTTGCCAGCGGCGCGCGGTCTGCCAGTTACCGTT
>CAWJBI010000060.1:0-23646 GCA_963841065.1 uncultured Gammaproteobacteria bacterium | reverse complement strand
CCCAGATTGTTTAAAAAGAAGGTATACAATCTTACGGGTCTTGATAATTAGCCGATTTCTGTAGTTTCGGACGAGCGCGATCGCAGGCCGCGGGGCAGCCGGCCTGTCTGGACAGACGGAGCTCGGCGTGCGGTCAGGGTGGCGAGCGGGTCGGTCCTCCTGGGTTGCGGCGCTGGGGCGCCAGACGTGCGGTCACCTGCAGGCGCCCCTGGTGGCACTTGGGGCAGGGGTAGCCGGCGCAGGGTGGGGTTTCCGCCTTGGCCGCCGGGGCTGGCGGTGTCGGTCCCTCAGGGGCGACGCGGATCTCGCGTAGACGCCGGGCGCGACAGCGGTTGGCCAGGAAGCCGAAGTGGCGCACCCGCATGAAGCCCTTGGGCAGGACGTGCAGCAGGAAGCGGTAGTCCACCACCCTCTCGGTGCGGCCGAGACAGGGTTTGGAGTAGACCACCCACTCGGTGCCCGTCAGGGCCTTGAGGACCCGGTCGACCTCCGCCCGGTTCCGCAGGCGCGAGAGTTGCCCGGCCTCGCAGGCGCGGCGCAATCGGCTGACGAATCCACCCCGGAAGTGCCGCGACCGGGCCCGCACCGGGAACAGATAGGTGCTCCTGGCCGGGTGCCAGGCGCCCCCGACGGTGATGGTCAGGGATAGGAAATCCAACCGCACGGCGGAGGGTGATGAAGCCTCGGGCGCTGATGGCGCATGACTCAGGTCCGCATCGCGCCCGTAGGCGGTGGCGTACCTGCTCGCAGAGCGCAGCAAACGCTTCTGGCGTCTGTGTCGAGGCTTGTCGGAACTGGACGCCACCGGCTTCGACGCTTCGGGCACAGACGCCAGGGCCGAGCACCCGTGGCCGGCTGATTGGCCCTGTACGGGCCTGCATCTGGGCGCTGACTTCCTGCGCGCGTTCTCAGGTCTCGAGGTCGCCAGCGATGTAGTTCGACAGGTGCTGGATGGTCGCCTCGTGCTCGCTAACGATGCACTTGACCATGTCGCCGATGGTGACGATTCCGGCGATCTGACCGTTTTCCACGACTGGCAGGTGACGGAAGCGTTTGTTCGTCATGGTCTGCATAACTTCATTCACCGTGTTTTCCGGGGTCACCGTAAACGGGTTTGCGGTCATCAGTTCGCGGAGCTTTACATCACGCGAGACCAATCCTTTCAGCACGACTTTGCGGGCATAGTCGCGCTCGGTGAAGATACCAACCAGTTGATCGCCCTCGGTCACTAGAACCGCGCCGATATCAAATTTAGCCATGATCTTCAGCGCGTCGAGGATCGAATTGTCCGGCGCAACCGCCATTGCCTTGTTGCCCTTTTGCGCAAGAATCTGTCCTACTGTCGTCGTCATCCCCGTATTCCTCGTCAGTTTTGTTTGCATGATCCTCCCGTTGGGGATAGGAATTCCAAGGGGATAGGAATTCCAATCGCACCGCGGCTGAAGACGGGGGACGGTAACACCGCAGGAAGGCTCGCCGCAAGGGCACAGCGCGAGGCGACGGGGCGAGAGGGGGAGCAGACCGCCGTCTGGGAAGGTGCCGCTCAGGCCTATGCCCTGAATTCCTCGGCAAAGGGCGCCAGGAAACCCCGCTCTGGCGACCAGTCGGCGATGGCGAAGACCACCTCGGCGAAGGCGCCGGCGAACTCCCCCGCCAGGGCGGTATGAAAATCCCGGGCGCTTCGGGCGGGGTTATTACCGAAGGCCCCGCAGCCCCAGGCCCCCAGGACCGACCCGGCCACCATGAAGCGCCGATTGGCATGGCGCCGATCTACTTCGTCGAGCATCCTCCATAACGCCCTACACAATCCCCCAGCCGGCTGGCCGGGGTCTTTTGGATGTGCGCCAGCAATTGGCACGAGACCGCGCCCAGCCCGAAGCGGCGCTTGAGTTCCCGCTCCAGATAAAGCGTCAAGTGGGCGGTCATTTCGGCATCGGCCTCGGCCCGGTGATAGCGGCCGGTGACGGGCAGCCCGGCATAAGCGACCAGGGTGCCCAGCTTGTGATTGGGCGCCTGGGGCAGGATGCGCCGGGCCAGCAGCATTGAGCAGATAAAATCTTGCTGGCGGGCATGCCCGATCCCGGCCAGTTCCGCATCCCAGAATTTTTTGTCGAAGGAGGCGTTGTGGGCCACCAAGGGATAATCGCCAACAAAGTCCGCGACTTCACCCATTACCTGCCGCGCGAGCGGCGCCCGGCGCACCATGGCAGTAGTGATGCCGGTCAACTCGGTGATGAACCAGGGTACCGACACCCCGGCATTCATGAGGCTCTGATAGCGGTCGATGATCTGGCCATCGCGGACGATGATGGCGGCGATCTCGGTGGCGCGCGCCCCGTAACCCGGTGACATGCCGGTGGTCTCAAAGTCGATGACGGCAACTGCTTCCAATCGCTTTCTCCAGGTTACCCAGGGCTTATTTTCATACTTGTAGGCGAGGCGGCCGTCGCCATCCGGGTCTGGGTTGCCCACGGCCTTGCGCGGTACGGCCAGGCCGCGTTGCTCTTTGCCGGCTGCGCGCTCGGTGCGCTGTAGGGAGATTACCACCCCGACCGATACCACGCCGCCGCCAGCTTTACCTGACCTGCGGCGCCTTATTTCCCAAGCCCCAACTGCCCCCAGCCACCGACCTGCCACCGGCCACTCCATGACCGGGGTCGGCATCCTGGACGGGGATCTCCTGGTGGTGGACCGGGCGCGGGAGCCGCGCCATGGCCATGTCGTGGTGGCGGTCATCGACAACCAGCTGACGGTCAAGGAACTGGACACCCAGGGGCCGACGCCCTGCCTGCGCGCCCATCACCCGGACTTTGCCCCCATCGCCCTGCGGCCGGGGTAGGAACTCCGGATCTCCCGACCTTGTACCGCATCCCGTCCTCGTTAGGCACCGAATAAACGGGATGCCGTTGTCGGCGGGATTGACCCAGGTCGGGGTAACAAACAGGGCTTCGTGCTGGCCAACCGTGGTGGCCCTCCAGATCGCCAAGTTGCCTATGCCGCTCCCGGTATTGACCAGGTCCAGGGCAGCCGGGAGGTCGTCCCCTTGGATGGGTGCCCAGTAGTCACGCTGGTGGAGGGCCTTGGCCGCGTCGCGGGTGGACTTCTCTATGAGCTGCGAGCGGGTCTTTGACATCAACCTCCAGGCCCTCGCCCGCCAACTGGGCTATCCCTATGCCGAGATCGCCCCCGCCGGCCCCTTCGGCAACCTGGGCAATGCCCTGCTCTCCGACTTTCCGATCACCCAGAGCGCCCTCTGGACCGCGGCCCTGCTGTCCGGGGACGCCAAAGCCAATGACCTGACCCGCTATCATCGCTCAGGTGGCCAAATGCCAGCGTTCTGGCGAACGCCACAGACTGGCCAACAGCAGTTCACGCTGCAAGATAAATTCCTTGGGCAAACGGTCATACAGCGATACGAACAGCTCTTCGTGGGACAGCAGTTCCTGGATCCACGGTCCCCGCTCGACTGACATCATCTCGGTGAAGCATTCTTCCGAGAACTCCAGCCCGCGCCAGTCGATATCCTTATAGGACGGCATCCAGCCCAGTGGGCTTTCGATACCGGCAGCCCGCCCGTGGGTGCGGTCCAGAATCCACTTGAGCACCCGCATGTTCTCGCCGAAGCCCGGCCACATGAACTTATTGTTGGCATCGCGGCGGAACCAGTTGACGCAGAAGATGCGCGGTGGATTGAACAGGGTGTGACCGACTTGCAGCCAGTGGTCGAAGTAGTCGGCCATGTTGTAGCCGCAGAACGGCAGCATGGCCATCGGGTCGCGGCGGACCTGGCCCTGCGCACCGGCCTGAGCGGCGGTGGTCTCGGACCCCATGGTCGCGCCCAGGTAGACACCGTGGGTCCAGTTGATCGCCTGCACGACCAGCGGAATCGCGGTGCTGCGGCGCCCGCCGAAGATGAAGGCACTGATCGGCACGCCATTCGGGTCTTGCCAGGCCGGGTCGATCGAGGGGCACTGCGCCGCCGGCGCGGTGAAGCGGGAGTTCGGATGGGCCGCTACCCGCCCGCAGCCCGGCGTCCACGGCTGGCCGCGCCAGTCGGTCAGTTCGGCTGGCGGGGTGTCGGTCAGGTCTTCCCACCAGACATCGCCATCCGGGGTCAGCGCGACGTTGGTGAAGATGCAGTTGGCGTGCAGGGTCGCCAGCGCGTTCGGGTTGGACTTGGCCGAGGTGCCCGGCGCCACGCCGAAGAAGCCGGCTTCCGGATTGATCGCGTACAGTCGCCCATCCGGTCCGGGCTTGATCCAGGCGATGTCGTCGCCGACCGTGGTCACTTTCCAGCCGTCGAACGCCGGTGGCGGGATCAGCATGGCGAAGTTGGTCTTGCCACAGGCACTGGGGAAAGCGGCCGCCACGTAGGTCCTCTCGCCTTCCGGTGATTCCACGCCGAGGATCAGCATGTGCTCGGCCAGCCAGCCCTCTTCGCGGCCCATGCTGGAGGCGATGCGCAGCGCGAAGCACTTTTTACCGAGCAGGGCATTGCCGCCGTAGCCACTGCCATAGGACCAGATAGCGTTGTCTTCCGGGAAGTGGACGATGTACTTCTCCTTGTTGCACGGCCACGGCACGTCCTTATCACCCGGCGCCAGCGGCGCACCGACCGTGTGCAGGCACTGCACGAAATCGCCGTCCTCGCCCAGCAGCTCCAGCACCGCCTTGCCCATGCGGGTCATGATGCGCATGTTGACGGCGACGTAGGGCGAGTCGCTCAGTTCGACGCCGATGTGGGAGATCGGCGATCCCAGCGGTCCCATGCTGAACGGCACCACGTACAGGGTGCGACCGCGCATGCAGCCGTCGAACAGGCCACGCAGGGTGGCTTTCATCTCGGCCGGGGCGACCCAGTTATTGGTCGTGCCGGCGTCGTGCTTGTGCATGCTACAGATAAAGGTGCGGTCTTCGACGCGGGCGACGTCGCTGGGATCGGACAGGGCCAGGTAGCTGTTCGGGCGCTTCGCCTCGTTGAGCTTGATCATGGTGCCAGCTTTGACCATCTCGCCACACAGCCGGTCATATTCTGCCTGCGAGCCATCGCACCAGTAGATGTTTTCCGGCTTGGTGAGTTGGGCGATTTCGGTTACCCACTCCCGCAGCCGCTTGTTCTTGACGAAGTCCGGGAATACCAACTCCACCCTTTCGAGGTGTTTGACACTGGTTTGATATGTCATGACTGTCACTCCATTGAGGACCTGAGGAATCCGGAGCGGTTTTCGCCAGCCGAAAACGTCCCGGAGGGATGAACACCGCCGTCAGCCAGCTCTGGGGCTTGCCAAGGCGATCATGGCAGCCTTACAGTAAGAAAGTAATGCCAATCTTTTCGAGATTATGCCATGACCGCCATCGGCAAGATCACCGCCAAGGGCCAGACCACCATCCCGCAAGACATCCGCGCCGCCCTGGGGGTGGGACCCGGCGACCTGCTGGCCTGGGAAGTCATCGCTGACGGCAGCGCCCGCGTCCGTCGCGTGCAGCCGCTGGACCTCGACTATCTGCGCGCCGTCGAAGGCACCCTGTCCGAGTGGGCCAGCGCGGCCGATGAGGCGGCCTATCGTGAGCTTTGAGCGTTTTACCCTGGTGCGCGTCCCCTTCCCGTTTACGGATCGGGCCGCCACGAAAAACCGGCCCGCGCTGATTCTGTCCGACGTTACCCGTTTCAATCATCTGGCCGGGCATTCCGTCATGGCCATGATTACCTCGGCCAGCGCCGCCCCCTGGCCGCTGGACTGCCAGCTCGAAGACCTGACGGCGGCCGGTTTGCCCGCCCCCTCCAAGGTGCGCTTCAAGCTCTTCACCCTCGACCATCGGCTGGTGCGCGGCGCCTTGGGCCGGCTATCTGTCCGGGATGAGCGCACCGTCCGCGCCGCCTTGGCGCAATTATTGGACAGCTCCGCCTGATCCCCATCAACAGGTTAGGCCGCATCGCTAACCCCCCTTTCGCTGTCGCTCTATCTTAAGGGGCTGTCTCAAATCTGGGGTCCACTATAGCCGCGGGCCTGACCGCCCTGGGCGGGCGGCTGCGGGCGCGGGTGCGGCAATGGACCGGCGTGCCGGTGGGGGTGGGCATCGGGCCGACCAAGACCCTGGCCAAGCTGGCCAATCATCTGGCCAAGCGCCACCGCTACCGAACAGGGGGGCCATGGGCAGAGGGGTGCCCGGGGCTGGTCCGCGGCGGCGCTGTCGGACCCCAGGCGGTCGGGATTGACCCCACCCTAAGCGCACTCTGGGAGACCAAGGACCGCATCGTCAGGGAGCATGATTACGACGTGGAGCGCTTGGCGGCCTATTTGCGGCGCAAAGCCCCAACCCCACCGGGTCGGATCTTGCGTGATCCGCGCGAGCGCCAAACCGATCCGGTGGTACCGGCGCGTCAAGTCCGTGGCGGCCACGCGCTCGCGTCCACGGTTTCCCGGTAGGCATGCCAGGTAGCGTGACCAATTATCGGGAATATCACCACCAGCCCTAGTAATCCTGTTACCACAGAAAACAACATCCCACCCACAATCGTCGTCGCCCACAGTAACATGACCTTTCGGTTGCGCAATACCGCGTTGATACTGGTGACGATGCCAGTAACCAGATCGGTGTGACGATCCATGATCATCGGCAGGGAAAAAGCGCTAATGCAAAAAGTAATCACGGCAAATACGGCCCCCACCGCGGACCCGATACCAAAGAAAAATACCAAATCTGTCTTGTTGCTGATGAACCCGCCCGCTGGAAAAAAGAGATGCAGCAGGTGACCGACATGGATCCAAACCAGAAACAGGACTATGAGAACGCTTGTAAACAGGCCCAAGTTACCGATACCTCGCGTGCCATCGCGAAAGCAATAGCTGAGTTTGGGAGACAGTCCCTTCTGTAGTTGGCAACTGATGGAATAGAGCCCGATGGCCATGACCGGCCCGATCAAGGTTAAACCGGAGAGGATCGTCAACAATACGAGCGGGCCGCTGATTACAAATCCGGCATAGGCTGCGATGTAGCACAGGATCGTCGCTGTCACACCATAGGCCAAACTTATACCCGGCGCCCTTCTCAGATCCGCAATGCCAAGCCTTATCCAGCGTTTCGGCGCTTCGATGTCTAAATCGCGGCAAGGTGCAACGAATGGCAGGTTATGGGTGTTTTCAAGTGGATTCTGCGAATCCGAATCGGTGTGGTTAGACATGTCAAATGAGCCATTTAAGGTGGTCTTAAAAAAATCTCTAAGGACAGTGGCTTCGCTGGCCCGTGGGCAGGACCCCGGGACTTTCCCGGCCCCCTCGCTAGCACGTCAACTTTTTGGACATTAGCCCAGGCTCCCGAACCTGTCAAACCAGGGGGAACGCGGTCCTGGATGGGCTACCCGCCTGGCATGACGCCGTTCCCATGTCGCTGGAGTGAATCATGATGCAACCGTTAGGCTGATCCGCGCGGCTTAGCGGAGATGGTCCCGCGGCCCGCGGGTTCCGCGCCAGGAGGTGGAGAGGTCAAGGCCCAGGTAGTATTCTCCGGCGTTACTGGTTTTGCATCTGCGATGCAAGCGACGAATAGACCCAACACCGGATTGAGTCCGACCGGCCGACCCAGGTATCAAACAAGCATCACCATGTTCCGCGCCATGCTCTCGTTACCCCGCACCGTCTGGCTGATCGGCCTGATCAGCCTGCTCAATGACAGCGCCAGCGAAATGATCTATCCCTTGGTGCCGCTCTATCTGGCCTCCGTCCTGATGGCCGGCCCACGCGCCCTGGGGCTCATCGAGGGCATCGCCGAGGCCACCGCCAGCCTCTTGAAGCTCTTCTCCGGCGTGATCGTGGATCGCACCCAGCGCGCCAAGCCCTGGGTGGTGGGAGGCTATGCCCTGGCCGGCTTCGCGCGGCCCCTGATCGCCTTTACCACCAGTTGGTTCGGGGTGGCCTTGCTGCGCTTTGCCGACCGGGTCGGCAAGGGCCTGCGCAGTGCCCCGCGCGATGCCCTGCTGGCCGCCAGCGTCGCGCCCGGCGTGCGCGGCCTGGCCTTCGGTCTGCACCGGGCCCTGGACCACGCGGGCGCCGTGGTCGGGCCGCTGCTGGCGGCCCTGTTGCTGGGCCTGGGCTGGACGCTGCGGGAGGTTATCCTCTTTGCCGCTGTCCCCGCCGTTGCCTGCCTGATCATGGCCCTGATGCTGCGCGAGCCGCCACCGGACGGGGCGCGGCCCCCGCCGCCGGCCTTCTCCTGGCGCCTGGCGGGCTTGCCACCCGCCTTCAAGCGCTATCTGATCGTGCTGGGCCTCTTCACCCTGGGCAACTCGTCGAATATGTTCCTGCTGTTGCGCGCCCGGGAGTTGGGCCTGCCCGAGGCCCAAGTGCCCCTGGCCTGGGCGGCGGTGGCGCTCGTGGCCATGCTGTTCTCGACGCCCTTGGCGGCCCTCTCCGACCGGGTGGGCCGGGTGCGCCTGATCGTCGCGGGCTGGCTGGCCTATGGGTGCTTCTATCTCGGTCTGGGGCTGCTGCCGCCGGGGTCGCCCCTGGCCCTGTTCGGCCTGTTCGCCGGCTACGGCCTCTTCATGGCCGCCACCGAGGGCGTGGAAAAGGCGCTGGTGGCGGACCTGGCGCCACCCGCCCTGCGCGGGACCGCCTTCGGCTGGTTCAACCTGACCACTGGACTGCTGCTCCTGCCGGCCTCGCTGCTGTTTGGTGCCCTGTATCAAGGGGTCGGGGCGCTGGCGGCCTTCGGTTTTTCGGCCGGCTGCGCGGGCGCCGCGGCTTTCCTGCTGCCGATCTGGGCCAGGCCCTGGGTAACATGAGCGGCCCGTAAAGCCTTCGCCGGGGCGCAGACCCTGCGCATCACCGACGCGGCCCGGGCCGAGGGCCAGACGGGCAGCAGCCCCTAGAGCGCCGGGCCGGTGACGGTGAAGTACGCCACCGCCAACGGCACGGCCCAGGCGGGCAGTGATGACGTCGCCAAGAGCGGGAGCCTGACCTTCCCGCCCGGTCAGCGCGTCCAGACGGTCAGCGTCGTGGTGCGGGGGGACCGGGTTAAGGAGGGGAATGAACCCTTTTTCGTGGATTTGAGCGGACCGGGCGGGGCCACGGTGTTGGATGGGCGGGGAGTGGGGAGGATTGATTAGGGGGGCGCAGGGAGTTGAGGCCCCGTTAGCCCCCGTAGCTTGCCCCGGTACCCTCACGCGGGACCAGGGCCCACGGCCCCTTCCCGCGGGTCAGTGCGCCTCGTTCAGCGGCGGCAAGCCATTGACGATGGCCTCGGTCTCGATACTTACCCGCACGATGCGTTTCAACAAGTCCAGGATGTACCGTGGATCGTCCGACCAGTCGTTCGGGTCGCTGCGAATACCGCTGGCCTTGTCCAGAGTGACGTCGTAGCGCTCAATGATCCAGTCGATGGCGGACTTGCCATTGACCACGTAGCCGTAGGCTGCGAGCGGGATGTCGCGTAACGTCAGGTTGGCGTTGTAGTGGAGACCTTCGGGCTTTTTGGGACAGCTACCCTATCCGCCTGCCCAGGGTCGTGTCACTGCTCTAGGCAACAAAAAGCCCGCGTGAAGCGGGCTTGGGCTACTGGCGGCTGGCGCATCACAGGTCCACGGCTTGCAGCATGACGAAGGCCGCAGTGCCGGCAGGCAATTCCGCTCGTCCTGAAACTAGTTGTCAATATCTATTCCATAATAAGTTAGCGTAGGATTGCCTGTTGTGCCTGCAATGCCGTACTCTGCGTAGCGGTAACCCCAGTAAGTGAAATAGGAATAGTCGGATTCAAACACCTCACTCCCCGTCCTATCCTTGCCTGCTATGACTTTGACATGAATCTTCACCAATGCGTTTTCCGGTACGCCGAGACTCTCTAGCGGCATGGTGATGCGATCACCCCGCAGAAGATTGCTTTCGAGAACATACTCCTTCCATGTGACACCCCCGTCTGTGCTATAACGAACACCTAATTGAGCTATAAACCAGCCATCCTGATATAGCCGAATACCATAAATCCACTCGTTATAGTCGTCGCCGGCGCCCGTCTCCGTCACCCAGAACCGTGC
Organism: uncultured Gammaproteobacteria bacterium; assembly: GCA_963841065.1. Classification (GTDB taxonomy): domain Bacteria; phylum Pseudomonadota; class Gammaproteobacteria; order Chromatiales; family Chromatiaceae; genus M0108. Next base: position 13,616 of record CAWJBI010000060.1, on the reverse strand, counting down.
CGACTCCAGATCCTGCACGTCCTCAGGGCGAAGTACCCCGTGCATCTGGAGTACGCCCGACTTGGTCGTGTCCTTGGCGCCGAGCAGGTGAGGATCTTCTCCCGGTAGGTGAAGTACCCGAAAGTGTACTTGGTTTTGGGTGTCAGTCCGTCCGCGACGAGAACGTAAGTCAGTGTCTTGGCTTTTGCCGTGTTGACTCTTACCTCCCCGACCACCTCGCCGTCATGTATCACGTCAAAGGAGTCAATCGGCGAGTGGCCCTTCTGTGCTCCCGATACGGTGGCGATCGGCGCAATGGTGGAGACGAGGAGCGCGCACGCGACGGTGAACAATAGTGATAAAAGTTTATTCATGGGGTCACCTCACTCATAAAGTAAGGATAGAAAATCCAACCGCCTACTATGAAGTATGGCGCGCCCCAAGGGAATTTCAAGGATGAGTCCAGCGTACGTCTTTGGCCTCGAAGGGTTGTCGGCGCCTCCGCTCGGCCTGCCGTGGAGGTTGGAGACGGCCGTAACTGTTCAGGTACCCAAGCCAGGCTACGCCAGGCGAGGCATCGGCGGGTTGCCCTGGAACGTCATCACGAGGGCCTGATAGGGGTCGACGGACTGCTTGCGCAAGGTGGAGAGGTAGGAGCGGATGGTGGCGAAGCCGTGGGCGACCTCTACCGAGCGGAAGCAGCCGGAGACCTTCTGCTTGAGTTTGGGCATGCGGATATCGCGTTCGGCCTGGTTGTTGTCGAACGGGACGCGCAGGTCGGTGGTGAAGCGCAAGACCTCGCGGCGGTGGTCGCGGAGCCGGCCGATCAGGTTGTAAGGCCGGGGTCTGCTTGACCCGTCCACGCCGACCCGTGGGGCCGGCGCGGCGGGGGTGGCAGCGGTTTCTTGAAGGGCGGGTCCGAGGAGGGCGGCTTGCTGGAGTGGTGGCTATCCTTGGCCAGTCGCGCCACCAGTTCTTGGACTCGCTGTAGCAGTTGGGCGATCTGCGCCGCTTGCTCCGCCACTTAATTCTACTTTGTCAGATTCCGTCCAACGCCGCCGCCCGTCGGGCGTGAGACTCCTTGGCCTGCTCCCGCCGACGGTGGCGCTGGGTGATGATTGTCAATGGCCACCAGAACTGACCCAGTAACGGCCAACAATATTGACCTGCCCCGGAGTCAGGGAATGTTGGTCAGTTAGCGAGTTTTTGCTTCAGGCGATAGCTTTCCCCTCCGAGCATGAACACCTGTGAGTGGTGGATGAGACGGTCGACGATCGGCACGGCGACGTTGTCTTCGCGCAAGAACTCACCCCAGTTGGTGAAGTCCTTATTGGTGGTGAGGATCACCGAGCGGAACTCGTAGAGGCCGTTGATGAGCTGGAACAGGTTGTAAGTGCCCTGACGGTTCATCGGTAAGTAGCCGAGTTCGTCGATGACCAGCAGGTCGAACTTGAGCAGGCTGGCGATCTTCTTTTTCAGTTCGCCCTTGAGTTCGGCGATCTCCAAGGCCTCCACCAGGGCGAGGGCGGTGGTGAACAAGGCCGTGTAGCCAGCGTCCACGGCCTTCAGCGCAATGGCGATGGCCAGATGCGTCTTGCCGACGCCGGGTGGGCCGATGAACACCAGATTGGCGCGAAGGCTTCGGCCCCGCCGCGCTGCCAGGCAAGCTCACCCCACAGCCCGTGGACTTACGGCGATCCTGGGTGCCGCATGCAATTGCAGGCCAAGCGCTCTAACGACGCGTAGCAGGGTGGCGAATTCCGGTGTGCCTTCGGGCGACAAGGCTTGCGGGTTTGAAGGGTTATGCCGCTTTATCCAATTCAGGCAATCTAGCCCGCGCCCTGATGGAGAGCACTTCCAGGCCGACCAAGTGACCGGCGGCGTCATAATCGCCCAAGATGCCCGGCTCGATTTCTCGGGTGGTTGCCACGGACGCCGGGGAGATCTCGAAGTAGGCCGCATCCGCTTCAGGATCGAATTCGAGTTTCATACGTCGTTTACCTCATCGTCGAAATAGGCCATCACGACCGAGACGGGCTCGCGCGTTTCGTTATAGATCACCCGCAGGACGCGGAACGCCCGTTCTGGAACAGGATAGAGTGCATGCGCCAGGCTCTCGTCGTGCGCGTCGTTTTCGGTCCTGGCGGGATAGCTCAAGGCCTGGCGGACCCACTCCAGCGAAATCCCGCGCCTTAGACAAGCGCTTGCGTGCATGTTCGGTCAGCACGAAGTCCATGTCGTAACCTCCAGTCAAAGGATACCAAGCCGCGCGGATGAGGGTGATCGCATCAATCGCCCCCGGATCGGGAGTGCAGGGCCCGGCGCAGTAAAGCCATCTGTTGGCGATACGGGTGGCAGCCACTGCACATCAGGTTGTGCAGGGTTGCAAAGCGCACGAGGTCACGGCGCCGCTCCCCGCAGAATTCCTGAAGCTGTTCGGCAATGGCCGCGGGTGCACCTCGATGGCGGTGAACAATAAAGGGATTATCGCATCACGGCCAGCTCGCGGCCTTCAAAGAAAAGTCCTAAGGCCTGCGGGTACAAGATACCCCGCCAGCCCGCCGACCTACCGCATCGCCGGCGCCTGACCCGCGGCGGCGAGGACCCGTCGACAGCGGTCTGGACGCGCACAATCCCAGGGCGGCGGCTGCCGGTCAGCCACATCCCCGCCATTCAGGCCTGGCTGCAAGCGACTCCCCGCCTGGGCCCAGAGTTGACGGGGCTGGAGCTGGCCCGACCCGGGCCGCCCCTGTTCCGGCTCCTCACTTGGCGGATGCGGCGGGAGCGGTTGTCGCCGGGGTATACGACGAATTGGGAGGGTTGCCGGGGGTGGGGTGAGGGGGGGAAGGCACCGCTGGCCCTCACGGCGGGAGCTCGCCCCCTATCACGTAATCTCCCGCTCATAATGCTGATTCCGCCCCAGCCACTCCACCAGGGCCTCATGGGGGATCCGATGCTGACACCCCACCAGAGGGGCTATCCCTATGTCGAGATCGCCCCTGGCGGCCCCTTCGGCGCCCTGCGCAATGCCCTGCTCTCCGACTTTCCCATCACCCGGAGCCACCCTCTGGACCGTGGCCCTGCTGGCCGGGGACGCCCAGGCCAATGACCTGACCCGCTTCCTGCGGGAGATCGCCGAGGCAGCGGTGGAGACGACCTGGCGCGCTGGGGGTACCCGCAAGGCGGTATGCCGTGGGAGAATGCGCGTCCGGCTCACCGCCAGACAAGCTGAGCCCGCGCCTGCCCGAAAGAGCACATAATGGCGCGCACCCGAACCCCTTCCGGAGACCAGCGGATGGGACACGGGGGTTGGCCAGGTACCCGGCCTGCTGACGCTGAAGGCGGGTCGCCTGGACCGGGTCAGCGAGGCGGCTAGCGGGCTCTAGGACAGCCTGTCGGACCTTGCAGCCGGGGCAGCCACCGGGTGCCCCACCCTTTTTCGCCACGCCTGACGGGTCGCCACGCATGACAGAACCGCACCGCAAGCCCCGCGCCGCGCCGGAAATCTTCCAGGTCCGCTTGGCCGACCTGGCTCCGGGCATCGTCCCCGTCGGCGCCGCCCCGGGCACGCCGGCGTTCGAGCAGGCCGTGATCATGCACTACGCCCTCCACTACGCCGCGAAGGGCTGGCAGGCCCTGGTCACGGTGGACCCGGATTACGTCAGGGTGCTCGCCATCCCCCAGCGGGGCATGGACCCGAAGGACTACGTCCTCGGACTGCTGCGGAACGGCTTCCTGGAGGACGCGCTGCCCATCCTCCAGGCCCTGGACGGCATGCTCGATGACCCCGAGATCGCCTATAACCTGGGCATCTGCCTGTCCGAACTCGGCCAGGTGGCGGCGAGCGTCGAGCCGCTGCGGCGCTGCACCCACCTCGACCCCGGACACAGCAACGCCTGGGTCGGGCTCGGCGTGGCCCACTCCCGCCTGGGGCACGGGCCGGAAGCCCGCGTGGCCCTGGAGCAGGCGGTCGCCCTGGACCCCGCGAACCCCTTCGCGCGCCGGAACCTCGGCGCCGTCCTGATGAAGGCGGAGCGTTACCCAGAGGCCCTGACGCACTTGCGGGAGGCGGTAACCCTGGACCGGGAGGACCCGGCCGCGCTGTTCGGCCTGGCCCAGTGCCTGGAGTCCCTCGGCGGCGATCGCCGCCGCGAGGGCGACCAGGCCTACCAGGAGGTGATCCGCCGCTTCCCCGGACACCCCCTGGCCGAAATGGCCCGCGCGGCGCGCACCCGCCGGGCCCAGGCGAACCTGCGCGAGGCGGTGGGCGGCGCGGTCCGCAGGGACGCCGTCTACTACCTGCAGGATGCGTTGGACCGGTTCGCAGGGATGAGCGCCGCCGAGGCTGGCCAGGTCACGCTGGAGGTCGCGCTGCTCGGTCGCCAGGGCCTGGAAATCAACGACCCGGATAAGCGCTATCAGCTCAACAGCCTGGAGGGCGAATTCTCCGGGCTGCACCTGCTATGCCTGATGCACGCCGGCATCCGGCTTCTGGACCCCCAGGCCGACACCGGGACGGGCCTGGATAAGGAGTACGACCATGGCCGTCGGCATGCGGGGCGGCGCATGAGCGCCATGCCCCCCAAGTACCTGGCGGTCGTGACGCCCCTGGTAGACAAGGCGCGCGAGATCCTGGAGTCCGGGGAGTCGCTGCAGCCCTTCGCGTTCATCGGCAACTTCGAGACCGGGCGGATCCTGCCGGTCCTGATCGACACGCGGGACGACCGCGCCAAGGACGGCTCGGCCGCGGCGATCCGGCTCGCCGCCGAGCAGACGCAGGCGCACTTCGTCTTCACGATCATGGAGGCGTGGGCCCTGCCGAAGGACAAGCTGCACCGCCACGGGGAAATCGTCCAGAAATACGGCTCGATCGGTGCCAGCCCTTACCGCATCGACGCCGCGGCCTTCGTCCTGGAAACCGCCTACGGCATCTGGCTCGCCCAGGCCACCATCAAGCCCAAGGGCTACTCCAAGAAGAAACGGACCTTCGGGAAGGTCGACTTTATGTTCGGGGATCAGATGGAAGGGCGGTTCGGTGGGCTGTTGGGGGCGGGAGCCGGTGGCAGTACCCTGCACTGACCGGGGGGAGGGCACCGACAGGGCTTGCGGGCACGGCGGGATTTGTCCCTGGCCAATAGCGACTAGAGCCGCCCGCAACTGATGGTGATCCCGGCAGCCTGGTGCCAAAGGGTGTTGGCCACTACCCGCGGCACCAGCCGCCCGGCAGCGGTCGGGCGCATCTCCACGATCTGACGGCTGTGGTCCGGCCCGTAGCTGACATGGATGGGCAGGTCGGTACCGTAGAAATAGAGCCGGTCGAAGGGGGTATTGGCCGCCACCCAGCGGGCCACCTCGCGCATGTCCTCGTCGTCCACGATGAAGTCCACCGCCGCACCCAGGCGCGGGCAGATGGGCCTGCCCAGGCGATTGACCTCATGGGCGGCATGCTGGTCCAGCTTGGGATCGATGCGCCCGGGGATCGCCTTTGCCAGTTCCGCGGAGCAGAACCCATAGGTCAACCGCACCATGCCAAACCAATCGATCACCGGGTCGAGGATCTCGGTCGCCAGGTCCAGTAGGGCGGAGTAACTATCCGGGTTGCGGGGCAGGTTGGGCAGACCCGTCCTGCCTTGAGTCTCGCCGCACTCGATGAGCCGACGATAGGTGAGGAAGCGACCGCAGGGCGCGTCCAGGTCCGGCTGAATCCGGGAGCGGACCAGCGCGAACCCCTGGACCTCCCAGCGTCGCCCGATCATGACCGCATCAAAGGTCACGGGGGTCCGGCCCGTGGCCAGAAAGGTCGCACAGGTTCAAGGCGTCCAGGGCCTCGTCGAAGGCGACCTGCTCCGGGTAGCCCGGGGACTCCTCGTTGAGATAGCGGGACTTGTGGAACAGGTACGGCGGCGCGATAGCCCGAGTCCTCCCCGTAGGAGAACCAGTCGATGTCCTGCTCCCGGAGCTTGACCTTGACCCGCTCGATCATCCGCGGCAGGGCCAAGGCGTCGAACCCCTCATACCGCATCAGGCTTACCTTGCCGGAGCCGATATGGATCTTGACCAGATCGGCGTTGCGATAATCGCCATAAAGCACCGCCGCGCAGCCGACATAGACCCGCAGCAGGGGCGGAAGCTGTTCGACCAGGCTGGCGTGGAGTTGCAGGGACTCACCCGGGATCAGCCAGCCCAGCCCGTGCTCCGCCGCCACCCGGCAGGCGTCGGCGATGGCCTGGGTGTCCACGACCTGGAACAGCAGGGCCAGACCCGCCCCCTGGGCCGCGCCATAGCCGCCGAACAGGGCCGTGATGTCGCGCTGGAGCCCGGGCTCCAGGTGCCGGTAGGGCTTGCGGCGCTCGAACTGCATCAGGGCGAGATACACCGACAGGTCCGCGATCCGCGCGGCCCGGGCCTGCTCCAGGTCCTGGGGCTCGCCGCGCTCCGCCATCAGGCGCAAGGCCCGGGCCAGGGTGCCGCAGGTCTCGGTCAGGGCGGCCAGATCCTCCGGCGGGACCTCGTCCGGCTCCGGCGGGCGGCCCAGGTCCAGCCACCGGGACCAGAGCCGGTCCAGGGGTTCGCGGCAGGCGTCGTAGCGCGCCTGGGCCTTCTCGGCGGCGTTGGGCCCGCGGGCCCGCGCCTCGCCGGGTCGGTCTTGGCGGACGCTCGCGCCGCGGCCGGTCGGCAACGCGCAAGGGGGTGCGCCGGGAACGGTAGCGGTCCACCAGGAAGCGCTGCTCGGCATCCTTGTCGCGGAAGACATAGAGCACCCCCGGGGCCACCGGGATCGGCTCCTCGTCCAGGGCGGCGACCAGATAGGCGTGGATCTCCGCCTGGGTGAAGTATTTCTGGAAGGTGCCCCGCCGGGTCAGAACCCCGTCCCGGAAGCGCTCCCCGCGCGGGTCGTTCTGGTTGGCCAGCATCACCGAGACCACCAACAGACGTTCCGCCAGGGACCAGGCCCGGGTCAGGGCGGTCAGGCGCTCCTCCGGGTCCTCGATGACGTTGATGACGAAGCCCAGGTTGACGATGTCCGCCGGTGCTAGGGGCCGATCCGGGGCATAGAAGGGGTCCCAGCCCGCCGCCTCCAGGCCATTCTCCGCCAGCCCGCGCAGGTCGTCGCCGCGCCCGCAGCCGTAGTCGAAGACCCGGTGGCGTCCGTCCAGAAAGCCGTAACGGGCCAGGGACTGGACCGGGGCCGAGAAGCCGTAGCGCACCAGGGCGGTGAGCTGACGGGCCGCCTGCCAGTGGCCGAACAGGACCGCATCCTGGGGTTCGTCGCCTGCATCCCCATCGCCCTCCGTGTTGCCCAGGGGTACCAGGGCATGACCGGCGAGGCGGTAGCCCTTCTCCCGCACCAGATCCAGCCATTGGCGGCGGTAGCCGATGCGGGTGGGTTCGTCGAACAGCCCGATGGCCTCGCAGGCCTCGGTCAAGGCCGCGAACTCCGCCCGGCGCGGGTGATCGGCCGGGAGCAAGAGCTCCTTGCGGTGCAGGATCGGGGGGTTAAGGGAATCCGCATAGGTCCGCAGGGTTGCGGTCCCGGACTCCAGTTCCACTGTAGTGCGGCTCGAGGAATGGCGCGGATCCCAGTCGGCCACCCACCTAAATCCCTGCCCGGAATCTTGCCCCTTCCCTGCGCTTCCGAGAACGCTTCTGTGGACGCATGGCGCTAAAGCTACCTTCCACTCCAACGCAAGAGCGGAGACAATAGCCACCTCGCGCCCCCGGAGACATTCGGATGGAAGACACGACCACCCGGTACTACACGGAGAACGCCCGGGCATTCTTCGCCGACACCGTCGCCGTTGCCATGGACCCGCTCTACGCCCGGTTCCTGCCCCACATCCCGCCCGGCGGGCACATCCTCGATGCGGGCTGCGGCTCGGGCCGGGACTCGCTGGCCTTTTTGGAACGTGGCTATCGGGTCACCGCCTTCGATGCCTCCCCGAGCCTCGCCGCCCTGGCCGAGCGCCATTCCGGCCAGCCGGTGCGGGTGCTGCGCCTCCAGGACCTGGAGTGGTCCCAGACCTTCGACGGCATCTGGGCTTGCGCGAGCCTGCTGCATGTACCCGCTGCCGAGCTTCCAGAGGTCATGGGCCGACTAGCCGGGGCTCTGCGCCCAGGTGGAGTCCTCTATGCCTCCTTCAAGTACGGCCGCGGCGAGCGGGAGCGCCAGGGGCGGCGCTTCACCGACCTCGACGTGGCGGGGCTTAGGGCCCTGCTGGCCCAGGTCCCGGGGCTGACGGAGCCGGAGACCTGGATCTCCGAGGACTTACGCCCCGGCCGCGCCGCCGAGCGCTGGCTCAACACCCTGCTGGCCGCCTGACCCGTGCCCGAGCAACTCACCACCGGCGGCGCCCGCGACCCCTTCCTGCCGCGCCTGCTCTCCGCCATCCGCCAGGCGAATGAGATCGACCTGGCGGTGGCCTTCGTCAAGTCCAGCGGTCTCAACCTGCTGTTCGGGGCCTTGTCCGACGCCATCCTGTTCCGCGGCGCCCGGCTGCGGGTCTTGACCAGCGACTACCTCGACGTTACCGATCCGGCGGCCCTGCGCCGCCTGCTTCTGCTCGCCGAACGCGGGGCCGACGTGCGTCTGTTCGAGACCGGGGAACACAGCTTCCACCTCAAGGCGTACATCTGCGTGCGCAGCGACCAGGGCCAGGCCCTTTGGGGCTCCGCCTTCATCGGCTCCAGTAACATCAGTCGCACGGCCCTGACCGACGGCCTGGAGTGGAACTTCCGCATCGACCACCCGGAGGACCTCGCCGACCCCGCGGCTGCCCACTTCCGGGAGATCCGCGACGAGTTCCAGCTCCTCTTCGACCACGCCAATGCCCGCACCCTGGATCACGCATGGATCGACGCCTACGAGACCCGTCGCCGGGTCCAGCGCCTGCCCCTGGCCCACGCCTGGGACGAGCCGGAGGAGCCCAGACCGGAGCCCTCGCCGGTTCAGTCCGAGGCCCTGGCCGCGCTGGAGGCCACCCGGGCGGTGGGCTACACGCGCGGTCTGGTGGTCATGGCCACCGGGCTCGGCAAGACCTATCTCGCCGCCTTCGACAGCGAGCGCTTACAGGCCCGGCGCGTGCTCTTCGTCGCCCACCGGGAAGAGATCCTGCTCCAGGCCGAGGCGAGCTTTCAGCGGGTACGCCCGAATGCGCGCATCGGCTGGTACACCGGAGGGCGCAAGGAGGAGGCGGACCTACTCTTCGCCTCGGTCCAGACCCTGGGTCGCGCCAAGCACCTGGCCCTGTTCGACCCGGCCTACTTCGACTATGTGGTGGTGGACGAATTCCACCACGCCGCGGCCCCCATCTATCGGCGCCTGCTGCAACACTTTCGGCCCAGCTTCCTGCTCGGCCTCACCGCCACCCCGGAGCGCACCGACCAGTCGGACATCCTGAGCCTTTGCGACGACAACCTGGTCTACACTCGCCGCCTGTTCGATGGGATCGAGTTGGGCTTGTTGTGCCCCTTCGTCTATTACGGGATCTATGACGAGACCGTGGACTACCGGGAGATTCCCTGGCGCAACGGGCGCTTCGACCCGACCGCTCTGTCCCACAAGCTCGCCACCCTGGGCCGCGCCCGCCACGCCCTGCGCCACTGGCGCGACAAGGCCCAAGACCGGACCCTAGCCTTCTGCGTCTCCACCACCCACGCCGACTTCATGGCCGAGCGCTTCCGCAAGGAGGGCATCCGGGCCGCGTCGGTTTATGCAGGCTCCAGCCTGGACCGCGGGGCGGCCCTGGAGGCATTGGAGCGCGGCGACCTGCAAGTGCTCTTCTCGGTGGACCTGTTCAACGAGGGCGTGGATCTGCCGGCCATCGACACCGTCATGATGCTCCGGCCCACCGAGTCCAAGATCCTGTTCCTGCAACAACTCGGACGCGGCCTGCGCCGCCATGACGGGAAGCGCCATCTGGTGGTCTTGGACTTCATCGGCAACCACAAGGGGTTCCTCAACAAGCCCCAGGCCCTGTTCGACTGCGGCAGCCGCTACCAGGACCTTGCCGCCTTCGGCCGCCGGGTCCGGAACGGGCAGCTCAAGCTCCCGCCCGGGTGCTTCGCTAACTACGACCTCGCCATCCTCGACTTCCTGTCCCGACTCAGCGGCAAGGGCCTGGAGACGGACTACCAGGCGCTGAAGGAAACCGCAGGCCGCCGCCCGACCCTCACCGAGGTCTATAGGGCCAGCGCCAACCTCAAGGACCTGCGCCGGACCGGCGGCCACTGGTGGGCCCTGGTGCGCGACCAGGGCGACCTGGAACCGGCCGAGGCGGGCTGCCTGGAGCGACATGCGGGGTTCTTCCGGGAGGTCGAGACCACGGCCATGACGCGGAGCTTCAAGCTGATCCTGCTGGAGTCGCTGCTAGAACTCGACGGCTTCGCGACCCCGCCCCGGGTCGCGGACCTAGCCGACCGGGCACTGCACGTCTTTCGCCGACGCCGGGGCTTCGTCGGCGACATCCGGGAGGACCTGCGGGATCTGGACCGCATCGACCCGGCCAAGTGGTTAGCCTACTGGAGCGCCAACCCGATCAACGCCTGGACTGGCGGCAACCGGAAGTCGGAGACCAAGCCCTGGTTCGAAGTACGGGAGGGGCACTTCGCCCCGACCTTCCAGGTCGCCGAAGCAGAGCGCGCCCTGTTTCAGGACATGGTCCAGGAGTTGGTGGATTACAGACTCGCGGCCTACGAGCCCCGGCTGGAGCATAGCCCCAAGGCCGACGTCCTGGTCGAGCCAGGCGAGGTCTAAGCCCCGACCGCCAAGGTCATCTTGACCTTTGTGGTGATGATCCATTTACCCCGGTAATAGCTGATGCGGCCTTTATCATAACTCCGCCCACCCCCTGTCACGCCGCCACCATCGCCAGCGCAGCTCGCTTGACCGGGCGCGGTCGCTTCCGGCGCGCGGGTGGCGGCAGGTCGACGCGCGCCAGGACCTGCTCCAACAGTGCCGGGTGAGCGCGTCCGAAGAAGCGTTCGGCGGTGGTGCCGTCGGGGCGACGGACATAATAGTTGTGCAGCGCCGTCAGGGCTGCCAGCTTGCGGTCGCTGAGGCGGTGACTGTCGTGATGGTAGCGCGACAGCGTTGGCGACCCTCGAAGCAGGGGACAGGATCGACTCCGAATGTGGCAATTTCCCTGATCCACTGCCGGCACAGGTTGATGAAGGGGCAAACGACAACCAGTACCAAGGGCCGGTTGCGCTCGGCAACCTTGCTGGCGAGCACCAAGGCCGTGAGGGTCTTGCCGGAGCCGGTGGCCATGGCGTAGACGCCGCGCCCGCCGGCCTTGCTCCAGGCGCCGATGGCGTCCTTCTGGTAGGTCCGCAGTTCCAGTCCGATGTGCGGGGTGAGTGTTCGGCCTGAGCCCGGCTCGCGGATCTGGTCCGGGTCGATGCCAGGCGGGGGCCTGTTGGGGTTGCGGTAACGCTCCAAAGGTCCCGGCCGGCTTGGCTGAACTCGACTGACCCGCAGCCCGGAGGCGGCTGCCTGTCCACAGGGCATCAAAGTCGTCGATGGCGGCCTGGACGCGACCTTCCTGGCTCTTGCCAGGAACGAAAGACATCCAAGCGCTCGAAGCTCTCGACGAGTCCCGGCGACTCGTTCGGCGGAGCCGGAGAAGCCTGACGTGGTTACCGGCGCCGTCCGAGAAGACGCCAGTCTTGGCGTGGATGGCCCGCGGGACTAACCGCCCTGAGCGCTGACCCTGATGGCCAGCTTGATCTCCAGGAGCCTCGCAGCGGCCAGCCAGGCCAGGGCGTTGAGCCGATCCTTGACCAGCGCGTCTTCGATCTCCGCCAGCGTGCGTGCGGCGATGCTGCGCAGTGCCCCTGCGGGATTCTCCTTGGCCCGCTCCAGGGCGGCGATGTCGTCCGCCTCCAGGGGTGGCTAGACCACCAGGCGCATGCGCCCACGCCGCAGGGCCAGACTGGCGACGCCGCGGGCGGCCAGGGCGAGGCCGGCGCTGGTGAAGTAACCGGCGGCCCGGCGGTAAACGACGGCCGCTTCGAGACAGGGCACAAAAAAGTCTCGGACGAGATCATCCCGACCCGTGCGGTAACTGAGCTTGAGTGGGAGGTCCGTCAGATTGCGCACTGGGTGGGGGATAGCGCTCTCTCTAAGAGGCCGCATGGGGGTGCAGGTCGTTCGTGGTCAGTTAGCGCCATGGACGTGGCCATGGCGGATTAGCCCAGGATCGCACAGGTTCCGACAGGTAGCCGGCGTTTGGGAGCCGAAGCAGATTTCCAGGTATCTTCAGATGACCCAGCAATTCCAAATTCGCCCCCCTACCGGTGTTTAGCCGCTCCCGGACGTTGCGCGGTGCCGGTCGCAGGCCGTCGAGCATGAAGTCAAACAGGTGGTCCCAGGAGTCAATCCGGGGGACCAAAGCCAAACCCCCCACAAAAACACCACCGTGCGCACCTTATTTGCTCTATTTCCTCGGCCAGCTCCCGTGGGGCCGGGTTTGGCCCCTGCAGGCCCTCCCGGCGGGCGCTCGCCCCCCATCACGCACTCCCCCGCTCATACTGCTGGTTCCGCGCCAGCCAACCGCCACCCCCCAGACCGTGCGGCCTGCGCTATCCGCCGCCCGAATCCGCCTCCAGCCCGCCCATCTCCGCAAGCCAATCCCCCCGCCATGCCCTATACTCTGGTTCTCGTAACACCAATCGGAGAGCCAAGATGCCAAAAGGTGGCGCCCGCCCCGGCGCGGGACGCAAGGTCGGATCGGGCCGCTGGGGCGAGGCGACCCAGGTAATCCGGCTGCCCGTCAGCCGCATCCCCGCGATCCAGGCCTGGCTGCAAGCGACCCCCCGCCTGGGGCCGGAGTTGACGGGCCTGGAACCGGCCCGTCCCGGTCCGCCCCTGACCCGGCCCCTCTTCAGCTCCCGGGTCCCCGCCGGCTTTCCCTCGCCGGCGGAGGAGTACGCCGAGGGGCCCCTCGATCTCCACCGCCACCTGATCCGCCACCCGGCGGCGACCTTCTATGTGCGGGTTACCGGCCACTCCATGACCGGGGCCGGCATCCTGGACGGGGATCTCCTGGTGGTGGACCGGGCGCGGGAGCCGCGCCATGGCCAGTACGTGGTGGCGGTCATCGACAACGAACTGACGGTCAAGGAATTGGACACCCAGGGACCGACGCCCTGCCTGCGCGCCCATCACCCGGACTTTGCCCCCATCATCTTGCGGCCGGGGCAGGAACTGCAGATCTGGGGGGTGGTGGGGGGCGTGGTGCGGCGGTTGCCGTGAGGCCCCTGCTGAGTTTTCACGACGACTCTCCCGCCAGCCGACACAGATTAGCCACCAACGCCGACGCCAACAACACGCGGTAGCAGATCGAGTTGGCCGATGCCAGCCAGGGCAATGAGTGGGGTGGTATTGCAGAAGATCACGCCCGCTCGCCCAACAAAGACGTTTCCCGTGCCAGGTCATCGGTGCTGTCTTCCAGTAAGACGGCGCCGGCGGCCATCGCCCGCAGCAAGAAGGTCACCCGGGGCAGCGCGAGCCAGGCCGCGGCGGTACCGGACGACAAACGCCCCTCTCGGAACAGGCTGATGGCCGCTTGCTCCTTCATGAAGCCCGCGAGCCCCTCGGCGTTCATATGGAGGGAAAGCAGTATTTCCGCGGGACAATC
>CAWJBI010000059.1:0-12931 GCA_963841065.1 uncultured Gammaproteobacteria bacterium | reverse complement strand
AGGTGCGCACACCCAAGGATCGCAACTGCGCGGCGAGTGCCTCGGTCCAGGCGCGCAACTGCGCCGCGCGTGCACGAATCGCAGTCCTCGTGCTGCAAGCGTGGCGATGGCCGCCGCCTGACTGGGCCGGGCGAGCGGGTAGGCGTCGTTGTGGCTGTTCAGGTCATCGGCGATGGCTTCGGGCAATATGGCGTAGCCGACTCGGAAACCCGCCAGGCTGTGCGCCTTGGACAGCGTGCGCGTCACCAGCAGGTTGGGATGTTCGGGCACAAGATGCGCCACCGACTGCCCGGCCAGGCCGATGAAGGCCTCGTCGACCAGGAAGCGCGTCTGCGGATGCCGCGGCGCAGCAGATCCGGCAACGGCGCCATGTCGAAGATGCCGCCGTTGGGATTGTTGGGGTTGACGATGACCACGAGCGTGGTGCCCTCCGGAACCGCCAGTTCGCTCAAGTCGAAGGCGAAGTCCTTGTCCGGAGGCAGCCGCGTTTCCGTGTAGCGCCGGGCGATCTCGGGAAACAGCCCGTAGGTCGGCGTCAGCAGATGAACCTGTTGGCCGAAACGGTCGAACAGTTGGCGCAGGATCAACTCGGAGCCGGCGTTGATGTGAATGAGCCGCTCGGCCACGCCGAGCTGCTCGACGATCAGTTTGCGCAACGGCGCCGAATACGGCTCGGTGTAATAGTTGCTGTGCGCCGCCTCGGCCTGCGCCGCCGCGATCGCCTCGTCGATCGGCGGAAGCGGGTTTTCGCACAGAACAGCTTGATGCCCCGGAAGGTGCCTGCCGCCCTTTTTCCGCCAGGAGAGCTCATGCTCGCCCCCTTCCACCCCGGCGGTGCCCCGCCCCCGCGCCGACGTCCAGTGCCTTCGGTGCGCTGCGCACAACGCTCGAATGCTGGCAGGTGGCGCTGCTGGGATGCCTCCGGAGATTGCGGAGCACCGTAAGAATGTCCGGACGCTCTGTTCGCCCGAAGCAGCCGCTCGTAAATTTCAGCATTGGCGATCTCGGCGGCGACGCCCGCTTCGCAGGCAGCTCGCAGACTGGCGTATCGATCAACCTTTCCGGCCAGGGATTCTCGGGCACGGGCAGCCCGTAGCGCGCAAACAGCGCGCAAAGAGCCTCGATGTGCCGGCCTCGGCCTCGCGGATATTGCTGAACGGCCGCACCTCGCCGAAATCGGCAAGCACTTGGTCGTAGGTCGCCAAGGAACGGTACTCGTCGTCGAGCGCCTCGTTGAGTGCACGGATCTCTGTTGCGGTCAAATTGTTCATAGCTTCAGCCTCCGAAGTAAAAAAATGCGATCGTACCAATGCCCGCCAGCAGCAGCACCAGCTGGCGCAGAGAGGCGGCAAGCGGTCACCTGGCGGTGCAGCGCCGGAATGAGGTCCGCCGCAGCGATGTAGATAAAGCTCGCCGCAGAAATCGCCAAAATATAGGGCACCGCCTCGCGCGTCTCGGCAGCCAGAAATAGGCCACCAGGGCGCCCGGCAATGTGGCTGAAGACGATAGTCCATTAAGCACCAATGCCTTGGTGCGGCCATAGCCGTTGTCGAGCAGAATGGCGAAATCGCCGACCTCCTGCGGAACCTCGTGCGCGATCACCGCCAACGATGTGGCGATTCCCAGCGGAATCGAGGTGAGGAACGCAGCGGCGATCACCACCCATCCACGAAGTTGTGGAAGGCATCGCCGATCAGAATCAGCGGGGCGGCGCGGCCATGCACCTCACATTCGCTATCGTGGCAGTGGCGCCAGAGAACCAGCTTTTCCAGCACGAAGAACAGCACCATGCCGGCCAGCACCGTCGAGGTGACCGTGAACGCCGGGGCCTGTTTCAGGCTGGCGGGGATCATGCCCAGAAAGGCGGCACCAAGCAGCGTACCGGTGGCATAGCTGATCAAACAGGGACAAGAACCTTGCGGATACGTTCCGGAAAAAATAAAAACAAGGCGGCGCCGGCAACGCTCCCACGCTGCCCAGAAAAGACTGAATCCGATTATCCAAAGTAGTTGATGTAAACCTGTTTAATCTCATAAACAAACTCCGGCTCGTTGACGTATTGCATGGCCTTGTCCCACAGTGGGTTTGTGCGGTCGTTAAGATTATTTGCAAGAGCCTTTATCTCCGGTGGCGCGTCGTCCCGAAAATAGTCTTTGTTGCCTCGATTTTTATCGTAGCTCACGCCTGTTATCTTGAATTTCCGACGACGCCACGTTCTTTGACTTCTGCTGCTCAATGTCCTTGTGTGCGGTTTCCCATGTTATGGCTCGTATCATCAAGTAATACCCGCGCTCATCAAATTTTCCATCAATGGTGTATGCGGATTTTGAGGGATACTGCGGTTGTATTTTTCTCTTATACAGGCCGCCTACGACGAATCTGAAATGTAAATTATCCGAGGACATCTCATAGCGTCGGCAATCGACAATATCTACCCAATGCCCTTTTGCTTGAGCGAGATGCTTCTTCACAAAGAGAACTGCAAAGGCCTCATCGGTGTTGGCGTATTCAAGGTATTTTTTAAGTAGCTTGTCGTCCATAAGTCAAGATGTCCTGGAATCCGTACATGGTGCCCAACGTTGGAGGTGAGGCGCCGTTTATCCGTCGTGCGCACCGCGCTGAGCCCGGGTTGGAACGCGACGCCTGGCGCGCACGACGGATAAACGTTTGTTGGACTAATCCGCTCCTGGCACGGTGCCTGCTGCGGCCGCGGTCCTCTTTCAGAGAGGGGATTGTATCCCTGAGGCCGGGTCGCCGGTCGGTGACGGGCTGGGTTGCCGCGCCTACGCAGCGCCTGGTGCGGCACCCAGCGGGCCGCCGTGGGGCTCGGCAGGGCGGTTCAGCGGCGTATTGAGGGAGAAGTGTAGACGATTTTCCAGCGGTGGGGCGAGCGCGAGCGCAGGCCGCGGGCGGCCTGTCCTGGACAGCGGGTGGGCGCGGGTGCCTAGCAGATGGCAGGCATCAGCGGAACCCCCTGACCACGCCGCAGCGGGGCCAGGTGCGCGGTGACGTGCAAGCGCCCGGTGCGGCACTTGGGACAGGGATAGCCGTCGAACGGCGCGGTGGACTCTGGCTCCACGGCGGGTGCGGGTGGCGGGGCCGCGAGCGCCGTGCGGATCAGCTCCAGGCAGCGCGCCCGGCAGCGGTTGGCCAGGAAGCCGAAGTGGCGCACCCGCATAAAGCCTTTGGGTAGCACATGCAGCAGGAAGCGCCGGATCAGTTCCTCGCCGGTCAGGGTCATGACCTGGTGGCGGCTGCCGTCGCGGTAGTCCTGGTAGCGCAGGTCCACCGTGTCGTCGTTCTCATCGAAGTTGAGCAGCCGCCGGTCCGACAGGGCGATGCGATGGCTGTAGCGGCCCAAGTACTCGATCACGGTATCGGTGCGCGCCAGACAGGGCTTGGAGTAGACCACCCACTCGGGTTGCATCAGGGCGTTGAGGACCCGGTCGATCTCCGCGGCCGTGAGGCGCGCCAGGCGCCCCTCCTTGAAGGCGCGGCGCAGTCGGCTGACCAAACCGCCGCGGAAATGCCGCGACAAGGCCCGCACCGGGAACAGGTAGGTACTCTTGGCCGGATGCCAGGTCCCGTCGGCCCCGAAGGCCCCGCCCGGCACCAGACAGTGCAGGTGGACATGGCGCACCAGGGTCTGCCCCCAAGTGTGCAGCATCGCCGTCATCCCCAACTGTCCGTCCAGGCGCTTGGGGTCCTCACCGAAGGCGGACAGGGTCGCCCAGACGGTCTCGAACAGCAGGCCATAGATCACCTCGGGGTGGACCTCCACCCAGCCGTTGAGGGTGTCGGGTAGCGTGAAGACCAGATGGTGGTAGGTCACCGGCAGCACCGCCGCGCGCTGGCGTTCGCACCCATTCCGCGGAGGCCCGGCGTTGGCAGCGCGGGCAATGGCGATCACGGCAGGCGTGATAGAGGAACGGGCAATCGCCGCACTGGTCGCATGCCAGGGCGAAGCCGCCCAGGGCGGCGGTGCGACAGTCCAGGATGTGATGACAGACCTGCCATTGGTGCGGGCTCATGGGGTGGTGTTCGGCATAACCGGATAGGCAGATCGCCATGACCGCTCGCAGGGAGGCATTAGCCATGGTCAACCCCCAACTGCGCAATCAGGTCCAGCGCCCCTTCGCCCTCACTGGCACTGGGCAGCCAATGCACATAGCGCAGGGTGGTCTGGATGCTGCGGTGGCCCATGAGGCGTTGCAGGCGCTCCACCGACAAACCGCCCGCCAATTGATGGGTAGCATAGGCGTGGCGCAGCCCATGAATCCCGCCGACCGTGGTCACGCCGGCGCGGCGCTTGGCGGCGGTGAAGGCCTTCTGCAAGCCGGTCGGTGACAGCGGCGTCCCGGCACGTCCGGCGAACAGCCAATCGTCCGGCCGATACTGACGCCAATAGTCGCGTAACGCCGCCAACAGGGTCGGTGAGAGCGGCACCAGGCGGTCCTTGGCGCCCTTGCCCTGGGTGATGCGCAACAGCCGGCGCTCGCCGTCGATGTCCTGCACCCGCAGGGCCAGGACTTCGCTCAGACGCAGCCCACAGCCATAACAGACCGTCAGCATGATGCGGTAACGGGCATTGTCGCAGGCCGCCAGGATGGCGGCGACCGCACCGCGGGTGAGGAGCTCCGGGATGCGCTGCGGGCGCTTGGGTAAGGCGACCTCCAGGTCCACCGTCGGCCAGCCGAGCACCTGCAGATAGAAGAAGCGGATGCCGTTGTACATCAGTCGCACGCTGGCCGGGGCCAAGGTGCGCTGCACCACCAGGTGCTCGAAGTAGCGCGTGAGATCGGCGTGCGCGAGGGTGTCCGGGGAACGCCGGGTGAATTTGGTGAGGTCCCGCACCGCGTCGAGATAGCTTTCGTGGGTGCGGGGGGAGAAGCCGCGCATCTGCATGGCGGCGATCATGCGCTGACGCAGGGGTGTCATCGTCCGGTCCTCTGGCAACGACCCGGAGTGGGCCATGGTGAGTGTGGACGATGGGGGACGGATCGGGCCGCGGATAACCGCGGGGCGGCTGCGCTGATCCGCGCTTCATTCGCGATGCAATGGCGCTAGGGGATGGCCGCGAAAGGCCCCGCGGAGCGGATTAGTTCAACTGGTCATATGAAGAACGCGGCATAACTGTCGGCGCCGGCGTGAAACCGGCGCAAATCTGCCGACATAAAACTGGCGCATTGCCGTATCGGTGATCGGGTCATTCGGTCCTGCTCACGGAAGGCCAGCGCCGCCGGACCCCCGGGCACCGGCGCTGGCCTGCTGGGCCCATCCGGGCTCACGCCTCGCTCTGGTCGCGGAGGCGATAACTGCGGCCCTCGATCACCAGGGTATCGGCATGGTGCAGCAGGCGATCAAGCAAGGCCGACGTCAGCGTACTGTCGTTATTGAAGATCTCCGGCCAGTGCTTGTAGGCCCGGTTGCTGGTAATGACCGTCGAGCCGCGCTCATAGCGCTGGCTGATGACCTGGAAGAGGCCATCGGCGCCGAACTTATCGATCGGCAAATACCCCAACTCATCGACCACCAACAGTGCCGGCTTGAGCAGCCGCGCCATCTCCCGCTTGATGCCCCCCGTGGCTTGGGCGGCGGCCAGGGTATTGACGATCTCGACGGCGGTGGTGAACAGTGCCGTCTTGGCGGCCAGGCAGGCCGTATGGGCCAGAGCGATGGCCAGATGGGTTTTACCCACCCCCACGCCGCCAAGCAGGATCACATTGCCGTGCTGGGCCAGGAACTCCAGCCGGAACAGGTGCTGCACCTGGGCGCGATTGATCTGTGTGGGCCAGCTCCAGTCGAAGTCCGCCAGCGTCTTGACGCCGGGCAGATGGGCCGCCTTCAGGCGCCGCGCCACCAGCCCCGCGTCCCGCCGGGCCGCCTCCCCCGCGATCAGTTCCGCCAGGAAGCGCTCATGGCTCCAGGCCTCCCGTGCCGCCTGGGCCAACATCGCGGGGTAATGCTGGCGGATAGAGCCCAGGCGCAGTCGCTCCAACTGCCGGAGCAAGACGGGTTCAGTGACGCTCATGGCACGGCACCTCATAGACCGATAAGTCCGCCGGCGGCAACTCCAGCTCCAGGACTTCCTGGCGGCGGGTAAGCACCAGGGGGCTGGGTTCCGGCCGTGCCCGCGCCTGGAGCAGATGGGCGATGTACTCGCTGCTGAAGGCGTCGTAAGCCAGGGCATCCGCCAGCGCCTTCGTCACCGCCGCCTCGCCATGGATCTCCAGGAGGGCCAGGATCTTGCGTACATGGGACAGGGGGTGGCCACGCCGCTCCAACAGCCCTTGGTGGTACTTGACCGCCGTGGGACCCAGGGCCAGGAAGCGCTGCAACCACTGGGCGTCCTGCGCATGGCGGCGTTGGGCGATCAGCGCCTTGGCATGATCCGGATCGGCCAGATCGCGATGGCGTTCATAACAGCGGCCATGGCGCGCGATCAGGTCCTCGCCGTGATAGAGACACACCCGCTCCGGATAGGCCTTGAGGAGGAGCTGCTCACCGGCATAGCGGGCCGGCACCGAATAGCGGTTCGCCTCAAAGGTCACCCGAAACTGGCGGCTGGCGCGCACCGCCAGCACCCGTCCGACATCGAAGGGACGGGGATTGACCGGTTGCAAAAAGGGCCGCTCCTCGGCCCACAGGTCCACCGGCCGGCGGTGCGTTTCCCGGTGTAGGCGCACGTTGGCCACCGTCTCCAGCCACACCGCGACCGCCGGATTGAGAGCGGCGAAGGCAGGGAGCTCCAAGCCGTTGAGAAAATTGATTTTAACGTACCCCACCCCCCGCTCGACCCGCCCCTTCTCATTCCCCTTGGCGACGTTACAGGCGACGATCTCGAAGCCATAGTGGCGGGCGAAATCGACATAACGGGGGTTGAACTGGACCGGTCCTCCCCGCGGATGGCTGAGCACGGCGGCGCGCAGGTTATCGACCATGACCCGCCGCGGCACCCCCAGGGCCGCGAAGGCCTGCTGGTGCGCGGCCAGGAAGTGCTCCATCGTCTGCGCCAGGGTGAATTCAACGTACAGCTGGCGACTGTAGGCCAGCACCATGACGAAGAAGGACAGCCGCCGCCGGCTGTCGCCGACGGCGATGGTGCCCCCGTCGCCCCAGTCCACCTGGGCCAATTCCCCCGGGGCGAAGGCCAGGGTGAGGAAGGCTTCCCGCGGCCGGGGGCGGATGCGGCGGACATAGTCCTTGACGATGCTCACACCCCCGGCATAACCCGCCTCGCATAGCCGCTGGTAGACCTGCTGGGCGCTCAGCGGCTGGGCATCCAGCCAGCCGACGATGCGGCCCTTGAAGGGATCGAGCTTGCTCGCCCGGGGCGGGGCACGGCGCCGGGCATAGGGCCGGTCCAGCCAGAGGCGCACGGTCTTGACGTCCAGCCCCAGCTGGCGCGCGAGTTGGGGCGGGGTGAGGTGCTGGGCGGCGCCGTCGCGGATGGCGCACCAGGTGGCGTAGTCGATCATGGCCGACCCCCCAGCGCCGCCCGCAGCCGCCCCAGGCGTTCCCCCGGCGCCACCGGCGCCGGCAGGCTCAGCACCTGGTAGCAGGGGGGCTCAAAGGCAATCAGGTCCAACGCCACCAGGGCCCGCCGCGCCTGCTGCAACCGTTCTGGCGACAGACCCAGCTGCCGGCCCAGACTGAGATCGCCATAGTAGCTCAGCCCCTGGGCATCGGCGACGCACACCAGGAACAGATACAAGGCCCAGGCGTTGACTTCAGCCCGTTCCAGGTAGCGCTCCCGGACCAGGCGGTGATCGAGCCAGCTGAAGTGCGCCGGGACCTGGCGCAGGCGCGCCGGGTTCAGCACCCGTTTGGTCATGCTCATCGTAGCCTCCACGAATATCCCGGCCGAGTTGTAGCAACCGGTCCAGCGTGGCGGCGATGTCCTCTTGTAACGCCAGGTCCCAGAGATGGGCGATTAAGCCAATTAAAATCGTGGGTTGGCTCGCCAAGAGATCTTGTAACGGTGCTGGGTAGAGATCTTGTAACGGTACCAGGCCGGGCTCTTGTAACGCCGCTGGGGGCGCCGTGAGGGGGGCGTTACCAGACGTCGTGGCCAACCGCTCAGCGGGGGCCGTCGGGGGGGCTTGCGCGGGCGGCGCGGGCGCGGGGGGAATCGGTACGGGTGTGACCGGGGCGCCGGTCGGCCGATGGCTATAGCCCGGGTGGGCGCGACGCCAGGCCTGGACCCGTGCCACCGCCGCGGGCCCACGGTAGTAGTCGCGATTCTCCGGGTTGGCTAATTCTACTTTGTCAGATTCCGTCCAACGCCGCCGCCCGTCGGGCATGAGACTCCTTGGCCTGCTCGCGCCGACGGTGGCGCTGGGTGATGATCTCCGCCAAGTCTTCGGCGGTGAGCTGGCGACGGGGTAACAGATGGGCCAGGGCCGTGACCAAGTCATTGAACGAGAGCATCGGCCACTGCTGTCCGGCCCTGGATTTTCTGCTTGGTCAGGAACAACGTCGCCAACATCACCAAGGCCATGTGATGATGCCAGGCATCCCAGCGGCGCACCTGATAGTCGGCCAAACCGCATTCGCTCTTGGCCTCGCGAAAGCTGTGCTCGATGAAGAATCGCTGGGCCTGGACGCGCGCCAATTCCGTCCAAGGCGTGTGCTCGGGGGCGTTGGACAGGCAATAGTGGGAAATCTCACTGGCGCCGACTTCCCGCCGCACGAACAGATGCCAGCCGCGGGCTTGGGCTTGGGAGTGGTCCCAGACCCAGACCCGGGTGTGCAGGTACTCGGCGACCAACTGCCCTTTCTCGCCCCCGCGCAGGCACCGGCGCTGCCAGGCGTCGGCCGGCTGCGCGGCCGCCCAGTGGTCGACCCGCACCGCGGCCGACTGCGCCTGGGGGTGCTGAGGGCGACGCCCGCGGCCCGACCACGCGGGCACCCGCGGGGCGGGGTCCTGAAGATAAACCGATTGATGACAATGGACATCGGCGACGAATCGGCAGCCCAAGGCGTCGAGCCCGTACAGAAAGGCGGGTTCCTTGCCGTAGCCACCGTCCACGCCGACATACCCGAAGCGCAGCCCCCGCCGCCGTGCCGTGGCGACCATCTCCAACGCCAGTGCCGTCTTGCTACGGTAGTCCCGAGCGTCCTCCGGGATGGCGGCCTGCTCGCAGCGCAGCGCGTCGTCCGCCCACGCCTGGGGCAGATACAGGCGGGCGTCCACCAGGCTGGCCATGTCCCCCCGGCACAGGGCCGCGAACACGCCCGACTTGGCAGTTGTCGACCTTACCCAGCCGGCCATTCCACTGCCGGGCGACCCCGGCCGAGCGCTCACCCTTCTTGGCAAAGCCGCTTTCATCGATCAGCAACACCGACTGCGCGCTGCCCAGCAGCACGTTGGCCTCGTGGGCCAACTGATCGCCGAATCCGTCCCAGTCGACCGCGCCTTCGGCTCAGCAGATGCTGCATCGACTGATGATCGACCGCGTTGACTTCGCTCATGCGCAGCATGTTGGCCCGCTCCGATTGGAACAACCCGCGCAGATAGCCGCCAAAGGTCGCAGTGGCGTCGCGGGTGCAAGAGCGGAAAAACCGGGAGAAAGGCTCCAAATGGGCGCTGAGTGCCGCTGGCAGGCCCTGAAGGGCAATTTGCAGGCAAGGGGCGGCAGTATTTTCACGACTTCATCGTGAATTTACTCTTATTAAACAAGAGCTTATTATACATGATTTCATCGTGAATGGGTAGCAAAATCAATCTGACAAAGTAGAACTACTCACCGACGGAAAGTACTTCTCGCAGGCGGGGTGGGCGCCGGCGGGTCGGCCGCCAGCACCCTGGACTCAGCCGAGCTTTATGACCCTGGCTCAAGAACTTTTAGCGCGACCCGTTCCATGTCAACCCCGCGCTTGGGAGCTGCCTCGGTACGACTGCGGAATGGTCACATACTCATGGCTGGCGGCGAAGATGTTTCAAAGGTATCAGTCGCCTCCGTAGAACGCTATAACCCGGCGTCGGGAACTCGCGACGTTACCGGCCCGATGCATGCTGATCGCGTCAACCCCACGGCAACCTTATTAAATAACGGCAAAGTACTGATCGTCGGCGGCTATCAAGGGAACAGTAACTGCTGCGCACTCGCCAGTGCCGAGCTCTATGACCCCACTACCGATGCCTTTACCGATACCGGATCCCTGGCGACCGCCCGTCGCAATCACACGGCAACACTCCTGGCCAACGGCAAAGTACTCATCGCGGGTGGCTACTATGGCACCTACCTGGATGCACCCGAACTCTACGACCCAACAACAGGCAGTTTTAGCGCGACCGGGTCCATGGGCACAGCTCGCCGGTATCCATCCGCTAACCTACTCCTCAATGGCAAAGTACTCATTGCGGGTGGCTACGAAAATGGCAGTAGCGGCATCCTCGCCTCGGCAGACCTCTATACCACCAGATCGGGAACTTTCGCTGCTACAGGAGCCATGACCACTCCACGTGGACGTCAGACCGCAACGCTTCTCAACGATGGCAATGTGTTGCTAGCGGGCGGCTATGACGGTGTCAATGCCCTGGCTTCCGCTGACCTCTACGATGCGGTATCGGGGACTTTCGCTGCCACGGGATCCATGTCAACCCCCCGCTGGCGACATACTGAAACCCAACTCCTCGATGGTGATGTCCTCATCGCGGGTGGTAGCAATGGCGTCACCGCAGTGGCATCCGCAGAGGTGTATGACGCACCCGCGCCAACGATCATGACCGCCCAAAGATTACGTGCGGATTGAGGGACTCATGCCCGGTCATGCTGTCCAGGCAGACTCGAAACGGATTTGCGGCACGCAGTCAGCGGACTCAGCCAGGTCAAAGACCCGGGTCAGTTCCTCGGTGCGACGGGCAAGGGCGAAGCGACCACCCATACCGCCTGGTTTAGCCCCAGTGACGGCCTCACCCCACCCCCAACAACTCCCCCACCGCGTCGTATCAGCCGGCGGACAGCCGCCTCCCGGCCCCTGCGGATGCCCAGGGCCTTGGCCTCGGCGCTGCGCGCCACGCAACAGCCGTCGTTGTTGGAGAGGACCACGACCGGGCGGTCACGCAGGGCGTAGTCGAAGACCCGCTCGCAACTGACGTAGAAGTTGTTGGCGTCGATCAGGGCGTAGGGTGTCATGGCAAGCGCCGCACTACGCCGCCCACCACCCCCCAGATCTGCAGTTCCTGCCCCGCGCGCAAGATGATGGGGGCAAAGTCCGGGTGATGGGCGCGCAGGCAGGGCGTCGGGCCCTGGGTGTCCAGTTCCTTGACCGTCAGTTCGTTGCCGATGACCGTCTTAGGTGAGCTTGCCATGGTGCCCTCTTCTCGCGCCGGGTATTCTTCGAGTGCGGTATATTGACAGTCCCGCCGCTGCTTGACCAACGGCGTGGTCGCCCGAGCGCGGTCCAAACCGCACCCCTAATCTGACCGGACGTGACGTGACCCCCGACCAATTCATCACCAAATGGCGAGACGCCAACCTCAAGGAGCGCTCCGCCGCCCAGGAGCACTTTCTCGATCTGTGCCGCCTCCTGGACGAGCCCACGCCCGCCGAGGCCGACCCCACCGGCGCCTGGTACTGCTTCGAGAAGGGCGCCGCCAAGGCCGGGGGCGGGGATGGCTGGGCGGACGTGTGGAAACGCGCCTGCTTCGGCTGGGAGTACAAGGGCAAGGGCAAAGACCTCAAGGATGCCTTCAAGCAGCTGCAGCTTTACACCCCGGCCCTGGAATACCCACCGCTCCTGATCGTCTCCGACCTGGACCGGATCGTCATCCATACCGCCTTCACCGGCACCGTTCCCGATGTCCATATCCTGCTCCTGGAGGATCGCGCGACGCCAGCAAGCGCCGGCTGCTCAAGTGGGCCTTCAGCGATCCCGAGCGCCTGCGGCCGGGCCAGACCACGGCCGCCCTCACCGAGGCCGCCGCCGGGCGTTTCGGCGATCTCGCGCAGCGCTTGCGTGCCCGTGGTCACGACCCCTGGGCGGTCGGCCATTTCTGCATCCGGCTGCTGTTCTGCCTCTTCGCCGAGGATATCGAGCTATGGCCCCGCGATCAGATGTTCACCCGGCTGCTGGATGCGGGGCTCAAGGACCCGGCCAGCCTCACCGGGATGCTGCAAGACCTGTTCGGGGCGATGGCGAAGGGCGGGCGCGTCGGCTTCGATCCGGTTGACTGGTTCAACGGCGGGCTGTTCGATTCCGCTGACACCCTGCCGCTGGGGGTGGACGACATCAAGACCCTGCGGGCGCTGGCCGGGCTCGACTGGTCGGCCATCGAGCCGACCATCTTCGGTACCCTGTTCGAGCGCGGCCTGGACCCGGACAAGCGCAGCCAGTTGGGCGCCCACTACACCGACCGCAGTTCGATCATGCGCCTGGTCGATCCGGTGGTGCTCGATCCGCTGCGGGACGCGTGGACGGCCAGGAAGGCCGAGATCGCCGCCCTGATGGCGAAGGCCACCGCCGCCAAGTCCCTGTCCGCCCGCACCAAGGCCCGGAACGAGGCCCATGGGCTCCTCCAAGGCTTCCTCGCGCGACTCGCCCACTTCCGGGTCCTGGACCCGGCCTGCGGCTCCGGCAACTTCCTGCTGCTGGCCTTGCTGGGGCTCAAGGATCTGGAACACCGGGTCATCTGGAGGCCGAGGCCCTGGGGCTGTCGGCCTTCCCATGGTCGGGCCGGAATGCGTGCTCGGGATGGAACTCAATCCCTACGCCGCGAACTCGCCCGGTCACCGTCTGGATCGGGGAGATCCAATGGATGCTGTCCGCACGGGTTCCGCTCGTCGAAGAACCCGATCCTGAAGCCCTTGAACACCATCGAGCAGCGCGACGCCATCGTCAACCGCGACGGGACCGAGCCGGAATGGCCGGCGGCGGATGTGATTGTGGGGAATCCGCCGTTCTTGGGGAACAAGAAGATGGTCGG
>CAWJBI010000058.1:0-146130 GCA_963841065.1 uncultured Gammaproteobacteria bacterium | reverse complement strand
ATGCGCCTCTCATGCGACCCAAGAGGTTACTTGCCCCGTTCCATGGGGCTGTCGATGATGGCGTCCACGATTTCCTGGTCGAGATGTTGGGCCTCGTATACCACACCCTGACGCTCGATCGTGCTGGCGAAGGCGCGCAGGTGATTGCGAGAGCCGCGCAGCAGGTTGCCATAGACCTGGGCCAGGTCAGCGTGACTGGTGGCGGCGATGGCATTGTCGATGTCCTCGATATCCACCTCCTCGATCAGGCCACCCACCCAGAGGGCTTCCAGGTAGGAGGTCTCACCCCGGTCCATCAGCCCATCGTAAAGGGCCTGGAGCTCCGCATTCCGGAAGGTGCCAATCTCGGCCATGGCCGGATCTGGCAGGCGATACTTGTCCAGCTTGGCCTTGATCGCATCCATGTGCTGCTGCTCGGATTTAGCGATATTGGCAAAGGGTGGCAGGGCCCAGCGCGCCGCCATATTCAAATAGACATCCCGGGCCATTTTTTCCTCCTCGCGCATGAAGGTCAGGGTTGCCGCCTCATCGGCGCTTAGGGGTTGGACGCGCACCCCCCGACCCCCTTGGGGACCGGCCGCCAGGGCATCAGTACCCAGGAACCCCATAGGTCCCGCCAATGCCGCCACCAGGGTCATAACAAACAGATTCATTCTGATATTCATGGAGTTGATTCTCTCTAGAAAATAGGGATTGAGTATCCGGGCTTCCCAAGTCGCCGCTTTCCGGCCGTCTGGACCCTGATGGGACCTGCTCCTGCCCCGGGCTGGCGGTTCCTGGGTGGCGACTGGCTTCTCGGGTTTATTGGGTTATAGCGGGCACGGAAGGCGTCCTGCTCCGGGTTTGCAGCCGGTCCCGGCCACGGATCGACACCTCGCCGGCATTGGCATTCAGGTCGCGGGTTTGGGAGCCAAATTGTCCGCCCTGACCCTGGTCGCCACCTTGGCCGCCCATGCCGCCACCCCTGCCATCGGGGGCATGCTGCATCTGTCCCTGACCTTGACCCTGGCCACCGCCATGCCCGTTGCCCATGCCACCGCCATTTCCCGGTCCCCGTGCCTGGGCCGCGCCAGTGGCGATCAGGCTGGCCGTAGCCAGGGCCAAGGCGAGGAGATTGAGTGCTTTCATGCTGTTGTTCCTGTTTGTCAAATAATGGGATGGATTAACCGACCTGCCACCTCGTGATAACTCTTGTCACTTCGGTGACCCTATTCTTCCCGCCGAGGGTATCGGGTCGATGTCGCTATGGCATCCAAGCGTTTCCTTTTGTTTCAGTTGGTTTCCAGGCTGAATCAATGCGGCCGTGGGGTGTGCTCAGCTGAATTCCTGGATCATGGCGTGCCGGTCAAAATTGACGCATTCAGGTCGGCGGGACTTGGCGTTGGTTCAGCTTGGGTTCAGGCACCGCGCGCTAGGATGCTTGCCAACGGTGAGGGCATTGGGCCCCGCCGAACCCCAGAGGAGAATAATCATGAGCACGAAAACGACATCGATGGGATGGATGACGGTGGCTTTACTGGCTGGGGCTCTGACCTTGCCCGGCCTGGCCCAAGCGGACTGGGGCGATGGCCACGGATACAGCAAGCAGCGGCATCACCACGAGCACCGGAGTCATGGGCGGCACCACGATCATGGCCACTGGGACAGGGACAGGCGGGTCGTGGTGGTTCGCGAACCCGTGTATGTGCAGCCCCGCCCGGTGGTTGCTCCCTTGTGGGCACCTCTCGCCAGCGGCGTCACGGTCATTTTGCGCAGCGACTGGTAGCGGCTAATTTTTGGGCGGCCGGGCGTCGCGAGGCGATTTGGCTGTGATAGATTTGCAGGTATCCGCCCTGCCCAGCGTGTGAGAACCGTCCATGTCGCCTAGCCGTATTACCCTGGTCCTGTTAGCCCTGGTCGCCCTGACGGGGCCCGCCGCTACCATCTCTGCCCCGCCGGGGGTGCGACTCGCGGGCCAGGGCGGGGGTGCTGCTTCCGCTGCCCAGGCGGCGGAGCAGGTCCGCCGCCAAACGGGCGGCAAGGTCCTCTCGGTACGGGAGAAGAATGGTGGTTACGAGGTCAAGGTGCTGACGACCTCGGGTGAGGTGCGCAGCGTCTTCATCCCGGCGAGTAGGCGCTAAGGGTCCAGGTATCCAGGTCCATGCGCATCCTGGTTATCGAGGACGAAGTGGCCCTGCGCGGCCACGTCATTGCGCGCCTGACCGCGGAGGGTTATCGGTGCGAGGCTACGGGGGATGGCGCCGAGGGGTTCTATCTGGCCAGCGAGTATCCCTTTGATGTGGCGGTGGTGGATCTTGGCCTGCCCAATATCTCGGGGATCGAGATCATTCGCGGATTGCGCGGGGCCGGTAGCTTATTGCCGATCCTGGTGCTGACCGCCCGCGGTCGTTGGCAGGACAAAGTCGAGGGCTTGGAGGCGGGTGCCGACGATTACCTCGCCAAGCCCTTTGAGATGGATGAGTTGCTGGCGAGGCTGAGAGCCTTGTTGCGGCGCGCTCATGGGGCGGCGACCCAGGAACTGCTGGCGGGTCCGGTGCGACTCGATCGCGCCACCCAGCGGGTGTGGGTCGGGGAGCGGCTGGTGGAACTCACGGCCTTCGAGTTCCGCCTGCTGGAGCATCTGATGACGCGGCGCGGTCGTGTCCTGTCCAAGCGCGAACTGGCGGACTACCTCTACCCCCAGGACGAGGACCGCGACAGCAATGTATTGGAGGTCCTGCTCGGGCGGCTGAGGCGTAAGCTCGATCCGGACGGCCGTCTGGCCCCCATCGAGACTCTGCGAGGCCGGGGTTACCGTTTTACGCTGGGGGAGCCGTGACGATGTCGTCCCTGGGGCGTCAAGGTGCGCCTACTCTTGGCAACGCCTTGGGCACCGATTTGTATCCTTATGCCTTGGGTGTGGCCAGCACTGGCGGGGCATCACGCCTTGCCGGGTACGGCCGCGCTTGAGTTCCCTACGGGGGCGGGTGACCTGGGCCGCGGCCTTCGTCTTACTCGTCTTTATCGCGCTTACGAGCCTGGCCTTGGAGCAGGCTTTCCAGGCCAGTGCCGGCGCGGCCCGCGAGGAGCGCCTGCTGGGGCAGATCTACCTCCTGATGGCCGCGGCGGACGTGGACGATGATGGCTTGACCCTGCCGCGCGACCTGGCGGAGGCGCGCTTCAGCCTGCTGGGGTCCGGTCTCTACGCCCAGGTCGCCGACGCCAAGGGTGAGCCGGTGTGGCGTTCCCTCTCGGCCCTCGGCGAGAACATCCCCTTCGAGGCCAGGCTTGGCCCGGGAGTGCGCCGCTTCCACATGGCCCAAGACGTGGAGGGTCGCGCCTTCTTCGTGGAGGGTTTTGGCGTCACCTGGTCCATCGGGCCGACACCCACGGACTACACCTTCAGCGTGGCGGAGGACCTGGGGCCCTACGAGGAGGAATTGGCCCGCTTTCGGGTCCACCTTTTCACCTGGCTGGGGGCTATGTCCCTGGTCTTGCTGGCCACCCTCCTGGTCGCCCTGCGCTGGGGGCTCGGCCCCTTGCGGCGGGCGGCCGCGGAAGTGGCCGCCGTGGAGGCTGGCACCCAGGAGCGCCTGCACGGCGCCTACCCTGGGGAACTGCGTCCCCTGACGGAGAACCTCAACGCCTTGCTGGCCCACGAGGCGGCGCGCCAGGGCCGGCTCGGCAACGCCCTGGCCGACCTGGCCCATAGCCTCAAGACGCCCCTGGCCGTGATGCGCGGCGCTTTGGGCGAGTGGGGCGATGCGGCGGTTGGGGCTGAAGAAGGGCCGACCCAGCATCCGTTGCCGAGAGCCGTCCTGGAGGAGCAGATCCGACGTATGGACGAGATCGTCACCTACCAACTGGAGCGGGCCCGAGGTCGCCCGGCCGCCACCCTGTCGCCACCCATTCTCCTGGCTCCGACGGTCGAGCGACTCCTGGCGACCTTGACCAAGCTGCATGCCGACCGTGCGGTCAGGGTGGAACGGGATCTGGAACCTGGGCTAAGCTTCCGCGGGGCCGAAGGCGACCTCTTGGAGGTGATTGGCAACCTGCTGGACAACGCCTTCAAATGGTGCCGGACCCAGGTCCGGATCGGGGCCCGGCGCGAGAGTGATCTGGTGGTGTTATGGGTGGAGGACGATGGGCCCGGCATTAGCGCCGAACAGGCGCGGGGGTTGGGCGAACGCGGGGCCCGACTGGACCTGACCACCCCTGGGCACGGCATCGGGCTCGCGGTGGCGCGGGAGATCTGCGCGGCCTACGGCGGGGATCTGGCAATTGCCAGGAGCCCGCTGGGGGGAGCCCGGATTCGCGTCCGGCTTGGGGGCTGAGAGCGAGCGGGGCTGGATGGCCCCTGGGAGTTGTCCCGGCCGTCGGGTTCCCCTGGATCCCGCGGAGTGCCCTGGGTTTGGTATGGCTGCTGCTAGGCCTTATGCTGTGAGCCATTCTCGTCAATCCCCGTTGTGATGATGCCCCATTCCGACCTACCCCTTCCGGCCGCTTGGTTCGACCTCGGCTGCCGCCGCTGCCCCCGTCTGGCCCGTTTCCTGGACGAGGTCCGGGGGCGTCATCCCTCTTATCACGCTGCCCCTGTCCCCCCCTTTGGCGCCCTGGAGGCCAGGCTCCTGGTGGTAGGGCTGGCCCCCGGGCTCCATGGGGCCAACGCCACGGGACGGCCCTTCACCGGCGATCACGCCGGTATCCTGCTCTACGAGACCCTTTACGACTTTCGGCTTTGGTAGCCTGCCGATCTCCCGTGCCCGGGACGACGGACTCCAGTTGATCGGCTGTCGCATCACCAATGCCGTCAAGTGCCTGCCGCCGGAGAACAAGCCAACGGCGTCGGAGGCGCGCCAGTGCAATAACTACCTGAGGGCGGAACTGGCGGACCTGGGTTCGGGCGCGGTGGTGCTGGCCCTGGGACGGCTGGCCCATGGGGCCGTGCTGACCGCCCTGGGGCTCAAGCAGAAGGATTTTCCCTTTGCCCACGGCGCCGGGCATGTCCTGCCCGGTGGCCGCCGGCTGCTGGACTCCTATCATTGCAGCCGCTACAACACCCAGACCCGGCGACTGACGACCGAGATGTTCCGCGCCGTGGTTGGCCAGGCGCGGGACTGGGTGGCGGCGACCTGATTCTCGCGCCTGGCCGAGCCTGATGTCCATCCCCGATCCCGCCGATCCCGCCGATCCCCGCCGCCTCCTGAAGCAGATCCCCGAGATCCCGGGGGTCTATCGCATGCTGGACGGCGGGGGCAAGGTGCTGTACGTGGGAAAGGCCAAGGACCTGCGGCGCCGGGTTTCGAGTTATTTCGGCCGCGCCCACAACCGGCGCATCGAGCTCATGGTCTCCATGATCCGGGACATCGAGGTGACGGTGACCAGCACCGAGGGCGAGGCCCTGCTGCTGGAAAACAACCTCATCAAGTCCCTGCAGCCGCGCTTCAACGTCCTGCTGCGGGATGACAAGAGCTATCCCTATATCCGTCTGACAGTCCGCGACCCCTTCCCGCGCCTGACCTTTCATCGTGGCTCCACCAAGGGGCGCGACCGCTTCTTCGGCCCCTTCATCAGCGGCTGGGCGGTGCGGGAGACCTTGCATCTCCTCCAGAAGATCTTCCCGGTGCGCCAGTGCGAAGATGCGGTTTTCCGCAACCGGTCCCGCCCTTGCCTCCAATATCAGATCAAGCGGTGCAGCGGGCCCTGCGTCGGGCTGGTGACACCCGAGGACTATGCCCAGGATGTGCGGCATACCATCCAGTTTCTGGAGGGCCGCACGGACGAGGTAATCAGCGAGCTGGCGGGGCGCATGGAGGCCGCTGCCGGGGTCCTCGACTTCGAGCGCGCCGCCCTCCTGCGTGACCAGATCAAGACCCTGCGCGGCATTCAGCAGCGCCAGTATGTGAGCGGTCAGGGCGGCGACCTGGATATCGTTGCCTGTGCCAGTGGGGGCGGCCTCACCTGCGTCCAGGTCTTCTACATCCGCGCCGGGCGTAACCTGGGCAATAAGGCCTTTTTCCCGCGGGTGCCGGAGGGGATGGAAGAGGCCGGCATCATCGCCGCCTTCCTGACCCAGTTCTATGCCGACAAGGCGGTGCCGGCGGTGATTCTTGTCAGCGCCGAGCCCGAGGAGCGCGAACTCCTGGAGACGGCCCTGGGCGAGCGGGCCGGGCATAAGGTGGTGATCAGGCACCGGGTACGGGGGGAGCGGGTGCATTGGCTCGACATGGCCCGCGACAACGCCAAGGTGGCCCTGGCGTCGCGCCTTGGCAGTCAGGCCGGTTATGCCCAACGGCGCGAGGCCCTGCGTCTGGCCCTGAATCTGGTGGCCCCCCCGCTGCGCCTGGAGTGCTTCGACGTCAGCCATACCGGCGGCGAGCGGACGGTGGCCTCCTGCGTGGTCTTTGGGACCGATGGCCCCCTCAAATCCGACTATCGCCGCTTCAATATCGAGGGGGTGACGCCTGGCGACGACTATGCCGCCATGCATCAGGCTCTGAGCCGACGCTATGCCCGCGTCAAGCAGGGCGAGTATCCGGTGCCGGACCTGCTCTTCATCGACGGCGGGCGCGGTCAGTTGGCGAAGGTGGAGGAGGCCTTACGGGAACTGGCGGTAACGGGACTGACCCTGGTCGGCGTCGCCAAGGGCCCGGATCGGCGTCCTGGCGCCGAGCAGCTGTGGTTGTCCGGCCGGGACACGGCCGTTATACTGCCGGCCGATTCCCCCGCCATGCACCTCATCCAGCAAATTCGGGACGAGGCGCACCGCTTCGCCATCACCGCCCATCGCCAGCGCCGCGCCAAGGCGCGCACGGCCTCCGTTTTGGAGGAAATCGCTGGGATTGGCCCCAAGCGCCGTCAGCGGCTACTGCGCGAATTCGGCGGTATTCAGGCCTTGGAGGGCGCCGCAGTGGAGGACATCGCCCAGGTCGAGGGCATCAGTCGCCAGTTGGCCCAGCAAATCTTCGAGGCCATTCACCCCGCGAGTCAGAGGCCCTAGGCATGTGGAACGTCCCCAACATCCTGACCCTGCTGCGTATCTTCCTGATCCCGGTCTTCGTGGGCTTTTTCTATCTTCCCTTCACCTGGGCGCGCCTGGCCTGCGCCCTGGTCTTCGGCCTGGCCGCCCTCACCGACCTGGTGGATGGCTATCTGGCCCGCCGCTGGGGTCAGACCTCGGCCTTGGGGACCTTTCTCGATCCCGTCGCCGACAAACTCATGGTCGCCGTTGCTCTTGTCCTGCTGGTCGAGGCCGACCCTCGCCCCCTGCTGGCCCTGCCTGCTGCGGTCATCATCGGCCGCGAGATTACCGTCTCCGCCCTGCGCGAATGGATGGCGGAACTGGGGGTGCGCGCCCGGGTCGCCGTCTCCCAGGTCGGCAAATTCAAGACCACGGCGCAGATGATCGCCATCCTGATTCTCATCCTGGGTAAGGCCCCCTGGGGCTTGCCAATTTATGAACCCGCGCTGGGTCTGCTGTATGTCGCCGCCGGCCTCACCCTCTGGTCCATGTTCATCTACCTCCGCGCGGCCTGGCCTAGCCTCACCCATTCCGGCGCGGGCCGTTAGGCGGGGTTCGTGGCCGGCGGGGCGGCGCGAAAAATATTCTGGGATGCTTGACACCCCAGCGAGCATCCGTAAAATGGATGGCTTAAATCGAGAGTTGGGTGAAGCCTTCGATTTACGTGTCCAAAGCGGGAATAGCTCAGTGGTAGAGCACAACCTTGCCAAGGTTGGGGTCGCGAGTTCGAGCCTCGTTTCCCGCTCCAAATTCATAAGCAAACGGCGATCCTTGGATCGCCGTTTGCTTTTGTGTCGCTTTTTGTCAGCATCTCCGTAAGA
Organism: uncultured Gammaproteobacteria bacterium; assembly: GCA_963841065.1. Taxonomy (GTDB): domain Bacteria; phylum Pseudomonadota; class Gammaproteobacteria; order Chromatiales; family Chromatiaceae; genus M0108. The sequence goes on along the minus strand of CAWJBI010000058.1, from coordinate 138,309 downwards.
GCATTGTCCAACGCCCGACCCGCTGGCCTGCATCTTGCCTTAAACTGTGCGTTCTTGGTAATGGCTGAGGGCCGTCGCGATGACCTATTGTGTGGGTATTTCTGTTGATGCCGGTTTGGTTTTTGCCTCGGACTCCCGGACCAACGCTGGTTCGGACCAGGTGAGTTGCTACGGCAAGATGCACACCCTGGGCATCCCGGGGGAGCGGCAGTTTGTAATTCTGAGCGCGGGGAACCTGGCAACGACCCAGGCGGTGATTGCCCAACTCCGGCATGAGTTGAAGGATGATCCCAACTGCCCACTGAACAAGGCGCGTTATATGAATGAGGTGGCCGATTACATTGGCGAGGTCAGCCGCCAGCGGCAAAAGCGGCATCGGGACAAGGAGGCCCCTAACGCGGGTTTCAGCCCCGCCGCCAGTTTTATCCTGGGAGGTCAGATTGCGGGAGAGGCGCCCTGCCTGCATATGATTTATCCCGAAGGCAACCACATCACCACCTCCCGGGCGACCCCCTTTCTGCAAATCGGGGAGGCCAAGTATGGTAAGCCGATCCTGGATCGCATCATCGAGCACAATTCAACCCTGGAGGACGCCGCGCGCTGTGCCCTGGTCTCCATGGACTCAACCATGAAGAGCAATGTCACCGTGGGGCCGCCGGTGGAATTGCTGCTCTACGAACGTGATTCCCTGGTGTTACGGATGTACCGCCGCCTGGATGAGCATGATGCCTATCTCAACGCCCTGCGCGCCAGTTGGGCGGAGAACATCCGCCTGGCCATAGCCGCCCTGCCACTCTTTACGCTGGAGGCGTCTGGACAGCCACCTGGCGCATGAGGTCGGGACCGTCTGGACTCCCGGCCTGGTGTAAGTGCGTGAACCAGGTCTTGCGGATGCCTTCGTGGATGCTGGATATGCCTATTTGCAGGGCATCTAGCCCTTGATGCAGGCCAGGACCATCCAACTCGCCGGGTTTAATGTCATCGAGGTATTGGCGCGCCGCTCGGACCCGGCGGAGCATGTCCCCATGCAGAGGCAGATTCCCCAGGCAGGACTCGGCCTCGTCCAGGCAGTGGCGGATAGAGCGGGGGAAGTTGCCATCATGGAGCAGGTAAGAGGCGACATCGGTATCGTTGACGGCAATCCGCAGGTCCTTGCGGTACATCTGATAGGCTGAAAGGGCGCGAAGGATGCTGGTCCAGACATGGACATCGATCTTGCCCGTCTCGTCCCGGGACTGATAGCTCAAGGGGTGGCTTTGGGTGCCGATATCGATGACGCGGGAGGTCATGTCGGCCCGCTCCAGGTAACGGCCCAGATCGATGAACTCGTAGGCGTGACCGCGACTCATGACGCCGTGGAGCAGTCCGGTCAGTTGCTGGCAGCGGCGGATGACCCCGGTCAGGAAAACGAAGCGGCCACGGCGGGTCAGGGCCTCCATCACCTGGTCAGCGACGAAGAGGTGGAACTCGTTGATCTGTTCCCAGGCCGCGCCCGGTAATTCCTCGCGAGAAGTCCGGCAGTTCTCCCGCGCCCAGGCGATGGAATTGATCAGAGAGCTCGGGTTGAAGGCATCCGCGAGGAGGAACTTGACCGTGTTGCGTTCATCCTGGCGCAGATAGTGCTCGGCGAAGAGTTCCTGTCCGCCGGTAATGACGGGCAAGGCCTGCCAGCCCAACTGGGCGCCTCGCGGCAGGTCCATCAGCAGAAAATGGTAGGTACTGACCAGTCGCGCCGTGTTTTCGGCGCGTTCCAGGTAACGCGCCAGCCAATAAATGCGTTCAGCAACTCGGGAGAGCATCAGGCTATCTCGCTATCGACGACCCAGGTGTCCTTACTGCCACCACCCTGGGATGAATTAACTACTAGGGAACCCCTTTTCATTGCCACCCGCGTCAGGCCGCCAGCGGTGACGTGAATATCACGTCCCTGGAGGATGAAGGGTCGCAAATCCAGATGACGCGGCTCCAGGGAGCCATCACAGAGTGTCGGCGCCGTGGAGAGTTTTAGCGCGGGCTGACCGATGTAATTGCGAGGATTGGCCCGCAGCAGGACGGCAAACTCCTCGCGCTCCCGGGCCGTGGATTGAGGTCCAACGAGCATACCATAGCCTCCGGATTCGTTAGCGGGCTTGACCACCATGGTCTCCAGGTTCGCCAGAACCTGGTCCCGTTCCGCCTTGACGTGGCAGCGGAAGGTCGGCACGTTGGGCAGCAGGGGTTCTTCGGCCAGGTAATAGCGGATGATATCGGGGACGTAGGAGTAGATGACCTTGTCGTCCGCCACCCCGCAGCCCGGGGCATTAGCCAGGGCGACCTTACCCTGGCGCCAGGCCCGCATCAGACCGGGAACACCCAGCACCGAGGCGGGGTTGAACACCTCTGGGTCCAGGAAGAGATCATCCACGCGCCGGTAGATGACGTCCACCCGGGTCATACCCTGAATGGTCTGCATATAAACGTAGTCGTCCTGATCCACGCGCAGGTCGGCCCCCTCCACCAGTTGGGCGCCCATGCTGCGAGCCAGGAAGGCGTGCTCGAAGTAGGCCGAGTTGTAGATGCCGGGGGTGAGCACGGCGACCTGGTGGCGGGGGCCCTTGGCGGGGGAGATGGATTGGAGCATCTCCAGCAGCCGGTCGGGATAGTCATCGACGGGAAGAATATTCGTATTCTCAAAGAGTTCCGGAAGTACCCGCTTGGTGACCTCCCGGTTTTCAATCATGTAGGAGACGCCCGAAGGCACCCGCAGGTTATCTTCCAGGACATAAAGGATGCCGTCGGCATCCCGCACCAGGTCGCTGCCGCAGATGTGGGCCCAGACGCCGTGGGCGGGGTGGATACCGACGCATTCCTGGCGAAAGCCCTTTGAATCCGCAATCAGTTCCCTGGGCACCACGCCGTCATCCAGCACCTTTTGGGCGTGGTAGAGGTCGTCGATGAAGAGGTTGAGGGCCTTGAGGCGCTGTTTGAGGCCGGCCTCGACCCCACGCCACTCGCTGAGGGGCAGTACGCGCGGAATGATATCGAAGGGCCAGGCCCGGTCGATATTCTCGCCATCGCTATAGACGGTGAAGGTGACACCCTTATCGATGATCGCCAGTTCCGCGTCCAGCTTGCGCATTTGCAACTCCTCGTCCGACAGGGAGCGCAGCCAGGCGGTCAGGTTGGTCGCGGAGGGGCGAGGGATACCCGGGGAGCCGATGAGTTCGTCATAGCCGCCTTTGGGGTCGTAGAGATTCCAATCAATAGCCATGGTGCCATTCCCTCTCAGTAGTCTTAATTACCGGGGGTTTTTACCCTCTTGATAGTCTAAAGCAAGAGGAGTGCCAAGGTGTGGGATCGGGGGTGGTACTGTCGATCGGCAAGGGATGAGGGGGGCCGGCGTGGCCTCGGCGCCGCACTGGCAACAAGAGTTGCAAGGCATCTATCCCAGGTCGCACCAAGTGAGGCGGTATCAAGGGAGGTCACGCCCTAAAAGCGTGCAACCAGGTTCACTTTGTGGGGCGATGCGGGGGCCAGTTACGCAACCAGGCTGGGCGGCATCCATTCTGGTTGTGCGGGCGGGTGCGTGCCACTGGATGGCCCGGACCTTGCAGATGAATCTTTGTGGGTTCCTTGCCTGCCAGATCGGGAGAATCAATTGTCCATTCACGTCGCGCTCAATCACGTCACGCACTACCGTTACGATCGTTTGGCGTCCCTGTCGCCCCAGATCGTGCGTCTGAGACCGGCGCCCCATTGCCGCACGCCCATCCTGAGCTATTCCCTGCGCGTCGAGCCGGCGGGGCACTTTATCAACTGGCAGCAGGACCCCTTTTCCAACTATCTGGCCCGGCTGGTATTTCCCGATCGTACCCAGGAATTCAAGGTGACGGTGGACCTGGTGGCCGAGATGTCGGTCTACAACCCCTTCGACTTCTTCCTGGAACCGGAAGCGGAGCGCTATCCCTTCCGTTATGCCCCGGAACTGGAGCACGACCTGCTGCCCTATCTGGTCAAGGGTGAACTGACGCCGCGCTTCAAGGCCTTCGTGGCCAGCATCCCCCGCGAAGAGGTGCGCACCATCGACTTCCTGGTGGAGCTAAACCAGCGCCTGCAACGGGATATCACCTACTTGATCCGCCTGGAACCCGGGGTGCAGACGCCCGAGGTGACTCTGGCCCATGGCTCCGGGTCCTGCCGGGATTCCGCCTGGCTGCTGGTGCAGACGCTGCGCCACATGGGTTTGGCCGCGCGCTTCGTCTCCGGCTATCTCATCCAGCTCAAGCCCGACATCAAGTCTCTCGATGGTCCCTCCGGGGCCGAGAGCGATTTTACCGATCTGCACGCCTGGTGCGAGGTCTATCTGCCGGGGGCTGGCTGGGTTGGTCTGGACCCGACCTCGGGCTTGCTGGCGGGGGAGGGGCACATTCCGGTGGCCTGCACCCCCGAGCCAGCGACGGCCGCCCCGGTATCCGGGGTGGTGGATGAATGCAAAGTCGAGTTCTCCCACCAGATGCAGGTCATGCGCATCCACGAGTCCCCCCGCGTGACCCAGCCCTATACCGACGAGCAGTGGGAGAAGATCTCGGCGCTTGGCCATGCCGTGGACACCGAACTGGTGGCTGGTGACGTGCGGCTGACCATGGGTGGCGAACCGACCTTTGTTGCGGTGGAGGACCGGGATGGCGCCGAATGGAATACGGACGCCCTGGGTCCTACCAAACGGGGCCTGGCTAGCGAGTTGTTACACCGGCTGATGAGGCGCTATGCACCGGGCGGCTTCCTGCATTTCGGCCAAGGTAAGTGGTATCCAGGGGAACAGCTGCCGCGGTGGGCGCTCTCCATTTGTTGGCGCGCCGATGGCCAGCCCTGCTGGCATAACCCCGAACTGCTCGCCGACGAGCGCCATAGCCATCGCTATACCGCCGCCGATGCCAAGGCCTTCATCATGGCCTTGACGCGGCGCCTCCACCTCGACACCCAGTATGTTCAGACCGGTTACGAGGATACCTGGTACTACCTGTGGCGCGAGCGCCGGCTGCCGATCAATGTGGATCCCTTTGACTCCAAGCTGGAGGATGAGCTCGAACGCGTGCGTCTGCGGCGTATCTTCGACCAGGGGCTGGACAGCGTGGTGGGCTACCTGCTGCCTCTCAAGCGTGAGTTGATCGCGGGTGAAGCAGGGCCAAGCTGGATCAGCGGACCCTGGTTTCCCCGAGATGATCGCCTCTATCTGATCCCCGGCGATTCGCCGATGGGGTATCGGTTGCCGCTCGACTCCCTGCCGTGGGCCAGAACCGAGGACCAGCCCTTTTCGATAGCGCAGGACCCCTTCGCGCCCGCCACCCCCTTGCCCAGTGCCGCGGTCCTCAGATCCCAGACTCGCTATGACGCCCGCCATCCGGGGTACGGTTTTGCCGAGGGCGGTGCCGTCGCCCTGCAAGGTCAAGAGATGCCGGGATATGCCGGGATCGGGGACGAGGTTGGGGGCGCTGGTGCCATAGCTGGCGATGGCCGCGCCTCCCCGCACCATGCCACTACCCCGCGTGCGGAGAAACCGGACACCCGGCCGGCGCGCCAGCAGTCGGCGGGCTGGATCATTCGCACCGCCCTCTGCGTCGAGGTGCGCGATCCCCAGCGTGCCAACGGCACCAAGGCCGAGATGGAGCATGGCGGCAAGAGCGCGGTGATGTTCATCTTCATGCCGCCCCTCGAGCATCTGGAGGACTACCTGGAATTAGTCACGGCTATCGAGGCGACCGCCGCCGAGCTGGACGTGAAGGTGGTCCTGGAAGGCTATCCCCCGCCGCGCGATCCCCGTCTCAAGTTGCTGCAAGTCACCCCGGACCCCGGCGTGATCGAGGTCAATATCCATCCGGCGCACAACTGGGGAGAACTCGTCGATCACACCGAGTTTCTCTACGAGGCCGCTCATCAGTCGCGGCTCTCCACCGAGAAGTTCATGCTGGATGGCCGGCACACGGGCACGGGCGGCGGCAACCATTTCGTGCTGGGCGGCGCCACGCCCGCCGACAGTCCCTTCCTGCGCCGGCCGGACCTGCTGGCGAGCCTGGTGACCTACTGGCACAACCATCCCGCCCTGAGCTACCTCTTCAGCGGCCTTTTTATCGGCCCGACGAGCCAGGCGCCGCGCATCGACGAGGCCCGCAACGATCAGGTGTACGAAATCGAGGTTGCGCTCGACGAGCTGGAGCGGCGGATGGCCCCCGCCGGCGGTGCAGCCGGCATTGCGCCCCCTTGGCTCGTGGACCGGTCGCTCCGTAACCTCTTGATCGATGCCTCGGGCAATACCCACCGTAGCGAATTTTGCATCGACAAACTCTATTCGCCGGATGGACCCACCGGCCGGCTGGGCCTGCTGGAGATGCGGGCCTTTGAAATGCCGCCCCATGCCCGGATGAGCCTGGCGCAGCAACTGCTATTGCGGGCCCTGCTGGCCTGGTTCTGGCGCGAGCCCTACCGGGGTGGCATCGCCACCCGCCTGACGCGCTGGGGCACCAGTCTGCATGACCGCTTTCTCCTGCCCACCTTTATCCAGATGGACTTCGACGACGTCATTGTCGAGCTGCAACAGGCGGGTTTTGCCTTCGACCGGGACTGGTTCGCCCCGCACTTTGAGTTCCGCTTCCCGGTGATGGGCGAGGTATCAAGCTGGGGCATCGGCCTGACGCTGCGGAGCGCCCTCGAGCCCTGGCATGTGATGGGCGAAGAGGATTCCGGCGGCGGGACGGTACGCTATGTCGACTCATCCCTGGAGCGACTGGAACTCAAGGTTACGGGGCTTAACGACAACCGCCATGTGATCGCGGTCAATGGTCAGGCGGCGCCGCTGCAGCCGACCGGCCGCGCCGGCGAATACGTCTGCGGGGTGCGCTATCGCGCCTGGCAGCCCTCATCCGCCCTTCATCCCACGATCGGTGTCCATGCCCCCCTGACCCTGGATATCGTTGACAACTGGCTTGGGCGTTCCCTTGGGGGCTGCCAATATCATGTGGCGCACCCTGGCGGGCTCAGCTACGAGACCTTCCCGGTGAATGCCTACGAGGCGGAAAGCCGGCGCTTGGGCCGCTTCTTCCGTTTTGGCCACACCCCTGGCGCCTTAAAGGTGGAACCGGCGCGCGCTAGCCTTGAGTTCCCCTTCACCCTGGACCTGCGCCGCCGGCGCTGACGAGCCTTGCCACACCCGAGCACAAGCCCCTTGTCCCTGGCAACCGCGGGGACCCGCGCGCCCGAAGAGCCGGCGGTCGGTGACCTGCTGCCCGCACCACCGGTCGAGGAGGGGGTCTGGGATGAAATGCGCCTACCTGACGGGGCACCGCGACCCGTCTGGTCGCGATTCCTGGGCCTGCTGCCCGCCCCGTCGGCGGGCCTCGGCCTGCCGGCGGATCTGGACCGTCGCCTGGCCCAGATCCATGAGCAGATTCAGCGGGATGGGGTTACCCATAACGTCTTTGGGGCCGATGGCGTGGCGACGCGCCCTTGGTCGCTGGAACTGCTGCCTCTCTTGATCGAGCCTAAAGACTGGGCGGAAATCGAGCCCGGTCTCGTGCAGCGGGCTGAGTTGTTGGAGGCAGTGCTGGCGGACCTCTATGGGGCGCGGCAACTCTTGCACAAGGGCCTCTTGCCACCCGCTTTGCTGTTACGCCATCCAGGCTATGTGCGCGCCATGCACGGGGCGCGGCCCGCGGGTGGCCAACGACTGCTGATCGTGGCCTTTGATATCGCCCGCGGGCCCGATGGCGGCTGGTGGGTCGTCGCCCAACGTACCCAAGGGCCCCCGGGCCTGGGATACGTATTGCACAATCGCTTGTTGGTCTCGGCGCAATTTCCCGACATCTTTCGGGAGATGCGGGTGCAGCACATCGCCAGCAGCTACCAGCGGTTGCTGAATGCGCTGGAGGGACCCGCTCGCGAGGCCGCCGGTGGCCACACGCCCCGCATCGTGCTCCTCACGCCGGGGCCCTATAGCGAGACCTGGTTCGAGCAGGCCTACCTGGCGCGCTACCTGGGCCTGCCCCTGGTCGAGGGCGGGGACCTTACCGTGCGCGGTGAGCACCTCTACCTGAAGACCGTGGAGGGATTGGAACCCGTGCACGGCGTGCTCCGCCGCGTGGATGACGACTGGTGCGACCCGCTGGTATTGCGTCCGGACTCGGCGCTGGGGGTCCCTGGCCTGGTGGATGCGGCTCGCGCCGGCCATATTGTGATGGCCAATGCCTTGGGCAGTGCCTTCCTGGAGTCGCCGGCCATCCAGGGCTTTCTGCCCGGCATCGCGCGGCAGATCCTGGGGCAGAAGTTGTTGATGCCTTCCTTGCCGACCTGGTGGTGCGGCGAGCCCGCGGCCTGGGCCGATGTCAAGGGGCGCCTGGAGGGCAAGCTGCTGCGCAGTACCTTCCCGGAGGCCGGCAGGACATCCAAGGTTTTCGCTCCCGCCCAGGCAGGTGTTGACCTGGATCCGGATGCCTGGACGGTGCAGAGCCGCCTGTCCTTCTCGCGCGCACCCATCTGGGATGATGGCACTCTGACGCCACGCCCGGCATTGTTGCGTGTCTATGCCATTGCCGATGGCCAAGGGCGCTGGCAGTTGTTGCCAGGTGGCATGACGCGCGTCGCCAAAGGCGCGGAGGCCAGCGTCTCGATGCAACGCGGCGGCACCAGTTTGGACACCTGGGTCCTGACCGACGGGCCGGTGGATCACTTTTCCATGCTGCCTGGCCGGCTGTCCGTGGACGATGTGCAGGGGCGGCGTCGCCCCGTCAGTAGCCGCACGGGTGAGAATCTGTTCTGGCTAGGACGCTATACGGAACGTACCGAACAGCTGGTCCGCCTCGCGCGCGCCACGCTGCGTCTGACCGCCACCGATGGCATGACCCGCGGGGCTTTGCCCAGCGCCTTGTCGATGCAGGGGGGGCGTGCCGGCCTGGTGCCCCCGGGAGTACCCACCTTGGTGAAGGCCCCCCGTCTCTATGAACGTGCCCTGCTGGCGGGCTTGGCCGATGAAAAGGATGCCTTCAGCATTGCCTTTAACCTGGGTGCCCTGGAGCGCACCTCCTACGCCTTGCGTGACCGGCTATCGCCCGAGCAGTGGGGCCTGATTCGTACGATGCGCGCCTCCTTCACCTCGTCACTCGCCCTATCTGGTGGGGAATTGCCCGCGAGGGCGCGGGTGCCCCCGGCCCTGGATCGGCTGGCGTTGCAATTAGCGGCGGCCACGGGAGCCCAGTCCGACCGTATGATCCGCGATCATGGCTGGCGGTTCCTCACCGTGGGTCGCCTCTTGGAGCGGCTGGTTGGCCTCACCCAGTGCCTGGATGACTTCCTGGAAGCCGGCGCCCTGGTTGGGGCCGATGGCGTGGAAGCCCTGCTGGATCTTTTCGACAGTACCATCAGTTACCGTGCTCGTTATCAGCGTCATGAAGACTTGCTGGCCTTAGTGGATCTGCTGGTGCTGGATGACACCAACCCGCGGGCCTTTGCGGGGGTGCTGCGGCGGTTGCGGACCGAACTGTCGAAGCTTCCCGGTAGCAAGCAGGTCCTCGCACCCATGCAGTCGTGGCTGCCACGGGTGGGCGTGGGGTTTGCGTTGCGGGACCTGCGCGATCTGGACGATACCGGTCTGGTCAGGATCTTGCTTGAAGTGGCCCGGCGCCTGAACCGCATGGCCCTGTCCCTGGGCGAGGAAATTGGCCATCGCTATTTCGCGCTGGCGGACGGCCCGGATCAGGTGCGGCACACATGAGCCAAGTGGACCCCACCCCAGAGACGGGCGGCTCCAGGCCCGCCGGGGATGACCCTGGTGTGGTGGAGTTGGATGTCCTGCATGAGACTTGCTATGAGTACGAGGCGCCGGTCTCTCTCGCCCATCACCTCGCCTACCTGCGGCCCCTGACCGACGCCCACCAAGTGCTGATTTCTTACGCCCTGGACCTGGACCCCGCCCCTGCTCAATGCCGCGATGGCACCGACGTCTTTGGTAACGCCTGTTGTCACTTCACCCTCCAGCAAGCCCACCGGGTCTTGCGGGTGCGAGCCCATGCCAGGCTGCGGGTGTCGCCGCGCTTTGGGTTGCTCCAGCCCGAGGCCGCGCCCGATTGGCGGCGGGTGCGCGATCGTTTGCGTTACGTCGCGCGCGCGCCCTTCGATCCAGCGGTGGAGTTCGTGCAACCCTCTCCCTATGTGCCCCGGTTAGAGGCGCTGCGGGATTATGCGCTGCCGTCTTTTCCCCCTGACCGGCCGGTGGCGGAGGCCGCGCTGGACCTGATGCATCGCATCCATGCCGATTTCCAGTACGAGGCCCGCAGCACCGAGATAGACACGCCCCTGGAAGAGGCCTTTGCCCAACGCCGGGGGGTGTGCCAGGACTTCGCGCACTTGATGGCGGGTTCCCTCCGCATGCTGGGTCTGCCCGCCCGCTATGTCAGCGGCTACCTACGCACCAGCTCCGGGGATGGTCCCGTCTTCGTCGGGGCTGACGCTTCGCATGCCTGGGTGCAGATTTATGCTCCAGGTACGCCGGGTGTACCCGCCGATGGTTGGCTGGACCTGGATCCGACCAATGATCTGGTGCCCGCGAGCGGCCATGTCCGCCTGGCGGTCGGTCGAGATTATGGCGATGTCGCACCCCTGCGGGGCGTGATTCGCGGGGGCGGCCATCATAGGCTGTCGGTTGGGGTTACCACCCGCTTGTTGGGGCCGGGCTAGGGGTTTCTGGCTCCGGATCGGCTGGTGGTTCGGGTGGCGCTGTGAAAATACCCAACAACTTTGAGTTTCTGGTTACCCGGGCCGGGTGGCGGCGGGCGGGGGACGCCGTGAATACATCCCTGTAGGCTTGGCGACAGCATCCCTGCTGTCGACACCCCCGCCCGCCGCCACCCGATCCTCCCGCTTGAGGCCGAAGCGTGATCAGCGGTGGGTTACATCCCGGTAGGCTTGAGGACAGCATCCCTGCTGTCGAAACCTTCCGTCAGCCGCCAGTCTCCAGTCGCAGTCGCCAGTCGCCCAGGCAATCCTCCTTAAGCTATAGGCCGGGGATTGACGGGCTCTGGGTACATAACGCCTGCCCGTCTTGGTCAGGGATGGGTTGCCCACGCTCGAATTCTTGCCACTGCTCCCCGATCAGGGCCTGGATGGGCCGGTATCTATCCTTGTAGGCCATCTTGCGACAGTCCTGGATCCAATATCCCAAGTAGAGGTACTGGAGCCCCAGGCGGCGGGCGAGTTCGACCTGGCTCAGAATGGCGTAAGCGCCTGGAGCGCGGGCGGCGACCGTGGGATCGAAGAAGGTATAGACGGCGGACAGGGCATTGGGCAAGCGGTCGGTAACGGCCAGGGCTATCAGGCGCTCCCCAAGGCGCAATTCCAGCAGCCGGGTCTCGCCCCCCCAGGGTTGGATCAGGTAATCCTGGTAACTTTCCGGGGTCAATTGTTCCGCCATACCTCCATCCGGGTGGCGATGGCGGATATAGGCGGCATAGAGGGCAAAATGCTCGGGTGCGAAGTCAGCGGATCGATCGCTCAATATCAGGTCCGCGTTTTGGTCGCGATTGCGGCGTTGGGATCGGTTGGGGGCGAAGTGGTTGACATCGAGGCGTACCGGCACGCAACTCTGACAAGGCCCACAGGCGGGGCGATAGACGAAGCGTCCGGCGCGCCGGAAACCTTGCTGCAATAGGGCTTCATAGAGCGGACCGCTCATGGGTAACCGGGGATCGACAAAAAGGACACGCTCCTCGTGTCGCGGCAAATAAGCGCAGGGGCGTATCCCCGTCAGGAAGAGGGTTAGCCGTTGCTGGAAGCCGAGGTTGGTCATGAGCCGGCCCCTTCCTGGGATGACAGGGCGGGTGCTGGCGCCGGGGAATCCGCTGTCCCCCTGGACGCGGCCTCGGGGTTCCAGAGTCCCGGCGTACCCGGGTCCGCGCACAGGAGATCGAGGGTGTGGGTGAAGGCGGCGCGCGGGATCTGAAACGCCCCCAGGCTCAACAGGTGGTCGGTTGCCATCTGGCAATCGATGAGGCCAAAACCACGGTCTTCCAGGGTTCGGCACAGGTGGACAAGGGCCACCTTGGAGGCATCGCTGACGAGGCTGAACATGGATTCTCCGAAAAACACGCGGCCAAGGCTTACGCCGTAGAGGCCGCCGACCAAGTCGCCATCCCGCCAGACCTCCACCGAGTGGGCCCAGCCGGCGCGATGGAGCCGCTGGTAGGCGCGAATCATCATCGGCACCAGCCAGGTGCCATTGCCTTGACGGCGGAGGCCGGCACAGGCGCCAATGACCTGATGGAAGGCCTGATCCAGGGTGATCCGAAAGTGTCCCCGGCGCAGGGTCTTCGCCAGGCTGCGGGAGATATGGACCCGGTTCGGCGGCAGCACGGTCCGGGGGTCCGGGCTCCACCAGAGGATGGGATCGCCGGCGTTGAACCAGGGAAAAATGCCGTGGCGGTAGGCGTTGAGCAAGCGTCGTGGGTCCAGGTCGCCGCCGATGGCGAGCAGGCCGTCGGGCTCGCGCTCCGCCAGGGAGACGTCGGGGAAGGGCGCGGTCGGGTCCCGCGGGTCAAGAAGATGCAGCATGGGTCAAGATCCCGGTGCCTGCCCGCCGGTCCCTGGCCACTGGCACGGGATCAACAACTTGAGGCGATTAAGGAAAAGTTTGCCCGTGACGGCCCGGATGGAGTAAAAGACAAGATTGTTCCTAGCCGTGCCAGCATGACCGGAGCGGAAAGGAGAAATAATAGCACGGGGCAAGGCCGGGCCCTGGTCGCGCCATTCGGCTCCTCGCCATCCGTCCAGGTCGTCGAGCGGGGAGCAAGGTTAATTAGCCATGCATTACAGAGTCTTTTACTACTTCGAACGTTCCGGTGATGCCATTTCCTCGACCAACGCCGTCGAGATGAGTGCCCGCGATATCCACCGTCAACTCCTGGGATGCTTCCATGGCGGGGATGACTTTCTGGGCCTCATCGATGGCCAGGATAATGTTCTGCAGATCCTCTGCGAGCCAAAGATGGACCGTTTTTGGGTCGAACTACCCGTGGAAGCCGCCAAGGCCTCCTGGGGCTGTTACATGAATCTGGATGAGCTGGTGCAATTGGTCGAGACCCTGCCTGCCATCTTCGACCGCGATAGCCTGCCGGAACTGCGGTACAAGCCCTGGTAAGAGGGCATTGGAACCCCTGATTTTTATATCGCCGGTCTTAATCGGGTTAGTCCTGCTCGCCCCAGGCTTGTGGGTCTGGGCGGTCACACCCGTCACACCCCTCTTGACTTGATACTCCGCGCCATGGGCGCCGCGTTGGCGGGGTCCTCGGGCCAATGGTGCTTGGGGTAGCGGCCGCGCATTTCCTTACGCACCTGGGCATAGCTGCCGGCCCAGAATCCCGGGAGGTCCCGGGTGAGTTGGATGGGTCGGCGTGCCGGGCTGAGAAGCTGCATCAGGAGGGGGACCCGGCCATGGGCGATGCTCGGGGTCTCGCGGGCTCCCAGCATCTCCTGTAACGGTACGGCGAGGATGGGAATCTGGCCGGCCAGATAATCGATGGGGCGGCGGGCACCGGCGGGGGTAACGAGGCTGGCCGGGGCCTCCAGGTCCAGACGTTGGCGTTGATCCCAGTCGAGTTGGGCGGCGAGGAGGGCGGCCAGGTCGAGGGCCTGGACCTCGTCGAGGCGGGTCTTGCCGGCCAGCCAGGGGCCGAGCCAGGTTTCCAGACTCAGCTCTAGTTGGGGAGGCGTCAGATCTGGCCAGCCGGCATCGGGTTCCAGGGCGCGCATCAGGAGGACGCGGGCCTGGAACTGGCGGGCGGTGTCGCTCCAGTTCAGGGCCTGGCCGGGATCGCGCCGGATGCGCGCCAGTAGCAGGTCGGCGACCGGGTCCGTGGTCAGGATGGCCGCCGGCTGGGTGGTCAGGTGGATGGCGCCCAGCCGCGTGACCTCCTGGGCGCTGGCGGCCTCCCGGCCCGGATCCCAGGTCAGGACCCGCTCGCGTTGGATCCGATCCGCGAACAGGGCTTGGATCTCCGGCTCGGTGATGGGTAGGGCGAGCTGGATGCGCCCGTCGCGCCCGGCGGCATCCAGGCCAGCGGCCACCAGATAGGGGTGGCTGGCCAGGGGATCGCCCGGTGGGAGAGCCGCGCCGGAACCCTGGGCCAGGAGATAACGACCCTCTCGCTCCAGGCGCCGCTGGGCGATCCGGTCCGGATAGGCCAAGGCGAGCAGGCCGCCGCTGGTGGCAATCGCTCGCTGCTCATGCCCCTCCGACCCCCTGACCAGACGGCGCAGTTGCGCGGCGGCGCGGTCGATGGCGGCGAGCCGTCGGCCGTCCATGTCGCCGGGGCCCCGGCGGTCACGGAAGGCTTGCAGGGCAAGCAGGCGTGCCCCCAGGTCCGCCGACCCGGGCTCGCCGGGCCGGCGTATCCAGGGGTCGCGTTCCGAGAGGAGGGCGCAGAGGTCCGCCGCCTCCCCGGCCAGGTCGGCGGGTGCCCCCCGCAGCAGGGCAGCCAGGCGCGGATGGACGGGCAGTCCCGCCATGGCGCGGCCGAGCCGGGTGATGTGGCCACCCGCGTCCAGGGCACCCAGACGGATGAGCAGGGCTACCGCCTGCTCCCAGGCCGGGCGCGGTGGGGCGTGAAGCCACTGGAGTGCCGCCGGATCGCGCACGCCCCAGAGGGCCAGTTCCAGGGCCAGGGGCGCCAGATCGGATTGCAGGATCTCGGGCGCGCGGTGTTCTGGACGGCCCGCCTCCTGGGCCCGGGTCCAGAGCCGGAAACAGATGCCGGGGCCGAGCCGCCCGGCGCGCCCGGCGCGCTGATCCGCCGAGGCCAGGGGAATGGCCTCCGTCACCAGCCGGGTCAAACCCGATCCCGGCTCAAAACGTGGTTTCCGGGTCAGGCCCGTATCCACCACCACGCCAATGCCGGGGATGGTGAGGCTGGTCTCGGCCAGGTCCGTGGCCAGCACCAGGCGTCGTCGGCCGTCCCGGGACCCGCCCAGGACCCGGTCCTGCTCCGCCACGGGCAGGGCGCCATGCAGGGGCAGGATCTCGATGCCTTGGTCGCCCAGGCCCGCGAGCCGTTCCCGGAGGCGTTCGATCTCCGCCGGCGCCGGGCAGGAAGACGAGCAGGTCGCCCTCATGGCCGGCCAGGGCCTGGCGGATGGTGGCGACGAGGGCCGGTAGCCAGTCGCGCCCTGGGTCCCGTTCGGCGTAGCGGATCTCGACCGGATAAGGCCGGCCGCTGGCCTGGATCAGGGGCGCGCCGCCCAGCAAGGCCGCCAGGGGCCCGGCGTCCAGGGTGGCGGACATGGCCAGGATGCGCAGGTCCGGGCGCAGGTTGGCGACCACGTCCAGGGTCAGGGCCAGCCCCAGCGCCGCTGGCAGATTCATCTCGTGGAGTTCGTCGAAGAGGACGACGCCCACCCCCGCCAGGGCCGGGTCCGACTGGAGGCGGCGGGTCAGGATGCCCTCGGTCAGGACCTCGATGCGGGTACGGGGTCCGATCCGGCGCTCGAAGCGGACCTGATAGCCCACCGTCTCGCCCAGGTCCTCGCCGAGCAAGGCCGCCATGTGCGCGGCGGTGAGGCGAGCGGCGGGGCGGCGTGGTTCCAGCATGAGGATGCGCCGGCCCGCCAGCCAGTCCTGATCGAGGAGGGCCAGGGGGACGCGGGTGGATTTGCCCGAACCCGTGGGGGCCTGGAGCAGGGCATGACCGGTCCTCAGGGCGGCGTTGAGATCATCCAGGACCCCGGCGATGGGCAGGGGCCCGGCCGTGACTGGGGTCACGCGCCAGTCTCCAGGGTCTCCCGGTAGCGGGACGCCAGGATGTCGAGGAGGGCCGGGTGGTCACCCACCAGTCCCGTCAGGGCGATGCGCAGCCTCGGGTGCTCGGCCTTGACGGCGGCCGCGATCTCGTCCAGATCCCCGCCGGGGCCGGCATGACGGCCGGCGAACAGAAACAGGGGGGCGACGAAGACCGGGCTCTGGCTGTCCGCCCGCGCCAGGCGGCGCAGCACCTCCAGCAGGAGTTCGCCATTGAAGTCGTATTGGGGACCGGCGCGACGTTCCATGGCGGCCTCCTCGACCTGAATGCCGGCCTCCAGCCGGGAGCGCAGGTCCGCCGCCACCCAGCGCCGGGCGGCGTTGACCTCGGGGCGGGGGGAGCCATGATCCACCAGGACCAGGCGTCGGGGTTGGAGCTGGGTCTCCCGGGCGGCGGTCGCGATGCGGTCCAGGAGGATGGCGGTGAGGCGTGGCTCACCCTGGGGCAGGGGGCAGAGTGGGGCGGCCAGGCAGACATCCAGAGGGCCGGCGTCCGCGCGCAGCCTGGCCGCCAGGGCTGGAATAGCCTCGGTGAGGGCCCCGCTCGGGCCGAAAAAGAGGGGGATGATCAGAAAGCGCTGGATACCCTGGCGCAGACGGTCAACCAGCCAGGGCTCCAGGGTGGTGGCCGGTTGCCCAGCGAGTTTGTCGGCGCTAATGAGGTCGGAATGGGCGAGAGAGACGGGCTGGACGGGCTGGCGGAGACGTGCCGTCAAGCGTGCGGCCAGTTCTCGCAGGGCCAGGGTGGACTGGGGGCGTCGCGAGCCATTGTCCAGGAGCAATATCTCGCGCATGGCATTTTTCCCAACATACATGAGTTTTCGGTATCTCGGACCGGGTGATGGCGGGCGGGGGACGCCGTGAATACCTCCCTGTAGGCTTGGCGACAGCATCCCTGCTGTCGACACCCCCGCCCGCCACCACCCGGCCCTCACGCCACCTACCGAAGCCTGGCTCGCGATAGGGGCTTCCCAAGGTCAGGCAGGTGCCGCGCTGGGACCATGACCCCGGTCAAAAACCCGGCGCGGTGGAGAATTGCTCCCAGGTGGTAAGGCCCGGGACGGAATCAGGGCTCGAGGACGTAGATCTCGACCCGGCGATTTTGGCTCCGGCCGGCCGGCGTCTCGTTAGAGGCGATGGGCTTGGCCTTGCCGAGGCCCGCGGCGGTCAGGCGCTCGGGGGCGACGCCACGTTCGACCAGGGCCCCCAGCACCGTCTCCGCGCGCTGCTGGGACAGAACCAGGTTGGTCTCGTCGCGCCCGGTGCTGTCGGTGTGGCCCTCGACGCGGACCTTCAGCTCCGGAAACTCCACCAGGACGGCGGCGATCCGGTCCAGCCGGGGGATCTCTCCCTTGGGCAGCAGGGCCTTGCCGGCCTGGAAGCGGATATCATCCTCGCTCAGGGCGAGCAGGGTACCCTGGTCGGTGACGCGGCCACCGAGCGCGCCCAGGCGCTGGGATAGGGATTTGCGCTGCTCCAGGGCTTGGTTGCCCCGGGCTTGGGCGGCTTGCAGATCGGACTGGGCCTGCTGGCGGACCTGGTCCAGTTGCTTATTCAGGGCCACGATCTCTGCCTGGCGCGCGGCCAGGTCCTTGGCCAGGGCGGCCTCCTTCGCGGCCGCCGCCTGGGTCAGCTTCTCAAGCTGGGATTGGGCATCGGCATGGGCCGACTGAGTGTCCTCCAGCTTGTCTTGCAGGCCCGCATGGTCACCCCGCAGGTTGGCAAGGGCCTCGCGTTCCTGGTTTAGAGCGGCCTCGGCGGCCTCGATCTTCTGGCCGGCGTCACTCAAGTCCTGCTTGAGCCCCGCGTGATCACCCCGCAGGGTGGCCAAGGCCTCGCGCTCCTGTTGCAAGGCGGCCTCGGCGGCCTCGATCTTCTGGCCGGCGTCGCTCAGGCCCTGCTTGAGACCCTCGTTTTCATCCCGCAGCTTGGCGAGGGCCTCGTGCTCCTGATCCCAGGCGGCTTGGGTGGCCTCGCTCTTCTGGCCAGCCTCGCTCAGGCTCTGCTTGAGCCCCTCGTTTTCATCCCGTAGCTTGGCGAGGGCCTCGCGCTCCTGGTCCAGGGCGACCTGGGAGGCCTCGGCCTGCTGGCCGGCCTGAGCCAGGCTTTGCTTGAGCTCATCGTTGAGTTGCCGGGCCTGGGACAGGCCGTGCTCCACGGTGATCAGGTTTTTCTGCTCGGTCTCCAGGGCCTGGCGCGCCTGGAGCATCTCCGATTTTGCGGCCAGGATGCGCTTCTCCCAATTCGCCGCCATGGCCGCCTTGTCGGGGTCACTGCCAACCAGGAGGGTCCGGAATTTGATGATCTCCTCCGTGAGGTCCTCGGTAATTTGCTGGGCATGGGCCTCGTGACTGGCGGCGGCCTCGGTGGCGGCTTGGTGGAGGTTCTCGATATCGGCCTTGAGGGCGACAATCTCGTCGCCAGCCCCTTGGAGGCGCTGTTGGAGGTCGGCCTCGACCGCCTTGGTCTCGTCGCGCAGCTTGGCGAGGGTGGAATCATGCTCCTCTTGCTTGGCCTGCATCTGGGACTTGAGATCCCGCTGGCCCTTGATAGAGGTTTCCAGGTCCCCGGTGAGGGCGGTCAATTTGTCCGAGAGATTGGAGTGGGCCGTCTGGGCGGCCGCCAGGGCCTGGCTCTTCTCGCCGATCGTGGCCTTATGGGCTTGAATTTGCTCATGAGTGTATTGTTGGTGCCAAATCAGGAGCGCGCCCAGGCCAACGACAAGGATGGCCAGAAGCCAGATCCAGGTGCGCATGGGAGAGGCAATCTTCGGTTCGGTCATCTTCTCCTCCATTGAAATTTGGTGCCGTGTAATCTTGTTGGGGACTGGCCCAAGGGGGGCGCGCGCCGCCAGTTTATCCCATGGGCAGGAGGGCGGGCAGTCTTTATTCGGGGCCTGCGTTCTGGCGCTAAATCCGCCGCCATCGCGTTCGAAAAGATGGGCGGCGCGGATGACAAGGCCGCGCCGCCCATGCAAAATAGCGGCGATACCTAAATTGTATTGCCCAAGCCGCTCCCACTCCCTTCGATGCGGGTGGGGGAGGAGCTTGTAACTTTCCCAAGATCATCTCAGGATCCCCCCAGCCATGCGTCAGTTCCTCAAGAAGATTGCCTTGATCCCCCTGCTCACCCCCCTGGCCGTGGGCGCGGCGGACGAGACTGTCCACATCTACAACTGGAACGACTATTTCGCGGAGGACACCCTGTCGGGCTTTCAGGAGCGCACGGGCACGCGAGCCGTGCTGGATCTCTACGACAGTAACGAGATCCTGGACGCCAAGCTCCTCGCGGGTTCCAGCGGCTATGACCTCGTCTTCCCCACCGCCCGCCCCTTCGCGGCGCGCCAGATCAAGGCCGGTATCTATCAGCCCCTGGACAAGTCCAAGCTGCCGGGCCTGAAAAACCTGGACCCGGAGATCTACACCTCCCTCAAGGACATAGATCCCGACAATAAATATCTGGTGCCCTATATGTGGGGCACCACGGGGCTGGGCATCAACGTCGATAAGGTCAAGGCGGCCTTGGGCGAGGAGCCGGTGGCGAGCTGGTCTTTGGTCTTTGACCCGGAAAAGGCCAAGAAGCTCGCTGGCTGCGGTCTGACCCTATTTGATGATCCCACCGAGGTGTTTGCCGCCGCCCTGGTCTATCTGGGCAAGGATCCCAACAGCCGGGATAAAAAGGACCTCAAGGCGGCCCAGGATCTCATCAAGGCCGTGCATCCCTATATCCGTTATTTTCATACCTCCCAGGTCATCAGTGATTTGGCCAACGGCGACATCTGTATCGCCCAAGGCTATTCCGGCGATGTGCTCCAGGCCCGGGACAAGGCCAAGGAGGCCGGCAATGGCGTCAAGGTGGCCTACCTGGTGCCCAAGGAAGGTGCCGTCCTCTGGGTGGATGTGATGGCCATCCCCAAGGACGCCCCCAATCCCGCCCAGGGTCTGGCCTTCATCGAATATCTCCTGGACCCCAAGGTGATTGCCAACGCCTCCAACTTTGTCAACTACGCCAACCCCAACCTGGCGGCGACGGAGTTTCTGGACGAGGCCGTGCGTCAGGACCCTGGCATCTACCCCTCCAAGGAGACCCGCGCCCAGTTCATTACCCTGAAGGAGCCCAGCGACAAGGAGATGCGCGAACTCAACCGCATCTGGACCCGGCTCAAGGCCAATCGCTGATCCGGGCCGGCGCGGGCGGGCAGCCGGTGGCTAGGCCGGACGATCGGGGGCCCGGTGCCCTGGAGGCCTGGCAGGACCCTAAGGCCAGGCCCTATGTGCGCATCGAGGGCGTGACTCGTCTCTTTGGCGAGGTTCATGCCCTGAACGACGTCAGCCTGGATATCTACCAGGGCGAGTTCTTTTCGCTCCTGGGGGGGTCCGGCTGTGGCAAGTCCACCCTGCTGCGCCTGCTGGCGGGGCTGGACAGCCCCACCCGCGGCCGCATCTGGATCGACGGCGTGGATGTCACCGACATCCCGGCCTATCGTCGGCCGGTGAACATGATGTTTCAGTCCTACGCCCTCTTCCCCCACATGAACGTGGAGGCCAACATCGAATTCGGCCTCCGCCAGGAGAAGATGCCCCGGGCCGAGCGCGCCGAGCGGGTCGGTGAGATGCTGGATCTGCTCCATATCGGTGACTTGCGCAAGCGCCGGCCGGACCAACTCTCCGGCGGTCAGCGCCAGCGGGTGGCCCTGGCGCGCTCCCTGGCCAAGCACCCCAAACTCCTCTTGCTGGACGAGCCTCTTGGCGCCCTCGACAAGAAGCTGCGCGTTAACACCCAATTCGAGTTGGTCAAGCTGCAGGAGCGCATTGGTATCACCTTCGTGACCGTGACGCATGACCAGGAAGAGGCCATGACCATGTCCAGTCGCATCGCCGTCATGGACGCGGGTCAGATCGTGCAGATCGATACCCCGACGGGTATCTATGAGTTTCCTAACTCGCGCCTGGTGGCGAGCTTTATCGGCTCGGTCAATCTCTTCGAGGGCAAGGTGACCGCCCGCGATGGGGACGAGGTACTGGTGGCGGGGGAGGGCGGGCTGACCATGCGCGTCCGCTGCCGTCAGCACCTGGCCCTGGGGACCCCGGTGGCGGTCGCCGTGCGGCCAGAGAAGATGCGGCTGTGCGAGGCCTGCGCGGGCCCGGACGAGAATCGCGTCACGGGCCAGGTCGAGGATATCGCCTACCTGGGGGATGTTTCCATCTTCCATGTGCGCGTCTCCCCGGAGCGCGTCGCGACCATGACCCTGGCCAATATCCACCCCCGCACCGAACAGACACTGACCTGGGGTCAGGCGGTGACCATGGCCTGGTCACCCGTCTGCGGCGTGGTCCTGACGGATTAGCGCCATGGTTAGCCAGGGTCGCCATCGGATGCCGGGGAGAGCCCCGGCATGAGCCAGCAGAGGGGCCCGGGGGGCGAGGGCTTGCGGTACCGTCTGTTTCGTGGCTGGCACTGGCAGCCCGGGCACTGGGTCAACATTGGCCTGCCCTATTTCTGGCTGCTGTTCTTCTTCTTTCTGCCCTTTGTCATCCTTTTCCAGATCAGCCTGGCGGAGCCCCTGGTGGCCCAGCCGCCCTATTCGGCCCTCCTGGAATGGGTGGACGATTCGGTGCTCCAGATTCGCATCAACCTGGGCAATTACACCCTGGCCTGGGCGGATGACCTCTATCGCGCCGCCTTCCTCAATTCCCTCTGGGTGGGGCTGGTGTGCACCCTGCTCTGTCTGCTCATCGGCTACCCCATGGCTTATGCCATCGCCACCGCCCCGGAGCGCTGGCGGATACCCCTGCTGATGCTGATCATACTGCCCTTCTGGACCTCCTTCCTGATTCGCGTCTATGCCTGGATCGGCATCCTCAAAAACAATGGCCTGCTCAACAACTTTTTGATATCCCTGGGGCTGATCGACGAACCCCTGACCATCCTGCATACGCCCCTGGCAGTCTATATCGGCATCGTCTATTCCTACCTGCCCTTCATGGTCCTGCCCCTCTACGCCACCCTCAGCCGCCTGGACCTTACCCTGCTGGAGGCGGCGGCGGATCTGGGTTGCCGGCCCTGGCGGGCCTTCGTGCGCGTGACCCTGCCGCTGTCACTGTCTGGCATCCTGGCCGGCAGCCTGCTGGTTTTTATCCCGGCGGTGGGCGAATTCGTCATCCCGGACCTCCTGGGCGGGCCCGATTCCCTCATGATCGGGCGCATGCTCTGGACCGAATTCTTCTCCAATAAGGATTGGCCCCTGGCCTCGGCCCTGGCCCTGGTACTGCTCGCCGTGCTGGTGGTGCCCTTCGTCGCCCTCCAACGCTGGCAGTCGAGCCTGGAGGGTGAGTCATGAAGGGTCGTCGCTGGCCCATCTACAGCCTCTTGGCCTTCGGCTACGCCTTCCTCTATGTGCCCGTGCTGCTGCTGGTCATCTATTCCTTCAACGCCTCGCGCCTGGTGACCGTCTGGGGCGGATTCTCGACCCACTGGTATGGCGAACTGCTGCGCAACACCCAGATCCTCGACGCCGCCTGGCTGAGCGTTCGTATCGCGGCGGTGAATGCCACCCTGGCGGTGGTCCTGGGCACCCTGGCGGCCATGGCCCTGGTCCGGTATGGGCGCTTTCGCGGGCGCGGCGGTTTCGAACTCCTGCTCACGGCACCCCTGGTCATGCCGGACGTCCTCATCGGTCTGTCCCTTCTGCTCCTCTTCGTCGCCATGCAGCACGGCATCGGCTGGCCCGACGGGCGCGGCTTCACCACCATCGCCATCGCCCATATAACCTTCAGCATGGCCTATGCCACCGTGGTGATCCGGGCGCGCCTGGCGCAGATGGATCGCTCCCTGGAGGAGGCGGCCATGGATCTGGGTGCCCGGCCCCTGGTGGTCTATCTGCGCATCACCCTGCCGCTGATCGCCCCGGCCCTGCTGTCCGCCTGGCTGTTGGCCTTCACCCTGTCCCTGGACGACCTGGTCATCGCCAGTTTCGTCGCCGGGCCCGCCTCCACCACCCTGCCCATGGTTGTTTATTCCAGCGTCCGCCTGGGCGTCTCGCCCCAGATCAATGCCCTGGCCTCCCTCATCCTCTTGTTCGTGTCCCTGGCGGTCATCATCGCGGGCCTGGTCATGGCGCGCCGGCGGGATTGAGAGGGCCCGGGCAACTCAAAATTCAAGGTGTGTTGGGTATCAAACCCCAAGTCTTGACGAGGTGAAAGGTGTCCACGGATAGAAGGCGATTTCTGCGACTGGCCGGTATGGGCATCCTTGGCGGCGCCGCCGGGGCCGGCCTCGCGGGGCTGGCGGGGTGTGGTGTGGCGCCCAGTCGGGGGAGATCGGGAGCCGGCGGATACGGTTCCCCGCGCCCCTGCGGCGGGGGGCGGTCATGGGCATCACCTCCCCCTCGGCGGGTGTCAAGCCGCAACTGGAGCCGCGCATGCGCTTTGCCTACGGGATCCTGGCCAATCTGGGCTACGGCCACCAAGAGGGGGAGTGCCTCTGGGGCGACAGCCTGCTGAGCGCCCCGGCGCCCGAGCGCGCCGAGGAACTCCAGCGCATGTTGCTGGACCCGGCTATCGGGGCGGTCTTCCCGCCCAATGGCGGGGAGTTCCTCATCGATATCCTGCCCTACCTCGATTTCGCCGCCCTGTCCGCGGCCCGCCCCAAATGGATCATCGGCTATTCGGACCTCAGTACCTTCATGCTGCCCTACAGCCTCCTCACCGGCATCGCGACCTGGTCCGGCACCAATCTCTGGGAGTGTCCCATCGATCCCACGGCCCCGGGCCTGGCCTACTGGCACCAGGTCGTCACCCTGGGGTCGGGCGCGAGCTTTACCCAGTACGCCGCCGACCGCTATCAACCCCATGACAGCGATTGGGACAAGCTGCCCCCGGACATCAGGCACTTTGATCGCACGGCCCCGATCCGGTGGCAATGTCAGCACCAGGAAACCCAGCCGGATTATCAGTGCCGGGTGGCGGGCCGCCTCATCGGCGGGACCCTGGATGTGATCGCCATGTTGTGCGGGTCGGCCTATGGCGATCTCCCGGGCTTTGCCCGGGACTATGCCATGATGCTGCGCTGCTGTGGCCAACCCGCCATCGTAAGTGGCGATGCGTGCCGTCACTCTCACACAGACCGCCAGATGTAACGCATCGCCGGCCCGGAGGGGTATGCCGCTTTGATCCCACATGCTGGCGGCCATAGCGAAATCCCTTGCCTTGATATCCAATACCCGCAAACGCCGTTCACTGAACCGGCGAAACATCATGAGCGCCGCTGCTTGTTCGCTCGTGGTAATGGCGCCGGTGCGTACCTTGATCGCCAGGGCTGACGAGAATTCAGCGATGACCCAGCGTGAGATCAAGAGTGGCCGATCGCCGCATGACGCCAAATAGGATTTTGGGCAGCGGTGCCGGCCTCACGAATCAAGACCGCCACCAGCAAGGAGGTGTCGAGATAGCGGCGCATTAGTAGCGCTCCCCTGCCCGGAGACCAGTCGTAAATTCGCTCGCGTCAGGGCCTGAGTGCAGGGGTTGATGATCTACGAACGCGAATAATTCCGCTAAATCGAAGGGCTGGTTAGGCGCGACCGGTTCGGCGACGATCCGCGCGATCGGCACTCCGCGACGGGTGATAACGACCTCCTCCCCTGCCTCAACCTGGGTGAGCAGGGCAGAGAGGCGAGCCTTGGCGTCGGCGACAGAAAGCGTTTGCATGGGAGCCTCTGGACTTATTGGTCATCAGACGATATTTAAAGTATGGGTGGATGAACCGCGAGCCCGTGCGGGCCAGGTCCCTGACTCGCACGGCAGGAACACGCCGATTTCTGGCCGTGTGCACAGTCCGGCCGTGATCCCCAACCCCCCATCCCGATAAGCCTAGGTGCCTTTTGAGGTCTCCATTGGAGCATGCCATGCGTCCCGCCCTTGCCGCCCTCCTGCTGGTCCTGCCCTCGCTCGTCACCCTGCCGGCCTTGGCCGGGGAGCAACTGCTCCCGGGCGCCATCGAGGCGGTGGCGGAGTTGCCCATCAATCCCGGCAATCTCGCGGTCACCGGATCGGGGCGCGTCTTCGCCACGGTTCACCAATTCCGCCGCGCCGAGGCGCAACTCATCGAGGTCACCGGGCCCAAGAGCTACCGGCCCTGGCCGGACTCGGCCTGGAACGGGCCCTTCGGCTCGGGTCCGGAGGTGCTGAACAGCGTCCTGGGCATCCGCATCGACCGCCAGGAACGCCTCTGGGTGCTCGACAATGGTCTGGGAGACCCGCCCACCAGCCCGACCAGCCGCCCAAGCTGCTGGCCTTCTCCCTCGCCGACGGCAAGCCGGTCTTCCGCTACGACTTCCCACCCGAGACGGCCCCGCCGGGAGCTTTCTCAACGACCTGGCGGTGGACGACGGACCGGGGCTTCGTCTACATCGCCGATCGTGGGCGGCGGCCAGGCCCCCGCGCTGGTGATCGTGGACCTCAACCAGCGCAGCCTCCCGGCGCTTCACCGCCTCGCCCGCCCTGCAGGCAGAGGACCTGGACCTGGTGGTCGAGGGCCGGGTCATCGGCCTGCCCGGGGCGGACGGGAAGCTCAAGCCGGCCCGCATCGCGGTCAATCCCATCACCCTGTCCGCGGACGGCGAGACCCTCTACTTCGGGGCCATGAACGGCAAGACCTGGTACCAGGTGCCGGCGCGGCTGCTGCGCGAGGGGGCGGACGACGCGACCATCGCCGCCGCCATCGCCAAGGCCGGACCCAAGCCGGTCTCGGATGGGGCCTCCACCGACGCCGAGGGCAATCACTACTTCACCGACCTGAGTCAAAACGCCATCAGCGTCCTGAGCCCGGACGGCCAGCTGGAGACCCTGGTCGCGGACGACCGGCTCCAGTGGCCCGACGCCCTGGATTTCGGCGAGCCTGACTGGCTCTACATCGCCGTGAACCAGCTCCATCGCGCGCCACCGCTGAACGGCGGCGTCGATGGCGCCGAGCTACCCTTCCGGATCATGCGGGTCTACACCGGGAGCGATTAGCCGGGGGGCGCGCATACCCCGGTAGCCTTCATGGTTCGGGTCGTCACAAGGCCAGCAACCAGGGTCGGCGGGCCACCCCCGCCGACAAAGCGCCGCTAGGCGCCCCGCGCCGCGCCCTTTGTCTAACCCTGGCTTCTTGTGAATGATCCAGGCGTCAGTCTGTCCCCTGCATGCCAAACAGCAGGGCCAGCGCTGTGGACCGGTCCGCCTCTCCCCTCACGCCCCCTCGACGCCTGCCCCATCGTCTAGCGGGACATATCCATTGCGCTCTCATGGCCGGGTCGATCCGCCGGCATGCGACTCGGGGCTGTCGTTGGTCGTGAACAGGGCGGACTCGAAGGCGGTCCAGGCGGAGGCGCGCAGGGTTTGGGCTTCGGTACGTTTGGTTGCGGCGGATTGGCTGGCATTGGCTAAGACCTCCATCAATCGTCGCTGATCGCTTATGGGTCGGTAATGGAATCGGCGCTGACCGGATAACGCTGGAGTTGAATCGTTCCTAATCCACTGGTCGTCTGTTCCCGTCATTCGAAAAAATCGATCTCTTCCCGCTGCGATGTTGAACCGCATCGCCATCGGCGAAACCTCAGGTAGCAAGCGACACGATCTGGCCTTGCCTTGATGATGTGATTTTGGTGAACGCAATCAGCAATTTGGCCATGCCATAAAGCCACTCGTCCCAACTCTGCTTTCCGACTGCCGTTCCCCTCGACAAAACAGGATGTCACCCGCTCTCCAGCCGAAGTCGCTAGCAGATTGCTCACTCTGGCACGTTGCATGGTCTTGATCTCATCAAGAATCAGGTGACCGCGTTGAACGTTGGCTACTCGAAGGTAAGGCATCGAGCGTGCACAGAGCAGGGCGGTTGGCGGGTGATTTTTGGCTCCAAGCCGTAACTCGATGCTCGGCAACTACGTCGCGTAACTGAATTACAGGATAAGTTGCCGTACTGACCGTCGCGATTACCAAGCGACGCGCGCAGCGTTCCCTCATGACTCCACTGCTCGATGTCCCTGAACCGTGCCACGAACACCGGTCGCTCCGGCAAGGGCGGCGGCGCGGTGACCCCGAGCGCGGCCTCGAAGGCGCGCAGTCCAGCATCTTCGATGGCCTGGGCCTCCTGCTCCAGCCTGGCGGCATGATCGAGAGCGGCGGAATAGGCCGAGACCAGCGCGTCCTGCTCGGCCAACGTGGGCACCGGGACGACCAAACCGAGGAATCCTTCCGGTGTTATCCGTTTACGTCCACTGGTACCGGATGCCTTGCGCTGCAAGTCCGCCTTGAAGTGTTCAGCCCCCATCAGAAGGTGCAGGTATGCGGCTCGAAGCGTTGCCGGATCGGGGATTAGGATCGGGTATTCGCTGGTCACGACGGCCTTCGGAAGGCGGTCCGGGATCAAGCCAATGGCTCCGTTACGGGCATCGATCTTGGAGAAGACGAGATCCCCCGCATAGGCCGCGAACATCGTACCCTTGAAGGCATGATCGCGTTGGCGCGGGATCGCCTCGCCCGAGAACTTGACGGTGATCGCCTGCCAATCGCCCAAGCCATCCCTCAGCGACAGGGGTTCTCGACGCTCGCGCAGCACATCGCGCAGCGGTCGCATCGGATAGGTGCTGACGGGAACGGCGGTCGCGTTATCCTCGATCCAGCGCTCGATCTCCCTCCACCACCGGATCAGGCAGCGGAGGGTAGCGGAAAATTTGGCGTCTGCTCCGGTGCGGCCCCTTGTTCCAGCCAGGCTTGGAACGTGCGGTAGGCATCGAGCAGGGCGGGTAGCTCATTGGCCACCCCTTCGCCGGTCTCGCCGGTGGAGGTGATGCCGACGGTCTTGGGCGCGGCGACGAAGACCGGATAATCGAACAGCTCGCGCACCCGCGCCCAGAGCGCGGCGGTGTGGGCCTCGTCCAGGGCGCGGTACTTGGACTTGAGCTCCGCCAGCCCGGCATCGCAGGTCTTACGGACCGCGGCCAGTGCCGTTTGGGCCTGGCGTTTGATCTCGGTTGCCGCCTTGCGATGAAGCTTGTCGGTCCCGTCGCGCCAGATTGGCCGGCCCTGTTGCGTCGGGCCGATGGCGCGGGGATAGGCCGGCGGTTCGCCGCGCTGCCAGGAGGGCAAGGCGTAACTCAGACCCAGCCCCGAGAGTTCGGCGAGCAGGCGGGCGAGATCGGCATCGTCGCCGGTCAGGATGCGCGGCGCGTACTCCGCGTGCAGGGCGTGGCGACGGGTATCGAAGGCGTCGTCCAGGTCGGCATGGGCCTGCGTCCAGGCGGCTTCCCAAGCCGTCGCGTCGTCTATGGTAAAGCGGCGCAGAAAGACCAGCGATGCCTTCACGGTGGCGTTGCTGGAGCGGAAGGTCTCTTCCGGCAGGCTGACCACGGCCAGGAGTCGGGCCTTGCCCTCGGCCCAGCGGCGCAGCCAGGCCAGGGACGGATTGTTGAGATTGCCGTCGGGCAGCACGATGCCCATGCGTCCAGCGGGCTTGAGCAGGCTCAGACAGCGCTCGACGAAGATCAGCTCGGTCGGGCGGTTGTTCTTGCCCTTGCCGATCTCGAACAGATCGAGGATCGGGGTCTTCTCGGCAACGGCCTGGGTCAGGCGTCGATGGCTGGCCGCCCAGGCCTCGCCATAGCGCGCCTTGCACCGATAGCAATATTCCATGTCGGTCGGCACGCGGGTTTCGTCGCTGGCCCCGACCTTCTGGTCCGCGCCGACGTTGGAGCCGAACGGCGGATTGGTGAGTACCAGATCGAAGCGGCTATTGAAGATGCCATTAATGTCCAACAGCCCGTCGTGATAGTGGATGCCGCCGTGTCCGTCGCCGTGCATGATCATGTTCATCTTGGCGGTGCGGGCGGCGCGCGGCTCGGCGTCGGTGCCGTAGATGCACTGCCAGGCCAACCGGCCGAGGCGGGTGTCGATGGGCTGGTTGTCGTCACGGCTGGGCAGCAGTTCCTGGTTGAGGCGGTCGAAGGCGGCGTCGATCTCGCGCTCTTCATCGTCTTCCGGCAGACCCAGGGCCTCGATGCGGACGCGCTCGGCGTCCTTCTGGCATTGGATGTCGGCCTGGATCTGGTCGCGGACATGCTCGAAGGCGCGAATAAGAAAACCGCCCGATCCCGCCGCTGGATCGCAAATCAGCTCCTGCTCCCGCGGGTCGAGCAGTTCGACCATGAAATCGACGATCGGACGGGGCGTAAAGAACTGCCCCAGCTCGCCCCGGAAGGTGGTGCCGAGAAAGCGCTCGAAGGCCAGGCCCTTGATGTCGTCGCCGGTCTTGGAGAGGTCGAAGCGCTCCAGTTGCCTGACGATGCGGCGGAAGGTCTCTTCCGAGATGTCGAGCTTGTCGGACTCGGCGAACAGGGCGTCCGTCCGGTAGTAGCTCTTGGTCAGATCGAAAAGGCCGTCGTGGACCAGCGCATCGTTGGGCATCCGCGAGGCGGCGCGGCGATCGAGATAGTCGGTCGTGAAGGTGCCGTGCAGGCCGGAGCGCTCGATGTACATCTTGATAAAGAGAATCTTCGAAATGGTGTCGAAGGCGCGGCCCGGGTCCATCTTGTGCACATCGCGCAGGATGCCGTGGCAGACGAACAGGAGATCCTGGAATTCTTTGCGGTTGAAGGTGCGCAGTGACTCGCGGATCTGCTTCAGGCGGATGGCCGAGCCCCAGTCGGTGGCGCGCGGGATCTCGTTGATGGCGATAAACTCCCCGGGCAAACCGGGTACCAGACGGAAGATGGCGGTGTGATGGGCATTGGTGGCGATGAAGAACTCGCAGCCCACAGCCCGGGTGTAGGACTCGCCCTGGTAGTAGTCCCGCTCTTGGATCTCGATGCTGTCGGTTTTGCACTCGATCACCAACACCGGCGTCCGGTTGTCCGCCTTATCGGCGGCGGACTCCCATATCACGATATCGGCGCGCGGGCTCTTGAGCCCATGCTGGGTGCGGCGCTCCTGATCCATCTGTTCCAGGCGGTAGCCATAGTGGTCGACCAGGGCGCGGATGAACCGCTGCCGGACTATCTCCTCGGGCTTGTTGGCGACGTCGCGCCATTCGTCGCGCAGCGGTATCCACAGCCAGTCGCCTTGCTGGTGCAGGGCATCGGCCATGGTGGGGAATGGCGTACCGGGCCGGTCTTTGGGCCTCTTGGTCTTGGTCATCCGGGAGTCTCGGTGGGGGCTGTGTCAGGCGTCCTGATGCTCGCGGGCGGTCAGCAGGGGATTGTTCAGCAGGAGGATGTGGCCAATCGGCTCAGCCTTGGTGAAATAGCGCCGATCGGCGGTGACCAGCAGTGCCCCTGGTGTATGCAGCGCCACGGCGTGGTAGAGCGTGTCGAACAGATGGTGATCCAGGCGGATAGCCAGGTCGAGAGCGGTCTGATGGATCGTGGCATCCCCGATGAGCCGAAACTCGATTTCGAGCAGGTCGCCCAAGTCCGCCTGAGCCTCATCCGGTTTCTTCCTAGCCAACACCGCTGCCACCTCGGCGACGAAATGCGGCGGTTGATAGAAGTCAGCCAACCCGTTCCTATTGGTGCGCAGCAGGGTGACGGCGGCATCGACATCCTCTTCGTCCGGCGCCGACTGGAAGAACCATTTGATGGCGACGCTGGCATCTACCACATAGCGCATCAGGAGCGACCGTCATCGCGGAGGGAGCGGAATTCATCCTCGGTCAAGCAAGGAGCGTGCTGACGGCGTTCCAGAATCCGATCAATCGCCTCGACATGCCGTTGGCGACGCTGGGCGCGTTCGATGGCCTCGCGCATCAGCTCCGCGATGATGGCACTCTTGTTCCGATCCTGGAAGGTCTCGTTGAAGGCCCGCTTGATCGCTTCCGGAACGCTGAAATTGACGGTGGCCATGCACGCTGTCCTAAGTTGGATTGTTGAGGATTTCAACAATAGTTTAGGGCCGAGCGGAACCGGCGTAAATCAGGAATCTGATCGACACCGTTCGCTCAGAGCGGGCGGCGAGATCGATCAATGGTTGGGGCGGTCGGCGTTACATGATTTCCAACGCCACCCCAGTCGTTTGTTTGACCAAAACCGGCGAATCGGTGATCAGGAGCCTGGTGCCTGGGGTCAGGACCTCGTAAAGAGCCTTGGCGAACCGCAGCGATATGTAGATCCGATCGAGCCGATGGGTGGCGCTTAAGGAATGTCCGTGCTCGTTGTTGTGGCTGGGAATGCTGACCGCCGTCCAGCGGTGGGCCGGGGCGTCTTTGGTGATGGCGCTGGCATCTTCGCTCCAGCCGTTCTACATGATGATGAAGGCGTGGGTGCCGAGCGGGCAGTGCGCCAGATTTGGATAGCACAGCTTGCAGGGGGCTGTCTTAACGATTGTTTTCCGAGCTCGTATCCACGTCTGGACCACTACCCTTCGTTTCAGAAGATCAGATCCCAGAACAGCACGCCCCCCAGCGCTACCATCATGATGACAGAGGGATAGAAGGTCATGGCAAACCCCAGGGCCCGGGACGCCGCGCCCTGTTCGTAGCCCAGGAAAAACAGGATGCGCCCGATGGCAAAGGCCAAGGCCGCCACCGGCACCACCGATAGCCAGGTTGCGGGCATCGTCAAGGCCCACCCCAGATAAACCAGCAGGGCGATCACGGACTGCTCCAGGGTGTTCTGCAACAGGGTTTGTAGCAATTGCGCCCGGGGCGTATCCGTGGAGGTGACTCCGCCATCGATATCCTCTGGGGAAAAGAAGCGCTGCCGCGCCATGCGCGCGACCCCGATAATGAGGAACATACCTGGTACCAGGGTGCATTTAACCGCGACCGCCAGGCGGTCAACGAGGGTCATCCCGGCGGGAAAGCCCAGGGGATTCCATGCCCCACAGCCGACGACGATGGCCAAGGCTATCAACAAGCCGATCAACATCCTTTTCAGAACACCACTTTGTTTGTCAGTCAGGGCCATGTGCTTCCGCCAGTTATCGGGTTTGCCGGGGGTACCGGACGAAGGAACCAGTCCAATGCCTATTCGTCCCGCGGCGACAAAGCCGGGGTGTTCGGCACCGGCAGGGTCCGGTATCTAGGTCCAGGTTCCAGTCTGACCTCTAAAGTCACTTCACGATTTTGTTGAACTCAGACCGTAGCCAAATTCATACAGAAGGCTCGGTTGGCGTTCCGCTGGCGAGGCGCTGGCCGGCAAGAGGCTGTTGGCGTCGCGCGGCCAGGCATAGGGCAACTTGCCGGTGAAGGGGGCATCGCCGAACAGGGTATCGGCGACGCCGGCGCCCTCGCTACCCGGCAGCCAGGCGGCGACCAGGGCGTCGCTGGCCGCGAGGGCCTGATCGAGGATGAGCGGCCGTCCAGAGACCAGCACCAGGACCAGCTTGCGCGCCAGGGGGCGCATCCTGGCGATCAGGGCCTGATCCTGGGGCGACAGGCGCAGGCCCTGGGCATCGCGGTCGCCCAACCACTCGGCATAGGGCGGCTCGCCGACCAGGACGAGGGCCACGTCGGCCGGGGGACCGGTAAAGTCCCCGCTCGCTGAATAGTCGATCCGGGTGGTGGCGCCGCCAACCTGACGCAGACCGGCGAGGAGGCTGGTCCCCCCGGGCAGGCGGGTGTTGTCGCCCTGAAAACCACTCCAGGTCAGGGTCCAGCCCCCACTCTGTAATCCCAGATCGTCGGCGTGGGCCCCGGCCACCCGAATGTGCTGGCCGCGTCGCAGCGGTAGTGCGTCCTGGTTCTTGAGCAGGACCTGAGACTTGCGGACCGCCTCCCGGGCCAGGGCGCGGTGTTGGGGGCTGCCGATCAGTTCGCCCGCGGCCGCCACCGGCCCGGGGTGTTCGAAGAGGCCCATGGCGAATTTCACCCGCAGGACATGGGCGACAGCCTCATTGATCCGGTGAGCGGAGATCTGGTTGCTGGCGGCGAGCGTGCGCAGTATGCCGATGACCTCCGCGCTTCTGGCGGGCTCCATGAGGACGTCCACGCCGGCGTTGACGGCCATGGCCACTTGCTGGTCGAAACCTTGGGCCGGGAGATGTCCTAGGGCCTCCCAGTCGGAGACCACCAGGCCCCGGAAGCCGAGTTGCTGGCGCAGGAGCCCCTGGAGCAAGTCGCCATGGCCATGCATCAGGGTCCCGTTCCAACGGCTGTAGGAGACCATGACGGCTCCTACCCCGGCCTCGATCTGAGCCTGGAAAGGGGGCAGAAAACGCGCCAGAAGGGCCGTCTCCTCGCCGCGCGTGTCCCCCCGATCCAGGCGCGACCAGACACCCTTGAGTTGGAAATGGGAACTCCCATCCGCGACCCCGCCGTCACCCAGAAAATGCTTGGCGGTCAGCAGCGGGCGGGGTAGTCCCGCCCCCAGGTCCGCCAGGCCAACCTGGTAGCCGGTGGTATAGGCCAGGGCGAGGCGGGTGACCAGATCGGTATTCTCACCCAGGGATTCATAGGCGCGTCCCCAGCGGATATCGTTGACCACCGCCACCAGGGGCGCGAAGTTCCAGTAGAGGCCGACGGCGGCGAGTTCGCGGGCCGTGGCCGCGCCGATGCGGCGCACCAGGTCCTCGTCTCCCGCCGCGGCCAGTGCCACCTGGTGGGGGAAGACGGTGGCCCCGGGCAGGGCGCCAAAGCCATGGACCGCGTCGAGGCCATAGAGGAGGGGGATGCCGAGGCGGGTGCCCAGGGCCGCCGCCTGGTAGCCCTGAATCATGGCTGACCAGCCGTCCAGGTTGTTGGGGTCGGGGGGCGGGCTGTCGCCGCCAGACAGCATGGTGCCCAAGTGGAGCGCGCCGACCTGGGCCGGGGTCACCCAGTCGCGCCCCCCCATGACCAGCTGGCCCAGCTTTTCGTCCAGGGTCATGCGTCCGAGCAAGTCGGCGACCCGTTGCTCGACGGGCAAGCCCGGATTGCGGTAGGGGAGCTCTGTGGCCTGGGCCGTCAGGGAGCCGCAACCCCGGGCCAGCGCTAGCCAGGTGGGATGCTTGTCGATCCCGGTCATGATCTTTTCCCCCGCGGAGGCGTTAAGTTTCAGAGATCAGCCCAGCGCAGGCCACTCAAATTATGGCGTATGCCGGAGCTGTTTCCCAGGTGCTCAATCTCGGTACCGCCGCTTCCAGGGCACCCTCTATCGCGCCGCTAAGGAGTGATAAGTCGGTGACCGCCGCGGCTTTGCCCGCGCTCGTGGCGGCTATACCGCGCCCCGGCCACGGCATCGAAGCGGGTTTTTTTGCGCCTGCTGGTACAGCATGCCCAGGCGTGGCTGGCGTATAGTATTTCCCCCCGCGAATCGCACCGGACCGCCATGCCCACTGATCCCCTGTCCCACCTGCTCGAGACGCTCGACTTCGCCTGGCGGCGAGCGTCGGCGATCCCCGCGACCCTGACCAATATCCAGTGGCGCGCGGACGCCTGTGACTCGGGCTCCATCCTCTTCTTCCAGCGCTTCGCGGACGGCAAGAGCGACGAGGACCTCTATCGGCGCTACCTGGCGGCCAGCCCCTGCGCGGTCCTGGTGACCAACCAGATGCTCGACTGCTTCGATGCCATGCCAGGCAAGGGGATCTACGTCACCCAGCCCGGGGACTGGGCCGAGACGGTGCGGCGCTTCTGCGACCTCGTTTACCCGCTGGAGCCGGGTACCCCGCGCTTCCTGGGCGTCACCGGGACCAACGGCAAGACCACCACCGTCAAGTACCTGGAGTCCATGCTCGCGGCCCAGGGGCAGCGGGTCCTGACCATCGGCACCCTGGGCGTCTCCCGCAACGGTCAACGCCTCGCGGAGACCGGCTTCACCTCCCCGCCCCTGATCGAGCTGCGCCGCTTGCTGCACGCCGAACGGGGCGGGTGCGATGTGGTGGCCATGGAGATCAGCAGCCATGCCCTGGATCAGGGGCGCGTCCATGGCATCCCCTTGCGCAACGCCGGCTGGACCAACTTCTCCCAGGACCATCTGGACTATCATGGCGACGAGGCGTCGTACTTTGCCGCCAAGGCCCGCATCCTCGACCTTATCCAGGCGGGGGGACGCCTCTTCTGCTCCAGCCCCGAGGTGGCCAAACGCCTGCGCGGGCGCGGCGAGCCGCGGGTCCCGATCGAGGTCCTGGCCCCCGCCGCCCTGGGTCCGGAGGCCATCGCCGCCAAGCCCTTCCTGGCCCTGGAGCACAACCGGGCCAACTATGCCCTGGCCGCGGCCCTGGCGGACGGCGTCCTGGGCCCGGGAGCGCGCCCCTACTGGAGGGATTTGCACCCGGTGGATGGGCGCTTCGAGTGTCAGTCCATCGGCAACCGGACCCTGGTTATTGACTTCGCCCATACGTCGGACGCCCTGGATACCATCCTCGCCGCCATCCGCGCCGCCTTCCCTGGCGCCAGGGTCGCGACCCTGTTCGGCTGCGGTGGGGATCGCGATCACGGCAAGCGTCCCCTCATGGGTGCCGCGGTGGCGCGCCACTCCGATCACCTCATCGTGACCTCGGACAATCCCCGCACCGAGGACCCCGAGCGCATCATCGCGGACATCCTGACCGGCATACCGGGCCCGGTCCCGGAGGTGGTGGTGGATCGCCCGGCGGCCATCGCCCGCCTCTTCGACCTGCTGGCCAGCCGACCGGCGGATGAGCCCTGGGTGGCCCTGATCGCCGGCAAGGGCCACGAGCGCTACATCGACCGGGACGGTCACAAGACCTATTACAGCGACCAGGACGAGGTGGAGCGCAACCGGCGGCGCCTCGGCTGGTAGCTCGGGTTCAGCCCCACGCTGGCCCCGCGGACGAGCCGCGACCGCCCCGTTCGGGCCGCGGCCCGGCTTGATATCTCCCGCACCCAGGACCTGCCATGCCCCTGCGCTACCTCTACTCCATCCCCGGTGGGCTTCTGCTGGGCATCGCCCTGGCCCTCGTCTTCCCGGCCGGGGGCGCCTATGTCGCCTGGCTCGGGCAGATCTTCATCTCCGTCCTCAAGCTCCTCATCCTGCCCCTGATTCTGGTCTCCATCTACGCCTCCCTGGCCAGCGGGGACAATCTCCGGCGCATTGGCGGCCGCACCTTCCTTTACTACCTCGCCACCTCCGCCGTGGCCGCCCTCATCGGGATCCTGCTCGGCCTGGTCCTTGCCCGGGACGTCCCCGCTGGCCTGCTGAACCTGGCGCCGGCTACCCCGGCCGCGGCCAGCTTCAGCCTGGATCGGCTGATCGACAACTTCATCCCCAGCAACCTCTTCGCCTCCCTGGCCGCGGGCAACGTCCTGCACATCGTCTTCGTCGCCGTGCTGGCCGCCGCCGCCTCCCGCCGCCTCGCCAAGCACCAGAGGGCCACCCTGGTCGGCGGTGCCCAGGCCCTGGACGCCCTGCTGATGCAGACCCTGAACGGGGTTCTGGCCCTCGCGCCCCTCGGCATTTTCGGGCTGGTATATGCCAGCCTCGCCACCATGGACTGGGCCGGGGCCTTTCAGCTCCGGGCCTTCGTCTGGGCCGTGGTCCTGGCCGCCGTCCTGCACGGCGCCCTGGTCATGCCCACCCTTTACCGCGTCCGCACCGGTTGCTCCCCCTGGTCGCTGGTGGCGGCCTGCCGCGAGCCCCTGCTCACCGCCCTGTCCACCGCCTCCAGCAACGCCACCTACCCGGTCTCCAAGCGTGCCCTGGAGGCCTTCGGGGTCAGCGAGCGGGTCACCAGCCTGACCCTGCCCCTGGGGGCCACGCTGAACATGCACGGCTCGGCCCTCTATCAAGCCATCCTGCTGATTTTTATGTCGCAATTGGCGGGCGTCGATTTGAGTCCCTGGCAGACGGTCTTCATTGTCTTGCTGACCATGGCCTCCTCCGCCGGTACCGCCGGCATTCCCGGGGGCGGTATCGCCATGATGGCCTTCATGCTCGACCTGCTCGGTCTGCCCCCGACCTACCTGGCCCTGTACCTGGTGGTGGATCGCTTCTTCGACTATCCCATCACCGCCATCAACGTCTGGGGCGACCTGGTGGTGGCGGCCATCGTGGACCAGGAACTCAAGGATGCCTGATGGTGACCCGACCCTGAAAACCGACAACCTCCTGGGTGTTCGGTATAAACTCCTCCGCCACCTCGGGTGCGTTTCGAGAGCCTGCTTATGATGGTTTCTGGCCTTTTTCCTGCTCTGATGGCCGCCAGTCTGCTGGCGGTGGGTCTCCTCTCTCCGGCTACCGCCCTGGCCGCGTCCGCCTGCCGGCAGGCGGACGACGCCTGGGTCTGGACCGCCCCCCTCTCCCCCCAGCCCGGGGAGCCCCTGACGGTCCTGGCTGTCGCCACCGGCGGCGACCTTGATCAAGTCCAGATCACAGACCCGGGGGGACGTCGGACCGGTCTGCGGACCTCCCGGGGCGGCGGACCGCCCTGGCATCTCCAGGGGACCCTCCCCGCACCTCAGCCGGGACCCTACCGCATCGAGGCGACGCGCGGTGGCCGGGTGCTGGCCTGCGCCGAGGTCACGGTCGGTGGTGGCGCCGGGGATCGGGGCAGCGGCGACTGGGACCTGGCGTCTCAGGCCCTTTACGCGGCCTGGATCGAGCGCCTGTTTGATGCACCGCCGAACGAGTCCCTGAGTTTCCCCTCGCTGGCCCCGGTGCTGGCCGATCCAGGGCGCAACTTTCTCCATGGCTATCTGGGTCAGGACGAGGACCGGCGCCTGCCCGCCGAGCCGGATTGCGCGGACCTGTCCTACTTTCTGCGCGCCTACTTTGCCTGGAAGCTGGGCCTGCCCATCGCCTACCGCGCCTGCAACCGCGGCGGCCGCGACAGCCCACCCCGCTGCGAGGCCCCGCTCATCGACCGCGCCTTTGCCGGCCCTCCGGCACCGGCCGGGACCTTCCGGGACGTCAGCCGGCGGCTCATGGACAGGGTCCACTCCGGCAGCGGCCGCACGGCCCTGCGGGACGAGGCCACGGACTTCTATCCGGTCCCCCTCGATCGCGCGGCCCTCTGGCCCGGCACCCTCTATGCGGACCCCTACGGTCACACCCTGATTCTGGTCAAGTGGGTCCCCCAGACCGCCGGACACAGCGGGCTCCTGCTCGCGGTGGACGCCCAGCCGGACAACTCGGTCAGCCGCAAGCGCTTCTGGGAGGGGACCTTCCTCTTTGCCGAGACGCCCAGCGCTGGCCCCGGCTTCAAGGCCCACCGCCCCCTGGTCGCCCGCGGCCCCGGGCCGCGCCTGCTAGCCAACGGCGACCTGGATGGCCGCGATGGCACTCCACCCTATTCAGCGGAGCAGGCCAGCCTGTCATCGGCGGACTTCTACGCCCGCATGGAGCACCTCATCAACCCCCGGGGGCTGGACCCCGAGGCCGCCTATGACGCTACCCTGGCGGCACTGATGGAACAGATCGAGACCCGGGTCACTTCAGTGGACAACGGCGAGACCTATATGCGCGCCCACCCCGGGGCCCAGGTCCCCATGCCCAGCGGCCCGGCCATCTTCGAGACCACGGGGCCCTGGGAGGACTACGCGACCCCCTCCCGGGACATGCGCCTGCTGATCGCTCTGAAGGTCCTCGAAGGACTGCCGGACCGTATCCGTCGCTATCCGGAACTCTATGTCCTGCGCGGCGAGGGTCCGGCCGCGGCCGCGGCGCGCATCGAGCGGCTCCATGCGCGGCGCATCCAAGAGCGCTTCGTCGGTTATACGCGCAGCGATGGTAGCTCCTGGCGTCTCAGCCTGGCCGACCTCTATGCCCGCCGCCCCGGGCTGGAGGTGGGGTACAACCCCAACGACTGCGTGGAGCGGCGCTGGGGGGCCTCCCCCGGGACCCAGGACTATGCCACCTGCCGCCGCCAAGCCCCCGCGGAACAAGGGAAGCGCATGGAGGAGTACCGTCCCTGGTTCCGCGAGGCCCGCAGGCCGCCGCGATGACCGCCGCTCCTGGACCCTCCCTGGTCCCTGTGGGTCGGGCCTTAGACCGACGGGCGGCCGCGTACCCCGACGCGCCTTGCGGTCGGCCTGAAGCCTGACCTACCTTTAGCCCTGCCCAGGAGGCGTTTCCGTGCCCACTCACATCCCCGCCATGGCCATGCCGGGACCTGCTCCCGCGCCCTTGGCGGCAACAGCCAGGCTCGCCACCGGCCTCCTACTCTGTCTCGCTCTCATCGGCTGTGCGACGGCCCCCCCACCCGCGGAGGCTCCAAGGACCTGGGCGGGACGCCCCATAGGCCCCCCACCGGCGCCTAACCCAGGCATCAAGCAGGCCCTCATCTCCCGCGCGAACCAGGAGTGGGACTTCTTCGGGCGCCAAACCGTGGTCTTCAAGGGCAGCGAGGAGAGTATCCCGCATGTCGGAGCCTGGGAGGACGACGATGGTCCCTACAGCGGTCGGATCAACGCCTACTGGCGCGCGGCGGGAAAACCCAGGCTGGACGGCAGGGATTGCCAGGAACCCTGGTCCGCCGCCTTCATGAGCTGGGTCATGGCGGGGGGGGCTGTTCCGGAGAGTCAGTTCCCTCCGGCGTCGGCCCACTGGGTCTATCTCGCGCACCTCATCGATCAGTCCGACTACCCGGGGCGCTTCTTCGTCCCCTGGCGGGTCACGGACTACAGCCCGGACCCTGGCGACCTCATCTGCGCCACCCGCGGCCTGTCCCGCCTTGCCACCGTCGATGGCTACACCAGTCCCGAAGCCCTCAAGGGTGCCAACCTCCATTGCGATCTGGTGGTCGGGAAGCAGGGCCAGACCCTGGAGGTCATCGGTGGCAACGTCCGCAACTCCGTGTCCAAGAG
Source organism: uncultured Gammaproteobacteria bacterium (assembly GCA_963841065.1). Lineage (GTDB taxonomy): Bacteria > Pseudomonadota > Gammaproteobacteria > Chromatiales > Chromatiaceae > M0108. The sequence continues at coordinate 98,789 of CAWJBI010000058.1, read as the reverse complement.
CACCCTGGAACTCGACGGCGAGGGCCACCTGCGGGCCATGCCCCGGCGTCCCTGGTTCCTGATCCTGCAAAACCAGCTATGAAGCCGCGGCTCGCCTATCCGTGCACCCACCCGCGAGGGAGGCCGGGCACTTTGTTCTGACAGCGGGTTGTTGATTCAAGAACCGGAGAAGCCTGATTCCGAACATTGGACCCGCTGGCGTGTAGGTTGCCGCGCCTTTTCCGACCCGAGGCAGCAACCCCTTGAATCTTCATGAATCCCGCGTCCGGCTCCTGGAGCCCGCAGAGAAGGCGGTAATTTAGTCGTGTGTCCCTCACCGGATCGTGCTATTTTGCTCGGTCGAATTCGGACTGCTGCCATGCGACGGCTTGCCCTAGGCGGGACTGGCCGCTGTCCGCGTCATCGTCTCTTATTTTCTTTTCCCAGGTCCCCGAGGTTTATCACCCATGGAATCCGCATCCACCATGGAACCCCTAACCGAGTGCGAGGGTTTCGATCAACTCGGGCTGGCCCCGGCCGTCCTGGCTACCGTCCAAACACTCGGCTACGAGACGCCGACGCCTATTCAGTGCCAGTGCATCCCGCACCTGCTTCAGGGGCGTGACCTCCTGGGCCAGGCCCAGACGGGCACGGGTAAGACGGCGGCCTTCGCCCTGCCGCTCATTAGCCTGGTCGAACTGGACGCCGGGCCCAAGCCCCAGGTGCTGGTGCTGACGCCGACCCGGGAGCTGGCCCTGCAGGTGGCGGAGGCCTTCCAGACCTACGCCCGCAACCTGCGCGGCTTTCATGTCCTGCCGCTTTATGGCGGCTCGAGTTTTGGCCTCCAGGCGCGCGCCCTGGAGCGCGGCGTGCATGTCATCGTCGGTACCCCGGGGCGGGTCATGGACCATCTGCGCCGGGGCACCCTGGACCTGGCGGGCCTGCGCACCCTGGTCCTGGACGAGGCCGACGAGATGCTGGACATGGGCTTCGCCGAGGACATCGACTGGATCTTCGAACAGACGCCCGCCGCAGCGGCAGGTGGCCCTCTTCTCCGCCACCATGCCCACCGCCATCCGCCGGGTCGCCCATGCCCATCTGCATGATCCGGTGGAGGTGCGGTTGCTGGCGGCCACCGAGACGGTGGACACCATCGATCAGTATCACTGCCTGGTGACCCGCTTTCACAAGCTGGACGTACTGACGCGGGTGCTGGAGGTGGAAAACTTCGACGCCATGCTGATCTTCGTGCGTACCAAGATCCAAACCCTGGAGGTGGCGGAAAAACTGGCCGCCCACGGCTTCTCCGCCGAGCCTCTCAATGGCGACATGACCCAGTCCGAGCGCGAGCGCACGGTGGAGCGCCTTAAGCGCGGCCGCCTGGATATTCTGGTGGCTACCGACGTGGCGGCGCGGGGTCTGGATCTGGAGCGCCTGAGTCTGGTGGTCAACTACGATATCCCCACGGACCCCGGCGCCTATGTGCATCGCATCGGCCGCACCGGCCGCGCCGGGCGCGCGGGCCGGGCCCTGCTCTTCGTCGAGCCTCGGGAGCGCCATTTGCTGAAGGCGATCGAGCGCACCATCCGCCGGACCATCCCCGAGTTGGCCACGCCGACCTCGGAGGATCTCAGCGCCCACCGCATCGAACGCTTTACCTCCATGGTGACCAAGACCCTGGCGGAGGCCGATCTGGACTTCTTCTACCGCGTCGTGGCCCGCATGGCCCGCGAGGGGGAGATAGAGGCCATGGATATCGCCGCCGCCCTGACCTATCCTGGCCCAGCGCGAGCGGCCGCTGCAGTTGGAGTCCGAACTGGAGCAGGCGCCCAAACCCAAGTTCAAGCGGCGCGAGGACAGACCGGAACGGTTCGAGCGCGGGGAGGGGGCTGCCGAGCGAGGTGGCCGTTCCGAACGGGCGCCGCGCTGGGAGCCCGCCGAACGTCCGGAGCGCACGTCCAGTCCGCCGGTACGACCCGAGCGCGCGGAACGGCCCGATCGCCCTGACCGCCAGGTCCCGCCCCCGTCGCGGGATGCCGGTGAGCACCCGCGGCCTCTGGATCGCCCGGAGCGCCCCGCGCGTCCGGAGCGGACCGAACGCCTCGATCAGGGCGAGCGGCCGCCGCGACCGGACCGTCCCGAGCGTCCCCCTCGCCCCGAGTCGCACCCGGAGCGCCCGGCGGCGGGCTTCGGTGACAGGCCGGAGCCGCGGCGGGAATTCGGATCCGGGCGAGGAGCGGGGATCGGGCCGACGCGAGCGTGATAACGCCGGCCTGGTGAGTTACCGCATCGAGGTGGGTCATCGCGACGGGGTGGCCCCGCGCGAAATCGTCGGCGCCATCGCCAACGAGGCGGGCCTGGAGGGTCGCTTTATCGGCCGCATTGCCATCGAGGAGGACCATAGCCTGGTCGATCTGCCCGAGGGTATGCCGCGGGAGATCTTCCAGCACTTGCGCGGGGTCTTCGTGCGCGGCAAGCGGCTGAACATCAGTCTGGCCGGTACGGCTCGGGAGCCGGATCGGGGTCCGGGCAAGCGGCCCTTTAAGCCTCGCGAATTGAGTCCAGAGGGCCATGATCCGGGCGCGGATCGCCGCCCAGGTCCGCCCAAGGGCTTCAAGCCCCGCCGACCACCGCCAACCAGTTAGCTAAAAAACCAGCGGTTTGTATATCAGCAAACCTAAATGTACTGATATTGATTGATGTCAACATGCTCAGGTGGGGGTGCTAGTATTCTTTTACCCACGGCTCTCGGCAAGGGTGCATGGGGCCGCGCTTCACTCCAATCTTGAGGAGACACAACCATGTCGATCAATAGACGTTTGCTGCTTGCCGCCGCCATCGCCGGATCCTCGGTCATGGCTTCCTTCTCCGCCAATGCCTTCTTTGGTCCCTTTAACTCCATGCGTAACTGGGGTGGCGGTGGGCCTTGGGGTTGGGACGAGCCCTGGTATGGCGGTGGTTATCCCTATGGTGGTTATCCCTATTATGGTGGCTGGGGCAATCCCTATTATGGCGGTTGGGGTAACCCCTACTATGGCGGCTGGGGCAATCCCTATGGCGGTGGCTGGGGCTATCCTGGCTATGGCTATCCTGGCTGGGGAGCCGCTCCCCCCGCCGCGGCCCCCGCCCCGGCCCCGGCCGCCAAGGCCGCCAACTAGCCTCTGAAGAAGCCCCGCGCCGCTCAGGCGCGGGGCGCGCCCACAAGCAGGCGCACCGCCTGATCCCGCCTCTTCCCCCTTTCCGTCTGACGTTGCTTTAGTCTCCCGCCGTGTCGACCGGTTTGGCGCGTCCTAGGTTTTCCAGACCCGCCAGGCCGGGTTAACATGTCCCTACCCTCTATGCCTCCCCGCCGGTCCCGGCGGTCCGGAACCCCTGAATGGATCATCAAGCCTCCGACGACGAGCTGCGGCGCGATATCGATTTGTTTACCGCCCTCCTGGGCGAGGTCCTCCGCGAGCACAGCCCCAAGCGGGTGTTGGTGATGGTGGAGCGCCTGCGGGAGGGCTTCGCCCGGCTGCGCGAGCGGCCCGATCCGGCGCGGCTCGATGAACTCATGCGCAAGATCGAGGGCCTGGACCCCCAAACCCTGGCCGAGATCATCCGCTCCTTCACCATTTACTTCGGTCTGGTCAGTACCGCCGAGGAGGTGCATGGCTACCGGCATCGCATGGACCAGGTCAGCGAGGGCGGCCCCCTCTGGCTGGGCTCCTTCGATCATACGGTGCGCGAGTTCAAGGCCGCGGGGGTCAGCCCCGAGCGTTTTCAGAGCCTGCTCGCCCAACTGGTCTATCTGCCGGTCTTCACGGCCCATCCCACCGAGGCCAAGCGCCGCACCATCCTGGAGACCTTTCGCCGCATCTTCCTGCTGGCCCAGGATTTGCGCACCCGCCGTCTCAACGAGGACGAGGCGGAGGAAAAGCTCGGCGCCATCCTCGCCCAGATCCAGATCCTCTGGAAGACGGACGAGGTGCGGGTGCATAAGCCCCAGGTGACGGATGAGGTGCGCCAGGGGCTCTACTTTTTCCGCGAATCCCTCTTCCAGGCCGTTCCCCGGGTCTATGCCAACCTGGAGCGGGTGATACGGCGGATTTATGGCGTCGAGGCCGGCATCCAGGTGCCCAGCTTCATCCGCTTCGGTTCCTGGATTGGCGGCGATCGCGACGGTAACCCCTTCGTCAAGCCCGAGACCACCGCCCTGACCGTGCGCATGCACCATGAGTTGGTGCTCCAGGAATATAGCGAACGGGTGCGCGACCTGGGGCGCATGCTCAGTCATTGCGACACCCTCTGTCAGCCTTCGCCGGCCTTTCTCGATGGCCTGGACGCCGACGAGGGCTACTGGGTCGAGACCATGGGCGAGAACCTGCGCCGCTTCATCCACGAGCCCTATCGGCGCAAGCTGGCCATCATCCGTCATCGCCTGCTGACGAACCTGGCGCGGGTGCGTGCCCGCATCGCCTCCGAGCCCGAGGACCTGCCCCTGGGGTATGCCGATGCGGCGGATTTCCGCCAGGACCTCTACCTGATCCGCGATTCCCTCATCAGCCACGGCGATGCCAGCGCCGCGGCCGGGCCTTTACAGGACCTGATTCGCCTCGCCGAAAGCTTCGGCTTCCACCTGATGCACCTCGACCTGCGCCAGGAATCCTCGCGCCACACGGCGGCGGTCGCGGAACTCTTCGCCCGCCAGCCCGGCGCCCCCTATTACCAGGCCTTGACCGAGGATCAGAGGTTGGTCGCCCTGGCGGAGGCCATCGCCCACCCGCACCCCTTCCATATCGACAAGCCCACCCTCACCGCCGAGACCCGGGAGACCCTGGAGGTCTTCGAAGTCATGGCGCGGCTGCGGGCGGAGATCAGCCCCGAGGCCTTCGGCGAGTACGTCATCTCCATGACCCACAGCGCCAGCCATGTGCTGGAGGTCATGCTGTTGGCCCGGTTGGCGGGCCTGGCCGGGCGTGACAATCGCGGCTGGTTTCGCGACATTCGCGTCAGCCCCCTCTTCGAGACCATCGAGGACCTGGGTCACATCGACCAGGTCATGACCACCCTCTTCGATGATCCGACCTACGCCGCCCTGCTCCAGGCCTCCGGCAACCAGCAGGACGTCATGCTGGGCTATTCGGATTCCTGCAAGGATGGCGGCATCCTCGCCTCCACCTGGCATCTGTACGAGGCCCAGCGCAAGCTCATCGCCCTGGCCAACGACCGCGGCGTCTTCTGCCGTCTCTTCCATGGCCGCGGCGGTACCGTCGGGCGCGGTGGCGGTCCCACCTACGAGGCCATCCTGGCCCAGCCGCCGGACACGGTCCACGGTCAGATCAAGTTCACCGAGCAGGGCGAGGTCCTGTCCTATCGCTATGCGAACCCGGAGACGGCCCGCTACGAGCTGACCATGGGCATCAGCGGCCTCATCCTCGCCAGCCGCTGTCTGATCGAGGAGCCGAAACCGGATCGCAACGACTATATCGGCATCCTGGACGAGCTGGCCCGGTTGGGCGAGGAGGCCTATCGCGATCTGATCAAGTCCCCGGGCACCCTGGACTACTTCTATGAAGTCACGCCCATGGACGCCATCGCCCTGCTCAACATCGGCTCCCGTCCCTCGCACCGCAAGCAGGCCGATCGCTCCCTGACCTCTATTCGCGCCATACCCTGGGTCTTCGGCTGGGCCCAGTCGCGCCACACCCTGCCGGCCTGGTATAGCCTGGGCACCGCCCTGGAGCGCTGGCGTGGGGATGGGCTGGAGCGCCTGGCCAAGTTACAGAAGATGTACCAGGACTGGCCCTTCTTCCGGGCCCTCTTGAGCAATACCCAGATGGCCCTCTTCAAGGCCGAGCCACACATCGCCGAGCAATACCTCCGTTTGGCCCAGGACCGCCCCCAGGCCGAGCTGATCTACCGCCGTATCCGCGAGGAATACAACCGCACCGTCTTCCAGATCCTCAATATCTCCGGACAACACCAATTGATGGAGGAGACCCCGGAACTCCAGCTCTCCCTCGCGCGCCGCAACATCTACCTGGACCCGCTGAATCATATCCAGGTCGTGCTCCTGGAACGTTACCGGCGGGGCCCCACGCCCGAGGAGCGCGAGCAGTGGCTGGGGCCCCTGCTGCGGTCCATCAACGCCATCGCCGCCGGGGTGCGGAATACGGGCTAATAGTCCTGGGTCTGCCGCGGTCGGAGGGGAGGCGGTTTCCTGTCGCGGCGATTTCCGCGCCCCTTGCCGCGGGATAGGTTAGACTGCGCGCCGTCCCCATCGGTCCAAGTTCCCCTGTCTAGCCCACTCAAAGGAGAGCCATGCCCGCCCAGACATTGACGATCGTAAAGGCGACTGGCCAGGACGAATGCCTGGCGCCGCTTACCCTGCATCGAGCCAAGGCCGCCGTCCCCTTCGGCGGCAAATTTCGCATCATCGATTTTACCCTCGCCAATTGCCTGCACTCCGGGCTGCGCCAGATCCTGGTGTTGACGCAGTGGAAGTCCCACTCCCTCCAGAAGCACCTGCGCGACGGCTGGTCTATCTTCCATCCGGAACTCGGGGAATACATCACCCCCATCCCCCCCCAGATGCGCGAGGGCTCCGATTGGTATGGCGGTCTGTTCAGCGCCATGCGCCAGAATCGCTACCTGATCGAACGTAACGCCGAACGCTTCGTGCTGGCCCTGGACGGCGATCTGGTCTATCGCATGGACTATGCCGAACTGATCCGCCACCACCGGGAGCGTGGCGCGGTCATCACCGCCGCCTGCCGCGGCGCGGACAGTGGGCCCAAACCCGCCCTGGCCTTTGATCTGGCCGGCGAAGACCGGGTGTGCGGTCTCTTGACGGCGGAGGCCCCCGTCCCGGACGCTAGTTGTGCCCCCATGGGGGTCTATCTCTTCAACAAGGACTTCCTGCTCGAAATGCTGGAGTCGGCGGAGGCCGTGGTCGCCGCCGATCAGGTCTCGGTGGCCGAGGCCGTCGCCAAGATGGCGGGGGACACCGAGGTCTGCGTCTACCGCTTTGGCGGCGAACGCGGCCGGGTCTCCCCGGATCGCTACTGGAATGATCTGCGCAACATCGATGATTACTACCTGGCCAACATGGCCCTGCTGGAGCACGATCCCCCCCTCAATCTCTACCAGAGTGACTGGAAGATCTTCACCGCCCAGGGCCAGAATCCCCCGGCGCGCACCATACCCGGCCTGTCCGGCACCGAGGGGATCTTCGTCAACTCCATGCTGGCGGCCGGTACCGTGATCAGTGGCGGGGGTGTCAATCACTCCATCCTCTTTCCGGGAGTGCGGGTGATGGATGGTGCCATTGTCGAGGACGCCATCCTCTTTAGTGGCGTCTCGGTCGGGGAGCGCTCACACCTGCGGCGCTGCATCATCGATAAGGAGGTGGAGGTGCCGCCGGATACCGCTATCGGCATCAATCCCGCGGCGGATAAGGCGCGTTTCCATATCTCCGCGGGCGGTCTGGTGGTCATCCCCAAGGGCTACAAATTCTGAGGGTGATGGCGTCGAACCTGGACGGGGACCGCCTGCTCGCGGTCTTCGAGGCCCTGCGCGCCACCCATGGCCCCCAGGACTGGTGGCCAGCACAAACGCCCTTCGAGGTCATGGTGGGGGCCGTGCTCACCCAGAACACCTCCTGGACCAATGTCGAGCACGGCCTGAAAAATCTCGCCACTCTGGGGGCCTTGACGGCCCCGGCCATCCTCGCCCTGCCCGAACCGGAACTTGCCGACCGCCTGCGACCCGTGGGCTATTTCAACGTCAAGGCCCGGCGCTTGCGGGCCTTCTGCGCCGCCTATCTCGCCCACGGGGGTCTGGAAGGGTTGTCCCGGCTCGCGACGCCCGAGCTGCGGCATCGGCTGCTGGCCATCCAGGGCGTCGGCCCCGAGACCGCCGACGACATCCTCCTCTACGCCTTCGACCGGCCTGTCTTTGTCGTCGATGCCTATACCCGGCGTCTCCTCTCGCGCCTGGGCGAACTCGATGGCAACGAGGGCTACGAGACCATCCGCCAGGGCCTGGAGACCGCCCTGGGACGGGACGTCGCCCTCTTCAACGAATACCACGCCCTCATCGTTCGTCACGCCAAGGAGGTCTGCCGCACCCGGCCCCGGTGCGGGGTTTGTTGCCTGGCGGAGTTATGCGCCGGCCGCCAGGGTTAGGGCGCCCCGTAACCCTCATCCCTCGCCCAGGGGTCCCGAGCGTCGCTGCTTGGTCTGGGCACGCTGGTGCTTGGCCTCCATCCGCCGTTCCTTGGCCGCGCGGCTTGGGCGCGTGGGGTGGCGCGGCTTGGGCACCTCGGTGGCCTGGAGCAGGAGCTGGGCCAGGCGTTGCCGGGCATCGTCCCGGTTGCGCTCGCGGGTGCGGTAGCGGTGGGCCTCGATGGTGATGAAGCCGTCGCTCCCCAGGCGCCGGCCCGCCAGGCGTGCCAGGCGTTCCCGCATTGGCTCGGGCAGGGCCAGGCAGCGGGCGGCATCGAAGCGCAATTGCACCGCCGTGGCCAGCTTGTTGACGTTCTGCCCACCCGGCCCGGGCGAGCGGATGAAGCGCTCTTCCAGGTCCGTCGCGGGGATCAGGATCTGGTGATTGATGCGCAGGCTGCCGGGTGTGGATGGGGTTGGGCTCCGAGTGGCCGGTTCGTTGGGACTGCTCACTGGGCTTGGTTCTCCGGGTAGGATGGTGGCAGCGGATCGGGCCCGCGCCGGGAGGCTTGCGCCTATCGGCGCCAAGGCCAGGCGGGTTCGAGACGCCTCAGTTCTTTCGGGTCAGCCTGGCGGCGAGCCAGGTGATGCCCAGGGCCAGGGCCATCAGGAGGAAGGCGCTGCCGACCTGGCTGATGAGTTCGGGGGCAAGCAAGAGGAGGAAGCCCAGGCCCAGCATCATGATGCCAGACAACAGCTTCAGCAGGCGTCCCTCGCGCTCGCTGAGCTTGCGGGCCCCCAGGTTGCGGGCGAAGAGGATGACAATCAGCCCGAGGGGCACCATATAAATAAGGTTGTAGGCGGCGAGATAGGCGAGGCGGCCCGCCGGCGTCAGGTCGGCCAGGGTCAGCAGCCGGGTATAGACCATGGGGAAACCCGCTGTGCAGAGCAGTTCGTAGAAATTCGCGGCAACGGCCAGCAAGATCGTCGCGGCCACCATGGCCGGCAGGCTATCGGCGCTCAGGATGGCGCGGGCACGCCGGAAGATGTCCGGCTTCTTTGACTCGGGGATGGACAGGGACGGCCCTTGATCGAACAGCAAGAAATCCTTGACGTTGAGGGCGCCCACGAGCACCGCCAGGGCGCCCGCGGCCAGGGTGACCCCGTCGAGGTGGCCGAGCAACTGGAAGATGCTGAGCCAGGCCGCCATGAAGGCAAAATACATGAGGCCGGAGATGGCCACGAAGATGCCGCCGATGACCAACATGCGGGTGCGGTTCCGTTGATGGACCATGAGGGATAGTAGAAACAGCAGGACGAAGAAGGCGCAAGGGTTGAAGGCGTCCAGCCCGGCCAGCACCCCTGTCAGCATTGGCAGGGAGAGGCGGGCGGGGTCGATGGCGCCGATGATCGGCAGTTCGAGCAGGGGCTCGGCGGCCTGGGCCCCGGCTTCCGGGCTGGGCCGGGTGGTTGAGGCCCTGGCCCGGCAGGCATCCAGACCCTGACGAATCATCTCGCCCGTGGTGTCATCGCTGTCCCAGCCAACCTGTATCTCGCCACAAAAGAGCAGAGCCGGCACCGAGGCCGCCCCTTCGCCCAATTTTTCCGCCATGGCCTGATAAAGGCGGGCGTTTTCGGGATGACGGGTGAGTTCCAGTGCATGCAGCTTCACCCAGGGCCGGGCCTGGGGAATGGCCGCGATCGCGGGGTGGGCCTGGATACAGTGCGGACAGGTCAGGGCCCAGAAAAAATAGAGGTTGACCTCGGGTTGGCCATCGGGCCCGGTTGTGACCCAAGGCTCCTCGGCCTGAACCAGGGCCGGTAGGAAGAGGCAGAGCAGGAAGACAAACAGTACCGGGCGCATGGTCCCCTCCACGGAAAGGAGTCCCGAAATGACAACCGCGAATCCCATAATTTTCGCATGGCCCCTTGCCGCTGTCGCCAAGGACCAATTTTGATTAAGATGTTGCCATCATGGATCTAAACTTTCTTGAATTTGAACAGCCCATCGCCGAGCTCGAGGCCAAGATCGAGGAATTGCGGCTGGTTGGGAATGACAGCGCCATCAACATCGGCGAGGAAATCGAGCGGCTGCAAACCAAATGCCGCGCCCTCACCGAGAGCACCTTCGCCGCCCTCTCCCCCTGGCAGATCTCCCAGCTCGCGCGCCATCCCCAGCGGCCCTACACCCTGGACTATGTGCCGCGCATCTTCGAGGGCTTTCAGGAGCTGCACGGCGATCGTACCTATGCCGACGACCCGGCCATCGTCGGCGGCCTGGCTCGCCTGGATGGTTTCCCGGTCATGGTCATTGGCCACCAGAAGGGGCGGGACACCAAGGAAAAGATCTATCGCAACTTCGGCATGCCGCGCCCGGAGGGCTACCGCAAGGCCCTGCGGCTGATGGAGATGGCGGAGCGCTTTCGCTTGCCGATCCTGACCTTCATCGACACCCCCGGCGCCTATCCCGGCGTCGGCGCCGAGGAGCGCGGCCAGAGCGAGGCCATCGCCCATAACCTGCTGGTCATGGCCCATCTGCGCACCCCCATCATCTGCACCGTCGTCGGCGAGGGCGGCTCCGGCGGGGCCCTGGCCATCGGCGTCGGTGACCGGCTGCTGATGCTCCAATACGGCACCTATTCCGTCATCTCTCCCGAGGGTTGCGCCTCCATCCTCTGGAAGAGCGCGGACAAGGCGGAACTGGCGGCGGAGGCCATGGCCATCACCTCCGACAAGCTCAAGGAGCACGCCCTGGTGGACGAGATCATCCCCGAGCCCTTGGGCGGCGCCCATCGTCACCCGGCCCAGATGGCCGCGAGCCTCAAGGAGGCCCTGAGCCGCCACCTCGCCAAGCTCGCCGATCAGGATCTGGACGAACTCCTGGCCCGCCGCTACAAGCGCCTCATGGGCTTCGCCCGCTTCAAGGAGTAGGCGGCGGGCCCAGGCCGTCCCCATGGCCGTTCCGACCCCCGAGCGCCTGCTCCAGGCGCTCGACCCCTTTCCCAACGCCCCACGCCTCTGGGTGGCCTTGAGCGGTGGCCTGGATTCCACCGTCCTCCTCGCATGCCCTGGCCGCCGCGCGGGAACTGAGGCCCCTGGATCTGGCCGCCATCCATGTCGATCACGGTCTGAGCCCCGCCGCCGGCGATTGGGCCGACCACTGCCGCCGCCTGTGCGACCACCTGGCCGTGCCCCTGACCCTGCGCCGCCTGGCACTCCAGCGCCAGCGCGGCGAGAGTCTGGAGGCCCTGGCCCGGGCGGGGCGTTATGCCGCCCTGAGCGCGATAGCCGGTCCCGGTGACCTGGTGTTGACCGCCCAGCACCAGGACGATCAGGCCGAGACCCTGCTGCTCGCCCTGCTGCGTGGCAGCGGCGTCAAGGGTCTGGCGGCCATGCCCAGGCTGGCGCGACTGGGCGGGGCCTGGCTGTTGCGGCCCTTGCTGGGTTATCGGCGGGCCGAACTCCTGGCCTATGCCCGCGCCCAGGGCCTGACCTGGATCGAGGACCCTTCCAACGGCGACCTCGACTTCGATCGCAACTTCCTGCGGGCCCGCATCCTGCCGGTCCTGGCGGAGCGTTGGCCCGCCTGCGCGGCCAGTCTGTCCCGCTCGGCCGCTCATTGCGCCGAGGCCCAGGGTTTGATCGCGGGGCTGGCGGCCCGGGAACTGGCCCTGCTCGGGGGCAGCCGGCCGGGAACCCTCTCCCTGACGGGGCTCGCGGCCCGCGAACCCGCCCTCCAGGCCGCCGTGCTGCGGCACTGGCTCGCCGGTCTCGGCCTGCCAACCCCGGACAGCCGCCATCTGGGGCGCATCCGCGCGGAGTTGATGCGGGCCCGCCCGGACCGCACCCCCCTGGTGGCCTGGCCTGGCTGCGAGACGCGCCGCTATCGCGATGACCTCTATGCCATGGCGCCGCTACCCCCGGTCCCGGGGGAAGAGGTGCTGGAGTGGCGGGAAGGGGAACTGGCCCTGCCGGCGGGGCTGGGATGCCTCCGCCTCCTGGATCGGGTGGGGGCCAGGCAGGACCCGGCTGCCTGCTGGCCCTCCGGTCTGGAGGTCCGCTTCGGCGCTCGGGGTTTGAGTTGTCGCCTCGCGGATCAGCCCCACCAGCGGCGGCTCAAGCACCTGTTCCAGGAGGCCGCCATCCCCTCCTGGCTCAGGCCCTACGTGCCCTGCCTCTTCGACGGGGCCCATCTGGTGGCGGTGGGGGATCTCTGGCGTTGCACACCCGCTCACCCAAGCCGGTGGCATCCGCATCGCATGGGAAGGCGGTATCCGCGATCACCCGGGATTTCAGGAGGCGGGGGCCAGCCTCCCGGGCACCGCGGCCCGGAAGGCATGTCCTGGCGCGGCGACCCGGCCCAAGGCAGCCCTAGATACCGAAAATGATGGAGGCGACGATCAGGTAATTGATGACGCCAAGCACGTCGATGGAGGTCAGCACGAAGGGTCCCGAGGCGAGGGCGGGGTCTGTTCCTAGTCGCTGAAAGAGCATGGGCAGCGAGGAGGCGATGATGGCCGCCAGGCAGATGTTCATCAACATGGCCACGCCGACGGTGAGCATGAGGTTGGGGACGCTTTCGAAATTGTGGAACATCAGGTAGGAGACGAGGGACAGCATGAGGCCATAGAAGGAGCCCAGCATAAGGCCAACGGACAACTCCTTGATCAGCAGGGATTTAAAGTGGGATAGCTTGAGGGAGCCCGTGGCCAGACCGCGCACGGCGACGGTGGCGGCCTGGGTGCCGACGTTGCCGGCCATGCCCATGACGATGGGCAGGAAGGCGCTCAATTGAATGATCTGGGCGAGGGTAGCCTCGTACTGGTCAAGCACGAAGGCCGCGCCGACACCACCCAGAAAGGCGGCCATCAGCCAGGGCGCGCGCAGCTTGAAGATGTTGAGGGGCGACTGGGTCAACAGCTCGGAGCTGCTGGTACCGGCCATGGCCAACATCTCGCGGGTGGTCTCGTCCTCGATGACGTTGATGACGTCGTCCACCGTGACCATGCCCAGCAGGATACCCTCTTCATCCACCACGGGGATGGCCAGCAGCCGGTACTTATCCACCAACTTGGCCACGGTTTCCTGGCTGTCGGTGACGAGGGTGCGGATGATGCGGGAGTTCATGACATCCCGCAGTAACTTGGAGGGATGCGCCAGGAGCAGTTGGCGCAGGGAAACGACACCCATCAGGCGGCCATGGCTGTTGGTGACATAGAGGTAATAAACCATCTCCACGTCTTCCATGTCGGCACGGCCGCGGATGGCCTCCACCGCCTGCTCCACCCGCGAATCGTCGGTCATGGAGAAAAACTCGGTGGTCATGATGCCACCGGCCGTGTTCGGGTCGTACTGGAGCAAGTCCTCCAGTTCCTCCTGGCTGTCCTTGGTCAGGGCCGAGGTCACCTTGGCGCCCAGTTCCTCGTCCAGTTTGCCGATGAAGTCGACCAGGTCGTCCGGCGCCAATTGGTCCAGGATGGGGGCCAGCCGCGTCACGTCCGCCTCGCGGACCACATCCGATAGCATCCGCGTTGACAGGGTCGCCATGACCTCGGCGGCCACGCTCGGGTTCGGGATGCTCAGGAAGAGAATGGTGACGTATTCCTCGGGGATACCTTCGATAACCTGACCCAGGTCCGCCGGGTGGATCTTGGAAAGGATCTTCTCCAAGGGTTTCTTGGCGTCACGCCGCAACAGGCGTTCGATGGCATCCCGCAGCTTGAGGAGTTTGCCGCCGGAATCGGCGACGGCTACATGGGTGTGGGTATCAATCATCATGGTGGGTGGTCCCCTGGCCAATGCCTGGCCGGAATCAATGGCGCGAGATAGGGGCAGGTGACGCGGCTGTAACCAAACCCCAGGGGTTTGGACCTTGCAGGCTACGTCAACGCCCAGGATATTCGTCTTCCCGGAGGCCCGGGAGACGGTTATTGGGGCTGGTCCGCACCGAGACGGAAAGCGCTGGTTCGGAAGAAGGGCTTGGCGCTCGGCGGGACCCGGAAAATCACCGGCTAATGATAGAGGGTGAGGGACCAAAAAGGGTGGCGGAGATGAAAAAACATGACAAGGGATTGACGGTTTGGTGACGATTCGGGCGTCGGGGCCGAGCCCTCCCGGCGGCCCGACGTCCTGGTGCCATATCCCGGCCTAGGCCGTGACCTCCAGCAAGGTACGGATGGCGTTGGCGCTATCCTCCAGTTGGCCAACCTCGGGGGCCAGGCTCCCTGGGCGGGCCTGGCGCAGGCGCTGGCAGCTCTGGTCGATCTGGTCCGCCTGCTTGAGCAACTGGCCGCGCATCCCATTGAGTTGCTGGACCTGCGTCAGGGCGGCTTGGCGAATTTCCTCCAAGGCCTGATCGCGGATGTCCTCGCCGGCGGCCAGATGGAGCTTGCGGAGGGCGGTGGCCTCCCGCATGGCGGCCTTCCACCATTGCACGAAACGGGTGCGGTGGTCCGCCAGGGTGTTGAGGGACTCGGCCATGGCGTTGAGTTCGTCGCGGGAGCCGGGCAGGGTGGCGATGCGTTCGCTGGGGCTCTCGTGGGTAAGGCGGTTGAGCAAACCGGCCATCTCCTGCACCGGCCGGACGATCCTCCGGGTGAGGAAGAAGGTAAAGAGGATACCCAAGGCCACGGCCCCCAACACCACCAGCAGGTTGATCCGCCCTTGTCGCTGGGTCGCCACCACCAGGCGCGCGGATTCCTCGACCATGGCCTGGTCCGCCTGCTCCAGGTTTTGGCGCGCCAGGGGTTCCATGTCCCGCGCGGCCTTATCCATGCCGAGGGTGAGTCCGGCGATGAGATCGTTCTGGGCGACCAGGGCCAGGAAGTCCCGTTCGTAGTTGGCCAGGAGGGTGCCGAGTTGGGCTTGATCCTCCGCCGAGATGGCGGCGGTGCCGATCTGGCCCCGGATCAGGGCGGCGATATCCTGGACCTGCCGAATGTAGGTCGGGTCGCCCCGCAGCAGATAGTCCTTTTCCCGGCGCCGCATCTCCAGGATGGCGGTCTCCAGGCCCGGCACGTAATGGGCGGAGAGGATGGCCTCCAGGCGATGGCCGGAATCGCGGAAGGGCCCCTTGCCCCCCGCTATCTCGTCCCCCGCGAGGACGCCCCGGGCATAGTCCTGGAAGGTCGTGGCATAGACAGCCAGTTCATCCAGCAGGGCCTGGCGCACCTCGGGATAGAAATCGGCCTCCTGGATCAGTTGCCGGAATTGGTCGATGAGGGTCTGGACGCGCGCGACGTACTGTTCCTCTCCTCGCAGCAGCAGGTCCTTCTCGCCTCGACGCATTTGCAGGAGGGTGACATAGAGTTCGCCGGCGTTAAAGTTGTGCGATCTCTGCTGAAGCTCGTGGACGGAGTGGCGGAAGGCCCCCTGGAGCCCGCTGTTTTCGTCCAGTCCCTTGATTTGCCAAGCCTCGGCGATATCCAGAAAGCCCTGCTGGTAGGTTGCGGCCAGTTGGCCCATGGCCTTGCCAGCCTCGGCCAGATCGGGATCGGCGGCCAGTTGTCGGGTCTGTTCCAGCAGGAGCCGGGCCTGCTCCTCCACCCGGCCGATATCCGCCTCCCGGCGATGGAGCAAGAAGTCGCCCTCCGCCAGGCGCGCCTGGTGGAGATGGGTCTGGATGGCAAAGGCCTGGTTGACCCGCGCCACGAAGCTGAAGTGGAGCTGGCCATAGTCCCGGATCAGGGCGTCCTGGCCCTGATGGTACTGCCAGATGGCCGCCAGGTAGAGGAGGCCCACCATGGCGAAGCCGAGTCCGATCTTCTCGCCGATGCGCAACTGGCCGACGATGCTGTCCATACGGGCCCCCAGGGTTCTTCAGTGGTTTGGGTACTGAACAAACTTTAGTTCGGCTCAATGAACATTAGGTTAAGACGGACTTCCCCGCCGCCGGGCTATCAGACGCGCTCCACCCGCACCTTGAGCACGGTGCGCGGATCGGCCTCCAGGACGGTAAAGCGGAAGCCGTCGTCCAGGATGGAATCCCCTTCCTGGGGAATGTGCCGCAGCCGGGTGATCACATAGCCACCGATGGTATGGGCCACGTAAACCGGTTGTAGAAGTCTAGCAGCCGCATGTCACCCGGGACTATATAGCCCACCTCGTCCCGCTCGTGATCCTCGATACCCCGCATGGGGCTGGTGATCTCGCCGAAGATGAACTTGAGCACGTCCTTGATGGTGACGATGCCCAGCACCTCGCCGAACTCGCCGAGGACGATGGTGGAGCGGGTGTTGTGGGTCTGGAAGAAATTGAACATCTCGTCCACCTTGATGGTGGGGGGGACGAAGTGGACCGGCCTCAGCATATCCTCGATCTGGACCCGCTCCAGGTCCGCCCCGCCGCGAATGAGTCGCAGCACGTCCTCCGGAATACAGGAAGCCGATGACGTTGTCCCAGTGACCGGAATAGACCGGGATGCGGGGGTGGCGATGGCGGCGGAATTCCTCGATGAGCTCCGGCAGGGGCAGTCCGGCGTCGAGGAAGCGGATACGGGGCCCCGGCGTCATGATGTGGGAGATCTCGGTATTCGAGGCCTCCAGCAGGTTGTCGATGAGGACCCGCTCGGTGGCGTCGATGACACCCGTCTCCTCGCCCTCCTCCAGGAGGGTCTTGAGTTCGTCCGGCTGCAGGAGATTCTCGCGGGCCACGGCGTCGCCGACGACCCAGGTGGTGACCCGGTCCGCCACCAGGCGCACCGCCTCCCGCAGGGGCGTGATGAGCCAGATCCAGCGTGGCAGGACCTTGGCGCTCACGTTCTTGGCGAAGCCGACGGGGAAGGTGACGGCGATGGTCTTGGGCGTGATCTCACCCACCAGCAGGAGCATGGGCACCATGACCAGGACGTTGATCCACCCCGCCTCCTTCGGCCCCGAAGATGTTCATGAGGATGGCCGCCATGTTGGCCGAGGAGGCGATGTTGACCAACTCGTTGCCGCAGAGGATGGAGATGATGAGCCGGCGCGGTTCGTCGAGGAGGGCGTGGATACCCTCCGAGGCCGGGTCCCGGGTGTTGCGCAGCTTCTGCAGGTGGATCCGGCTCAGGGAGAAGAGGGCGGTCTCGGAACCGGAAAAGATGGCCGACCCCGAGAGGAGGACGACCTGGAGGAGGATGCGAATGATGAGTTCGAGGTCACCCGTTTCCATAGGCATCGCGTTATTACCTGCTTGTAAACCGGGAATCCGGCGGTGAGATGGCGTTCGCCCCTCGGGAGGGACTTGCGGACTGGGCCCGAATGGCGCCTTGGCGGCGGCTGGTTACGCCTTCCGAGGCGGAGGTCGACGGCGTCAAACTCGCGCAAAAACGAGCCTGCATCATAAGGGTGCCAGGACGGCAAAAAGGATGACTTCGATCAAGCAAAGATGACAAAAGGTTTGCCGTTTCGTAAGGATTCCCTGACACAATATCGAAGCGCTAAAGTAGGACACAACCCTGGACCCGGCTGGGTCTTGGTGGACGGGGATGGCACGGGGGCCGATCCCTGACCCCGCAAGCGCGGCCGCTAGTAACACTCTTCCACTCATTTTGAGGAGTCATCTCTTGAAAGGTACCAATCCCATCGCCTCGCTGTTCGGGCATTCCCCCTTCAAACCAGTGCAGAAGCACATGGTTGTGGTCGGCGAATGCGTCGCCGAGGTTCCGGGCCTGTTCGAGGCCCTGATCGCCAATGACAAGGCGGGCATTGTCAAGGCCAAGGACATCATCTTCGCCAAGGAGCACGAGGCCGACGCCATCAAGAATGGGCTGCGCGCCCAGTTGCCCAAGAGCATGTTCATGCCCGTGGATCGACGCGACCTGCTCGATCTCCTGGGCATGCAGGATTCCATCGCCGACACCGCCCAGGATATCGCCGGGCTCCTGGTGGAGCGCGACATGCAGGTGCCGCCGGGCATGGCCGATGACCTGCGCCAGTTGGTGGCGCGCTGCGTCGATGCCGTCAATCAGGCCGGCCTCTTGATCGCCGAGCTGGACGAACTGGTGGAGACCGGCTTCCGCGGCCGCGAGGCCGAGACGGTGGAGGGCATGATCGAGAAACTCAACCTCATCGAGGACGATACCGACAAGCTCGGCATGGCCCTGTCCCAGTCCCTGTTCGCCCAGGAAGACAGTCTCAAGCCGGTTTCGGTCATCTTCTGGTACGAGCTGATCCAGTGGATCGGCGACCTGGCCGATTACGCCGAGAAGGTCGGCGATCGCCTGCGTCTGCTCATCGCCCGCTGAGCGCGGCTCCCGACCGGTAAGACCCATGATCCGCGCCCAGGCATTCCGCGCTGGGGTGTCCTCATGGGGTGACCGACTCCTTTGACCTAAAGTTTTTCTGGGGGATTTATGGAAAGTCAAATCATTGCCGAATACGGCACTTGGTTTCTCGTCTTGGCCTTCGTCTTCGGCCTCTACATGACCTGGGGCATCGGCGCCAACGATGTCGGTAACGCCATGGGCACCTCCGTGGGCTCGGGCGCCATCACCGTCAAGCAGGCCGTGATCATCGCGGGTATCTTCGAGTTCGCCGGCGCCTTCCTGGCGGGCGGCACCGTGGCCGGCACCATCAAGTCCGGCATCATCGATCCGGCGGTCCTGGCGAGCACGCCCCACCTCCTCATCTATGGCATGCTCGCCTCCCTGCTGGCCTCGGGTATCTGGCTCATGATCGCCTCCGGCCGCGGCTGGCCCGTCTCCACCACCCACACCATCGTCGGTGCCCTGGTGGGCTTTGGTGTCGCGGGTATCGGCATGCACGCCGTCAAGTGGGGTGGTCTGGGCGAGATCGTCGCGAGCTGGTTCATCTCCCCCGTCACCGGCGGCATCATTGCCCTCGTCCTCATGCTCAGCGTCCGCAAGCTGGTGTTCGAGACCGACGACCCCTTCGGCAATGCCAAGAAGTGGGCCCCCTTCTATGTCTTCCTGGTGGGCTACATCGTCGCCTTGGTGACCATCTCCAAGGGCCTCAAGAACTTCAACCTTCACTTCAGCACCCTGGAGACCCAGATCGGCTCCATCGCTATGGGCATTGTCTGCGCCATCATCGGCGCTATCCTGGTCAACAAGGTCAAGGTCGATAACAAGGCGGACAAGAGCTTCCACTATCGCCAGCGTCGAGAAGGTCTTCACCCCCATGATGGTCTTCACCGCCGCCGCCATGTCCTTCGCTCATGGCTCCAACGACGTGGCCAACGGCATTGGGCCCATCGCCGCCGTCCTCAGCCTGGTCGAGACGGGTACCCTGGCCTCCAAGGCCCCGGTGCCCTGGTGGATCCTCCTCGCGGGTGGCATCGCCATCGTCGTGGGCCTGGCGACCTATGGTTATAAGGTCATGGAGACCATCGGCTCCAAGATCACCGAGCTGACCCCCAGCCGCGGTTACTGCGCTACCCTGGCGTCCTCGGCCACCGTTATCGTGGCCTCCGGTCTCGGCATGCCCGTCTCCACCACCCATATCGCCGTGGGCGCGGTCATGGGCGTGGGCCTGGCGCGGGGCATTGGCGCCCTGGATCTGCGGGTGTTGGGTAACATCGTGGTGTCCTGGTTCATCACCCTGCCGGTGGGTGCCGCCCTGGCGGCCATCTTCTTCTACCTCCTCAAGGCCATCTTCGGCGCCTAGACCCTCGTTGGCGACGCTTTCCCTCGTCCCAGAGGGCAGCGTCGCCACCTCCTTGCCCGCCCCGCCGGCAAGGGGGTACCCAGCAGAGGGCGCCCTTGGCGCCCGCTGCTGGGTTCATATTTCACTGGATTCAGTGGTAAAGGACTCTCATGAGGTCCGTGGGCGATCTCGTTTTCCGGGGCTGGGTTATTAGCCTAGGGTTGGGTGGTGGGCGATGAAGAGGATAATCAATGGCCTGACACTGGCGCCTATCGAGGCCTGCCAGACTATCAGGGGGGTACTTTTTCCGCCTGAACTCAAGTTCCGGCAACTGGTGGTGACCGGGCCACCGGGTTCCGGCAAGACCACCCTGATCAAGCGGATCAAGGGCTGGCCCGAGGAGGGCTATATCGATATCAGCGTCGCCGGCTGGTGGAAGTCCCAGGCCATGGCCCTGCGGCCGCGGGAGGTTCAGCTTGGCCTGCCCTTCGTGGGCGTGAAGGAGGGCCTGGCCCTCTTCGAACCCGGATGGCTGTCGCGCTGCCAGGACTTGACCCTGGAGACGGGGCGCATCCGGTGCCCGCCCCTCAAGCGCCATTTTTGGGATCCGGACTGGGCCCAGCGCTTCGTCTTCGAATTTCTCCTGCCGTCGCCGGAACTGGTCCTGGAACGGCGTTTGGCCAGGGCCCGCCAGGGCACCCACCCGGTGGACCAGTTTCTTGACCTGGCGCACATTCGCCGTCAGATGGAAATCTTCGGCGAGGTTGCGGTGCATTTCCAACGTTCCGGCATGCGGGTCTATGTGCGCGAGGACCTGGATGCCGCCCCCTGGCGGATTGCCCTGGACGCGACGGGAGGCTGAGATGAATTTTCCCACCAAGAAATCCTCCAGGGGATTCCTGCGCCGGTTCAGCGACCTCCTGGACGAGTTTGGGGCCTGCGAGGAAATCGAGATCGCCGGTGCCGTCAGTCTCGGCGAGGCCAAGGTGCGCCTTATCTGCCCCCTGGCCCCGATCCTGATGCAACTGGGGGGCGAGCAGGGTAAACGCTTACAACTCTATCCCGAACCCATGCTGACCGCCGAGGGCGGAACGGTCCCCAGCGGGGCCTATCTGATCGAGGACCCGGAAACTCCCGCCGCTACCCTCCATGGCTTTTTGCGCCTGGTGCCTGGGGATAGCCTGGTATTGGGGCGGGAAGAGGATCAACAGCAGGATTTGATGGATTATCCGGAGACCGTGGCGGGGCATCATCTGCGCATCAAGCTGACCCCGGAGGGTCTCACCCTCAAGAATCTGGCGCCGACCGAGGGGAGCTGCCTCTCGCCCCTGGCGCCCAAGGCGGGCTGGAAACCCGCCGCCAACCTGCGCCTGGCCAAGCTTGAACGCCTGGCCAAGCTCCTGGGCGCGCCCATCGCCGAGCCCTCCGCGGCGGAGGCCCTGACCCTGATCGAGGGCGTCATCGCCTGGATAGAGTCCGATCCCAACCAGCCCAAGGATGCCAAGGGCCGCCCTGGTGGGCCTGGTCAACCTGCCACCGGGACTGGATCCGGTCTTCGTGGGCGATCTGCATGCCCGTCTCGACAACCTGCTGGTGGTGCTGACCCAGAACGCCATCCTGGAAGGGCTGGAGGCGGGTAAGGTGGCCCTCGTCATCATTGGCGATGCCCCCCACCCGGACGAGGAGGGTCTGGAGGCCTTCATGGGGTCCTCCATGCTCCTCATGGACTTGATTTTTCGCCTCCAGCTCGCCTTCCCCGGCCAGGTCTATTACCTGCGCGGCAATCACGACAGCTTCTCCGAGGAGATCAGCAAGAACGGCGTGCCCCAGGCCGTCCTTTGGGAACACGCCCTGCGTGACGCTCGGGGCACCGCCTATTTCGAGGCCATGACCCGGCTCTACCAGCGGCTGCCCTATGTCGCCACCTCGCCGCGCTTCGTCGCCTGCCATGCGGGCCCCCCGACATCCACGGTCACCCGTGACATGCTGATCAATATCCGGGATAACCCGCGCCTGGAGCGCGAGGTCACCCGGGTTCGGCTGCGTAAGCCCAATTCCCCCGCCGGCTATGGCCCAGGGGACATCAAGCGCCTGCGCAATACCCTCGGCCTGGGCCCTCAGGTCCCCGTCCTGGTTGGCCACACCCCCCTGTCCCGTGACGACACCCTCTGGTTGGATGCGGGTGGCATCAGGAACCATCATGTTGTCTTTGGCGCCCATCCCGAGTGGATCGGCATCGTCGCCCTTGCCGGCGAGCGCTTCCTGCCCCTCCGTTACCCGGTCGAGCCCCTAACCGATCTTTACAACCGCGCCTTTTCGTCCCGAGGCAGGGGCGGGGTTAATCCTCTATTGATCGGTATTTGAGGGTGTGGCGATGATCCTTGACCGAACTAGCTCCCGCGGGGATGCTTTGGCTTAGGCGGTTGTATTCCCTATCCTTCATTTTTACCCCCCATGGGGCGTTCCGGAGAAGCTATGACAGAAAAACAGGAAGACCGCCCGATTCTGGTGCCGGTGGATTTTTCCCCCACGCCGAGGCCGCGCTCCTGCATGCCGTCGATCTCGCCCACTGCCTCGGCCAGCCCTTACTCGTTCTGCACATCGTGCATGATCCCGAGGAGATGCCTGGGTATTACGCCGAGGCGTTGAAAAAGAAGCAGTTGCGCCGGATCGAGGATGGCGCCGCGGCGATGTTGGAGGAGTTCCTGACCCGTGTCGTCAAGCAGCACCCCGAGGCCAAGGAACTGCGCCATGTCGAGTCGCTGCTGGTGAAGGGCCTGCCGGCGACCCGCATCCTGGAGGTCGCGGCGAACAAAAACGCCGCCCTGATCGTCCTGGGCAGCAAGGGCAAGACCGGGGTCAAGCGTCTGCTCCTCGGCTCCGTGGCCGAGCGGGTGGTCCATCTCGCCTCCGTTCCCGTCACCGTCGTCAAGGCCACCAAATAAGTCTTGGGGCCGGGCGACCGGACCCCCTGCAAGCCGTGCGAAGCGGGAGAGTCGCGGTGCCGCGCCCTCCCGGCCTAGCTCCCCGGCGCTTAACTATTTCCCAAATATGAGGAGACACAACCTGATGAACAGGCTCGCGTTCATGAATTACGACATGGCCCGCCGGCTCATGCTGCTACTGGTGCTCGGCGGCGCGGTTGCCCCGGTGCTGGCCGCCGCCGCCGGCGGTGAGGCCAACCTCGAGTGGGGCATGATGACCGTGGAGTTGTTCGGTGGCCTCGCCCTGTTTCTCTTCGGCATGATGCAGATGGAGGAGGGGTTGAAGGCCGTGGCCGGGGAGCGCATGAAGAACATCCTCGCCACCCTGACCACCAACCGCTATATGGGCGTGTTCACCGGTGCCCTGGTGACCGCGGTGATTCAGTCCTCCTCCGTCACCACGGTGCTGGTGGTCGGTTTCATCTCCGCCGGGCTCATGTCCCTGGCCCAGTCCGTCGGCGTCATCATGGGCGCCAACATCGGCACCACCATCACCGCCCAGATCGTCGCCTTCAAGATCACCAAGGCGGCCTTGCTGCTGATCGCGGTCGGCTTCGCCATGCTCTTCCTCTCCAAGGACGAGAGGACTCGCCACTACGGTGGCATGACTATGGGCCTGGGCATGATCTTCTTCGGCATGCACGTGATGGGCGAGGCGATGCAGCCGCTGCGCAGTTTCGAGCCCTTTCTCGACCTGATGAAGAGCATGGACAACCCCCTCGTCGGGGTTCTCGTCGCCACGGTCTTCACTGCCATCATCCAGTCCTCTTCCGCCTCCACGGGTATCGTCATTGTCATGGCCGGGCAAGGCTTCATCAGCCTGGAGGCCGGTATCGCCCTGACCTTCGGCGCCAATATCGGCACCTGCGCCACGGCCCTGCTGGCGGTGATCGGCAAGCCGCGGGAGGCGGTGCGCGCGGCCCTGGTGCACCTGTCCTTCAACGTGTTCGGGGTCTTGCTCTGGCTGCCGCTCATCGGTTTCATGGCGGACTTCGTCATCGCCATCTCGCCCGCCTATCCGGACCTCACGGGCACCGCCCGTCTGGCGGCGGAGACCCCGCGCCAGATCGCCAACGCCCACACCTTCTTTAACGTGGCTAATACCATGATCTTCATCTGGTTCACTTCCCAGTTCGTGCGCCTGGTGGAGTGGTTGGTCCCGGACAAGCCCATGGAGGAGGAAGGGATCATAGTGCGCGCCAAGTATCTGGAGGAGACGCTCCTCTCCACGCCCTCGCTGGCCCTGGACCGGGTGCGCATGGAAATCCTGCACATGGGCGAGACGGTGAATGCCATGATGACCCGCATCATGCCCGCCATCCTCGACGGCAACCACGAGAGCCTCGAAGAGGTCCGGCGCATGGACGATGCGGTGGACATCCTCCACGCCGAGATCGTCGCTTACCTGGGCAAGATCGCCAAGCAACCCTTATCCGAGGGGGAGATGCAGGAGTTCCTGCGGCTGATCGATGCCGCCAGCAACCTGGAGAACATCGGCGACATCATCGAGACCAATCTGGTGGTCTTGGGCCACGACCGCATCAATGATGGGCTCAAGGTGAGCGCGCCCACCCAGGAGGTGCTCAACGGCTTCCAGGCGGCGATCATCAAGGCGGTGGATGCCGCCGTGCAGGCCGTCTCCCAGCGCAACGAAATCGCCGCCCAGGTCGTTATCGGCATGAAGGACGAGATCACCCGGATCGCGGACTCCGCCGCGGTCCACGAGGCCGAGCGGCTGGTGGCCGAGGAGCCCAATCGCATCCCGGCCTATACGCTGGAGATCGATATCATCGAAAAGCAGAAGCGCATCTACTACTTTGCCAAGCGCATGGCCAAGACCGTGTTGCCCGAGGCCGTGCGGACCGAGTAAGCGGATGAACCCCGCGCCGGCGCCACCGGGGGTAGTGCCCGGGCGGGGCCGGCGCGGGTGGTGCGGGGCCGACGCCGCGGCCAGGGCCAGGATTTTGCGGCTAGTGGCCGGGATGTCATTAGAATAAGTTAGCTTGATGCTCGCTGTATAAAGGTTCCCCCGGACAAGGCTGCATCCGTGGGGGGTGGTTGGACCTTCCATGAACGTTAGGGCGGAGAAATTTTCCTTTTTCTCTCTGTCACCTCCACGAAGGGCTCGCCACAATGATAAAAAAATTGCTTTATTTCATGGTCTTGCCCTGTTCGCCCTATCCGCTCTCGCTCTCGCTCTCGCTCATGCGGCCAGCGGCGCCGCGGAGGCGAGCCGACCGCCCTTGACCGATCACTGGGTCGGCTATGCGGCGTTGGTGATCTTCCTGGTCGCTTATCTGATCGTCATGGCGGAGGAGTTCACCCACCTGCGCAAGTCCAAGCCCGTCATCCTCGCCGCCGGCATCCTGTGGCTGCTCGTTGCCATCGCCTATCACAACACGCCCGCCGCGGCGACGGTGGCGCCCGCCCTCCGCCACAACGTGATGGAGTATGCCGAACTCTTTCTGTTCCTGCTCTCGGCCATGACCTACATCAACGCCATGGAAGAGCGCCTGGTGTTCGACGCCTTGCGCTCCTGGCTCATCCGCAAGGGCTTCGGGTACCGCAGGCTGTTCTGGGTGACCGGCTGGCTCGCCTTTTTTATCTCGCCGGTGGCGGACAATATGACCACCGCGCTCCTGATGGGCGCGGTGCTGCTCGCGGTGGGGGTGGGGAAGCCGCGCTTTGTCGGTCTGGGCTGCATCAACATCGTGGTGGCGGCCAATGCGGGCGGCGCCCTTAGCCCCTTCGGCGACATTACCACCCTGATGGTCTGGCAGAAAGGCCTCATCACGCCCTAGGGCCCGGTGGATTTCTGGTCCTTCTTCCTCCTCTTCATCCCGTCGGTGGTCAATTTCGTCGTGCCGGCCCTTGCCATGCATTTCGCGATCCCCGACGAGAAACCCCTGGCGAGCGACGATCGGGTGCGGATGAGGCGGGGCGCCAAACGGATCATTATCCTGTTCGCGGTGACCCTGGCCACCGCCGTCAGCTTCCATAGCTTCTTCCACCTGCCGCCTATGCTCGGCATGATGACGGGCTTGGCCTACCTCCAGTTCTTCGGCTACTTCCTCAAGAAGACCCATCGGCCCACGCTGGACATGCGGGACGCCAATCTGGATATCGGGCAGGTGGGCGATGTGGTCCCGTTCGATATCTTCCGGAAGATCGCCCGGGCGGAGTGGGATACCCTGCTCTTCTTCTACGGCGTGATCCTGTGCGTGGGCGCGCTCGGTTTCATCGGCTACCTGGGGATGCTCTCCCAGGTCCTGTACGTGGATCTGGGCCCCACCCTCGCGAACATCCTGATCGGGCTCATGTCCGCCATCCTGGACAACATCCCGATCATGTTCGCCGTGCTGAGCATGAACCCCGATATGTCCATGGGCCAATGGCTGCTGATATCCTTGACCGCGGGGGTGGGCGGCAGCCTGCTGTCCATTGGCTCCGCCGCCGGGGTGGCGCTCATGGGCCAGGCGCGCGGCCAGTACACCTTCTTCCTGCACCTGCGGTGGACCTGGGCGATCGCGCTCGGCTACGCCGCGAGCATCGCCGTTCACCTCTTCATCAACCAGAGCGTGCTCTGAGTGAGCGTACTGGGCGGGCACCGCCCGATGCGACCGCCCCTGCCAGGGTCCCCCTGGCGGGGACTCCGGGACAGGTCTCAATCGCAAAGAACACAGATCGCTAACGATGAAAACCTTTTTGCCAAAACTCGAACCCGCCAATCCCAGCCGGCAGCCTCCCTGCCTGCCGCTAGCTATGGTAGGCGGATTTCTGGCCGCGCCGGTGGCTGCCGCGGAATCGGCCGCCGGTGCCGGCGTGGGCGCGGCACCCGGGATCCTGATCGCCTTCCTGGTGGCCCTCGCGCTGTCGGCCCTCATCATCGTAGGTCTCGTCCTCTGGGGCCGCAAGCAAGAGCATCTGCGCGACATGATGCTTTTTTGTATGAAGTACCTCATTCAGTCCGAGGACGAGGCGGAACGCGCCGACTCGGCCCGGGCCCTGGGCCAGGCAAAGGACCCCGGCGCCCTGCTCACGCTGGCCAATCTCACCTGGGACGACGAGGAGCCGGACGCGGTCCGTAAGGCGGCCAGCGAAGCCTTGCACGCCATGAGCGACCGCTTCCGCAAGCACGCGAAGCTTATCGCCGATCTGGAGGACGCGGCGGAGCAGCGGGATTTCCGCCGCATCATCGAGATCATCACCGCCCATTTCGAGCGGGGCGATAAAAAGTATGTGCAAAGCGCTTACATCATCGGCCGCCATTACATGCGCCTCGAGCGTTATGCGGATGCCCGGCCCTGGCTGGAGGTGGCGGAGTTCCGCAATCGGAAATTCAACCTGTACGGCAACCGGATCAGGCGCTGGATCACGGTGTGCAACAGCCGTCTGCTGAAGGAGGCGGATGACATGTTCAAAGCGGCCAACTATCAGGAGGCGAGGGAGCGTTACGCGGTTCTGGGCCAGGGTCTGAGCGATGCGGACCAGCGGCGCTGGGCTCTCTATCTGTGCTCCGCGTGCGTGTACTGCAAGCTGGGCGATTACCGCGACGCCGATCAGGCACTCCTGCATGCCCTCCACCACCAGCATGCAACGGATCTGGCGCTCACCCTCACCCCCCTCCTGCAAGAGATCCTGGGGCGCGGCGAGAAAACCGGCGCGGCATTGAAGGAACAGGTCGAGCAGATCGAGCGCGCCATCGACGAGCGCGCGAGCTCCATCATGGAGACCTTGGTGGCGGGGAGGGCGTCGGGACAGGCGTCCCGAGCCGCCTCTCCTTTTCCTTCTGGTTAGTGGTTTGCCATGATCCTCGTCAAGGGCGGGAAACTACGCCGGCTCGGGCTCCGGGTTCGATTCTAGGTTGCTGATTTTTACCTCGTGGATGCGACGGCGCGAGGCGCGCTCGATGCGCACATCCAGCCCTTCTAGAGTAAACCGTTCGCCAGGCGTGGGAATGCGCTCGAGGTGGCCAATGATCCAGAGGTTGACCGAGTCGGTCGGCTTGCCGGCCAGGTCCCGGCCAAAGCGGGACTCCAGGACGCGCAACTCGGTGGTGCCGTCCAGCAACAACTCATTCTCCGAAGAGGTCCCTTCGAGGCTGGTGCGGGCCGGCGATTCGCCGTCGTCGTAGATCTCGCCCACCAACTCCTCGAGGATGTCTTCCAGGGTAAACACGCCGAGCAGGGTGCCGAACTCGTTGACCACCACGATCAGCCGCTGCTTGTTGGCCCGCAGCACGTCGAGGATGCCGTCCACCGGCTGGTTGGGTGGGACGAAGATGGGATCGTCCCCGGCCTCGTTGAGGGTCTTCTCCAGGTTGCCCTGGGCCACTTCGGCGAGAAGATCCTGCAGGGTGATCACGCGGTTGATCTCCTCGGGATTCCCCGCGTGCAGGGGTATGCGCTGGTGGGACTCGGCCATGATCTCGGCCAGGGCCTCGCCGATGCTGCGCCGGCCGTCCAGGGAGAACACCTGATGGCGGTGGATCATGATGTCGCTGGCGCGCAGGGTGCTGAAGTCGAAGATGCGCCGGATCATCTGGTGCTCGCCCTCGTCGATGGAGCCCTCCTGGGTGGCGTGCTCGGCGAGGGTGACGATCTCCGACTCGGTGACGGTGAAGTCCTTCGGCGCCTCGGTGAAGGTGTGCATCCAGTGGATGAATCGCTCCAAGACCCACACCAGCGGAATTAGGAGCTTGCCAAGGACGTCCAACGGTGGCGAGGCCAGCAGCGCGATGCTGATGGAATAGCGGGCGCCGAAGGTCTTGGGGGTGATCTCGCCGAACATGAGCAGCAAGAGGGTGATGACGCCCACCGCCAGACCGGGGCCCAGGTGGCCGAAGTGCTCGGTGGCCACCACGGTGGCCAAGGTGGCGGCGGCCGTGTTCACCAGGTTGTTGCCGATGAGGATGATGACCAGGGTGCGATTGATGTTGCCCTTGAGCCGGTGCAGGGTGGCGGCGCCGAGGCGGTGCTCGGCCAGCAGGGACTCCACCCGGGCCTTGGACAGGGAGGTGATGGCGGTCTCGGAGCCGGAGAAGAAGGCGGAGCCGATGAGGAGGAGGACAAGGGCAAGGAACTCGTACATGGCGGATGGGTTCGAGGACTTAACGAGGGTTGAACGAAAGAAAAAACTGCCTTGGCCTGGCGAGGGGGGGCAAGGCGGTCAGGGGCGAGAGCGATGTCCGCCGGGCGATGCGGGCCCGCGGAGGAGGTGGGCGCGGCGCGCGGGCGCGTGACCACGCATGACGAGGGTGATGCCCAGGGCGGTCGGTGACTGGCGGGGTTTGGTGCGGGTACGCCGCGCCAAGCGGCGGCGTACCCTCGATAGATGGGCCGGGCGTATCACCCGGCCTACTGGCGGAGCTCACGGGTTGATGCGCCCCTCTTCAAGGGCCCGCGACGTGCGCCGCTCGCCGGTGAAGGTTACTTTCTGGCACTTGAGCACGGCGCCCGGAATCGGAATCTCGTGGTTCCGGTCGATCAGGGATTCCCCCAGGGTCATGAACTTGCCCTCCGGGAACTCTAAACCGAGCCGCTAGGCCTGGGTCTCCATGGCCTGCAGGATCTTTTCGCCCTTTTCCCTTGTGGCCGTGACGTCCTTCAACTGCTTGGTGAGCTTGTTGCGGGCCTTTTTGGATTGTTCCTCGGCCAGGCTCGCCTCCAGCTCTGCTTGGTGTGCCTGGAGGCGGACCACGGCCTCTTCCAAGTAACCCTGCTGGTCCTTGCGCTTGCGCTTTTCGGCGTTGCTCAGGAGCTTCGCGACCTGTTTGAGGAATTTCTTGACCGCCATTGTCGGTTTCTCCATGGGGTAATTGATGACTTGGCGGCGGCAGCCTGCCGCGGCCATGGATAGGATACCGATTTAAGCCGGGCTACGCACCAGTTCGTTCGGTTCATCCTCGCCCGGCTCGATGTCCCGCGCCGCTTTGCGGATCCGATATCTTCCGATCTCGACGGTTAACAAAAGTATCATCCTAATGCAATAATATCGTTCAATCGATTAATTGAAAATAAACATCATGGCTGTCAATCATCCCCGCTTCACCATCAGCCCGGAGAGCCTGCGCGAGCGCAGCCGCAACATCGCTTATGGCCTGATCCTCAGTATTGGCCTGGCCTCGTTAATATACTGGGGCCATATACAGTTCCCCCAGAGCTTCAACAAGACCCTCCTCGTCTCCGTCATCCTCTTCGTGGTCGCGGCCAACCTGATCAACTATGTCCGCCATCGCCGCTATCTGCGGCTGGCCCAGGATCACTGGATCCAGATCCAGCCCGAGCGGGTGCGCTTTCATGCCGCCGGCGTCGTCACCGAACTGGACCTGGATGATATCGCCGCCGTCAATGTCTATCGCCGTCGCGGGGCGCCGCGCCACGTTCAGATCAAGCGCAAGGATAATCGCGGCATCCGCTTGGAGGGCTATGGCGACATGGAGGGCCTGGTCCAGGCCCTCAAGGCCCTCATACCCGCCGCTCATGTGACCGATCGTGGAGCTTGAGAGAGACTTCCCGGTGCCTGGCCCCGGTTCCAGGTCTCTGGAAATCCGCCTCTTGAACTGATACCCTTGATTATCAAATATTGAGAAGGGGTAACCATAAATGCCGGAATTAATAATTCTTCTGGTAATCGCATTATTGGCGATAATTATTTTGATTAATCGCAAGGATCGAAAGGATGTCGAGTCCTTTGTTCTTGAGAGCCGAGCGAAAGAAAGATTGGATGGGCTGATTAAATTGGAAGAGGAATATAAAAACGCATTGAGAAATTCCGATAAGGTTGAAGCTCAAAAGCTGGGAAAAAGATATTACAAGGAAAAAACTGATTATGAATATTGGGAAGCCGCCGTGGAACCATGTTGGGACATGGAAAGCTTAAGCGAGGGCGAGAAGATTAAAGCTAATAAAAATATAAAAAACAATAATTTGATGATCAGAAAAACGATAGTGGCCGAGAATGATCGGGCGTTGGCATGTGATATCAAGGCCATGAGCAATTAATCTAATCAGAGGGTGGCCGAATCACGGATCCAGGAGGCGATGAATGCTACTAATTTCCTGTGGCTTTTCACGCTAGGGCACTCAGTTCACATCCGCTCATGGCTGTCGATACCAGATATTCGTGAAAGAGTGCCCTTGACTCTTTGAAGCCACCTGGTTTATCAGCTAATATTTAACATTCGGTATACCTAGCGTTATCCTCGGATAACATGTCAATACAACCGGGAATGAGACTTGGTTTGCGGATCAACCCTGCGGTAACAAAATATTAACAAAACAGTAATAAATTTCTGTAACAATCCTGTAATCTCAATCCTTGCCTGCCAGCCGTTCAGACCCTGTAGGCTTGCCCTACAAAATCCAGCATGGAATGAAGATATCCTCGGCCACCCATGGCTTGAGGGTTTTTTGATGACTGTCGTGTCCTGCCTTCAACCACCTATCTGAGAGGGGAAATCTGTGTTTAGTGCCATGATGCCGAAAAAGAACGAGTTTTTCGTCCAATTCAATTCCCATGCCGATCGCTGCACGGTGGCGGCCAACGCCATGATGCGCATGATGACTCAGTTGGGTAGGGCCCCCGACGAGGTCGCTCGTTTGATCCAGGAGATCGATCTGGCGGAGTCCAGCGGTGACCAAATCGAGCACGACACCATCGTCATGCTCCACAAGTCCTTCATCACCCCGATCGACCGCGACCAAATCCACATGATTGTCAGTGGCCTCGACACCATCCTGGATCGCCTGCAGGACGTGGGGGAGTCGGTCATACTCTATGACCTCAAGGAGGCCACGCCAGAGGCGCGCGAGATGGCGGAACTGGCGGCCGATGCCATCGAGCGGGTGCGCAAGGCCGTGGCCCTGCTTGACAACATGGGTGAGGCCACGGCGGCACTGAAGCTGTGCAAGGAAATTGATGCGCTGGAAACGAAGGCCGACAAACTCTGGCGCTCCGGGGTTTCGCGGTTGTTCCGCGAGGAAACCGATGCAATCCAAGTCCTCAAGGTGAAGGGCATGTACCAAATTCTGGAGGATGTTCTAGAGGCGGCCGAGAATATGGGTCAAACCCTCGAAGAAGTCATCCTCGCCAACGCTTGAGGAACCCACAATGGAAGCTCAAGCTGCAATACTCATTGGTACCTGGACCCTGGTCCTCCTCATCGCGGTGGCCCTGGCCTTCGACTTCATGAATGGTTTCCACGATGGGGCAAACTCCATTGCCACTATCGTGGCTACCGGTGCCCTGACCCCCAAGCAGGCGGTGTTATTTGCCGCCACCCTCAACTTTGTCGCCCTCTGGGTCTTCCAGCTCAAGGTGGCCGCCACCGTCGGCAAGGGCGTCATAGATCCCTCCTTCGTGGATCATTACGTCATCTTTGGCTGTCTGGTGGGGGCCCTGTCCTGGAACATCATTACCTGGTACTACGGCATCCCCTCATCCTCGTCTCATGCCCTCATCGGCGGTTTGGTGGGCGCCACCCTGGCCAAGGTTGGCGGTGGGGACGCCATCGTCTGGGGTAGCCTCTGGCAACTGAAGGGCTTAATCACCGTTCTGTCCTTCATCATCCTCTCCCCCCTGATCGGCTTCCTGATTGGCGGCACCTTGCAGCTCATTACCGCCTGGGTGTTCCGCAATCGAACGCCCCATCAGGTCGGTCGATGGTTTATGCGCGCTCAGTTGGTATCGGCAGGCCTCTACTCTCTCGCCCATGGTGGTAACGATGCCCAGAAGACCATCGGTATCATCTGGCTCTTGCTGATCACGGCGGGCGCCGGTGGCATACCCCTGGTAGGGCATGTCGTCACCAAGGATGTGTCCACCCTGCCCATGTGGGTGGTGTATGCCTGCTATTTCGCCATCGCCTGGGGTACCTACCTGGGCGGCTGGCGTATCGTCAAGACCATGGGGTCGAAGATCACCAAGTTGACCCCGATTAGCGGTTCCAATGCCGCGCTTGGTGGTGGCATTACCCTGGGCCTGGCGACCATGGCCGGTATTCCTGTCTCGACCACCCATACCATCACCGGCTCCATCTTCGGTGTTGGCAGTACGCGCGGCAAATATGCCGTTAAATGGGGTATGGCGAGTAAGATTATGATGGCTTGGGTGCTGACTATTCCAGCCAGTGGCGCGGTTGCCGCTATTTTCTGGTGGATTGGTACCAAGACCTTCTGATTTAGCCAGGTTCCTGTTGTACTTACTCCGATGCCGGCCTGGTTCCGGCATCGGAGTTTTTTCGTGCTTCTGGAACAGCCTTCCCGTCCCAGGATTGGCTTAGGACCAGCGGATTCTCACCTCCTCAATGGCGCGAGCCGAGGCACGGTGGACGTTGAGGATGACCTTGTCGGCCTCGATCTGGGTGCCCGGGGCGGGGATGTTGCCCGTGCGGTTGAGGATGTAGCCGGCGATGGTGGAATAATCCTCGGAGGGCAGCTTGATGCCCAAGGTCTCGGCGATCTGGCTCAGTTCGGTGCGGCCACTGGTCAGGTAGTCGCGCTCGTCCAGCTTCTGGAAGAGGCTCGACGAGGTCTCCTTGCCGTCGTACTCGTCGCTCAGATCCTCGACCACTTCCTCGACGATGTCCTCGACCGTGACGATGCCCTCGGCGGCGCCGAATTCATCCACCACCACGGCGACCACCTCTCCCGTCTGGCGTAACTGCACCAGCAGGTCCTGGACGCTCTTGGTGGCCGGTACATAGAGGGCCTCGCGGATGAATTCCGCGATGGGCCTTTCCTCGGGCTCGCCAAGCAGGTCCAGCACATACAGCATGCCGACGATCTGGTCGATGCGTTCCTCGAAGACGGGCAGGCGGGCGTGGGAGGTCGCGATGGCCAGGCGCCGGGCCTCGCCACAGGTCGCTTCCTTGTCGATGGCGGTGACCGCGATCAGGGGGCGCATGCTGTCCTCGACCCGCGTCTCGGTAAAGTTGAAGAGGCGCTGGATCATCTGCTTCTCGACGGGCTGGATGTCGCCGTCGGTGGAGGCGGGCATCTTCAACATGGTGATGATCTCTTCACGCATGGTGAAGGGGTTGCGATCCGTGCCGCCCATCAGCCTGGCCAGCGTCTTGGTCACGAAGCTGAAGAAGATCAGGATGGGCCAGAAGAGCAGGGAGAAGAAGCGCAGGGCGAAGATGACATAAGGCGTGAGGGTGTCCGCACGTTGCTGAAAGACGCTCTTGGGGACGATCTCACCGAAGACCCAGATGAGGGGCGCGGCCAGGACCACCGCCATCCAGCTCCCGGCCTCCCCGAACAGGTGGAGCATGAGGGCGGTGACCATGGTGGTGTTGGCCACGATGGCGATATTGGTGCCCACCAGGGTGGTTGAAAGCAACCATTCCGGTTTCTTGAGCATGTCGAGGGCCAATTGGGCGCCCTTGGAACCCTTGGCGGCAGCGTGGCGGAGCTTGATCTGATCGGCGCTCACCACGCCGATCTCGGAGCCCGAGAAGAAAGCCTTCCAGCAGGAGACAGATGAAGATGACGAGCAGGGTGGTGAAGATGTCCATGTTTATTCAGGAGTTCTCGCGAGGTTAGATCGAGGGGCATGTCGGGAGTTGGCGTCAGGGTCGCGGCGGATCTTCCGGGGCAGGACTCACTCGCCGCCTCGGCGGTGGCGTCATGGTCTCGACCCCGGTCTCCAGGGCATTTGGCTTAGCCCCGGCGAGCATCTCGACCAGGACCTCCATGATGCGGTTGGCCTCGATGCGTTGAACGGTAAATCGGAAGGGCCAGATCTCGACGCTGGCGTTTTCGGCGGGGAGTTCGCCGAAGTGGTGCAGCACCAGGCCGCCGAGGGTGCGGACATCATCGACCTCGAGCTTGGCCTTGAAGCGGCTGTTGAAGTCATCGAGGGGCATGGCGCCCGGCAGGGCGAAGCGGTTGTCCGCCAGTTCGTGGAACCAGTCATCATCCGCCTCGTCCGACGGCGTCGGGATGTCGCCAAAGATGGCGCCCAGCAGGTCACCCATGGTGATGACGCCGGTGACACCGCCATACTCGTCCACCACCAGGGCAAAGGACTTCTTGCGTTGGCGGAAGGTGGCGAAGAGGTCGGAGGCGGACTTGGATTCGGGGACGAAGTAAGGGCGGGCGCAACAGGCTCTCGCAAGGTATGTCGGTCCTTGCCCAGTGCCTGTGATGTCCACCGCGAGGAGATCGCGGGCGTGGAGTATGCCGACGATATTGTCGCGGTTTTCGTCATAGACGGGCATGCGCGACTGGCGGCTGTCGCGGAAGATCTCCAGGATTTCGGTGCCCGTTGGCCTCCACGGGCACGAAGGTGACGTCGGCCCGGGCCGTCATGAGGTCGTTCACGCGCTGACTGCCGAAATCGAAGATCTGATCGATGTATTGGGCCTCGGCATGGTCCAGGGTGCCCTCGCCGACCGCTACGTGGGCCAGGGTGCGGACCATGTCCTCGGTGACGATATTGCCCTTGGAGCGCTCCTTGCCGATGAGGAGGGTGGTGAAAAACTCCGAGACGATGCGTACCACCCAGCGGATGGGCGTGATCAGGCGGGCGAATTGGTCGATGAGCGGGCTCTCGAAGGTAGCGAAAGCGACATTGTTGCGGATGGCGAGGACCTTGGGCGTGATCTCCCCGAATACCAGGAGGAGGGGGACCATGACGAAGAGGTTGATGAATTTATTATCGGCGCCAAAAAGATGGATGATCATGGTCGCCGAAATGACCGAGGCGGTGACGTTGACGAACTCGTTGCCAATGAGGATGGTGACGATGAGTCGTCGGGGCTCGCTCAGGATACGTTCGATGAGATCGACGCGGCGATTGCCATCGGTGCGCATCTTTTCGATCTGCACCTTGTTGAGGGAAAAGAGGGAGGTTTCGGTGCTGGAAAAAAAGCCCGAAAAGCCGAGCAGGACAATGAAGATGACCAGCTCGATGATGAATGCAATGTCCAAGGGGGGTTCCGCCTCGTTTAAGCTAGATGTTGTGGAATGGAACTCGGATTGGGTAGGGTGGCGAGAGTCGAGTTCGCCGCATGGACCCGATTGTGGCCGTTCAAGATGAAGATCAGCCTAGTGCCAGGGTCCTTCTTGGGGTGATGTGCTGGGGTAGTGCGAGGGGACCTTACCAGTGAAGGCCCAGGGCGCGGGAGAGAGAGGTGAGGCTAGTCTGCGATCCGGAGAAGAGGTCCGACAGGACGAGCGGAAGGGCGAGAACCAATAACTCTTAGGCATCGGGGAAAAGCGGTGGGGGCTCCGTGTGGCCTCGGACGATTCGAGACCGCTAGTTTATCCGAATTGTCCCCCGATACCAGCGGGATTTTTTCCCGATTTCGTGGCTTTGATTGCTCCACGGCAATGGTTCGTGCCGCCTGTCCCTGTAAAATCCGAATGAACCAGATACATGTTTTTCAGAGGGTTGGCGAAGGTTTATGCCGCCTATCCACATCCCCGCACACCCACTTGACACCTCTGATTCCCTC
Source organism: uncultured Gammaproteobacteria bacterium (assembly GCA_963841065.1). Lineage (GTDB taxonomy): Bacteria > Pseudomonadota > Gammaproteobacteria > Chromatiales > Chromatiaceae > M0108. Next base: position 62,635 of record CAWJBI010000058.1, on the reverse strand, counting down.
TGGAGAGAACCGATGCCGGATCTCGCGCCTATGCGCCTTTACCTATTTGCCGCCAGCCTGCTTGCGCCAGGACTGGCGGCCGCCGCCGAGTCCACCAATCGTCTCGACCTGACGGGTCACTGGGTAGGATTCCTGGCCCTTCTGATCTTCGTCGTCGCCTATGGCTTCGTGATGGTCGAGGAATTTACCCAACTGCGTAAGTCCAAGCCCGTCATGCTGGCCGCCGGCGCCATCTGGGTGCTGATTGCGATCATCTACGCCCAGAATGATCTGCCGACGCAGGCCGGGGAGGCCGTGCGTCACAATATCCTGGAGTTCGCCGAACTCTTCCTCTTCCTGCTGGCGGCCATGACCTACATCAACGTCATGGACGAACGCAATGTCTTCGAGGCCCTGCGCTCCTGGCTCATCAGCCGCGGTTTTGGCTACCGTAAACTCTTCTGGATGACAGGCCTCCTGGCCTTCTTCATCTCCCCGGTGGCGGACAACCTGACCACGGCCCTGCTGATGGGCGCGGTGGTCCTGGCGGTAGGCTCCGACAGCCCCAGGTTCGTGGCCCTGTCCTTTATCAATATCGTGGTAGCCGCCAATGCGGGTGGTGCCTTCAGCCCCTTTGGAGATATCACAACCCTGATGGTGTGGCAGAAGGGCCTCCTGGATTTCTGGACCTTCTTCCTGCTCTTCATCCCCTCCGTGGTCAATTTCCTGGTGCCGGCGGCCATCATGCACTTCGCGGTGCCGGATGTGGTGCCACCGGCCGGGGGGGAAAAGGTGCCCATGCGCCGTGGCGCCAAACGCGTCATTCTGCTGTTCCTCCTGACCATCGTCACGGCGGTCAGCTTCCATAACTTCCTGCACCTGCCGCCGGTCCTGGGGATGATGACGGGGCTGGCCTATCTCAAGATTTTCAGTTACTTCCTCAAAAAGACCGGTGAAGTGACCCTGCTGCCGGGCGAGAGTCTGGCGGACGCCATGCCCTTCGACATCTACCGCAAGCTGGCGCGGGCGGAGTGGGACACCCTCATGTTCTTCTACGGCGTGGTGCTGTGCGTGGGTGGCCTGGGCTTCATCGGCTACCTGGCGCTGATATCCGAATTCATCTATGTCGATCTGGGGCCGACCACGGCCAATATCCTCATCGGCCTTCTGTCCGCCATCGTGGACAATATCCCGGTGATGTTCGCGGTCCTGAGCATGCAGCCGGATATGTCCCAGGGTCAGTGGCTGCTGGTGACCCTGACGGCGGGGGTGGGTGGCAGCTTGCTGTCCATCGGCTCCGCGGCGGGCGTGGCCCTCATGGGCCAATCCAAGGGTATGTACACCTTTGCCAGCCACCTCAAATGGACTTGGGCGGTGGCCCTGGGTTATGCCGCCAGCATCCTCTGTCACCTCTATCTCAACGCCAGCACCTTCTAGACCGGGGCGCGGGGGTGTGCACCCATCACCCCCGCGCCACCTCCTTCCGGATCATCCAGAGGGCCTGGCCTTCAGGGCAGCCGCCGCCGGCAATCCTCAAGGGAGGTGCACTGGACCATGGCCTCCAGGGCATCGAGGTTGGTGAGGCGGATGTGCTTCCGATCGACCACGAGCAGTCTTTCCTCGTGGAAGCGGGTGAAGAGGCGGCTGACGGTTTCGACGGCCAGACCCAGGTAATTGCCGATCTCGTGGCGGGACATGCTGAGGTAGAAATCGGTGGGACTGAGGCCGCGCTTTTGCAGGCGTTGGGAGAGGCTGAGCAGAAAGGTGGCGAGGCGATCCTCGGCGCTTTTCTTGCCCAGCAGGAGCAGCATCTCGGTCTCCTGAGCGATCTCCTTGCTGAGGAGGCGGTACATCTGGTGTTGAAGGGAGGGGATGGTGACGCTGAGTTCCTCGAAGCGGGAAAAGGGCACCTCGCAGAAGGCGGTGGTCTCCAGGACCTTGGCGGAGCAGCTATGGGCATCTTTCTCAATGGCGTCCAGGCCGATGATTTCACCGGGCAGATGGAAACCCAGCACCTGTTCCCCTCCTTCCGGGCTGGGGGCAAAGGTCTTGACGGAGCCGGTCTTGACGACGAAGAGGGAGCGGAAACGATCTCCGCTCTGAAAAAGGTAGTCCCCACGGTGCAGTGGGCGGTTGCGGCGGACTATGGTGTCCAGGCGCTCCACGTCCTCGGGGGTTAACCCGAGGGGCAGGCAGAGGGTGGAGAGGCTGCAATTCCTGCAGGCGACCCGTATGGCCTCGAAGGATATCACCTTGTTTTCGTGCATCGCTGGGAGGCCATGGGAATTCATGGCTTCCATTTTGCTATCTAAGTTGACTAGGATCAAGTAAACGGCAAGTTAAAAGTGCCAAACAACCCGCCGCCGCGATCCGTGCTCGGAGGACCCGTGCTCGGAGGCCCTGTCAACTCAAAGTAGAAATGCCCCCATTTCCCCAAGATAGAGATGTCCCCTGTTGGCACTCGTAGAGGGGATTGGCACAGAGGGGGTTCGCCGGCTGGGCGGGATCAGGCGGCAGCGGGGATGCTTCGGCGCCAGCCGTACCTCGGCAACCGCCATGAGCTCGGCTTGCGCCAAGCGCGTGCGCCGCGTCATGACCCGATCCCCTGGCCGGGTCGCGTATGCCCCGGTAGCGCCGCGCCCGCGCTTGGTCTAAAGTCAACTTCGGCAGGATCTTCGAACATCTTGCCGAACCCTCGGTGAGTTTGCACTGCCAAGGGTAGGGAATTTCGGGGGTCCTGCCAAATCTCCACACCCCGATCACCAGCCCTAAACTCGGTCTTGGCCGGGCTTTATGAGCGAGGCCGATGAGTTGATTTCTGAAATTCGCTCCAAGGTTATTGAGGTGAACGCCATGTCTACCGTACTTCCACTCAGTTCGATGACCATTGAAGACAAACTATTGGCAATGGAGTCCCTGTGGGACGATCTTTGCCGCTTGCGTCCGTCGATGGAGCCGCCCGCATGGCATCGCAACATCCTGGACGAACGAGAACGGAACCTTCAGGCCGGCTCGGACGAATTGTTGGATTGGGAGGAGGCCAAGCGCGCCATCCGCGAGCGGATTGCATGAAGGTTAAGATTCTTCGTTCGGCCACGGACGACCTTGTCGAAGGATATCGCTCCCGCACCGCTCTCCTTCGGCTTCAACTGCGCCCTGGGGCTGGACTCGATGCGCCACAGTACGTGGAGGAGTTCTCCGGCCTGTGCGAGGCCCACGTCTCCACCTGGCGTGATGGCCCTTGAGGCCAGGCGGCTATTTTGTTAGCCTGCGCCGGTTCCGCGGGACCGTCCCGCGCGCTGTGCGGCTCCTTCCCCATGACCAAATACATCTTTATAACGGGCGGTGTGGTTTCATCCCTTGGCAAGGGTATCGCGGCCGCCTCCCTGGCGGCCCTGCTGGAGGCGCGCGGGCTGCGGGTGACCATGATCAAGCTGGATCCCTACATCAACGTGGACCCCGGGACCATGAGCCCTTTCCAGCATGGCGAGGTCTTTGTGACCGACGACGGCGCCGAGACCGACCTCGACCTGGGCCACTATGAGCGCTTCCTGCGTACCCGCATGGGGAGCAACAACAACTTCACCACCGGCCAGATTTACGAGAGCGTCATCCGCAAGGAGCGCCGGGGCGACTATCTCGGCGGCACGGTGCAGGTGATCCCGCACATTACCGACGAGATCAAGGCCAGCATCCGTCTGGGCGCCGGCGCGGCCGACATCGCCATGGTCGAAATCGGTGGCACCGTGGGCGACATCGAATCCCTGCCCTTCCTGGAGGCGATCCGCCAGATGCGGGTGGAGGAGGGGCGCGAGAACGCCCTCTTCATGCACCTGACCCTGGTGCCCTATATCAAGACCTCGGGCGAGATCAAGACCAAGCCCACCCAGCACTCGGTCAAGGAACTGAGGTCCATTGGTATCCAGCCCGACATCCTGCTGTGTCGCGCCGAGCAGGACATCCCCAAGCCCGAGCGGCGGAAGATCGCCCTCTTCACCAATGTCCCGGAGGCGGCGGTGATCTCCGCCGTGGACGCCGACAACATCTATCGCATCCCCCTCCTGCTGCACGCCCAGGGTCTGGATGATCTCGTGGTCAGTCAATTCGGTCTGCAGGTGCCCGCGGCGGACCTGAGCGAATGGTTGAGGGTCCTGGACGGCTTCGACCAACCCGTCGCCACCGTGACGGTGGGCATGGTCGGCAAGTACATGGACCTCACCGAGGCCTACAAGTCCCTGTCCGAGGCCCTGGCTCACGCCGGGGTCCAGACCCATACCCGGGTCAAGGTTCGCTACGTCGATTCCGAGCGGGTCGAGACCGAGGGCACCGCCTGTCTCCAGGGCCTGGACGCCATCCTGGTCCCCGGCGGGTTTGGCGAACGGGGCATCGAGGGTAAGATCCAGGCGGTACGTTATGCCCGGGAAAATCGCATTCCCTATCTGGGCATCTGCCTCGGCATGCAGGTGGCGGTGATCGAATACGCCCGCGACGTGGCGGGACTGGCCGGCGCCCATAGCACCGAATTCAATCCCGCGACCCCCCACCCGGTCATCGCCCTCATCACCGAGTGGCAGACGGAGGAGGGCCAGATCGAGCGGCGCGGCCAGGACACCGACCTGGGCGGCACCATGCGCCTGGGTGGCCAGACCTGTCGGCTGGAGCCGGGTAGCCTGGCGCGGGCCGTCTATGGCCAGCCCCAGGTCCGCGAGCGGCACCGCCATCGTTACGAGTTCAATAATCGCTATCTGGACCCCTTGAAGGACGCCGGTCTGCGCTTCTCCGGCTGGTCCCTGGACGGCCGCCTGGTGGAAATGGTGGAGATACCCGATCACCCCTGGTTCATCGCCTGCCAGTTCCATCCCGAGTTTACCTCGACCCCGCGCGATGGCCATGCGCTCTTCACGGGCTTCATTCGCGCCGCCCTCAAATACCAGGTGGCGGCGGCCGGGAAGGACTCCTGATGCGGCTCCTGAACTTCGAGGTCGGGCTGGATCGCCCCCTCTTTCTGATCGCCGGCCCCTGCGTCATCGAGAGCGCGGACCTGGCCCAGGAGACGGCGGGATATCTCCAGGAGCTGACGGGGGAACTGGGAATCCCCTTCATCTTCAAATCCTCCTTTGATAAGGCCAACCGTTCCTCCATCGGCGGCTTTCGCGGTCCCGGTCTGGAGGCTGGCCTGCGTATCCTCGAAGGGGTGCGCGCCCGGTTGGGGGTGCCGGTCCTCACCGATGTCCACGAGGACACGCCCCTGGGGGAGGTGGTGGAGGTGGTGGATGTCCTGCAGACGCCGGCCTTCCTCTGCCGCCAGACGAATTTCATCCTGGCCGTCGCCGAGACGGGCCTGCCCGTGAATATCAAGAAAGGGCAGTTTCTGGCGCCCTGGGACATGAAGCGGGTGGTGGAGAAGGCCCGCTCCACGGGTAACGACCAGATCATGGTCTGCGAGCGAGGCGTCAGCTTCGGTTACAACAATCTCGTCTCCGACATGCGTGCCCTGGCGGTGATGCGCGAGACCGGCTGCCCCGTGGTCTTCGACGCGACCCACTCGGTCCAGTTGCCGGGAGGGCAGGGGGACAGCTCCGGCGGGCAGCGGGAATTCGTCCCCGTACTGGCGCGGGCCGCGGTGGCCGCGGGCGTCTCGGGTCTCTTCGTGGAGACTCACCCCGACCCCGCCCATGCCCTGAGCGACGGACCCAACTCCTGGCCCTTGGGGCGGATGCGGGAGTTGCTGGAAACCCTGATCGAGATCGATCGGGTGGTCAAGGGGCGGAGATTCGCCGAGGCGGATCTTTAACCCACTGCCGCGGGACCAAATTTTTTCAAATTTTGGGGGTGATCCCCCTGGGGAGTTGCATCATGTCCGAGATCGTCGACGTCCGTGCCCGGGAGATTCTGGATTCGCGCGGCAATCCCACCGTCGAGGCCGATGTCATTACCGCCGATGGCGCCGTTGGCCGCGCCGCCGTTCCCTCTGGCGCATCCACCGGCTCCCGCGAGGCCCTGGAGCTGCGCGATGGCGATAAGAGCCGCTATCTCGGCAAGGGGGTGCGCAAGGCCGTGGCCCATATCGAGGGCGAGTTGAAGCAGGCGGTGGTCGGCATGGAGGTCACCGACCAGGGTGGCATCGACCGCCGCATGATCGAACTCGACGGCACCGAGAACAAGGGCCGGCTCGGCGCCAATGCCCTGCTCGGCGTCTCCATGGCCGTCGCCCATGCCGCCGCCCAGGAAGAGACCCTGCCCCTCTACCGTTACCTCGGCCATGGCAACTACCGGCTGCCGGTGCCCATGATGAACATCATCAATGGGGGCCAGCACGCGGATAACAGCGTGGACTTTCAGGAGTTCATGATCCTGCCCGTGGGCGCCCCCAGCATCCGCGAGGCCGTGCGCTACGGCGCCGAGGTCTTCCATGCCCTCAAGGCCGTGCTGAAGGGCCGGGGGCTCGCCACCTCCGTGGGCGACGAGGGCGGTTTCGCCCCGGACCTGCCCTCCAACATCGCCGCGGTGGAGGCGATCCTGGAGGCCATCGGCAAGGCCGGTTTCACGGCGGGCAAGGACATCTGGATCGGTCTGGACGTGGCGGCCTCGGAATTCCATGAAGATGGGGTTTACGACCTGGCCGGCGAGGGTCGCAAGCTCGACTCCGACGGCGTGATCGACCTGCTGGAAGGTTGGGTCAACCAGTACCCTATCCTGACGATCGAGGATGGCCTGGCGGAAGGCGACTGGGACGGCTGGAAGCGGCTTACGGAGCGCCTGGGTGACAAGGTCCAGATCGTCGGCGACGACCTCTTCGTCACCAACACCCAGATCCTTAGGCAAGGCATCGACCGGGGTATCGCCAACTCCATCCTCATCAAGGTCAACCAGATCGGCACCCTCACCGAGACCCTGGAGGCTATCGCCATGGCCCATGCTGCGGGCTACACGGCCGTGGTCTCCCATCGCTCCGGCGAGACCGAGGACACCACCATCGCCGATCTGGTGGTGGCGACCGCCACTGGCCAGATCAAGACCGGCTCCCTGTCCCGTTCCGATCGCGTCGCCAAATACAACCAATTGATGCGTATCGAGGATCAGTTGGGCGCCGAGGCCGTTTTCGCTGGCCGGGCGGCCTTCCGCTGGCTCTGAACCCGACCTGCCGACGCCTGCCTGGCGCCGGCGAAACCTGATCCCGGTTGCCTATGCGCATCTTGATACTTGTGCTTCTGCTGTTGCTCGGCTGGTTCCAGTACCGCCTCTGGGTGGGCGAGGGCAGCCTGGCGGAGGTAGCCGCCCTGCGCCACGAAATCCTGGCCCAGGGCGAGGAGATGGAAAAGCTCCGCACCCGTAATCGCCGCCTGCAGGCCGAGGTAGAAGATCTGCGCCAGGGCCAGGATGCCCTGGAGGAACGCGCCCGCAGTGAATTGGGGATGATCAAGGAGGGGGAGATCTTTCTCCAGGTCATAGAGCCCCAATCGCCGGTGGCCCTGGCCGGGGGGGAAGGCAAGGGCGCGCTCCCGGCCGGGACGGTCAAGGTTCCCCAGGCTGGCTCTAGTCTGTTACCCAAGCCGGCGACCAAATCAGAGTCGAAGTCCGAAGCCAAGTCAGAGGCTAAGTCAGAGGCCAAGCCCGAGTCGAAGCCGGCAGCCAAGCCTGAGGCCAAGTCGGAGTCGAAGCCGGCAGCCAGGTCCGAAGCCAAGCCACAGTCGAAGCCGGCGGCCAAGTCCGAGTCGAAGCCGGCATCAAAGCCCGAGGTTAAGTCGGGGACGAAGCCGGCACCCAAATCCGAGTCGAAGTCTGCACCCAAGCCCGAGGCGAAGTCGGTACCTAAGCCGGCACCAAAGCCGGAGCCCAAGCCCAAGCCCGAGGCAAAGCAGGCGCCCAAGCCAGAGCCTAAGTCTGAGTCGAAGCCCACACCGAATCCCGAGCCCAAGCCGGCCGCCAAGCCCGAGTCCAAATCCCCGCCTAGGTCCGAGTACAAGGCCGGTGACTGAAGCCGCTTGCTGGGCCCTGATCCCCGCCGCCGGGGCCGGCCGCCGCATGGGGGCGGCCATCCCCAAGCAATACCTGGACTTGGCGGGTCGGCCGGTGCTCGAATACAGCCTGCGGCTCTTTCTGGACCATCCACGGATTCGGGGCCTGGCGATCGCCCTGGACGCGGCGGATGAGGGCTGGGAGGCCCTGCCCTCGGCGCATCACCCCGCCATCCTGCGCGTCACCGGTGGCGCCGAGCGCTGCCATTCGGTGCTCAATGCCCTGGAGGCCTTGACGGGGCGTGCCCAGGAGGACGATTGGGTGCTGGTCCACGATGCCGCCCGGCCCTGCCTGCGGCGCGAGGACCTGGACCTCCTGATCGCAACCCTGGAAGATCACCCCGTCGGTGGCCTCCTCGGGGTGCCGGTCCGGGATACCATGAAGGCCGCGAACCCGGGGGGCGAGGTCCAGCATACGGTCGCCCGCGCGGGGCTCTGGCATGCCTACACCCCCCAGATGTTTCGCCTGGGGCCTCTGCGCCAGGCGCTGCGTCAGGCCATCGCCGCGGGCCAACTGGTGACGGATGACGCCAGCGCCCTGGAGATCGCCGGCTACCAGCCCCTGCTGGTGGCGGGCCATGCCGATAACATCAAGATTACCCGCCCGGAGGACCTGGCCTTGGCCCATTTCTATCTTCTGAAGCAGGGGCGGCTATGCTGATCGGACAGGGTATCGACGCCCATCGCTTCGGTCCTGGCCGACCCCTGGTGCTCGCCGGGGTCCAGGTGCCCCACGACCAAGGGCTGGAGGCCCACTCCGACGGCGACGTGGCCATCCACGCCCTGTGCGACGCCCTTCTCGGTGCCGCGGGTCTGGGGGACATCGGTCGCCATTTCCCGGATACCGACGCCGCTTACGCCGGCATCGACAGCCGCCTCCTGCTGCGCCGGGTCATGGCCTCCCTGGGGTCACTGGGCCTCGCCGTCCATAACGCCGACCTCACCCTCGTCGCCCAGCAGCCCAAGCTAGCCCCCCACATCTCCGCCATGACCCAGACCCTGGCCGCCGACCTCGGCTGTCCCCAAGCCCGCGTCAACGTTAAGGCCACCACCACCGAGCGCATGGGCTTCACCGGCCGCGGCGAAGGCATCGCCGCCTTCGCCGTGGTGCTGTTGCGGGAAAGGGCGGACGGCTAGGCGGTCCGCCGCTGGCCCGGCGCGTAGGGGGCGGGGCTGGCGGGTGATGTCCGGCTCGCGTCAGCGTCCCTCAGCCCCCCAGGGCATCGAGAAATTTCTCCGCGTCGAGGGCGGCCATGCAGCCGGAACCGGCGGAGGTGATGGCCTGGCGATAGACGTGGTCCATGACGTCGCCGGCGGCGAAGACGCCGGGGACCGAGGTGGCGGTGGCATTGCCGTCGCTGCCGCTCTGGACCTTGATGTAGCCGTTGTGCAGTTCCAGTTGGCCCTCGAAGAGTTGGGTGTTGGGTTGATGGCCAATGGCGATGAAGACGCCCTGGAGTTCGATGTCCTGGGTGGTGCGGTCAATGACATTCCGAACCCGCATGCCGGTGACGCCCGTGGGGTCGCCCAGGACCTCGTCCAGGGCGCTGTTCCACAGGATCTTGACGTTGCCGTGCTCGGCCTTCTCGAAGAGGTGCTGTTGCAGGATCTTCTCCGAGCGCAGGGCGTCCCGGCGGTGAACCAGGATGACCTCGGCGGCGATGTTGGAGAGGTAGAGGGCCTCCTCAACCGCCGTGTTGCCGCCGCCAATGACGGCGACCTTTTGATTGCGGTAGAAGAAGCCGTCGCAGGTGGCGCAGGCGGAGACGCCCCGGCCGCGGAATTCCTGCTCGGAGGGTAGGCCCAGATAACGGGCGCTGGCCCCGGTGGCGATGACGAGGGCGTCGCAGCTATAGTCGCCGGCATCGCCGGAGATGCGGAAGGGCCGCTGACTAAGGTCCACCTGGTTGATGTGGTCCAGGATGATTTCAGTCTCGAAGCGCTCGGCGTGGCGGCGCATCCGCTCCATCAGGTCCGGACCCTGGACGCCGTCGGGGTCGCCGGGCCAGTTGTCCACGTCCGTGGTCGTCATCAACTGGCCGCCCTGTTCCATGCCCGTGACCAGGACCGGGTGCAGATTGGCCCGGGCGGCATAGACAGCGGCCGTGTAGCCTGCGGGTCCGGAACCCAGGATCAGCAGGCGGCAGTGCTTATTGGCGTTCATGGCTGGACTCCTTGAATCTTGAGGGCAGGGCCGCCCCTGATAAGGGGTGGCGTTGGCCCACATGTTACGGATGGACCGCTGTCGGGTAAAGGATGGCCGGTTGGACCCCGCCGGTCGGGTGAACCGGCTTGGCATGGGCGCCGTTTCCAGGCAGGATGACGGCATCGGCTCATCCACCCCGCCCCTATAATAGGGGGCTAAACGGAGGGAGTGAATTTGGCACAGGCGACTCGGGTCGGGCAACTGACCTTCAGTGACTATTTTCAGCGCGTGGTGCGCGAGGCCATCATGTGGGCCCTGTTCGCGGTCGCCCTCTTTCTGGCGGCCTGTCTCTTTTCCTATGCCCCCGAGGATCCGGGCTGGACCCATATCGAGCCAAGTAACCAGGTCCAGAATCTGGGCGGCCCCTTCGGTGCCTGGTTCGCGGACGTGGTCTTGTCGCTCTTCGGCTACTTTGCCTATCTGCTCCCCATCGCCATTGCCTGGACGGCCTGGCTGACCTTGCGCGGCATGGACGACGAGGCGGAGACGCGGGTGCAGCGCCTGGCCCTGCGCCTGCTTGGCTTTGTGCTCACCCTGGGTGCCGGCAGCGCCCTGGCGGGTATCCTGCTGCAGGGCATTCCCGTGGCGCTCCCCAATGGTATTGGCGGTGGCGTCGGTCAGTTGGTCGGCGGCAAGCTGGTGGCCAGCTTCCACCAATCTGGCGCCTCCCTCCTGTTGGCCCCCCTGCTGTCTGGCCGGGATCACCTTCTTTACCGGCCTGTCCTGGCTGGCGGTGCTGGATGGCATTGGCTGGCTGACCCTGTGGCTGTGGCGGGCGGGTAATCAGCTAGTGACCTGGTTTCTGCGTCCATCGGTCCCGAAGGCGCCGGTGATGGAGCGGCGGCAGGAGCGGGATCCGCCGCCGGCGGTCGCTCCTCGCGCACCCGACGTGAACGAGGACGAGGAGGCCTTGCTGGACGAGGAGGACCTGATCGAGCTAACCAGGCCCGAGTCCGCGGACGTCGACCCCCCTCTAGCGCCGCCGGTGGTGCGACCCGCGGTCAAGCCGGAGGCCAAACCCCAGCCCAAGCCGCGCCTCAAGGCGACCAAGCCCAGCATGGCCCTTCAGCCCCCCGAGCCCCCCCCGGAGCAGGTGGGCCTGGCCGAGCAGTTGCCCTTGGTGCCCCTGGGCCTGGAGGGCGAGCTGCCACCCCTGCTGCTCCTGGACGAGGCGCGCCGCAGCGGCAAGGGCTATTCCAAGGACCAGCTTGACGAACTCTCGCGCCAGGTGGAGATCAAGCTGGCGGACTTTGGCGTCACCGTCCAGGTGGTCGCCGTCCACCCGGGCCCCGTGGTGACCCTCTTCGAGATGATGCCAGCGCCGGGGACCAAGGCCAGCAAGATCACCGGCCTGTCTCGGGATATCGCCCGGGCCCTCTCCACCGTCAGCGTGCGGGTGGTCGAGGTCATTCCCGGCAAGTCCGTCATCGGCCTGGAGATCCCCAACAACTTCCGGGAGACGGTGGCCCTGCGCGAGATCCTGGGTTCCAGCGCCTATCAGGACGCCAAGTCACCCCTGACCTTGTCCCTCGGGACCGATATCTCCGGGCATCCGGTGGTGGCGGACCTGGCGCGCATGCCCCACGCCCTCATCGCCGGCACCACGGGCTCGGGCAAGTCCGTGGCCCTCAACGCCATGATCCTCAGCCTCCTCTACAAAGCCGGGCCGCGCGATGTGCGCCTCATCATGGTGGATCCCAAGATGCTGGAGCTATCGGTGTACGAGGGCATTCCGCACCTGCTCACGCCGGTGGTGACGGACATGAAGGAGGCCGCCAACGCCCTGCGGTGGTGCGTGGCGGAGATGGAGCGGCGCTACAAGCTGATGGCGCGGCTGGGAGTGCGCAACATCGGCGGCTACAACCGCAAGGTCGCTGATGCCCTGGCGGCGGGCGAGCCCATCCTCGACCCCCTCTACAACCTGGTGCGGGAGATGCCCCTGGAGGCGCCGCCCGCCCTGGATCATCTCCCCTACATCGTCGTCATCATCGACGAACTGGCGGATATGATGATGGTGGTGGGCAAGAAGGTGGAGGAACTCATCGCCCGCCTGGCGCAGAAGGCCCGCGCCTCCGGCATCCACCTCTTGCTGGCGACCCAGAGGCCCTCGGTGGATGTGCTGACCGGCCTCATCAAGGCCAACATCCCGACCCGCATGGCCTTCCAGGTGTCCTCCCGCATCGACTCCCGCACCATCCTCGATCAGATGGGCGCCGAGCACCTGCTCGGCAATGGCGATATGCTCTATTTGCCGCCGGGGACCAGCATCCCCTACCGCATCCACGGTGCCTTCGTCGATGACCATGAGGTCCATAAAATCGTTGAATTTCTGCGCGCGCAGGGCGAGCCGGACTATATCGACACCATCCTCATGGACATGGGCGAGGGTATCCCCGGCATCGACCCGGAGCCGCGCCCTGGCGGCGACCTGGAGGATCAGGACCCCCTCTTCGACGAGGCGGTGCAGATCGTGGTGGAAACCCGCCGCGCCTCCATCTCCGGCGTCCAGCGCCGGCTCAAGATCGGCTACAACCGCGCCGCCCGCATGATCGAGGAGATGGAGCGCATCGGCATCGTGGGCGCGGCTGAAACCAACGGCAATCGCGAAGTCCTGGCGCCCCCGCCGCCGGGGGACTGAGCCTTATATGCCCCTGAGAAGCACCATGACTTGTCCCCAAGGGGTCGAACTGATCGCTCAGATCGAGGATTGGTATGGGTCAAGCCTGGGCCAGGAGGTGGCGGCTCAGGAGGCGGCCTGCCTGGAGGGGATGCTGGAAGGGATCTTTGGCCATTATCTCCTCCAGGTGGGTGGCGATGATGTTTTTCGCGAGGTGGTGGCGGGCAGTCAGGTCCGCCACGCCATATCGCTACCACCTGCCTTTCATCGCGGCGGGCTGGGGATGCGGATCGCCGCCAGCCCGGAGCTGATGCCTATCGCCAGCGACAGCCTGGATGCCGTCTTTCTGCCCCACACCCTGGACTTCGCGGCCGATCCGCGCCAGGTGCTGGGGGAGGCCGAACGGGTCCTGATCCCCGAGGGGCGGCTCATCATCCTGGGCTTCAATGCCTTGAGCCCCTGGGCGCTCCTGCGCCTGGGGAACCCCGGGCGAGTGCCCTGGTGCGGCCACTTCCTCACCCGTTACCGCGTCGCTGAGTGGCTGTCCCTACTGGGTTTTGATCTGGAGATGCAGCGGATGTTGGTATTTCAGGCCCCTTGGGGCGGCTCCCGATGGTGTTCGGGCAGTCTTCTTGACCGGGCGGGGCGCCACTTCTGGCCGGCCCTGGGCGGTGTTTATGCCCTGCGCGCCGTCAAGCGGGTCTCCACCCTGACGCCCCTGCGGCCCTCCTGGCAGACCCGCCGTAAGCTGCTGCCCGGCAACGCGGTAGAGCCCACCACGCGCGGGTCTAGCCGTAATGTCTGACCAGGTCGAGATCTTCAGCGATGGTGCCTGCAAGGGCAATCCCGGCCCCGGTGGCTGGGGCGCCCTGCTGCGTTTTGGCGCCCTCGAGAAGGAGTTGTGCGGCGGCGAGTCCCATACCACCAACAACCGCATGGAGATGATGGCCGTCATCCAGGCCCTGGAGGCCCTCAAACGGCCCATGCCCATCCGCGTCGTCACCGACTCCCAGTATCTGCGCCAGGGGGTCACCCAATGGATGGCGCGCTGGAAGCGCAACGGCTGGCAGACCGCCAACAAGCAGCCGGTCAAGAATCAGGACCTCTGGGAGCGCCTGGACCGGGCCCTGGCTGATCACCAGGTGGAGTGGCAGTGGGTCAAGGGCCATGCCGGGCATCCCGAAAACGAGCGCGCCGATGCCCTGGCCAACCAGGGCATTCCCCGCTGATTGCTCCCGAGGACGGTAGTTAACGATGCGTCAAATCGTGCTGGATACGGAAACCACGGGCCTGGAGCCCGCCGAGGGTCACCGTATCATTGAGATCGGCTGTGTCGAGTTGATGGAGCGCCGCCTGACCCGCCAGGACTTCCATTGCTATCTGCAACCGGATCGGGACGTGGAGCAGGGGGCGGTCAATGTCCATGGCATCACCAACGACTTTCTGCGCGATCAGCCCCACTTCGCCGATATCGCCGAGGACTTCCTCGCCTACATCCGCGATGCCGAGCTCATCATCCATAACGCCCCCTTCGACATCGGTTTCCTGGATCACGAACTGAAGCTCTGGCGCCCGGATGCCCCGCGTATCGGTGACCTGTGCCGGGTAATCGACAGCCTGGCGATGGCGCGCCGCAGCCATCCGGGGCAACGTAACTCCCTCGATGCCCTCTGCAAGCGCTACGAGATCGATAACTCGCGTCGCGACCTGCACGGGGCCATGCTGGATGCGGAGATACTCTCCCAGGTTTATCTCGCCATGACCGGCGGCCAGGTCAAGCTGGCCTTCGGGGGCCAAGGCGATCAGGGCCAGGAGAGCCAGCGCCATCCCGTCCGCCGCCTCCCCGCCGACCGTCGGCCTCTGCCCGTGGTGCGGGCAACCGAGTCGGAACTCCAGGCCCATCGGCAACGCCTCGCCGCCATCGACAAGGCCAGCGAGGGTCGTTGCGTCTGGCTCCGGTCATCCCACCCAGGTTAGTCATCATGCTGGATCCCCATTTGTTGCGCGCCGAGCTGGCCTATGTCGCCGAGCAGCTCGCCCGTCGCGGAATCGCCCTCGATACCGGGCGCATCGAGGCCCTGGAGGCCCGCCGCAAGGCGATCCAGGTGCGAGACTCAGGAACTGCAGGGCGAGCGCAACAGCCGCTCCAGGCTCATCGGCCAGGCCAAGAAGGCGGGGGAGGAGGTGGCGCCCCTGCTGGCCCAGGTCGCCGATCTGGGCGACAAGCTCAAGGCCGCCGAGGCCGAGCTGGCCGAGGTCCAGAATGAGGTCTGAGCCAGATCGCCCTGGGCCTGCCCAACCTGCCCCATGCCAGCGTGCCCGATGGCCGGGACGAGGCGCGACAATCGCGAGGAGCGGCGCTGGGGCCAACCCCGGGTCTTTGCCTTCGAGCCCAAGGACCATGTGGACCTGGGTGTCCCCACCGGCTGGATGGACTTCGACGTCGCCGCCAAGCTCACGGGCTCGCGCTTCGTGGTCCTGAGCGGTCCCCTGGCGCGGCTGCACCGGGCCCTGATTCAGTTCATGCTCGACACCCATACCCGCGAGCATGGCTATGTCGAGGTCTATGTCCCCTATCTGGTCAATGCCGAAAGCCTTTATGGGACCGGGCAACTGCCCAAGTTCGAGCAGGAACTCTTCAAGGTGCCCGGCGAGAAGGACTTCTACCTGATACCCACCGCCGAGGTGCCCGTGACCAACCTGGTGCGGGACCAGATCCTGGACGCGGCCTCCATGCCCCGCCGTTGGGTCGCCCATACCCCTTGTTTCCGCAGCGAGGCCGGCTCCTACGGCAAGGACACCCGGGGCATGATCCGTCAGCACCAGTTCGAAAAGGTGGAGCTGGTCCAGATGGTGCGTCCCCAGGACTCCTTCGCCGCCCTGGAGGCCCTCACCGGTCACGCGGAGGCCATTCTCCAGAAATTGGAGCTGCCCTACCGGGTAGTGACCCTCTGCACCGGCGACCTGGGATTCTCCGCCACCAAGACCTACGACCTGGAGGTCTGGCTGCCGGGTCAGAACCAGTATCGCGAGATCTCCTCCTGCAGCAACTTCCAGGACTTCCAGGCCCGCCGTCTCCAGGCCCGCTGGCGCAATCCCGAGACCGGCAAGCCCGAGCTACTCCATACCCTGAACGGCTCTGGTCTCGCCGTGGGCCGCACCCTGGTAGCGGTATTGGAGAATTATCAGGAGGAGGATGGCCGGCTGGGCATCCCGGCGGTCCTGCGGCCCTACATGGGCGGGGCCGAGTTTTTGTAGGAGGAGGGTGGGCGAAAAGGGCCCCTGGTCAGGCTGCCCAGGGACCCGGTGATGGCTGGCGGGCGGACTAGCGCACCATGGCGATCAGCAGGACGACCAGCCCCGCCACGAGTGCCAGGGGCAGAATGACCGCCTGCCAGTCGCCCTTCTCGGCCTTGGGGCCATGCTCCTGCCACTGCTGGTAGGACCGCCAGGCGTAAAAGACCATCATGCCCATGGCGGCGGCCGCGATGATTTTCAGAAAGAGGTCCATGTTCTGGGTCTCGGTGGGCCACAAGAAAAACCCCGGCCGGGGCCGGGGTCCAGGTCAGGCTTCAAGCCATCGTCAGTCGTCGCTGCTCATGATCCCCAGGATCTGCAACAGGCTGATGAAGATGTTGAACATGCTCAGGTAGAGGCCATAGGTGGCCATGATGTAGTTGGTCTCGCCCCCGTGGATGATGCGGCTGGTGTCGAAGAGGATAAAGCCGCTCATCAGCAGGATGATGCCACCGGACACCGCCAGCGACAGGGCCGGCATGGCCAGGAAGATATTGGCGATGGCGGCGATAAAGACCACCATGATGCCGGCGAACAGGAAGCCGCCCATGAAGCTGAAGTCCTTCTTGCTGGTCAGGGCATAGCCGGACAGGCCCAGGAAGATGAGGCCGGTGCCGGCGAAGGCGGTGGCGATGATCTCCGGACCCCGGGGCAGGGCCATGTACATGCGTCAGGATGGAGCCCAGTCCCAGGCCCAGCAGGCCGGTGATGCCGAAGATGACGCCGATACCGGCGCTGGAATCGGCGGTACGGGGCAGCACGAACATGCCCAGCACCATGGCGCCGATTACCGAGACCAGGTACATCCAGCTCGGCAGGGCCAGGGTCATGGAGACCAGGGCCATGACGGCGCTGAAGGCCAGGGTGGCGGACAGCAACATATAGGTGTTTTTCAACACCTTGTTAGCGGAAATGGCGCTCTGGGCGCCGCTCAGTACGGAGTATTGGGGGGTAGCCATTTGGCGTCTCTCCTGGGTTGTGAGTGGATCTGGAATCTGTCCAGCCTATGACAGTAAGGGGTAAATCGAGTTCCGAAGGATACCTGTCCGGGTGGAAAAGGCAATCAAAGTCGCGTTGGCCTGGGGCGCCCCTTCCGGTATCCTTACCACTGTCGGACATATTGGGGGCTAGGCCGCTCCAATCCAAGTCGGGTCCTTTCAATCCCGGCCGGCTGGCGGAGTGGCCGATAGCGGTGGTCTTGAAAACCCGCGACAGGGTTTCGTAACGACCCTGCGACCCCGGGAAAAACGTCATGGGTGGGGTGCCAGAGCGGTTTATTGGACTGGTCTTGAAAACCAGCGAAGGGGAAACTCTTCCGTGGGTTCAAATCCCACCCCCACCGCCAAATCAAGTGGTTACTAAATTATTTCCCGATCTTTTCGCCTTGAATCGCGTTATTTAGCGCCTTTCTGGCGCCATTCCCCCCTCACCCCACCCCGGTAACCCCGCCCAATCCGTCGTATAAGCCGGCGACAACCGCTCCCGGCGCATCCGCCACGGCTGGGCCCGCCCCACCCTCCGCCAGATAGCGCAGGGTCCCCCGCCCCCAGCGGCCATTGATGCCAGCCAGCACCGCCAGCAGGCGGCTCCCGCCGCGCCGCCCCCGCCGGCGCCATCGGCACCTACAGGTCCCCCGTCAGCGCCCCCGCCGGGCTAAGGTCCAGCACTACCACCCCCGCGCGCTGATAGCGATAGCCTGCCCGGAAGATCAGCCCCAGGGCCGCCCGCGCCGCCGCCGGCAGGTCCAGCCAGTTGCACACCCCCGCCGCCGCAAAGTCCGGGTGGCGCTTGGCCAGGTGATTGGCCAGCTTGGCCAGGGTCTTGGTCGGCCCGATGCCGACCCCCACCGGCAGGCCGGTCCATTGCAGGACCCGCGCCCGCAGGGCCAGACCCAGGGCGGTCAGGCCCGCGGCCTCCCCCGGGGTGAAGCGCAGAAAGGACTCGTCGATGGAATAGACCTCCTGCTCCGGGCTGAACTGGCCGATCACCTGCATGAGGCGGCTGCTCATGTCGCCATAGAGGGCGTAGTTGGAGGACAGGGCGCGGCCCTGGTGCTGGGCCAGCAGGTCCCGCACCTCAAAAAAGGGCTGGCCCATGCGGATGCCCAGGGCCTTGGCCTCGGCGCTGCGCGCCACGCAACAGCCGTCGTTGTTGGACAGGACCACCACCGGGCGGTCGCGCAGGTGGTAGTCGAAGACCCGCTCGCAACTGACGTAGAAGTTGTTGGCGTCGATCAGGGCGTAGGGCGCTCATGGCAACCGCCGCACCACGCCCCCCACCACCCCCCAGATCTGCAGTTCCTGCCCCGGCCGCAAGATGATGGGGGCAAAGTCCGGGTGATGGGCGCGCAGGCAGGGCGTCGGCCCCTGGGTGTCCAGTTCCTTGACCGTCAGTTCGTTGTCGATGACCGCCACCACATACTGACCATGGCGCGCCTCCCGCGCCCGGTCCACCACCAGGAGATCCCCGTCCAGGATGCCGGCCCCGGTCATGGAGTGGCCGGTGACCCGCACATAGAAGGTCGCCGCCGGGTGGCGGATCAGGTGGCGATGGAGATCGAGGGGCCCCTCGGCGTACTCCTCCGCCGGCGAGGGAAAGCCGGCGGGGACCCGGGAGCTGAAGAGGGGCCGGGTCAGGGGCGGACCGGGACGGGCCGGTTCCAGCCCCGTCAACTCCGGCCCCAGGCGGGGGGTTGCTTGCAGCCAGGCCTGGATGGCGGGGATGCGGCTGACGGGCAGCCGGATTACCTGGGTCGCCTCGCCCCAGCGGCCCGATCCGACCTTGCGCCCCGCGCCGGGGCGGGCGCCACCTTTTGGCATCTTGGCTCTCCGATTGGTGTTACGAGAACCAGAGTATAGGGCATGGCAGGGGGATCGGCTTTCAGAAATGTGCGACCTGGGCGCGGATCCGGGCGGCGGATAGCGCAAGTCGCGCGGCAGCCGCCGCCCTGGGGGTTATTTCAGGGCCGCGTCAACCAGACCGCTGATCGGGGACAGTGACGCCGTGGCAGTGGCCTCCAGCCCATGCCGCTGGATCAGGTAGTCCGGGCTGTTCCAGGCGACCTGCACCTGGCCTTGGGCGTCCTGCCAGACCAACACCTTCATGGGCAGGTCCAGGCCGATGGTCGGCGCGGCCTGCATCAGCGGGGTACCGGCCTTGGGGTTGCCGAAGATCAGCAGTTGGGTCGGCGGCAGAGCGAGCCCGGCGGCTTGGGCCTCGGCACCATGGTCGATGCGGGCGAAGACCTTCACGCCCTTGGCCTGGAGGACCGCCTCCAGGCGATCGAGGGTGTCGGCCACCGGATAGGGACTGGGGCGGATTTGCATGCCCTGGTCGGCGGCCTGGGTCGCGAGGGGGGCAACGAGCAACAAGAATGCGGCGATCAGATGTTTCATGGAGGTTCTCCCGTCAGGGTGGATGAGTGGGCTGGCGCCCGGTGGTGATGTCGATAGTCGGGTATGTCTTGGCGATGGCGGCGAAAGACTAGGGGTCGCGATCAGCACCGTCCCATCAGTCGAGTCGAACAGATCGGCACCCACCGCCACCCGCCCGTGGCGGGTCGGAATTCACCCCATCGCATTGAAAAAAGGACCAGGTATCGGTACATAACGATAGTCGCACGAAACCTGACAGGGCCGCCACGAAGCATCCTTTGTCAGGATTTGGCATCCGCGCCGACTAAGGTGCATGTGGCCGGTGTGGCGGGGTTCTGCTGAGTCGGGTATGCCTTTCACCCCGACACCCTGTGCTACGAGCCCAAACCCAGATCAGGATCCTTCGCCATGCATGACACCTTCCCCCTGTTGCGCGCCACCACCTTCCCACGGCTGCCCCGCCGCGGACTGACCACCCTCCAGGTCAACCTGGGCTACCCTTGCAACCAGCGTCGCGTCCCTTGCCACGTCAACGCCAGCCCCCAGCGGACCGGGGGGCTTACCACATGAAAAAGCTCGGCCTGCTGCTCATCACCGCCTTGATCGTCGTGTTTTTCACCTTCGATCTGGATCGCCTTCTGACCCTGGATGCCCTCAAGGCTGGCCAGGCGACCTTTGCCACCTGGTATGAGGCCTCGCCCTGGCTGGTGGCGGGAGCCTACCTCCTGGTCTATGTGGCCGTGACCGCCCTGTCGCTGCCCGGCGCGGCGGTGATGACCCTGGCGGGCGGTGCCCTGTTCGGGTTGTGGGTCGGCACCTTGCTGGTGTCCTTCGCCTCCAGCATTGGCGCCACCCTGGCCTTCCTGGTCTCGCGCTGGCTGCTGCGCGACTGGGTGCAGGCGCGCTACGGCGAGCGCCTGGCGGCCGTCAACGCCGGCATAGCCAAGGACGGCGCCTTGTATCTCTTCACCCTGCGCCTGGTACCGGTGTTTCCCTTCTTCGTCATCAACCTGCTGATGGGTCTGACGCCGATCAAGACCCGCACCTTCTACTGGGTGAGCCAGCTCGGCATGCTGGCGGGAACCCTGGTGTACGTGAACGCCGGTACCCAGCTCGCCCGGCTCGACAGCCTCTCCGGCATCCTCTCGCCGGGGCTGGTGGCCTCCTTCGCCCTGCTCGGGGTGTTCCCTTTGCTGGCCAAACGGCTGGTCGCCCTGGTCCAGGCGCGCAAGCTCTACGCCGGCTGGCAGAAGCCCAGGCGCTTCGACCGCAACCTGGTGGTGATCGGCGCTGGCTCCGGGGGCTTGGTCACCGCCTACATCGCCGCCGCGGTCAAGGCCCGGGTCACCCTGGTCGAACAGCATCGCATGGGTGGTGATTGTCTCAACACCGGTTGCGTACCCTCCAAGGCGCTGATCCGCACGGCGACGCTGCTGGCCCAACTGCGGCGGTCGCAAGACTTCGGCATCCGCGCGGCGCCGGCGGAGGTCGACTTCTCGCAGGTGATGGAGCGGGTCCGGCGCGTGGTGCGAACGGTGGAGCCACACGACTCGGCGGAGCGCTACCGGGGGCTGGGCGTGGACGTGGTCGCCGGTCGGGCGCGCATCGTCTCGCCCTGGGCGGTGGAGATCACGGGCGAGGACGGTGCGGTCCAACGCCTCGCGACCCGCGGCATCGTGATCGCCACGGGTGCGCGGCCCTTCGTCCCGCCCATTCCCGGGATCGAGGAGGTCGGCTATCTCACCTCCGACAACCTCTGGGACTTGCGCACGCTGCCCCGGCGGCTGGTGGTGCTGGGCGGCGGCCCCATCGGCGCCGAGCTGGCTCAGGCCTTCGCCCGGCTGGGGTCACAGGTCACCCAGGTCGAGATGCTGCCGCGCCTGCTGGTGCGCGAAGACCCCGAGGTCTCGGACCTGATCGCCGAACGCTTCCGCGCCGAGGGTATCCTGGTGCTGGTGGATCATCGGGCGAAGCGGTTCCTGGTCGAGGATGGCGAGAAGATCCTGGTCGCCGAGCACGCCGGAGCGGACCGGCGCATCCCCTTCGACGCGGTGCTGGTGGCGGTCGGGCGGGTGGCGAACCTGACGGGTTACGGACTGGAGGAACTGGGCATCCCCACGGGCCGCACGATCGAGACCAACGCCTATCTCCAGACCCGCTACCCCAACATCTACGCCGTCGGCGACGTGGCCGGACCTTATCAATTCACCCACACCGCCGCCCACCAGGCCTGGTACGCCGCGGTCAACGCCCTGTTCAGCGGCTTCAAACGCTTCAAGGCCGACTACCGCGTTATCCCCTGGGTCACCTTTACCAGCCCCGAGGTCGCTCGCGTGGGTCTCTCCGAGGCGGAGGCCAAGGCCCAGGGTATCGCCTATGAAGTGACGCGCTACGGGCTGGACGACCTGGACCGCGCCATCGCCGACAGCGACGCCCACGGTTTCGTCAAGGTCCTCACCCCGCCCGGGAAAGACCGCATCCTGGGGGTGACCATCGTCGGCGCGCACGCCGGCGAGCTGTTGGCGGAATTCACCCTGGCCATGAAGCACGGACTGGGGCTCAACAAGATCCTCGGCACCATTCACCCCTATCCCACCTGGAGCGAGGCCGCCAAATATGCCGCCGGCGAATGGAAGCGCGCCCATGCCCCACAGACCCTGCTGGCCGCCCTGGCCCGCTTTCACACCTGGAGAAGGGGATGAAACCTCTTGTGATCATGGCGCCATGAAGCTCAGCATCGTCATCCCCACGCGCATCCTGGTCTTCGCCAAGGCGCCGGTCAGCGGCCGGGTCAAGACGCGACTGATCCCGGCCCTGGGCGCGTCGGGTGCGGCACGGCTGGCCCGGCGCCTGCTGGACCACACCCTGGCACAGGCCCTGGCGGCCGGCTGCGGGGCGGTGGAGCTGTGTGCCAGCCCGGACTTCAGCGCCCCGGACTGGGCCGATGTCCCACTGCCGCCCGGCGTGGCGACCAGCGCCCAGGGCGATGGCGACCTGGGCGCGCGCCTGGCCCGCGCCGCCCGGCGACACCTGGCGCAGGGCGGCGGCGTGTTGCTGATCGGCGCCGATTGCCCGGCCCTGTCGGCGGTGCGTCTGCAGACCGCGGCGGCGGCCCTGGCCGACCACGACGCGGCGCTCTACCCGGCGCTGGACGGTGGCTACACGCTCCTGGGCCTGCGGGCCGACCACCCCAGCCTGTTCGCGGATATCCCCTGGAGCACCGCCCAGGTTGCCGCCGTGACCCGGGCGCGGATGCAGGCCCTAGGCTGGCGCGTCTGGGTCGGGGACGCGCTGCCGGATATCGACACGCCGCCGGACCTTGCCCATCTTACGGAGCGGCTCCGGTAGAGACGGCGGACCTGCGCACTACCGCCTGCTGCGATGCGAGCCAGCTCGCACGGCGCCAGGGGTTCACCGACCCCCGCCTGGTGGAGGACCGCCCCATCGCCGTCACCGACCCGGCCTTGGCGGCACGTACCCAAGGCATCGGCTTCTATTCCGCCACCTACCGGCTGTTCAAGCTAGCAACCCGGAGACGGCAGCGGCCTGTTGCTGACCCAGGGCCGCTTTTCCTGCAGGGTTTCGGGGCCTGCTGCTCAGGCGCTCCGTCTAGCCTGCGCCGCGGGGCAGCCCTGCCACTTTAACTGCGACCAGGGTCAGGTTGGGGGAGCGACCGATCGGCCAGCTCGCGGATAGCGTGTTTGGCTTGACCAAGACACTGGCCCCGCGATTTCGAAACCGCAGCGCTGCGCCGTCAGCCAAACGCAGCCGGACGCGCTCTCCAGCGCGTGTTCGCATACGAAAGCGTCCGCTTGTTCCAGTAACCCTTGGAGCGCCAATCCCAAGGCGCCGCGCTGATCGTAATCCAGTCGGTGGGCGGCATAGCGCGCCGCGGCTTGCGCGGCGCCGGCCTCCCCCAGCTCGAAAAAGCGCGCGATGAGACGTTCGCGCAGACCCTCCTTCCCCAACACCGCCTGCAACGCGGTGATGATGGCCCGCCCGTCCTGATCCGTCGCCGCAAGGTGCGAGACGAGATCCGCAGGCAGAAAACCGACGAGGGACTCACCGATGATCCGTCCCTGCAAGAGATCTTCCTCGACCATCTGAACGAAGTCCGGGGTCGGATCGGCGCCAGTGCGCCTTGCCAATTGGACCAGGGCGACCGCCTCGTTGCGGTGCCCGCTATTCGGTAATCCGCACAGGACGTGATCCAGGATGTCATGCACGAACACCGAGGTGCGGATGCGCTCCCCCGTCGCGGCGGTGGAGGCGATCACTTCCGGATCGCCGACCGCGCTGGCCAGCTTCCAGCCGCGCGCGCCGAAACCGTCCTGCCAACAGCGTTGGTAATGGCAAGCCAGGCGAACCGCGGCAATCTTCATGCGCATAACCTCATGGGGGCATAACTCAGAGCGGCCGGGAAACACGCTTAGTGTATCGCGGTATGCCTGCTTCTGGCCCTCGGCGCTGCGCGTAAGGATCGCCCGCGCCACGCGACTAACGATGGCGGATCACTGTTGCGGGTGAGGGCACCGGCGGCGCTTACCCAGCGGCCCACCGGTACGCAACGCAGCGCCCTATAAGGCCTCTCGCTAGTTCTGGCGACCGGGCGGAGGTGTCGCTGTAACCGCCACGACAGGCCGCGGTATCGGGCTCGCTGCCCCTGGATGACCGGAGCCGTCGGCGACTGCTGGCGCCGCGGCGCCCGAGGGCGGACCAATCATGCGACAATCCCTTTTTGATCACCGCCCTCGAGGTGCGCCCGTGGCCATTGCCGAACAGCTTCAGGAATTCTGCGGGGAGCGGCGCCGTGACCTCGTGCGCTTTGCGACCCTGCAGTTGCGCGACGAGGCCCTGGCGGAGGATGTCGTGCAGGAGACGCTGCTCGCCGCCCTGCAGGGTAGCGACGCCTTCAGCGGTCGCGCCAGCGTCAAGACCTGGGTGTACTCGATCCTGAAGCTTGAGGAAACCTGGTTCACCCGCTGAGCTGACGGAGGGTACGTCCATGATGAATTGTAAAGAGGCCACCCAACTGATGTCGCAGGAGCTCGACCGGCCGCTCACCTGGCGTGAGCGTCTGGCCCTGCGCCTGCACAACCTGATGTGCAGTGGCTGCCACCAGTACCGCCAACAGATGGCCTTCCTGCGCCGGGCCCTGCGCTCCCGATCAGGGGGCGACTGATGCGATCACCCAGGCGATCCGGTAGGCGGTTGAAACGCGTCCCTCAACCAGCCGCCACCGGCGCCATCAAGTCCGCCCCTTCCTCCGCCACCCGATTCACGCGGTGACTGACCGGCCAGCACCGCAGCGCCGCCGCCGGTGCCGGCACCAGCAGGGCCTGGGCCGCCGCCACCGGGCCCCCCAGCCAGGTCGCCCAGGACCCCGGCGCCAGGATCAGCGGCATCCGCTCATGCACCGGCGCCACCTGGGCATTGGCGGCGGTGGTCAGGATGCAGCAGGTCCGTAACAGGCCGCCATCCGGGGCCCGCCACGACTCCCAGAGCCCCGCCAGCGCCAGGACCTGGCCCTGCGGGTCGCTGAAGAAAAAGGGCTGCTTCGTCCCCCCCTGGGTTTGCCATTCGTAAAAGCCATCGGCGGGGATCAGACACCGGCGTTTCAGGAAGGCCTCCCGAAAGGCGGGCTTGACCAGCACCGTCTCGCTGCGGGCGTTGATGGGCCGCGGGCCGCCCGTCGGGTCCTGGCTCCAGTGGGGGACCAGCCCCCAGCGCAGCAGATGGAGCACCGGGTCTCCCGTGGGCGACCGCCGCACCACGGCGATGGCGGTGGCCGGGGCGATATTGGCGCGCGGCGTCACGTCCGGACATTCCGCCAGTCCAAAGACGCGGGTCAGTTCCTCGGGGCTACGGGTCAGGGCGAAGCGGCCACACATGGCGCGCAGTTTAGCCGGGTGCGGGCGGTAAGTCGCGGGCGGGTCCGGCCATCGGGGGTACCCCCGCGCCTTTATTCCTACTTTTTCACTCGGAGACTCTTGGCCTCGGGGTAGCGCGTTCCTACTTCGTGACCAAGGCACCCGGCACACCGCGTCGGGGCCCCCCACCCGGGCCCCTGGGCCCCGGGTCTGATTGCCAAACCGACCATCAGACCGTGAGGATATCGCCATGCCTGACCTGAGCCTGAGTTCCCTCGACCGCCTCGCCCTGTTCGCCATCCTGGTCGTGACCCTGTTACCCCTGGTCCCTTATGCCTTCTAGGCCGGCCCCCGGTCGGATTGACCCTCAGGCGGCTCCGTCCGCCTTTTTCTTGGGTCTCAAACCACCCCCCCCATGAGGCCCTGGTGGAGTGGCTGGGGCAGGAACCAGCCGTATGAGCGGGAGAGTGCGTGAGGGGGCGGCGTCAGCGGCAAGGACCATCTTGACCCACATTGCCATGATTTCTATGTTATTCAGCGCACTGATGGCACCAGTGGAACTGGGCTAAATTCAAATCATCACGCCGCAAGAGGCGGATTGCTTACGGGCCGTCGCGCCAAGGCCGCCAGGACCCCTGTCCTTCCTGGATCTTGGGAATTAAAGGACGAGTCAATGTCAGCCCCAGCGTTAACCCTACCCCTAAACCGCTTGCTGGGGGGCTTGACGCCTGAAGAGCGAGCCAGGACCTTGGCCCAGTGCGAGGTGGTGGAACTGGTGACGGGGGATATTCTGTGCGAGGCCGATGAGCCCTACGCGCATGCCTATTTCCCGCTGCGGGGGGTCATCGCCCTGGTCACCATCATGGGCCATTATCGGCCCTTAGAAATGGGGCTGATCGGTAATGAGGGTATGCTCGGCGCCACCCTGGCGCTCGGGGTCGGGACCGCCCCCATGCGGGCCGTGGTCCAGGGTTCGGGTACGGCCTGGCGCATCACCCGCGACCGCTTCCAGCAGGAATTGCTCGCCAACCCGGGCCTGCGGCGCATCATCTACCGCTATCTCTATGTCCGCTTGACCCAATCCGCCCAAGCCGCCGCTTGCACCCATTTTCATGAGATCGAGCCGCGCCTGGCGCGCTGGCTGCTGATGACGCAGGATCGCGCCCACGCCGACCACTTTCATTTAACCCATGAAGTCCTTGGCCACCCTGCTGGGGGTGCGCCGGAGCGGCATCACCCTCGCCGCGGGGGCGCTCCAACAACGCGGCCTCATCCGCTATGTCCGGGGTGACATCCGCATTCTCGATCGGCCCGGTCTGGAAGCGGCGGCCTGTGGTTGCTACGTCGCCCTGATCGCGGACTATACCGAGCAATTCGCCGAGCCCGCCGCGCCTGGCGCTCCCCGCCAGCGTGCCGCACCGGTGCGCGCCGGGTCGGCAGCCCCTGCCGTGCCCCCTCATCCCACCCCCGGTAACTCCTCCCAACACGTCGTATAGCGGGGCGTCATCCGTGCCCGGCGCATCTGCCAGGGCTGCACGAACCCCTCCGCCAGGTAGCGCAAGGTGCCGCGCCCCCAGCGCGTGTTCACCCCGTCCATCACCGCCATCAGCCGCTCGCGACCCTCCGTCGCCGCCGGGGTGGTCCTGGCGAAGAGATCCCCCGTCACCGCCCCCACCGGTGCCAGGTCGAGCAGCACGACGCCGGCCCGTTTGTATTCGTACCCCGGGGTGTAGATCTGCCGCAGGCCGGCCCTGGCGGCGCGGAGCAGCCGCGGGGTATCGGCGGTGGGGATGGCGAGGGGTACCGTGGCCCCGGGGTGATATTGCGGCGCCTCGGGGGTGAAG
This sequence comes from uncultured Gammaproteobacteria bacterium, assembly GCA_963841065.1. Taxonomy (GTDB): domain Bacteria; phylum Pseudomonadota; class Gammaproteobacteria; order Chromatiales; family Chromatiaceae; genus M0108. The sequence continues at coordinate 35,430 of CAWJBI010000058.1, read as the reverse complement.
GGGTTGGTACCGATGAAGACCTGGAGCAGGCCGGCCTCTAAACCCGCTAAACGGAGCTTGGCGGCCGCACGGGCGGTGTGGCTTGCCACCGCTTCGCTAAGCATGGCGAATGCGGTCACCGGGATACCGAAGCTGCGCGAGGCAATGATCTGTTGCCGGGGCGGTGGGGCCTTTGCCAGGGGCAGGCAGGAGGGGCCATGTAACTCCATGAAGGTGCGGGCCAGCACGACGTTGAACTGGCGCTAGGCTAGCATGACCGCACCGCCCGTTGCGCCACCGTTCGGCGCCGCACAGACGCGTACGTCGCATGGGAGCATGTTGCAGTCGAGGTCATTGCGGCGACTGCCACGATGACGATCCTGCTCGGTGGCTGTGGTAAGGCTCCGCCAGAGGCGACCGCCACGACCCCGGCTGCCTCGGCAGCGGCTGGCAACATTGCCGATAGCGACGTGACGACCAACGTCAAGTACGCCTTGCTTCAAGATGCGGGCCTCAAGGGCTTCGACATCGGCGTCGTGACGCTCAAAGGGGACGTGCGGCTGGTTGGTGTGCTCGACAATCAGGCGCAGGTCGACGCTGCGATCAAGCTGGCGCGGGCCGCCGCGGGTGCACACACCATTCATAATGAGCTGACCGTCAAGAAGTAACGCCGATCGATATTCAGGAGATTGCCCTGCGCCGGGGACGCAGCGCCGCTCGTGGGTTCAGGTCATGTGCTGATCGACACGCACTCCATGGCGGCGCTGCTCGCCCGGGTGCCCGCCCAGCCTGAACGGGATCGACAGGAAGGCCACGGGTGCAACCGGCACCCGTGCCGCGGCAACGACGCCGACGGATAACGGATAGGCAATTCAATCATCCAAGAGCTTTGAGAAGATCGCACCATGACCAACCCAAGCACGGCCGTCGCCCAGCACGGTGACCTCACGACCCACCCGGTAGCAAGCGCCGTGGATAGCCCCGCGCGGGTGCGGGTGCGGGTCGGGGACCCCTTCTTGCGCTTTTTCCACTGGAGCCTGGCCGTCGCCGTGCTGATCGCCTACGCCACCCTGTACCTGGTCCCCTTGCATCTGCTCGGGATAGCCGTGGCGCGCTTCCAGCACCAGGAGAATCGGGTGCGCGGTATGATCGACGGTTACAAGCGCAAGTAAGGGGCACATCGCATGTCAAACCCCCGCGCGCCTGGACGCCCGCGACCTTTGACCATGAGTCCCTGTTCAGCCTCACGGGCGATCACGAGGCATCCTGCGACACCTGCCACGTCGGCAAGGACTACCGCACCTACACCTGCTACGGCTGCCATGAGCACTCCCGCTCCAAGATCCGCGAAAAGCATGTGGAGGAGGGCATCACCGACTACGAGAATTGCATTGAGTGCCATCGCCATGGCGAGGCCGATGAGGGTAAACATGAAGGACGGGGCGGGAACGACCGGCACTCGAGGGCCGGCGGGTCCCAGGCGGAATCGGGCGGAAAGGGTGAACATGACAAGGAGTCCAAGGAGCACCACGATTAGCGCGGCTCCGCCTCAGACCGCCTGCGTTAATGACCATTCGCACTGACGCGGTGACGACCAACCTCGCCACCGCATCAGCGACGGGCTCCCGGGCGCCCCGGTTCGCCCCGGAGTCTTCCATCCTTTCCAACCGGATTATGTCATCAGGAGTTTCGTTATGATGAGATCGAAAGCGACCCTACTGCTCAGTAGTGTCCTGACCCTAGGCGTTGCCTTGCCGACACTGGCGGCGGACTGGCAGACCCTGCCCGACCAGGCCCCGTCCCCGGCAGACAACCCGACGAGCGAGGCCAAGGTCCAACTGGGCAAGACCCTCTTTTTCGACCCGCGCTTCTCGGAGCACGGGACCCTGTCCTGTAACTCCTGTCACAACGTCATGGCTGCGGGCGACGATAACCGCCCCAACTCCATCGGCATGCATGACGCCCGCGGCGGGCGCAGTGCCCCGACGGTGTGGAATGCCGCCTTCTACTCGGTCCAGTTCTGGGATGGACGCGCCGCCACCCTAGAGGACCAGGCCAAGGGTCCGCTGGTAAACCCCATCGAGATGGGCATGGGGAGCCTGCAGGACGTGCTGGCGCGGATCAACAAGATTCCGGGCTACAAGCCGATGTTCGAGGCGGCCTTCCCTGGCGAGGCCAATCCGATCACCGGCGACAACGCGGCCAAAGCGGTTGCCGCGTTCGAGCGGACCCTGATCACCCCCAACTCACCCTATGACCGCTATGTCAAAGGCGACAAGACCGCAATGACCGAGCAGCAGGTCCGCGGCATGGCGACCTTCGACTCAGTGGGTTGTACCTCGTGCCACTCCGGCGCCAACTTCAGCGGCCCGACGCTCCCCATCGGCACGGGCTTTTACATGAAGTTCCCTACCTATCCGGGCAGCGCCTACGACACCCAGTATCAGCTCACGGAGGACCTGGGGCGTTTCGAGGTGACCAAGAAAGATGCAGACCGGAATCTGTGGCGGGTCCCCACCCTGCGCAACATCGCGCTGACCGCACCCTATATCAGTAACGGCCAGGTGCCGACCCTGGACCAGGCGGTGCGGGTCATGGCCAAGACGCAGTTGAACAAGGACCTGACCGACGCCCAGGCGGCGGATTTGGTGGCCTTCCTCAACGCCCTGACCGGTGAGTTTCCCGTGATTGCGATGCCGCGTCTGCCGGGGAGCCCCAACCTGAGCGTGATCCCGCCCATCGATCCGCACCTGAAGGAAAAGCCGCACGGCTGATCGCGGGCCGATGGCCTGCTGAGGGTGTCTTTGCAGCCGCTCGGGCGCGGCGAGTGGCTGACTGTTCAGGGTCCTAACCGGCCGATCCGGAGCAGCCCCAGGAGGGGGTGACAAGGGCCTGGCGATGGTCTACGGGCCTTAGACTATATTTCTAGTCAACTCACCCGTAGTCACCCGGTGGCCAAGTTGTCAGAAACGCCCCCGCACGCGCCCCAGCAAAATCACCTCCTGGCGGCCCTGCCGCAGGAGGTGTACGCGCGTATTTTCCCCTTCCTCGACTTTGCCCTGAAGAATGACGAAGCCGCGCCAGTCCTTACAGTTACCAAAGTTCGTCCAAGGAGGGCTGGACCAAGCTGCCGGTGACCTCCACCCTGAACTTCATAAACCTAAACGGCGACCTCGGTTTACCCTTGCCCAAGGGCATCGTCCGGGTTTATACCAAGGACAGCCGCGGCCATGCCCAATTCATCGGCGAGGATGAGATTGATCACACCCCCAAGGGCGAGACGGTGACCCTCACCCTGGGCGAGAGCTTCGATATCACGGTGCGGCGCAAACAAACGGACTTCGTCAAGCTCGGCGGCGCGGGCCCCTACAACTACCTCCAGGAGGCCGCCTTCGCCATGGAACTGAAGAACGCCAAGCCCGACGCGGTCCTGGTGACGGTGGTAGAGGAGATTCCCGGGGACTGGGAGGTGCTCGCGGAGAGCCAGCCGCATACCAAGCAGGCCGCTCATCTGGCTGCCTGGCAAATGGCCATTCCCGCCGAAGGTAAAGCGACCCTGACTTGGCGGGTGCGGATTCGGTATTAGTGCCCCCGAAAGTGATACGCTGACCCACTATTTGACGGTGGTGGCGTGGTTCTGGTGCCTGTCAAACTCCGGACATCCTTGTCGGGCAACAGCCGCGCGCCCACCGCAACCGGCCGCCACGGCTTCTCATCGCGTCTCCCAGCGCCGCCACCCAGCCATCAGCCAGCAAATCCCATGAATGAACCCGCCAAATTCAACAATGTCGTCAGCTTCCTGTGGGCGATTGCCGATCTGCTCAACGGCGCTTTCAAAAAGAGCGAGTTCCAGAAGATCATCCTGCCCTTCACGGTGCTGCGCCGGCTCGATTACGCCCTGGAGAAAACCAAGGTCAAGGTGCTGGAGACCGAGCACACGCCTGAAGGAGCGGGGCCTGGAGAACCGCCACGGGCAGTTGTGCCGCGCGGCGGGTTACGCCTTCTACAACACCTCCAGGTTCACCTACGAGAGCCTGCTGCACGACGACGCCAATCTGGCCCTGAACCTGCGCCAGTATGTGATGGGCTTCTCGCCCAATGTCCGCGAGATCTTCGCCGCCTTCGACTTCGATCACTCCATCCGCAGACTCGAAGAGGTTAACCTCCTCTACCTGCTGATGGAGCGCTTCAACGAGAAGAGCAAGGTGGACCTGCGCCCCGGCGCCATGTCCAACCACGAGATGGGCTACGTCTTCGAGCACCTGCTGCGCAAGTTCAACGAGGCCCTCAACGAAAACCCCGGCGAGCACTTTACGCCCCGCGATGCCATCCGCCTCATGGTCGATCTGGTGCTGATGCTCGACACCGCCTTGGCCGGTAACGAGGCGGTGGCCCGCACGGTCAACGACTGCGGCTGCGGCACGGGCGGCATCCTCTCCATCACCAAGGCCCACATTCTCCAGATCAACCCCCAGGCCAAGGTCTTCCTCTACGGGCAAGAACTCAACCCCTTCACCTGGGCCATCGCCCGCGCCGATATGCTCATCATGGAGCCCGAGGGCCGGGACGCGGAAAACATCAAGCTCGGCAGCACCCTGTCCCACGACCAGTTGGCGCACTTACGCTTCGACCTCCAGTTCGTCAATCCGCCCTATGGTTACGAGTGGAGCAAGGACTTCGACGCCGTGCTCGCCGAGGCCGCGCGGGGCTTTGCTGGCCGCTTCGGGGCCGGGTTGCCGCGCAAGTCCGACGGCCAGTTGCTGTTCCTGCAGCACCTCATTGCGCGGATGAACGACCCGCGGGAAGCCCAGAGCTACATCGGCATCATCCTCAACGGCTCGCCGCTCTTCACCGGTGGCGCGGGCTCGGGGGAGTCGGAGATCCGCCGCTGGATCTTCGAGAACGACCTGCTCGAAGCCATCGTCGCCCTGCCGCAGCAGATTTTCTACAACACCGGCATCGGTACCTACATCTGGCTGCTAAGTAACCGCAAGCCCGCCGCCCACCGGGGCAAGGTCATGCTGGTGGACGCCTCGGGCGAGCAGTTCTGGTCGGGTATGTCCAAAAGCCTCGGCAGCAAACGCCGCGAGATCACCGAGACCCATAAGCAGGCGATCCTCGCCCTGGTCCAGGCCCGCCAGGAAGGCCCGCAGGTGAAGATTTTCGACACCACCGATTTCGGCTATCGCGAGATCAAGGTGCTGCGGCCCCTCAGGCTGCGCTTCGCGGTCACCGCCGAGTCGCTCGCCCGCCTCGACACCCAGGCGGCCTTCAAGAATCTGGCGGTGAGCAAGAAGAAAGCCCCCGCCGAGCGGCAGCGGGATGAGCAAGCGGGCCGCGCCCTGCAAGCCGAGATCCGCGCCGCGCTGCAAACCCTCGCGGGCCAGACCTACACCCACCGCGACCGCTTCACCGCCGCGCTGGAGGCCGCGCTCCAGCAGGCGGGGCTCAAGCTCAAGGCCCCCCTGCTCAAGGCCATTCTGGGTGGCATCGGCGAGCGTGATGACACCGCCGAGATCTGCCGCGACAGCAAAGGTCACCCCGAGCCCGACACCGACCTGACCGACACCGAGAATGTGCCGCTCACGGAACAGATCGCGACCTACTTTGCCCGCGAGGTGACGCCGCATGCCCCCGATGCCTGGATTGATCCCACCTACCGCGACCCCAAGGACGGCCAGGTGGGGCGCGTCGGCTATGAGATCCCCTTCAACCGGCACTTCTATGTCTTCCAACCGCCGCGCCCCCTGAGCACCATTGATGGCGACCTGAAAACCGTCACCGACCGCATCCTCACGCGGATCGGAGGGCTGACCCAATGAGCTTCCCGCGTTATCCGCAATACAAGGCCAGCGGGGTGGAGTGGCTGGGGGAGGTGCCGGAGGGGTGGGGATGTAGCGCCGCTCTTCAAAAGCGCACTACGCATCTGATGACGGAGCACTTCTGGATGGCGATGATTCAAAGCACAGCGAATACACGAAATCACGGTTTCCGCTGATCCGACTCAGCAACGTCACTGAAGGTAGCACAGATACTTAGCGACGCAAGGTCACCGATAGCGATCAGTCGAGACTTGACAGTTCGCAATGCTGTTTCCGCGGTGGATTTGTCTGTTAACAATCGGCGGAATCTTCAATCGGCAGGCTGCACTTGTCATCCGATTGCACAATCGATGCTCGTGTTGCAGCCTAGTTTCACAGTCGTTTGCACGCGATTCGCGGCTGCAGCATACTCTGTCTATGCCAACAATTCACGCTTATTTCCGAAGTCAATGCAGTAGAGCAGATCCTCAAGAGCGACGGCACGCGTCCGGCAATCTACATGGCAGCGTTGGGTGCAAATCCGATTGCCCTCCCCCCCCTCCCCGAGCAAACCGCCATTGCGGAGTTTCTGGACCGGGAGACGGCGAAGATTGATGGGCTGGTGGCGGATTACCGGCGGCTGATGGAACTGCTGAAAGAAAAACGCCAGGCCGTCATCTCCCACGCCGTCACCAAAGGCCTGAACCCCCACGCCCCCATGAAGCCTTCCGGCATCGAATGGCTCGGCGATGTGCCGGAACATTGGGAGAGTAAAGCCGCATTCGCAAGATTGATCTGCGGAGCCCATAGTCAAATGGCAATTCACGAACGAGCGAGCGTTCCAGTTCGGTGGCCATGACGTTGACGATCTCGCGACATCGATTCCGACGTAAATCAACTTTGACTCGCTCAGAACGCGAATATGTTTGCGAGCAAGTGACCTGACAGTTACAGAAGTATTGCTCGGTGATCTCGTCATGTCGCTGATCGCTGAGACAGGATGGCATCGCAGTCGGATGGTCCGTGGACGAAGGCACTGAGCCCGTGTTTACGAGCGTCACTCTGATTCGAGCGCGCCGAATAGGCTTAGCCTGACTATGCAACAGTCGCTTCGCAGCACTTCTAGAACCATGTGGTATATCGTGCTTCGATGGTCGGCCGAGCCAGAGATTCACTACAGTGACGATTCGACCAGATCTTCGCGAAGTTGCCAATTCCCCCCTTGAGAGAACAGACGCAATCGTCGAGCATTCTGGACGCTGGAACTCGCCAAATTCGACGCCCTCACCGCCGATGCCCAACAAGCCATCGACCTCCTGCAAGAACGCCGCACCGCGCTCATCTCCGCCGCCGTCACCGGCCAGATTGACGTCCGCCAGCAACCCCGGAACTAACCATGCCCCCCATCACCTCCGAAGCCGCCTTTGAAGAACACATCGAAGAGGTCTTGCTGAATCAGCATGACTACATCTCCGCGCGGCAAGCGGATTACGACCAGGCCCTGTGCCTGCGGCCCGAGACGGTCATCTCCTTCATCCGCGCCACCCAAACCAAGAAGTGGGCCGACTATTGCGAGCTGATCGGCGATCTGGACCAGGCCAAGCGCAACCTGCTCAAACGCATCAAGGAAGTGGTGGACAGGGAGGGCACGCTGCATATCCTGCGCAAAGGCTTCGACATCCACGGCGCCGGGCATTTCGACCTCTGCTATTTCGAGCCCACCAACCCGGTGGCCGAGGAGAGCCGGCGGCTGTACCAGGAAAACCTCCTACACCTGCAGCGGCAGTTCTATTTCTCCGCGGCGGGCGGGCAGTCGCTCGACCTGGGTATTTTCCTCAATGGCCTGCCCATCATCACCGTCGAGGTGAAGAACCAGATCTCGGGCCAGAATATCGCCCACGCGATGAAGCAATACCGGGACACGCGCGATCCCAAGGAACCGCTGTTCCGCTTCAAGCGGTGCCTCGCCCACTTTGCCGTGGATAACGACCTGGTCTATGTGACCACCGAACTCGCCGGCGCCAAAACCCAGTTCCTGCCCTTCAACCAGGGCGCGGACGGCGGCGCGGGCAATCCGCCCTGCAAGATCGGCTATGCGTCCAGTTACCTATGGCGGGAAATTTGGCGGAAGCCGCGCATCCTCGACCTGATCCAGCGGTTTATCCGCGTGGTGGATGTGCTGGATGACAAGGGCAAGAAGACCCAGAAACAGCGGCAGATCTTCCCGCGCTATCACCAAATGACCTGCGTCCGCGAACTGGGCGCCGATGCCCAACAGCACGGGGCGGGCCGGCGCTACCTCAACCAGCACAGCGCGGGCAGCGGCAAGACCAACTGTATCGCCTGGCTGGCCAACAGCCTCGCCACCCTGCACACGCCGGCGGGCCAGCCGGTATTCAGCTCGGTGGTCGTGATCTCCGACCGGCGGGTGATTGACCGCCAGTTGCAGCGCACCCTGAAGCAGGTGATCGAGACCCCCGGCATGCTGGTCAACATCGCCGCCGATGACGGCATGACCTCGAAGGATCTCAAGACGGCGCTGGAAGACGGCAAGCGCATCATCGTCACCACGCTGCAAAAGTTCGGCAAGATCATCGACAGCATGGGCGAGCTGCCAGGGGAACGCTTTGCGGTGATCGTGGATGAAGCGCACTCCTCGCAGGGGGGCCAAAGTGCCCGGGCGGTGCAGCGGGTGCTGTCCTATACCGCCGAAGACGAGCAGCAGGACGAGGAAGAGCCGACGGTCGAGGAGCGGATTCTGGCGGAGTTGCGGCAGCGTGGCCCGCAACAGAATGTGAGCTACTTCGCCTTCACCGCGACGCCGAAGCCCGAGACCTTGCAGCAGTTCGGCACCCAGCAGGCGGATGGCACCTTCAAGCCCTTCAGCCTCTACAGCATGCGCCAGGCGATCGAGGAAAAATTCATCCTCGACGTCCTGAAGAACTACACGACCTACGACCAATACTGGGCCTTGCTGAAAAGGGTGGAGGGCGATCCCGAGTTCGAGGCGGTGAAGGCCAAGACGCTACTCAAGCAGTTCGTCAGCCGCCACGAACGCACCATCGCCAAGAAGGTCGCCATCATCCTGGAGCATTTTCAGAGCATGGTCAGCGGCAAGCTGGGCGGCAAAGCCAAGGCGATGATCGTCACCTCGTCACGCCTGCACGCGGTGCGCTACCGGCTGGCCGTGGATGCCTATCTGCAAGCCAGCGGCAGCCCGTTCAAGGCGCTGGTGGCCTTCACCGACGTGGTGAAAGACCCCAAAGACGGCCAGGAATACACCGAAGCCAAGATGAACGGCTTCCCCGAGGCGACGACGGCGGATCGCTTTGAAGGGGATGAATACCGGTTCCTGATCGTGGCGAGCAAGTTCCAGACGGGCTTCGACCAACCCAAGCTGGTGGCGATGTATGTGGACAAGAAGCTCAGCGGGGTAACCTGCGTGCAAACCCTGTCGCGCCTGAACCGCACCCTGGAGGGCAAGACCGAGACCTTCGTGCTGGACTTCGAGAACAGCGCCGGGGACATCGAGAAAGGCTTTCAGCCCTTCTACGACCGCGTCACGCTGTCCAAGGAGACCGACCCCAACCAGCTTTACAACATCCGCACGGCCCTCGATAAATTCGGGATTCACGCGGAGGCGGACATCGAGGCCTTCGCCAAGCAGTGGTTCGCCGCAAAGCCGAAGGCCGCCAGCCTCCCAGGCGTCGTTAAGCCCGTGGCCGCGAAGTGGCAAGCTGAACCCGAGGAAGAGCAGGTGGACTACAAGTCCAAGGCGCGGGATTTCGTGAAGCTCTACGCCTTCATCTCGCAGCTCGTCCCGCTGCGGGACACCGGGTTGGAGAAGCTCGCGGTGTTCCTGGCGCTACCTGCTGCAAAAACTGCCAGCCAAGCCGGGGGAACTACCGCTCGAAGTGCTCGACATGGTGGACATGGAAAAGCTGGCCGTGCGCAAACACGGCCAGCAGGACATCGGTCTCACGCGCGGCGTAGCGGAGGTGGACCCGCTCAACTATGGCGGTGGGGCCACCTTAACGGACATAGATCGGCAGGCGCTCTCCCAGATCATCGAAGACCTCAACACCCGCTTCAACACGGCCTTTACCGCGGACGAGATCATGGTGATCAAGCAGCTTGAAAAACGGATCAGCGAAGATGAGGCCCTCCAGCAGCAGCTCAAAAACGGTGCGCGCCTGGCGGTCGAGGCGACCTTCCAGCAGGTCGCCAAAGATGCCTTTGAGGACTTGGTGAACAGTAACTTCAAGTTCTACCAAAAGGTCAGTGACGACGAAGAGGTGTCGAAGGAATTCTTTGCCCGCCTGTTTGAGTGGTATGTCGGGGGGCGGGCGAAGGCACCCCGGGAAAAAGTGCAATGAGCCAAGTTGCACAGCCGTCGCCCCCTCCCGGGGGTCATCGGTATGTGCGCGATTCAAGGGGCTACCCGACAGGGCTTGGCATTAGCCGGGTCCAGCGGTTCAAACCCGCGGACTGGTAGCCCCGCGCCCATAAACGCCGGCCCAGGGCCTGCTACCCCCTAGTCATCGTTGTTAATCGTCCCCACCCCCCGCCATCAAACAGCGTCGCCCCACTCGGGGTGCTCAAATTCACAAAAAAGCTCTCATTCCCTGACTCCGGGGCAGGTCAATATGGTTGGCCGCTACTGGGGTCAGTTCTGGTGGCCATTGACATCAATGCCCCTGCGGCCATTTTCAGCGCGAAAAAGGCGTTCGCTTGCTCTCGCTCGGCGTGGGGCGCATAGATCCGATCCCTTTGGCCTTTAGCCAGCCCGTCGAGCGCACCGGGAGATGAGGCAGCCCGGTGGGAAGCTCGTAGATACTCTGTTCCGCTGCAAGTCCGATTTACCTCCAAACCATAAACCGGTCTTATCAGTTCATCGGACTCACGGACGACTTCCGAGCGGCGCACTCTGCCCCCGTAGGTACCTGATGAGGCGGCCTGCTGGGGCGGCTCGCGGGGTTGGTAGTGGCGGACTCCGTGTGGACAAAGCGTGAATGTCGCGAGCGAGCGTGGGGACAAGCGGGGGACAACGCGCCCCGTCCGTCATCCTTGGGGCGGGGGTCGGTGGCAGCGCATTGTCCCCCGCTTGCCCCCACTCATTCACCCTTTGCCCCCACTGCGCCGCGGCGAGAACAGTGGCGGCTGCGGACACCTGCGGCGCAACAACAAGCCAGTTTTTCAAGATATCAATCAACGGGCTTCTCGCTGGGGGTGCGCTCAGGCCGGGGTCTCGGTCAGGGCATAGAAGCGCCCGCCGTCGAAGGGCTGGCGCGACTTGAGCATGCCGTGGATGGCATGCAGGAGCTTGCGCATCACCGCGCAGACGGCCTGGATCTTCTTCAGGCCGCGGTCCTCGATGAGATGGCGGTAGTAGCCGTTGACATGGCGGTCATGGCGCGCGGCGCTCAAGGCCGGCATGTAGAGGGCCAGGCGCAGGTAACGGTTGCCCGCCTTGCTCAGGCGCGGCTTCTTATTGACGCTGGTACCGGATTGGGTCTGGCGCGGATCGAGCCCGGCCAAGGCGACCCACTCCCGGTTCCCCGACCCTGGACCCTCGCCTACCGACCTTGTGTATGCAGGCTCAGGGGCTAAGCCCAAGGCCTCGGATACTCTTCGGCATTGGCGAAGAGGGCGGGGAGCCAATCTACGTACAAGCTCAGGGCTTCAGGGTGGTACGGCTTCCCGGGCACTGCTCATAAAATCCGTTTATCAATCCTCCCTGTCAATCCCTCGGAACAGAACATACAAGGGATGGACCAGATAAACACGCGCCCAAGCGGCAGGTGGAATCTTGTGGGAAGACGATCAAGACCCTGCAGCGTCGGCGACGGCTACAGAGCCGGTCTGGGCCGCGCTCGCACGACTTTGCTTCATTTGCCTGCGGTATTCACTGACCAGCTCATCGGCGCTCGGAAAGCCTTCGAGCCGAATCCACGGACTGTCGTCAGCGACGTGGATGAACGTCACTGGGATGTGGTTCATCTTGTCGCCACGAAAGGCGTCGAAAGCCTTCTGAACCGCAACGATGTCCTCGCGGCTCCCGGTCAATAGCTCCCAGCCCTCTGCCGCGCGGAAGCGCTGCGCGTAATCGCGGAGCCGCGTCGGGGTGTCGTGCTCGGGGTCGATCGAGATCGAAACCAGCCGCACCTTGTCGGCTTCGTCCCCCAGCGACCGCTGCGTCTGCGCGAAGCTCGCGCTCAGCACCGGACAGATCGTGGTGCAGCTGGTGAAGATGTAATTCAGCAACACCGGCTTGGGACCGGCGAGAAGCTGGCGCAGGGACACGCGCTCGCCGTCCTGGTTCGTCAGCAAGACGTCGGGCACCAGGTACTTCGCTTCCGTTCGCAGATAGCCCTTCTGGCTCAGCAACGCCGCATGATGCTCATGCCCTTCATGCTGCTGCGCGGCAGCCTGGTGTCCCGCATGCTGATCGTGACCGCCCACCGGCTGTGCCGCTGTCACGACATCCATCATGTGATGATGATGGTCATGGGCCGCCCCAGCGGAGGGGCCCTGCGCCGTCACCGTCACCGCGGAAGGGCCAAGGACCGCACTGATGACGACCGCGAGGGTCTGGCGGATGATGCGCGAGGTTGGTTTGGACATGCTAAGTCTCCCGTGTCGATGCGGCGTTGCCGCGTGTGTGTTAAAAGCCTTGTCTCCGGCGTTCGTGCGCCGGCTCAATTGATCACCCAGTCACTCACTGGCAGCAGCCGTGGTGGATCGTCTCCCGAGAGGCGCGCGATGTAGCAGCCCTTCGCCGCATAACGCTGGTCGGGACCAAAACTCAACCGGTGGTACAGAGGGATGGCGTAGTCCTGGTCGCGCATCATCTCGAAGGCCTCCAGGAAATAGTCGCGGTAAAACTCGCTGCGAATGGCGCCAATGGCCCCTGGTAGCATCCATCCCAGGAAGTACATCTGGGCCTGGATCGCCGAATTGCCGATGGGGATGTGGCGCGCCTGAAGCCACCGGTCGACCATGTCCTGCCGGCGCACCCTCTCCTCGGGCAGGCTGTACGGATAGGTCAAGAGCAGCCGGTCCCGGACCACGGCTGGGATCCGCGTCAGGTCAGCACTCGCCAGGCGCCAGGACATGAAGACCGCGTCGACCTGATCCGCGGCCGCCGCGGCCGCCTGCGCCGCCGCAACCAGCGCATCACCCTCCAGCCACAGCAGCAGCAACGTGGGGCCCTGTCCCACCAGCCCCCGCATCCACTCCGCCGGCGCGGGCTCTTCCCCGGCCGCGAGCGGCAGCGAATACAAGCCGGTTCCACCCTCGCGTTCCCAGGTCTCCCGGAAGCCGCGGGCTGCATCCTCGCCCTTGGTGCCGGCTTGGAACATCTGGAGCACGGGTACCTGGTCGCCCGCCTTCCGGTGCGCCGCGAGAAACTGCGCCGCCGACTCGCCCTCCTGATACAGACCCTTGGAGAAGTACAGGGTGTAGGTGTTGGCATCCGAGACGACCGGCTGATCCGTTACCGGCAGGATGCGCGGGGATGTCGTGCGCCTCGCAGAAGGCGTGAATCGGCGCCCAGAGTCCCGGCGGCAATACCGCCCAGCAGCGCGAACACCGGCCGCTCCCGGTAGTACGCCTCGAGCTGGGCCTGCCAGCCGTCCGGTGGCCCCGTGAGCTCCCAGACGTCGAGTGCCAGCTTGCGGTAGGCGCCGAACTTCTCGGTCTTGTAGAAGGGGCCTGATCGAGCCCGGCGCTCATGGGGTCGAGTCTGCGTGTTGCGGGCGTCGATATGCGCCTGCAGGGTGGTCAGCATCGCCTCTCGATCGGCCGGATTCACCCCCTCCGTGATGACGGTGGCAAAGCGGATCACCTCTTCATCCGCGCCGGGGTCGGTGTCGGTCGACAGGTTCCGCAGATAGTGGATCAGGACCGCCATGTCCCGGTCGTTCAGCTCGTAGCGTGGCATGACGCGATTCAGCTCCCGTCCGGTCGGATCGAGGCCGGTGCGCAGCACGTGGGCGAGGGCCTCGTCGCTGTAGGGCGGGCGCTCGTCGTTCATTTCAAACCGCGTCGGGAGGGTCCAGCGTTCGGCGGCGCCCGGCCCCTGATGCTGCTTGGCCGGGTTCCAGGTACCGGCCCGCCGCCGTGGCCGCCCCAGCTCCTTGCCGCTGATCGGCCAGGCGATCACCGAGCCCTCCAGGGAGCCCAGACCGCTGCGGCGATGGCAGCTCACGCAGGTGAGCATGGTCCCGTCCACCGCCACGTCGCCGGCGACGATGGCTCGCACCGGTTCGCCGTCGACGCCGCGGCCTTCGCGGAACAGACGCTCGCCAAGGGCCAGCGCCTGCTCGGCGGAGAAGCCCACCACTTCCGCATCACCGGTGTTGCTGGCGCTCGCCTGCGGCGGGTGCCGACATGCCGAGGGCGAGGATCAGCATCACGCCCAACACTTGAACAGGAATCGTGCGCATGGTCGGTTACTTGTTCTTGCCGGTGCCGCCGTCCGCGGTCGGACAGGCCTTGCCGCTCCGACGGTCGACCCCATCGCAGTTCTGATCGATGCCGTCCCCCTTGATGTCGCAAGCGGCGGGATTGATAGCAGGATCGAGGTCGGCGCAGTCAACCGGCGTACCGCAGTCCGCCTCGGCGAAGAAAGTGTCGCCGTCGACATCCGTGCAAACCGGCCCCGGCGGCGGCAGCGTGCCCAGGAGATCAAGCGCGACGGGGAGGTTGAGCAGCCCGTGGCCGGACGTGTTGTCCGCGCCCGCGGGCCCGATATCGGTCGCGCTCGCCATCAGGGCCTGCTCGAGCGCGCCAACACTCGCGTCCGGGTGCGCCTGGCGCAACAGGGCGATAGCACCGGCGACATGGGGCGCCGCGAACGAGGTGCCGCTGATGCTCTGATAGCCGCTCCCGAGGTCGGCCGCTCTTATGCCGACGCCGGGCGCCACGACTTCCGGAAAAACGCTGCCATCACAGGGTGACGGGCCGATGCTGCTGGTCCAGGTCACACTCAAGGTCGAGTCGACCGCGCCCACCCCAAAGCCATCCGGATTATTCGCTGGGCTCACGCTGCCCAGGTTTCCTTGGTTTCCCGCGGCAAACACCACCGCGATTCCGGCGGTCTTCAGGACCTCGAGATCCGGCTGGAACTCCAGGTAGCACTGGCCTGCCTGGTTGGCGAAGCCCCAGGAGTTGTTCACCACGTCCGGAATGTCGGCCGTCGCTGGGTTCCCGTCCGGGTCCAGCAGCCACTGGAACCCCTGGTGAATGCCGCTCAAGGTGGCGACGCCCGCGTCGTTGAAGATCTTCACGGCAATCCACTTGGCGCCCGGAGCGACGCCGATCGAGGTACCGCCCGCATCCCCGCCGACGGCGACGCTCATGGTGCCCGTGCCATGGCCGCTCCGATCGTAGGGGGTCGGATGCTCTCCATTGGGGTCGAACCAGCTATTGGACCCAGCACGCCAGCGACCGACGAGGTCCGGGTGGAAGGCGTCGACGCCGGTATCCATTCCGGCCACGACGCTTCCCGCTCCGGTCAGCCCTTGGTCCCACACCGCCGGGACCTGAACGGCCTCCAGGTTCCACTCGGACGGCGCGGACGCGGCCGGCGCCAGCCCGGGCGCGGCCAGGGTGGCATCGAGCTTGATGGTCTCGACCTCCGGCAGCGCCGCCAGCTCGCGCACGACATCCGGACTCGCGGTTGCCGCCAGGGCGTTGATCGACCACAGCTCGATGATCCGATTGGCGCCGCCCGCCTTCAGCAACTCGACGGCCGATTTTTGGCTCGCATCGGCAAGATTGCGCAGGGCCCACAGCAGGGCGGCGAGCTGCATGCCGCCGCCCTGCCCTTGCCCGGGAAAGGCCCCCAGATCCACGCGCTCCGAGAACTGGCCGATGAATGCGACATCGGCACCGGTCTGCATCGCCGCCTCAAGCTCAGGGTCGACAACGGCGGCCCCGACCACCGTGCTCCAGGGCACGGCCAGGCCGAACATGGCCAGGGCGATGGGGTGCTTCGCGACAGTCATCTTCATGTCCTTACTCCACGATCAGGTTTGGGGCCCGGAAGTCGCCGATGGCGACCGTCACCTTGTCGCCCGTCTTGACCAACCCACCGGCATTGCCGAAGAAGGTCCAGTAGGTGCGCCCTTCCTTGGGCGTGTCGGAGCTCCGCAGCGGACCGACCTTGGCGGTCTTGGGCACCGCGAGCACCTTGCCAGTGGGCTGGTGGATCAGGGTGGGCTTGGTCTGCCGCTCGAAGAGCGCGGCCGCCTTCTTCGGGTCCAGGACGCGGTAGCGGAAGTCGAGCATGTGACCGTGGGCGGTTCGGCGCAGAGAGACGATCTCCACGCCCCAACGGTTCTTGAGTTCCGCGTTCAGCGCCAGCAGGTGCGCTGGGGTGCCGGCTCCATGGCTGTCCGCGGATTGCAGGATCTCCGGCGAGACCAGCTCGTCAGCGACGGCCAACGCGATATTTGAGGTGGATGGGCCAAAGGCGATGGCCGAAGCCAGCACGCCAGCGGTTAGCAGCTTTTTGAATGTCGGTTTCACAGCATCTCTCCAATCGGTGTTTCGCGGGCGAGGACCGAGGGGTCCAATGGCTTGTCGCGGTTCACGGTGCTCGACACCCTCCTGCCCTCCCCCTGCCAGGGGGGGAGGAACCTTGGGTTCGGTGTCGCGACCGAGGGGTCGTCGATCGCAGCCCGCCGCTTCCGATCAGCGTTGCCCAAAAGGCGATCGCCGGTGCGGGGCGCGCGGGCGCGGGTCGCCGTTACTTGACGCACGTTGATCCTGACGGTGGCCACGTTGGACGTGGCGCCGTCGTTGTCATCGACGGTGTACTGGAAGGTGTCGGTACCGCGGAAGTTCCGCCGCGGCGGCGTGTAGGTCACCTCCCCCGAATTGTTCACCGTTGCCGTTCCGCCGCGCTGCGTGGTCACGGTCGTCTGGCGGCCTGCAGTGCCGGGAACGAGGTCGACCGTCGCCGCATTGATCGTGCCATCCGAATCCGTGTCGTTGGCGACGATGTCGACGGGCAATACCCTGGGCAATGCCCCCTGTGGCGTTGATGTCGCGTCGTCGTTCGCGATCGGCGCGACGTTGGCGGGCGGTGCAGTCACGATGATCGTCACCGTGGCTGGTGCACTGGCCAATGTGCCGTCACTGGCAACGTAGTCGAACGTGACGTCACCCGCAGCGAGCGCCCTAGCGTCGAAGGAGAACGAGCCGTCAGCGTTCAGTGTGAGCTGTGCCGGCGGAGTCCCATATAACGCGCTGAGAGAGTCGCCGTCGGGGTCGGAGTCATTCCCGAGCACCCCGGGTGCCGCCACCGTCAGGGTCTCTCCCGCGACCACTTCATAGCCGTCGGCCACGGCCATGGGCGCGTCGGCGATCCCGTTGACCGTGATGCTGACGACCGCGACATTGCTGTTCGGTCCACCGACCCCGTCGTTGGCCACATAGCTAAACTGGTCAGGGCCGAAGTAATCCGCGTTCGGGGTGTAGGTGAAGGAGCCGTCGGCCGCGAGACCGGTTCCCAGGCTGCCATGCGCCGGACCACTGACGAGCAGGGCCGCGGCAGCCCCACCGGTGTCGTTGTCGAGCACCCCGGCGGGCGAACCTCCCGCCATCGTCGTCAGGGAGCTGTCCTCAGCGATGGTGTAGTCACCCGGGTTCGTGGGGTCATCGACCGCCGTCGGGGCAGCGGTGACCGGGTCTGCCACCAATTGGGCGACCATGCCGCCGTTGGCCAGGTTGAGCGCCCGGTCGTAGAGGGCGTAGCTGCCGTCGGCGCCGGCATTAATGACCGCGTCGATGGTCTTGCCCGCCTGCAGCTCGAGCCCGTACTGCTCCATGGGGTGCGGATAGCGGTGGGCATCCTCGGCCATGAGGCCCACGTAGAGGCCGCCACCCAGGGTGGGCACGTAGGTCTCGATCCCCGCGTTGACGAAGCGCAGCAACACGTCTTGGTTCGTGCTAAGGGCAAATTGCGGGTTGGTCCCGTCATAGGACTGGCCGTTGATGAGGAAGTACTTCGGGTTCCAGCCGCTTTCCGTGACGTTGAATCCGTCTTTGGTAGGGTCGTCAACCCGCGAAACCCGAGCACCGCCATAGGTGGCCGGATTCGCATTTAGGCCCGGATCGATGGCACTGAAGACGAGCACCCGGTCCTCGAAGTAGGGAACGTCGGAGTACGCCAAGTTGGCGGCCTGGTCCACCACCAGGGCGCCGTACAGCCCCATGGGCACCTGGGTGCGGATGCGGTCCGTGGCGCTGTGGTAGAGGAAGGTGCCGGACCTACCGGTGAGATCAAAGGTGTAGGTGGCTGTTCCGCCGGCCGCGGCCTCCGTCGTGAACCGCTCCGGAGGGACCGGAAGCGGTCCACGCAAGCCGGGAACGAAGAACGACACCGGCTCGGCGAGGCAGTTCTTGAGGTTCACCGTGAGGCCGGCCGTTGCGGTCGTGCGCAGCGTCGGACCGACGACCCAGGTTGCCGCCGGATCGACTAACGTGCAGTCGAAGTTCGCGGCATCATCGACCTCGACGTAGCCCCACATGTTGATGGCGGTTCCGCCACCGGGCGGGGTCCACCGCCCAGGTACCACCGCCAGCTCAGCGGCGAAGGACGGCATCGCCGCCAAGGCGAAGATGGCCAGTGCCGGCGCCCGCATACGTGTCTCTCTCATGATCTTCTCAGAGTTCATTTCTGGTTCGCTCCCAACTTAAGGAATGGGTGTACCGGGCGGCTCAACAACCATCATGCTGAGCATGCCGCCGGGGAAGATGTCGAAGTTGGTCAGCTCCTTTTCGGTGTGCGAGTGCCACATGAAGAAGTAGCCCAGGTTCGGGTTGAGACCGCCTTCACCCGGGGGCAGGGGCTTGCCGGAACCCATGTACGGGCTTCCCGACCACCAGCCGCCGAAGGCCAGGTTTTGGTTCTCGGGTAGGGTGACCGGGAACTGCTTGTTGTGATCGCCGCAGTACTCCCAGGCGTAGTCGGCATCGAGGTCCGCGTAGCCATCGGGGACCGATGCACCGGTGGTGTTGTTGACGTTGTCCTTGCACGCGTGAGGCGGCATGCCGTCTAGGGTCGAGCCATAAATGTCCCAACCCAGCTTCTCGCCAGTCCATTCGAAGATCGCGTCCACGGTCTGGCCGGGCACCGACAGGGTCGTGAAGCGTTTGCGCGGCGCCAGGGTCTGACCGTCGTCAAGCAGCAGCGGGCGGCCGTAGCGGGCGATCTCGGAATAGTGATTGCCGTGCAGGTGGAGCGGGTGCTGGTCCTGGTCGCCGCCGAGGATGCGCACCAATACACGCTGCCCCGGGGTCATACGGGGCGTGCAGTTGTACGGTTGGTGCGGCAGCCAATTGACGAACGGGTCCGCAAGGTCGTCGGGAGCAGCGCGGCCGTTGATGAACCAGTAGACGGGCCAGCGCGCGGTCACGTCGATCTCCGCGAAGCGATTCTGCTCGGCTAGCTGATGGATCTTCGGGTCCATGGAGGTGAGCAGGAACATCACCTCGTGGTCGAAGGCCGTCTCGGGATGGTCGTATGCGAAGCCTTCACCCCGGTCCGGCCGCACGATGATAGCGCCCACCAGACCCATCTCGATCTGAAGCTCGGGATCGGTGCCCGAGTAGTACATGTAGGTGCCGGGCTCGGTGGCGGTGAAGGTGTAGGTCACGACGTCCGCCTCCGCCGCTCCGCAGGACTCCTTGGTGAGGAGGCCGTCGCTGCCGCCGGACGCGGTTACGCTATGGCCCGGAAAGACCATCGAGGTGCACTTACCGAACGGCAGATTGCTGGTCAGATTGATGGTGACCGCGTCACCCTGATCCAGGATCAGGGTCGGTCCAGGGTACTGAGGTACCTCTGCTGGGTTTGATCCTGGAGCATGATAGCCCCAGAAATGGATGGAGCCGCCATCCGCGGTGCTGACCTCCCCGGCCCCGGCCGTGAAGGTAAAGGTCTGGCCGGTGATGCCGTCGATCCGCGCCTGGGCCTGTGCGCTGCCGACAGGCAGCCAGAGGAGGGCGGCCACGGCCGCGGCCGCGAACACCCCGCCCGTCTGGGGGGTTATGTCAGAAACCTTCATATCGGTTCTCCGGTCAGTTGATCACGATCTTGGTCATCATGCCGCCGAGGTTCGCGTCCTCGTCGTTGTTGGCCAGGTATTGCAGGTTAGTCGTGTACAGGTAGTACTCGCCGGCAGGCACACCGGCGGTGTCGAGGATGACGTCCGCCGACATGCCGCCGCCCATGGTCACCGAATTGGTGGTGTAGTAGAGCTTGGTGCCGTCGGCGGCCATCAGCTCCTTGGCGTCGATGCCCACCACCTCCATCGGGATGCTCGGGCTGATCAGGGTGTGGGTGACCGTGATGTTGAGGTTGGAGAGCCGCAGCAGGACCTTCTGGCCCGCCGTGGCCGTGATCAGCGACGATCTCCAGCTGCGACGGGATACCGCCGTTCTCGGCGGGCGCCGGCAGTGGATGCGCGATTGACCGTGTCCGGGTAGCCGCGGCCGTTGATCATCGGGTAGCTGTCCCGCATCAGGGCGAACGGCAGCGGCTGCACGTTCCAGGTGCGCGTCGTGGAAGTTGGGGTCGAAGCCGCCGAGCTGGAGCGGGTACTCCACGTCGTAGTAGGTCGAGCCATCGCCGTCGTTGTAGACGTACTGGTTGCCCGTCTGGTGCGATGAAGCCGTTCGAGATTGGTGCCATCCGGCAAGCCGTTCTGCGCGGCCTGCACGTAGAGGTTGCCGAGCATGCCCATCTGCATGTGCTCGGTGGCCTCGACGTGGCAGTGGTACATGAAGGTGCCGGGCTCCGACCAGGTTGTAGTAGTAGGTCAGGGTGGCCCCATGTTGATGGCGACGCCCGACTCCGGCACGCCGTCGAAGACGGTGGCCGCCTGCGGGAAGCCGTGGAAGTGGACGGTGTGCGGGTCGAACAGGTCGGGCCGCATCATCATGCCGACGTTGGTCAGGGTGAGGTAGAACTTCTGGCCCTCGTCGACCACGATCGTCGGGGCCGGGAAGGCCGCGGCCAGCATGCCGTTGGTCATGACGTCTGCCTCCGGCGTCCCGGTGACGTCGGAGAAGCCGAAGATGTACTGGGGCCGGCCGTCGGCCATCGTGACGAAGCCGTCCCCGCCCGTGAGGTGCATGCACTGGACGTTCATGTCGATCGCGTCCTGCGCCTCGTTGTACCTACCGCTCGGTGGACCGGCGGTGACGCTGTCCAAGCAGTCGCCGTCGTTGTTGCGGTCGCAGGGGCACTGGATGTTGACCTGGGCCGAGGCGGGCTGCCAGGAGACCAAGGTCGCGGCCAGCGCCAGTGATACCGCTCCGAAAAGCCTGGCCCGTCTCATGGAAAACGCTTTTGGGGTCTGTCTCGTCGTCGTGTTCATCATCGTGTCCTCTTCCCGTCACCCGGCCGGGCCTGAGCCCGGACGGGTGCTGTTAGGGGCAGTGGGTTAGGGAGCGATCTCGTCGGCGCCGATGTCGGATTGCCCGGTGGTTGGCCGCGTGTCGCCATCGATGTCCGGGCTGATCCCTCGGGTGGCCGCATTCGCCGCCGTTGAGCCGGACTGGATGTGGTAGTTGCCGATCAGGGTCCCCGGGTCGCCGTCTGCTGGCGTTACGTCGTCATACAGGGACAGCGGTCCGAAGCCCGGTCGGATGAAGTTGCCTCCCTCGTCGAAGGCCGCCGGCGCCTGGATGCCCGTGTTGATCTCGAGCTGGACCACGGCCGAGCGGGCACCGTTGAAGTACTCGGAGACGAACATCGGACCCGCGCCGCCGGTGCCGGTCTGGACGCACGAGCTGCATGTCAGGACGCCCGTCGTGCCAATCACCGCCAGGTCGTCGAAGACCTCCAGGTTGCCATCCGGGCAAGCGAGGACGTTGTTGACGTCCGGGCACAGCCCGTAGGTCGAGGTACAGCTTGAATCACCAGGCACGCAGCCGGAGGTGGCGTCCACCCAGAAGAAGAACTGGCGGTTCTGCCACAGGATGTTCTCCGACAAGTCCGTCGGGCTGGAGAAGGACCCGATGGAGGCACCCGGGAGCGCCGCCAGTGAGCCGTGCTGTGGGCCCGGCTCACCATGCCCGCGCCGGGCTGCGGCGTGGACTGGTTCGGGCTTCCCGGCGTGAAGGCGTCACCGGCGGTCGCCAGGCTGTCGTTGTGGGCAATGGTGTTATTCCGGATGCTCACCGCGACCGCGTCCTGCAACGAGATGCCGCCGCCGGCCAGGCCCGACACGTTGTTGGTGATCATGTTGTTGAACACCTCGACCGAGTACCACTGCGGGGGTTGGTTGTTGTTCGGTGGGGTATTGCTCGGATTGTTGGCGACATCCTGGCCGTTGACCGCTTGCAGGCGGATACCGCCACCGTCACCGGATCCGGCAGAGTTGCCCTGGATGAGGTTGCGCAGCACCTGGACGTTGCCCGCACCGGGTGTTAGGCCGTCCGCCACCAGGGGCGGAGCGCCGCCGATGAAGATGCCGCCGCCCGAGACGGTCGAGCCCTGGAAGAAGTTCTCGTTGAAGATCAACCTCGTTGTCGGCGATGAGCGGCACAGGGCTCGTCTGGTCAGCCCTGTTGCTCAAACCGATGTGGCCGATGCCGCCGCCGTTACCCAGCGAGAAATTGCCGCATACCCAGTTCTCCGTCACGGCGTAGGAGTCCGAGCCGGTGCACATGGAGATACCGCCGCCAGCGCCGCCGAGCCCGCCGTTGAACACCACCTGGTTGTGGTGGATCGACAGGTAGTCATTGTCGCCGTCCGTGTAGGCGCGGCCGGTATTGGTCTCCTGCGTGAGGAGCGGGTGCCCCACCCGAATACCGCCGCCGAAGAAGCCGCTGTTGTTTGCGATGCGGTTGTTGGAGATCTGCAGGTAGTCGGTATAGCCGTTGGCGATGATGCCGCCGCCGGTGTCCGCGCTCTTGATGGTGAAGCCGTCGATGCGGGCTTCTCGGTTGTTGCGCTGGGTGTTGCCGTTGAGTCGCT
Source organism: uncultured Gammaproteobacteria bacterium (assembly GCA_963841065.1). GTDB lineage: Bacteria > Pseudomonadota > Gammaproteobacteria > Chromatiales > Chromatiaceae > M0108. Next base: position 12,654 of record CAWJBI010000058.1, on the reverse strand, counting down.
GGTAATCGAACGACTGGTTGCCCGTTGCCTTGGCGAGCACCAGCACGCCGGCGCCCTCCTCGTTCCATAGGGTCACGGGCTCGGGAGTGCCGGGTCCGACCTCCTGGCCGGGCAGGAGGTCAACGGCGCCCGTGGCGATAAGACCGTCCACCATCGCCCGCCAGGCGGCAAGCTTCTCAGTCGGCTGCTTGAGGGCGTTGATGGTGGTCGAGCCTTCGCCCCAGCCCTGAAGCTGGACCGGCTTCCACATCACGACCATCTCGTTGTACTGGCCGGGTTCGACCAGGATCAGGTCGTTGGCGTTGGCCGCGTTGATGGCCGCTTGTATCGACTGGCCGGCCGCTACCCTGCGCACCGTGCTTCCCTGCCGCAGGCCCACCTGGACGGTAACGCCTGCCTTGGTGGTTTGACCGTTGACGCCGCCGCGGGTGACCGTGAGTTGGCGACCCCCCATCGCTCCGGCCGCGCCGACGCGGGTGTTGGCCGGAATGGTGCAGGTGATCGGCTCGCCCCAGGCGCAGCTCAGGGTCCCCAGGTCACCCAGTGTGACGGTTCCAGGCGCCCCGAAGCCGTAGTCGCGGGTCACGAACTTATTGGTCGTGTCCGAGCCCGTCGGGCAGGCACCCGCCGCGGGGTTGCAGTAGTTCGGGTTCTGCACCGTCACCGGTCCCATCGAGTTGATGGTGATGGTCTGATCACCGCTGGTGAACTCCCCGCGGGTGGATTGCGGGCCTTTCGTCTGCGAGTAGGTCGGGATGTAAGGACCGCCGTTGTTCACGCTGACGCTGGAGATCCGCGGCGTCCCGTCGGGGTACTCGCAGTCCAGCGGGAACTGGTCGGGGCCGGTGAAGGCCGCCACCGGCACCACCGGCGTGTCGAGGTAGGTGGTCACACCCGGCATGTACTGGAAGTTGTAGCAGAAGGTGCTGTAGAGCTGGTTCCAGTTGGGATCCGGGTTGTTGGGGTCGTCGCCCGGGTCGTTCATGCAGGTGGTCAGCATGTTCGGCGACATGCCGCTCGGCGCCGGCAGGTTAGTGGTGATGGTGGACGGCGCCAGGAAGTTGTACAGACCGTACTGGTCGGACAGGGTCTTGCTGATCACGCGGCCCGTGAAGTCACGGATGGTGACCGGCACGAAGGGCGGTGCGTACTTCTCACCGAAGTTGGGCGAGTTCGGATCGAACTCGTTCTGGGTGTCGTCGAGGATGAAGCCGAGGGCATGTGCGGCCAGTGGTACCTCGGTGAACAGCCAGAAGTCCGCCGCCGCGTTGGCACCGGTGGACAGGGTGACGAGCTTGGTGTCGCACAGCTCCACGTCCCGACCGGCGAAGGGCGCCGGGATCTGCTCGTCCGGGAACAGGGTCAGGATCGGCGGAACCCTGTGCAGGTCGCCCACGCAGGGCGGCGGCAGCAGCGCGGGGGGCGGGTTGTACACGTCGCCGAAGTCGACGTTCTTATCCTCGGGCTTGAGGATCTCGTAACCGGCTGGCGCGATGACCTCGACGAGGTAGTCGCCGACGGGCATTTGGCCGGGACCGGACCAGAGTGCGCAGCCCCCTGCCAAGCCATCTTCCTCCAGGCAGATCTGGTCGAAGGCGTAGCCGCCGTCGAACACGGCCGGCCGGGCTTGGTTGAACATGCGCAGACCATCCCAGCAGTCCTGCTCATACTTCGTGACGCCGTCGGGAGAGAACATGAAGGGACCGGTGCCGTTATTGCCCCACTTGCAGCCCGTCGGGCGGCTCTCGTCCCAACTGTCGGTGGTCGCGGTGTTGAGCAGGGCCCCCTTGACGAGCGTCCCGTCTGGATTGCGTTGCAGCTCATTGGTCCCGGCAACGCGCACTGGTGCGTAGAGATTGACCGTGACGCCGGGGATGCCCGGTTCCCAAACCTCGGCCGCCGCGTACTCGGGATCGTTCTCGGCGCGGGTCACCGCGTAGAACACCATGCCCGTGATGCCGCCGTTCTCGCCATCCGGATAGTGACGCTTGCCCCAGAGGTAGGCATTGGTCTGGCCGATGAAGCCCTGGAAGCCCTGGGTCAAGACCGGGCCGCGTTCGACCCGATAGTCCGCGGTCTCCGTGCAGGGATCCGTCAAGTTGGGGCCGCACGCCGCATCAACGGGGTTCGTCTGGTCCTGCGGTGCGATGGCGCGGCCGAAGGTGAGGTCGTGGTCGTCGTAGGGCGCCGGCCCGGGGACCGAGGCGGGGACCGCACCGCCGTCATCCACCACGACGGTGACGCCGGTGGCTTGGTTACGCACGAAGTCGACCTCGGCGACCAGCCAGGAGAAGAATGGGAAGACCTGGTCGAAGGCGAAGGCGCCGAGGCCGTCCGAGACATTGCCCTGGTAGATGGTGCCGTCGCGCCAACGCAGGTTGAAGCCCGTCTCGAGGGCGGTGGGCCCCTCGTTGTCATCCCACATGCCGTTGGCGTTGAGATCGTCGAAGGCGCGGTGCTCGGAACGGTGGAACCACTGGAAGACGGGCACCTCGCCGAGATTGCAGTCGCCGTTGGGCGTGACGCAGCTACCATCCTCGTTGATGGTGATGCCGTGGAAGCCGAAGATGAGGTCGAGGGCCGAGTCCCAGATGGCGAGCTGGTAGCTCCCAGGTGGGACGTTGGGGATGCTGAACTCGCAGTTCCCGTTGGTGGGCGCGGCGAAGAGGCCTTTCCCAGGTACACCGCCCGTCATTTCGTTGAGGCCCACCCACGGGGTGGTGTGACCGAAGCATCCGCCGTTGTAGAAGGTGTAGTCCGGCGGCCGCGACATGTGCTGGTTGACGATAGTTCCGCTGACCGCGGTGGTGCCTCCCGCCGGGATCGAATTGAACTCCTTGACGAAGCCGATGAAGGCATGAAATCCCGGGGGTCCGAACTCGGCGAAGTAAGGGGGCTCGCCGGCCTTGACCCAGGCGTCGATCACCTTGGTGCCCTCGATGGTCGCGGTCTGCTGCCAGCCGCCGCTATCGAGGATTCCGTTGCCGTTTCGGTCGATATCCTCACGACCAGGGAAGTTGCCGTGCGGAGCCAGGTCCGCGTCGCCCGTGGGCGGCACGGCTTGGATACCGTACTTCCCCGGCGCCAGATTCTTGATGGTCAGCCGGCCGTCGGGGCCGGTGACGCAGGCACCGCCGCACAGCGGGTTGCCGAAGGCGTCCTGACTCATGATGCCGGCCGACGCACCGTAGCGGCCGCCGGCGTCTTCGACGATAATCGTGAAGCCGCTCATGTCGGTCTGGCCGGGGGCGGTGCCGGGCTCCTCGGTGGGTAGGTCGGGGGCGTTGTTGATGGGCGCGTTATCGTTGAAGATCAGGATCGTGATCTGCGCCGTCTCGATCGGGTGCGCGTTGACGTAGACGTTGGTTGGCGGGACGTTGCCGGCGCCGTCCGTGACGAATGACGCGCCGCCGATGGTGTAGCCGGAGCGGGGAACGACGGAGACGTAGTAGTGAGTGTTTGGCTCGATAGCCAGTCGCCGGGATCACATCGTTCGCGCACGAGTCCGCCGGATTCGCGCCGACGACATCCTCCCAACCCACGCATCCCTTGGCGACCACCGGCATGTAACTCTGATGGAACCCTACCGAGAGGGTCTCGCCGCCGGGGTGCGCGTCGTTGAGCTGATCCCAGTTGGGATCGAAAATGGTCGGCAATGCGGTGCCGTTGACGTCGGTCTGGACATGGTAGGTCTTGTCTTTTTCGACGAGCCAGCGATAGGCAGGAAGGCTGCCCGTTTCGGTTCCGTCCGCCGCGACGCCGATGACATTAAGTCCCGGCAGGTTCGCGGCACTCGCCGTGAACGGCACCGGTAATGTCAATAAGGCGAGAACGGCCAAGTGCAACACCCGCCTCCTCCCCCTCGGATACAGCCAACGCGATTGCGTTCTCATGTGGTTAACTCCCGCCCTCTCGGCTTGGATGGCTAACAATCGGCTTGATTGCCGACGCAGTGGTGGCATGGGACGCCGGGTATCCAGGTTCAAATACTGCCAACCTGGGTCGTGCTTGACGGCGCGGTCTGCCCAGGCAAGCTGCCAAAATCGGAAACTTGCCCGTGAGGCAAAGACTAGGGGGGCGAGGAAAAAGAATCAGGTAGGCCGGGACCTTATTCGGCGGGGGGCAAGGACCCCATTCGGCGGTAGGGTGATGGGTGGATCTGCCATCAGCCAGGTAGGGTTGCGCGGGCAGGGGCAAAGCCCGCGGGAGGTCTAAACGGATGCGGTGACCGTCACACCCCGCACGGATGCGGCGTCGGCGCCCTTGGGACGCGGGCCGGCGGGAGCGCCGAGGCCCGCTCCACGCGGTAGGGTTTCGCCTGCAATCGCGAGGCGCGACCTTTCGGTATAAGAGCAGCAGGCCCCTTCCCTCTCCCGCCTCTGCTCTGATAAGGTTCCTTCAACATCCAAGGTGGTCGCGCGAGCCCCGCGAGTGGGCCTTGCGACCGCGAACCGCCCGCCGTGGGCGCCGGACTTCATCGCCGTAAGGCAGGAGCGCTGGAGAAATGGCAAAGCAACGAATCATGCTCGCCGACGATCATGCCGTTCTACGGGCCGGCATCCGAACCCTGCTTGATCTCGAAGCAGACATGGAGGTCATCGGCGAAGCCGAGGACGGGCTGCAGGCGATCGCTCAGGCGAATAAGCTCCAGCCCGACCTGGCCTTGATCGATCTCTCCATGCCGCTCATGAACGGGACCGACGCCATCCGCCAGATCAAGCTGCGCAACCCCGACCTCAAGGTGATCGTCATGACGTTGCACAAGTCCGATGAGCATGTGCGCGCCGCCCTCGACGCCGGTGCCAACGGCTACCTATTGAAGGACGACTCTCATCACGACCTGCTGGCGGCGATCCGCAGTGTCGCGCTGGGCGGGACCTATCTCAGCCCGAAGGTTTGCGGCAAGGTGGTCCGAGGCTATCTGGTGAACGAGACACTGGGGGGGGTTGGCCTGTCCTCGGACATGCTCACGGAGCGGGAGCGCGAGGTGGTGAAGCTGGTCGCCGAGGGCTACAAGAACCGGGAGATCGCCGAGCACCTGTCTCTCAGTATCAAGACGGTGGAGAAGCACCGGGCGAACATCATGCGCAAGCTCGATCTGCACAGCGCGAGCGAATTGACCGCCTACGCGATCGAGAACGGACTGGTGTCACGATGAGGTCGTTTGCGCTAACTCGCCGATACGCCTTTGTGAGCCTCGTTGGTGTGCTCATCACGGCCATCGTGTTAGCGATTCTTTATCACAGCCTGTCCGTTCGCACCATCATCGAATTGGGGGAGCGGAACAACGTTACGGTCGCCACGCTGGCCCTGAATGCCGTCCTCCCCGAGCTCCAAGACTACCTTCTGGCGGGCGAGGACGCGTTGGAAAACAGGGCACACAATCGATCGCCCAAGGAGCTCTTCAGCCTGGTACGACAGTCGCTAAGGGATACTCCCGTGGACCGATTGAAGATCCACGATCGGGATGGGATCGTGCGGTATTCCGCCGAGGAACGGGAGATCGGCACGAGCGAGCGCCTGAATCCGCGACTTCAGGCCGCTCTCAGCGGTGACATACGAAGCGCGCTGCTCCCTGCAGGAGCGCGACGCGCCCTCCAACTGCTCCGCGGCGAGGATATGCTGATCGAGACATACGTCCCGATCTGGGCGCCGGGCAACCCACAGCCAATCGGCGTATTCGAGCTCTACACGGACGTCGCACCCATCGTCCGGGCCATGACCCGCAACGAGCTGCTGGTGCTGGGCGCGATCACGGGCATCATGATCGTCCTGTACGCCCTGCTGGTGTACGTCGTCCTGCGTTCAGAGCGGATCATCACCCGGCAGCGCGAAGTGATCCTTAAGCGAAACCAAACCCTGCAAACGTTCTCCGAGCGCATGATGGCGGCGGAGGAGGACGATCGCCGCCGTGTTGCCTGGGAGCTGCACGAGGAGATCGCGCAAACACTGAGTGCGATCAAGACCAAGACCGAAGCGGTCGCGCGAGCGGCTGCGCTGCAGCCGTGCATGGACAAGGGTCCGCCGAATGAAGAGATCGTCGTGCTTCTTCAGGGCGCCATTCGTGACGTGCGCAGCCTGGCGATGGATCTGCGTCCATCGACTCTCGACGACTTTGGTCTCAGCGCGTCCTTAGGTCAGCTTTGCCGCGAGGCCGAGCAGGGGGTCGGCCTACCGATCTCGGCCCCCCAGATTGCCGTACGCGACCAAGATGTGCCCGAGCCCTTACGGGCCGTCATCTTCCGCGTCGTCCAGCAGACACTGAAACAACTGGTCGCCTGCAATAGCGTCGGGGACCTGCACGTCTCCCTGGACCAGGAGCGAGGGCAGGGGCTTCGTCTCGCCGTCGCGGTCAACGCCAGCGGGGATTGTATCGACGACCCGCGGATATCCGAGGTCTGGGAACGCGCGGTGCTCTCCGGCGCGGCTTATCGCGAGACGCGAAGCGCGACGGGCTATGTACGCTATGAGGCGACGTGGTGCCTCTGATTAGGCATCGGTGCGGCCGATGGCGGTCGGATCACGCCCTCCTCGACCTGCCAGGCGGCGATGACCCGAGTCCCTTGTCCGGGTCGCGAATGGACGCTGAGGTTGCCGCCGGTCATCGACGCGCGCCGGCGCATACTGCCGAGGCCGAAACCACTTTTGGACGGGCAGACCGTACCGGCGGTGAAGCCAACGCCGTCATCCGCAACGGTGAGCCGAACACCCTCCGCGTCCGCCTCCAGCAGGATCGATAAATGCGACGCCCGCGAGTGCTTGCAGGCATTGCCGCAGGCCTCCTGCAGGATACGGAAGATGGCCACTTTCAGCGGTAGCGGAATATCGCTTTCATAGGCACGAACCGTCAGGCTGACGTCGAGATGGTTCAATCCGTGGCAGAGCTCGTGACAAAGCCCGCCGATTGCGTTGATGACACCCTGATCGTTGAGCTGTGCCGGGCGTGGATCGAAACAGATTCGGCGGACCTCGTTCATGGCTTCGGAGAGACGCTCCGCCAGGGAACCGAAAATCGCGTCCTCGCCATCCGTAAACCGGCCTTCCCGAAGCTGCCTAAGCCTCCCGACCGCTAGCTTCATGGCACTGAGGGTTTGCCCGATCCCATCATGCAGGTCGGCGGCGATCCTCTGCCGCTCTTCCTCCAGCATTCGATGAAGCGCCCGGTCCCGCTCATCGGGGTCGATCATGCTGTCAAGCTTTGCATGTATCGGGTACTGCGTCGTCATGGGTCTGCTCATCGTTACCCTTACTATCAATATCGTGCAATCTAGCAAAATGACCCCCCCCCCCCGTCATCCGTAAAAACAACTATCCCTTTCGATGCCAAAAACTGAAATGCGATGTGCATAGGAGAGCTCAGGGGTGTCTTGCACCCTAACTGTTAGCGGCCAACTAAACTGACCCACCAACGGCCAACCGTTTTGACCCAGCCCATGGCATGGGCAGTTAAGGCGTCGGGTGTTGGTCCGTGGCAAGGCAAACCGCGGCCATGCGGCAGAGTTCGGCGATGTTCTTGGCCTGCATTTTCTCGATGACGTTGGCGCGGTGGTTCTCGACGGTGCGAAAGCTGATCCCCAGGTGCCGAGCGATCTCCTTGCTGGTCAGTCCCTTAGTCGCGAGTACCAGGATCTCGCGCTCCCGGGGGCTGAGTTGCTCGAAATTCGCATGGATCATGCGCGCTTCGGCTTGCTTAGCGCGAAGCCGGCGATCATCCAACAGAGCGTTGCGCACATAAGCGATGAGCACTTCATTCGCCACCGGCTTTTCGAGGAAATCAATCGCCCCACCCTTGATGGCACGCACGGAGGTGGGCACGTCGCCGTACCCGGAAAGAAAGATGATGGGTAGGCTTAGGCCTTTCCGGCGGAGCACCTTTTGCAGCTCGAGCCCGGTCATTTCCGGCATACGTAAGTCAAGCACCAGACAACCGGAGTCCTCCGCGGCATAGGCCTCCAGGAAGGCCCGAGCAGAGTTATAGGCCCTAACCCGCAGACCCGCTTGCGCCAGCAACAACCCCAGAGACTCGCGTAAGGCTTCGTCGTCATCCACCAGGAAAACGGTTTGATCGTCGTTCATTCAGGTTCTCGGGTTTGGGTTAGGGGTAAGGTGAAGTGGACGCTCGCCCCCTCGATCACGTCCGGGTCAACCCACAATTTACCGCCGTGGGCCTCGACGATATCACGGCTGATGGCAAGCCCCATGCCCAGGCCCGAGCCGTTGGCCCTGGCCAGGATGTCGAATAGCTGTGTTTGCAACTCGGTTGACAGGCCCGGCCCCGTATCGACCACGCTAACCTCGATCTCCCCGGGGCGCGGATCGACCCTGATGTCGACTTGACGTCGAGCTGGCTCGGCCGCGTCGATGGCCTGGATGCCATTGGCGACAAGATTCACCAGAACCTGCGCGATCTGGACGGCGTCCGCCATGACGACCGCGCCCGGGGCGGGAAGAAGGTAGCTAATCTGCACCGCCCGGTCGGCGGCAAACCCTTGGGCGAGTTCCATGGCATGGGCAACTACCTCGTCGATCGCAACGGGCTGCATCCGCATTTCCCGCCGCCGCAGGAACTCACGGAGGCGATGCAAGATGGTCGCCGCGCGCTGGATCTGCTCCTCGACGCCATGAATAACCCGGGAAAGCTGCTCCGGGTCTGGCTTTGCCTGCTCCAGCAGTGAGACGGCCGTGCCGCTATAGAAGCCCGCCGCGCTCAAGGGCTGACTGAGTTCGTGGATCAAAGCGCTGGCGAGGACACCCACCGCGTTGAATCGCGCGGCCTGGGCCGCCTGACTGCGGGACTGTTGCAGGGCCTGCTCGGCGAGCTTCCGCTCGGTGATGTCGAGATGCACGACCACGGCCCCGCCCCCGGCGTCATGGAGCGGAGCGGCCCTCAGCGCGAACCAGCGTTGGCCGTCTGGAGCATGACAAGGGTACTCGCGCACGAAGTCCGGTAAGCGCCCGGAGAGCAGCGCGACCAGGCCATCGGCGATCGCCCCCGCTTCCGCGGCGTCCTGGCCCTGCAGGCCCCGACAGGCAGCGACGTAGTTGAGTCCCAGGCCATCACTGAGCGCGGGGTTGCCTCCATTTTCTATTGCAAACCGGCGCCAAGCCTCGTTCACGGCGACGATATGCCCCGTGCGGTTGAGTACCACGACTTCGGCGGGCAGCGCGTCGAGGATGGACTGCTGATCCATGGTCGAGGGCCTCCCCCAGCCCTGGCGGGATGACATGCGGTGGCGGTCGGATATCTTGATCCGCAGCGATCACGGGTGGGACCCGCGCGGCCAGATATGAGCCATAATCTAAGCAAGGATGCACCAGCACGCAAGCGGCGAGGCTGGGCGCGAGCCCCTTTCTCGCTCCCAGTCCTTGACAACCGCCGGGTGCAAACAGGGCCCTTGGCTAACCTGATCCCGAGGCAGTCGATGAAGCGCAAATCAGTAAACAGCAAACCACCGCAGAGTGGCTGACAGTGACCCGAGGCCAGCGCAACCCGGTGCGAACGGCGGGTTACCGAAGCGCGCCGTGCCCCATGAGGGGCGGCCCTCGAGGTACTTCATCACTGACATTACCCAGCTCAAGAGGACCGAGACGACACCTGCCGAGCACAGCGAAGGCTGCGAACCGACTCGGATAAGGGAATACTGGACCCGCCGGGTCCTGGCGATCCCTCCGGGCCTGTGGTGCGCAGGGTCGCGTGGGAGTCGGACATCAGTGACCCTCGGCAGTCCTTGCCGAGGAAGCCCACTCCAGCCGCCACCGCCTCCGCCCACCAGCGCGCGGCGGAACTCGAGGCGGTCTCGACGCCGCCGTGCCAGCGGCGGTGTGGATCGCCCACCATGCCGATCGCCTGCACATCACGGGCAACCGGACCGCCGACGACTGGCGGCGCTTGCCCAGTGGCGCGCAGTCCTCCCGACCGCTCGGGACGGGGAGCGGCCCACCCACTCTAAGGTCCGGCGTTACGGGCGCGACTTGCATGGCGAGGAGTTGCCGGTGCAGCAGGCGGCCCGGGGGCTCGAGGTACGGGATTGCGAGATGGAGATCGTGCACGCGCACGGCAGGGTCCGTACCCCTTCGGCAACGCCACCCCCCTGCGGGATGCCGAGGGTCGCCCCCGCGGGAGTGTGGCCGCCTTTGTCGACATCTCCGAGCGCAAACGGATGGAAGAGGCATTGCGCCACCAAGTCCAACTCAATCGCCACTACCTCGACACGGTACAGAGCCTCATCGTGGCCTTGGATGCCGAGGGACGGATCAGCATGATTAACCGTATGGGTCGCGAAACCCTGGGTTACAGCGAGCCGGGAGCTGCTGGGGCTCAACTGGTTCGAAAACTGCCTCCCACAACCAGCGGGGATGGACGAGATCTACCCGATTTTCCGTAGAATCATGACCGGTGAGCTGGAGGCCGCCGAGTACCTCGAGAACCCGATTCAGTGCCGTGATGGGCGGCAGCGCCTGATCGCCTGGCACAACGCCAATCTCACCGACAATAACGGCCTGATCATTGGCACCCTCAGCTCCGGGGAGGACATCACCGAGCGCAAACAGGTCGAAGAGGCCCTGCGCGCCAGCGAGGCACGCTTCCGCCAGCTCGCCGACGCCATGCCGCAGTTGGTATGGACGGCCAACCCCGATGGCGGCGTGAACTTTCGCAACAACATCCATTTCGCGGCCTATGCCGCCACGAACCAGACCACCGAGGGCCTGGTGGATTGGCTACCCCTGTTACACGCCGAGGATATCCAGCGTACCCTGGAGGCCTGGCAGGGTGCGATCGCCAGCGGGAATTCCTATGCGTGCGAGCACCGGGTACGCATGGCCGACGGCACGATGCGCTGGCATTTGAGCCGTGCCGAGCCGGTGCGGGATGTGGCGGGATCCATCGTCAAGTGGATTGGCACGACCACTGACATCCAGGATGTCAAGCAGGCCCAGGAAAGGTTACGAGAGTCTGACCAGCGCAAGAGCGAATTCCTGGCGACACTCGCCCACGAGTTACGCAACCCCCTCGCCCCCATCCGTCACGCGGCGGAAATCTTGCTGGCTGCGGGCCCCGTCCGATCCGGGCCTGGCAGGCGGCTCACGACATCATTGACCGCCAGATCCGGCACATGGTGCGGCTCATCGATGACCTCCTGGAGGCGAACCGCATCACGCGGGACAGCTTCGGTTGCAACGCGAACGGGTGGAACTGGGGGTGCTCCTGGAGCAGGTGTTGGCCACCTTCCGCCCCCAGGCCGAGCAGGCGGGCCTCACCCTCCGGGTAACCATGCCCCCGGCTCCCATCGCGCTCGATGCGGATCCGGTGCGTCTGGCCCAGATATTTCTGAATCTCCTCAACAATGCCGGCAAGTACACCGGGCGGGGATGATCTACCTCGACGCCAGGTGTGACGAAACAGCCGTGGTCGTGACGGTCGCCGACACCGGCATCGGCATCGCGGCGGAGCACCTGCCCCGGGTATTCGAGATGTTTTTCAGCGACGCCGGCGCGGGACAATCCCCGGGTGGGTTAGGGATCGGGCTTGCCCTGCGCGGTGGTCGAGCTCCATGGCGGACATATCGCGGTCAGGAGCCCGGGCCCGGGCCAGGGCACCGAGTTTACCGTGCGTCTGCCCACCCTGGCCGCACCCCCGGCCGAGCCGGCACGGGTCGCCGCAGGGCGCGACGCCTCGCTACCCTTGGGGGCGGCCCGCATCCTGGTGGTGGATGACAATGCGGACGTCCTCGCATCCCTGGCCATGCTGCTCGAAATGACCGGCTATGCCGTGGCCAGGGCGCGCGATGGCCAAGAGGCGATCGAGATCGCCGAGTCTTTTCGACCCCATCTGGTCCTGCTCGATATCGGTCTGCCGCGGCTCGACGGCTATGGCGTCTGCCGGCACCTTCGCGACCAACCCTGGGGAAAGACATGCGCATCATCGCCTTGACCGGGTGGGGACAGGACGACGCCCGCCGCCGGTCCCGCGAGACCGGCTTCGACGGTCATTTGGTCAAGCCGGTTGACCCGGCCGACCTGCGGCAACTCCTGACGGAGCTGCCCTGACCCCCGCTATTCCCCGGCTGGATGGTGCCACTCATATTTCAGGATCTTGCCTTCACTTCGATTGGCATCACCATGGGATCGGTGTCGAAGATTCCCGGGGATGACCGAACGCAGGCCTTGCGTAAGAACGAAGGGATTGACCCCGTTATATAGGGGGATAGTGCCGTACGATTCAGATCGGGCCCCTGGATATGCATGCGGTCAACCCCGCGTTCCGTCAAACTCCCTGGCAAGCAGGATCAAAGCCGCGACGCCAGAGTCAAAGATTTTGTTAACTCCCAAGATCGAGCACACAGCTAGTAATGCTCTCATCGGCTGTTTTGCCGATGGCGATGAGCTGAAAGATGCAGCGTAGATCAAGCGGACCCCTGATGCGGATATACAAGACGCCCTCCTGGATGTCATAGTCAAGGTCCGCCGCCAGGGCCGTTGACTCCCAAGCAGGATCACGCCATGGCCCCGATCGCCATTCATCGCGGCCATATCCTAGCCCGACGGTCGCCGCTGGGCGCCGAATGCCCCGTGGGGCGCGCTGTGAAGGTGGCAAAGACAATTGTTTCATGTCCAATTTCTCCCCGTGTGGTATCTGGGGCATTCCAATCTTTG
>CAWJBI010000057.1:0-33413 GCA_963841065.1 uncultured Gammaproteobacteria bacterium | reverse complement strand
GCGGAACTGGGCCACCACCAGCAGGTAGATCAGGAGCAGCCCGATCGCCATAGGCGATGCCCATGTCGCGGAAGGTCTCGTAGGTGACCTGCCATTCCCCGTCCCACTTGAGGCTGTATTCGTAGGGGTTGCCCGGGGGCTGGATGAACCACTGCTCCAGGCCGGTGCCCTCCTTGAGCTTGGCGGAGATCTCGAACATGCCGTAGAGCGGGCTGTCGGTGGGTCCGGCCATGTCGCCCGGTGACATAGACCACCGGCAGCAGGTCCTTGTGGTAGATGCTGTGGCTCGCGGCTGCGTGTCCAGCACCTGGACGATCTCGGACAGCGGCACCAGTTTCCCGCCCTGGGAGCGCACCCGCAGGCTCAAGACCTGCTCCAGGTCGGCCTTGTCCGCCTGGGCGTACTCGACCCGGATGGGGACGGCGTACTTGACGTTGGCCCCGTGCAGGAAGCTCATGTCCTCGCCGCCCAGGACCGTGGCCAGGGCCTGGGCGATGGTCGCCTGCTGGCACCCCGAGCAGGGCCGCCTTGGCCCGGTCCACCACCACCAGGCGCTTGGGGCTCTGGTGCTCCACCGAGTCGTCCACGTCCACGATGTCGGCGGTCCCCTCGAAGACCGCGCGCACCTGGCGGGCGACGGCGATCTGGCCCTCGTAGTCCAGGCCGTAGACCTCCGCCACCAACGGGGACAGCACCGGCGGCCCGGGCGGGATCTCCACGATCTTGGCGTTGCCGTTGTACGTGCGGGCGATCTCCTGCAAGGGGGCGCGCAGCGACCAGGCGATGGCGTGGCTCTGGCGGTCGCGATCGTGCTTGTCCACCAGATTGACCTGGATGTCCCCCAGGTGGGCCCCCTCGCGCAAGTAGTACTGGCGCACCAGGCCGTTGAAGTTGATGGGTGTGGCGGTGCCGGCATAGGCCTGGTAGTCGGTGACCTCCGGTGACCCCGGACAGGTAGTCGCCCATCTCGGCCAGCACCCGGGAGGTCTGCTCCAGGCTGGTCCCCTCGGGCATGTCGAGCACCACCTGGAACTCCGACTTGTTGTCGAAGGGCAGCATCTTGAGGATGACGACCTTGGAGGTCACCAGCCACGATGGACCCGGCGATCAGGATCAGGATGCCCGCCAGCAGCAGCCAGCGGTTGAGGTTGCCCCTGGCCCCGAGCAGGAAGGGGCCTATGACCCGGTCGAAGAAGCGCTGCATCCCGCCGCCGCCGCCTCGTCGTGACCATGCCCATGCCCGCCGCCCGCCTGGGCGGCGTGGCGCTTGCCCAGCATGAAGTTGGTCATCCAGGGGGTGAAGACGAAGGCGACCACCAGCGAGATCAGCATCCCGGTGGAGGCGTTGATGGGGATGGGGGACATGTAGGGCCCCATGAGCCCGGAGACGAAGGCCATGGGCAGCAGGGCGGCGATGACGGTGAAGGTCGCCAGGATGGTCGGCCCGCCGACCTCGTCCACGGCACGGGGCATCAGGTCCAGGAGGCTCGCCTTGGACAGGGCCATGTGCCGGTGGATGTTCTCCACCACCACGATGGCGTCGTCCACCAGGATGCCGATGGAGAAGATCAGGGCAAAGAGCGAGACCCGGTTGAGGGTGAAGCCCCAGGCCCAGGAGGCGAACAGCGTCAGGGCCAGGGTCACGACCACCGCCGCGCCGACGATGATGGACTCGCGCCAGCCGATGGCGAAGACCACCAGCAGGACCACGGAGGCGGTGGCGAAGGTCAGCTTGCTGATCAGCTTCTTGGCCTTGGTGTCGGCGGTGGCGCCGTAGTTGCGCGTCACCGTGACCTCCACCCCCTCGGGGATGAAGGTGCCGTCGAGTTGGGCGAAGCGCTCGATGACCCGCTCGGCCACCTCGACGGCGTTGACCCCCTCCTGCTTGGCCACGGCGACGGTCACCGCCGGCGTGGTCCCGGTCAGGCTCGATGCCGGTGTGCGTCGGCGCCGGGCCCGGCCCCCATCCAGACGTAGCTCTGGGGCTGCTCCGGGCCGCGCTCGATGCTGGCCACGTCGCTCAGAGGCACCGGCCGGCCGCCGTGCAGCCCCACCACCAGGTCGCCGATCTCCTCCGGCCGTGGACAGGAAGGTCCCGGCCTGGACCAGGACCTCCTGGTTGTCGGCGGTCACGGCCAGATTGTCGCGGATCAGGTTGCCGCCCTGGAGCGCGCGGCGCAGGTCGGTCCAGGTCGATGCCGTGGCCGGCCAGGGCCTGGGGGTCGAGCAGGACCCGCACCGCCTGGCGCGGGCGCGCCGACGGTGTAGACGTCCTTGGTGCCGGGGACGCGCTTGATCTCCTGCTCGATGGCGTGGGCCACCTGGCCCAGCTCGAAGGCGCCCCTGGCGGGGTCCTTGGACCACAGGGTGGCGGTGATGATGGGGACGTCGTCGATGCCCTTGGGTTTGACGATGGGGGCTGGCCCACGCCGAGGTTGGCCGGCAGCCAGTCCTGATTGGACAGGACCTTGCTGAACAGGCGGACGATGGCGTCGGTGCGGTCCTCGCCGACCTTGAACTGGACGGTGACCACGGCCATGCCGGGGCGGGAGACCGAATAGACGTGCTCGATGCCCTTCATCTCGGACAGCACCTGCTCGGCCGGGCCGGCGACCAGGTGCTCGACCTCCATCGGCGAGGCGCCGGGGACCGGGATGAAGACATCGGCGAAGGTCACGTTGATCTGCGGCTCTTCCTCCCGCGGCGTCACCAGGATGGCGAAGAACCCCAGCAGCAGCCCCACCAGGGCCAGCAGCGGGGTGATGGCGGTGTCCTGGAAGCGCGCCGCGACCCGCCCGGAGATGCCAGAATTGTGTCAGCCATCAGCCTCCGCTCCCCGGCCCGCTGGGACTTGAGCAGCACCCCGGCGGCGATGGGGTCCAGGGCCACCCGCTCGCCCTCGGTCAGCCCCGACAGGACCGCCCAGGCGTCACCCAGGGCGCGGCCGAGGCGGATCTGGCGGAAGCTGGACCCGGCCGTCCGCCAGGACATAGACCCCGGTGACCTCGGAGCGGTAGACCACCGCGGCCTTGGGGATCGCCAGTTCGCGGCGTCTCCCCGGTGACGAAGCCGGTCTTGACGAACATCCCCGGGAACAGGATCGGCCAGATCGCGCGGCAGGTCCAGGCGCACCTTGAAGGTATTGGAGCCCTGATCGGCGAAGGGGAAGACGGTCATCCGCGCCGCCTCCACCAGCGGTGCCGTCGGGCAGGTGGATGCGCGCCCCGGCCCGTCGCGCACCGCCGGGATCACGCTCTGGGGCACATCCACCGAGACCCGCAGCTCCTCCAGCGAGACCCCGCTCATCACCGCCTGGCCCGGATTGGCCATCTCCCCGACCTGGACGATGGCGGTGGGTGACGATGCCGGAGTAGGGGGCGCGGACCTCGGTATAGGCCAGTTGCTCCTGGGCCTGCTCCAGGGCGGCGGTGGCGGCCTCGACGCGGGCCTGGGCGTTCTTGACGTCGGCGATGGCCTTGTCCATGGCGGAGTCCGAGGACAGCTTCTTGTCGAACAGCTCCTTGATGCGATCGTACTCGTCATGGGCGTTGTTCAGGGTGGCCTCGGCGGAATTCAGGTCCGCCGTCGCCTGGGCGACCCGCGACGCGATGTTCCGTGTCCTTGAGGCGGGCGATCACCGTGCCCGCTTCTCCACGAAGTCGTCCACGTCGAAGAGAATCTCCTGGACCTGTCCCTGGGTCTGGGCGGAGACCGTGGTCTGCTGGATGGCCTCGACCACGCCGTCGAGGTGGTATTCCCGGGGGACGGACCGGTAAGAGACCGTCGCGCTGTCCAACTGGGCGGGGTTCAGGTCCGCCACCCCGGTGGCCGCCAGGGCGGAGAGGAGGGGGATCAGGGAGGCAATGCTCATGAGAAGAGTACCTCTGGAGGAAGGTTGGGATGTCACGGATAGGTCGTTAAGCGACGGGCTGGATTTTGAATCTGGTCTGGGGCTGCGCCTGAGGGGGCCCCAGGGGTTGAATCCTCATGCCGTTAAATCCTGGGCCGCTGGCGGGCTAACGGCAATGCCTTCCGTCAATAGGGGGCGGATGGCGTGCAGAATGTTGGTGAAGAGGTGGGGATGCTCCGCCTCCTCCCGCGCCAGCAGGGCCTTCATATGCTCGCGGCGACTCGGGGCGGAGAAGCAGGCCGGGCAGGAATCCGGCACGACCGGCAGGCCGGCGGCGCGGGCGAAGTCCGCGGTCTGGCGTTCCCGGCAGTAGGCCAGGGGGCGGATGATGCGCACGTCGCCGGCATCGTTGAGATAGTGGGCCTTCATGGTGCGCAACTGGCCGCCATGGAAGAGAGACAGCAGCAGGCTCTCCGCCAGATCGTCCAGGTGCTGACCCAGGGCCAGGACGCCGTAACCCTGTTCCCGGCACAGGCGGTACATGATGCCGCGCTTCATGCGCGAGCAATAGGCGCAGAAGGAGTCGCCATCCATGTGGCGCTTGGCCTGCTCCAGGATCGGCTGCTGTTCGTAGTGCCAGGGCACGCCCAAGGCGTCGTAATAATCCTTGAGGGGCTGGGGATCGAAGCCTGGCACCTCCGGGTCCACCGTCAGGACGGCCAGCTCGAACCGCACCGGGGCATAGCTTTGTAGGTGGCGCAGCAGGTGCAGCAGGGAGAGCGAGTCCTTGCCCCCGGAGACCCCCAGCAGGAGGCGATCCCCATCGCGGATCATGCCGTAATCGACGATGGCCCGCCCCACCAGGCGCAGCAGGGACTTGGGCGGTTTGATCAGGTTGGCGTTCATAGTCCAGCAAGTTTAGCAGCTTGCCGGGGGATAAGCGCCCGCGCACCCTGATCGAGCCCCGGCGGGCGCCTGGGGCCACCCCGGATTCAGGTCCGGCTTGAGCCCTGGTCGGCGGGCCAGTCGGCGGTGGCGATGCCATCGCCCAGATCGGCCGCGATCAGGCGCTCGCGGACCGTCAGGAGCCTGCTCCATCAGGCGTGGTTCGAAGGTGGCGTAGGCGGCGGCGTCCGGCACCCGCCGCACCACCACGCCCAGGAGTTCGGTGATGGCGTTGCCGATGGAATTCTGACTGATGGTGACCAGCAGCTTGCCGGTGTCATTGCGATAGATGAGCTGCTTGAAGGCAGGCTGCCAGCGAATGGAGTTGGCATAGGCCGGTTCCCGGATGCAGCGCTCCCGCACCCGGCGGGCGGTGCCCAGGAAGTCGTTGTCGAACAGCAGCACCCGATCCACGGCCTCCGGATAGTGCAGGTCCGTCCAGACGGGGGGCGTTGCGGCTGGAGACCTGGGAGAAGAAGGTGCGGTAGAAATCCAGAAAGCCCTCCAGGATGGCGTCGTACTCGCGCCAGAAGCGGACCTCCTTGAGGGCCTCGACCCCGCCCCGGATCTCCCAGCAGGGCAGCCCTTCCGGGTAGCCGGTCAGCGTCAGGCGCGACTCGTCGCTGTGCATCGTCTGCAGGATGCTGCAGATCCAGGGCCTCGGCGAAGAAGTCGCGATAGACGTCGCGCATGTGGGCCTGGAACAGGCTGTTCTGGCCGCCGTCGGTGAGGTTCGGATTGGCCGGGTCGGCCAGGGGCGCCTGGCGCAACTGGTCCATGGGGAAAACGATGAAGTGGTTGTGCAGCATGCGGATGCTGGGCACCCCCGGCGAGGTCAGGGGCCAGGTGGCGTCCAGGCTCGCCTCCCCCGCCAGCACCAGGGCCTCCGCCGGGTCCGGATAGGTCTCCAGCATGTAGGCGAGCAGGATCTGGTTCATCCGGTTCCAGGCCTGCTTGACCGCCGCCGGCACCTGGGTCCGCCGCACCGGCCGGCCCAGGGGGTTGAGGATGGTCTGGGAGGTGTTGTAAATGATGGAACAGTCGAACTCGTTGGAGTGCCCCAGGGCCTTGCGGTAGAGCAGCAGGTGCTCCGGGCTCACCAGCAGGCCGTTATTGTTGACCAGGTCGTTGAGGTTCTCCGTACTGTTGAAGAACTCGTTCGGCTTCATCCCCTCCGGGACCTCCAGCGGTATGGGCCGGAAGGGCGTGACGATCTCGCGGGGACCTATGGTCATGGACGGAAACTCCTGGGTGGCGGCTGGTGCGCTCGGCAAGCGGGATTCTATGCCGGATGGGGCGGGTGGGCGAGTCGGCGGGGCCTGGAAATGGCACGAGGTCCTGCCTGGCCCCCTGAGTCTGGCCAGGGCGAAACCCCTGCAAGGGCCCTGTCAGCCCCTTGGCAGGGGCCCCGGCTTGCCCCTATGCTTGCGGGCCTCATGAACCCGCTGAAACGCCGCCTCATCTTCGAGCGCCTTCGCTTGGAGAACCCCGCCCCTCGGACGGAGTTGGTCTATGCCTCCACCTTCGAGCTGTTAATCGCCGTCATCCTCTCCGCCCAGGCCACGGACAAGGCGGTCAACAAGGCGACCGCCAGCCTCTTCCCCCTGGCCAACACGCCCCAGGCGCTCCTGGACCTGGGCGAGGAGGGCCTCAAGGCCCATATCCGTACCCTGGGCCTCTTCAACGCCAAGGCGTCCAACATCATCAAGACCTGTGCCATCCTGGTCGAGCGGCATGGGGGCGAGGTGCCCCGGGACCGCGCGGCCCTGGAGGCCCTGCCCGGGGTGGGGCGGAAGACGGCGAATGTCGTCCTCAATACCGCTTTCGGCGAACCCACCCTGGGGGTGGATACCCACATCCTGCGCCTGGCCAATCGCACCGGCCTGGCCCGCGGCAAGACCCCCCTGGAGGTCGAGCGCGGGCTGATGCGCGCCATCCCCCGGGAATTTCTCCAGGATGCTCATCATTGGCTGATTCTGCACGGGCGCTATGTCTGCGTCGCCCGCAAACCCCGCTGCGGGGCTTGCATCATCCGCGAATGGTGCGAATTCAGCCCCAAGACACCGGCCACCGTGAGTGGTGAAGAGCTGATCCGGCCCCCGAAGGGGCAATAAGGAGAGAAAAGGCGGGTGACCCATGGACGGCATGGGCCAAAACGGCTATGCTTTGTACCCTGCAAATCTGGCCATTGCTCTGTTAAGAGCATGGCCATCCAAAATCTTCAAGCGCCTGTAGCTCAGTGGATAGAGTACTGCCCTCCGAAGGCAGGGGTCGCACGTTCGAATCGTGTCAGGCGCGCCAAATTCTAATAGATCCAAATGGATAGCCCGCTTTTGAGGGTTGTCTCCCTTGCCCGGAACGGGTCCGGCGCGCAGGGCAATCTGGTTCACCTCCCGCGAACTCAGGCCATCCCAACGCTGGGCCGGCCCCCTGTCAGGTCCAAGCTCGGCGCCATCCCAGCCCTCCCCTTTGCGGCAAGCCGCATCGACCCGACGGCGCCCCCCGCCCTGCGCTAAGATGCGGGTATGAAACACGAGATTGGCATCGTCATGGACCCCATCGGGGCCATCAAGATCGCAAAGGACAGCAGCTTCGCCATGTTGCTGGCCGCGCAACGCCGTGGCTGGCGCCTCCAGTACCTGACCCTGGACGACCTCTCGCTGCGGGGCCAGCGTGCCTGGGGCCGGATGCGGGAGCTGGTGGTGACGGACGACCCCTCCGGCTGGTATCAGGTGGTCGGGGAGGCCTTCCGCCCCCTCGATGAGCTGGACCTGATCCTGATGCGCAAGGACCCGCCCCTCGACACCGAATTTCTCTACGCCACCCTCATCCTCGAACAGGCCCAGCGCCAGGGCGCCCTGGTAGTCAACGCCCCCCAGGCCCTGCGCGACGCCAACGAAAAGCTCTTTGCCCTGGAATTCCCCACCTGCTGTCCGCCGAGCCTGGTGACCCGGAGCCAGGCCGACATCCGCGCCTTCCTGGAGGAGCAGGGGGACCTGATCCTCAAGCCCCTCGGCGGCATGGGTGGCTTCTCCGTCTTTCGGGTCAAGCGCCAGGACCCCAACCTGGCGGTCATCGCCGAGACCCTGACCGCCAACGGGACCCGTTACTGCCTGGCCCAGCGCTTCATCCCGGAGATCAGCCAGGGCGACAAGCGCATCCTCATGGTGGCTGGCGAACCCGTACCCTACGCCCTGGCCCGCATCCCCCAACCCGGCGAGACCCGCGGCAATCTGGCCGCCGGCGGTCGTGGCGAGGGTCGCCCCCTGAGCGACCGTGACCGCTGGATTGCCGCCCAAGTGGGGCCCGAACTCCTGCGGCGCGGCATCTATTTCGCCGGCCTGGACGTGATCGGCGATTGGCTGACCGAGATCAACGTCACCAGCCCCACCTGTATCCGTGAACTGGATGCCCAGTTCGGTCTGGACATCGCCGGCGATCTGCTGGACAGGCTGGCGGAGCGGCTCCTTGCCCCCTGAATCCCGACCGGATCCCTGGAGGCCGACGGCGCCTGGGTCTGGACGCCCCGCCCCCCAGGCTGGGGCTGTCCGGATCATGGCCTGGATCGCCGTCCTCCTCTTGCTGCTACCCCTGGCGGGCTGCCGGGACGAAAGCCCCGTCTATAACTTCCACTTCAACGCCTTCCAGGGCCCGGTTGACCTGGCCATCGTCGGGGTCAAGCGCCAGGAGGCGGAGCTGGCCTCCCGTCAAATTGAAGAGGACTTCAAGTCCATGTGGCAGTCCTGGGGCGCCCCGGGCGCGGCCCCCCTGGCGCGCGTCAATGACCTGCTCCCCGGGGGCAAGCCCTTCGCCGCCCCGCCCTGCATCCTGCCCCTGGTGCGCAAGAGTCAGGAACTGGCGTCGGCCAGCGGCCACCTCTTCAACCCCGCCATCGGCAAATTGATCGACCTCTGGGGCTTTCAGGCGGGCGAGCCGGGGCGGCGGCGCGTCCCGCCGGATAAAGCCAGGATCGTGGCCCTGGTGAAGGCCGGACCCAGGATGGACGACATCCAGATCGACGACATCCAGCTTCAGGGTGGGAATCCCAGCGTCAAACTCGATTTTGGCTCTATTGGCAAGGGCTTCGCCATCGACCAGGCAGTCGATCAATTGCGCGAGCTGGGCATCCACAACGCTATCGTCAACGTGGGCGGCGATCTGCGCGCCATCGGCACCCGTGGCGGCCAGCCCTGGCCCGTGGCCCTGCGCAATCCCGTCGGCGGGGGGGTCCTCGCCATCCTCCAGGTCTCGGGCGACGAGAGCGTCTTCACCTCGGGGGATTACAAACTCAATTTCACCCACAAGGGCAAGACCTACCACCACGTCATCGATCCACGCACCGGCTGGCCGGCCGAGGGGGCTCGTCTGGTCACCCTCATCCACGAGGATGCCACCCGCGCCGAGGCCGCCGCCACTGCCTTGATGATCGCCGGCCCCGAGCTCTGGCACCAGACCGCCGTGGCCATGGGCGTCCGCTCCGTCCTACTCATCGATCCCCGGGGCCGTATCCACATGGACCCCTCCATGGCCGAGCGGATTGAACTCCTTGATCGCAATGCCGAGATCATTTCGGTTCCGCCCCTGGGTCCGGGCGATGCCTGGACGCTGCCGGGGTCATGAGCGCGACGTCAGCGCCGGCCTGGCCACCGCGGGGCGCCATGCGCCGGGGAGCCTGGTCCCCGCATCCCCTGGGTGATCCCTTCTGGCCTGCCCTGCTGGTGGCCCTTGCCCTGCATGGCCTGCTGATTTATGCCCTGGGCTTCCAGGCCCCGGAGTCCTCCCGCGCCCCCGGTCGAACCCTGGAGGTGCTGGTTCTGCGCCAGCCAGAGGCGGCTCGTCCCCCACCCCCGGATGCCGAGGCCCTGGCCCAAGGGAACCAGGAGGCCAGTGGCAACGCCAGCGAGACCGCCGCCACGGATCGTCGCCCCAGCGAGCGGAGTGCCGAGCCGAGCGACCTGCCTGCCCTGGCCGAGGCACCCGACCCCTCGCCCCTGCCAGTCATGCCCGAGGCGGGCACCCCCGCGCCGCCGCCCCTGCCCGGAGCGACTCCCGCCCCCCTGCCCGATGTGGCCCCCTTGACCGCCACCTTGCCGGAGCCCGCTGCCCGCCGAGCCCGAACCGGCCTTGGAGAGACAGGCGGAGCCTGAACTGCAACCCACCTTCCAACCCGTTCCGCCCCCGGTCTCCAAACCTTCCGCCGCCCAGATTCTGGCGAGTCGCGGCCAGGAAATCGCCAAGCTCAACGCCAAGATCGAGGAAGACACCGCCGCCTACGCCAGCCGGACGCGCCGTAAGGCCATCAGCGCCAGCACCCAGGAATACAAGTACGCCAGTTATCTGGAGGCCTGGCGCCGCAAAGTGGAGTCCATCGGCAATCTCAACTACCCGGAGGAGGCTAAGCGCCGCCAGCTCTACGGCAATCTCATCCTGCGGGTCGCCCTGCGCGCCGACGGCACCCTGGAAGAGGTCCGCGTCCTGCGCTCCTCCGGTTCCGACGTCCTCGACCAGGCCGCGGTGCGCATCGTCAACCTCGCCGCCCCCTACGCCCCCTTCCCCCCCGATATCCGTAAGGAGACGGATGTCCTCGACATCACCCGTACCTGGCAATTCCTGAGCAACAACCGGTTCGGCGAGAAGCAGTAGGTCCCAAGGGGCGTCGGGCTGTCATGGTAGAATCTCCGCAAAGTTCACCCGAGGCCCCGCCCATGTCCGACGACAAGACCACCCACTTTGGCTACAAGCAGGTTCCGGTCGAGGAAAAATCGAGCCATGTGCGCGCGGTGTTCGACTCCGTCGCCTCGCGCTATGACCTGATGAACGACCTCATGTCCCTCGGCATCCATCGCCTCTGGAAGCGCTACACCATTGAATTGGCCGGGGTCAGGCGCGGCCAGCGGGTACTGGACCTGGCGGGGGGCACCGGCGACCTGGCCAGCCGTTTCGCCCGTATCGCTGGACCCGAGGGGCAGGTGGTGCTGACGGATATCAACGCCGCCATGCTGACCACGGGCCGCGACCGGCTTCTGGACCAGGGCCTGGCGGGCAACCTCCTCTTCTGCCAGGTCAACGCCGAGACCCAGCCCTTCCCCGACAACCACTTCGACTGCGTCACCATCGGCTTCGGCCTGCGCAACGTCACCCACAAGCAGAAGGCCCTGGCGGAGATGTGCCGGGTGCTCAAGCCGGGCGGGCGCGCCCTGGTCCTGGAATTCTCCCACCCGACCAGCCAGGCCCTCTCCAAGGTCTATGACCTCTACTCCTTCACCATGCTGCCGATCCTGGGGCGCCTGATCACCAACGACGCCGACAGCTATCGCTACCTGGCGGAGTCCATCCGCATGCACCCGGACCAGGAGACGCTGCGCGGCATGATGCTGGAGGCCGGCCTCGAGCGGTGTGAATACTTCAATCTCACCGGCGGCGTCGTCGCCATCCATCGGGGTTTCAAGCTGTGAGCCAGTCCCCGCTCCCGGACGCCGCCCTGGCGGTCCTTGAGAACGCCATCAATCATTACATCGCCCTGGACCCCGAGGCCGCCGGTCGCCTGGCGCCCCTGGAGGGCTACATCATCGCCTTCGAGTTCAAAGGCTTTGGCAGCCGCCTCTACTTCATCCCGGGTCCCGAGGGTTTCCAGATTTTTGGCGCCTATGACGCCGACCCGGACTGCCTGCTGCGCGGCACGCCCCTGGCCCTGGCGCGCCTGGGGATGAGCCGTCGCAAGGAGGATGCCCTCTTTTCCGGCCAGGTCGAGATCGAGGGCGACGCGGCCCTGGCCCAGCGTTTTGGCGACTTCATGGCTGGCCTGGAGATCGACTGGGAAGAGCAGGTATCGCGCCTCACCGGCGATCCCGTCGCTCACGCGGTCGGCGCCCGCCTGCGCGCCGCTACCCGCTGGGGTCAGCGTTCCCTGGACACCCTGGGCCAGGATCTCAAGGAATACCTCCAGGAAGAGGGCCGCCTGCTGCCCACCCGCTACGAGTTCGATCAGTTCCTCGCCGCTGTGGACCGGTTGCAGGATGACGGCGAGCGCCTCGCCGCGCGGGTCGAGCGCCTGCGCCAGCGCATCCCCTCCGGCGCCGGGGATGGCGCCGTTGCGTCCCCGGGCGAGGACCAACCGCCGTGTTGACCCAGGTGTCGCGGCTGTGGCGACTGATCCACATCAGCCTGGTGCTGGTGCGCCATGGCCTCGACGAGATCCTCCTCGCCACCCACCTTTTTCGCCCCCTGCGCTTTCTCATCTACTTCTCGCCCTGGTATTGGGTCCGGCGCGCCCACCCCAAGCCCTACCCGGTGCGTATTCGCGAGGCACTGATCGAGCTGGGCCCCATCTTCGTCAAGTTTGGCCAGATCCTCTCCACCCGGCGCGATCTGCTGCCGGACGACCTGGCCGACGAACTGGCCAAGCTCCAGGACCAGGTACCGCCCTTCCCCGGGACCCAGGCCCGCGCCATTATCGAGAAATCCTGGGGCAGCTCGATCGAGGCCGTCCTGGACGACTTCGACGAGCAGCCCCTGGCCTCCGCCTCCATCGCCCAGGTCCATACCGCCCGTTTCAAGGACGGCCGCGAGGTGGTGGTCAAGGTGGTGCGTCCCGGCATCGAGCGCATCATCCGGCGCGACCTCGGCCTCCTGCTGACCCTGGCGGAGCTGGCCCAGCGCTACTGGAAGGACGGCCGCCGCCTGCGACCGGTGGAGGTGGTCAAGGACTACCAGAAGACCATCCTCGACGAACTGGATCTCCAGCGCGAGGCGGCCAACGCCAGCCAATTACGCAAGAACTTCCTGGGCAGCAGCATGCTGTATGTCCCCGAGGTGTATTGGGACCTCTGCTACCCCAATGTCATGGTCATGGAACGTGTCCATGGCACCCCGGTGGGGGAGGTGGAGCGGCTCAAGGCCCAGGGCGTCAGCATGAAGCTCCTGGGCGAGCGCGGCGTCGAGATCTTCTTCACCCAGGTCTTTCAGCACAACTTCTTCCATGCCGACATGCACCCCGGCAACATCTTCGTGGAGCCCAGCGGGCGCTACATCGCCGTGGATTTCGGCATCGTCGGCACCCTGACCAGCGAGGACCAGCGCTACCTGGCGGAGAACCTGCTGGCCTTCTTCCAACACGACTACCGGCGCGTCGCCGAATTGCACATCGAATCCGGCTGGGTCCCCGCCCATACCCGGGTGGACGAGTTCGAGTCGGCCATCCGCACCGTCTGCGAACCTATCTTTGGCAAGCCCCTGGCGCAGATCTCCTTCGGCTATTTTTTGCTGCGCCTCTTCCAGACCGCCCGGCGCTTCGACATGGAGGTCCAGCCGCAGCTCGTCCTGCTGCAGAAAACCCTGCTCAACATCGAAGGCCTGGGCCGCCAGCTCTATCCCGAACTGGACCTCTGGACCACCGCCAAGCCCTTCATGGAACAGTGGATGAGGGATCAGATCGGTCCCCGCGCCCTCTGGGCCAGGCTCAAGCGGAATCTGGGCCCCTACTCCGAGGGCATGCCCGAACTGCCCCTACTAGCCTATCGCGTCCTCCAGGGGCTCGATCGCCAAAGTCTCTCCATCCGCTGGCGCTCCGACGAACTCGACCGCCTGCGCGGTGAAATCCGCGCCCACCATGCCCGGGTCCAGGCCCTCATCGCCGGTACTGGCCTGATCGCCAGCGGTACCATACTGCTGGTTTTCGGTCCTGGCCCCATGCTCTCCATCCTCGCCGCCCAAACCCTGGCCATCGGGCTGATCCTGGTCGGTGGCTTGTTATTGGCGGGGCGGTGGCGCTAGCTTGGTTTGCAACTTTAATCTCCCGTCTCTTCGGATGCGCATCCATTCGGCAATTTAAACTCCAGGGTTCCCGCTAGGACGGAGGCTAGATGAAGTGGCCGTAAAGTTATCTTGCGTGTATGCTAACCACTATTTAGATATTTTCTCTTAGTGATTCCTCATGGAACCTTATTCCATATCCCCGCCGTCCGTAGGACTACTGGCACAGTTAGCTCAAGGCATCACCCAACGGAATTTTCACAAAGCGAAGACAGATATTGTCCAGGGATGGAGGCGCAAGTCGCTATGGGGAACCATGGGACTACAGGAGATACGTCAGCGTTATCGCCGCTCTAAGATCGGCCCCTTCTGGTTGACCCTCTCCATGGGAATCATGGTGATGGCGCTCGGGACGCTATATGGGACTATATTTGGCCAGGAACTCTCTGATTATCTGCCCTATCTCTCGGCTGGTTTCGTAATTTGGGGTTTGATTTCTGGTGTAATTCTGGATGGGGTAAGTGCCTTCATCCAAAGCGAGGGCTTAATTAAGCAATTACCCGCGCCACTCTCCATCCATATATATCGGGTTGCTTGGACCAACCTGATTATTTTTGCTCACAATATTGTAATTTTCTTTCTGGTTTCCCTCTGGTATGCAAAGTATCCAGGCTGGACCCTCCTGCTGGTGCCTCCCGCCATTTTGGTCATACTGCTCAATGGGGTCTGGATTGGACTTCTGTTCGGACTATTAAGCGCACGATTCAGGGACATCCCCCAGATTGTTGGCAGTGTCGTTCAGGTCATGTTTTTCATCACCCCGGTCATCTGGAAGATGGAAATGTTGCCTGGGCGGGCTCTATTATTGGAACTAAACCCCTTTTATTATTTGGTAGAGATCGTGCGTGCCCCTTTGATGGGAAACCCGCCGTCTTTGCAGGTCATCCTTGGCGCAGTCCTCATTACGATTATGGGGTGGGTCATCGCGATGCTCTTTTATACGGCTCTGCGTTGGCGGTTGCCGTATTGGGTATAGGAATTTAGCCGTGGCATCGATTGAACTAAAAAACGTCTCTGTCATTTTTCCCATTTACGATTCGAGTATGCGCTCCCTAAAAAATCGAATCATTCCATCAAGTTTGGGTGGACGGATCGGTTCCGGGGGTGGTAGGGACTCTGTTGTGGAGGCGCTTACGGATGTCACCCTGAAATTTGAACATGGCGACCGGGTTGGCCTTGTAGGACATAATGGTGCTGGGAAGACAACCCTGCTACGGGTATTAGCCGGTCTTTATGAACCTTGCTCGGGAGAAGCTAAGATTGAGGGTCATATTGCCCCTCTGTTTGATATCTTTCTAGGCATGGATCCGGAAGCCACTGGATATGACAACATACTTTTGCGTGGTCTCTTTCTGGGCATGACTCGTAAAGAGGCAATGGAGAGGATGGAAGATATTGCTGCATTCACCGAACTTGGGGAGTTTTTAAATCTCCCGATGCGCACCTATTCCGCCGGTATGCGCATGCGTTTGGCATTTGCCGTGTCTACGTCCATCAAGCCCGATATCCTCCTGCTTGATGAAGGCATTGGGGCCGGAGATGCCGCCTTCCTTGAAAAGGCGGAAAAGCGGCTTAAGGAATTTACCGAGCAGGCGGGAATTATCGTACTGGCGTCCCATTCCAACGGGTTGATATTGAAGATGTGTAAAACCGCCATTCTCATGAATCGCGGCCAGGTTGTGATGGTGGGCGCCGTGGAAGAAATCCTTGAGCGCTATAGCGAAAAAAGGAATTAGCTTATCAAGCCATTGGGTAAGGCGGTGCGCTAGGCAAACATCTCTCCGCCGGGTTACCGTTTCATTGTGAGTTGACAATGTTTAATTCAGTCCGGCGTGCATGTCCGACTCTGGCGATAGTCCCGCGCCATGAGGGAAATTTCCTGCTTCAGTTTGTGCTCGGGTAGGAAGTCCAACTCCCGGCGAAGCTTATCCGAAGCGAACCAGGCATTGCCAGTCAGCTTTTCTAGGCCTGCAAGTGTCAGAGGCATGGCCCGTCCGGTGATTTTTTCACCCAGGCTGCCCGTAATGGCCGCGACCCTCAGCATCCACACAGGTATGGCCCAACGAGGGATAGGCATCCCAAGGGCGAGCCGGGTCTGCTCATAGAGCCAGCGAGTGGAATAGGTATCGCCATCGGTGACCAGAAATATTTGCCCAGCCGCCCGAGGATGCCAGGCGGCGAGTTGGGCGGCGCGGACTGCGTCCTCCACATGAATGGCCGAGCGGCGATTGTCGATGCGCGGCCAGGGAGGGAAGCGGTGGCGGGCCACGGCGTCAATCAGGCGGGCGATATTCCCTTGCCCACCGAGTCCATAAACCATTGGCAGACGTAGCACGCAGACATGGAGCCCAGTTTCCCTGCCTGCGGCGAGCACCCGTCGCTCGGCCTCCAATTTCGCGTGCCCATAGAGGCTGTCGGGAGCCGGGGGCCATGTCTCGTCCGCCGGCCGGCTGCCCGCGCCAGCGGTATCGCCCATCACCTTGACACTGCTGAGATACACCAGACGGCGGACGCCCCTGGCCAGCGCGGCATCCACTAGGTTGCGGGTGCCCTCGGCACTGACGGTCCAATGATCGGGAGCAGCGTAGATATTGGCCTCAGCCGCTGCTGGAGCATAGCTGGCGAGGTGAAAGACGACCTCTATGCCGAGGAGGGCGGCTTCCACACTCGCTGGCTCCCCTAAATCGCCTGAACGGTAGTCTATCCGGGCGGTAGGCCAAAGTGTTCGCGCCCGTTCGGGGGTACGAGTCAGGACGGCAACCCGGGCCCCGGCTTCCACTAAGGCCTGAACCAAATGGCGCCCGACCTTGCCGGTTGCCCCAGTGACCAGCACGGGCACATGCCGGAACATTGTGGTAGCCGTGTTGATATCACTCATCCCCGGCCTCCTAGAGCCCAAAGCCGATGCCACCCTTGGGCAAGGAGAAAGATACCGAAGTGAACCCAGATCCCGAGCAGGACAAGAAGGCTGAAGGGCAGAGGATAATCCTGAAACTGAAATTTACGAAAGAAGCGTGCCATGCCCTTGTGTTTGTACCATTCCACCGCCACCGGTAGCTTCACGCTACAAGCCCCTTGGTGGTGGCGAGCCTCGGCCCCGGGCACCAGGTAAATATGCCAGCCGGCACGGCGAAAACGCACAAACCAGTCCAGGTCTTCGCAATGGAGAAAATAGCCATTGTCCAGGGGACCGACCTCGACTAAGGCCTGACGCCGTACCAACATCAGTGAGCCGGAGATGGCTTCCACGGCCACCGGGGATTCTGGTAAGGGTTGGTAGTTGAGATTGAGGCGTTTACCAACCGTCAAACTGGGCCAGAGTCGATCTAGGTGCAGAAAACGCACCAGTCCTACCCAGGGGTCCGGGATGCGGCGTCGGGATGCTTTTTGCTCACTACCGTCGGGGTTGCGGACGATACAGCCCGCCATCCCAGCCTGCGGCGTGGCCGCCATGAAGTCGATCAGCCGGGGCAGAGTCTCCAGGCCGACGATGCAATCGGGATTCAGAAAAAGGAGATAGGGTGCTCGTGCCCATGGCAAGACCCGGTTGTGGCCAGCGGCGAACCCCAGATTGGCTTGGTTGCGCTGGATGCGCAGGCGTGGGTCGCGACCATAATGGGCCTCCAAGGTCTTCAGGCTGGTATCCAGTGAGCCATTGTCGCTGACAAGGACCTCAAGTGGCAGGGGCGAGTCTAGTAAGGCGCCTACCGCTTCACTCAGCAGATCGCCGGCGTTGTAGTTGACGATGAGAACACTCAGGATGGGTGCCTCAACATGATTCACCGACGTGGGCATCATGTGCGCCCTGGGAGCTAACAAGTAGTCATCACTCCATCCCCCCGGATCTCCTGTGTTTCCATTGTTTAATGATATTGGGTTGTGGCTGACCATCGGCTTCCAATACGTTTGTGTGGGCTTCCGGATCCTGCAAGATACTCAATTGGCCGCGCCATCCGTCCACGGCGCCCAGCAACATGGATTGTAAATTCTTCCATCGCGGCCCAAGAATCAGGCTGAACATGAAAAACTTCAACAACGCCCGGGGCATGTCCTGCGTTTTCCATGCCAGGGGTATATAGCTTCTCCGGTAGAGAGCAATGCGATTACGCATCATGTAATACTGACGTGAGGAGGCATGAAGATAAATAGTCAGATTCCGATGGAACAGCTTGAAGCGAATCAATCTATCTCCCAAGGGATGATATAGACGGGCCGTGGGGACCCCGAAACAGCGGAAGCCCTGGCTGCGGGCCCGAAAGCTCCATTCCATGTCCACATTGTCAATAAACAGAGCCTCTTCCCAATTACCGATCGTCTGAAAGCGGGTCATAGAGGTCAAAAAACCAGAGGCAATAAGGAAATCACATAGGATCCAGGGTTGGTAAGGATGCGGTAAAAAGTGCTGTACCCCCCAAAGATGAAAGCGAACGAATGGCGTAATAACACCATCGCGGCTATCCACCACGCAGGGGCCGACTGCGGCGGGAGCCGCGCCCGATGCCTCGAGGTGATCGAATGCCGAACGCAGGTGAGTCACGGATCCTGCATCGGGAAGGCTATCCTGATCGAAGAAAATTACATATGCGTAATGCTGGTTCGCAGCAAAATTCACACCTAGGTTTTGAGCAGCCGCTAGGCCAATATTCGCTCCGACTTCGATAATACGCAAGCGGTCGGCCGCCTGTATCTCAACCAGTAAGGGAGAACCATTATTGACGAGAATGACGCCATCACACTGATTCAGGCATTCCCTGACCAAGGCCGTCAGATGATCAATATCTGGCTGATAGGCGACGATTACCGCGCAGATCTGGCCTTGTGCTGTAGAATCAACAGGTTGATTTTCCACCAGTTCCATTAGGGCCCGACGCGCGGAATCGAAGCCAAAGTGTTCCTCCATCACGGCCAGACCATTCGATGATAACCGCTCCCATAGGTCAGGGTCCCTATAAAGCCGCAGCACGGCCGATGCAAATTCGCTTGGCTCATTGGCCACCAACACCGAGCGTCCGTCCTCTAGGAACATACCCTCCACGGCCTGGCTCGTCCCCACTACAGGCAAGCCATGGGCAAGGCTTTGATTGATCTTGCCCTTGACGCCAGCACCATAGCGCAGGGGGGCAACGCTGAGGCGGCACCCGTCGAAATAGGGCGTCACATCGGGAACGTGACCTAGGATGCGGAGAGACTGGGATGCTAGATCTCTCACCTCCAGGGGCGGCTCGGCGCCGATGACGAAAAAATGAATCTCAGGCTCTTGGGCGAGGATCAAAGGCAGGATTTCGCGGCTGAACCAGAGTACGGCATCCTTATTTGGAGGGTGAGAAAAAGATCCAATAAAAAAGATGTCGCACCGATCAGCATAGCCATTACGGCGGCCGGGAAGGCGGTGGATATTCGAAAGGATGCGAACATCCGCCCCAGGGGCCTCCTGAGCCAATAGCTCCCGTTCCACCGCGCTCACCACTAGGGTGGCGTCCGCTTTGGCGATGAGTCCCAACTCCTCACGCCGGCGCCTCTCTGCCAAGGCTTTGGTGCGCGGATCGCCTGTCAAATCCGCTAGCCGGCGCTCGCGCAGGAAGTGCAGATCGACCGTGTCGAAGACCAACCGCGCCCTGGGGCAATGTCGCCGCGCCGTGCCCATGACCTTGGCGGCGGCATCGGCACGGCTAAGGATGACCAGATCGTACTCGGCCCCGCGTACTTTCAAGTGGCGGGAGATGGACTTGACGTAGGGTTGGTAAAGGACTTCCACACCCTGTCGTTGCAGGTTGGCCACATAGGGCTCCGGGGCCTCCAGGTTGGTGGCGGCAAAGGTGACCTTGAAGCCCAGTTCCCTCAGCAGGGCGAAGAGATTCACCAGCCGCAAGGAGCCGGATTCCCGATCCGGCGTCGGAACATAGACGTCGACCACAAAGGCCCGCCGATGCACCCGCCGCTCCTTTTGTCGCTCCAGGTCCTTGTCGCGCTCGCCATGGCTACCTATCACTTCGCGCCAACGCTCGAAGAACTTGTGCTGGTTTATGTTCTGAAAGCGTTTCATGTTGGTCAAGACCCCGGGGTCCCGTCCAACGTTTACGCCTTCGCAATCTAGCACCCGCGACCAAGGCTGGTAATAGACCCGGAAGCCTGCGTCTCGAACCCGGAAGGCCAGGTCCGTATCCCCATAATAAGCCGGAGAATATCGTACATCGAATCCACCAAGCCGCTCGAACAAGTCACGTTCGATCGCGAGCGACGCGCCGGAGACATAGTCAGGCTCCCGCAGATAGCTAAACTCGGGCCGGTAAGGGTCATCTAGCTGGCCGTAGCTCCAAGCGGAGCCGTCACGAAAAACAATCCCACCCGCCTCCTTTTGGCGCCCGTCTGGGAAAATCAACCGGCTGCCTACCAAACCAGCCCGCGGTTGACTGTCGAAGGTGTCCAGCAAGGCATCTAGCCAACCTGACTGGACCTGGATGTTATTGTTCAAAAAGACCAGAAACTCCCCTTTGGCCTTGGCCGCTCCCCGGTTACAGGAATGGAGAAGGCCCAGATATCCCCCGTTACTGATAACGCAAAGGTTGCCGTAACTCTTGAGGCGCTCCACCGTGGTCCCCTCTGGGTCATCATCGATCACGATGATGACCTCAAAGGAAGCTTTATCCCCAGATGCGCACAATGCAGACAGGCAATGATGGGTTTGGGAAAAATTTTGGTAGCAAGGAATGATCAGGGACGCCCGCGGTTGTTCCCCGCAAACCGGGAGGACTAGGGGAGCAAAAGGCTCATCGACTTGGATAAACTTAGGAGCCAACGGGCGAAAAACTTGCACCCGCAGGCGGCGGCGAATCTTTTTCACCAGAACATCCAGTCCCTCGGTACGTAGGACATGGATGGCGCGCGAGGTAAAGCGGGGTATCGGGTTGGTCATTGGAGCCAGCGGGTATCAGGCTTCATTCAAAGTGTAGTGTAAGCGCCATCGTACGGCCTAGCCGCCATTTGCGGTGCAGATCTAGGTTTTCGGTAACTACAAGCCCCGATGGGATGTGGTTGCTTAAAGGGGTATGGGAGAGACCATCAATCTTTGTGATTTAATCCATCGAAAACAACTTCCATGGCTCGCGCCCTGTGAACCCAATCATTATCATCGGCTAACTTTGCAAGCCTGGCTTTAAATGCGGGATCGTTTTTGCAAATTGATGCCTGGTCAATGGCCAAGCTTAAAGTTTCCGCCGAATCCCCATATTTTACCTCCTTAAATGCAATGCATTCGAGCATTTCATGAGTGACTACTACGGGTTTCTCCAATGCGAAATATTCAAACAGTTTTAGCGGCGAAGTAGTGCGGGCGATTTCTCCGGGTTCGAAGGGAATAAAGCATACATCAAATTTGAGCGCATAAGCTGGCAAGATCTTGTAATCAATGGCACCTAGATAGAGAAGATTGTTAGCTTTGGGTAGGCGATAACTTCCGCCATTATAATCCGGGCCGATAAATACAAAACCCAAGTCAGGGCGCATTGAGACCAACTCCCCAATCACTTCATACCAAAGCCAAGGTGCCAGTGCTCCAAAATAACCGATAATATTCGAAAATTTACCGATGAACGAGGTAAAATTTTCACTCAATGCCGTATTATTATGGGCAGGGTTTCGGTAATGGCTGGTGTCAACACCATTTTGCACGAGGAGCGCCTTGTTTTGTCCAACCGCCTCCAATGCCTCGTCGTAAAGTTTCTGAGCTGATGCAATAATGTAATCAGCGCCGCCTTCAAATGCGAATTTTTTCAGCTTAAGTAATCGTCTTATATTATTTTTATCTCCGCTTATTTGCGGGTCGATATGATCAATATATTCGTAGACCAGAACCCCTCTTTTGCCATTTTTCATGAGCAGCCCAGGCGTGTTAAAATATGCCGTTGAGTAAAAGGAGCGAACAATCCCCGTTAGCGTAGCAATTTCAGGTCGATTCGTCAGCCAGACATTCTTGCTTACTTCTCTAAATCCATTAACCCTATCCGCTGACCAGTCACTTGTCCTATAAATAACCAGATATCCTAGATGGCCCAGAGCGGCGGAAATATGTTGTGGACGCTGGTAAAGAGACATATTCCAATCGACATTCAACTCCTGAACGAAGATTCCCTTGTAGTGTTCCCGTTGTGACAAGACCTGATTAGTAAAATCCAACCAGCTAAGTTCAGATATGGTATCCCCCGCCAACTTTGAATTGATAGAACCTCCTGGCCTAAGCTTTCTGGTCCAGCGAACAAAACTATAGCGGGGACCTTGTAAATATTGGCGAAACAAAGGAGGCATGCGCCAATAAGAAATTCTGAGGAGGTTGTATAAAATGGCCACTGGGGCGTGAAAAATCAGATTTGCAAATCGTAAAGGGCGCGTAATTCTCCAAGATGTTGAAGATGTTATTGTAGCTAGCTCGGAACTCAAGCCCGAAATTGTAGCATCCCGTTCCGCTATGATTCGGTTGGATTCACTGGCCTGAGCGTTAAGGTCGCTTATTTTTCCTTGGTAATGATCGGTAGTCCAGCGGTTCAGCCAGTCATGATTTATAATTGATAAAGCCTGCTTTTGCTTCAAGGATGACGGGGAACACGATTGAGTGATTGCGGTCTCTAGGATTTGTTTATGAAGCAATGTTTCCTGCTCCAACTGATTAATTTTAGATTTCGGCACTGATTTAACTGGATCCCGCTCAAGTAGGTGACGAATAGCTTGATCCCAAGCGCATTGGGGTTCATTGGGGCGGAGTCTTAGATTAAGGGGGCTCTCTGCCTGAATGGAAGCCGTTTCCATTTTGTGGTCATATTGAATACTTAATGTAGGCTTACCCAATCTTAGGGCTAAAATTTGCGCGTGCAATCGCATGGCTATGATCGCATCGCATTCGGCCAGCGCTTGAATTATTTCCTTTGGTTCGCTCTCCTCAATTAACTCCTGAGAAAAATCAGGGGCAAGCCGTGACATCATTCGGCGAAAAAAATCCAGTTTGTAATTAAAATCGTCAAGCTCGTCAATAAGGTGGAATGGTATCCAGACGAGTTTATGATCCGCGGGTGGTATGGCATTTTTAATAGCCATGATAAAGCGATCTTCCCACCCTTCAGCAAATTCCCAAGGTCTCAAGACAATACCAATGCGCTTCTCGCTATCGGCTCGAGTACTCAGGGTGCTGGGAAGCGGGTATGCCCAAACGGGGTCAGGGGCGACTAACGCAGTGCGCGAGACACCTAAGCCCCTAAGGAGTGAAAGGGAATCTGTATCTCTTAAGCTGACATAGGTGGCTGCATTGAATATTTCATGAACTATCCGACGAGATTCGTCACAATTCAAAGGACCAATTCCCTGTGCCCATAATAATGTTGGTACACCCATTTGGTTTGCTAGAAGAAAGGGCCTCGCATACATGGAAATATCGTTAGCACGAAAATCGTATAAGCCGGAAATAGTTAATTTGTCATAATTCTGAAATAAGCCACCACCGCCTAGCACGAAGAGGCAACATTCCATCATCTCCTTGGCAACCGCGGGCAAGTCAAACGCGTCAATAGATTTTATATAATGAAATTTATTTGTATGAAGCGGATTTACGCTCATGGATACAACTTCAGCCCCGAAATCTTGAGCCCAAATTTTTAAAGTTGCCAACAGCAATTCGTCGCCTAGATTTCCATCTCCATAGTAGCCGAACACAAGAACTTTTTTTTGCTGCATTTTGATTCCAGAATCATCTAAAAATAATTGAAAAACATCAAGCAACTGGTTGACCGCTTGCTATTGGATTTTTATGTGACCAATGTTATTTATTTCATCTAATAATATGGTGCCTGTGAATCGGGAAAATAGTTAATTTAGAAAGCAGTTCAATAGGGACGTTATCAGTAATTTTATTGGTACTGGGTATTATGCCGCACGGTTTCAGGAATTATTGCCGCAAGCCTGGGATTTGGATGCCACCCTGAGTGTTACCGACCCGTTTCAATGGTTCCCTGAAGGAAAAAAAGGAAATTTCTCAGTCACCATTGCATGGGATGCCGCAAAAATATTCCGTGGGTAATAAGCGTCTTTCAGCCTACGGATATTATAGCCACCTGACCTTTACACATACTTAAGTCCATCCCCTTCTCACGAAGTATCCTCCGGCGGCGGCCTTAAATACCCCGGCGGATACTCATCACGCCACCCCACCCGCTCCTCCGGACGATAGATCAGGTACATCTCGATCGCCACATCCAGCTTCTGCAAGCCATGCCACAGCACCTCCGGCCCCGGGTGACCATCGGCCTTCCGCCCCTGGAAACCGCCCTTGATGGCGATCCAGCGGGTCGCCTCTTGCAGGGTGGGTGGCGTCGCCGGCAAGACGGTGGTCTTGTGAAACCAGCTATACAACGCCTGCCATTCCGGATCCTGGAAGAACAGCGTGCAGGGCGCGTCCGGATCCATACGCCCCAGCATCGTCAGATAGTAGATCCGCCAGGCCACCACCAGATCGATGGCCAGGCAATTCTCCAGGCGGGCGACGCAACCCAGTTGGCGCTCCTCGATCTGGCAGCCGGTCTTGAGGGTGCGATGAAAGACCTCGATGCCCCAGCGCGCGCCATACCAGCGCACCCGCTCCTGGGCCTCCGCCAGGGTGGTGGTGGGGACGTTGGTCAGCAACAGCCAGTCCACCCCCTCGACTCCCGCGGGCGGGGCCGCTTCGCGCAAGGACACCGCCCACAGCGCCAGCGGGCCGTCCTTCAAGGCCTGGGGCGGCTTGAGCGTCACCGGCCCACAGCGCAGCGTCCAACTCGGCGGTGCGCGCCGCTTGCGCGCCGCGGCGCGGCAACGCCAAGGCGAGGCGCCCCGCCACCTCGAGCCCCCCCATATAGTCCCACAAGGGCGTCAGCTGCTGATCGGTCATCACCTGGCGCTGGCGGCCGCGATTGGCCCGCACCAGCAGGCGCGGACGGGCGGGATCACGCGCCAGGGCGAAGAGTTCGAACAGATCGGCCTCGCGGTCGCCGATGCTCACCAGGGTGGTCTGGGGCACCTGGGGCGCGAGGTCCACCAGGGTCTGGTAGGCCGCGAGCCACTTACCGCTCTCCCGCACCTCGGGTTCCCGGCGACAGTGATGTTCCGCGGGGTCGCGCGCCCAGCACTCGGCGCTCACCACCCCCAGCGGCACCCCGTCGGGGGTGAAGGCCTGGCTGTTATGCAGCAGCAGACCGACGGGGCCGCCGGCGGTCTTGCTCCCGATCGGCCCCAGCCCGGCGGTATCGGGATGGCCGGTGTAATTGAGCGACGTCGTATCCTGGGGCACCAGCACCAGGGGCTGGTCCCGCATGCGTTCGATGACCGCCTCACGGTGGGCGCCAAGCACAAGCTGCATGTTGATCCGCGGGTTGCGAAAGAAACGATAAGCGGCGACGGTCCGGGCGCGGTCGGCGCAGCGCCGGGTGAGACTCCGCGACTGGGCGTCACCCCAAAAATCCTCGGCCAAATGATACAGGCGTTGTTTGAGACGGGCATCCCAGACCTGGAGACCGCCGAACTCGGCCTCGGCCCAGTGGGCGGGCGTCTGGGGGCGCTCGGCGGGCCGCCGCGCCGGCCCCTGGCGCAGTTGCCGGCGGGCGTCGTCCACCAGGGGGCGCACCCACAGGGCCTTCGGCACGCCATCCCGGCGGCCGGCGCTCTGGCCGAGACACTGCCAGCCGGCGGCCGCGTAGCAGGTGCCCGCGTGGTCGGGATGGACGAAGGTCTCCAGTAGCAGTGGCCGCACGCCATAGCGCGCCTCCCAGTCCGCGGGCAGGCGCCGGGCCAGCTGGCCCAACAGGTGCGAGGCCAGGTGGGGTACCCGCACCCCAGGCAAGATCAGGAAGCGGGCATTGGCCACCACCCGGGCGAGGTTGCCGCGGCGGGTGGCTTCGTTCCAGCCAATCCACTGGTCGCGATCCTGGAGGGCGAAGCTGGCCGACTGACAGGCGGCGGCGCCCAGGTAACCCTGGGGGCTGTGGAACAGGTAGCGCAATTGCGCCCCACACAGGGGTTTGTCCCCTAGGGGATGCTGGGCCATGAGTTGGTGGTACCGGTCCCGTTCGGCCGCGGTGGTCACCACGACCAGGTCGATGGGGCCCAGGGTGCTCAGGTCGCCCGTGACGTCGGCCATCAGCGCTGGCTCCGCCGTGGCCGGGCGGGGACCGGCGGGAAAGGGCGTCGCCGCGGGCAAGGTCACGGCGCCGCGCCGGTGGAGTTCGGCCAGCGCGCGGCGGGCGCTGCCCAGGCAACGTTGGCCCTGGGCATTGGTCCAGTTCAGCCAATCACACACCCGTTCCGCCAGGGCGCGGCGGCTGAGGGTGGGCTCCTGACGCACGGCGTCCAGGATGCGCTCGCGTACGGGGGTGTCGAACCATTGGCCACAGACTCTCATGGCCGGGGAGCCTAGCGGCCGGGCGGCGCGGAGTCAAGTGTGTGTAGGGATCAGGGCGCTCGGCATGGGCGAGATCGTCATCCAGGGCCGTAAAGGCCGCTGCTGGCAGGTAGTCCATCTGGTGCAGGGACCAGCGGGTAACCCGCGCACGGGCGAGGAAGTTTTCCGCCAGTGCCAGGTAGGCTTCATGGGCCTGACGAATCTCGGCCTCCCGCGCGGCGCGCTTGGCCTCATCCTGGGCCCGCGAGCGCTTGACCCTCAACGCTAATCCGAATTGACCCACCCTCTGCTAAGAAATCAGGCCCACCCCCTGGTGCGTAGGGGTCTGCGCTAACGAAAAAGTCCCCGCCCGCACCACCCGTCCCGGGGCATCCGGGCACACTTCCACCGCGAGGCACTCTGCTGAATGGTGGGAGAGATGAGCCACGCGCCCTGCTGTTGCTGCTGCGGCCAGCCGTTTCAACCGCGCCCCCAGAACCCAACCCAGACCTACTGTTCGCAGCCGGCTTGCCAGCGGGCGCGTAAGCGTGCCTGGCAACGCCGCAAGCGCGCCACCGATCCGGACTACCGCGCCAACGACCAGGCCGCCCAGCGGGCCTGGGCGCAGGCACATCCGCAGTATTGGCGGGCCTGGCGCGAGCGTCACCCCGAGTCTGTCGTGCGCAACCGCGAGGCCCAGGGGGCGCGCAACGCCCGGCGCCGTGGGGCGCTGGGGGTGATTGCAAAAGAGGACGCGTGGACGTCTGAAAGTTGTTTACCGGCAGGCACTTACCGGGTCGAGCCGTGGCGCGGGACGGATTGCAAATGTGGACGTGTCAACCGCGAAAACCTGTTTGTACTCAGCGCAGTAGAGGCGATTTAGGGGCCCTGGCGGCGGATTGCAAAGAGAGGACTCGATAGCCCTGACGGGGGTGTTCGGGCTAGGGTGTCGGCCATGAACGCCGCCCCCGTGAACGCGATTGCGCTCGATCTGCATCAGCTCGATGCCCCCTATGCCCAGACCCGGGTGCAGCGCCCCGAGCAGGTCCGCCGGCTGATGGCCTCCATCGACGCCGATGGCCAGCGGGTGCCGCTGGTGGTCGTGGCCGAGGGCCCACGCTGGGTGTTGGTCGACGGCTACCAGCGCTGGGCGGCACTGCAACGCCTCGGCCGCGATACCGCCCAGGTCGAGGTGTGGGAGGGCCCACTGGCGGCGGCCCTGCTGCAGGTGTTGGCCCGCCATCAGGGCCGCGCCTTTGAGCCCATCGAGCAGGCTTGGGTGCTGTCGGCGGCCCTGGCCGAGGGGCTGAGCCAGCGCGCCCTGGCGGCGGCCCTGGGCAAGGACGCCAGTTGGGTCAGCCGGCGTCTGGCGCTGCTCTCGCAGTTGTCCGAGCCCGTGCAGGAGGCGGTGCGCCAGGGCGTGCTCTCCAGCTGGGCGGCGAGCCGGGTCTTCGTGCCGTTGGCGCGCGCCAACGCCGCCGATGCCGAGTCCTTGCTCGCCGCCCTGCACA
Source organism: uncultured Gammaproteobacteria bacterium (assembly GCA_963841065.1). Taxonomy (GTDB): domain Bacteria; phylum Pseudomonadota; class Gammaproteobacteria; order Chromatiales; family Chromatiaceae; genus M0108. The sequence continues at coordinate 5,905 of CAWJBI010000057.1, read as the reverse complement.
ACGAGCCCTTGTCCACGCGGGAGTTGGCCACCTGGTATGCCCACTACGGGCAGGCCAACCGCACCGCCCGCGCCCGCATGGTGGCCCAGCCGCGGCTGTTCATCCAAGCCTTGCAGAGGCCGGACACCCCGCTGCGCAACGACCCAGAGACGCAGTGGCTGGCCGAGTTGGAGCGGCTGCGCCGACAACTCCAGCGCCTGGCGCGCACGCTGCCGCCCTTGCTCGACCCGCGCCCCCCGGCCGCGACCTGGGAGACCCTACGCCAGGCCGTGGCGAAGACCCTGCAGGCGCTTGAGCGCCTGCGCCAACCGTTACAGGAGGGAGAGCATGTTGTCGCAACCGCAACGCCAGACCATCGTCGAACTCCACGCCAAGGGGCTGAGCGTGCGCCAGATCAGCCGCACCCTGGGCCACGCGCGCCCCACGGTGCGGCAGGTGCTGGCGCAGGGGGCGGTGCGACCCCCGAGCAACAGGCGGCCCGCGCCGAGCATGCCAGAGCTCACCTCGCAGCTGCCCGCGCTCTACTGCGAAGCCCAGGGGAATGTGGTGCGGATGCAGGAACTGCTGCGTGAACAGCACGGCGCTGAGGTCCCCTACAGCACCCTGACCTACTGGGTGCGCGAGCTGCAACTGCGTGAGGAGCCGCCGGCGCGGGTCGGTCATTACGACTTCGCCCCGGGGCAGGAGATGCAGCACGACACCTCGCCCCATCGCCTGCAGGTCGGTGGGACCTCGCTCACCGCCCAGTGCGCCGGGCTCATCCTGGGTTTCAGCCGCCTCTCCTTCATCCAGTACTACCCGCGCTTCACCCGCTTCGAGGCCCAGGTGTTCCTCGACGAGGCCTTTGCCTTTCTCGGCGGGACCTGCGCGCGCTGTACCATCGACAACACCAGTGTCCTGGTGGCCGCCGGCAGCGGGCCGGGGGCACTGATCGCCGCCCCGATCGAGCAGTTCGGGGCGCGCTTTGGGGTCCGGTTTGTGCCCCATGCCATCGGCAATCCCGACCGAAAGGCCCATGTCGAGCGGCTGTTTCATTACGTCGAGCACAACTTTCTGCCCGGGCGCACCTTCGCCGACTGGCCGGACATCAACGCCCAGGCCCGCGCCTGGTGTGAGAGCGTCGCCAACCAGAAGGTCAAGCGCTCCTTAGGCACTTCACCGCGGGCCGCCTTCGAGCAGGAGCGCCCGGCGCTGCGCCCGCTGCCGGCCCATCGGCCAGCGGTGTGTGTGATCGCCCATCGGGTGGTCGACACCGAGGGCTATGTGCATCTGGAGACCAACCGCTATTCGGTGCCCGAGCGACTCCTCGGCAAGGCGGTGGAGGTCTACCAGTACTTCGAGACGGTGGCGATCTACTTTCAGGGCCGTGAGGTGGCCCGCCACCCGCGGGCCATCGGCCAACGCGACCGCCGCCTCACCGCCGCCGGCCATCACGGCCCGCCGCGCACCCGGCGCAGTGACCCGCCCCCGGCGCAGCAGGCGCTTGCTGGTGGACGCCCCGGCGGTGCTGCGCGACTATGTCCAGGCCCTGGTGGCCCATGCCCCGGGGCGCGGGGCAGCCCGGCTCAAGCGGCTGCTGCAATTCCAACGCACCTATCCGACCGAGCCCTTCCTGGCGGCTGTCGCCCAAGCCCTGACCTATGGCCTCTATGACCTGACCCGCCTGGAGTCGCTGATCCTCAAGCAGGTGCGCGGGGCCTTCTTCCAGCTCCCGGAGGGGGACTGATGCGCGCGGCCATTCACACCCTGCTCGCCGAGCTGCACTTCGCCGGCATGGCCCAGACCCTGGACCGGGTGCTCGATGGCGCCGAACAGGCCGGCGATCCACCGGCGGCGGTGCTGCTCGCGCTCTTGCGCGAGGAGTCGCGTCACCGCCAGGAGCGCAGCCTCGCCTACCGCCTGCAACAGGCCCGCCTGCCCTGGGACTGGTCGCTGGACACCTTCCCCTTCGCGCGCCAGCAGACGGTGGACGCCTCCCACATCCGCGCCCTCGCTGGTCTGGGATTCATCGACCGGGCCGAGAACCTGGTCTTGATCGGTCCGCCCGGCACCGGCAAGACCGGACTGGCCATCGGCCTGCTGCGCCAGGCCCTGGTCAACGGCTACCGCGGTCGTTTCTACAACGCCCAGGACCTGATCGACGAGCTCTATGCCTCGCTCGCCGACCACTCCACCACCCGCCTGCTCAAACGCCTGGCCGCCTACGACGTGCTGGCCATCGACGAACTGGGCTACATGAACCTCAAGCCCGAGCATGCCAACGCCCTCTTCCAGCTGCTGGAACAGCGTTACGCCCGCAAGAGTACCCTCATCACCACCAACCTCGACTTCGACCAGTGGTACGACCTGTTCCGCAATAAGCCCCTGGTCGATGCCTTGCTCGACCGCTTGCAGCATCACTGCATCACCCTGCGCCTGGCCGGGCCGTCCTTGCGCGCCCCCGCGGCGACGCCCGACAACGCAGCTCCACGCTGACCCCTCTCTCCCAGCGCCGATCGCGGTCCGGTTTCTGTGTGAACCGGACCGCGATCGGCGCCCTCCTGCGCCCGTTACCCACTTCCCACGGCAGTCATCCACTGCGCAAGAGGGGGGTCTGTTTTTCTTAGCGCAAATGGGTCCATTCTGATTAGCGTCGAGGCTTTGACCTGTTGGGTGCGCCGGTAGGCCTGCTTCAGGCAGCGGACGTTGTAGGCCTGCTGACGCCAATCACTGAGCCCCGCGTCCGCGCACAGCCCAGCGCTGGTCGCGATCACCTGACGGACGGCGTCATAGAGCAAGTTGGTATCCGTGGGATAGTGAACATCCATCTCGACGACGAAGGAATCACTGCGCACCGCGAGCCCTTCGTCCGGGCTTTTTTTTACCAGGGCGTGACCGGCCGTGACCACCACCGCGTTGATGCGCTCCAGGATTTCCGGCGTGAACAGCCGCAGGTTGTCCTTGAGGGTCTGGACCCCCCAGCTTTTGTCGTCGGCAAAGTCGCTATGCCCCAGCATCTGGCGAATCGTGAGGTGCTGGTTGGCCAGTTCCTGGATGCGGTCGTAATCGGCGTTGAGCCCCAGGCGCAACACCCCCAGCACCAGGATCTGCCATTGCGACATGCCGGGGCGACCGGTGTCGACGCTGACGGGCTGGCCCGCCGCATCCAGGGGGACGACGTCGCGCAGCAGCGTAAAGACCTCTTCGCGGACCTGGGGCTGCGTATAAATGTATTGCAGGCCACGCAACAAACGCGGAATGTCGTCGCGCGAGCGGGGGTCCAAGTGCATCGCGGCAATGTCCACGACACCCAGGGCTAATTGCGGCTTGATAATCTGTCGCATGGCATGATGACCCAACGAAGTTTTTGCATCCCCAGGGCGCGCAGCGTCGCCACCCAGGCTGACGCCGCGCTGCGATCAGAAGAATCAAGCGGTTTGCTCATACCCGATGGGGGGTACCCGGTGGCAGGCGCCAATCTTCAAATCGCAATTGCTATGATAACATGTTGTTTGATATAACTAAAACGGATTCCGTTCAGGCACTACGCTAGGCAAGATCCGCAGGATGTATTTCCGGGACGGTCTGTCCCTATCGGAGATTTCGCGGCGCACGAGCCTGTCGCGCAACACCATCAGGTCTTGGCTGAGGAAGCCGCAGGGCAGCGAGCCGCGGTATCAGCGCACCCGCCGACCCGGCAAGCTGACCGCCTTCGAGGCGATGCTGGTTGCGGCGCTGGAGACTGACGCCAGGCGCCCCAAGCGCGACAGGCGCAGTGCCCTGGCGTTGTTCGCCGAGCTCAAGGCTCAGGGCTACGCGGGCGGCTACACGCGGGTGACCGACTTTGTTCGGCACTGGCGCAACCGGGGCGGCAAGGTGCTGGCGCGCGCCTTCGTGCCGCTGAAGTTTGAGCAGGGGGAAGCCTTCCAGTTCGACTGGAGCGAGGAAGGGCTGGTCATCGCCGGGGTTTGGCGGCGCCTGCTGGTGGCGCACATGAAGCTGTGCGCGAGCCGCGCCTTCGTGCTGGTCGCCTATCCCAGCCAGGGCCACGAGATGCTGTTTGATGCGCATACGCGCTGCTTCACGGCGCTGGGCGGCATCCCCAGGCGCGGCATCTACGACAACATGAAGACCGCCGTCGACAAGGTCCAGCCGGGCAAGGCGCGCGTGGTCAACGCGCGCTTTGCCGCCCTGGCCTCGCACGACCTGTTCGACACTGACTTCTGCAACGTCGCCTCGGGCTGGGAGAAGGGCATCGTCGAGAAGAACGTCCAGGACAGTCGCCGGCGCATCTGGCAGGAGGCCAGTCAGAGGCGCTTTGGCAGCTTCGCCGAGCTCAATGCCTGGCTGCTCGAGCGCTGCCGCGCGGTGTGGTCGCAGATCCGCCACCCCGAGTGTGGCGACCTGACGGTGGCCGAGATGCTCGCGCACGAGCAGCCGTCGCTGATGCCCATGCCAGCCCCGTTCGACGGCTATGTGGAGACCCTGGGACGGGTGTCAAGCACCGCCCTGGTGACGGTCGCGCGCAACCGCTACTCCGTGCCGTGCGAATGGGTCGGGCAGATGGTGAGCATCCGCCTCTACCCCGAGCGCGTCGTTCTGTTGAGCCAGGAGGGTGAGCACGTCTGCCATGAGCGGCTGTTCGATCGGGGGCAGACTCGCTACGACTGGCAGCACTATGTCCCGCTGATCGAGCGCAAGCCGGGGGCGTTGCGTAACGGTGCCCCGTTTGCCGATCTGCCCGAGCCATGGCAACGGCTGCGCGGCCTTCTGCTCAAGCGCGAAGGCGGTGACCGGGCCATGGCTGAGGTGCTGGCCGCCGTCCCCACGGCGGGCCTGGAAGCCGTGCTGGTGGCCGTCGAACGGGTACTGGAATCCGGTGCGGTCAACGCCGAGCACATCCACAACGTGCTGGCCCGTCTGCAGCCGACGCCCGCCATCCCTAAGGTGGAAACGCACCTGCGCGTCACCGAGGCCCCCGTGGCGGACGCCGGTCGCTACGACCGCTTGCGCAGTGCGGAGGTGGACCATGGCTGAGGTGGCCACCGACCTGAAGGCCTTGCGCCTGTATGGCATGGCGGCGGCCTGGGCCGAGCTGACCGCCCAAGGCAGCGTCGGCATCGATGCCTCGCGCTGGCTCATCGAGCACCTCCTGCAGGCCGAGCACACCGATCGGGCCATGCGCTCGGTCAGCTACCAGCTCAAATCGGCCCGCTTCCCCGTGCATCGCGACCTGGCCGGCTTCGACTTCAGCCAGGCGAAGGTCGATGAGCACCTCATCCGGGAACTGGCGGACCTGTCCTTTACCGAGGCGGCGCACAACGTCGTGTTCATCGGCGGGACCGGCACCGGCAAGACCCATCTGGCCACGGCGCTCGGGGTGTCAGGCATTACCCAACACGGGCGGCGGGTGCGCTGCTTCTCCACCGTGGACCTGGTCAATAGCCTGGAGCAGGAGAAGGCACAGGGGCGCGCCGGCAAACTGGCCTTGAGCCTGATGCGGGTCGATCTGGTCATCCTCGATGAGCTCGGCTACCTGCCCTTCAGCCAGGCGGGCGGGGCCTTGCTCTTTCACCTGCTCTCCAAACTCTACGAACACACCCGCGTGATGATCACCACCAACCTGACCTTCGCCGAGTGGGCCAACATCTTCACCGACGCCAAGATGACCACGGCCCTGCTCGACCGCCTCACCCACCACTGCCACATCGTGGAGACCGGCAACGATTCCTACCGTTTCCGCCACAGCAGTGCGACAGCCAAATCCAGGATCAAAGCCAGGGAGCAAGCCAGGCGAGGAGGGGCGACCGAGGCACCCTTCTGACCCGAATACCGTTACACTTGTCCACAGCCGCTCCCGACGTGGAGCGGCATTCTTCCCTGGTCAATATTCAACCGGTACACCCGGTCAGGATTCGACCGGTAT
>CAWJBI010000056.1:0-59486 GCA_963841065.1 uncultured Gammaproteobacteria bacterium | reverse complement strand
CATGCAGCCGGCTTTGCCGGGAGGCATTTAACTCTTACCGCCGCCAAGACAGGGAGGCGAGGCGGGCGCCTGGCCTCCCTTAAGGAACCATTCCTCCGGCGTCCAGGTATGCATCGCCAGGGCATGCAGGCCGGCGGCAAATTCTTCTACCAGCAGGCCATTGATGAGGCGATGACGGGCGAGGGGCTTGAGTCCGGTGAAGTCGTCGCTGACGACAAGAAGCCTGAAGTGGGACTCTCCATCTGGGGGGGCATTGTGCTGAGTGGTTTCGTCGATCAGCTCCAGATGGAGGGGACCTAGCTCACAGGTGAGGAGGTCCTGGATGCGTTGGGCACGACTCATGGCGTTTTGATCCTCGGGGGCTAGCCCCGGACGGTAATAATTCGGGCTCATTAAAGTTGTGGCAGGCTGTTGGGTATAACAAGCGCCCCCGCTATTCAAATGGCCTTTAGGGGCGTCCTGGCGGCAAGGCGGTCAATAAGCCCAGAATTTCCTCATGGCCATTCGCTCGGGCCCAGTCGTGGGCATTGCGGCCATCCAGATCCCGGAGATTGGGGTTGGCGCCGTGGGCGAGCAGGATTGCGACGCTGACCCGGCGGCCATCCTTGGCGGCCCAGAGGAGGGCGCTCCAACCCGCGCCGCGCTCCTGGCGGTCCAAATCCGCGCCGCGCTCGATCAGGAGATGGACTAAGTCCCCATGCCCTCGGGAGGCGGCCAGCATGAGGGCGGTGTAACCGCCCTTGTCCTCGGCGTTCGGGTCGCCCCCCGCGTCGAGTAACCGTCGGGCGGTTGCAAAATGGCCGTTGAGGGCGGCCTTCATGAGGGGCGTCCAATGACAGCCATCCACGGGGTCCGGGGCGGCTCCCGCGGTGAGAAGGGTGTCGATGGCCGGAAAATCACCGCGCTCCGCGAGCAGGACCAGAGCGGGAACCCGTGCTTCCGGGGCGCGAGTCTGTTCCGGGGGCGCCTGCGAACAGGCCGTGAAAATGACCAGGCACCCGAGGACCAGACCCGGGCGCGGGGGAGGGGAGGTGGCCAGGATATCCATGACAGGGCATTTTCAGCCCAGTCCCTGCTGACGCCAATGCGTTCTCGCAAGCGGGTCACATAAGGGCCCGAGCACGATGGGGCCTGAATTGTGGGGACGGTTACTTGTCCTTAGCCTTGGATGTATTAAGGTTGGTAGCTGTGGCGGTTTTCGTAGGGACGGAAGACGCCTTGGAGGTGGCCGTGGTCTTGGATTGGGTGGTGGGCGGGACCGCTTTCGCCGTAGGTCCGGGGGGTCTGGTGGGCTTAGGGGCCGCTGCGGCAGGGGTTTTGGTGGCGGTGACCGTGGCCGGTTTCGCCGTTGCCGTGGTCTTGGGAGCCTTGGCGGCAGGAGTGACCGGTGGCGCGGTTTTCGAGCTAGCGGGAACGGCTTTGGATTTTGCCGTGCCGGCTGTTACCGTTTTTGGGGCTGTCGTTGCGGCCGGTTTGCCACCGAGCGCGGTGGTCATGGATTTAGTGGAGGTGGAAGTCGCCTTAGGGGTTGTCGCCGTGGTCGTGGAGGTCTTGGGGGCGGGTTTGAATAATGAGGTTGCGGGAGCGGAGGCCACCTTGGTGGCCGTCTTGGCTGGCGGGGCTACTTTGGGGGCCTGAGAAAACTTGGTTACAGGCGTGACGGAGGTGGTCTTGGACGGGAGCGTATTAGCCCTCGCCACGGCCGCCGCGGTAGCCGTGGCGGCAGCCGCCGGTGGCAAGGACCAGGTCGCGGCCGAGCTTGGCTGTTTTTCCTCGGCCGCCACTTCGGGGGTGTCCACCATGGAATATGACGGGCGGGTTTCGGGCGCGGGATTCGTGCTCGACTCGGAGGCTGGAGAATCGGTTGGCGCGGTGGTATCCCTCATACCACCGATGGGCGGTAGCGCGTTGGCAATACGTGGTCCAGCCTCGTGCCAGGAGTTTTGCAGGATCGAGAGCGAGTGCGTCAGCTCGTTGCGATAGGTCTCGGTATAGTCTTGACGCACCTCCTGGTCGGTGCCGCGCGCCGTCACTGCCTCGGCGCCCAATTGCACCTCGACGCCGCCGGAGCGGTCAAAAAAGTTGGTCCGAACCTCGATAACCGGCGGCAATGGCCCCCGAGAAGCCCCGGGTGCGAGGTTTTCCGCCGCGGCATCGTCCAGATTGCGTTGCAGAATCAAGCTGTCGCGGCCAGCTTTCTGAATCTCCCAGCCTTGAGTGACCGCTGCGCCCATGGCCGCGCCCCGGACCTGCTGAACATTGCCACCGGAGAAGAACATACTGGGTTTGTTAGGGTCGGGGACCGCTGTCTGCGACATCGCATCATCCACATCCGCGTACTGTCCCGATCGTGGTGACGAGGCGCATCCTGCCAGGACTAACCCAAGACTACATAAAGTCAGTAAATTCAATAACCCACGCAAGTTCAACGATGGTTCCTCTCTTGTCGGCTTATCTGATTACGGATGCCCAGGGTCCGTGCCAGTTTGATGTGTGAATCTTATCACGATGTCAGTGCCTTAGTTCCGGCTCGTCCACCAGCTTCCCGTAGCAGCTCGGCTTCGGACCCGTCGGGGTCGGGGCTGGGCGCCACTTAAGCCCCGTCCGATTGCGCATAATGTGTATTATGTAAAGTGAGGTATGAGACCCATTGCCACCCCTCTCTTGTGAGGGTTTATCGTGATTCGGGTCACGCGGGATCTGACCTGGCTTTTTCCCAGGGGTCAAGGTCGAAAACAGTGAGGGCGTTGTGGCTGGTTTGCGCCGCGAGATACTCAGGGTCCTGGCCACGCACCTGGGAAAGCGCTAACAACACATCGGGTAAGTAGGCGGGACTGTTGCGTTCACCCCGATGGGCGGCAACGGTCAGGTCCGGGGCGTCCGTCTCCAGCACCAGAGCATCGAGGGGCAAGGCCTTGGCCAGGGCGCGCAGGCGGCTGGAGCGCTCGAAGGTCAACATGCCACCAAAACCCAGCTTGAATCCCAGATCGAGATACTGATGGGCCTGCTGGATACTGCCACTGAAAGCGTGGGCAATGCCGCCTCGTGTCCGGATGCGGCGCAAACAGCCTATGACGGCATCGTGGGACTTGCGGGCATGTATCACCACCGGCAGATTGGCGCTGACGGCCAGTGTGAGCTGCTCCTCGAACAGGGCCTGCTGTCGGGAACGATCCAGATCGGGAAGGAAAAAATCCAGGCCAATCTCCCCAATCGCCACGGGTCGAACGGTGGCAATGAGTCGTGCCAACTCGATCAAGTCCCCAGCCTGGTGCCGTTCAAGGAAGACGGGATGCAGGCCCAAGGCCGGAAAGAGTCCTGCCTCGCGCCGGCAAAGGCTGATAAGTCCTTGCCAGCCAGCGGCATGGATAGCGGGTACCAGGATGCGGCCGACTCCGGCGGCCCGGGCCTCGGCCAGTACCTGGTCCCGGTCCAGGTCGAAGTCGGCGACGTCCAGGTGGCAATGGGTGTCGATCAGCATGGGTCTTGCCAGGGGTCTGGCTCTGGGTGGGTCAGCTCCCTGCCCCACCCTTGATCTCCGTTCGGGAGGCCTGGGTGGCTCACCAGATCAGGTCATCCGGAATCTGGTAGGCCGCATAGGGGTCATCCTCGGCGGATTCCTGTTCGCCCCGCGCCTCGGGGTGGTTGAGGACCAGCACCAGAGGCGGCATGCCGGGTCATTAAGTTCTCGGCGACCTCGCGCGGGACCAGTTCCGTCTCCGCGTCCTGGCGGACCAACGCCAGCCGGCCCGAGACCAGGGCGCGTTGTTGTTCAGCGGTCACATAGATACGTCGTAGCCGCTCCTGGTCCTGAAAGTTGAAGGCGATGTCGCCACCCGCGCGCGCGAGTCGATGCGAATGAATGAGTTGGCGTATGGAGTTCTCTTCATCCCGACGCCTGACCTCCTCCTGGCGCTTTAGATTGAGTTCCCGATCGCGCCGGGCCTTTTCTGCTGCCTCCTCTTGAACCCGCTGCCGAATCTCTTCCTGGGCCTTAGGATTCCCTTGTGACTGCCTATTTTCCTTGCGTTTATCAGTCTTAGTCTGCTTGAGCTTCTGAGCATTGACCAGGCCTGCCTTCATTAACTGGTCTTGGAGCGAATTGGCCACCTGTAAGTCCCCCGGGTAGAGCAAAGCCAAGCACTCCCCTGGTCGGGAGCGGATGGATAGGAGGATGTAACAGTCGGGGCCTGTGGCGCAAGCCCAAGCCACTGCCTCTGTTGGCCAGGCTTGGCCCAGGGGCTGAAGACTGACAAAAAGGGGTGACAAAAGATTCACGATGCCGCGAATCGCGCGGGGGGTTAAAATCCTCCCGTTATGACTTTTAATGCGACCCTCGATCGGAGCACTTTATGAGATACCTTCGCTTGCGCCCTTGTCCTAGCCGCTGTCTGCGCCCCCCTGGCCGCCGCCGAACCCATCACCATTGGTTACGTCGATATGCAGCGGGTAATCGAGGAGAGCAAGCTGGGCAAGCAAGCCTTCGCCGCCCTCCAGGAAAAATATGCCGAACCCCAGGCCGCCCTGGAAAAGGAAGAAAAGGGCATCCTCCAACTCCAGCAAAGCCTCGCCCGCGATGGCGCCCTCATGAGTCAGGCAGAGCTTGACAAGCGTAAGGCGGAGTTTCAGGAGCGGGTGGGCCAAATCCAGCGCAAAGCGGCCATGGCCCAGCAGGAACTGTCCCAGGACCAGGCCAAACTGGGCGGCGGCATCATCAAGCCAGCCCAGGAGATCATCACCGAGTTGGGCAAGGAGAAGAAGCTGACCGCCATCTTCGAGCGCAGTCAGAGCGGCCTGCTCTATGTGGAGGCCGACAAGAATCTGACCGATGAGGTGATCAAGCGATTGGATGCCAAGTCACCCAAGGCTGCAGCGCCGGCTAAGGATGCGAAGGATGCCAAGCCCGTGAAAGATGCTAAGCCAGCCAAGGATGCTAAACCAGCCAAGGATGCCAAGGACGCGAAGGATGCCAAGCCCGCTAAGGGCAACTAATCACAACCAGGGTGTGCGGCAGCGAGCGGACGGCAGCCTTCCTTTCCGACAATCCGGACGTTTGGACCCGGGTCACCCTGCTGCTGGGATTGGACAACGCTATCCACCAAACCCTTCCCTGCAGCACCCTATCCGCGAACCTTTGGGTTACCTCGCCCAACCCGCGCCGCTCCAACCAGACGCCGCTGGGGGTGATGTTGGCTGGTGGGCCCGATGGCATCCGCCGGATAGAGAGATCGGCGGACAATCTGGATCCCTTGACGTCAACAAGATCGGATTTGCTAAAAATAACAGTGTATTAAGTAGATATTTTAATGCTTAAATATCGTATTCTACCGGTCACGCCGTACCAGCAAAACTGCACCCTCTTCTGGTGCGACCAGACGGCCGAGGCCGCCCTGGTCGATCCTGGCGGAGACATGGAACGACTCCTGGCCCTGCTTGATAAGAGCGGCGTAACCCTCACCAAGATTCTGCTGACCCATGGCCATCTCGATCACGTTGGCGCGGCTGGCCCCTTGGCGGCGCGGTTGGGGGTACCCATTGTGGGGCCCCACCCCGATGACGACTTCCTGCTGCGTGGCCTGCCCGGCCAGTGCGCCACCTTTGGCTTTCCGCCCATTGCGGCCTTCACACCGAATCAATGGCTTAAGGGAGGGGACAAGGTCGCGCTGGGCGCAAGTGAATTCGAGGTCCTCCACTGCCCAGGCCACACCCCGGGACATGTCGTCTTCTACTCCGCCCCGGACCGGCTCGCCCAGGTCGGCGACGTTATTTTTCAGGGCTCCATTGGCCGCACCGACTTTCCGCGCGGCAACCATCGGGATCTGATCGCCTCGATCCGCAACCAGCTGTTTCCCCTGGGTGATGACCTGCGGTTCATCCCTGGCCATGGGCCCATGTCCACTATCGGCGACGAGCGACGCGGCAACCCCTTCGTGGGCGATGCTGTTTTTCACCGGGCAAACCGGGTTTAGCCATGTTTGCCTTGGTACGCCAGGGCTTGACGCGTTTCCTACACTTCAGGAGCTACCATGATCTTCACGCGATTCTTCTCCCGTCGCCGGCAAGCAACCGCCACTCCTGATATTGCCAAACCGTCCAGCGCGGCTGAAGGGCCCCGCCATCTCCAAGCCTATCGCCGCCTCACCAACCTGGAGGAGCTGCGCACACTGGCCCAAGGGGATACCAACGCCGAAATTCGCGAGGCCGCTGCCGCCCGCTATCGCCAACTCCTGTGTGGGCAAGAGGCCCCGCCCTTGGACCTGGAGTTGCGAAAGGCCGAGGTCGTTGGTCTCAAGGATCAGTCCATTCTGGCTCATGTCGCCGCCGAGGCCAGGGAAGCCGAGATTCGCATGAGCGCGATCGAACACCTGACCGACCAAGCCGCACTGGCCGACCGAGCGCTGGGCGACGCTGCGACGGCTGTTCGCGCCGCCGCCGCCAAGCGATTAGAGGATCGGGCGGCCTTGGAACGGGTGGCGCGGGGCATCGGCAAAAAGGATAAGCATGTCTATCGGTTGGCCCATACCCGGCTGAGGGAACTGGCCGAACGGGAGGGGCGCCCCGCCCGGGTGCGCGCTCAGTGCCAGGACTTGTGCGCCAAGCTTGAAGCGCTGGGGCGTTTCGAAAACTGGAGCCAGGATCGGGCCCTGCTGGATCTGCTCGATCGCCAATGGACTGAGATCGCGGAAGAAACGGATCAGGATGGACGGGATCGTTACACCGGTGAGCGCGCGCGCTTTCTGGCGGCTCACGAGGCCCACCTGCAATCCCAATCCAGTCAGGTCGCCCTCGCCGAGGCCGAAACCAGCAACCATTCCGCACGGGAGGCCCTGATCACGGCGCTGGCCCCCTGCCTCGCTATCTCGGACGAGGCGCTGTTGCGCGAGCGTCTCCAGGAGATCAGGTCCGGTTGGGATGCCCTGGGCCAGCCTCCCAGCGCCCTGGCGCACCGCTATCAGGCCGCCCTGGCCGCCGCCGAGTCCCACCAGGAAGCCCTGGCGCGCGAGCGTCAATCCCATCTGGCGTTGTCCGCCTGGCTCGCCCAGGCCCGCGAAGCCCTCGACCAATCCCGACCTATCGAACATCGCCGCCTGACCCGTCTGCTATCGCAGGTCCAGGATCTGCCCCCTCCGGCTGGTTCGGATCAGGAGTTGCTCGTCGCCGTCACCGATGCCCGCGCGCAATTGGCAGACCGCCAAAACCGGCAAAACCGCCACGCCGAACAGCGCCTCGCCCAGGCCAGCGACAAGGTGGCCGAGTTGGAGGCGGCCTGCGTGGCGGGCGAACTCAAGCGGGCCGAACCCCTGTTCCAGAGCCTTCAGGCCGCCATCGACGCCGCCACGGCCAGCGGCCTGCCCCTGGCCAGGACCGCGCACCTCAAGGAGCAGCTTCAGGCCCTGATCCCACGCCTGCGCGACCTGCAAAAGTGGCGGCGCTGGGGCGCGGATACCCATCGCGAAGGCCTCTGTCAGGCTATGGAGGAACTTGAATTAGCGGACTTCCCGCTGGCCGCCAAGGCCGGGCGCCTGCATGAACTGCGGCTTGAGTGGAAGGCACTGGAGCGTGATGGCTCCCCGGCCAATCATCCGCTCTGGGAACGCTTTGCCGCCGCCGCGGATCGGGTTCATGCCCTCTGCAAGCCCTGGCTGGAACAAAGAGCCCGGGAGCGCGAGGCCGCCCGCGCCGCCCGCGAGGCCCTCTGCGCCCAACTCGAGGAGTTTCTCGACCGGGTCGATTGGGGACGCGTCGATTGGCGACAGGCCCAACGCGCCGAACGTGAGATGCGCGAAGGATGGGAGCATCTCGGTGAGGTGGAAGACCGCTACAAGCGCGGCCTGGAGCGGCGCTTCCGCACCGCGCTCAAGCGGCTCGATGCCCGTCTCGGCGTCGAGCGGGAGGCGAATCAAAGGCTCAAACATGAGTTGATCGCACGGATCGAGGCCTTGGCCAGCGCCCCAGATCTCGAGCGAGCCATCGAGGAGACCAAGCGCCTGCAGTCCCAATGGCACACCACCGTCGCCGCCCGCCAGCGGGACGAAAACCGCCTCTGGCAGCAATTTCGAGCCGCCTGCGACGCCGTCTTCGAACGTCGCCGACAGCGCCACGAGGCCCAGACCGCGGAAATGGGGGAAAATCTACGCCTCCGCGAGACGATTCGCGCCGAGGCCGAGGCCCTGGCGCGCGCCGAATCGGAAGCCGCGGTCGATGGCCCGGATGCCCTGCCAGCCCTTGAGGCCCGTTGGCAGGAAGCGGCACAGCTGCCAGTCCCCCGTCAGGCTGCCGCCGAGCTGGAACGCGGCTGGCGCCAGGCCCTACACCAGATTCAGACCGGGCGCCAGGAGCGGCTGACGGCGCAACGTCGCCAAACCCTGGAACTCCTTACCCGCCAAGCCCGGGTCTGCTCCGAGCTGGAACAAGCCTTGGAGAAGGGGGAAGATGCCACGGGCGCCCTTGCCGCCGCCGTGGCCCAATGGCAGGCCCTGGGCCCCCACCCGGAAGAACGTCTCCACCAAGGCATGGAGGCTCGCTTCCAGCGCGCCCGGGAATCGGCGACCAGGGGCCCCGCCGACCTTGCCGATCAGCGCGCCGCCAACGCCCGTGAACGTGCCGAGATCTGCCTGCGCCTAGAGATCCTGGCCCAGATCGATTCGCCTCCGGAATGCGCCGCCGAGCGGATGGCCTTTCAGGTCAACCGTCTTCAGGAACATCTGGCCACGGGCGAGGGTAATCCCCAGACGACAAGTGCCCATTTAATTGAGGGTTGGTTCCTCGCCGGTCCGGCACCGGCTGCCGAGGCGGGGGCGTTGGAACGGCGCTTCGAGCATGCCCAGACCGCCCTGAGACAGACGGAAGCTACCACCTCGCGGACCTGAAAATGCCCGAGGAGGCCAGACTCCGGGTACGCCTGGGCACTGGCTCTCCGCCGATTTTTTCCCCAGATGATCAGGGACCACGGGTCTCGCCGGACCCGCTCTGGAAATGGCGGGCGGCCGCTTTCCCCTCCCTGCCCCCCTCGCTATACTGAACCGCATTCCCCCCTCAGCGAATCCCTACCATGGACGAGATAGTCTCCCAGCCCGAAACCCAGCCCCAGCCTCAACCCCCGAAGCGCCGGCGCGGTGTCTATCTGCTGCCGAATCTCTTTACCACCGCCGCCCTCTTTGCCGGCTTTTACGCCATCATCGGGGCCATGCAGGGTAAGTTCGAGGCGGCGGCCATCGCCATCTTCGCGGCCATGATTCTCGACGGTCTTGATGGGCGGGTCGCGCGCCTCACCAACACCCAGAGCGATTTCGGGGCCGAATACGACAGCCTCTCCGACATGGTCGCCTTTGGTGTAGCCCCGGCCCTGGTGGCCTACGAATGGGCGCTTGGTGGCCTGGGCAAGGTCGGTTGGCTGGCCGCCTTCATTTACACCACTACCGCCGCCCTGCGCCTGGCGCGCTTCAATACCATGCTGGGCACCTCGGATAAACGCTTCTTTCAGGGTCTCCCCAGCCCCTCCGCCGCCGCCATCGTGGCCGCCGGCGTCTGGATCGGCGCCGATCAAGGCGTGACCGGCGCCCATATGAGCTGGCTGGCCGCCATCCTCACCACCCTGGCCGGCCTCCTCATGGTCAGTGACTTCCGCTATCGCAGCTTCAAGGACCTGGACCTGCGTAATCGCGTGCCCTTCGTTGCCGCCATCGTCATCATGCTCGGCTTCGCCTTGATCTATCTGCACCCACCCGTGATCCTCTTTCTCGGCTTCCTGACCTACGCCCTCTCGGGTCCCATCCTGGCCCTGGTCCGCCTTCAGCAGAAGCGAACCCGGCGGCGGGAACGGTGATGGCCCCTTGGGGCCAATACCGCCTCAAACCCCTCCATATCTAGGGCCCTTCAATCTTCGGCGTGTGGCGGGGTGTCGATAGCAGGAATCTTGTCGTCAAGCCTACAGGGAGGTATTTACCGCGCCCCCCGCCAGCCGTCACCCGGCATGGGAAACCGAAACCTCATGTGTGTTCAGTATAAATCATGAAGGTAACCAGGCATTCCTCTGGCGTCGTGATCCGGCGCCAGTTCGAGGATGGCCCACGTTACCTGCTGCTTCGCTGCTTTGGCTATTGGGACTTCCCTAAAGGCGAGGTCGAACCGGGCGAGGACCTGCTCGCCACGGCCCGGCGCGAGGTACTTGAGGAGGCGGGGCTTGCGGATCTGATGTTTCGCTGGGGCGAGAAATTTGTCGAGACACCTCCTTACAGCCGGGGCAAGGTCGCCCGCTACTATCTGGCGGAAAGCCCAAGTGGGGAGGTCTATCTCCCCATCAGCCCCGAGCTAGGCGTGCCCGAGCATCAGGAATTCCGTTGGGTCCGGTTCGAGGAAGCCCTCGCGCTGGTCAACGGTCGGATCCGGACCGTATTGGAGTGGGCAGAAAACCATGCCCGAGAAGGTCATTCTTCGGTTTGACCCTGTTGCAACCCTAAGTGACGATTCAGAAACAAGTGACTCCGGCCCGGCGACCCACAGACCAGCAGTGACCAGTCGGCATGCTGAAGATGCACTGGTTTTTTCTGAACCATTAATAACATCCGGCCAGCAGGCTCTTCATGTCCCGCACGGCCTGGTCCAGGCCGGCAAAGAGGGCGCGGGCGATGATGGCGTGGCCGATATTGAGTTCCCGGATGCCGGGGATAGCGGCGATAGCCCGGACATTGTGGTAATCCAGGCCATGGCCGGCGTTGACCTGTAACCCCAGGCCGGTGCCCAAGGCCACGGCCTGATGGATGCGGTCCAGTTCGATTGCGCGGGTGCTGGGGTCGCGGGCTTCGGCATAGCCGCCTGTGTGGATCTCGACCACGGGGACGCCGATGGCCAGGGATGACTCGACCTGTAAGGGGTCAGGATCGATGAAGAGGGAGACGCGAATGCCCGCCTCGCCCAGGGCGCCACAGTAGTCGGTAAGCTCGGACTCACGGCTGGCGACATCGAGGCCACCCTCGGTGGTGAGTTCCTCCCGGTGCTCGGGGACCAGGCAGCAGTCGGCCGGGCGGATGCGCCGGGCGATGGCGGCCATCTCGGGGGTGGCCGCCATCTCCAGGTTCATGCGGGTCTGGAGCATGTGGCGCAGGGCCTCGACATCTCGCTCCTGGATGTGCCGGCGATCCTCGCGCAAATGCAGCGTGATGGCATCGGCTCCCGCCTGCTCGGCCACCAGGGCGGCCTGCAGGGGCTCGGGGTAACGGGTACCGCGCACCTGGCGCAGGGTGGCGATATGGTCGATGTTGACGCCGAGCAGGATGGGGTGGATGGACATGGTGTGTCGGGACTCCATTAGTGAGAGGCGGCGCGAGAGGGGACCGTACCGATACCCCAGGCCTTCAGTTTGGCATTTTACCCTGGTTACCCTTGGCCTGACGAAACAGCTCGCGGCTCTTGAGGGGCTTGGGCCCGAGATGGGGCGCCAGGAGGCTACGCAGGAGATGGCGAGCCTCCCGGGTCTGTTGGTCATTGTCCAGGGGCTCGCCCGCGGCCAAGGCCAGCAGGGTCGCGCCGGAAATGGCCTGAGTCCCACCCTCCCCCGCCAGTACCCGGCGGGGTGACTGACCGGCCGCGCAGTTGTAACGGGCCTCCGGGGCTATCAGGCCCCTCTCGTCCTGATCGAGCAGGGGGCCATAGCCGATCTCGCCTAGGAGACGCAGCTCGAATTGGCGCAGGCTGGTCTCCAGCGGCTCGCCTGCGGCCAGGCCGGCGAGGGCGGCGTGATAGAAGGCGAAGAGCTCTGGATGGGGAATGCCCCGCCCCAGGAGCCGAGTCAGGAGTTCGTTGAGATAGAAGCCGCAAAATAGGGCTTGGCCGCCTAATTCCAGTGCCCGGCCTGCAGGCTCGGCGCTGGTCAGGTTCCGCACCTCGCCCCGCCCGGTCCAGTTGGCCCAGAGGGGCCGAAAGGGCTGGAGGATGGCGGCGGCGGGCGTGCGCCCTCGCTTGGCGCCCTTGGCCAGGACCGGCAGGCGCCCGGTTTCGGCACAAAAGAGGTCGAGGAGCAGGCTGGTGTTGCCATAATCGCGGCGATGCAGGACAAAGCAGCGCCGCAGGGGTTCAGGGGCGACGGAGCCTCCCATGGCCGAGCCCGGATCAGATATCCCCGTAGCCGAGGCTCGCCAGGGCCGCCTCGTCGCTGGACCAGCTCTTTTTGACCTTGACCCAGACCTCGAGGTGGACTGGGCAGCCAAACAGCTTTTGCATCTCCTGGCGGGCCTGGCTGGCGGCGGCCTTCATAGCCTCTCCCCGACGGCCAATGAGGATGGCCTTCTGGCTATCGCGCTCGACCCAGATCAGGGCGTTGATGAGGTACCGCCCCTCCTCCTCGACGAAGCGCTCGATCTCCACCGTGGTCTTGTAGGGTAATTCCTGGCCGTAACGCTGCATGATCTGCTCCCGCAGGAGTTCCCCCGCCAGGAAGCGTTCGGAACGGTCCGTGAGCTGGTCCTCGGGATAGATATTGTCCCCCTCGGGCAGGGAGGCGATGACTAACTCCAGCAGCCGGTCCACCTGATCGCCCACGCTTCGCCGAGACCGGCACCAACTGCACAAAGGGGTGTCGCGTCGCCAATTCGCGCAGATAGGGCAAGAGTCGTTCCTTGTCGGCAAGCTGGTCGATCTTGTTGACGACCGCAATGACCGGAGTCTTGGCATCGGCCAGGGCGCGCAGGGCCTGCTCGTCTTCCCGGGAGAAGCGCCCGGCCTCCACGAGCAGCAGGGCCAGATCGACATCGCTCATAACGGCCCGTGCCGTGCGATTGAGGTAGCGGTTGAGGGCACCCTCCCCGCGTTGGTGGATGCCCGGCGTATCGACGAAGATGACCTGGCCGCGGGGCGTGGTCTGGATTCCCAGGATGGCGTGGCGCGTAGTCTGGGCCTTGTGGGAGGTGATGGCCAGCTTCATGCCGAGGATGCGGTTCAGCAGGGTCGATTTGCCGACGTTGGGCCGGCCGACGATGGCGACCTGACCACAGCGATTGGGAGTGTCGGGCTGGGAGGTCTCGGAATAGGGTGTATCAGATGTCATGAGCTATCAGTTTCAGCATGAGTTCCGCCGCCTCTTGTTCGGCGCGGCGGCGGCTGGTGCCGCCGCCTTGGGTGGTTTGGCCGGAATCCGGGAGTAAACAGGCGACGCGAAAGGATTGTTCGTGCTGGCTACCGCCGATTTCGAGGACTTCATAGAGGGGCAAGGGCCGCTTGAAGGCCTGCAGGCCCTCCTGAAGCCGGGTCTTGGGATCCTTGATTTGACCCTGGTTGACCGCCTCGGCCAAGGGCTCACGAAACAGCCTCAAGATTAATGCCTTGGCGGGCTCGAATCCGGCATCAACAAACACGGCGCCGAAGACAGCCTCTAGGGCATCCTCCAGGATGGAGTCCCGGCCGTGGGCGCCGGTACGGGACTCGCCGGGGCCCAGGCGGAGATAATCACCCAGCTTGATGAGCCGCGCCAGCCGGGCTAGGGCCTCCTTCTTGACTAGAGAGGCGCGGGTACGGCTCAGGTCGCCCTCGTCCGCCTCTGGCAGCAGTTCCCAAAGCGCCTCGGCAATCACGAAGCCGAGCAGGGCATCGCCCAAAAACTCCAGCCGCTCATTGCTGATCCCAGGAGAGCTACGATGGGTCAGGGCCTGGGTCAGGAGGTCCGGATGGGTAAAGGAATACCCGAGGATTCGGGCCAGACGGCTGGGGTCCCCGATCACGCTCAGGGAATGAGCGTCTGGTGGTCGAAGGTCAATAGGGCGTCCAAATTGGCGAACAGGTGCTCGCGGACCTCGTAATGGACACCCAGTAACCGCCCCGTATCGGTCTTCTCGAAGCTAAAGTTTTCGTTCTTAACCGATCGCACGTCATTAATATAAAGCTTTTTTTCCAGGGACTGAATGAGTGCTTGGCGACCCATCGCCGTAGCGTTTGGGTCCCGGGCCATATCATCCATGACGGAGCGCACGGTCCAGAATTGCAGGTAGTGGGGCCCAAGCTTGAGGCCCGTGGTCGCCGCGCCGATGATGAGCAGGACCCAGATCAGGGTCCCTATCAGGCTGAAGCCGCGGTTGGCAGCTCGGTAGGACTGCATCATGGCGATCTCCGCAAGTTGATCAGATAACCCCCAGGCTATTTGATGAGGGTTCCCAAGCGGCTCCAGTCAATGGGAAAGCCGGCGCGTTGGCCATCCCAGTTCATCCAGATGGCGAAGGCCTTGCCGACCAGGTTGCCTTCCGGCACCAGGCCCCAGCAGCGGCTGTCGTTGCTGTTGTCCCGGTTGTCACCCATGGCGAAGTAATGACCCGCGGGAACCTTGATGGGGCCTTTGAGCAGTTCGTAGCAACCCGGGGCCAGATCCGGGGCGCGGGGATGAGTCAGGATGCGATGTTCGACATCACCCAATTGCTCGTCGGCGATCCGCGCCCCCGTCATATTGGCCCCGGCGCCCACGCCGGTGAAGGTACCATCCGGCCTTTGGGTCATGGGCTTGCCATTCACAAAGAGGGTCTTATTGCGATAGAAAATTTCGTCGCCAGGCACCCCAACGATACGCTTGATGTAATCCGTGCCGGGTTCCAGGGGAAAGCGGAAGACGGCCACGTCGCCGCGCTGGGGCTCACCCAGTCCCAGGAACTTGGTATTGAGCACCGGCCAGCGCAGGCCATATGCAAACTTGTTGACCAGAATGAAATCACCTACCAGCAGGGTTGGCATCATGGAGCCGGAGGGGATGCGGAAGGGCTCCACCACGAAGGAGCGCAGCAGGAGCACGACGAGGATGACGGGGAAGAAGGAACGGGCGTACTCCACCAGCACCGGTTCCTTGAGGTGCGCCCTGGCCCGGCTGCCTCCCTCCCCTTCCCCCCCAGGTTGGCCTCCGCGGCCACTCGGCGGCGGCGCGGGGCTAACCACAGGGTATCGAGAAGCCAGATGCCGCCGGTCAGGGCGCAGGCGATAACGAGAAAGGCCGGAAAGTCGAAGTTCATGAGCCGGATACGAATTTCAAAGGGAATGGGTTAATTATCCTTGCCAAACTGCAGCACCGCAAGGAAGGCCTCCTGGGGAATTTCCACCTTGCCGACCTGCTTCATGCGCCGCTTGCCCGCCTTCTGCTTCTCCAGCAGCTTGCGCTTGCGGGTAATGTCGCCACCGTAACACTTGGCGGTGACATTCTTGCGTAAGGCCTTGACAGTAGTACGAGAAATGATCTTGCTGCCAATAGCGGCCTGGATGGCGACCTCGAACATCTGGCGCGGGATCAGGTCCTTCATGCGCACGGTCAGGTCATGTCCCCGGTAGGCGGCGTTGTCGCGGTGGACGATCGTCGACAGGGCGTCCACCTTTTCGCCATTGATGAGGACATCGAGCTTGACCAGGTCCGCCGCCTGAAAGCGTTTGAATTCATATTCAAAGGAGGCATAGCCCCGGCTCACGGACTTGAGGCGGTCAAAAAAGTCGAGCACCACCTCGCTCATGGGCAGTTCATAGGTCGCCTGAATCTGGCCACCCAGGTAGTAGGATATTCTTCTGAATTCCACGTTTCTCGATACAGAGATTGATGACGCCGCCCAGCATCTCCTGAGGGAGCAGGATGTGGGCCTCGATGATGGGCTCGCGAATCTCCCGCAGTACCGCCGCGTCCGGGAGCTCCGCCGGATTATCGACCTTCACCACCTCGCCATTCGACAGCAGGACCTCATAGATGACGGTGGGGGCCGTGGTGATGAGGTCGAGATCGTATTCGCGCTCCAGGCGCTCCTGGACGATCTCCATGTGCAACATACCGAGGAAACCGCAGCGGAAACCGAAGCCAAGGGCTTGGGAAACCTCTGGTTCGTAGAACATGGCCGCATCGTTGAGACGCAGCTTGCGCAGGGCGTCGCGCAGTTCCTCATAGGCATCCGAGTCCACGGGATAGAGGCCGGCGAAAACCCGCGGTTGCATCTCCTTGAAACCCGGCAGGGCCTTGTCCGCGGGGCGGTCGGTGAGGGTAATGGTGTCTCCCACCGGGGCGCCATCGATCTCCTTGATACCCGCCACCAGAAAGCCGACCTCGCCGGTACCCAGGGTCTTGCGTTCGGTCTTCTTGGGGGTAAAGACGCCGATGCTGTCCGCGGTATAGCTGCGACCGGTGGACATGATCTGAATCTTGTCGCGGCGGTTGATGGCGCCGTTGACCACCCGCACCAGGGAGACGACGCCGACGTAGGAGTCGAACCAGGAGTCGATGATCAGGGCCTGGAGGGGCCCGTCCGGATTACCTCGGGGTGGCGGGATTCGCTTGACCAGGGTATCCAGCAGTTCTGGAATGCCCAGGCCGGTCTTGGCGCTGACCTTGAGGGCGTCCTTGGCCTCCAGACCGATGATCTCTTCGATTTGGGTGATGACCTTTTCTGGCTCGGCGGAGGGCAAGTCGATCTTGTTGAGTACCGGCAGGACTTCCAGGCCCATCTCGATAGCCGTATAGCAGTTGGCCACGCTCTGGGCCTCGACGCCTTGGGCGGCATCCACCACCAGCAGGGCCCCCTCGCAAGCGGCCAGGGAACGCGACACCTCGTAGGAAAAATCCACGTGGCCCGGGGTGTCGATAAAGTTGAGCTGGTAGATTTCCCCATCCGAGGCCTTGAAGTCCAGGGTCACGCTCTGGGCCTTGATGGTGATCCCACGCTCCCGTTCCAGATCCATGGAATCAAGCACCTGGGCCGACATCTCGCGGTCGCTCAGGGTGCCCGCAAGCTGGATGAAACGGTCCGCGATGGTCGATTTTCCGTGATCGATATGGGCGATGATGGAAAAGTTGCGGATATGACTCAGATCGACCATCTATAACCTTAGATATGTGGTGAAATCAGGGCCCTGAAAGCGGGCGTTCAGAGCAGAAGGGCCTCTATCCGGCCCCCAGGATCGGGGGAGCGAAGCATCATAGCAGAAGCCGGCCAGGCGAGTTTTGGGGATTCGGTATTCAAGCTGTTACCGCTCCGCGAGGCCTGGGGAAGGGGCGATCGCACCCTAGTCCTCCCTAGGGAATACCCGCCTGGGCAAAAGAGACGCCGGCATGATGCCGGCGCCTGCCCTCATCGAGACTCCGGCAGCGATCAGTCCTTGGGGATGCGGACGGCGACGAAGATCCGGCCTTCATTACGCTGGATGAGGGCCGCGATGGAACGTCCGGGCTCAATGGCGTCAAGCATCTCGCGCAGGCGCGCGGCGCTCTCCACATCCTTGTTATCAATCATGAGCAGGATGTCGCCGACGCGAATGCCGGCACGCTCGGCGGGACCCTTCTCAACCTTGGCGACAAAGACGCCCGCCTTGCCGGCACCTAACTGCTCGCGATCCTCGTCACTCAAATCCTCGACGACGAGGCCAATACGATTCGCCTTGTTCGGCTGATCTTGTGGCTCACCCTTCTTGCCCTCCTGGCCGTCCTCGGGGAGTTCGCCGATCATGAGTTCGATGACCCGGGTCTGGCCGCGCCGCAGCACGGTCACCTTGGCCGGCTTGCCCACGGGGTGGATGCCCACCAAGGGCGGCAGGGCGCTGGATTCCAGGATGGGGGTGCCGTTGAAGTCAAGGATGACATCACCGGGCAGGAGGCCAGAGGTCGCAGCCGGGCCGTCCGGCACGATCTGGGCGACGAGAGCCCCCACGGGCTGGGGCATCTTGAAGGTCTCCGCCAAGTCGCGGGTCACATCCTGAATCAGGACGCCCAGCCAGCCACGGGTGACCCGGCCACTGCGCTTGAGTTGATCCGCAACATCCATGGCCACATCGATGGGGATGGCGAAGGAGAGACCCATGAAGCCGCCGGTGCGGCTGTAGATCTGGGAGTTGACGCCAATGACCTCGCCTTCAAGATTGAAGAGGGGACCGCCCGAATTGCCGGGGTTGATGGCGACGTCGGTCTGAATGAAGGGGACATAGTTCTCGGTCGGCAGACTCCGGCCCTTGGCACTGACGATGCCGGCGGTGGCCGAGTGATCAAAGCCGAAGGGCGAGCCAATGGCCAGCACCCATTCGCCGACCTTGAGGTCCCTGGCGGAGCCAATCTTGACCGTGGGCAGGGCGTTGGCGTCCACCTTGATGAGGGCGATGTCGCTGCGCTTGTCGGCGCCGATCACGGTCGCGACGAACTCGCGCCGGTCGTTGGTGCGCACGATGATCTCGTCGGCGCCATCGACCACATGGGCATTGGTCATGACGTAGCCATCGTTGGAGATGAAGAAGCCGGAGCCCAGGGAGCGTGACTGGATGTCATCGTCCGGCATCATGTCCTCGCCCTGCTCGCCGAAGAACCGGCGGAAGAAGTCGCGCAGCGGGCTGTCCTCGGGGAGGTCCGGCAGGCCATGGCCGGGCGGCATGGCGGGGAACGGAGCGCTTTGGGATTGGCGGGTGCTGATGTTGACCACCGCCGGCCCGGCCTTGTCCACCAGGGTCGTAAATTCCGGCAGGGCCCCCGCGGAGAGACTCAAGGGGGCCAGGACCAGCAGGAGGCTCGCGAGCAGCCCAGCCATCGGGAGAGGAAACTTCTTCATTAGTGCTCCGGATTATCTAGATTCAGGGGAAGGTAATACCCCTAGTGCAATAAAAATATAGAGATGGACTTGGGGTTTATCGGGCTTGCAAGTCCTGCGGAGCCCGTGGGTCCAGGGTCGGCTCCAGGCCCGGGCCCGCCACTTCCAGGCCCGCCCGCCGGAGGATCACGGCTTGGAAGCGCGGGTCCTCGGCGCGACGGGCACTGAAGCCGGCGGACCACCGGAAGCCGAGCCCCAGGCCGATGATGCCGCCCAGCAGGACCAGCCCCTGGGACCAGGATGCTTGGGTCAGACCGGCGAGCCAATCCCCGCCCAAGGCCCCAAGGAGCATGACCAGCAAGGGCATCAGATAGGCGACGAAGGCCGCTTGGGGCAAGGTCTCTTCGGGGACACCCACCACCACCAGGTCGCCGGGTCGAGCGCCGATGGCGTTGGCCGCGTGCAAGGCCAGGGGCTGGCGACCCAGATAGCGTTCCAGGAGAGAGGTACCACAGGCGCCATTGACGGAGCAACCGCCACAGGCGCTGCGCCGGATGCAGGCGACCTCGGCCAAGGCTCCGCTAACCCTGACGACCCGGCCCTGTTCCTCGATCATGGCGTCACTCCTTCCTGGCGTTGGAGGGCAGAGAAGACTGCCGCCACCGTCGCCGCCGGCGCCTCGCCGACCACCGTGATTTGATGGCCCGCCACCTCGCCGCCGTGGGCGTGAATGGCGCCGATGCGCGAACCACCCTGCAACCCCTCCCCGGCACTCGCCTCCGCATAGATGGAGATGGCGGCCAGCCCGTCCGATAGAACGAGGTGTTCCAGGGTCCGGCCAGAGGCGTCAAGGGTCCGCTCGGCCCGTACCAGCGCAAAACCCGGGGGCAGGCCGTCGAAAGTCCAGGCGAGGTTTTCCGGAGGGGTGAATGTCGGCGGATCGCCGGCCTCCGGGGGCACAACCTCCGCCTCGGGTGCCGGTGTTTCCGGGTCCAGGGTCAGGGAGGTAAACATGAGTTGTTCAAGGGTGCGGGCATCGCTACCGATAAGATCGAGCTTCAAGGGCAGACCGGTCTGGGTATCGAGATAGAAGCGATAGCCATAGCGTAGGGCGTCCGTGGGGATGATACCCACCACCTGGGTCTGGCGGTCGGCCACCCGCGCCTGGCCCTGGGATTGCACTAGATAGTAGGGAGCGAGATCCCGGGCCTTCAGGGGCTGGCCATCCTGCCCCTCCTGGCCCAGGGCGCGTTGAGCTACCGCGATCAGGTGTTCGCCCGAGAGGCGACAGGTTACCTGGCCGCCGTCCTGCTTCATACCCCGGGGTGGGCCGTTGAGGGATTCCAGTTCCGCCTGGACGCGGCCATTCGTCACCCGCTGGACGATGCGCAACGTCTCCATCCGATTGTCGTGGGAATAAACCAGCACGCCAGAATAATTCAGGCTACTCAGGGCCTGGCGCATGCGCTCGAAGGGTTCCACCTCTGACTCCGGGCTGGCCGCGACCTGGGTAACCGCCAGGCTCGCCAGGAGGAGCCACAGCCACCCCGCCCTTGGGCACCGCCGGAGGGACCGCACGGCGGCCGCCTCAGCGCCCCGCTTCATAACCCACGACCGTTGCGTAGGGGAAGATGCCCTTGATGCCATTGGCCGGGGAACTAGCCTGATGATTGACCAGGAATTGATCGAGCTTAGACTCCAGTTCCGGAGCGGCCAGGTGCCAGCGCGGACTGACTTCGGAGGTTCGCGATGGCGACAGACTCACCAACCGGGATGACGGCGGGGGCGAGACGGAGACGGCGACAGGGGACGAAATCGGCGGTGTTACCTGGGCCAGGGCGGGGCTGGTCGGGACTGGATTGCTGGCGGTGAATAAGGGAGGCAAGGCGTAAACCGCGAGGAAGGCGGCGCTGGCGGCCAGGGCCACGCCCGCGTAGTGGCCGCGCCGGGAGCGGGAGGTCTCGGCCGCCCTCGGGCGAGGCTGGCGATGGGCGGGGCGGGACGCCGAGAGGGGTATTGGCCCGGCGGCGAGTTCTTCACTCACCCGGGCGGCGATCTGGCGATATTCGGGTCGCAAGGCCTCGCCACGCAGGGCCGAGCCGATGAGGCTGTATCTCTCCCAGGCGGCCTTCAGGTCCGCGTTAGCTTCCAGGGCGGAGATGGTAGGACCAACCAGTAGGGTCTCAAGTTCACCATCCGCCAGGGCGGAGACGTGTTCTCTCTGCTGTTCGCTCATGGGTGAATCACACCTCTCTTCATGATGTGAGCAAGGGACTTAGCCGCTTGTCAATGGCGTCTCGGGCACGAAAAATGCGCGAGCGCACCGTTCCAATGGGGCAGTCCATGGCCTCGGCGATCTCCTCGTAACTCAGTCCCTCGAGTTCCCGCAGGACGATGGCGGTACGCAGATCCTCAGGGAGTTCATCCAATGCCTTCTGCACCGTTTGAGCGATCTCCTCGCTCAGGAGATGATTTTCCGGGGTACCCATCTCCCTGAGGCGCCCACCCGACTCCAGTTGCTCGGCCACCTCCATCTCCATGTCGTCCCTGGGCGGCCGGCGTCCCCGCGAAGCCAAGTGGTTCTTGGCGGCATTGATCGCGATGCGATAGAGCCAGGTATAAAAGGCACTCTCGCCACGAAACCCTCCCAAGGCCCGGTAAGCCTTGATGAATGCCTCCTGGGCCACATCCTGGACCTCGTTGGGATCACGCAGGTAACGGGCAATGAGACCAGCGACCTTTTGCTGGTACTTGAGCACCAGCAGGTCAAAGGCGCGCCGATCCCCGGCCTGTGCCCGCGCTACCAGTTCCTGGTCGCCAAGCCGTTCAGACATGGCATCGCATTCCTGGCGAAGGCGTCATTGAATCCGTTTGCATGGACAGTTACCCGTATGGAAAGTTCAAGAGTTCGCGGCGCGGGGCTGGCGGCAAAAGCCCGCGAAGACCCTCATCTCGAAGAGCGTTTCAGTTTATAGTGAGTGCCCTTGCTTTGCACCCGAAGGGCCCGCCCGGCGGCGAACCTTTCGGTTCACCGCCACTGGTATCCTCAGGTCGCCCGCATGAGCCAAGCCCACCGTTTTGATGTTCTGATACTCGGCAGTGGCGCGGCTGGGCTTAGCCTAGCCCTGCGCTTGCCCGCGTCCCTCTCCATCGCCCTGGTCTCCAAGCGCGATTTGAGCGAGGGCAACACCCTCTATGCCCAGGGAGGCATATCCGCCGTCCTCGACGCCAACGACTCCCTGGCTTCTCATATCGAGGATACCCTGGATGCCGGAGCCGACCTCTGTGACCCGGAACGGGTCAAGCTGGTGGTTGATCACGGCCCGGCCAGCATTCGCTGGCTCTTCGACCAGGGTGTCGAATTTACCCGTGACGATAAGGCGGTCGAGGCCGGGGGCTACCATCTCACCCGCGAGGGCGGCCATACCCATCGCCGCGTCGTCCACGCCGCCGACGCCACTGGCAAGGAGGTGGAGACCACCCTCGAAGCTCAAGTCCGCGCCCGCGCCAACATTCGGATCCTGGAGCGCCACATCGCCGTGGACCTCATCAGCGGGCGCAAACTCGACATCAAGGTGGACCGCTGCCTCGGCGCCTATGTCCTCGATGATGCCAGCGGCGAGGTCAAGACCTTGCTGGCCCGTTTCGTGGTGATTGCCACGGGCGGCGCCAGCAAGGTCTATCTCTACACCAGCAATCCGGATGTCTCCACGGGCGATGGCATTGCCATGGCCTGGCGCGCCGGTTGCCGGGTGGGCAACATGGAATTCATGCAGTTCCACCCGACCTGCCTCTACCACCCCCAGGCCCGGACTTTCCTGATCACCGAGGCCCTGCGTGGCGAAGGCGGGCGCCTCTTGCTGCCGAACGGCGCCCGCTTTATGCACCGCTTTGACGAGCGCGCCGAGTTGGCGCCACGCGACATCGTCGCCCGCGCCATCGACCACGAGATGAAGCGCCTGGGCGCCGAATGCCTCTATCTGGACATCTCCCATCGGCCGGCGGACTTCATCATCGAACATTTCCCCACTATCCATGCCCGTTGCCTGGAACTGGGGATCGACATCACCCGCCAGCCCATCCCCGTGGTGCCCGCCGCCCACTACACCTGTGGTGGCGTGGTCACCGACGAGATGGCCCGCGCCGATCTGCCGGGCCTTTACGCCATCGGCGAGGTGGCCTATACCGGCCTCCATGGCGCCAACCGCATGGCCAGCAATTCCCTGCTGGAATGCCTGGTCTTTGCCGCCCAAGCGGCGGCGGATATTCAGGCGCACCTGGGCGACGCGCCCATGCCCCCGGACGTCCCCTTCTGGGATGCCAGTCGCGTCCACGAGCCTGACGAGGCGGTGGTGGTCTCCCATAACTGGGAAGAACTGCGCCGCTTCATGTGGGACTATGTCGGCATCGTGCGCACCAATAAGCGCCTCCAGCGCGCCCAGCGCCGCATTGATCTGCTGCACCACGAGATCATTGAGTACTATGGCAATTTTCCGGTCAGCAATGATCTGCTCGAATTGCGCAACCTGGTGGAAGTCGCCTACCTCATCATCCGCTCGGCCCTGCGCCGTCGCGAGAGCCGCGGCCTGCATTACACCCTGGACTTTCCTTTCAAGGACCCCGCTCAACGCCAGCCGACGGTGCTGATCCCGGACAATTATCGGCCGCGGGCGGACTAATTCCCAACCCAAACCCGAAAACTTAATAAGTTTTTTGATGCGGCGCATCAACGTCATTTATCATTTGCCATTACCCAACGCGACCGGAATCCTGGCTGCAATACACCACTATTCCTTCCCGGCAACTTGAGGGAGATTTGACATGACCGAGTACGTCCGCTGGCTCCGCGACCTGCGCATGGACGATGTGCCGATCGTGGGCGGCAAGAACGCCTCCCTTGGCGAAATGATCCATCACCTTGCGGAAGTCGGCGTGCGGGTCCCCGGCGGTTTTGCCACTACCGCCGATGCCTACCGCGAGTTCCTGGCCAAGGACGGACTGGACGAGCGCATCCAGGCCGTGCTCGATGATCTGGACGTGGAAGACGTTGCCAAGCTGGCCCAGGTCGGTCCCCGCCTCCGTGGCTGGATCATGGCACAGCCCTTCCCGGCCGCCCTCGAAGCCGGCATCGATGACTATTACCAGCGGCTCGTGGCCGAGGCGGGCAGCGAAGTCTCCTGGGCCGTGCGCTCCTCCGCCACCGCCGAGGACCTGCCGGATGCCTCCTTCGCGGGCCAGCAGGAGACCTTCCTCAACGTCAAGGGTCTGGACGATATCAAACACCGCATCAAGGAGGTGTTCGCCTCCTTGTTCAACGATCGGGCCATCTCCTACCGCGTCCACCAGGGCTTCGAGCATCGCCACGTCGCCCTCTCCGCCGGCATCCAGCGCATGGTGCGCAGCGACCTCGCCGCCTCCGGCGTCATGTTCACCCTGGACACGGAATCGGGTTTCCGCGACGCCGTCTTTATCACCTCCAGCTATGGCCTGGGCGAAATGGTGGTCCAGGGCGCCGTCAATCCCGACGAGTTCTATGTCCACAAGCCGACCCTGGCCGCTGGCCGGCCCGCCGTGCTGCGCCGCAATGTGGGCGGCAAGGCCCTGCGCATGGTCTATGCCGAACCCGGCGGCGCCCAGAAGGTCCTCACCGAGGAGGTGCCCGAGGCCGATCGTCTGCGCTTCTCCATCACCGACGCCGAGATTATGGAGCTGGCCAAGCAGGCGGTGTTGATCGAGAACCACTATGGCCGGCCCATGGACATCGAGTGGGCGAAGGACGGTCTGGACGGCCTCCTGTATGTGGTCCAGGCCCGTCCCGAGACGGTTCAGAGCCGCTCCGGCAATGTCCTGGAGCGCTACCACCTGCGCGCCAAGGGCCCGGTCCTCGCCACCGGTCGCAGTATCGGACATCGCATCGGCGCCGGCCCGGCCCGGGTCGTGCATGGCACCCACGACATGGATAAGGTCCAGCCCGGCGACGTCCTCATCACCGACATGACCGACCCCGACTGGGAGCCGATCATGAAGCGGGCGGCGGCCATCGTCACCAACCGCGGCGGCCGTACCTGCCATGCCGCCATCATCGCCCGCGAGTTGGGCGTGCCGGCGGTGGTGGGATGCGTCGATGCCACCGCTAAGGTCACCGAAGGCCAGCCCGTCACCGTCTCCTGCGCCGAGGGCGATACGGGCTTTATCTACGAAGGCGCCCTGCCCTTCGAGCATAAGATCATCGAGATGTCCCACATGCCGGACATTCCGGTCAAGATCATGATGAACGTGGGCAACCCGGACCGGGCCTTCGCCTTCGCCGCCACCCCCAACGCGGGGGTCGGCCTGGCGCGCCTGGAGTTCATCATCAACAACATGATCGGCATCCATCCCAAGGCCCTGCTGGAGTACGACCAACTGCCGGCGGATCTCAAGGCCCGCATCGCCCCGCGCATCGCCGCCTACCCCAGCCCGCGGGAGTTCTTTGTCACCAAGCTGGCGGAGGGCATCGCCACTCTGGGCGCCGCCTTCGCGCCCCATACCGTCATCGTGCGCATGTCGGACTTCAAGTCCAACGAATACGCCAACCTGATCGCGGGGACCCGCTACGAGCCGGAGGAAGAGAACCCGATGATCGGCTTCCGCGGCGCCGGGCGCTATGTGGCCGAGTCCTTCAAGGACTGCTTCGAGATGGAATGCGAGGCCCTCAAACGCGTGCGCAACGATATGGGCCTGACCAATATCGAGATCATGATCCCCTTCGTGCGCACCCTCAAGCAGGCCAAGGCCGTGGTCGAGGCCCTGGCGGCCCAGGGGCTGGAGCGCGGCAAGGACGGCCTGCGCCTCATCATGATGTGCGAGATCCCCTCCAACGCCGTGCTGGCGGAAGAGTTTCTGGAATACTTCGACGGCTTCTCCATCGGCTCCAACGACATGACCCAACTCACCCTGGGCCTGGACCGGGATTCCGCCCTGGTGGCCGAGCACTTCGACGAGCGCGATCCCGCCGTCCTCAAGATGCTGTCCATGGCCATCGAGGCCTGCCGCAAGCACGGCAAGTACGTCGGCATCTGCGGCCAGGGCCCCTCCGACCACCCCGACCTCGCCGACTGGCTGCTCAATCAGGGCATCACCAGCATCTCCCTCAACCCCGACACCGTCATCGACACCTGGCTCTACCTGGACGAGAAGGCCAACCAGGCCAAATGATGGGCTGAGCCCCAGGGCCACCCGCCCAGCAGCGGGTGGCCCTGGGTAGTCCTATCTTCTCTGCGTCTTTGCCGGATTAACCAGGGCTGGTGGACCGGTGGACCGGGGACAAGAAGATCGCCGGGTCCCTGGGTATCAGCGCCAAGACCCTGGAGACCTACCGCGCCCGGATCATGATGAAGCTGCGTATCGACACCCTGGCCGGCCTGGTGCGCTTCGCCATCCGGGC
Organism: uncultured Gammaproteobacteria bacterium; assembly: GCA_963841065.1. GTDB lineage: Bacteria > Pseudomonadota > Gammaproteobacteria > Chromatiales > Chromatiaceae > M0108. The sequence continues at coordinate 33,551 of CAWJBI010000056.1, read as the reverse complement.
CGGGATAGCCCCGGTGGAATAGCCGCCCGGCGCGGAAGGTCCGGGATCGGGCTCTAGCCTACCGCCCAAGCCGCCGACAGCAATTCCGCCTGGGCGAGCACCGTCTTGACGGCTTCATCCTGCAAATCCGGTGGATAGCCATAGCGGTTCAGGATGCGTTTGACCATGACGCGAATCCTGGCCCGGGCGCCTTCCCGCAGGGTCCAGTCGATCGTGACGCTCTTGCGCACCTGGGTCACGAGTTCGGCGGCGATGACCTTGAGTTTGTCGTCGCCCAGGGCGACAACGGCGCTCTGGTTGGCGGCGAGGGCGTCGTAGAAGGCGATCTCGTCATCCGTCAGGCCGAGGTCTTCGCCGCGCTTGGTGGCGGCGTCGAGGTCCTTGGCGAGCTGGATCAGCTCCTCGATCACCTGCATCGTCGAGATGGCGCGGTTGTGATAGGCGTTGAGGGTCTTCTTGAGCTTCTCGCTGAAGACCTGGCTTTGCACCAGGTTGCGCTGGGCGCGGACCTTGAGTTCGTCCTTGAGCAGTTTTTCCAGCAACTCGGCGGCGACGTTCTTGTGCTTGAGGCCGCGCACCTCGGCGAGAAACTGGTCGGAGAGGATGCCGATATCCGGCCGCGGCAAGCCGGCGGCGGTGAAGACATCGATCACCTGGCCCTCGGTGGTGATGGCCTTGGAGACGAGCTGGCGGATGGCGGCGTCGATTTGCTCGGGGGTCTTCTGGGTGTTGCTGGCCTGCTTGGTCAAGGCGGCCTGGATGGCCTGGAAGAAACTCACGTCGTCGCGGATCGCCGTGGCCTCGTCGCTGGCGGCGCAGAGGGCGAAGGCGCTGGAGAGCTCCGTCACCACCCGCACCCAGCGCTTTTTGCCATCCTCCTGGGCGAGGATGTGCTCCTGCCCGGCGGGGATGAGGGCGAGCCGTTCGGTGGGTTTGCCCGTGGTCCAGAGGTCCCAGTCGCAGCCGTGCATCAGGTCGCGGGCGATGCCGTGCTTCTCCAGCATGACCGCGATGGCCTGGGCGGTGTCGAAGGTCGGGTCGCCCTGGCCGCCACTCTCGGTATAGGTCACCAGCGCCCGCTTGAGCTGATCGGCGAGACCCAGGTAATCCACCACCAGGCCGCCGGGCTTGTCCCGGAAGACCCGGTTCACGCGTGCGATGGCCTGCATGAGGCCATGGCCCTGCATGGGCTTGTCCGCATACATGGTGTGCAGGCAGGGCGCGTCGAAGCCGGTCAGCCACATGTCGCGCACGATGACGATCCGGAAGGGGTCCTTGGCGTCCTTGAAGCGGTTCGCCAGTTTGCGGCGCTTTTTCTTGCCCCGGATATGCGGCTGCCAGGCGGGACCGTCCTCGGCGCTGCCGGTCATCACCACCTTCACCACGCAGCCCCGGCCCTGCTCGGCGTCAGGGTCGTCGTCCGGGGCGCTGGCCCAGTCGGGGCGCAGCCCGATGAGCGCCTGGTAGAGGTCCACGCAGATGCGGCGGCTCATGCAGACGATCATCGCCTTGCCGTCCATGGCCTCCAGGCGCTTCTCGAAATGCGCCACCAGATCGGCGGCGATCAGGGCGATGCGCTTCGGGTCGCCCACCAGGGCCTCCAGCGCGGCCCACTTGGTCTTGAGCTTTTCCTTCCGGGTCAGCTCCTCGCCTTCGGTGATGTCCTCGAACTCCGCGTCCAGACTCGGCAGTTCGGCGGCGTTCAGGGCCAGCTTGGAGATGCGACTCTCGTAATAGATGGGCACCGTGGCCTGGTCGGCGACGGCGCGCTGGATGTCGTAGATGGAGATGTAATTGCCGAAGACCGCCCGGGTGTTGGCGTCCGTCTTCTCGATGGGCGTGCCGGTGAAGCCGATGAAGGAGGCATTCGGCAGGGCGTCGCGCAGGTTGCTGGCGAAGCCGTAGGACATCTCGCCAGTCCTTTCATTGACCTTGCCGCCGAACCCATACTGGCTGCGATGCGCCTCATCCGCGATGACCACGATGTTCTGTCGCGCGCTCAGCTCGGGCATCGCCTCGCCCCTGGCCGGCATGAACTTGTGGATGGTGGTGAAGATGACGCCGCCGCTCGCCCGGTTCAGCAACTCCCGCAGATGCTCGCGTCCGTCCGCCTGCACCGGCGTCTGGCCGAGGAGCTCCGCGCAGCGCTGGAACTGGCCGAAAAGCTGGTCATCCAGATCGTTGCGGTCGGTCAGCACCACCAGCGTCGGGTTCCGCATCGCCGGATGTCGCACCAGGCGCGCGGCGAAGAAGAGGATGGAAAAGCTCTTGCCGCTGCCCTGGGTGTGCCAGACCACGCCGGCGCGGCGGTCGCCCGGCTTGCCGCCGGGCATGGCGCCCGCCCAATAGGTGCCCGCCTCCTCGCTCAGCGGCTGGCCGCTCAGGTCCATGCCGCTGGCGCGCACCGTCTCCTCCACCGCCGCCTTGACCGCGTGGAATTGATGGTAGCCGGCGATGATCTTATGCAGCGCCCCCGAGTCCGGGTCTTCCTCGAAGACGATGAAGTGCTGGAGCAAATCCAGCAGGCGTTGCCGCTCGAACACCCCGCGCACCAGGACCTCCAGCTCCAGCGCCGACTGGGGGGCATCGCCCTCGCCCGCGATCGTGCGCCAGACCTTGAACCACTCCTGGCTGGCCGTGACGGAACCCATGCGCGCCTGCAAGCCATCGCTGACCACCAGCAAGCCGTTGTAGTGCAGCAGGTTGGGAATCTCCGCCTTGTAAGTCTGAAGCTGGGCGTAGGCGCTCCAGATGGTCGCGTCCTCATCCGCCGGATTCTTCAGCTCGATCAGAGCCAGGGGCAGCCCGTTGATAAAGATGACGATGTCGGGCCGCCGGTGGTGCTGGCCCTCGATCACCGTGAACTGGTTCACCACCAGCCAGTCGTTCGCGGCCACATCCCCAAAATCCACCAACCGCGCATGATCGCCCGCGATGCCGCCATCGGGGCGCGGATATTCCACGGGAACGCCATCCCGCAGCAGGCGGTGAAAGGCGCGGTTGGTCTGGGTGAGCGACGGTGTGGCTATCCGCAGCACCTTGCGCAAGGCCTCCTCCCGCGCCTCCTCGGGCATGGTCGGGTTCAGGCGCCGGAGCGCGGCGCGCAGGCGGCCCACCAGGATCACCTCGCCGTAAGACGCCCGCTCCCCGTGGGTGGCCGGGGCGAGGGCTTCCGCCCCGAGGCAGGCGTAACCCAGTTCCCCGAACCATTCCAGGGCGGCGTTTTCGACGATGGCTTCGTTGAGGATCATGGCTGGGTTGGGTTCACCGCGGAGACGCGAAGTTTGAGATGGTCCATTTGGAGTTCTTTGGAGCTTTAGTTCTTTGGAGTGCTTTGGAGTGCTTGTAGTCAATCGAGGGCAGCGTCTTGGTCAACGACCGGTTGCGTTGCGGCTCATCCTTTCGATGGCCTGGGCTTTTTTGGTCGCGGCAATTTCTGGAGCGCCTTTGCCGCCTTTTCAAAGTCCGCATCCACCCGCCGCGGCTGGGCATCCAGCAGCGTCCGATAGCGGTCATATTCCAGCTCCGCCTTCATCTTCGCCTGCTCGGCGGAAATCTTCCCCGCGTGGTCCAGCAGCTCGTGCTCGGAGAGTTTCAGAAACTCATCCAGCTTCGTGATCCAGTCCCGCATCGTCATCACCTTGCGTTGCAGCGCCCGCAGTTCCGCAAATTCGATGTAGGCGTTCACGATCCGGTTCAGCGTGTCGAGTTCCTCGCCATCGAGGTAGTTCTTGGCGATGGACACGTCCTCCTTGCGGACGATGCCGCCGGGCCGCGTCGTTTGCAGGCCCATGAACGGCTTGCCGGCATCCACCCGCGCATGGATCACCTCCGCCGCCGTCTGCCCGTGCGCCGCCCAGTGCATCTTGTTCTGCACCGTGGCGAAGAACTGCTGCGACATCTCCGTGTTCGGCGTGTAGTCCACGCTCGTCGCGTAAATATCCAGCACCTTCTGGTAAAAGCGCCGCTCCGAGGAGCGGATGTCGCGGATGCGCTCCAGTTGCTCGTCGAAGTAATCCTTCTGCCCCTTGCCCGGCGGATTCTTCAGCCGCTCGTCGTCCATGGTGAAGCCCTTCACCAGATACTCGTTCAAGCGCGCCGATGGCCCACTGGCGGAACTGCGTGCCGCGATGGCTGCGCACGCGGAAACCGACGGCGAGGATGGCCTCCAAGCTGGTAGTGCCGAAGCTTCCGGGCGACCTCGCCGCCCGCCTTCCGATCGAACTTGTAAGTAATCCTTACAAGTTGCCGCCTCGACCAGCTCGCCCTCGGCAAAAATGCCCTTCAAGTGCTGGTTCACGTTCTGCGGACGTCGTCTCGGAACAGCTCGGCAATCTGCGCCTGCGTCAGCCACAGCGTCTCGTTCTCAAACCGGCACTGGATGCGGGTCCGGCCATCCTCCGTCTGGTAGAGGATGATTTCGGATTGGGGTAACGGCTGATCGCTCACGCGGTGGCTCTCCAGCTTGGATTCAAGCCCCGCCACGCTCAACTCCCCGCTCAGCAGCTTCGGCAGCAGCGTGTCGCGCAGGGTGGCGAGGGTGCGGGATTGGTGGTGGTTGGCGTGGATCTTGGTCGAGAAGCGGCATTCCGGCGAACGCTCGGACCTGGGCTCTTCGGCAGTGCGTACGGCGCGACGGATCGATGATCGGTATGCCGTCGGCGAAGGTCATCGTCGTGCCAGTTCGATGGCTCGAAGACTCGTGCCAGCGTCGAGCGTCGAAGCGTTGGAGGTCGAGCCGGCGGAGTTCCGCGACGTAGGCGAAGATGCGACCGGTAGTGTGCGACGACGCGACCCTGCGGGCCGATAGCATGGCCGTGGCAATGCCGAGAGCCGATGGTTCGCGGCGGTGCAGCGGGCGCGATGATAAGTCGTCCGTTGCGCGGACTTCGGCGGTAGCTGCGTCGGTTCGCAGCAGCGACTTCGTGCGTGGGAATCGCACATCGACGTCAGTTCGAGCGTCTCGAGTAGTACGCGGTACGTTGCCGTCCGAATCGTCGGTCTCGCGAGTGCTCGATGTGCCGCATCGCTGAGATTCGATGTCTTCGACGACGTTGCAGACTTCCAGCCTTTCGGAATGTGGCCGAGCGGCTGAGTCTTCGAAGTGCTCGGGGAAGAGGGCGGCGGTGGCGGGGTCGAGGGCGGCGGGGGGGCGGCCGTCGAGTTTGGCGCGGACGGGGTCGAAATCCACGAACCAGCTCTGGAACAGCGCCCGCGCCATCGCCTCCAGCGTCGCGTTCATCCGCCGGTTCAACTCGATCTTGTCGTCCAGCGCCCCAAGCACCGCCGCGATGGCTTTTTGCTCGGCGAGGGGTGGGAGATTGGAAGCGTGCGATATTGCGCAGGATGCTGAACGGTTCGCTCTGCGGTCGCCTGTCGTACCGCGTTCGAAGCATTCTGCTGAAACGCGGTGCCGAGGCAGATGGAAACGCAGAAGAGGAAAAGTCGCGTCGGGTTTCGCGGCGTCGGTGCGATGCACCTTCAGCCAACGCGATATCGAGAGCGTCTGGCTCCTTCGTCGGGAGTACGCGACCTGCCCAAGTGTTCTCCGCAACGCGAGCGCCGGGCATAGCGCAGTTAATCACGTCGATGTCGGCCTTCGACTTTGGCGCATATCGGTCGACTCGTCGATGACTCCATTCGAATGCCGTCAGGCCCACTGTTCGCACGTCGTCGATCACCGCACCACCGGTCGGGCATCCGTAGTCGAGAACGCCGAGTCATCGAACCGAACGGTCCCATGCCGATCGTAGCGCCATCCGGCTGGGATGCCTTGCAACGTCACCGACAGTGCATTCGGTATCGAGATTACCCGCCATAACCCAGCCCCCTCAGGTTGGCTTTGATGGCCTGCTCCATTTTCGCGGACTCGGCCAACAGGACCTGCAGTGCGGCGACGAGGCGCGTCTTCCTTGCGTGGCGGAGGTTCATGGGTTTGGGAGGCTCCTGACGGTGGAGCAACTCACCCGGCTGTAGCCGGAGAAAAACGACATACTCGCTCATCACATCCAAAGCCAGGGTCTGGCCGTTGTGCATGGCGGTGAGGTGCGCGTCGGACAGATGTAGGACCTCGCCGCCCCAGCGATGGCCAAAGGGTGTTTCCGCACCGGTGGCGGCATCGACTGGGGCATTCACCGTGGCGATCTGGCCGCATGCCGGAGTTCCCCCGGGGGCGCTGACTGGCCAATGGCGGCGGACTTTGGCTAACCAGGGTTCCAGACCGGCTGAACGGATACCGGCAAAACGGTCGAGGGCTAAGGCCAGTTCGTGAAGTTCCGGTGAAATCCATGCAATCACTTCGAGGACCGACCGATGCTGGGCGTCCAAATCCTTCCAGTGGAGAACCCGCTCGTGATGGAACACGCGGTTGCGGAGGTTGCGAATGAGCCGCCAGCGCTCCCCGAGCTTATTCAGGTTCTGCTCGTCAATGGGGGCGTACGGGTAGATGGTGTGGGCGAGGTAGTGGCCGACCCCGGTCTGTCCATGAGCCTTGTTGAAGAAGCCGGTCCAGAAGCCGAAGTTCAGTTCCGCCACCATGCGCCCGGGCGTTATTGATTTCCGATGGTCGCTGAGTGCCTTCCGCGCTTCCGAGACTTGGGTTTTTTGCCAAGGCGTCAGGCGGTTATCCGCAGTGTCAAACCAATCGTCGGTTTGGCAGCGGGCCGTCATGGCCCGGTGGATGGCATTGCGCAAGGCGACTTCGGCGAACTGGAGGGCAGGATAAAGGGATTCGCCCAAGCCATATTCGGGGAGAGCGGCATGGAGGCTGGATCGCAGACGGTAGTCTCTTCCTGTGTCGCTTTCGACGAGACAGTGCGGCCGGGGATCTTCGTAACTCGGATACTAGCGATACCGCAGGCGGATTGGATCCTGGCTTCGGCGTGATCGGACCCTGAGAAGCGGGTTGAAGGATCAGCCGGTTCTGTCCGTGCTCTGCCGCGATCCGCAGGTTGCACGGAGGCCTTCTTCTGGCGCTGGAGTTCTCGGACGGCCCACTTCTCCCGAAGGGTCTGTTGCTCGTAAAAGCTACGTTCCAGCGGGTCATCGATCTTCAGAAGCTCCACGACGTGTGACCAGCTCAAAAGGTGCGACGCCGTCGCACCTTTTGGGTAGGTGAGGTAGAACTGGCGGATGCGAATGACGTTGCTGCGGCTGAAGCCACGGCCATGACGGTAGGTGAGATCACGACTCAGCGTGTCCAAGAGGGCCTTCCCGTAATCCGCCCGGGCTTTGCCGCCTTGCTCAAACTCCACAATGTCATGGCCGATCTGCCAGTAAGTAGCGGTGAGCTGGGCATTGACGGCCTGCTGTGCCCGGAGCTGACCCGCCGTGTAAACCTCGGAAATCCTGCTGAGGAGGCTCTGGTAAGCAGTATCGGTGGTGAGTTCTTGTTTTATCGTGCTATTCGAGGCCATAACCCAGTCCCTTCAGATTGGCTTTGATGGCCTGCTCCAGTCTCGCGGACTCGGCGAACTGGGCGTGCAGTTCGGCGACGAGGCGCGGCATCTTTTCCTCGAAGGGGTCGCCGTCGTCTTCGACTTCCTCGGCGCCGACGTAGCGGCCGGGCGTGAGGACGTGGCCGTGCGCGGCGATCTCGGCGGTGGTGGCGGATTTGCAGAAGCCGGGAATGTCTGCGTAGGGCGCGGCTCCCTCTCCCCGGCCCTCTCCCGCGAGGGGGAGGGAAGACGTCGCCGCGCCAGGCGTGGTAGGTGCGCGGCGATCTTCTCCAGGTCGGCGTCGGTCAGTTCGCGGTGGACGCGGTCGATGAGGGTGCCGAGTTTGCGGGCGTCGATGAAGAGGGTGTGCTGGCGGCGGTCGCGGAAGCCGCGTTTGGCGTCGGCGGCTTTGTTTTTCGCGAGGAACCAGAGGCAGACGGGGATCTGGGTGCTGTAGAAGAGCTGGCCGGGGAGGGCGACCATGCAATCGACGAGGTCGGCCTCGATGAGGGCGCGGCGGATGTCGCCTTCGCCGGACTGGTTGGAGGACATGGCACCATTGGCGAGAACGAAGCCGGCCATGCCGTCGGGGGCCAGGTGGTGGACGATGTGCTGGATCCAGCCGAAGTTGGCGTTGCCCTTCGGTGGCAGGCCGTATTTCCACCGCACGTCGTCGTCCTTGCGGAACCAGTCGCTGACGTTGAAGGGAAAGTTGGCGAGGATGTAGTCGGCCTTGAGGTCGGGGTGGAGGTCGTTGCGGAAGGTGTCAGCGGCGTATTTCCCGAGATCGCCCTCGATGCCGCGGATGGCGAGATTCATGAGGGCGAGCTTCCAGGTGGTAGGGTTCGATTCCTGGCCGTAGATGGCGATATCGCCGAGCTTGCCGCCGTGGGCCTCGATGAATTTCTCGCTCTGCACGAAGAGGCCGCCGGAGCCATTGCAGGGGTCATAGACGCGGCCCTTGTAAGGGGCGAGCATGAAGACCAGCAGCTTATCAACGCACTGCGGGGTGTAGAACTCGCCGCCGCGCTTGCCCTTCTGCGCTGGCGAAGCGGCCGAGGAAGTATTCATAGACGCGTCCGAGGATATCCCTGGCGCGGTTTTCCCGGTCCCCAAGGCCGATGGTGCCGATGAGGTCGATCAATTCCCCGAGGCGGTGCTTGTCGAGCGCGGGGCGGGCGTAGTCTTTCGGCAGGACGCCCTTGAGGCGCGGGTTGTCGCGCTCGATGGCGACCATGGCGTCGTCCACGAGCTTGCCGATGGCGGGCTGTTTGGCGTTGGCCTGGAGGTGGGACCAGCGGGCCTCGGCGGGCACCCAGAAGACGTTCTCGGCCTTGTATTCGTCGGGGTCTTCGGGATTCGCCCCGGCGTAGTCGCCCTGGCCCGCGAGGAGTTTGGCGCGCTGTTCCTCGAAGGTGTCGGAGATGTATTTGAGGAAGATCAGCCCGAGGACGACGTGCTTGTATTCCGCCGCGTCCATGTTGTTGCGCAGCTTGTCGGCGGTGAGCCAGAGCTTGGCCTCGAAGCCGATGGTGGCGGAGGAGTCATTTTTCGGGGTTGCCGTCTTGGCCATCGGATTGCCTTTTGCCGGGTGAGGGTGTCCATGGGCTCTAAACCCCATGTCCGCGGCATTCTAGCCGATTTGCCAGGTCTCCCTGGCCAGCTTCGCGCCCTGAATCCCGAGGGGGCCTGTGCCATGAGGCGAGCTATTCGAGGACGGCGTCTTCGACGATGGCTGCGTAGAGGCTCATGGCGCTGATGGGTCAGTATCACTCCCTACCTGCACCACTACATAGGCCCGTTCAATCTCGCGCTGAAAGCTGGCCGGGATACGAGCCCAATCCATTATTTCGACCCGAATGGGCAGATTGCTTTCCGACAGGACATCCTGCATTGCTCCTAATTCCGGTATCTCCTGATTCAGGTCGTTTGGCCGACGGACCACCAGATCCAGATCGCTGGCGTCGTGGCCATTGCCATTGACCCGGCTGCCGTAGGCCCAGACCTCGGCGTGCCGCATCTGCTGTTGCAGCAGGGCACGGAGCATCTCAAGGTGGTGGGGCCGTAACTCCAGCATTTGCAGCGGTAGTTCGGGCATTAGTAGGAATCTTCGCTGTAGCGTTCGCGTAACACGGCTGCCAGGCGCGTCACGTCGTCAATGAAGTCGGGGATCAAGCGCAGCGTTTCCCTGGCAAAGTTTTCGCCGTAGTCATGGGCGGTATTGTTGCGGTTGTCGCGATAGGCAAACCAACGCTCCACTTCCTCGATTGTCATCAAGCCATGGGTGGCCGAAAGACGCAGCAAATCCTTGATGGGCGTGGCGTCGAGTTTTCTTGCGGCGTGGCCGTAATCGCGCAAGGCTTTTTTCAGCAGCTTGAAGCTGGTCTCCTGCGCCAATTCGTAGCCCTTGACGATGGCATTGCGAAAAATTTCCCGATCGATACTGTCCGCCGGGGCCTGCTCATAAAAGTTGAGAGACAACCGCAGGGTACCGATGCAGCGATTAAGATGGTCGGTATTCAGATTCATGCTGTTGGCTCCTACATTGGGACAGGACCGAGGAAGGGTTCGCCATGGAAGTGGATCTTATGGTCGGGATCATCGGCGATTGACGCCTGCGACGGATCATCATTGGCAGGTCTCGCGGTGACCGCGTGCAAGGGAAGCTCAAGGGTCGTACTCCAGGAATGGATTCCGAGTCCCCTGACGGCCTTTGTCGGCTTGCGATGCCGCGGCGCGCCCACTGCCCGGGCCAGGTAGCGCCTTGCGGGCGCTATCCGCGGGTTGCGTTCTGGCCCCGGCGCGGGAGGGCAGTCCGGTGGTTCCGGGCCGGTAGGCGTCGAAGCGGGCGCGGGCATCGCCGAGTTCGAATTGTTGCCAGTCGTCCTCCATTTCGAGCGCGCCGACGAAGCTGTGCCAGCGGACCAGGAGCATGGCCTCGCGGCGGTCGTCATCGGCGTGCCCCTTGGCCTGGACACCGACCGCCCCACTGCCGATCGTGGCGTCCTTGAGCACGGCGCTGTCACCGTCCATGACCAACTGGATGTGCCCGCCCAGGTTCTCGACCAGCAGCAAATCCTCGATCCAGCGGTGCTCGCCCCGGGCGTTGTCCAGCAGGGCGACGAAGGGCCGGGTGTCCTTGATGGTAATGGCGGCCTTCATGTCCAGATGCATCGGCTTGCGCCACAAGACCTTCGATTTCTCCAGTTCCAGATGGGCATGCCAGTCAGGCGCAAGGGCGGATGCGGTTTCACCGGTTACCTTAAAACCCTTCAGTCCCAAGGTGGAGCCGGTGATATCGAACCGCATATCCGCCGCCGAGCCGCCACGGATCAGCAGGTCCAGCCGGATATCGCCGGTCATCTCCGCCTGGCTCAGCGCCACGCGCACATCCTTGGCGAGCAACAGCAGCTCGCCCCGCAGACTCTTGGGACCCAGTTGCAGATCGCCGACGAGACTGGCCTCGCCCGAGACTAGGGAGAGGGGGGCATGGGCGGGCAGGTAGGGGTTGTAGCTGCTCATGGTGCGGACCCGCGCCGAATGGAGTTTCAGGGCCATATCCACCTTGCCGGGGTGGTCGGCGAAGGGGTCGGTAACCACGACATCGGCATCCAGGCGCACCCCGTCGATGCTCGGCTCCGACTCGTCCTGGCGACGCATGCGGGCATCCGTCAAGGCGATATTCATGACCAGCCTGCGGACGATGGCCGTCCTGCTCCAGGCTCAGGGCGGCGCGCCCCAGACCCTCCACCCGGTGCTCCAGCAGCCCAAGCTCCAGCTCCTCGGGCGGTAACTGGAGCGTGGTTCCCGGGGCCGGCAGGCCATCAGCGAGCAGGATCTCCGCATCGATCTCGGCCGCGCCCTTCAAGCTCAGGTTCAGCGGGCGGTGCAACAGTTCCGCGATCCAGTCGAGTCGGGAGAGGGTCAGGGTGACCAGGAGACGGCCATGGGTCGTCGCGAGCAGGGCCCCGAAACCCTGATTCGCCAGGGCCTTCGCCACGGCGCGCACCGGGCCCCCGGCCGCCTCCTCCGCCGACAGGGGGATGCTGAGATTGCCGTCGTTGACTGCCAGTTCGGCCTGCCAGGGCTTGGGCGGAATCGGTCCCTTGACGTGCTTCGTCTTGGCCTTGGTCTTCACCTTGGCCTGGGCCGCGGCATTGTCGAGCCGTAGCTTGGTACCGCTCAGGTCCAGCACCGCCTCGTCGGCGGTGGGGGCACTGGCAATTCTGGCCCGCAGTTGCAGAGACAAGTCGGTGGTAGCCTGGTAATCCCGGTAGCTCAGGTGGGCCTGGTCGGACGCCAGATCGAGTTCGAATCGCATGGTCTCGGGGGCAACCACCACTTGGCCATTCACCCGACCCGACCCACCCAGGAGCCGCATCCCCCACTCGTCGGGTAGCAGGCGGTTGTAAACCCGGAGATCGGGTACCTCCATCGCCGGCAGGTTCAAGGTGAGGTTGAGGTCGGGCTTGCCACCGCGCGTCTCGATGTGCAGCAGGGCCTCGAGGCCATGGCCGGAGAAGAGGGTCAGCGCCGGGATCTCGCCCGCCTCGGTCGCCGCGCCGGGGTGTTCCGCCAGCAGGGAGGCCTGGACCTCGTCGAAGCGGACCACCAGGTCCGCCTGATCCGCGTCGTCGGGGGCGACCTTGAGTTCGATGGTGCCGTCGCCGTTGAAGGCATGGCGGGCGAGGGTCATCGCCAGCTCGTGGGCCTCGACGATCAGGTCGGTGCCGGGGAGCAGCTCGCCGTGGGAAAAGACCAGGCGCCCGCGCAGGCGGCCCTGGCCCTTGAGGTCCAGACCCGCCATGTCGCCCGTCAGCAGGGTCAGGAAATCCAGGTTCTGCACCGGCAGGTCAATTTCGGCATCGAACTCGGGCAGGATCAGGGCCCCCAGGCCCGTGGCCTCGGCGATGACGAAGGGCGGCACCTCGATCTTGCCCTTGATCGATGCCGGGTCGGTCACGGGCTGGGCATCGCCAATCCGCAGCGAGGCGAGCACCAGGTCGAGGGCGCCCTCCCTCAGGCCAAAGCGCCCGGCCCCGGTATCCAGGCTGAAGCTGCCGCGCACCTCGCCGGGCAGGGTGCCGCGCACATGGGACACCCAGAAGGCATGATGCCCCTGGACATGGATATCGGCGATTTCCAGCAAGAGGTTGCCGCCTTCCTCCTCCGGTGCCGGCTCCGCGAGGGCCTCGGGGTCGCGGTTGCGGATGACCGGGAAGTGGTGCCGGATGGCGGCGTCGTCCTGGGCGGGGCCTGAGCGCGGCCGCAGCCGCAGGTCGATATCGACCAGGTCCAGATCATGCACGCGCACCAGGCCCTTGAGCAGCGGTCGCAAGGAGACCGCCGCCGCCGCGCGTTCGGCATCGACCTGCCATTGCTCGGTCGGGGTCTGGCCGTCGGCGGCGAAACCCCGGAACTCCACGCGCAAGGGGTACCAGCTCCAGGCCCGCTCCCAGCCGATGGCGAGACGATCGGGCCGCAGGCTGTTCAGGTAGGCCTGCGTCGCGGGCAGGTTCAGGGCCAGATTCACCCCGATCAGATAAAGGGCCACCAGGATGAGGATGGCCGAGACCAGCCGGGATAACCCCTTCTTCATGTTTTGGTTCCTCTATGCTGTCTGTCCCGTGAAGCGGCCATAGGCCACCTTGACGGCCTCCTGGCCCAGGAGTTGGCGCAGGCGCTTGATCAGCTCGTCCGTCGGCTGGACGCGCCAGTCGTCCCCCAGCAGGAAGCGGGCCTGGCCTTGGGGGGACCGGTATTCCATCTGGATCGCCAGGTGGCCACCCCGATAGAGGGTCAGGATCTCGCGCAGATGCTGGAGGATCTCAGCGCCCTTCCTGTGCCGCTTGGCGGCGCCGAGGTCGAGGTGGAGTAGCAAGTGATCGGCGGCCTTCTCGCGGGCCTGCTCCAGGGTCTGGACCTCGCTGGCGCGCAGGGACCAGGCGTCGCGGAATTCATCGAAATTGAGGGTGCCGGCGATCACCAGCAGGCGGTCCACCGCCAGGAGATCGCGCACCTGGTCGTAAAGCTCGCTGAAGACGGTGACCTCCAGGCGCCCGGTGCGGTCGTCGAGGACCAGGGAGGCCATGCGGCCGCGCGGGGTCTTGCCGTGGCGCACCCCCACCACCAGGCCGGCGATGGTGCGCTTCTCCCGGTCGCCCCGGCCCTTGGGGGTGGACAGCAGGACATTGAGGCGATTACCCATGAGGGCATTGAGCTCGGGTTCGAAGCGGTTGACGGGGTGGCCGGTGAGATAGAGGCCCAGGGTCTCCTTTTCGCCCTGGAGGCGCTCCTCCTCTTCCCATTCGCCCCACACCTGGCCGGCGAGTTGGGGGTCCGGACCCGTGGCGGTCTCTTCCACCAGGCCAAAGAGGTCCACCTGACCGGAGGAATGGCGGGCCTTGTGCTGTTCCGCCAGCCGGATCGCCAGGGGCAGATGCTGCATCAGGGTGGCGCGGTTGGCGCCGAGCTCGTCCAGGGCGCCGGAGCGCACCAGGGCCTCCAGGACCCGCCGGTTCATCTTTTGCAGGTCGATGCGGCGGCAGAAGTCCCAGAGGTCGCGGAAGGGTCCCTCCGCCTGGCGGGCCTCCCGGAGGGCGAGGATGGCGCCCTCCCCTACCCCCTTGATGGCGCCCAGGCCATAGATGAGGGTGCGGTCGTCGGCGATGGTGAATTGCCACTCGGAGGCGTTCACCGTGGGCGGTCGCACCTCCAGGCGCATGGTCCGGCACTCGTCGATGAGGGTGACCACCTTGTCGGTGTTGTCCATGTCGGCGCTGAGGACGGCGGCCATGAAGGCGGCGGGATAGTGGGCCTTGAGCCAGAGGGTCTGATAGGAGACCAGGGCATAGGCGGCGCTATGGGACTTGTTGAAGCCGTACCCGGCGAACTTATCCATCAGGTCAAAGATGTAGGTCGCCGTCCGGCCGTCCACGCCCCGCTGGGCCGCCCCTGCCTCGAAGATGGCGCGCTGCTTGTCCATCTCCGACTGCTTCTTCTTGCCCATGGCGCGGCGCAGCAGGTCGGCGCCGCCCAGGGAGTAGCCGGCCAGGACCTGGGCGATCTGCATCACCTGTTCCTGGTAGAGGATGACGCCGTAGGTGGGCTTGAGGATGGGCTCCAGGTCCGGGTGGGGATAGGCCACCGCCGCCTCGCCGTGCTTGCGGGCGATGAAGTCGTCCACCATGCCGGACTGGAGGGGGCCGGGGCGGAACAGGGCCACCAGGGCGGTCATGTCCTCGAAGGAGTCGGGGCGCAGCTTCTTGATCAGCTCCTTCATGCCCCGGGATTCGAGCTGGAAGACGGCGGTGGTCTCGCAGCGTTTGAGCAGGGCGAAGGCCGCCGGGTCCTTGGGGTCGATGCGCGAGATGTCGATGGGGGGCTCGCCGGCCTTGGCGCGCCCGGCGTTGATGGTCTTGAGCGCCCAGTCGATGATGGTCAGGGTGCGCAGGCCCAGGAAGTCGAACTTGACCAGGCCCACCTGCTCGACGTCGTCCTTGTCGAACTGGGTCATGAGGTTGGTGCCGCCAGGCTCGCAATAGAGGGCGGCGAAGTCCGTCAATTTAGTCGGGGCTATGACCACGCCGCCGGCGTGCTTGCCGGCGTTGCGGGCCAGGCCCTCCAGCTTGAGCGCCATGTCGATGAGGGCCCGCACCTCCTCGTCCTCGGCGTAGGCCTTGCGCAGGTCCTCGCCCTCCTCCAGGGCCTTGCTCAGGGTCATGCCCAGTTCGAAGGGCACCATCTTGGCGATGCGATCGACCATGCCGTAGGGGTGGCCCAGCACCCGGCCCACGTCGCGCACCACCGCCTTGGCCGCCAGGGTGCCGAAGGTGATGATCTGGGACACCGCCTCGCGGCCATAGCGCCCGGCGACGTAGTCGATGACCCGGTCGCGCCCCTCCATGCAGAAGTCGATGTCGAAGTCGGGCATGGAGACGCGTTCGGGGTTGAGGAAGCGCTCGAACAGCAGGTCGTGCTCGATGGGGTCCAGGTCGGTGATCTTGAGGGCATAGGCCACCAGGGACCCGGCGCCGGAGCCGCGCCCCGGCCCCACCGGGATGTCGTTGTCCTTGGCCCACTGGATGAAGTCCGCCACGATCAGGAAGTAGCCGGCGAAACCCATTTGGTTGATGACCCCCAGCTCCAGCTCCAGGCGGTCGTCATAGATCGGGCGGCGCTCCGCCAGGCTGGCGGGGTCGAAGAGCCGGGCCAGTCGCCATTCCAGCCCCTCGCGGGAGATGGCGGCAAAGTGTTGCTCGAGGGTCATGCCCGCCGGCACGGGAAAGTCCGGCAGGAAGTTCTTGCCCAGCGTCAGTTCCAGGTTGCAGCGCTTGGCGATTTCCAGGGAATTTTCCAGGGCCTCGGGGATATCGGCGAAGAGGGCCGCCATCTCCTCGGGCGAGCGCAGATATTGCTCCTCGCTGTAGCGGCGGGGACGGCGGCTGTCGCCCAGGGTCTGGCCATCGTGGATGCAGACCCGCGCCTCGTGGGCCTCGAAATCCTTGGGGGTCAGGAAACGCACATCGTTGGTCGCCACCACCGGCACGCCCCGGGCGGTGGCCAGGTCCACGCCGCGCTCCAGGCACTCCGCCTCGCTGGGGCGGCCGGTGCGCAGGAGTTCCAGGTAATAGCGATCGCCGAAGGCCGCCAGCCAGTGATCCAGACGCTGCTCCGCTAGCGTCTGGTTGCCGGTCAGGAGGGCCTGACCCACATCCCCCGCGGGGCCGCCGGAGAGGGCGATGAGGCCCTCCGCCGCCGCCACCACCCAATCGCGCTCTACCTGGGGCGGCGCGGTCCCCTGCTGGCCCTCGAGATAAGCGCGGGAGACGAGGCGGGTCAGGTTGAGATAGCCGGCCTGGTTCTGCACCAACAGCACCAGGCGATGGGGCTGGCCGGCGTCTTCCGGGTTGCGCACCAGCATCTCGGCACCGACGATGGGCTTGACCCCGGCGGCCAGGGCGGCCTTGTAAAAACGGACCAGACAGAAGAGGTTGAGCTGATCCGTGATGGCGATGGCTGGCATCCCGGCCTCCCCCACGGCCTTGACCATGGGCTTGATACGCAGGAGGCCGTCCACCAGCGAATATTCACTGTGGACGTGGAGATGAACGAAGGAAGGCACGGGTGGCTATTGGGGATCGATGCTGAGGGGTTGATTGGGATCATTGTAAGCCTTGTTGCCTGGGGTCATGGATTGGGCTTGGGCCCGCTATAGGCCGAAGAGCGACGGGCTCTGGATCTTAAAGTTGAGAACGTGAAATCGAGTAAAGTTGACCCCGAGGCCAGCCTGAATCTAACTTTCTCTCCGCCAGCGCGGCTGGTGCTGACCAATCGCGAGGCGTTGGGAGGGCTACAAAGATGGAAATGACCGAGAAGTTTCCGTTACAAGCAGGCGATGCGCTGGTGGTGGTCGATGTCCAGCGCGATTTCTTGCCGGGCGGCGCACTGGCTGTTCCGGAGGGAGATGCCGTAGTGCCGGTGCTGAATGCCTGGATCGCCCACTTTGCCGCCGCCGGGCTGCCGATTGCCGCGACCCGCGATTGGCATCCCGCCGATCATTGCTCCTTTCTCGCCCAGGGGGGGCCCTGGCCCCCGCATTGCGTGGTCGACACGCCTGGGGCGGCGTTCTCGCCCGACCTCGATCTGCCCACGACGGCCACCATCGTGTCCAAGGGGACCCGCCAGGATGATGCGGGCTACTCGGAGTTCGAGGGCACCGAATTGCATCGCCAGTTTCAGCACCTGGGCGTGCGGCGGGTCTTCATCGGTGGGCTGGCGACCGATTACTGCGTGCTCAATACCGTTCTGGACGCCCTGCGTCTGGGCTATGAGGTCCGGCTACTGACCGCTGGCGTCCGGGCTGTCGAGGTCCAGCCCGGCGATGGCGCGCGGGCCATCGCCACCATGCAGGCCGCGGGCGCAGTGGCCTTGGGAGACTGAAGATGTCCAGTCCTGACGAGGGCGCTCTGCTCACCGATCTCTATCAGCTCACCATGCTCCAGGCCTATTTCGACCAGGGCATGGCGGACACGGCGGTCTTCGAGTTCTTTGTGCGCAAGCTGCCGGCCGGCCGCAATTTCCTGGTGGCGGCGGGTCTGGAACAGGCCCTCGACTATCTCGAAGGCCTGCGCTTTGCCCCCGATGAGTTGGAGTGGCTCGCCCACTGCGGGCGCTTTCACCAGCCCTTCGTCGATTCCCTCGCCGACCTGCGCTTCACCGGCGAGATCCAGGCCCTGGCCGAGGGCACGGTCTTCTTTCCCAACGAGCCCCTCCTGCGGGTCGTGGCGCCCCTGCGCGAGGCCCAGTTGGTGGAGACCCGCCTCATCAATCTGCTGCAATTCCAGACCCTGATCGCCTCGAAGGCGGCCCGGGTGCGGCTGGCCGCCGGGGACAAGGTGCTGGCGGACTTCGGCATGCGCCGCGCCCACGGCGCCGAGGCCGCCCTGCTCTCGGCGCGGGCCAGCTATATCGCCGGCTTCAACGGGACCTCGAACGTGCGGGCGGGGATGCGCTGGGGCATCCCCCTGTCGGGCACCATGGCCCACTCCTTCATCCAGGCCCACGACCAGGAGCTGGCCGCCTTCGCCCATTTCGCCCATTCCCACCCCCAGACCACCACCCTGCTCATCGATACTTACGATACCGAGGCCGCGGCCAGGGCCTTGCCGCCGCTGGTGCGCACGCTGGCGGCCGAGGGCATTCGTATCCAGGCGGTGCGCATCGACAGTGGGGATCTGGGCGACCATGCGCACCAGGTCCGCGCCATCCTGGATGCGGGGGGCGCCCAGGACATCAAGATCTTCGCGAGCGGCGATCTCGACGAATACGGGGTGCGGGCACTCCTGGAGAGCGCGGCACCCATCGATGGATTCGGGGTCGGCACACGCATGAACACCTGCGCCGATCACCCCTACCTGGAATGCGCCTACAAGCTGCAGGAGTATGCCGGCGTGGCGCGGCGCAAGCTGTCGGAAGGCAAGGCCAACTGGCCCGGCCGCAAGCAGGTCTTTCGTCGCTATGACGCGGTTGGGCACCTGGCTGGCGATACCCTGACCCTTGAGACCGACCACCCGCGGGGCACACCCCTTCTCGCCAAGGTGATGAGCGGCGGACGGCGCCTGGCGCCCTCGCCCACCCTGGACCAGGTGCGCGACTACGCGCAACGGCAACTGGCCTCCCTGCCACCCGCGTTGCGCCAACTCGAGGAAGGGCCTGCCTACACAGTAGAGGTGGCGGCCACCCTGCGCGAGCTTGCCCGGCAGGTGGACGCCGGAAGGCAGTAACGCATCCCCCGGCAGAGCCGGGGGGCTGCGGCTAACTTTCGGAACACCTCGCCCAAATGGAGCCGTAACTGCCCGTACAGCGTCTTGCGACGGCAAGATCCGTTTTCCGCGGTGACCTAGGCCCGTCGATACGCCAATTTCCTAAACCGCTTGTCAGAAAAAATGAGTAAATGTATCCTTGCAGTATCGAACCCGGCGGTAGCATAAGGAGGATGCACGCTAAGACTTTCCCCTTGCAGGCATTGAGCCTCTCTGAAATAACCTCATGAATAACCAAGAATCGATACCTTTCGCGCCCGAACTGCTGGTGGCCCAGCGACCACTCCCAGCATCCTTGCCCTCAAAAATGATCAGCATGGCGCTATGCCTGTGCCTGGGTCTGTTGGGTGCCGGTTGCGTCCCGAGCCTGGCAACGAAGACGGACAATCTCGCTCAGATGCCCAACCCGATGCTCCATGCAAACTATTCTGAAGACGCAGAGGTCCCGTTCGTTATGGAACCAAAATCGGCCATGGCCGGTGGTTCCAGGCAGGTGGACTTTGGGTCAGAGAGTGCATCGCGCAAGACTCGGGATATGGCGGATTGGGTTGTCAGTTCAAGAGACAATCTCAATATGCCGTTTGCGATTGTCGATAAAGTAAACGCCAAAGTCTATGTATTCAGCGTGGACGGAAAGCTGCACGGAGCAGCGCCCGTGCTGCTTGGACTGGGGAAAGGTGATGACGTCGCCCCCGGCATTGCTAACATGCGGATGGGACTTATCCCTGCCTCGCAGCGTACGACGCCGGCGGGTCGTTTCGAGGCGATAATGGGCCGCAATTCCCATGGCAAGGAAATACTTTGGGTGGACTACAAAAATGCCATATCGATGCATCCGGTTGTTACGAATAACCCCAAAGAGCGCCGGGCGGAACGCTTGGGCACCCCAACGCCGCTTGATAACCGTATTTCGTATGGCTGCATCAATGTTCCAGTGGAATTCTTCAAGAACGTGATACATGGCAAGTTTTCCGGAACGACCGGCATTGTTTATGTATTGCCGGAAACAAAACGTAGTGGAAAATCATAATCCGGAATAACGAAATAGAGTGAGTCACCCAAATTCCAGCTTGAAGAGCTACCCCCCCAACTGCCTACTGAAAGGCAAATGCCTCTGGCCCCAAGAGGCCAAACGGCCGCGTATTACATAGCTCGGAGATTGAGTTCGGGGTGGAATTTATAGGTTTGAAAGGTTGTTCCCATGCCTTTTTCTCGTCGATCCAGCTCTGCAAGGGCATGACCATTGGCAGGTGGCCGTTCGGGCGATACCATGAGTCAACGCTCCAGGGAAGACCACTTTCTGTATCGATGATTACAGCCGTCCAGTGAACTGCGGTGATGTCGAAAAGATTGCGCACTTTGGGCGATGAGACCGTCCACCCGGCCAGTTCCCCGATATCCCGGAGAATATGCAGATAAGTGGTGGTATTGCTGGCGTTATCGATGCAATCCATCCGCCCCTCAACTTCCGCCTCAAAATCGTTGATGGCAAGATCGTTGGCCAACAAGGGCTGAAACTTTTGTGCCAGCAATTCCATTTGCCAAATGCCGATACGCACGTGCTGTAATCTATCGTGGAGACTTGTGCCCAGACAGAGCGACATATGCCCTTTTAGAAGGGCCATATCGTTGAGAGTGAAGGTCATGGTTTGTCTGCGCGCACACGACCAGTTAAAGCAGATTCGTAGCGTTACGGACCCGTCCTGGTCGATCACGTACTCTGGTGGAAGTGGCATCGAAACTGATGATCCCTCAGGGTCATCAAAAATCGGCTGTGACGAGGCGGCACCAACCAACCCAGTATGGCTGACGAGTATAATGAAGAAACCGATCACAGCGGGCCGGAAAAGCATAAAAGTTACTACGATGGTGCGATAGGCTTGCGCTAACATGAAGCGTGAAGGGCATTTATTTTAATGCGCTTCCCTTACCTCTACTTACACAAGAAGGGATAATACCTAGCAGCTGAGGGTGTAGCGCTCCGTAACTGCTCTGGCAGAAGAAATTACTGCCCAGTCTATCGTGCATGACCTATTGATGCAGAATCAGTACGCTAGTACTGCACTCTGGGCAGTAGCCACTTCACCCGGGATCCCACCCATGATCTTTGCCGTCAACTTGAAATTTTCATATTTCAAATTGACGGCAAATACTATCGAAACTGAGAAGTTATTAATTGCGATCTGTTTTTGGCTCATACATCGGAGCTGGGGCTGCGGCGGCTGGCGCCGGCTCATGCTTCGAGGCGGTGCTACAAGCCGTGAGCACCAGCACCATAGCAATGGAGCTAAGAAGGGCAAGTGTAGATGTGTTTTTCATTTGTCGTTACCTATTTAGAGTTGATTTTAGAAATTCACGCCACTGAAGTACGACAGGTGATGTCGATACTCGGTTCTCAGTATAACCCACACAGAGCCGTTTGTATGTACGCTACCCAACATCTCCTACCTGGCTTTACAAGTTGACCAGCCCAGGAAAGAAGATATCTTGATGCACACAAACGAGATTGTACCGGCGCGGACTAACCCAGCAGTGAAGGCCAAGGCGGCGGCAGACCTTGTGGCAATGGGGCTAACCGTTTCTGAGGCTTTATCGAATGATGATGATTGGTATTGTCACCGAAAAGCAAGGCCTTACAAGATGTTGGTCCCCAGTATCGGTCCCTGGCAGAGCCGAGGATTTTCCCACCATAAAAAGGGATTTCGCTTGCGTAGATGGATGGAAATTCAGCTGTACGATATAGGATGATGGGGCAAGCTTACACTAATGGGATCGGTTCACGGAAGGATGGCTAGCGCTGCGAGCAGGCCGACCATCATCCGCGAAGTCGAGGGCCATCCTCAGGCACTGGGGCTGTTAGACCTGGCATTTGCAGTGCCAGGCGCACCCACTTCCATCCCTCAGCCTGACTATTCAAATCTAAGGGTATCGTCCAGATTATTCTTTAGTGCTTTTTTCATAAAAACGGGCGACCTTGCCTTATCAAAATCCACCTCTTCCAGATTCGACTGATATTCATTATCATTTCCAGAAAAATAGCTCGCTATTCTTTTGTCGGATTTGTAAGCCATCACTGAAATACCGCTCCCCATTCCTGTTGCCTCGGCCACATAATAATTAAAATTCCCATTGGTGAACGAAAATATATTTTCGCCTGTTTTTGGAGTGGTAGAACGGTTATATATGCCAAACCTGGCATTGCTTGTAGCCACCTGTTCCATTTCCACGTTGCCGATTGTTCCAAATCGATAAAAAAACTTACTGAATGGTTCCTTCGGCTTATCGGCACACAAGGATATAATCTTGCCGGTCTGCTTCAAATTATATCCTTTTCCCTGCTTTTCAAACTTCTCTAGCCTGGCATTCAAAAATGCAAACTCACCCGTCTGACATAAAGTTGGAAAACCAGAACTCATCTGTGCCCAGGTGGACGATTGGAAACTCAATCCAGATGCAACGAAGAGTAAGGAAATGGATATTTTTTTCATGTTTACCTCATCATCACGATCGAAGAAGGGGGCTTCATATCACCCCTCGAAGCCCGTCAGACTTGTGCCATGCGAAAGGCGGCCTGAGTTTACAAAACCGTGTCTAGAAAATTCTAGCAGGTACAGGTAAATGCGATGCAGAACGATTTTATTTTTGAGGAAATGCGTAGAAACGAGTAAATCCTCACTGCCAGTTATAAGTTCCTGATGTTCAGGTACCGGAGCAATTAACTTGTCTGATTCCGCACCCCCCGAGCTGCCCAAAACCGAGACGACCTGCCCGAAATGCGGGGCACTCCAAATTGCGGATGCCAAAATCTGCGCTGCCTGCGGCATCGTGTTCGAGAAATATTGGAAATATCACCCCCGACCGGGCATCGACCCCGCGACTTGGACCCCGCCGACCCGGGTGGTCGGACCGCCACCCACCCGGCCTCGGTCGGAGGACACGCCAACGGAGGGGCTGATGGCCCTCCTGCTACCCCGTCAACCCCACCTTGATGGGCTGAGTTGGTGGGCGCGCGCCGCCCTCTTGCTGATCCTGCTGCTGTGGGGGCTGCGCCTCATGACCCTGTCCCCGGCCAGCAATGGCGCCGGCCAGTCCTTCCTGCATCTGGTCAATCTGCCCTTCCATGAGGCCGGTCACCTCTTGTTCCGGCCCTTCGGGTCCTTCATGACATCTCTGGGCGGCACCCTGGGCCAGTTGCTCATGCCCCTGATCTGCGCCGGTACTCTGCTGTTGAAGACCCGCGATCCCTTTGGCGCCGCGGTGGCCTGCTGGTGGTTTGGGCAGAATTTCGTGGATATCGCACCCTACATCAACGACGCCCGGGCCGGTGATCTGCCTCTGCTGGGCGGGAATTTCGGTCACTCCTCGCCCTATGGCTTCCACGATTGGGAATATCTGCTAACCGAGTCGGGCCTGCTCCACCTCGACCATCACCTCGCCTGGCTCAGTCATGGGCTGGGGGCGGCCATCATGCTCCTGGCCCTGGCCTGGGGCACCTTCCTTCTGTTTCGTCAACGCCGCCCCTAAGGCCAGGGGGCCCTCAGAAAAGCCGCTGGGCCGCCTGGGTCAGGGATGAGAGCAGTCGCTCCAGGGGTTTCTTGTAGGCGCTAAAGCTGACCTGGTAAAGATCGGTGGTAGCGGCGACTTCCAGCAGGTAGTCGTCGCTGGTCTTGATCGCGTCGATCAGCCCCAGCGCCAGGGCCTGGCGGCCATGCCAGTATTCGCCCGTGGCGACCTGGGCCAGGTCCAGGTGGGGCCGGTATTCCAGGATGAAGTCCTTGAAGAGGCCATGAGTCTCTTCCAGTTGCTCACGCAGCTTTTCCCGGCCCGCCTCGGTGTTCTCGCCGAAGAGGGTGAGGGTGCGCTTGTAATCGCCGGCGGTGTGGAGTTCGTAATCCACCCCGTGCCGCTCCAGCACCCGATGGAAGTTGGGCAACTGGGCGACCACGCCAATGGACCCCAGGATGGCGAAGGGGGCGGCGATGATGTGGTCGGCGACGACCGCCATGAGATAGCCGCCGCTGGCGGCCACCTTGTCCACCGCGACGGTCAGGGGGATGCCCCGCGCCCGCAGCCGGGTCAGTTGGGAGGCGGCCAGACCGTGTTCCGTCACCAGACCGCCGGCATTTTCCAGCCGGATCAGGACCCCATCGTCTTCCTTGGCCTCTAGGAGGATGGCCGTGATGGCCTGGCGCAGCGCGGCGGAGGCCGTGGCCTTGATATCGCCCCGAAAGTCGATGACAAAGAGCCGATGGCGTGCCTCCGCTGTCTGCTCACGCGCCTTATCGGCCTTGCGATCCGCCTTGAGGGATCTCCGAAAGACCTTTTTGGGAGTGGAGGCCTGGCGGAGGGTATGGGCCAGATCGTGATAGTGGTCGTTGAGGCTGGTGACCTCCAGATGGTCGCCCTCGATATGGCCCGTCTTGCGGACGCGGACAATCCCGACCAGCAACAGGCCGATGCCCAGCAGAATAGTCAGGGTCTTGGCCAGAAAGAGGCTGTAGTCGATGAGGGCTTGGGTCACGCGGACGGGTTCTCCCAGGGTGTGGCTAGATGGCGATGGGGGCGCGGATGGCGGGATGGGGATCGTAGCCGAGGAAGGCGAAATCCTCGAATTCGTAGTCGAACAGGCTTGGCGGTCGCCGCTTGATCGCCAGTTGGGGCCTGGGCCTGGGTTCCCGGGCGAGTTGGGCCAGGACAATCTCTGCCGTGAGATGGTTGCGGTACAGGTGCAGATCGCCGAAGGTATGAACGAAGTCGCCCACTTCCAGGTCGCATTGCTGCGCCATCATGTGGGTCAGCAAGGCATAGCTGGCGATGTTGAAGGGCACTCCCAGGAAGAGATCGGCGCTGCGCTGATAGAGCTGGCAGGACAGGCGCCCCTCCTGGACAAAAAACTGGAAGAGGCAATGACAAGGGGCCAGGGACATGCGCCCCTGGCGGGCGTTCTCCCGGGGCGAGAGCCCCTCCAGGGGCAGGTCCGCCGGGTTCCAGGCCGAGACCACCAGGCGGCGCGAATCCGGATTGGCGCGGATGGCCGCCAGGACCTGGGAGATCTGGTCGAGGGTGGAGCCGTCCGGGCAGGCCCAACTTCGCCATTGCCGGCCATAAATGGGGCCAAGATCGCCCTCCTCCGTTGCCCATTCGTCCCAGATGCCGACCCCGCGCGCCTTGAGCCAGTGGTTATCCGTGGAGCCTTGCAGGAACCAGAGCAGCTCATGAATGACGCTCTTGAGGTGGATCTTTTTGGTGGTGACCAGGGGAAAACCTTGGGCCAGGTCGAAACGGATCTGGCGGCCAAAGACGGCCCGGGTGCCGACGCCGGTGCGATCCGCCCGGTCAACGCCCTTGTCCAGGACGTCCCGGAGGAGGTCGAGGTACTCCTTCATCGGCCCCAACCTCCAGAAGGGGCGCGCCCAAAGGCATCACCCCCGGGGCCGCCCAAACCCCCGCCCCTAACCGACGTGACCCTGGCATGGGTCAACCCGCGCCCGCCCATCAATTGCGCGCCGGAGACAGCAGCAGCGAGTGGCCGTGCATGGCCGCCGGCTTGGGCAGCCCCATGAGGGCCAGCACGGTCGGGGCGATGGCGTCCAGGCCGGCGCCGATGCTCAGGTTCCAGGGCACCGGGTCGATCACCAGGCAGGGCACCGGGTAGAGGGTGTGCTGGGTGTGGGGCGTTTGCGTCACCGGGTCCACCATCTCGTCGCAGTTGCCGTGATCGGCGGTGAGGATGATGGCATAGCCCGCCGCCACCGCCGCATCCAGAACCCGCCCGACCTCCCGGTCCAGGGCCTCCACCGCCGCGATGACGGCCTCTCGCACCGCGGTATGCCCGACCATGTCGCCATTGGCGAAGTTGACGACGATAAAGGGATATTCCTGGCGCCCCAAGGCCTCGACCACGGCGGTGGCTACCTCGGGGGCGCTCATCTCCGGCTTGAGATCGTAGGTGTCGACCCGGGGCGAGGGGATCAGGTATTGGTCCTCGCCCGGCAGGGGCTCGCTGTGGCCGCCGTTGAAGTAGAAGGTGACATGGGGGTATTTCTCGGTCTCGGCGCAATGAAACTGGCGGATGCCCGCGTCGCTCAGGATCTTGCCCAGGGTGACGCCCGGTGACTCGTGATCGAAGGCAATGGGCATCTCATAGGTCTGGTCGTAGCGCATCATGCAGGTCACCTCGACCGGACTGAAGGCACCCCGATCGAAGTGCGTGAAATCCGGCTGGAGGAAGGCACTCAAGGTCTGGCGGGGCCGGTCCTTGCGGAAGTTGAAGGAGAGCAGACAGTCCCCCGCCTCGATCCGGGGCCCCCGAGCGACGCGGGTGGGCAGGATGAATTCATCGTCCTGCCCCGCGGCATAGGACTGCTCGATGGCCGCCCGTGCCGAATCTGCCTGCTCGCCCAGACCCTCCACCAGGCAGCGCCAGGCCTTTTCGGTACGGTCCCAGCGGTTGTCGCGGTCCATGGCGTAGTAACGGCCGGAGACACTGGCGATAGCGCCACCGGCGGTGGCCAGGGCCTGCTCGACCTCCGCCAGATAGCCCAGGGCGGAGCGCGGGGGGGTATCCCGACCATCGGTGATCATGTGGACGGCCGGGATGGCGCCCTGCTGGCGGCACAACTCGATGAGGGCGACCAGATGGTTGACATGGCTATGGACGCCGCCGTCGGAGACCAGGCCCAGCAGGTGCAAGGGCCGGCCCAATTCGGCGGCGCGCCGGGCGGCGGCGGTCAGGGCGGGATTGTGGAAAAAGGAGCCGTCCGCGATGGCGTCGTCGATCAGCACCAGGTCCTGACGAATGACACAACCGGAGCCCAGGGTGATGTGCCCCACCTCGGAGTTGCCCATCTGGCCATCCGGCAGACCCACGGCCCGGCCCGAGGCCTGCAAGGTGGTGTGCGGGTTGAAGGCGAAGTAACGATCCAGTTGGGGGGTGCGTGCCAGGGCGACGGCGTTGTTGGCCTTGGCGGGGTTGACCCCAAAGCCGTCGAGAATGACGAGCAGGACGGGTCGGCGCGGTACATTGGGCCAGTCGGCCATCTCCGTGACTCCAGGTGGGGATTGGGTGGGACCAGGACAGGGATCTGGCCCGGGCCCGAAAGGGGGGTTAGTTTATACCCCTCGCCCCCTGGTTTCCTGGCCCGATGATCTGGCCATGCCGGAGCGGTTTCTCCCTCGGGCCTGGGCTCATTAATACCAGGCCATTATTTTATTGACATTTATCCGGATCGCAGCCATCAAGACCGAGCAAATTGGTGAGTTTTCGTCGCCGCCGATCTGGTGGACAATAAGCCAATACAGGATTCGGCGATAAGCGCGCCTTGCGCCTGGCCCGGTTGGGCCAGGGCAGGCATCCTTTTCGGCGTTCCCTTACACCGCGGTTCACCGCGCCCCAGGATGTAGCCCCGCGTCGCAACGGGGAATGAGGAGGCAAACATGAAACCCGATCGGATCATCGCGTTCGTCATGGCGGGCGGCCAAGGTTCCCGCCTCCAGCCCTTGACCACGGCCCGCTCCAAGCCCTCGGTGCCTTTTGGCGCGCGTTACCGGATCGTCGATTTCGTCCTCAGTAATCTGGTCAACTCCAGCATCAATACCATCTACTTGCTGGTCCAGTACAAATCCCAGTCCCTCATCGAGCATGTGCGCAAGTCCTGGACCATCTCGCCCCTGCTCCAGCAGCAATTCGTGACCGTGGTACCGCCCCAGATGCGGGTCAGCGAAAACTGGTTCCAGGGCACGGCGGACGCTGTTCACCAGAATATCAACCTGATCGAGGAACAGGCCCCGGACCTGGTGGCCGTCTTCGGCGCCGACCATATCTACCGCATGGACATCCAGCAGATGGTGGATTTCCACAAGGCCAACCAGGCCGATGTCTCGATTGCTGCCCTACCCGTCCCGCTGCGTGATGCCCGCGGCTTCGGCGTTATCGCCACCGGACCCGATGGGCGCATCCAGGCCTTCCAGGAGAAGCCGGCGAATCCCGCCGCCATGCCCGGCGATCCGCACCATGCCTTTGCCTCCATGGGCAACTACATCTTTAAAACTGACGTGCTGATCGAGGCCCTGGAAGAGGCCCGCCGCAATGGCGAGACCGATTTTGGCGGTCATGTCCTGCCGCGCCTCCTGCGCAGCCACCGTCTTTTTGCCTATGATTTCGCGACTAACGTGATTCCGGGCATCAAGCCCTATGAGCACCGGGTCTATTGGCGGGATGTCGGCAATATCGATGCCTATTTCGATGCCCACAAGGACGTGCTGGGCGCCGAACCCGTCTTCGATATGTTCAACCCCCAATGGCCCATCTACTCCAGCGGCTATCAGGGTCCGGTGGCGCGGGTGCTGGGCGGAGAGTTGCGCAATTCCCTGCTGGCGGCCGCGACCATCGTCCACGAGGGCGCCCGTCTCACTAACACCATCGTCCGCCGCGAGGCCGTCATCGAGGAGGATGTGGAGCTCGAGGACTGCGTCATCATGGATTATGTGCGGGTCTGCCGGGGGGCGCGCCTGCGGCGGGTCATCGTCGATCGTCACAACATCATCGCCGCCGGCGATCGCATCGGCTTCGACCCGGAGGCCGACCGCCAGCGCTATACGGTCAGCGAGGGGGGAGTCACCGTGATCCCGGCCGGGCGCGTGAGCTACTTCGCCCGCGACCACCAGGGCGCCCTGGGCCGCAGCTATTCCAAGTGACATGATCGACCGGCACCTTGATGACCATCTGCGCACCATCGAACGGCTGCGGGAACAAAGGGCGGACATCGAGGGCATCGCCGCCCTCATGATCGACTGCCTGGCCAGCGGGGGCCGGGTCTTCTGGCTCGGCAATGGGGGGAGCGCGGCGGATAGCCAGCACCTGGCCTCGGAACTCGTCGGGCGGTTCGAGCGCGACCGGCCCGGCCTGGCCTCTATCGCCCTGACCACGGACAGCTCCGCCCTGACGGCCATTGGCAATGATTATGGCTTCGACCAGATCTTCGCCCGCCAGGTCGAGGCCCTGTGCCGGCCGGGGGATCTGGTCATCGGCATCAGCACCTCCGGCAACAGCCCCAATGTCCTGCGGGCGCTGGAAAAGGCGCGCGCCCTGGGGGCCAAGACCGCCGGCTTTGGCGGCCGCGGGGGCGGGCGCCTCAGGGGCTTGGTGGATGCCTGCCTGATCGCCCCCTCCGACAACACGGCGCGCATCCAGGAGGCGCACCTGCTCGTCGGCCATATCCTCTGTGACCTGGTCGAGGCGCACTTCGCGCCCCCGCCGCCACCGCCTGAAGCCACGCCATGTTCGAGCACCCCGAGGCCGTCCTGCGCGCCGTGCGTTCCGGCTTCGGCGCGCGCCGGGTCCTGGTCGTCGGCGATCTCATGCTCGACCGTTATCTCTGGGGCCAGGTCCAGCGCATCTCCCCCGAGGCCCCGGTCCCCGTGGTGCATCTGACCCGCCGCACCCAAACTGCTGGCGGGGCCGCCAATGTCGCCCGCAACCTCTCCGCCCTGGGACTGGAGGTCCAGCTTGCCGGGGTCACGGGTGACGATGAAGGCCGCGCCGCCCTGCTCGCCGCCCTGGCCGCCGACGGCATCCAGACCCAGGCGGTCGGCCTGGCCCGGGACCGGGCCACCACCGTCAAGACGCGGGTGATCGGCAATCACCAGCAGATGCTGCGTATCGACGAGGAGAGCAGCCGGCCCCTCGCCCCCGGGGACGAGTCCGCCCTCTGGGAGGCCATCCTGCCCCTCCTGCCGGGCGCTGGCGCCCTGGTGCTCTCGGATTACGCCAAGGGCGTCCTCTCGGACACCCTCTGCCACCGGCTCCTGGCGGCGGCACGATCCCAGGGCCTGCCCGTCCTGGTTGATCCCAAGGGCCGGGACTTTGCCAAGTACGCCGGGGCCAGCCTCATCACCCCCAATCGGGCCGAACTCGCCCTGACCACCGGCGTCCCTCGCGAGGACTTGGCCGGCCTGCTCCAGGCGGCGGCAAGCCTGAGAGAGGGGTTGGACCTGGGGCTCCTGGTGCTGACCCTGAGCGAACTGGGCCTGGCTCTGGTTGACGGATCGGGCACCCGGCGCATCCCCGCCCTGGCGCGGGAGGTCTTTGATGTCTCAGGCGCGGGTGACACCGTCATCGCCACCTTTGCCGCTGGCCTTGCCGCGGGACTGGGTGCCAGCGATACCGCCCATCTGGCCAATCTGGCCGCCGGGGTGGTGGTCGGCAAGGTGGGGACCGTGCCCATTACCGGGCCTGAGCTCTTGGCCGCCATCAGCGGCGAGATGGCCCTGGAACAGGCCGCCAAGATCCTGGATCTGGCCGCGGCCCAGGCCCGGGTGCAGGGCTGGCAGGCCGCGGGCGAGCGCGTTGTCTTCACCAACGGCTGCTTTGACCTCCTCCACGTCGGCCATGTCAGCTACCTGGAGCTGGCCCGCCGGCAGGGCCAGCGCCTGGTGGTGGGCCTCAACACGGACCAGTCGGTGCGCGCCCTCAAGGGGCCGGAACGCCCTCTCATCGGCGAACAAGACCGCGCCCGGGTCCTCGCCGCCCTGGCCGCGGTGGATGCCGTGGTGCTGTTCGACGAGGCGACGCCCCTGGAACTCATTCTCGCCCTGCGCCCGGATGTCCTCGCCAAGGGTGCGGATTACCGGGAAGAGGAGGTCGTTGGGGCTCCGGAGGTGAAATCCTGGGGCGGCCAGGTGGTTCTGATACCCCTGGTCGATGATCGCAGCACCACGGGCATCATCCAGCGCCTGGATGCCGCCAGGGGCACGCCGGCCTAGGCCTGGGGCCGGCGTGGTTGCCTTCGGCCCTTAGCCCCTGACTTCGCCATAGATTCGCCGATGCAGGGTCTCCAGGGCGGCGAGGTCGATGTGATCCAGACCCTCCACCACCTGGGCCGAGCCACTGAAATCCTCGTGATGGGTGTAGGTGCTTACCGTCACCAGCAGGGCCTTGAGATCGGCGCCCAAGGCGGCGCGCACGCCGTTCGCCGAGTCCTCGATGGCGACGCAGGCCTCCGGCGGCAGCCCGAGTTGCCCGAGGGCATAAACAAAGATGTCCGGGGCCGGCTTCTTGGCGGGGACTATGTCACCAGCGGCAATGACCTCGAACCAGCCCGGCAGGTCGGCATTGCCAGCGCACTCCAGCAGGGTGGTGACATTCTCGGGGGTGGTAGTGGTGGCCACGGCGAGCCGGATGCCGGCATCCCGGGCCTCGCCCAGCAGGCGCAGGACGCCCGGCCGCAGGGGGATGGCGCCGGAGCGCAGCAGGTCCAGATAGTGGGCCGTCTTGCGCTGGTGGAGGTCGGCGATAAAGTCCGCCAGGTCGGGCCGCTCCAGAAAGTCGGGTTGCCAGTGGCGCAGGTAGTGCAGGATGCGTTCCTTGCCCCCGGTGACGGCGAGCAGTTCACCATAGAGGGGCACCGTCCAGTCCCAGTCGAGCCCGGCCTCCTGGAAGGCGCGATTGAAGGCCGGCCTATGGCCATCCCGCTCCGTGTCCGCCAGGGTGCCATCCACATCGAAGATCAGGGCCTGAAGAGCCTGCATGTTTCACCTCTTAAATAAAGCGTTTGTCCCGGTTAAGATCGGGATAAGGGTACCCCAGCCTCGCCTTTTCCGCAGTGGCTAAGAATCCACGATATTGGCATCTATCAGCCAGGGATCAAATTCCGGTTGCCCATCCGCACCCAATTTGATACAAAGCAACCCCTTTGACGGGAGGCGTCCCGTGCGTCGGGGTAACGATTCGATCCCGTAAACCCCGATCATCGCAAACGTATAATCAGGAGGACAGGCATGATCGAGGCACAAAAGCAGGGTGCAAAGGCGTTCGGGTTCGAACCCTATCAAGCCTCTAGTGATGAGGATTACATGAGCCCCGGCCAGGAGGAGCACTTCCGTGAGATCCTGATCGCCTGGAAACATAGCCTTATGGAGGAAGTAGACCGTACCGTCCATCACATGCAGGACGAGGCGACCAATTTCCCCGATCCCAACGACCGCGCCACCCAGGAGTCCGAGTTCAGCCTGGAATTGCGCACCCGTGACCGCGAGCGCAAGCTGATCAAGAAGATCGATGAGGGGCTGGAGCGCCTCGACAGCCACGATTATGGTTATTGCGAGGCCTGTGGCGTCGAGATCGGCATCCGCCGCCTGGAGGCGCGACCCACCGCGACCCTCTGCATCGATTGCAAGACCCTGGATGAGATCCGCGAGAAGCAGCGCGGCTAATTCACCCCTTGGGCTCAAGTTCTGACTCGGCCCCGGAGCCGGAACCACCCTCGCCCTTGGTTGCACGCCCCGCGCTCCCCGCTGTCGACGCCCCCTATCGGGGGCGTTTTGCCCCCTCCCCCACGGGCCCCTTGCACTTTGGCTCCCTCGTTGCCGCTCTGGGCAGTTATGCCGAGGCTCGCGCCCAGGGCGGCGAGTGGTGGGTGCGCATGGAAGACCTGGACCGCCCGCGGGAGGTTACGGGCGCCGCTCTGGCCATCCTGGCCACCCTGGAGGCCTTTGGGTTCGAATGGGATGGCCCTGTCATCTACCAAAGCCAGAGGACGGAGGCCTACGCCGCCGCCCTCGACCACTTGAGCGAACGGGGCCTGCTCTACGCCTGCGCCTGTAGCCGCCGGGAGATCGCGGCGGCCGGCATCCCCGGCCTCGAGGGCCCCCTTTATCCCGGGACCTGCCGGACCAGAGCCACCAGGGGTCGGGGCGCCCAGGCCATCCGCCTGCGCGTCGAAACGCCGCCCATCAGCTTCCAGGATGAGGTCCAGGGCCTGGTGACTCAGGACCTGGAGACGGAGGTGGGCGATTTTATCCTGCGCCGCGCCGACGGTCTTCATGCCTACCAACTGGCGGTGGTGGTGGATGACGCCCTCCAAGGCATCAGCCACGTCGTCCGGGGTGCTGACCTCACCCGCTCCACCCCGCGCCAGATCCTGCTCCAGCACTACCTGGGCCTGCCGACCCCGATCTATGCCCACCTGCCTCTGGTCCTGGACGGGCAGGGCCGCAAACTCAGCAAGTCAGATGCCGCCGCCCCCGTCGATTCGAGGAATCCCGTCCCCACCTTACTCCAGGCCTGGGCCTTTCTGGGTCAGCCAGCCTTTGCGGAACCACCCCTGAACCCGGTGGAATTCTGGGGCCAGGCCCTGACCTCCTGGTGCCTGGCCAGGGTGCCACCGGCGGCCCGTCGGCCACCGGCCCCAAGCCCGCCCAGGTAATAATGGTCGGCATAGTCCCTTAATTAACCCAGAGGAAGATCGCGTGGCCCTGAGAATCAAGAGTCATTGGAACAACGACGAGGCGGAGCGCTCCCTCCCCGAGATTGCCAGCGCCCTGGCCTATATCGCTTGGCGTATCGCCACGGACAAGGCCATCAACCTCCACTGCGAGCGTTTCCTCTACCGGGACGACGCCCAGCGCCTGGCGGTGATTGGGGAATATCTACTCTTCCTGATCCAGATCGCCGACCGCCTCGCCGCCGACCGCATGGAGGCCGAGGACCGCCGCGCCCTGGTCACCGCCCTCGCCCGCAAGCTCATCGAGCACGTCCAGGACAACAGTCAGGATCTATTGGGGCCAGGGGATTACGGCAGTCCCTTCATTGAGCGTCTCAATATCCGTTCCGGCGAATACGCGGAATTTCAACTGGCGGCCGATGGCCCGAGCTACGCCTTTCTCCGCCACCTCGGTTTCGAGATCCAGTCCTTGATGGGACCAGGGCAGGAGAACCGCTGGGTAATCGATCAGGTCATGGATAAGGATGGCTACGAGGC
Source organism: uncultured Gammaproteobacteria bacterium (assembly GCA_963841065.1). Classification (GTDB taxonomy): domain Bacteria; phylum Pseudomonadota; class Gammaproteobacteria; order Chromatiales; family Chromatiaceae; genus M0108. The sequence continues at coordinate 32 of CAWJBI010000056.1, read as the reverse complement.
CTACAAGACCTTTGCCCGGGCCTTTGGCAACC
>CAWJBI010000055.1:0-179978 GCA_963841065.1 uncultured Gammaproteobacteria bacterium | reverse complement strand
AAACCTCAGGTCTGAAACTTCTTCGGCAGCCGGGTTTTCCACTCCTTCATCAACACCAGGTCGCACTCCACCCTGGTCCCGTCCGGGTTGACTATCGAAAGCTCGCCAACGCGCTGGGTCTGGTCGATCTGGAACGCTTGGGTCATCAGGTCCAGCACCGCCCGCTTGTACTCGGTGTCCCTGTTGCCCTCTAGGTGGTCCCCCTTGGTCTCCATGACCACCAGCCGGTTGCCCTCGCCGTAGTGGTTGACAGGCCGCACGGCAAAGATGAAGTCCGGATAGATGCGCTCGCGCCGCCAACCCTGAAGCACATACTGGTGCCGTGCGACGTTGCGATGCCACCAAACCAGGGACTTCTCCGCGTCCAGGTAGACGGCAACCTCGCGCTCATCTTGGTTCAGGTCGTTCTTGTACATCGGTGCGAACAGGCTGCGTTGCAGCGGGCCGCCGTCTGTCCCGAGCATCTGGTCCGCCCCTTCGGGTTCGTAGGTCACCGAGTCCGCACGGCATCGCCCAATTGTGTCGGTCGGTGCGTAGCCGGAACTGGATGCGCCCCGCCGCGACCTCCTTGCGGAAATGGGCCTCGGCCATCCGGTCCCGCTCGCCGGTAAGCCAACTGCGCAGTTGCTCGATCAGCAGCCCGTGGAGCTTGCCCAGCGTCTCATCCGCGAAGCCCCGGCGTTGCAGTCCAGCGACCAGCTCGCCGACGATCTCCCGCGCAATCCAGGCGTTCGGCACGATGTCCGACACCATGCGCACGGCATAGGCGGGGTCGAAGGCCAGGCGCTCCCCAGTATTGCCGGTCACTTCCGAGACGATCCGCTCCTCACCCGAATCCACCAGGCGGATGCGCCGCATCTGTTGCTCCGGGCTCTGCGAAGTTGTCCGGAATCTTCGCGACCAAGGGTGCCGGGTCGAGCCCGCTCCAGTCCAGCGCAAACAGGATGTCCTGCTCGTAGTCGAGTTTCCGCACCGAGCCGTCTTCGACGCGCAGTACCTCGGGCAGGTAGATTTCGGTCTTGGCGAAGATCGGGCCGTCGCTTGATCGTGCGCGGGCCTTTTCCGTCCCCGCCCACCTCCGGGTCCGCAATGCGAATCTCCCGCACCAGGTCGGCCAGCCCGTCCTCCTCCAGGCCGCTCTTGATCGCCGCCACCACGGCCGCCGTGTCGGCGTGGTGCGTGACCACATAGCACTCGTCCAGGGCCGCGACGCCCGTCTTCCGCGCGTGCGGTTGCCGCAGGATGCGCCCAACCAATTGGGTCAGGGCGCTCGCGTTATGGCTCGCGGACAGCGAGCACAGCACGTAGGCAAAGGGGCAGTCCCACCCCTCCTGTAGCGCCTGTTTGGTGATGATGACGCGCACCCGGTTGGTCGGGTCCAGCAGGTCAAGGTTTTCAGGCGCGGCCAGGTCATTGGTGTCGGCGGTCTTGATGGCGATCTCGGGCTCGTCCATTCCCGCCGTGACCAGCCATTCCTTGACGTCCAGGGCATGGATGAAGCCGCCGTCCCGCTGCTCCGAGCCGGTGCGCTCCGCCTGCACCAGCAGGATGGGGCGGATGTAACGCCCGGTCTCCCCCTGGAACCGCCGCGCCTCGACATCCAGGACGTTCAGCCGCTCCAAGGCGTTGCGCAGGGTTTCGCGCCAATCGCTGCCCCCGCGCGTGTCCAGGTTGAGCGGCATCTTGATCATGCCCTCCCGGTCCACGTCCAGTCCGGTGATCTCCACCAGCACATTGGCCGGGCGGGCAGGTCTCGGGTTCTTGCCGCCGCGGGCAAGCCACGTCCTTCGGGGTCGCCGTCAGTTCCAGCACGAAGCAGGGATTGAAGCCGTAGAGGGTCTTGAAGGCCAGTTCCGGGGTCGCCTTGTGGCCCTCGTCCATGACCACGACGGGGCGGATCAGCCGCAACGCATTACCGAGCGAGTCCTTGACCATGGGCCAGAAGGAACCGCTGGTCGCGGACGCGGCGTAGGCGTCCAGGTTCGGGGTCTCCTTGAGTGTTCGCGCCTGCGCCTCCTGATCGCCCTCGTCCGGGAAGAATCCGCGCACATCGCCCCGATCCTTGAACATCCGCAAGGTATCGTTGGTCTGCCGATTGGCCGATTGCAGCATCAGCAGCATGACGCACAGGCCGGCGTCCACATCCCGTGCGTCCAGCTTGTCGCCCTTCTCCAGCAGCAGGACCCGGTTGCCCGAGAGGACATCGAGCATCTGCCGGTAGGGATGTTGCCGATTGATCAGTTGGCGCTTGGTCTGGGTGTAGATGGCCTCGTTGGGGACGATCCAGAGCACGAACCCGGTGCTGCGCCCCAGGTAGCGCCCGAAGAGGCGCGACAGGGCCGAGACGGCGAGATAGGTCTTACCGCCGCCCGTCGGCACCTTGAAGACCACATTGGGGACCGGGCGCTTCATGCCGTCGGCGCGGGGCGAGAACGGCACCCTGGCCCGGCTTGGTGGGAGCTTGCCGGCCTCCTTTAGCGCCCGCCAGGTCTTGGCCGGGAAATTCGGCACCGGCCGCATCAGGTCCGGGTCGGTCTCCAACGCATTCGCGGCGGCGATCTTGTCGGCCTTCGCCTTCTGCGCCGCAAGCTCGGTCAGATACTCATCGAACCGGGTCAGCACCCGGGCCTGATATTCCAAATCGCGTAACGGCATGGCGGGCTCAGTCCCCCGCCGCGTCGAGCACGGCGGTCACATGCGTCAACAGGGCCGTCACCTCGGCGACGATCGCCGGCCGGTCGAGTGGCTCGTCGGCGTCCGGATCACCCTCCTCGTAGCGGGCCTGGACTGCGTAGGGCGTGAACCGGGCCAAGGGGCGGAACCGCTCCGCGTCGGCCCCGGCGCGCCGAAGCAGTGAGCAACAGCCGTGGCAGGTCATGCGTCAACGGATAACTCGTGCGCCGAGTATCGCCAGCCAGGCCTTTAACGCCTTCTCGACCGCCTGTTGCGCGTGAAACCCACAGATGACGTCGGCGATCTGCGCCATCCCGCCCAGGGCTTCCAAGGCGGTCGAGATCCCGCCTCGCCAACCGCAGCAGAGAAGCCGCGTGCTCAGTCTGTGCCATAGAGCACCCGTCCTTCGCTGAATGCCCGCGCCACCACATGGTTCAACGACCCGCGCCAGCGCTCCGCCTCGGCGCGGGTGTACAGCAGCAGGTCCTTGGACACCGGCATATCGCCGAGCGCCTGATACAGCCGCGCCGCCTCCCGTATGCGGCTGCGGCCCGGGCCGAAGGAATCGCGCTCGATGATCAACAGGTCCACGTCGGAATTCGCGCCGGCATCGCCGCGTGCCCGAGAGCCGAACAGGATAATGGCCTCCGGATCGGCCTCGCGCACGATGATGTCAACCATCTGGCGCAGAACCTCAGCCTCGTTGAATTCGGTCTCCGCCGGTAACGGCAACGGCAGCGCGGCGACGTGCGTTGTGCTCATTGGGGCCTCTCGATGCGGTAAAGCGCAAAGGGCAAGGGTGCGAACTCCACCGGCAGGCCGGCCTCATTCAGCGCCCGTTGAGAGACGAAGCGCGCGGCGGCGAAGACCAGATGGGGCTTGCCGGGTTTCGCCGCGACGATGGCCCCGGCGCGCGAGAGGGTCAGGGCCGCGTCGCGGGACTTGAGAAAGTCCAGGTCCGGGCGGTAGATCAGCCACACATGCTGTGCGGACGACGCCCCCAGGTAGCCGCACCCCGCGACCTCCTCGGGTTCGGCGGCGATGGGCCGGGCCTGATTGGTCGCCATGTGGAACAGCAGGGCGCCCAGTTGATCGAAGGTCGGCAGGTTCTCGCCGGTCAGCAGCTTGTCCATCTCCACCGCGGCGCCCAGAGTGCAGTAGGTGAACTCGCCCCCCAGACCCTCGGTCTTCTGGGTCACCTCGCGCTCGCCGGTCACGATCAGGTCGCCGTCCTTGACCTCGGCCTTGATCCGGTCGAAGCGGTGCCCCTCCAGATGCTTGATCGACTCCACATGGTTCAGGAGCTTGTCCGCCTTTTTGAGGCTGGTGAAGGTCAGCCGCTCCCGGTGCAGTTCCTCCCGCTGGGTGCCCTTGAAGTCTGTAGCCGTCGATGACTCGGCGCACACGCTCGGCGGTCAGGGTGTCGGCGTAGTCCTCGCACTCCACCAGGATGAAGCGGCGGTTGCCGCCGTCCTTGGCATTGGCGGCGAGGACGGCGTGGGCGGTTGTTCCCGAGCCTGCAAAGGAGTCCAGGACGATCGGATCGACGTGTTGGTAGCAAGTGCACAGTACGCTCGTCGATCAGCCGCACTGGCTTAGGCGTGATGAACACATCATCTCAGCTCGGTAGAAGCTAAGATCGCAAGCAGCTGCCTTCTTTGGCGTCTTCGCGTATGTCCGACTTCAGTGCCAGCCAAAACGTATGTGGTACCACGGCCCGTCCTTACTTCGCTGAAGGAATATCGCTTGGTGCCGGAATATTCGTTGCCATCCTCGCCCCACCAAATTCGACCGCGCGATCCATTTCCCGATAACTTGCTCTTCGTGACATTGCCCAGTAGCGACCTTGCGGTGGGCCAGCGATCACCCTCCCACTTGGACAGTCGGATCGCGATAAGGTTGCTCCTTGCTGTAGAACTTCCTGCGCGGAGAGATTGTTGAGCCGCCAGGGACCGCGAGGGTCGTCGGTATCCCGGATAGGCATGCAGCCTGGTCTTCGGTACGCGGCAACAAGTTGCGAGCGCTTCCAGCGTCGCCAGCGTCCTTCGCGTAGACCAGGAGATAATCGTGATGCTTGCGCGAAATAAGCCGTGCGCTGTTCTTGGGAGCGATATCGTTCTTGCCGCCAAATGCACGTGCAACGAATGATCTCTGCGCCGAAGACCTCATCAAGCATTGAACGCGCCGCGATGCACCTCATTGTCGTCCAAGGTCATCCACAGGCTGCCATTCTCCGACAGCAGCTCATGCAACAACCGCAACCGCGGCCACATCATCGCCAGCCACTTGTCGTGCCTCAGCCCGTCCTCGATCCCCACCGGGTTACCGGCCAGCCACTCCCGCATCATCGGGCTGTTCACATTGTCGTTGTAGCACCAACCCTCGTTGCCGGTGTTGTAGGGCGGGTCGATGAAGATGCAGTCCACCTTGCCGGCGTACAGGGGCAGGAGTGCCTTGAGGGCGTGCAGGTTGTCGCCGTGGATGATCAGGTTGCCGTCCAGACGTCCATGCTCACCCGACGCGCCGATGGAGCGCTTGGGGTCGGGGACCAGGGGGCGGAAGGGCACCGCCAGGTGATGGTTGAAGACGAATTCCTTGCCCTTGAAGAAGAGTTCCGGCATGTCATGGGTTCCGATGGTCTTGGGCGCCCGCGTCAGCGGCGGGCGCGTTGCGCTTGTCCCCTGGTTCAGACACAGGGGCCACCGCCCATGAACCCACCGCGGCGACTAGGCGCGAGCTTGCTGGTGCCTAGCGCCACGGGAACCGCCATCATTCAGGCCGGGGAGGATGTCAGGTACGCCAAGGGGCTGGCCACCTGATAGCCATCAGGGCTTTTTCGCCGTGGCAGCCTTGGCCGCATCCTCCTCGGCCCAGATGTCCGGCTCCCCGGGGTCCGACGGCGGATTGCCATCGTAAATGGCATGGCGCCGCTTCTGGAGATAGGCATCGCGTACGAAGGCATAGGGATCGACGGCGGCGGAATCCAGGACATCGCTGGCCCCCAACAAGTCCGCCCGGGTATCGACCACATCCAGGCCGATCATGCCCCAGTTGGCGGGGGTATTGGAGTTCCAGACATGGAAGAAGGGATTGGCGGCGATATCCCCTGGCAGTCCGATCGTATCGCGCAAGGTGCTGGGGCCCAGCAGGGGCAGCACCAGATAGGGGCTATCCACATCCCCCCAGTAGCCGAAGGTCTGCCCGAAATCCTCCTTGTAGCTGGGTAGCCCCATATTGGTGGCGACATCGATGAGGCCGCCGATGCCGACCGTCGTGTTGACCACGACACGCCCCACATCGGTGCCGAAACGCGAAACCTTGAACTGGAGGAGATTGTTGACCGCCGAGTCAACATCATTGATGTTATTGAAAAAATTAGTCACGCCCTGATCCACGGGCTTGGGCACCACGGCCTTGTAGCCCTTGGAGATGGGCTTGATGAAGGCATTGTCCAGGTCGGTATTGAAATCAAACATGGCCCGGTTATAGGCCTCCAGCGGGTCCTGGGGATCACGCTGGTCTTCCGGGATCGAGGTACAGCCCCCCAGGACGAGCAGGAGGGACAGTGCCCAGGGATAAGAAAATACTTCTCGTCATAAAGGTGCGCCTTTCCATCGCCTCGGTGCGCCGGGTGCCTTCGAAAGGCGGATACTAGCATAAGCGGTAAGTCGGCTCAGCAGAGATTGGCGGTGGTCCCGATGCGATTTCCAGAGCATGGGTTATCGCTGGCAAGGCATCTTCCCAAATGAAAAAGGCGGGGCATCCCTGCCCCGCCCAGTCACCTTCGGATCAAGCCCTTAATTCTTACTGAGGGATAAGCTCCTCTCGGGTCTCGAGAAGTTGTGGCAGGCGGCGCAATCCTTTTTCTTGCTGGACACGTGCCGGTTATGCACCTCGGCGAACGCACGATCCTGGGCACTCGTCTTGTTGCTATGGCACTGACTGCAGATATTGTCCAGACTGCCGTTCAGCGTGGTCCTGTTGGTGCTGACCACCACGCTCGGTTGCGGTGCGGGGCCCGTAGCCCAGGCTGTCCGTGTCCAGTCGCGCCGTGGTGCCCGTGGGGGCAAGGGCCTGATGGCAGGAACCGCAGCCCGCAACGTTACCACCAAGGGCATTGGCGCTTGGGCTCCACGCCGTGGTTGATGGTCTGGTAGGTGAAGACCGGAACCGTCGTGGTGCCAGGAGGCATCTCGAGGTCGCCCGGGGTTCCATCGCAGACCTTACTGGTCGCGGCGTTGGGTTCATCCACCCCAAGACCCACCGCCACCGCGCGGCAGAAGCTACCCGTCCGGAAGAACTCGAAGGTAGAGTGGCCAACCAGGCTATTAGTGGCATCGTTACGCGCCAGTTTGCCCCAATGCTGCTTCATGGGATAAAGCTTGGCGGTACTGCTGGTAACGTCGCCGTTGGGCATCCCCAGGGCATAGGCGGGTTCGCCGCCCACGTAACCCCCAACGAACTTCGCCGCGATCGTGGCATCCAGGGGCACGGTGGGGACGCCAGTGAGCGACTCCTCGAGGTACATGACTTCCGAGGTCCCGTCGAACCAGGTATAGCTGGGAATCAGCGAGGTGCTACCCAAGCCACCCTTATCTTCCCGCGGCAGCCAACCGCCACGTCCGTTACAGGCGGAGTCCGACGGATGCGGGTCCTGCCAGTCGCGAGCAACCTCGGTGCCCACCGCCGCCTTGGCGTAGGACGGGATGTGACAGGTCTGGCAGGCGACCTTCATGGCATGCTTATCCTTGCTGGCGCCAGTGGTGTTACTGAAGTCGCCATGGGGGGTGCTGGTATGGCAGCCACCGGTCTCGCAGGTGAAACGACCGGGTACATCATTAGCCCGCAGATCCAGACCACGACCCCGTACCCGGTGACTCTCGCCATTGGCCCCGACCGCGTCGTGACAATCGGAACAGGTCAGGTTCTCGCCGGCCGGGCTCATGTGCATGTCCAGCGTCAGGCTCGGGTTGATGTTTTCCTTGGAGAGATCACCCCGCTTGGCACCGTCGGCACCGGCCGCACCCGCATGGCAGTTGAGGCAGGACTGACGGGTAGTGGCATGGACATTCTGGGCCGCGGCCAGGGTGGTCAGCGTCATGGGTACCATGGGCACCGAGGCGGGTAGCGTGTCCTTACCGGCCGGCTTGAACAGGAAGTCACCGGCGGCGCTGACGTTCGGGATGCCCTGGAAGCCAGTGCGGATCACGGCGTCGCCGTCGGAGCGAACGAGCTTGCCGGTAGTGGCGTCCGTTGTCAGGTTCAGCAGACTAAAATCACTGAAGCCCAGGCCAGCGGAAGTCCAGTCGGGGAAGCGCTTGTAAACCTCCTGGTGACACATCAAGCAGTCGATATTCGCCAACTGGGTATTTTCCTCCGACGAATCGGGAACCAGCTTTTCGAAGAGGGATTGGGCCATCGGGAAGCGCCCGTTACCCACATGGCAGCCGGCGCAGGTGAAGCGCGGGGAGTTCTCATGGGTACCGCAGTAGGTGTTGATGCCGGTCGCCACCAGGTCACTCGCCGCCGCCTTGGCGGGCCGCTCACCGGCCGCCTTGAAGTCCGACGGGATATTGGTCACGTTGGGGAAGGCGCCACCCTGCTGGTAATGGACGGATCCATGCATATCGCGCGCCTCGCCCTCGTGGCAGGCGACGCACACTTCGGGCCCCGTGTAGGCGGTGATGCTGCAATGCTCCGGGATCGGCGAGGTGCAGGCTACCGCGGCCGTGATGGTCGCGGTGGTGGCGGACGCGGTTGAGGCCTTGCCCAGATTGTCCGTGACCGTCAACGACACGTTAAAGGTACCGGCTGTCGCGTAGGCATGACTCGGATTCGCGGTGGTGGCGCTGGCGCCGTCGCCAAAGGTCCAGGCATAGCTGGCGATGGTGCCATCGGTATCACTGGAACCGGCGCTGCTGAAGCTGATGGCGGTGCCCGTGATGCCGCTGTAGGGCCCATTGGCCTTGGCCGTCGGGGCCTGGTTGACCGGGGGCGCCGTGATGGTCGCGGTGGTGGCGGACGCGGTTGAGGCCTTGCCCAGATTGTCCGTGACCGTCAACGACACGTTAAAGGTACCGGCTGTCGCGTAGGCGTGACTCGGATTCGCGGTGGTGGCGCTGGCGCCGTCGCCAAAGGTCCAGGCATAGCTGGCGATGGTGCCATCGGTATCACTGGAACCGGCGCTGCTGAAGCTGATGGCGGTGCCCGTGATGCCGCTGTAGGGCCCATTGGCCTTGGCCGTCGGGGCCTGGTTGACCGGGGGCGCCGTGATGGTCGCGGTGGTGGCGGACGCGGTAGGCCGCGCCCACGATTGTCCGTGACCGTCAGCGACACGTTAAAGGTACCGGCCGTCGCGTAGGCATGACTCGGATTCGCGGTGGTGGCGCGTCGAGCCGTCGCCAAAGGTCCAGGCATAGGCTGACGATGGTGCCATCCGGATCACTGGAACCGGCGCTGCTGAAGGTAATGGCGGTGCCCGGAGTGCCGCTGTAGGGCCCATTGGCCTTGGCCGTGGGTATCTGGTTGGTCGGAGAGGGGGCCTTGGGGGAACAGGTGGAAGGGGCATTGCTCACGGCACGATCGACCGACTTGCCGTCTGGTGTTATGGCGCGCACCGAACAGGGCACCGGGCTGGGACCATATTTCTTGATGGACCAGTCGCCGTCGTCTTCGGCCTCGTCCGTAACCCAACACCTGGGATGGGTTGTAGGCATTAACCAGCTTGACCTTAACCTTGGCCGGGGCGCTGCCCGTCGGCGCGCAGACGTCGCTCACTGCTTTTCCAGGAGGCACTGTCGATGTCCAAGGTGGCGGCCTCGACCTGGGCAAAACCAGCCAGGGCGAAGCCAGCAATGAGCAGTCCGAGACCCAAGCGACGCCCTATAGGTCGTCGCTGTGGCGATTCCTGATCGGGGCTGAGAAGGTGGCGCTCGTGACGCCATGATTGGGGGGTGGTCATCTGCCTCTCCTATGGGGTGGGCTGTGGATCATTATTCGCGACGGCGGTCACCGCCAACTGCATGATCACAGTACAACCGGGAGGCTTAAGAAAACCTTAAGTTCATCTCACTATGACAACTATTCGATATTTGGGGCTTGAAAGTCGGAAGACAAGGGGAAGCCCGCCTCAACCACCAGGTCCGCCCCCTCCGGTCTTGAGCCGGACGGGGCATTTGCCCCTTCCGCAGCATCTCGATATCTACACGAAATCGACAACCTGGAGGTGGCCAGGAAGGACCCTTGACCCGGGTCCCCCGCCCCATCGTGCCCACGGGGCTCAACCCCCGTCCCCGGCGGAGACGGGCTCTTCGAGGAGGGACTCGACCCGCCCGGAGGCCTCGACCCCATCCCATTCCAGGGGCCCCAGCCCGACATACCGCAACCGGCCCTGGCGGTCGATCAGGGCGCTGGTGGGCAGGCCCTTGCCACCCCAGGCGTGAAAGGTCTCGCCCTCGGCGTCCAGCAGGACCGGGAAGCCGAGCCCCAGTTGCTCCACACTCCGGGTCGCTCGCCGTGGGGCCTCCGCCACGTTGACGCCGACGACAACAAAGCCGCGACCCCGCATCTGCCCCTCCAGGCGCTGGATCCCCGGCATCTCTGCCACGCAGGGTTGGCACCAACTGGCCCAGAAGTTGAGCAGGATCACCTGACCCCGCCAGTCGGCGAGGCGATGCATAACCCCGCCCAGGTCCGGCAGTTCCAAGGCTGGAGCGGTCCTGGCTTCCAGGGGGCGCAACTCCCCGGCCCAGCAAGGCAGGGCCAGACTGACGGCCAGAACCAGGCCGAGGGTCATCAGGCGTTGGGCGTTGGGCATGGCTAGTTCCTCCAGAGACGACGGATTGATGGGCTAAACGGCCAGGCAAGAGGAATCCTACCCCCACGGTGGGAGCGGCGCCACGCTGGTGCCTCACCCGGCGCCCGGGAATCCCCCCATCCAGGGACCATCGCCGGGAACCGGCGCTTCTTCCAAAGCCACCACCCGGCCCGGGAAACCGTAACCTCAGGTATTATCGATACATAAAGAGGGAGAGATGGATGGCGATCAGCCGGATCTCGCAGGTCGGCGGGGGGCGCACATCGCACTTAGATCGAGCAAAAAAATGGCCCCGCCCGGTTGCCCGGGTGGGGCCCAAGTGCGCGGACTAAGTCAGTTCCGTCGCGCCTCCCAAAAGGAAGGTCGGGTTACCGACTGAAGCTCTTGCTCATCTCGTGGCACAGGTTACAAGCGACCGGATCACCCGCTTGCAAGGTACCGCCGTGTTCCCCGGTGAAGGTACGCGCAACTGGGACCCGAGACAGCACAGTGCCGGTATGGTCGGAACCATGGCAGGCCCCACAGGAACCGCCACCCGGCTTACCGTTTTCGACCTTGGCCAATGACCCATGGTTATCGCCGTCTATGAAGCGGCTATCGTTGACCAAGTGCATACCGTGCGGGCCGCCCTGGGTCTTAGCGGACATGGCGCTGGTGGTGTGGCAGGTGCTGCACTCACTCACGGTTCCGGAATGGCCTTGGAGTTGGTTACCGGTGACGTTGTCGTTCTGCAAGGGCGAACTGTCGGCGTCCCACTCCGCATGGGTGGCCCCATGGCAGCCCTCGCACATGACCCCACCGTGACCGGTGCTGACGCGGTAGAGTTTCTGGTTGCCGGCCCCCGGGTTGGCAAAGCCGTTGAAGCTCGCCGCGATGGTGTTCTCCGCGAAGCGCTTGTTGGCCGGGACTATGGGCTTGGCGTTGGCGTCGGTGTCGAGATAGGCACGGATCAGGCGGATGCCGTCGGCATTGCCGTTGGTGTCGTAGCCATTGACCGCGGTCCCGGCGGCGGTGGCCATGTTGCTGATGGCATCCCCCGTGTGGCAAGACCCGCAGCCGGGCTCGTTGGCCCAGGGCACGCGCTTGGTCAGATCGGCACCGGCCGGGAAGGGCTTGGCGGCACTGACATTGGCGGTGAAGTCGTTACCGACCTGGGCCAATTCGCCGTGACAGTCCTGACAGACCATGCCGCCGTCGGCCATGGCCCCGCGCATGCACTTGGTGTTGGTACCGGGATGGCACTGGTAGCAGGTCTGCTCTAGCACGGCCTCGCGGGCGGCCTGGTTACCGGGCAGGCCGGTGGCGGCGCTGTCGGCGGTCGGGGCGGGCATGGCCGGAAACAGCGTGGTCAGTTTCGAGTGGGCCATGTGCAGGACGCGCGAGTTGCTCTTCTGGATGCGCTGCACCCGCCCGTTGGCGGCGGCATCCGGGTTGGCCGCATCGCCACCGAGGGGGCCGAACTGGGCCAGGTCCAGGGCCGGGGTATAGTGGCAGACCTGACAGACCACTGACTTGCCTTGGTCGAGCGCCCGGTTGGTCAGGCAGTTGGCGTTGCCGTTGGGGGTGGCGGGGGTGATGCCGGAACAGGCAGTGGCCGCACCATTGGTATCGCGGTAGGCCGCACCGTGCATGACGTCATGCAGACGCAGGACGTTAATATCGGTGGCGTATTCCACGCTCACGGCAACGGGCACGTTCCCGGCCAGCCCGAGGTCATCGTCGGCGCTATCGGCCACTGGCAGTCCGGCGGCGATCAGCTTGGCATTGGCCGCACCCGGGTGCAGGCTGTCGGGCACGTCCACCGGGTCGCCGTGACAGTTCTTGCAACTGGCCTCGCCGGAAATCGGCAGGACGGTATCGACGGTGGCCAGCACGGTTCCGCTGTTGTTCTTGGCCTGGACCCGCACCAGCGGGTAGGGGTTCTCACGCCCGAAGTCGTCGAAGGCGGCGAAGGGCACGCCGGCCCCCTCGAACCAGTTCACGCCGTTGGCCACATAGCCAAAGGGAAAGTTGACGAAGAAGGGCTTGTCGCCGTAGTGCTCCTCCGCCGTCTGGGCGGCGTTGGCCCGGTAGGGGTTGGCGATACCGGGCATGGCATGCTGCACGGCGGAGAGGAACTCATCCCCGCTGTTGACCAGCCCATCGGGACCAATGTAGAGGTCCTCGACGTTGGGCACCGGCAGGCTGTCGTCCGCGTTGTTGGCCGGGTCGTTGGGGTCGTAGAAGTTGGCCAGCACGCCCGGGGGGTAGAAGGGGTCGTAGGCATTGAAGGCCACAGACCAGAAGTTGGTCTTGAAGACGTCGCCGCTGCCGGTCAGGCCGGTGAAGGGATAGCCGGTGCCCGGATCCAGCGGTTTGCTGAGGATCGGGTCATTGGCGTTGGAGGCGGCGGTGTAGGTCACACTGGCCTGGTTCTTGTCGAGAATGACGGGCTTGGCCCCCTTCTGGATGACCTGGGCGAGCAGGACCTGGAAGGGCGGCAGGATGCTGGAGACGCGGGTGTCGAGATCGCCGCAGTGCATGCCGAGGTCGTTGATGGCGACGACCTGATAGCCGGTAGTGCCGGTGCCCGCGGTCGGGCTCAGGGAGTTGGCGTTCTTCGGCTTGGGACCCTCGGTCACGGGACCGACGGTGTAGGGGTCCACACCTACGTCCAGCGCGTTCTGGCTGGTGGAGTTGATGGAGACGTTGGGGGCCAGGGGCGCTACGGTCAGATTAAGCGCCGCGGTGGTACCGACATTGCCGGCCGCGTCGTAGGCCTTGGCGGTCCAGGCGTGGCTGGTCCCCGCGTCGCCGGCGACGATGGACCAGTTATAGCTGTAGGGAGTGCTGGTATCGGTCCCCTTGAGCGTGGCCCCGTCGTAAAACTCGACCTTGGTGACACCGACGTTATCGGTAGCGGTGGCATTGACGGGCACGATGCCCGGGGCGTGGTAGGGCCCGGGGGTCGGGGTGGAGATGGACACGTTCGGCTTCGTGGTATCGCCCGCCGGGGTGGTGGCGTTGACGGTGCTGGAGTAGGCGCTCAAGTTGGCCGCCGCGTCCGTCGCCCGTACCCGGTAGCGGTAGGTGGTGCCGGCGGTGAGGCCGGTGTTGCTGTAGCTGGCGGTGGTCGGGGTGGCGATCTGGGCGAAGTTGGTACAGGAGGCGCCGGTGCAGCGCTCGACACGGTAGCCGGTGACCGCGACGTTATCCGTCGAGGCGGTCCAGGCGAGGTTGACCTGAGTCGCACCGGCGGGCGTGGCGGTGAGGCCGCCGGGGACCGTCGGGGCCTGGGTGTCCCGGACCGTGACCGTGGAGGTGCAGGTCGCGCTGGTGCCCCCACGGGTAACCGTCAGGCTGGTGGTGGAGGTCCCGGCATTGGCGTAGCTGACGCTGCGGGTCGCGCTGGTGCTGCTGGACGGGTTGCCGCCCGGGAAGGTCCAGGCGTAGGTCGTAGCGTCCTCGAGGGAAACCGCTGCGGGTGGTGGACCAGGAGACGCTCCCGGCCCATGTTGATGGTCGGGTTGCTGGGCGAGATGGTACAGGATGCCGCCGAGCCTACGGCCGGCCACGCCAACGCCAGCCCAATGGACAGTGCCACCCCCAAGGGGACGGAGTGCTTCGAGCCAAGCCAGCCATGGACAGTTCGAGACCCAAGCCATGCGCTTTGGATCGTCCTGGGGGTGCTTGATCGGAGCTAAGGAAGTAGCGCTCGTGGCGCCGTGGTTGGGGGTTGGTCATCTGCCTCTCCTCTTTTGGGTGGGCTGTGGATCATTATTCTCGGCGGCGATTACCGCCAGTCCCACCACCAGTTACAACCGGGAGGCTTAAGAAAACCTTAAGATCATTTTTCCACGACAACTCAAGGGAGGTGAGGGCTGGGAGTCGGAAGACAAGGGGAAGCGCACCTCAACCGCCAGGCCCACCCCCTCCGCCCCTTCACGCAACTCGATTCCCAGACCGTACAGAGTGCAGATGCGCCGTACAATGGCGAGCCCCAGACCCGCGCCCCGCCTGGGATTGTCCGGGCTGGCGATAGAAGCGGTCGAAGACCCGCTCCCGGTTGGCGGGGGGGATGCCAGGGCCGGAGTCGGTCACCCGCAGCAGAAGCCCTCCCCGCTCTGGTACTAATGCCACCTGGACCCTGCCCTTCGGCGGCGTGTACTTGACCCCGTTCTCCACGAGATTGCCGACCAGGGTGCCCAGCACCTCCCCAGGCACCGCGACCACGCTGTATAGACCCTCGGGTACCAGGGTGGTCAGGCTGATCGACCGGCTCTGCGCGGCGGCCTGCTGGTGAGCCACGGCCCGGCTCACGGCCCCCGCGAGGGATGAGACACCCTGCTCCACCTGCTGAGACTCGCCCTGGAGCCGGGCCAGAATCAGGAGTTGGGCGATCAGGCGGGTCGCCCGGTCCACCCCCAGGATCAGGTTATCGAGGGCTTGGCGACGTTCGGCGGGATCGGCGCTGCGCTGGGCGATTTGGGCGTGCGTGCGGATGATCGCGAAGGGGGTGCGCAATTCATGGGAGGCATCGGCGGCAAAGCGCCGCTCCATGGCCAGCGCCTCGTCGAGCCGCTCCATGAGACCGTTGAGGGCCTCGGTCAGCGGGCGGATCTCCACCGGGACACCTTCCCCGTCGATCGGCCCCAAACGATCCGCGGAGCGGCGGCTAATGCTTCTGGCAAGGCGATACAGGGGGCCGAGACCGTCACTCACCGCCAGCCAGATCAGTATCATACTCAGCGGTAGGGACCAGAGGACGGGCTGGAGGGTGTTGATTGTCAGAAAATGCACCAACTCATGGCGAATCGATGAATCCTGGGCCACCAACAAGAGCTCATCCTGCTGGGTGCCTGGCAACCCGAAAACTCGCCAGGAGGTCCCCCCCGCCAGCTTTTGGTCAGAAAACCCCAGCTTCCGCACCAGTGGCGCGGCTGGTGCCGCGCCAAAGCTTCCGACCAGTTGATCCCCCTGCCAGCGCTGAAAGCTCAATTTCGACTCGTACGGGTGGCCCACCGCCGACAGCGTCTGGGGGGCCATGGTCATCCTGGAGGAAGGATCAGCCGAACTGAGATTACGCAAGACATGGGCGGTTTGGGCCATCTGAGCATCCAGGAGTTCGTCAACCTCATGACCGGAGCGATCGAAGGCGATCATGGCCACCGCGGCCCAGACCAAGATCCACAGGCCAAACAAGGACAGCATCAGTCGCTGCCGGATGGAGTTCAAGACGTCGGCTCCGAGACCAATTGGTAACCAAAGCCCCGTACCGTCAGGACCCGTTCCTTCCCAAGCTTGCGCCGCAGATTATGGATGTGAACCTCCAGTGAATTACTCTCTACCTCCCCCTGCCAGCCCTGAGTGCTGGCCTCCAGGCGGGCCCGGAGCACCACCCGGTCGGGGTGAGCGATCAGGACCTCAAGCAGGTCGAACTCCCGGGGCGACAAGGTCAGGGTTTGCCCAGCCAAGGTCACAACCCGCGCGGTTGCGTCCAGGGTCAGGTCTCCCGCGCTGCACAGTGGCGCGGGACGACCCCAACCGCGCCTGGCGAGGGCGCGCAGCCGGGCACTTAATTCATCCAGGTCGCAGGGCTTGACCAGATAGTCATCGGCACCCGCATTGAGTCCAGCGACCTTCTCCGCAACGGAATCCCGGGCGGTGAGTATCAACACCGGCAAGGTCGAACCCTCCCTCCGTAACTCCCGCAACAGCGAGAGACCATCCTGCCCTGGCAACCCCAGGTCGAGGACCAGCAGGTCAAAGTGCTCGAGACGCAGGGCATGCAGGGCAGGCTCGGCGGAGGTCAGCCAGTCCGCCGCAAAGCCATCTTGACCGAGTCCGGTCACCAGTCCCGCCCCCAGCAGAGGGTCATCTTCGACGATGAGTACGCGCATCTTCCCCCCTACAAGCTATCAGCCAGAAATACTGCCGGGTAAGGCTTGGATTTAGGGTGTTAGCCCAACGAAGAATGGATGCCTGTCTTGCGGTCTTGGCTACTTGCCGGTAGATCCCTGTCCGCACCGGCTGACTCAAGCCAGGAGAGAAAATTCGAAACCCATGACCCGACAGCCAACTGTTGAAACTTGAGCGGAATATAGGGTGTTTATAGATCGAACTCAATCGCCATAGGGCCCAGAGGCACCTTGGCGGCCCAGGCGCAACAACGGCGAGTCGGCGCCTTTCCACAAAAGGTCCCAACCCTATCAACCGCCCAACCAAGAGGTTCTCGGCATCCTAAATGGGAACCCTGGCCGCTAGCTTGGGTGCGATTGGGGCCCATCAATCCACCGCCCGCACCCGCAAGCCGGCCCGCCCAAGACGCGCCAGAAGCCCATCTTCTCCCGGCAGGTGCAGGGCGCCGACGGCGATAAAACAGCCGCCCGCGCGTAGATAGGCATCCAGACGCGCCGCCATGCGCAGGTTGCGATCATCCAGGGCCGCGCGCCGGAAATTTTCCGCGAGCCCGGGGTCGCCCTGGCCCAGGTACTCGTCGCCGAGCAGCGCCAAGGTGGTGAGATCCCGATCGAGATAGGCCTCAAGGAGGCGCTCAAAGATCAGGGGCAACTGGTGCCGGGTGTCCAGGGTCTCCTTCAGCATGAGGATTTGATCCTCCTCGCCCAGGCTATCGAAGACCGCGACTTGCTCCTCGATGGTCTCCAGGCCGATCACCTCCTTACCCGCGGCCAGGGCCGTCCGGTAGAGGTGGATATCGAGGAATTCACCCGTCCGGGCCGGGGGCAGGCCCAGGAGGGTGGCGGCCGCCCAAGGCTTGAAGCCCCGGATCGCCGCCTCGGGCAGGCCCAACTCGGCCAGGGCCTCGACCAGGCGCCCGTAGAGCGGCGCCCCAACCACCCGCGCCAGCTCGCGGCCATCCCCATAGACCATGATTTCCATAGAGCGGGTCATCGTCTGGGCATCCGGAATCATCTCCAGGATAAAGACAGGGCTCCGCTCGAAGGCGTCCTGCGTCGCGGGCGACAGAGCCAGCACCCGCGGGTCTTCGCTATGGAAGGTGCCGAAGAGATAGCAGGGAGGCGCCGCCGGCGCACTGATTTCAAACAGGAGGGCGCGCTCACCCCCAGCGACGGCGGCGGTGAACAGCAGCAGCCACAGGCCCAACCCGGCCAACGGGGCCGGCGGCTTGGGAACCGGATTCACCTGGTTTGTCATCACGCCACCCTCTCCACCCGTCTCCGACCACCGTCTCCAGGCAGACACTATAGCAGCCGGCCAGGCGATGCCCCAGGCCCCGTCCTAAGCCGGTGGCCAAGGCTGCCGTCGCAAAGGCCTTTGCAATTAAGGGCGCTACTCTTATTCTGTGCCCATGAACGAACCAGAACAGATTCACACCATTGCCCGGCGCTTTCGTGGCTTCCTGCCGGTGGTAGTGGACGTAGAGACCGCCGGCTTCGACCCCCAGCGCCATGCCCTGCTGGAGATCGCCGCCAGCGTCATCCGCATGGACGAGCGTGGGCACGTCTTCCCCGGTGCCACCCTCTCCTGCCACGTCCTGCCCTTTCTCGGCTCCGAGATCGACCCCCGCGCCCTCGCCTTCACCGGCATCGATCCCCATCACCCCTTCCGCGACGCCGTGCCCGAAAGGGAGGCCCTGAACCGCATCCTGCTGCCCATTCGCAAGGCGGTCAAAAGCAGCGGCTGCAATCGCGCCATCCTGGTCGGCCACAACGCCGCCTTCGACCTCGGCTTCATCAAGGCGGCGGTGGAGCGCAACAACTTCAAAAACAGCCCCTTTCATTCCTTCAGCGTCTTCGACACCGTCTCCCTGGCGGGGCTGGTCTTTGGCCAGACCGTACTGGCCCGCGCCGCTCAGGTCGCCGGCCTCGGCTGGAACAACAGCGAGGCCCACGCCGCCATCTATGACGTGGATCAGACCGCCAAGTTGTTCTGCCAGATCGTCAATCGCTGGCGGGAACTGGACCCGGTGCGGATCTGGGAGGTCGGCCCGCCCGGGGAACAACAGGGCGAGACCCCTGATTTCCGTGAATAAACCTCAATACCCGGCATCGGAGTCCCTTGCCCACCATGACGACGCCACCGCCGAGCGCCCCGAGCATCGATCCCGACGAGGTCGCCTACTTTGAGAAGCTGGCCCACCGCTGGTGGGATGCGGAAGGACCCTTCTGGCCCCTGCACCGGCTCAATGCCTTCCGCGTCGGCTACCTGCGCGCTCACCTCTGCCAGGCCCTTGGCACCGATCCCAACGGCGAGCGGCCCTTGGCCGGCCTGCGCTTGCTGGACATCGGCTGCGGCGGCGGCATCCTGAGCGAGTCCCTGGCGCGCCTCGGCGCCCAGGTCACGGGGATCGACGTCGTGGGCAAGAACATCCGGGTCGCCGAACTCCACGCCCTGGGGAGCGGCCTGGATCTGGACTACCGGCTGGCGAGCGCGGAGGCCCTCGCGGCCAGTGGCGCGCAATTCGATGCCGTGCTCAACATGGAGGTCGTGGAGCACGTGGAAGACCTGCCGGCCTTCCTCGCGGTCTGCGGCACCCTGGTCCGACCGGGGGGCCTCATGGTGGTGGCCACCATCAACCGGACCTGGGCGGCGTTCCTGATCGCCATCCTGGGCGCGGAATATGTCCTGGGCTGGATGCCGAAGGGCACCCACCACTGGCGGAAACTCGTCAAGCCCGCCGAGGTCACCGCCGGTCTCGGCGCGCCCTTCGCCCTCATCCACCGCACCGGCGTGCGCATCAACCCCTTCAACCGTAGCTTCCATTACAGCCGCTACCTGGGCGTCAACTACATGCTGCTGCTGCGCAAGGGCGCGGCCTGAGACCCCGTCGGCCCGGTAAGCCCCGGCGCCGGGCTCCCGCTCAGGGGGATAGCAAGGCATCCCGATGGCCCACCCGGATATGCAAAAGTCCGGCGGCGATTTGCGCCTGACGCTGCTCGTGCCAGCGGCAAATCTCCTCGTCCAGTCCCCTTGACTCAGGCCCAACGGGCACCTGCTCCCGGGCGGCGACCGCCCAGCCGGCGACCAGGGCCGCCTGGAGCTCCGGCTCGTCCGGCCCCAGCACCCAATCACTGTCAGCCGCTTCCAGGGCGAAGCCCAGACCCGCCGCCAACTCCGCCAGGCAGGCGGGGGCGGAGGGCCCGAGGGCGGGACCCCCCAGCCCCTTGTCGCGGCCTTGATGGGCGTTGACCAGGGCGACCAGGGTCCCGTCGTGGGGGTGGTCGGGGGACAAGTCGATCCGGCCGTCATAGGTGAGGGCCAGGTAGAGGTGCGAACGACTCCGGGCGCAGGCCCGCAGCAGGCCCGCGAGCCAGTCCGCCGAGACCAGATCCAGGAGGGCGGAGGCGACCACCAGGGTCCCCGCGCCCAGGAGCAAGGACTCCGCCCCCCGGGCCAGGTCCAGGTCCCGGGTCCGCACCCGCCCGTGCAGGCCAGGCGCCGGGATATCTTGGACTCCCTGAATGTTCTGGACGCCCCGGACTCCTCGGTCGCCTTGGATGCCAGGGACACCCTGGATGATCAACCCCTCTCCCTGGACGCAGGTCGTCAGGTTCCGGCTCCTGGCCCAGTCCGCGGTGCGGCGGATCAGGTCGGCCAACAGCTTCCGGTCCCGATCCACGCAGATCCAATCTTGCCGGTCCCAGGGACCAGCGCCCGGCACCAGTCCCAGGCGAGGGGCAAGGTAACGGAAATTGGCCCCGGTGCCACAGCCCAGATCGAGAATGCGCAGGGGCTGGCGCGAGGGCGAGGACTCGGCGCCAGGGGTCGTGGGTGAATGCCGCGAGACGCGCCAGCAGGCTCCCCACCAGCCGGGTGGAGCGGGCACGACTATCCGCCGACTCCCGCAGGGCCAGCCAATCGGTGCTGAAATCACCCATCCAGGGCCACCCGTGGGACTGGCTCCTCGTGTAACTGCCGGGTTTTCTTCCGGGATTCCCCCGGAGCTTCCCGATCGGCTTGTTGCTCCAATGCTTCCTCCAGAGCGGCGGCGAAGGTGGCAACGGCATCTCGCCAGGTCGGCAAGCCCAAGCCGGCGGCGCGGGCACCCCGTGCCAGACGGCGCCGCAGGGCGGGATCAGCCATCAACCGGCGAAGTGCCTGCCCCAAGGCCGCCGGGTCGTCCGCCGGCACCAGGAGCCCGGCCTCCGGAGGGACTGTCGCCCCGACGGCCCCGGCGCGGCTGGCCAGGATCGGCAGGCCCCGCGCCAAGGCCTCGGCGAAGACCATGCCATAGCCCTCGAAGCGGGAGGGCAGGACGAAGAGATCCGCCGCCCCGTAGCGACCCGCCAGATCCTCGTCGCTCAGGGTACCCAGCAGGCTCACCCGCCCGCCCAGCCCCAGCTCATCCCGCAGCCGGATCAGGCCCTGGGCCCAGGCCGGGTCCCGGTCCAGGCTGCCGACGCAGTCCAGGTGCCAGGACCGGTCCCGCAGCCCCGCCAGGGCATGCAACAGCAGGTCATGTCCCTTGCGGGGGGTGAGAGAGGCGACGCAGAGCAGGCGCAAGGGGCCGGAGCCCGAGCCCTGGGCGATGGGGGCCGGGTCCGTCCCCGGCTCCACCACCCGCAGGCGGCCCGGGGGCACCCCCCAGCCGATGAGCAGGGTGGCGGTGAAACGGCTGGTCACCAGGATCAGCCGCGCCTGGGCCAGGGCGCGGACCTCGGCGTCCCGTAGGGCGGCGGCCCGCTCCGGCGCCAGCCCCGTCTCCAACGCCAGGGGGTGATGCACCAGGGCCACCAGGCGCAAACGCCGTCCCTCCGCCTCGGCCAGTTCGGGGAGGGCGCCAAAGGCGAGCCCATCCACCAGCACCAGGCCGCCATCCGGAATGGCCGCCAGGACCTGGCGCGCCTGAGACCGGGCCGCGGGCGTGGGGGCGGGAAAGCTGGGGTCCAGGGGGCAAAGCTCAACCTGCCAGCCCAGATCCGCCAGGCCGGCCAGGATGCGGCGGTCATAGCGGTAACCGCCGGTGGGGGTATTGAGATCACCAGGGATCAGGGCCCAGAGCCGCCGGCGGTCGGACCCCGGGGGGATCGGCGGGCTCAGGCGGACAACTCCGACTCGTAAGCGGCCCAGGCCAGGTGAGACTCGTGCAGCACCACCCGCAGCGACTGGATGCCGCGTGCCGACTCCCCCAACTCCCCGGCGGCCAGACGTGCCGCCACCCCATCAAAGACCCGCCGCGCCATGAATTCGGTGGTGGTGTTCTGGCCCTGGAGCTCCGGGTGGTCGTCCAGGTTGCGATAGTCGAGGTCGGCGAGGACGGCGCGCAGGGCCTGGCTCGCCAGACCGATGTCCACCACCAGGTTGTCCGCGTCGAGGCTGGGCCGGCGCAGCTCCAGGTCCACCACATAGGTGGCGCCGTGCAGCCGCTGGGCCGGCCCGAAAACGGCGCCGCGAAAACTGTGGGCGATCATGACGTGATCGCGAACGCTGAGGCTGTACATGGTCGGATTCCCTTAGTCGTAACGGATGCGGTGCATCAGGGTGTCGCCGGGGTCGCGGGCCAGTCGGGCCTGGACCTGGGGCAGTTGGTTGAAGGCGTCCTCGCCGGTGATGAGCCCATCCAGGGCCGGGTCCGTCAGGAGGGACAGGGCCAGCCCCATGCGGCGGCGGTAATCCCAGCGCGCCCGTTGGGCGGTGGCGACGCTCCCCACCTGGGAGGAGCGCAGGGTCAGGCGGCGGTGGTGGAAGGCCTCCCCCAGGGGCAGCGCCACCTCCCGGGTGCCATACCAGGACAGCTCCAGCACCGTCGCCTCGAAGCCCGCCAGGCGCAGCCCCAGGGCGAGGCCGGCGGCGGAGCCACTGGCGTGGATCACCCGATCCGCCTCCGGGGTCGCCGAGGCCGGGGCGGCGAAGGCCACCCCCAGGGCAGCGGCGATGCGGGCCCGCCGCGGGTTGGTATCGATGAGCTCGACCTGGCAACCCGGGATGCGACCGGCGAGCCAGGCCACCAAGCAACCCAGGGTCCCGCCCCCGATGACGGCGATGCGGTCCCCCACCCGGGGCGCGGCGTCCCAAAGGCCGTTGACGGCGGTCTCCAGGTTGGCGGCCAGCACGGCGCGACCCGGTGGCACCTCCTCCGGGAGGAGCTGGAGCGCCGCGACCGGGACCCGGTAGCGGGTCTGGTGAGGGTAAAGGCAGAAGACCCGCCGCCCGAGCAGGTCCGCGGGGCCGGACTCCACCAGCCCCACGCTGCAATAGCCGTACTTGACCGGGCCGGGAAAATCGCCCACCTGAAAGGGGGCGCGCATGGCCTGGAACTCGCTGGGCGGCACCTCGCCCCGGAAGACCAGGGACTCGGTGCCCCGGCTGATGCCGCTGTAAAGGGTCCGGACCTGGGCATCCCCGGGCCCGAGCCCGGGCAAGGTCTCGGTCCGGATCTCGCCCTGGCCGGGGGCGAGGAGCCAATAGGCCTCCGCCGCCAGGGGGGAGGCCTCGGTCCGGGGACCGGCGCCAATAGGGGCGGGGCTAGGCGCCATGATGGTCTAGGGAGCCTCCAGCGCCAGCCGCTCCGGCATCGCCAGCCTGGCAGGATTGGCCGCCGACTCTCCCCTCGCACTCGGCCCAGGGATGGACTTGGCGCGTCACGGTCGATAAGGTTTTCATGGCCATGGCCGGGGTCTTGCCGCCCTGATCAAAATTTCGGTGGCTCACAGTCTAGCCGATGAGGCTGCGTCGGCCCAACCGTGTGGCCAAACCCGCCAGGCTGGCCCAGATGCGTCTGATGGGGTCCGCCGCCAGGGCCGGCGATCTCCCCTTTGGCACCCTCTTTGGTATAGTCGCCGGACCCTCTTCGTTGCCTTCGGGTGAGGGGAACACCTCCCCCGGATCAAGGCTGCGGAGGCCCAGCCCACTGCCAGATCCCTTTAACACCCATGGCCAGCACCCACCGCATCGCCCGCGCCCTCGGCCTGGCCCGTTCCCTGGGCCTCTACTACGGCAATCCCCTGCGCAACCGGCGGCTTGCCCGCCTCTACGCCCCCTTCCTGGGGCCCGACGCCCTGGGCTTCGACATCGGTGCCCATGTGGGCAATCGGGTGAAGTGCTGGCGCGCCCTGGGCGCCCGGGTCGTCGCGGTGGAGCCCCAGCCGGACCTGCTGCGGGTCCTGTCCCTGCTCTACGGCCGCGACCCGGCGGTGACCCTGGTCCCGGAGGCGGTCGGCGCCCGGCCGGGGCAGGCGCCCCTCTGGGTGAGCGATCGCCACCCCACCGTCACCACCCTCTCCGCCGCCTGGGCCGAGGAGGTTGGCCGGGGGCCCGACTTTCGCGGCGTGCGCTGGCGCCAGGCCGGGGAGGTGCGGGTGACGACCCTGGACGAGCTGATCCGGCGCTTCGGCATGCCGGACTTCGTCAAGATCGACGTGGAGGGCCTGGAGGGGGAGGTCCTCGCCGGCCTCTCCCGGCCCCCGCCCGCCCTCTCCTTCGAATACCTGACGGCGGCCCGGGACCGGGCCCTGGCCTGCGTGGACCGGCTGGAGGCCCTGGGGGAGTATCGCTACAACAGCTCCCCCGGCGAGAGCCACCAGCTAGCCTGGGCCCGCTGGCTGGACGCCGCCGGGATGCGGGCCGCCCTCGCCCGCCTGACCCAGGGCTCCGGGGACGTCTACGCCTGGCGCGCGGATGTCGCCGGCGGGACCTGAGCCGAAGGCCCGCAGCAAGGCCTGGGTGAGATCCGCCATGCCGCCCAGGGCCGGGCGCCGGGGGACCAGGCCCGGGACAAAACCCTCCGCCAGGAAGGCCGTCCCGGACCTCCGCCCGCTGGGTGATGAGGTGGACCGGGACCTCCCAGGAGGCCCCCTCGCCGCTGACGGCGGCCAGGGGCTGGTGGTCCCCGAGCACCAGCAGCACCAGATCCAGGTCGGGCCGGAGCCGCAGCCAGCCGGCGACGACCCGCAACAGATAGGCCACCGCGTCCCCATAGGCGGGCCCGAGGTCCGACAAGACCCACTCCTCGCCCCCCGCCGGGGTGAGCTCCTGCTTGATCTCCGCCAGGTCGAAGGGGTCCGCGGTGAGGATGCGGCCCCAGTCCGGCTGGTAAGGCGGCGTGGGCCGAAAGGGGGCATGGGAGCTGATGGTGGGAAAGACGGCGAGGCGCGGCTGGCCATCGCCCGCCCTCAGCTCCGTCGCGTCCAGCCGGGCCAGGGCGAACTGGTCCGGGATACGCCACCAGCCCAGGGCCGGGCCGGGGTAATCGAGGGCCGGGGCGTCCAGGATGGCGTCGTAGCCATAGAAGGCACCCTCGGGCCAGGCGTACCTGCAGTCCCGGCATCACCCCCAGGGTGCGATACCCGGCCCGGGCGAAGGGCTGGACCAGGGTCTCCCGCGACTGCGTCAGCAAGCGGTTGTAGTCGTCGTCCCCCCGCACCTCCACCCCGGCCAGGAGGCTGGCGTGGGCGAGCCAGGAGCCGCCGGCGAAGGTCGGCGACCGCACCCAGGCCGAGACCGCCCCGCGCCCGGTCTCCGCCAGGGCGGCGGCCAGGTCGGCGCGGGCGGGGGCCAGGGCCGCCGCCAGGTGGGGCTGGTCGAAGGTCGCCGCCCCATAGGACTCGGCGAAGAGGATGACGACATGGGCCCCCCGCACCCGGCCGAGGTCGGAGTCGAGCCGGGGGCTCGGTGGCGGCCCCGGCGCGCCTGCCCGGGCCTGGGCCTTCGGGGCTGGGCGTCCGAGGCTATGGTCCGCTGCGTCCGAGGCTTGGGCTCGAGGCTTGGGGACCAGGCGGAGTTGTTCGGCCAGGGCCAGGCTTACCGGGCGTGAGAACCCCGGCCCCCAGGCCAGGCCTGGACTCGCCAACCCCACCAGGTAGGCGGCGAACGTGACCCCGCCGAGCAGTATCAGCAGCCGGCGCGGGGCGACCGCCCCCAGGGCCGCCGCCACCCGCCCCAGGGCCCAGCGCAGGCCGACAAAGATGATCCCCAGCAGGAGCAGAAGCGCCAGCGGCAGGCCCAGCAACAGGGGCCAGGGCGCCGCCTGGGCCAGCATGGGGATCACCTCGGGCAGATAGCGGGCATCGGCGATCAGGTCGATGGGTCGCCCGTAGAGGGCCGGGGCCATCACCGCCAGGTAGCGACCCAGGACCAGCAGGGTCAGAAGCCCGGCGAGGCCAGCGATCAGGCCCCGCGACGGCCGCCCTCCCCAGATCCCCGCGATCCCGCCCAAGGCCAGGACCAGGAAGGCAATCTCCGGGGCCAGTTCCCAGCGCCACTCCACCCAGAGGGTCGGCCAGCGTCCCTGGAAGCTCAGGGCCGCGTTGAGCAACCAGAGGGCAGCGGCCAGCCCCAGCCAGGGGCGCCAGGCCGTCCAGGACGGGCCATCGGCGGCACCAGGGGTGCGGACCTGGGTCGCCGGGACGACCAGGGGGGCCGGCCGCCGGGCGAGCCAGACAATATCCACGGCGAAGGAGTAGCACGAGGAGCCCCAAACCGATAGCCGCCACCGCCCCGGCCCAGGCCGCGGGCAGGATGGGCGCCAGGGCCAGGGTGAGGGTCAGGACCTGGGCCACGCAAATGGCCTGGCGGCGCCGGCTCGGCGGCAGGGGCTGGCGCAGCCAGGGCCAGAAGGCGCCCGCCGCCACAAAGAGATAGCGCATGGCCCCGGCGGCCAGGACCCAGGGCCCCGGCGCGATCCAGGGTCCAGAGCAGCAGCGCCAGCCCCGCCACCAGCAGGGCATCCACCTCCATGTCGAGGCGGGCGCCCAGGGGACTGGTCCAGCCATGCCGCCGGGCGAGCCAGCCATCGACCCCGTCCAGGGCCGTGGCGATCAGGGCCAGGGCGAAGGCGGTCCAGGCCAGGCCCGCGCCCTGCCCCCCGCTCGCCCCTTCCCCGGCCAGGGCGATCAGCAGGGCGGTCAGGACCCCGCGCAGGAGCGTCACCTGATTGGCCGGCCCCAGCCGGGTCCGCGGCCGATGCAGCGGGAGAAAGCGCATGAGCATCAAGAGGATCAGCCCGTAGGCGGCCAGGGCCTTGGGGACGAAGGTAGCCGCCCAGCCCCAGGACCTCGACGAGCGCCAGACCCAGACCCAGGGTCAGAGCGAGGCCGGCGAGGCCGTTGGCGCGGGCGCTGCGCGCCAGGTCCCGGTCAGGGTGCTGGGCTGGATGCGGAGCGGTCATGATCCGAGTCCCTCGGCGAGGATTCATTAAAGACGTGATTCAGACCTGGCGAGCTTCCTTCAGAACCTCCATGAGTTTTTGGGAATTAGGGTCGGCTGAATGCCGAAGTTTGGCGGGCTCTGGGTATAGAACCGCGGGGCTACCACAGCCGGCTGAAGGGGCTCCGATTGCTCCCAAACCCTGACTCAGCGAATCCGGGCAAGGCCAGGGCTGGCGCCCCCCGCCTCGCCCCCCGGATTGGCCCGGGGCTCGCTGTCGAACAGGATGTCGGCGCCCATGCGGAAGACCCGGCACGGGGGGCGCAGGCAGTCCCCCAAGGCGTCGGGTGCCGGTAGGCTCAGGCCGCGGCGGCCGGCGCCGATCAGGAGGGGCGCCACCGCCACCTGCAGGCGATCCAGCAGCCCAGCGCCCAGGAAGCTGGACACCGTCAGGCCACCGCCCTCGACGAAGAGGCGGCGCAGCCCGCGCCGATGGAGCGCCGCCACCAGGGCGTCCAACCGCAGGCGCCCCTGCTGGGCGGGCACCGCCAGCACCTCCGCCTGGCCCAGACGCCCCGGCCCCGCCTGCCCCTCGGCGCACACCAGGAGGGTCGGCGCCGCGCCGTCCTGGAAGACGCGGCGCTCCACCGGCAGCCGGCGACGAGGGTCGAGCACCACCCTGACGGGGTTGTCACCCGGGACCAGCCGGGTGGTGAGGCGGGGGTCGTCGGCGGCCACCGTCTCCGCCCCCACCAGGACGGCATCACAGAGGGCCCGCAGGCAATGCAGGTGCAGGATATTTTCCGGCCCCGTCACGAAGCAGGACTCGCCCCGGACCGTGGCGATGTAGCCGTCGAGGCTCTGGCCGAGATGGCCCAGGGTCAGGGTCTCCTCGGGCTGGCGGGGCAGCAGCGGCAGATAGAGCTCGAGCAGGGCCCGGGCCTCCCCCTGGACAGGACCCGCCACCTGCCAGCCGGACGCCGGTACCCAGGCGAGCAAGGCCTGGGTCGCCGCCTCGGCCAGGGGTAGCAGACCCAGCCGCTCATCCGCCGCGAAGGTGACAGGGCCCGTGGGCAGGGTCCCACGCCGGGCCAGGTTGTAGGCGCCCAGGAGGGCCAACCAGGCGGTGGCGGCCTCGGCACCCAAGCTTGGCACCGGCCGGGCCACTGGAACTGGGCGCCGCCATCATCGGCTAGCCACGCCCGGGTGAGGGACCCGTGGTTTGCCGGAGAGTCGGTCCCAGGCCTTCCGGAATGACCGGAGCTCATCCACGGGGCGGGGAGGCACCGCGGGCCACCTCGATACAATGCCCCTTGGCATCGAGGCCATCACCGCCGGATCACCCTCACCGGAACAGGCTCATGCGCCGGATCACGCCGTCGCGCTTGAGGAACCCATGCATGATCGCGGCCCCAATGTGGAGCGCCAGCAAGGCGAGCAGAGCCCAGCCCAGCAGGCCGTGCAACTCGAACAGCTTCTCGCTCAGGTCCGTGTCCTTGGCGATCAGCCCGGGCAAGGTCCAGGCGAAGAACTGAACCGGATAACCCCCGGCCGCCGTCGCCAGCCACCCGACGATGGGCTGGGCCAGGAGAACCAGGTAAATCAAGGCATGGACCACCTGGCTGGCCAGGCGCTCGAACCAGGTCAGGGTTGGTACGGGGGGCGGGGCGCCCAGGGTCAGGCGCAGCACCAGACGCAGGGTCATCAGGGCCAGAATCAGCACCCCGATGGTCTTGTGACCGGTGTAGAGGGCATTGGTCACCTCCATTCCAAAGGCATCCCGGGCGCCCTCGAACCCCAGCCAGCCCAGGGTCATACCCACCCCCAGGGCGGGAATCACCAGCAGGGCCAGGAGCCAGTGCAGTAGGCGTTGAACCAGGGTGTAGCGATCGGCCTCGGACATAGCAGTTTCCTCGTGTGACAGGCACCCGGGATCAAGTGGTCGTCACCCGGCCGCCGGTCCGGCCAGGTCGCTCGCGCCAGCCGATCAGGCCGTGGCCTTGGCCGCCGCAGATGCCACCAGGGACTTGAGTTCACCCGTGGCATGGAGTTCCAGGGTGATGTCGCATCCCCCGACCAGTTCGCCATCGATGTAGATCTGGGGAAAGGTCGGCCAGTCCGCGTAACGGGGCAGGTTCTCGAAGATCTCCATATCCTGGAGGACGTTGACGTAGGCAAAGGGGACACCGCACTCCTTGAGGGCGGCGGCGGCGCGCATGGAGAAGCCGCACTGGGGAAACTGGGGGGTGCCCTTCATGAAGATGACGACGGCATTACCCTTGACCTGCTGATCGATACGCTCCAGGACGTCCATTGGCTGACCTCTGTTAAGGAATGAGAAAAAAGTATGGGATGGAATGGTGGCTGAAATCGGGCCGCGGGGGCCCATTTCAAGGAAGCCCGCCAAAGGGCCTCAGGTCGGCGCCGCCGGGCTTGCGGCCAAAACCTCGTCAACCAGCTCGATCCAGTGCCGCACGGGTAACCGGGTGCCGGACTCCAGGTGCAACTGACACCCGACATTAGCGGTGGCGATGCACTCAGGGCCGCCGGCGGCCAGGCTGGCGAGCTTGTTGTCACGCAGTTGCCGCGCCAGCGTCGGTTGCAGCAGGGAATAGCTGCCCGCCGAGCCGCAGCACAGGTGGCCGTCGGCCACCGGGGTCAACTCGTAGCCCAGCCGGGTCAGCAGGCCCTCGGCCAGACCCGGCAACTTCTGCCCGTGCTGCAGGCTGCAGGGGGAATGAAAGGCGATTTTACGCCCGGCCCCCGGCCGGGGCAGCGCGACCTCCGGGCGGGCCAACTCGACCGCCAGCACCTCGCTCGGATCCCGAGCCAGGGCGGCGATCCGGGCCGCCTTGTCGGCATAGACCGGGTCCTCGGCGAGCAGGGCGCCATAATCCTTGACCATGGCCCCGCAACCGCTGGCGGTCACCAGGATGGCCTCGGCACCGGCCTCGACCTGGGGCCACCAGGCGTCGATGTTGCGCCGGATCATGGCCAGGGCCTCCTCCTCCGCGCCCAGGTGGTGCGGCAGGGCCCCGCAACAACCCGCCCGCGGGGCCTCGAGGAGGCGGATGCCCAAGCGGTCGAGGACCCGCGCCGCGGCGGCGTTGGTATCGGGGGTCGCCGCCGCCTGGGCACAGCCGGCGAGGGCCAGCAGGGTGCGCGGCCGCGGGGCGGTCGGCCAGGGGCCGGCGACCCGGCGCGGCGGCACCTTGGCCTTGAGGCTCGCCGGCAGCAGGGGCCGAAACAACTGGCCAAGGCCGAGAAAGAGGCCGAAGCGCACCCGCGAGGGCACCAGCCAGCGCAGCAGGCGCCGCGCCAGCCGCTCGTCCCAGGGGCGCGGCACGGCGGCCTCGACGGCGGCGCGGCCGATATCGACCAGACGGCCATAGCGCACGCCGGAGGGGCAGGTCGTCTCGCAGGAGCGGCAGGTCAGACAGCGATCCAGGTGGAGCTGGGTCTTGCGGCTGGGGGTCTGGCCTTCCAGAACCTGCTTGATCAGATAGATGCGGCCCCGGGGTCCGTCCAGTTCATCGCCCAGGAGCTGGTAGGTGGGACAGGTGGCGGTGCAGAAACCGCAGTGCACACAGGACCTCAGGATGGCGTCCGCCTCCTGGCCCTGGTGACTGTCACGGATAAAATCGGCCAGTTGGGTCTGCATACCTATAAATCCGGATAGAGGCGGCCAGGATTAAGGATGCCGCGCGGATCGAGGGCGGCCTTGAGGCGTTGGTGGAGGGCCAGCAGGGCGGGCGGCAGGGGCTGGAAGACCTGCCCACCCGGCGGATCGCCAGCCTGGCCACCCGCCTGAACGCCTGGCTGGCCGGCGGGCCCGCGGCCGTAATAGGTGGCGTGGCCGCCCACGGCCTGGGCCGCCGCCCACTGGCGTTGCTCACCCTGGACCCAGCGCAGGGCCCCGCCCCAGTCGATGAACTGGCGGCCCAGACTGGGATCATGAGGCGCGGTGGGCGGAAGGGACAGGCGCCACAGAGGGGCCGGCTGCTGGAAGAAGGCGTGGCGCAACTCGCGCACGCCGCGCCAGAAATCGGCCCCCGCCTCCACCGCCTCGCCCCCCAGCCGGGCGTGAGCGGCCAGCACCGCCGCCTCGCTGCCGGCGAGCCGGACATAGGCCCGTTCGCCGTCATGGCAGGCCGCGCTCAGGGGCAAGGGCTGACCCGCCCAGCGGTTGAAGCGGTCGATGGCCTCCCCCGCCGTCAGGTCGAGGGCCAGGGTCAACTCCGTGGCCGGGCGCGGCAACACCTTGAGGCTGACCTCCAGCAAGACGCCCAGGGTGCCCTGGGCCCCGACCATGAGGCGCGACAGGTCGTAGCCGGCGACGTTTTTCATCACCTCGCCACCAAAGCGCAGCACCTCGCCGCGGCCATTGATGATCCTGACCCCCAGGACGAAGTCCCGGGCGGCGCCGGCATAGGGCCGGGCGGGACCCGAGAGGCCGCAGGCGATGGTCCCGCCCAAGGTGGCGCCCGCGTCAGCGCCCGGGCCGCCATCGGGAGCGGGGCGAGCGTCAAAATGGGGCGGCTCGAAGGCCAGCCACTGACCGCGCTCGGCCAGGGCGGCCTTGATCTCGGTCAGAGGCGTACCGGCCCTGGCGGTGATCACCAGTTCGGTCGGCTCGTAGCTGAGGATGCCGCGATGGCCGGCGACCTCCAGCGCCTCCCCCGCCACGGCTCGCCCCAGCCAGGTCTTGCTGGCGCCGCCCTGGATACGCAGCGGCCGGCCCGCGTCATGGGCCGCCGCGACCTGGCCCGCCAGATCCTGGGTAAGGTCCTGGTTCATCGCTCGCTCCCCCCCAGGTTGCTGGCACCCTGGAAGCAATGGCCTGCATTGGCGCTATCTCTCATCACTCACCCTCGCCTGTACCAAGGTCCCCCGGGACCGAACTTGAAAATCCGTGCCACCGCTTAACCCGCTTCCGGCGGCGGTCAGGGGGCCCCGCCCCGCCGCAAGCCGGTGAAAACCATTCGACCGCGCACCGCTCATCCCTCGTCGCTCAGAACCGTGGCAGCTCGGGGAATTTGAGATGTCCGCCATGGACGTGCATGGCGCCGAACTCGGCGCAGCGATGCAGGGTGGGCACGGCCTTGGCGGGGTTCAGCAGGCCAGCGGGGTCGAAGGCGGCCTTGACGGCATGGAACTGGGCCAGCTCCTGGGGCTGGAACTGGACGCACATCTGGTCGATCTTTTCCTTGCCGACGCCATGCTCGCCCGTGATGGTGCCGCCCACCTCGACGCACAGCTCCAGGATCTTGCCGCCCAGCTCCTCCGTCCGCTCCAGCTCCCCGGGCACATTGGCATCGTAGAGGATGAGGGGGTGGAGATTGCCATCCCCGGCATGGAAGACATTGGCCACCGGCAGGCCATAGGCGGCGGACATGTCGGCGATGCGCCCCAGCACCTCGGACAGGCGGCGGCGCGGTATGGTCCCGTCCATGCAGTAATAATCCGGCGACAGGCGACCGACGGCGGGAAAGGCCGCCTTGCGCCCCTTCCAGAAGAGGAGCCGCTCGGCCTCGTCCCGGGCGGTGCGCACCTCGACGGCGCCGCTCTCCAGGAGGATCTGGCGCACCCGCAGGATCTGCTGCGACACCTCCTCGTTGGCGCCGTCCAGCTCGCACAGCAGGATGGCCGCGGCCTCGACCGGATAGCCGGCGTGGACAAAGGCCTCGGCGGCGCGGATGGCGGGGTTGTCCATCATCTCCAGGCCAGCGGGGATGATGCCGGCGGCGATGATGGCCCCCACCGCCGCGCCGGCCTGGCCGATGTCGTCATAGGCGGCGAGCAGCACCTGGGCCCGCTCCGGCAGGGGCAGGAGGCGAACGGTGATCTCGACCACCACGCCCAACAGGCCCTCGGAGCCGGTCATGAGGGCGAGCAGGTCATAGCCGGGGGCATCCAGGGCAGCGGCGCCCAGGGTCAGGCGCTCGCCCTCCATGGTGATGACCTCCAGTTCCAGGAGGTTATGGACCGTGAGGCCGTATTTCAGGCAATGCACGCCGCCGGCGTTTTCCGCCACATTGCCGCCGATGGTGCAGGCGATCTGGGACGAGGGGTCCGGGGCATAGTAGAGGCCATGGGGGCGCGCCGCCTCGGAGATGGCCAGGTTGCGCACCCCCGGCTGCACCCGGGCCGTGCGGGCCAGGGGGTCGATGTGGAGGATGGACTTGAGCCGCGCCAGGGACAGCAGCAGGCCATCGCCATGGGGCAAGGCCCCGCCGGACAGGCCCGTACCCGCGCCCCGGGCCACCACTGGCACCCCCAGCCGATGGCAGAGGCGCAGGATGGCCTGGACCTCCTCGACCTGGCCGGGCAAGGCCACCGCCAGGGGCAATTGGCGGTAGGCGGAGAGGCCGTCGCACTCGTAAGGGCGCAGATCCTCCGCCGCGTACAGCACGAAGGTCTCCGGCAGTATCGCCAGCAGGCCGGCCACCAGTTCCGCTTGGAGGGCGGACGGTAGCTCGGGCTGGGCTTGAAGGCTTGGATTCATGGTCGCCATGCGCTACCCCTGGGCAGGTCTTGCCTCGGTCCGACGAGGCGGATGGGTTGATGCGATGTCCAGCTCGGATGGCTCATGGCCGGGACTCCGGGTGACTCAATACCACCTAATGGCCGGGTCGAGCACCGGCGAGACGGCCATAAACGGTGGCCAAGGCCTCCTCATCCCCGACATTGCCCGGGAAGATGACCACCGGCAGGTCCGGGTAACGGGGGTGATCCGCCGGGCAGCGCACCACGGAGCAGCCGGGCAGGATCTGGCCCAGGACCCGGGAGGCGCCCAGGGCCAGGCCGCTGGAGAGGACATCGTTGGAGGTGATGCCCCCCTTGCTGATCAGAAAACCCAGGTCGCGGGGCAGGCCGCGCACGACCTCCATGAGGAAGGCGGAGACCTGGTCGCCAAAGGCCAGACGCGTGGCCTGATCGGCGAAGGTACGCTCGACCCGGCTGGTGAAGATCACCGCCGTCAGGCCCTGGTCATGCAGCTCCGCGGCCCGGGCGAGGGTCGCGGTCAGAAGGGCCGCGCCCTCGGTGGGGATGCGATCGACATCGATCTCCACCGCCCCCACCCCGGCTTGCTGGAGGAGGCACGCCAACTGGTCGGTGGTCTTCTTGACGTGGGAGCCGACGATGACGGCACCCGGCCGGCCACCGCGCACATAGGCCCGCATGGCGTCCGGCGCCACCGGCTGGGCGGGCAGACGGGCCAGGGCCGTGAGCAGGCTGGCGGCGCTGCGGAAGAGGAAGCGCTTGCCGGCGGCAACGCTGGCCAGCACATCGGCGGCGAAGCGATCCAGGTCGGCCTGGGTCTCGGCGTCCACCACGCCGCAGGCGTTGCCGTGCAGGGCCAGGAGACGCTCCTGGACCCCGGCCCGGACCTCGGCCAGGAGGAAGCGCTCGACCTGGCGGGCGGGGATGCGGCCCTGGGTCTTTTCGGCAACGTAATCCGGCAGATAGCTGGTGCTGTAGCCGAAGACGGAATCCCGGGCGAATTCGGTCTCCGCGGTCGGCACGGGCTGGCCATTGACCATCAGATAATGGACGGAATCGCGGGTGATGCGCCCGCCCTCGAAGAAGGCCGGGGTGAGGAAGTGGGCGTCGAAGGGCCCCAACTCCTCCGCCATGACGTCGGTCTCCACCGGGTAGTGGCCGCGCAGGGTGGAGTCGGAACGGCTGACGAAGAGGGGATGCAGCGCCCGGCCCTCGCCCTCCCTGGCCAGGGCGTCGGCGGCCAGGGCCAGTTTCAGGTTATGGCAGACCTCGCGGGTGACCGCCGCGGCCTGCTCCGCGCCCATGCCGCGGCTGTTGGTCAGGACGAAGAGGAGCGGCGAGGCGTCGGCCAGGCCCTGGCGCAGGGTCTCGACATCCCAACGGGTCAGGAGCAGGCAGCCGTGGACCGTCTGGGAACCCGTGGGGTCGTCGTCGAGGACGATGATCTTGGTGTCGGCCATGGTCGCGCGACCCTCAACCCGCCCGAAGGCCTTGACCCGTCGGGCCTCATCCGCTCGGCGGTGATGCCGTTGAAGTCCATGATCTCCGCCGGGCTGGCGGTGGTCTCGCCGCGCTTCCAGGCGAAGGTGTCGCGCTGGGCGGCACGGGTGCGCAGCAGCACCGGCTCCAGGGCGGCGGAGGGGCCGCCGCTCACGGCCAGCAGGACGTCGCCGTCGAACAGGGCGTTGAAGTGGTCGTCGTCCATGAAGGCGTTATCCGGCTCGGAGCACCGTCTCCCAGGCGACATCCGTGGGGCGATAGAGGCGGCGCGGGTTGACCACGGCGACGATGCGCACGGCCCAGCCGGCGGCCTCGAGCTGATCCTTGGCCTCGAACACCGGCAGAAAGACCATGTCGCCGGTGACGGCGAAGACCACGGTACCCTTGGGCCGTTTTGCCCTTCTTGCCCTTGCCGCCCTTCTTGTCGGACTTGCCGGCCTTGGTCTCGTAGAGGGTCGCCGCGCCCTTGGCCACGGCCTCGTGGGCCTGGGCCAGGCTCAGTGTACACCGGCAGGGGCGACTTGGAGGCGATGATCACCATGCCCTTGTTGAAGCTATTGGTGGCGTACTCGTAGGCGGCCTGGATGCTGTTGGCGTCCGCGCGGAAACAGCGGATAGAGGTTGCCGTTGCGCATCTGGGCGGCGAAGTAGTTTTCGATCTCCGGGCGCTGGTGGGTCCAGCCGTTGCGGCCCTGCTCCAGGGCGCCGGCGGTGAACATGCAGACGAAGGACGGCGTCTTGCGGCGCAGTTCGGCCATGGCCTGGGTCACGGTCTGGACGATGGGCCAGCCGTTGATGGCAAAGCTCTCGTAGGACAGCCAGAGGGAGCGCGAGCCGAACAGGGCCAGGCCGGCGGCGAGGCCGGCGCAGGCGTCCTCGTTGAGGGGCTCGTACACCTGGCCGGTCGGGCTCCTGGTTGTAGAGGGGGTCCGGGGTCGGGTGGCGGATCTTGAGGGCGTCGTTGATGTTCTTCATCGCCGAGGCCTCGTTGCCGTCGGCGTTGGTCACCACGAAGCGCGGGTCCCGCTGGCCCACCCAGGCCGCCAGGGCGCCCAAGGCGGTGGCGGGCACGGCCTTGTCGCCCGGGGTGAATTCCTGGCAGGGGAAGGCAGCCAGGGGGGCCAGGTCCAGCACGAACTCCGTCACCGCCGTCTTGACGGCGGGGCCGCCACCGGCGCGCACGAAGTTCTCGCGCACCAGGGCCCAGGCGGCGGGCGGCAGGGCGCGCCGTTGCAGGCCCTCGATGATATGGGGGGCGTCCAGGGTGTCGGCCGGGTAGAGGTTGTGCGACTTGGCGCCCAGGGTGTGCACGCCGGTACCCTTTAACTGCTTGAGAATGAAGGCGGTCAGCTTACCGGAGAAGGCGCTGGCCGCGGCCCGCTCGACACCCGCCAGCACCGCTTGGGCGAAGGCCAGGCGCTGGCCCTGCGAGAAACGGCTGGAATCGACATAGGCGGTCTCCTGGCCGCTGTCGTCGAAGTCCTTGGCGTCCACCAGCACCACCTCCTCGAAGCCATGGCCCTGCCAGTAGGCGATCATCTCCTCGTTGGTCAGGCGGGAGACCATGGAGTGGTGCTCCTGGCTGTAGCCGTTCCAGATCAGCGTCGGCAGGAAGTTGGTCACCTGGGGGTAGGCGGTGTGGAAGTGCATCATGGCATTGAGCACATAGGGCTCGCCCATGCCGCCGTCGCCGATGGTGACCGGGAAAGAGCTTGTCCGGATGCAGCAGGGCGCCGGCCATGGCGAAGTGCTGGCCCTGGCCCAGGGGGCCGGCGGGGGCCAGGAGGCCCGGGATGGCGCCGGAGAGATGGCCCAGCAGGCCATGCTTTTCGCGGAAGCGCGCCATCATGTCCGTCATGGTGCGGATGCCCATCTCCTCCAGGGAGGTGTCGAGGAACATGGCGCTGTAGAAACCCGGGGCGTGGTGGCCCGACCTCGGTGACGATATTGGTGTGGCCCAGCATCACCAGGGCGGCATAGGCCTCGGCGCTGGAGGCGAAGCCACCGGGGTGGCCGGAGCCCTTGGAGCCGCACACCTGCAGGGTGACATAGCGCAGGGCATCGGCCATCAGGAGGGTCTGATAGGCGGCGTCCGCGTCCACCTGGGCGATGCGACCGCTGTCCGCCCCCACCGCCGGCGCGGCGGCATGAGTGTCAAAGCCCGGCCAGGGCTCGCCAAAGTGCTGCATGCCCGCGCAGAAGTCTGGGGCGGTCTGGTCTGGGGTGGTCTCGGTGGCGGTAGCCTTCATGGGGGGACTCCTCGGGGTGACGAATGGGCTTGATCTAACCTTACACTGGGCGCTATGATTTCACAATACGTAATCGTTTTCATAATGTGAAATGAATAGCCCAACCACGAGCCAGCCCAGCACCCCCAGCCACCGCATTCAGGTCATCGACCGCCTGGCCGCCCTCCTGAATGCCCTTGCCAGCAATGGCGGCAGCGCCAGTCTCAAGGTGCTCTCCGCCGAGACGGGCCTGCACCCCTCCACCGCCTTCCGCATCCTGGCGGCGGCGACGGAGAATGGCCTCATCGAGCGCAACGAGTCAGGTCACTACGGCTTTGGCGGCCAGCTCGCCGGCTGGGCCGCCTGCCGCCAGGGCGGCGAGGATCTCCGCGCCCTGGCGCGGCCCGTCATGGCCTGGCTGCGGGACCAGGTCGAGGAAACCGTCAATCTGACCGAGCGCGAGGGGGATGAAGTCGTCTATATCGAGAGGGCCACCCCCCAGCGCATGATGCGCGTCGAGCAGCTGATCGGCAGCCGGGCGCCCCTGCATGTGACGGCGGTGGGCAAGCTGATGTTGGGCAGCGCCGGCCAGGCGGCGGTCCAGGACTACGCCGCCCGCACGGGGCTACCGGCCTACACCGAGCACACCCTGACCCGCTTCGAGGACCTCTGGCGCCAGGCCAGTCAAGACCTGGCGGCCGGTTACGCCCTCGACAACGAAGAGGCCGAGATCGGCGTGGGCTGCATCGGCGTCCTGCTACGCGACCCGGCGGGCGAGCCCCTGGCGGGGCTGTCCATCTCCGCCCCCAGGGAACGGCGACGCGATGAGTGGGTCGAGCTTATCCTGGAGGCCGCACGGCGCATCCAGGAGCGCATCGCCCAGCATCGGGGGGTTGGACATAGGCTGGAGCCAATCCAGGCCCCCTGATTGTTCACTCAGGATTCCCCTCCCGATACCCATCCAGATGGCGCTGGAGCCAGAGTTCCAGCAAGGCCAGATGCCATAACTTATTGCCGCGGATACGAGTGTGATGCAAATCCGGGGCGGCGAGGAGCTGGTCCACATAGGCCCTTTGGTAGATACCCCGCTCGCGGCAGGCGCGGGAGTTGACCAGGTCCCGCATCATGGCGAGAAAGTCGCCGCGCACGAACTTGAGGGCCGGCATGGGGAAGTAGCCCTTGGGCCGGTCGATGATGGCATCCGGCAGCAGGCCCCGGGCCAGGGCCTTGAGGGGGTACTTGCCGCCCTCGCGCAGCCTGATCTCGGCGGGGCAGCGGGTCGCCAGCTCGACCAGCTCGTGATCGAGGAAGGGTACCCGCGCCTCCAGGCCCCAGGCCATGGTCATGTTGTCCACGCGCTTGACGGGGTCATCGACGATGAGGGTGGTCACATCCAGGCGCAGGACGGCGTCCACCAGCTCCTCGGCACCCGTCTGGTCCAGGAGATCGGCGACGAGGAGGCCGGTGTGGTCCGGTCCGGCGAAGGCCGGGGCCGCCAGACGCAGGAACTCGGCGTGATCCCGGTCGAAGTAGTGCCGGCGGAAGGTCTCCAGCCAGGCGCCCCGATCCGCCGCCGGCCAGGCGCGGATACCAGAAATAGCCACCGAAGACCTCGTCCGCCCCCTGGCCGGACTGGACGACCTTGATCTCCCGTGACACCTGCTCACCCAGCAGATAGAAGGCCACGGCGTCCTGGCCGAACATGGGCTCGGTCATGGCGTCCACCGCCTCCGGCAGGCGGCGCAGGACCTCGGCGTTGGGGACGTGGAACTTGTGGTGCCGGGTGGCGTAGCGCGCCACCACCGGGTCCGAGTACTCGAACTCGCTGCCGGCCTCCTCCGGGGTGTCCTCGAAACCCACCGAGAAGGTGCGAATCTCCGCCGTCCCCAGCTCCGCCAGCAGGGCCACCAGCAGGCTCGAATCCAGGCCGCCGGAGAGCAGCACCCCCACCGGCACGTCGGCCACCTCCTCGCGGCGGCGCACGGCCTGGCGCAGGGCGGCGCCAATGGCCGCCACC
Source organism: uncultured Gammaproteobacteria bacterium (assembly GCA_963841065.1). Lineage (GTDB taxonomy): Bacteria > Pseudomonadota > Gammaproteobacteria > Chromatiales > Chromatiaceae > M0108. The sequence goes on along the minus strand of CAWJBI010000055.1, from coordinate 141,196 downwards.
CAGTCGCCAGCGCTGGGGACGGGGTCCGGGCGGATGCCGGCCAGGCTCCAGTAAGAGCGCTCGGTGGTGGTGCCGTCGGCGTCGAGGCGCAGCCAGTGGGCCGGGGCCAGCTTGCGGATGCCGGTCAGGATGGTGCGTGGCGCCGGCACCACGGCGTGGAGGGTGAAGAGGTGATGCAGGGCGATGGGGTCGATGGCGGTGTCCACCCCACCCGCCGCCAGCAGGGCCTGGCTGCTGGAGGCAAACCGGAACCGACGGGCGTCGCGGGTCCAGTAGAGGGGCTTGACGCCAAAGCGGTCGCGGGCGAGAAAGAGGACACGCCGCCCCAGGTCCCAGAGGGCGAAGGCAAACATGCCGTGCAGGCGCTCGACGCAATCCTCGCCCCAGGCGTGCCAGGCCTTGAGGATGACCTCGGTGTCGCCGTCCGAAAAGAAGCGGTAGCCCAGGGCCGCCAGTTCCTGGCGCAACTCGCGGTAGTTGTAGATGGCCCCGTTGAACACCAGGGCCAGGCCCAGTTCCGGGTCCACCATGGGCTGATTGGAACGGATGGAGAGGTCGATGATGGCCAGGCGGCGATGGCCGAAGCCCAGGCCGCCGTCGCTCCAGCTCCCGCCATGATCCGGCCCGCGGCGCCGGATCTGGTCCATCATGCGATTGACCGCCCCCAGGTCCGCCGGGGCGCCGTCGAAGCGCAATTCACCGCAAATGCCGCACATGGATCACCGCCTCCCGGTCAAAACAACGCCTCATTGGGCAATTGTTGGCTTGTTCGGGTCGGGTGGCGCCTGGCGGGGGACGCCGTGAATCCGTCCCTGGAGGCTTGACGACCGCATCCCTGCGGTCGACACCCCCGCCAGGCGCCACCCGACCCTCCCTCTGCTTGGCGCCTGGGCTACCTTCAGCGTGCCAGTTGCTCGCGCTGGCCGAGGTCCTGCTCGCGTTGGCGGACCCGGCGCTGAAAGCTGGCCTGGTTTTTGGTGCAGACGAGGGTGTAGGGCCGGCCGCGCTTGTCGGTCGCCAGGTCCAGGTCGCACTGGGCGCGCTGGATGGAATGGGCGACATGCTGGCGGTCAACCTCATTGGCCTTGAACTGCCAGACCGGCTCGTCCGCGGCTGCCAGGAAGCGGCTCAAGGCCCGACAATGGGCGCACTGACAGGCGATGGACCCGGTTCGCATCCAGTCCGGCGGCGGTTCCAGGGGCAGGGCAATGCGCGCCTCCAGGTGCGCCAGCGCCGCCTCCCGCAAGACCTTGACCGCGGCGGATTCAGTCTCCCCGCCGGTGGCGTTGAGCAGCACGGCCGCCGGCACCAGTAACAAATCCATGTCATACAGGGCTGGCAGGGCCTGGAAGAACGCCACCGCCTGATCGGCCAGGGTGGCATCGATGACCCCCAGGACCGTAATCAGTTCGGCAAGCTGCAAGGCCGTCAGGGGTTCCGGTCGTTGCGAATAGTCGTAGGGCGCCATCGGACTGGCGGGGCGACCATCGGGCAAACCCTGCAACAACAGCCTGGCGGGGGCCTGTAAAAAGGGCAATGCGATTGCGCCCTCCGCCACGCAGCGGGCGAGCAGATTGGCGCAGGCCCCCGGCCGCCGGGCGGCATGGGCAGTGATGATCTGGGCTAGCAGGCCAGCAGCGCGCTCGGGCGGCAGACGACAGAAGAGGGCGGCCAGGGCCGGGTTGTCCTCCGGACCGTAGGCGCCGCCCGCCACACGCTCGGCGGTGAACTCGGCGGCGCCCTCCACGTCGCTCAGCCGCAGCAGGGCATCGATCAGGTCTGCTGACTGCCCCCCGCTACTGGCACGCCTGCCGAGCCAGGACTCCTGGGGCCAGTGGGCGCGGATGGCGCTGGCCAGTCGCTGAGCCTCTCGCCAACCGGCGTCTCCTACCTTGGCCCCAGCCGCTTCCCAACGCCTTATCAGGTCGCGCAGCGCCGGGATGCTGACCCCCAGCCCGCCGGCGGCCAGGACGGCGCCCCGCCGGTCGCTGGGCCAGAGGACGAAGGCGGCGCGCTGGTAGAAACGCTCGAATGAGGCCCCCTCGTTGCCTGTGGCCTCGGAAAACTCGACCTCGGCATCATCCAGGTCGGCCAGAGCCTCTGCAGGCGAAAGCTCCTCCTCGGTGAAAGGCAGTTCGGCCATGTCGGACGGGCTGCCGTCCGCCAGGCGCCAGTCATGGAGGGTCCAGGCGCTGTCGGTGACCTCCCCGATCTCAAACTCCGGATCGCGCCAGTGGCCGCCACCGCTGTATTCGGCCCAGCCGGTCTCGTTGACGCTGAGCAGGGCCAGGTAGAGATCGCAGTTGGCCGTGGCCGCGGCGGGGATCAGCACCTGGGCCGCCGCCGCATCCTGGCCCTTGAGGGCCGAAAAGCCGATCTCGGCCTCGGTGTAGGCGTGTTCCAGGGGATAGACCAGCTTGTCGGGGAGTGACCCGGAGCGGTCCCACTCAGCCAGCAGGCGAGTGAGTTGGGTTTGCTGGGCGCCATAATCCGGCGCTTGTGGCAACGGGCCCTCGTCGACACGGATCAGGTTGTAAATCAGCGCCAGCCGGTAACCGGAGGCGATGGGTAGCACCTCGTGCAGACAATCGGCATAGAAGGCGGCAAAGGCCGCCTCGGAGGGCTCGTCCCGGTGCAGATCGACCCGCGCCTCCTCACCCCTGTGGCGGATGATCAGCTCGCCGCCGCTGTAGTCGCAGGGCAGGACTACCACCAGGGTGGCGAACATGCCCGGGGCCTTTTCGGTATCGCGATGGGGGACGAAAAAGCTGCCGGTGTCATAGACCAGCAGCTTGTAGAGCTGGGCCTCGATGGCCCCCGCTACCGCCAGACCCACCCGCACCCGCTCGACCACAACCGCCAGGTCATCCGCCCACTTACGGCCCGTCAGCTTCACCTTGACGGCATCCACCTGCCAGGTGCGACGGACGCTGGTGTCGACCAGGGTGTCGCTGCCCCGACCATAGGGCGCCGGCTCGGCTCCGGCCACCAGGGCCTCCGCCTGAGCCGGCAGCAAGCGGCAGGGCGATGGACCCGACCCCCTCGACCTCCAGACGCGGCGGGTGGATGTCGAAGGACCCGGCAACGTGGAAACCGCCGGGGCGTTGGACGCTGGCCAGGGCATCGGCGAAGGCTTGGGGATAGTCGGTCATCGGGGTGTCAGGGTGATGGGGGTTGTCAGTCTTGGGTGGAGGGTGGGCGAAGGAATGACAGTCGAGCGGTCCACCAGACGGCTGGCCCTGGGATGAGCGCTGGGGCTGACACCCGGGAGCGCGCTGGATCTGGGTCCCTGGATCTTCATCAAATTTAGGCCCAAATCAGGGTTCCAATTATGCGTCAGACCGATGGAATAGCAAGCTGTGGACCGATCCGCACCAATCGGGAATGCCGGTCTCTCTGGGACCTGGCTTCAGAATCCAGGGGGAATTCCAAGCTGGAGCTTGAGCTTTGTCCCGGTGGGGCCTATCTTGCGTCCGGTAACCAGCCTTTCTGATCCAAACCCGCGACTTGAGGAATTTGCCCGTGAAACATGAACTGCCCGCCCTCCCCTACGCCCTGGATGCCCTGGCGCCCACCCTCTCCCAGGAGACCCTGGAGTACCACTACGGCAAGCATCACCAGACCTATGTCACCAACCTCAACAACCTGATCCCGGGCACCGAGTTCGAGGCCATGAGCCTGGAAGACATCATCATGAAGTCCTCCGGCGGCGTCTTCAACAATGCCGCTCAGGTCTGGAATCATACCTTTTACTGGAATTGCCTGAGCCCCAACGGCGGTGGCGCGCCCACGGGCGCCCTGGCCGCGGCCATCGATGCCAAGTTCGGCTCCTTCGAGGAGTTCAAGAAGCAGTTCAACCAGTCCGGCGCCACCAACTTCGGCTCTGGCTGGACCTGGCTGGTCAAGAATGCCGACGGCTCCCTGGAGATCTTCAACACCTCCAACGCCGGCACCCCCATGACCTCGGGCAAGCAGGCCCTGCTGACCCTGGATGTCTGGGAGCACGCCTACTACATCGACTACCGCAACGCCCGGCCCAAATACCTGGAGACCATGTGGCAGATCGTCAACTGGGACTTTGTCGCCGCCAATTACGCCGCCTGATCCCGTCGCGATGATAAGCCACTGAGTAGCAAGGCCCGGAGGCATTCCGGGCCTTACCTTGGCGGGTACACCTTTTACCGCCTTGAGCCTCGCCTCCAAGCCAAGCACCCCCCAACGCGCCCTTCACCCTTGTCCCTGCCCCTCTTCCGACGCAGCTACGGCGACCCGGCCTCCCCGGCCACACCCATCCTCTTGATCCATGGCCTTTTCGGCTCCGCCGTCAACTGGCACCCCATCGTCGGGCGGCTACACGCGCTTCTGGGGGCGGACCGGCGCCTCATCGTCCCGGATCTCCGTAATCATGGCCAGTCACCTCATGACCCTATCCTGAGCTACGAGGCCATGGCCGAGGATCTCATCGGCCTGCTCGACCAGCTCGGCATCGCCCGCGCCGCCCTGGTAGGCCACAGCTTGGGCGGCAAGGTTGCCATGTGGCTGGCCCTGAACTGGCCGGAGCGGGTCGCGGCCCTGGCGGTGGTGGACATAGCCCCGGTGACCTACCCGGCCCGCTTCCGGCGCCTGATCGCGGCCCTGCAAGGGCTGGACTTGCGGACCCTCGCGTCCCGGCGGGACGCCGACGCCCGCCTGGTCGCGGCCATTCCGGAGGCCATGATGCGCGGCTTTCTGCTCCAGAATCTGCGCAAGACCGAGGCCGGCTGGGGCTGGCGTATCAACCTCGCCGCCCTGCCGGGGGCCATGCTCGGGCTGGCCGGCTTCCCCGACGCCCAGGGACGCCAGTTCCCGGGCCCCACCGCCTTCATCCATGGGGGCGATTCGGACTATGTCGCCGCGGCCCAACTGCCGCTCTTCCGCGGCCTCTTCCCCCGCGCCGAACTCGTCGTCATCCCCGGGGCCGGGCATTGGGTCCATGCCGACCAACCGGAGGCCTTTGCCGCTACCATCGCCGACTTCTTGGGCGAGCCCCTGGCAGGGCAAGGGCCAATGGTCCTGGGCGGCAGATGAGCGACGATTCCAAATAACGTCAGGTTGTCGCGGGACTCTCCCCTCTCCCCAACCCCTCTCCCACGAGGGGAGAGGGGCAAGAGGGGCCGGTTATCAGTCCAGGGCCACCGAGGGTGCACTTTGCGCTCCGTAACAAGCATTACGTCCGTCCGGATGCCGCTATATACTGCGCCCTTTTGCGAATTTGCGACCTTTGGCGGGAGCCCCCATGGCGAAGAGCGATATCAAAAAAGTGGTGCTGGCCTATTCCGGCGGCCTGGACACCTCGGTCATCCTCAAATGGCTGCAGGAGGAATATGGCTGCGAGGTGGTGACCTTCACCGCCGACATCGGCCAGGGCGAGGAACTGGAGCCGGCCCGCGCCAAGGCCCTGGCCGCCGGCGTCAAGGAGATCTACATTGACGATCTGCGCGAGGAATTCGTGCGCGACTTCGTCTTTCCCATGTTCCGGGCCAACGCCCTTTACGAGGGTGAGTATCTCCTGGGCACCTCCATCGCCCGGCCCCTGATCGCCAAGCGCCTGATCGAGATCGCCGCCGCGACCGGCGCCGACGCCATCGCCCATGGCGCCACCGGCAAGGGCAACGACCAGGTGCGCTTCGAGCTGACCGCCTTCGCCCTCAACCCCGAGATCAAGATCATCGCCCCCTGGCGCGAGTGGGACCTGCTGTCCCGCGAAAAACTCATGGACTACGCCGCCAGCCGCGGCATTGCCGTGGAGATGAAGCGCGATGGCACCAAGTCGCCCTACTCCATGGACGCCAACCTGCTGCACATCTCCTACGAGGGCTATGACCTGGAGGACCCCTGGGTCGAGCCGGGGGCGGACATGTGGCGCTGGACGGTACCGGCCGAGCAGGCCCCGGACCAGCAGACCTACCTTGAGCTGACCTTCGAGAAGGGCGACCCGGTCGCCATCGACGGCCAGGCCATGAGCCCGGCCCAGCTCCTGGCGGAGCTCAACCGGATTGGCGGCGCCAACGGTATCGGCCGCAGCGACATCGTCGAGAACCGCTACGTGGGCATGAAGTCCCGCGGCTGCTACGAGACCCCCGGCGGGACCATCCTGCTCAAGGCTCACCGCGCCATGGAGTCCCTGACCCTGGACCGCGAGGCCGCCCACCTCAAGGACGAGCTCATGCCCCGTTACGCCAGCCTGGTCTATAACGGCTACTGGTTTGCCCCGGAGCGGGAGATGCTCCAGGCCGCCATCGACCAGACCCAGCAGGTGGTCAACGGCGTGGTGCGCCTCAAGCTCTACAAGGGCAACGTCATGGTCGTCGGCCGCAAGTCCGACACCAACAGCCTCTTCGATACCAACATCGCCACCTTCGAGGAAGACGCCGGCGCCTACAACCAGGGCGACGCCACCGGCTTTATCCGCCTCAACGCCCTGCGCCTGCGGGTGGCGGCGCGCCGACGGGTTTAGACCGCATCCACCTCGGCTTCCGGCCAGAGGCGGGGAAAGAGAAAACGCAGGGAGGCCAGGGGCAAGGCAAAGGCTACCGATGCGCGGCTGCTCGACGAAACCAGGAGCCCCCAGTCGAGCAGGCTCGCCAGTAGCCGGCGCGCGGTTCGCTCCGGCAAACCGGTCATGGCCATGAAGCGGCCGCGCGCCAGGGGTCCCGCCACGGCCAGGTAATGCACCGCCTCCAACGCCTCCAGGCGGATGAGTGACTTCTCACCGCCCATTCGCCAGGGGTGGGCCGCCAGCCAGGTCAGCAAATCCGCCAGACGCTCCCGCAACCCGATCAGATCCAGCCGACCCGCCATGAAGCTCGCCTGGTCGAGGGCAATCTCCAGAAAAAAGGCCGCGAAGGCCACAAGCTCCTCTTGAGACAGGGGGCCCCGCCCGTCATGGTCATGCCTGCGGGCCATATCGGCATTATTGAGCCGGGCGTAATACGTCTCCTGGTTACGCGCCAGTCCGCGCATCGGCGACCAGAGGCCTTGGGTCAGGCCCAGGGCATGGAGCACCAGATGAGCATGAAGACGCGCCGCGCGACCATTGCCATCCCGAAAGGGATGGATCCACAACAGGCGGTGATGGGCGCAAGCCAGGCCAATCAGGGCCTGTTCCAGACCTGGAAGCTCCCCATAGCGTCGCCCCCAGGCCGTCAACAGGGCGGGCACCGCCTCTGGCGGTGGCGCCAGATGGCGCCCCGCGGTCACTGGCCGGGAGCGCCACACCCCAGGCTCGACCCGGTCGTCGCCCTCGTCCGTGACCCGATCCGCCTCCGGCAGCCGTTGGTACAAGTCGGCATGGATTGTGCTGATCAGGGTTGGCGCAAAGAGCTCCGCCCGCGCCAGGCCCGCCACGCGGGCCTCCAGGTCCGACTCCGCCGCCATATGGGCCACCGCCAGCCGTTGCTTGCGCGCCTGTTGGGCATCGGCGTCGTATTGATTGGCGAGGGCCCGATCGATATCCAGGGGCCGTGTGTGCTGCCCCTCGATCTTGTTGGTGTAATAGGAATTCATGGCGCGCAGACGTGGCGCCAAGGCCAGCGCCAAGGGCTGGCCGGCAAAGGCCGCCAGACGGTGGCTTTGTGCCAAGAGACCCGCCGCCAGATCCAGCAGGGGGCCCAGGAGCCGTTCTTCGGGAAAGAGGGGCTGAAATACCCCGATGTCCGCCATCTTTACCCTACCACCCGGTTCAAAAATTAGTCTGGACAGTTTGCTGGACGGTTTAATCCAGGTCAAGTCACTGACTTATCATTCTTATTCAAAAAGACCAACAAGAGTTCTGGCCAGTTACCAAACCATGGGCTTGCGGGGCGACCTCCGGGACTGGCTCGGCGGGGGCGGGGCTGAATGATCGGTTTGGTGAGGTATCCCTAACCCAGATGCGGGCTGAAGCCGCTCCTGGCGGTTATCGGACAGGCCACGCCCGCCCTACCTCCTCACTCCAGCCCAAATCGCTTGATCCGCCGCCAGAGCGAGACCCGGTCGATACCGAGGATCTCGGCGGCCTGGTTGCGGTTGCCGCTGGTATGTTTCAGGACCTGGGCGATATAGGCGGCCTCGTTGCCCGCCAGGGTCGTCAACTCGCCACGGGGTTCCACCTGCGGGACCCGCCGCGGGGGGAGATGGCGCAGGCTCTCCGGCAGGTGGCTGGCCTCGATCCGGCCCCCCCGCGCCAGGGCGACGCCGCGCTCGATCAGGTTAGCCAGTTCGCGCACATTGCCGGGGTAATCGTGGCGCACCAGCAAGGCCATGGTCTCCGGGGCCAGGTCGTCCACCGCCTTGCCCATGGCCTGGGCGAACTTTTTCAGGAAATGCCAGGCCAAGAGGGGGATGTCATCCCGCCGGTCGCGCAGGGGCGGCAGGGTGAGATTGACCACGTTGAGCCGAAAGAACAGATCGGCACGGAAACGCCCATTCGCCACCCCCTCCTGCAGGTCGCGATTGGTGGCGGCAATGAAGCGCGCATCCACGCCGATCGGCGCGGTGCCGCCCACGCGCATCAGTTCCCGCTCCTGCAGCACGCGCAGGAGCTTCACCTGCATGGCCGGGCTCATCTCGGCGATCTCGTCCAGGAAGAGGGTACCGCCCGCCGCCATTTCGATGAGGCCGGGCTTCTGGCGGTCGGCCCCGGTGAAGGCGCCCTTCTCGTGGCCGAAGAGTTCGTTCGCGAGCAACTCCTCCTGGAGGGCGCCACAGTTCACCGCCACGAAGGCCTGGCCGGCGCGGGCGCTGTAGAGGTGGAGGTAGCGGGCCATGAGTTCCTTGCCCGTGCCAGACTCGCCGGTGATGAGGATATTGCAGTCCGTGGGGGCCACCTGGCGCGCCGTTTCCAGGAGGCGCTGCATCTCCAGATCCTCGGTGATGAGGTTGACCGGCCCCTGATAGCCCTCGAGGCGGCGGCGCAGATCGCGGTTTTCCCGTTTCAGGGCCACGACCTCCAGGGCGCTTCTCACCACCTGGCGCACCTCATCGAGTCGGTAGGGCTTGGCGATGTAGTGAAAGGCCCCCTCCTTCATGGCGGCCACGGCCGAGTCCAATGTGGCGTGACCGGTGATGACGATAACCTCGCCGTCGGGCTGGGCGGCGCGGGCCTGGCGCAGCACGGCCAGACCATCGACGCCCTTCATGCGCAGGTCGGTGAGGACCAGGTCGAATTCCCGGTCCCGCAACGCCTGGATGCCCTCCTGGCCGCTCTGGCAGGCAGTGACCCCGTAGCCCTCCTTCTGGAAGAGATGGGACAGGTTTTTGAGGGCGGCGGCCTCGTCATCGACGACGAGGAGCTGGGGCTGATGGGCCTCATTCACGGGGCGTCTCCACCGGCCAGCAGGAGGGCGAAACAGGCGCCGCCTTGCGGGGGGCTGGACACCGCGATGGCACCTCCCTGTTCGCGGATGATTTCACTGACGATATAGAGTCCCAGCCCCGTCCCTTCGCCGGGTTGGTGGGAGGTGTAGAAGGGGTCGAGGATGCGGTCAATACGGTCGGGTGGAATGCCGGGCCCATCATCCGCGACCCTGATCAAGACGCCGGGCTCAAACCGGCTCCCCGCGCTCCGCCGCGCCCACCTCGGGGCCCAAATCCCTCGCCCACCACCAGGGCGGCGCCGGCGGGCGGCCAATCCCCGGCCCTCGCCAGCCTGGCCCTGACCCTGACCTGACGGGCCCCCGCGTCCAGGGCGTTCTGGATCAGGTTAACGAACACCTGTTGCAGGCGCTGAGGGTCCATGCGGACCCAGAGGCCCGAGGGGATATCGCGGCTCACGGTGTCTCCCGCCGGCAAGCGCTGCCCCAAGAGGAGCAAAGACCGGTCGAGGGTAGCCCCCAGGTGAGAGGTCAGATCCGCGCGTCCGGGCTTGCGGCTGTAGTCCAGCAGGTTCAGCACGATGCGACGGGCGCGCTCGGTCTCGTCGTCGATCTGGGTCAGCCAACCGCGCAGATCCGCGCGCGCCTCCCGCGACAACCCGGGCTAGTCCCGCCAGCTCCTCCAGCAGGATCTGGCACGCCCCGGAGATATTGCCCAGGGGGTTGTTGAGTTCATGGGCGACGCCGGAGGCCAGGGTGCCCAGGGCCGCCAGCCTCTGGGCGTGCAGGACCTGACGGCGGCGCGACTCCAGCTCCTCCAGCATCCGATTCAGGGCGGCGGTGAAGGAGACGATCTCCCGGTCGCGCGAGACCTCGGCGAAGGCCTGGAACCGGCCCTCCGCCAAGGGCTTGAGTTGGGCCTCGAGGCGCCGCAGGGGGCGACCGACAGCGCTCCAGAGGAGCTGACCGCCCGCCAGGGCCAGCAGGGCGACCATGCCCAGGGTCCAGATCAAGGCATGGCGGGACTGTCTCAGGGTCTCGATGAGCAGGCCTCGCTCACGTTCCGCCAGTCGGTCGCTGGCCTCGGAGATGGCGTGACCCGCCTCACGCACCCTGGCCGCGTTGGTGCTGCTGGGGTCCAGGTCGGGAGGTTCGAGCAGGCGCCGGTAAGCCGAAATGGCCGCGCTCATGGCCGCCAACTCCTCGCCGGGGAGGACCCTGGCCAGGACCTCGCCATCGCTGGCGACGCGGCCCGCCAGACCCTCGGCCAAGCCGCGGGCCGCGGCCAACTCACCGGGGGCATGGTAGAGCAAGAAGTTCTTCTCATGCCGGCGCATCTCCTGGGCATCGTCCTGGAAGGCGGTGATGGCCACCGCCTCCCGGACCCGTGACTCCAGGTAACTCAGGTCGGCGGAGGTGAAGAGGACGAAGCCAGCCACGCCAAGGGCCAGCGCCAGGTAGGCCAGGATGATCTTGCCGAGAATGCTGGGCATGATGGGTTTCAAAAGTGAAACGCTGTTGCGCGGATTAAACGTCAAATATTTATCTTAAGTCAATCAAGCAGATAAATCGATAGCGCGGCATCGAGTTTCTGAATCGAAACTCTCGCCGAGGCCTTGCCCATCTGACTAAACATATGTATTATCAATGAATTAAACATCATTCAATTATCGGCACGGCGATTTGCATAATTGAGCATCTAGAGCTGAATCCAAATCGCCCATCGGGTTAGCTACCGCCACCGGAGTTGCTCATGGCCAGCCTTACCGACCAGATCAAGCAAGCCTTCAATGCCCTTGAGCATGGCCAATGCCGGCGAGGTCAGCGGCCGCTATCGCATGGAAGCCGCCTTGCGTTTTGGTCCGGTCGCGCCCGCCCCTGCGCCCCTAGGTCAGGGCCGGCGGCTGATCGCCCTGGGCGTCGGCGCCACCTTGCCCACCCCCGTCCTGAACTACGCGGCTAGGTCCTGCCACCGCCTCCAGGCCGATCTGCTGCTGCTGACCACCGACCCCCTGGGCTTGCACGAGCAACTTTCCCAACATCGAACCCTGCTCGAGGGCATCGTCCGGGAGGCCGAGGCACTGGAGCGCCGTCAATCGGCGCACCGTACTGCGAGCGCTGGCTCGTCACTCCCGCCTGCTCTTCGCGATCTCCGGAACCCCAGACGACCCCGTGCGCTGCCTGGTAGCCGGCAAACGCAGCCTCTTCGCGGGCCCCTCGCCGGTACCGGTGGTCCTGGTTGGCAATCCCGGATGCCCATCGCCGGACCCCATCACCGCCCAACAGCCACCTATTTCGTCCCTACCTTCTCAACGCTTCCGACCCTGAGGTACTTGATGTCCCCTTCCAAAAAACCCCTTGCCGCCACGCTATTTTATGGCAGTGCCAGTCTATTGCTTTATAGCTTGCTCTTCCTATACGCCGACCAGTTCGTCGCCTGGGCCGAGCAAACCAAGGATCACAAGGCCTTGTTCCTGATCCCGGTAGTGGTGGCCTTCATCTTCTCCTATTTTCATGGCGCCTTCACCGGACTCTTCTGGGAGCTCCTGGGACTACGGGCGGCCAAGTCTGGTGGCAAACAGTGAGCAGGGAGTCGTAAGCAGTGGAAAGCAGTCTCTTTATCGAACTCAACCTCTATACCACCCTGGCCCTCTTCGTGGTGGGCTTCGTGGGCGGCATGGTCTCGGGCTTCATCGGTTCCGGCGGGGCCTTTGTGCTGACCCCGGCCATGATGACCCTGGGCGTGCCCGGCATCGTGGCGGTGGCATCGAATATCTGCCACAAATTCCCCAAGTCCCTGGTGGGCGCCATGAAGCGCCACAAGTACGGGCAGGTGGACGTCAAGCTGGGCCTCATCATGGGCCTCTTCGCCGAACTGGGGATGCTCGTCGGCAAGCAGGTCATGACCGGCGTCAAGCACAGTTTTGGCGACGTTGGGACCAGCCTCTATGTCTCGGTGGTCTTCGTGGTCGTGCTGGCCGTGGTTGGCCTCTTCGTGCTGCGGGATGCCTACCAGATGTTCCAGCAGGAAAAGACGACGGGGGCCGCCGTGCCCCAGGAAACCACCCGGCTGGCGCGCTGGGTCCAATCCGTGCGCATCCCCGGGACCATGGTGTTCTTCCCCAGCATCAAGGCCCAGGTATCCCTGCTCTTCATCGTGCCCCTCGGCTTCGCCACCGGCATGTTGGCCGCCACCATTGCCGTGGGTGGTTTCATCGGTGTCCCCGCCATGATCTATGTGCTGGGGGCCCCAGCCCTGATGGCAACCGCCACCGAACTGGTTATCGCCTTTGTCATGGGTCTTGGGGGCACCATCCTCTATGCCCTGGACGGGGTCGTGGACATCCGCCTGGCCATGATCATTTTGGCCGGCTCCCTGTTCGGCGTCCAGATCGGCGCGATCGGCACGACTTACGTCAAGGACTCCGTGGTTAAGCTGGTCATGGGTCTCATCATGGTCATCGTGCTGTTTTCGCGCTTCTTCTATGTGCCGGGGTATCTCTCCAAGCTGGAACTGATCGCGCCCATCCAGGACGCCACCATCGCCTACCTGAAGCTGTTGGGAGACGCTACCCTGGTACTGGCCATGGCGGTGGGTGGCATCGCCATCATCATCGCCCTGATCAAGGGCATGGCGGCCCACCGCCTGGCCCAAAGGAGCTGAATCATGGGAACCAAGCTGCATAGCCTGCTCTTCGCCACCGATGGCTCGGAATTCTCCGCCGGGGCCCAACGGCTTGCCATCGCCCTCGCCAAGCGGTGCGGGGCCCGGCTCACGGTCATGACCATCATCCTCTCCCCCCAGGATCTGGAGGGGTTCGGTACCCATGGCCTGCGCGAGCAGATGGAACGGGAGGCCCAGGCCCTCCTCGCCACCGTGGTGACCGCCGCCGAGACCGAGGGGGTTCCATGCCTTACCCAACTGGTGTATGGCGACCAACCCCATCAGGAAATCATCAACACCGCCCTGGAACTGGAGCCCGACCTGATCGTGCTGGGCCGGCGCGGCAAGCGTGGGCTGGCCCGCCTCATGGTAGGCCACGCCACCGCTCATGTCGCCGGTCTGGCCCCCTGCCCCGTGCTGATGGTGCCGCGTGCCGCGGCCATGTGGAGCCATCGCATCCTCCTCGCCATTGATGGCTCCGACCAGGGCCAGGCCGCCACGCAGGTGGTCCTGGATCTGGCCAGGGATTGCCAGCTCCCGGTGACCCTGGTCTCCGTCACCAGCCGCGGCCACAACACCGAACGCAAGGCCGAGGCCCAAGCGGCGCTGGATCAGGCCTTGGCCGCCATGAAGGCGGTTGGGATCGATAGCGAGGCCCTGCTGGCGGAAGGCCGCCCGGATCAGGTGGTGGTCGAGACCGCCACCCATCGCCAGGCGGACCTCATCGTCGTTGGCAGCCATGGTCGTGGCGGACTAAGCCGCCTGCTGCTGGGCAGCGTCTCCGAACGCATCATGGGCCAGGCGCAATGCCCGGTGCTGATCGTGCCCGGGAAGCGTTGATCCCGACAAGACCCGTGCCAGATGCATTACTACATATCAAGACACTGATTTAACTAATAATAATTATTTCCCTCGTGGCCGGATCGGCGATTCGGCCAGGGCTTGGCTGCCAGTGCGGCGGGTGGACAGAGTGCGCAATTGCCAGACTGCTGGGGTGCATCCCAGTCCGGGCCCTGACGGAGAAATAGGTGGGGCGGGTCGGCAAGCTGGGGTGGCCTACCTCACGGTGGACCATACCGCTGCTCCTGTCGGTAGTCCCGATCGGCCATGGCCAGGCTCGACTAGGAATGGTTTTTTGGCGAGGCCGTCAGTTTTTGTAGCGCTTGAGCTTGCGCCAGAGGGAGACGCGATCGATGCCCAGCATTTGGGCGGCGAGGGTCTGGTTGCAGTTAGCCTCGTCAAGGACCCAGAGAATGTAGTCGCGTTCCTGCTCCTCCAAGGTGGGGACCTGGCCATCCTTGCGGCGGAAGGCGCGAACGCTAAGCTGGCGCAATTCGTCGGGGAGGTGGGCGGCCTCGATGCGGTCGCCATGACAAAGCGCGGCACCCCGCTCGATAACGTTCTCCAGTTCCCGCACGTTGCCGGGCCAGAAATGTGCCTTGAGCAGGGCCATGGCCTCCTCGGAGATGTCCCGAATCTCCTTGCCCATGAGGGGCGCCGAGCGGGCGAGGAAGTGCTGGGCGAGCAGGGGAATGTCCTCACGCCGCTCGGACAGGGGCGGGAGGTGGAGATTGACGACGTTGAGGCGAAACCAGAGGTCCTGGCGAAAACGCCCATCGGCGACCCAGGTCTTGACGTTGCGATTACTGGCAGCGATGAAGCGGACATCGACCCTGATGGGCCGGATCGAGCCCAGGGGCAGGACCTCGTGTTCCTGGACGACGCGCAGCAGCTTGGCCTGCATGGCTGGAGTCATCTCGGTGATTTCGTCTAGGAAAAGAGTGCCGCCATCCGCCGCCGCGATCAGGCCCTGCTTGCCGACAGCGCCGGTAAAGGCGCCCTTTTCGTGGCCGAAGAGCTCGTTGGCCAGCAGTTCCTCGTTGAAGGCGCCGCAGTTGATAGCCAGGTAGGGGCCCTTCGGGCGGGCGCCGTATTCATGGACATAGCGGGCCAGGACTTCCTTGCCGGTGCCGGATTCGCCGGTGAGGAGGACATTGCAGCCGGTGGGAGCAATCTGACGGGCCATGTCGAGCAGCTTGTGCATCGCGCCGTCGCGCGTCACCAGTCGGGCCCGGCCCTGGATAGCGTCGAGCTGTTCGCGTAAGGCCTGGTTTTCCCGCTTGAGGCGCCGCTTTTCCAGGGCCTCGGCGACGCTCCTCCTCACCTCCTCCAGCCGGAAGGGCTTAGCGACATAGTGGAAGGCCCCCTCCTTCATGGCCTGCACCGCCGTCTCCAGAGTAGCAAAGGCGGTGATGAGGATGACTTCGATATCCGGGTACCTGGCCTTGCAGCGGCGCAGCACCTCAAGGCCGTCCACCTTGTCCATCTTGAGATCCGTCAGCACCAGATCGAAGGGCCAGGCATCGAGCAAGTTCAGGGCTTGGCCCCCGCTCTGGGTAGTGGTGACCTCATAGCCCTCGCGCGTCAGGATATGCTCCAGGTTACGCAGGGCGATCCTTTCGTCATCGACGACCAGGATACGGGCTGTCATGGCTGACCCTCGTAAAGAGTTGCATCGGCGTGGTCGGGCCTGTCCGGCAAGCGGATGTGGAAGCAGGTGCCCCCACTCGCCAGATTCTCGGCGCCAATCCATCCGCCATGCTCCTCGACAATCTGGTGGACGATGAAAAGCCCAAGACCACTACCCTGGCCGACCGGCTTGGTGGTGAAAAAGGGGTCGAAGACGCGCGGCAGCACCTTGGCCGGAATACCGGGACCCGTATCGGCGATCAGAAGATCGATGACGGGGGTGCCCTGCGCGAAGCCATCGCTACCCCACAGACCCAGATGCCAGGCCTCCCCGCGATGGGCATGGATGCTCAGCTCGCCCTTCTCCCCCATGGCCTCCAAGGCGTTGCCAATGAGGTTGACCAGGGCCTGTTGCAGACGAGGCCGATCGGCGGTGACCTCGAGGTCCGCCGGTATCGCAACCCGCACCACGACCTCGGGACCGCGCTGGGTCCTGAGAAAACCCAAGGTCTCTTCCACCAGCCCGGAGAGGGCAACGGGTTGCGAGGCCAAGCCGCGTTCGCGATTGTAGTCGAGGAGAGAACGGACGATACGCGCCGCGCGCCGGGACTCCTGGTCGATGTCGACCAACAACTCGTGGCGGAACTCAGCCGCGGCATCCGGCTCGGCGGCGAGGATCTGGGCCGAAGCGGAGATGTTGGAGATGGGGTTATTCAACTCATGGGCGACTCCTGACAGGAGGGTGCCCAGGGAGGCCAGCTTCTCCGAGCGGACCAGATTGCGCTGGCGGCGCTCCAGCTCGTCCATAACATGATTGAAGGCACGGCCAAGGGAGGCCAGTTCGCGCTCGCGAACATCCGGCTCGAGTCTCGTCAGACTCCCATGCGCTACCGCCTCCATGCGCGCCTCCATGATCTTGAGTGGCCGGGTGACCCAGCGCGCGAGCAGAACGCCAGCCAGGGCCAGCAGGGCAACGACGGCCACGATCGAGATAATCAGGTTGCGCTGATAGGCATCAAGCGCCTCGCGCAGACCCTGACGGTTGAGCCGGGCTAAATCCTCGCCAGCGGTGACGCTGGCCTTGCCCAAGGCACGCACCTGGACGGCCAGGGCATCGTCCTCGGGCCACTGGGCCAACCCAGCCATCAGATTGGCGTAGCGCCGCAGATCCCCTTTCAGGAGCGCCACCGCCGGCTCGCCCACGAGGGCAGCGAAGGTGCGGGGTTCCCGTTCGAGCAAGTCCAGGGCCAGGGCCGTGTAGCGACGGTTTTCAGCCAGATCCTCCGGCTGGCCATAGAGGAAATGGTTCTTTTCGAAGCGCCGCACTTCTAGGGTAGTATCGAAGAACTCGGCCACCTGGCTGCTGGCCTCGACTTTGGCGGCCATGAGTCTCAGTTCCACCAAGACGAGCAGGGATAGGCAGACCGCCAAGGTGGCCAAGGCCAGATAGACGAGGACGATCTTGCCTTGCAGGGAGTGCATGGTGGCAATTTTAGCCCTGACGGTCAGAAATAGGTTGAAAATCGCAACTTGATGGGCGGTAAAGCAAAATTTCCCGGGAGGGGACTGGATTTCGGACCAAGATATTGCCGTATGCAACGACCTAAGGCTGCTCGGGCGAAACTCAACGATCCGTATGACTTAAAAACAAGAAGTTGCCTGATCTCAGGTACTGGCGCTCTTCTTGCTTATAGGTTTTGGATCGACTGGCGGCCTAATCCTACCCCGTCGCTGGCGCTAACCCGAACGGTTGTATGTACCCCATGAACAAGCTGACGCGCTTTCTTCCCTTTCTGCACTGGTTTCCCCTCCGGGGTGATACGGCCAAGGCCGATTTTCTGGCGGGCATCACGGTAGCCCTGGTCCTGATTCCCCAATCCATGGCCTATGCCCAACTCGCCGGGCTGCCGCCCTATTTCGGTCTCTACGCCGCCTTCCTGCCGGTAGCGATCGCGTCCCTCTTTGGTTCCAGCGTCTTTCTGAGCACCGGGCCGGTGGCGGTGGTGTCCCTGCTCACGGCCTCGGCCCTGACCCCGCTGGCGGCACCAGGCTCACCCCAATTCATCGCCCTGGCCATCCTGCTCGCCCTGCTGGTCGGCGTGACCCAATTAGTACTGGGCCTCTTTAAGCTGGGGGTGGTGGTCAATTTTCTGTCGCACCCGGTAATCGTCGGTTTCACCAACGCCGCGGCCCTCATCATTGGCCTATCCCAGATCTCCAAGCTGTTTGGCGTGCCCATGGGGCGCTCCGAGAGTTTCATGCACGACATTGCCGGCGTCTTCGCCCAGATCGGCGATACCCACTGGCCCACCCTGGCCATGGGCTCGCTGGCCCTCGGGCTCATGTGGGGCATTAAGAAATATAAACGGAAATGGCCCGGTGTCCTCATTGCCGTGGCCCTGACCACCACCTTGTCCTGGGCCATTGGCTTCGAGAAAAACCTGGAGGGCCGGGCGGACCAGATCGCGGACCCCGCCCTGACGGGGCTGGTCGCCGATCTCGGCAAGGCCCAACTGGAAGAATCCCGACTGGCGGAGACCAAGGCCAGCCTGATGGTAGCGCTGAAGGAGGCGCGGCGCGATGCCCAGCAGCGCGGGCGAAGCGGCGCGCCTGGGCTATGAATTGGACCTGGCCACCATCGCCACCACCGAGGCCGAGGGACTGACGGCATCCTGAAGAAGGAACTGCGCCAGGTACCTGTAGCGCGGGTCATCGACGCCCAGGGCGCCACCCTGGGCCTCTATCGCCTGGACCAGGTTCCGGCCGGCGCCAGGACGGATGGCGCCCATTACAGCATTCGCGGTGTTAAGGGCGAGGGCTTCAAGCTGGTGGGGGGCGGCGAAGTGGTGGGCCGCATCCCGGAGGGCCTGCCGGCGCTGGCACTGCCCAGCCTGAGCCTGGATGCCATCGGCAGTCTGCTGACGGCAGCCATCGTCATCTCCCTGGTGGGCTTCATGGAGGCCATCTCCATCGCCAAGGCCCTGGCCACCAAGGCAAAACAGAAGGTGGACCCCAACCAGGAACTCATCGGCCAGGGCCTGGCCAATATCCTCGGCGGCTTCAGCCAGGCCTTTCCAGCTTCCGGCTCATTCTCACGCTCGGCGGTGAACTTTGACGCTGGCGCCCGCAGCGGGCTCTCGTCCGTCTTCACCGCCCTCTTCGTGCTCATCACCCTCCTTTTCCTGACCCCCCTACTCTACCACCTGCCTCAGGCGGTGCTGGCGGCCATCATCATCATGGCGGTCATCGGCCTGGTAAACATCGAGGCGGTCAAGCATGCCTGGGAGGCCAGCCGTCACGATGGCATCGCCGCCATCGTGACCTTCGTCGCCACCCTGGCCTTTGCCCCCCATCTGGACGAGGGCATCCTGGTCGGCGCCGGCCTGGCCATCCTCCTCTACCTGTTCCGCACCATGAAGCCGCGCGTCGCCATTCTGGGCCGCTGCAAGGACGGCACCCTGCGCGACCTCAAGGTCCACCCGGACCTGCCGACCAGTCCGCACATCAACGCTATCCGCTTCGATGGCTCTCTCTATTTCGCCAATGTGTCCTATTTCGAGGACAATATCCTGGAGGCGGTGGCCGCCAAGCCGGATGCCAAATGGCTCTTGGTGGTGGGAGATGGCATCAACCAACTCGATGCCTCCGGGGAAGAGGTGGTTCATCACCTGGTGGCGCGCTTGCGGGATCGCGGCACTCAGATCGTCTTTTCCGGGCTCAAGAAGCAGATCCTCGACGTCATGCGCCGCACCGGCCTCTTCGACCTCATTGGCGTGGACAACATCTTCGCCACCGAAGGGCAGGCCATTGCCGCCATTCACCAGCGGCTGGGGGTGGATGGCAGAGGATGATCCCTTCCGGGCCATGGCCCTCGCCGGACAGACGGGGCGCTCCTGATAGCTCCGCCCGGTGGCTCCGCCGCCGGGCGGTCCCCTCCGCGAAATCAGGCCTAATCCCGCAACCCCTTGCGGGCATTGGCAGTGCCTGATAGCGGCTGCAAGCCGCACAACACCCAGCACTCCCTCTGGAAATAGTCTCCCGCTTCTCCAGGTTGCGTGGGTCACGGCGCCAGATTATTAGTATTTTCTTTTATTCGCATAAAAAACCCATCCACCGCTCCCCGGCCTTCTGCTAGACTTTCGTGCGTTGTGCAACCCTGTCATTGCATTAAGCAATGATAGCTGCGACGACCGGCCTTCCGTCTTCACTGGGCCTTTCGGCTCTGCCTTTACGCGGGTCATCGAACCATGATGAACAAGTGGCTCTTGCGGCTTTTTCCTTTCATCGCCTGGTTCCCGATCAGTGGACACCTGTTGCGTGGCGACGTGATCGCGGGCATCACCGGCGCCTTGGTACTGGTGCCCAAGGCCATGGCCTATGCCCAACTCTCCGGCCTGCCAGTCTATTTCGGCCTCTACGTCGCCCTAGTGCCGGCGGTGCTGGGGGCACTCTGGGGTTCATCGCGGCAACTGTCGACCGGACCCGTAGCCATCGTCTCCCTCATGACGGCAGCGGCCATCACCCCCTTCGCCGTCCCCTTCTCCGAGGAGTTCATCGGCCTGGCCCTGGTGCTGGCCTTGCTGGTCGGTATCATCCAGCTCTCCCTCGGTGTCCTCAAGCTGGGGACCATCGTCAACTTCGTCTCCCACCCGGTCATCCTGGGCTTCATGAACGCGGCGGCCATCATCATCGCCCTGTCCCAACTTGACATGCTGCTGGGCATCCCCAAGGGCCGCAGCGATTCTTTCCTGGTCGATATCTGGGAGATGCTCGGCTATCTGCCCCAGACCCACCTGCCGACCCTGGCTATGTCGGTCTTTGCCCTGGCGCTCATGCTGGGCCTGAAGAAGATCCCGGCGCTGTCCAAGCTCAGCGTCCTCATTGCGGTGGTGGTGACCATCCTCGCCAGCACCCTGCTGAAATTCGAGCATAAGACCAAAGTTGGTGCCGACCTGATCACCGATACAGCGGCGCGGGACCTAGTGACCCAATACGCCGAGACGGACCAACGCCTAAGCGACCTGCTGGCGGAAGTGACCTCGCAATCCACCTACCTGCGCGCACTGGAGAAGCTGGACGATGACCGCTCCGCTGCCTATCTGCAGCATCACATCGTGCTGGCTCGGGTGGATATCGCCGCCCTGGAAATCGAGAACAAGGAGCGCATGCGCGCCATCCGCAAGCTAAACTTCGTCCGCGCCGAGGCTCCGGAAGACCAGCCGGCCAAGTTCTATCTGGTCGACGCGGTCCCTGAGGCTGTCGCGGTCGGTGACCGTCATTGGCATATCAAAAAGATCGAAAAGGGCGAGGTGCAACTGGTGGGCGGCGGCGACGTCGTCGGCAAGATCCCCGCCGGTCTGCCAGCCTTTCGCGTCCCGCCCCTGAGCCTGGACACCGTGCTGCAACTCCTCTCGGCGGCCCTTATCATTGCCCTGGTCGCCTTCATGGAGTCGATCTCCATGGCCAAGGCCCTGGCGGCCCAGACCAAGCAGCGCCTGGACCCCAACCAGGAACTCATCGGCCAGGGGCTGGCCAACATCGGCGGATCCTTCTTCCAGGCCTATCCCGCCTGTGGCTCCTTCACCGGCTCGGCCATCAACCTTCAGGCCGGGGCCAAGACTGGCTTTGCCATGGTTTTCAACGGGCTCTTCGTGGCCGTGACCCTGGTATTCCTGACGCCTTTCCTCTACTACCTGCCCAAGGCGACCCTGGCGGTTATCATTCTGCTGGCGGTGACCAGCCTGATCACCCCCCAGGCCCTCAAGCACACCTGGCAGGCCAGCCGCGCCGATGGCTTCGTCGCCCTGGCGACCTTCGTGCTGACCCTCATCGCCGCTCCCCACCTGGACAAGGGCATCCTCATCGGCGCCGCCCTGGCCATCCTGCTCTACCTCTATCGCACCATGAAGCCGCGGGTGGCCATCCTCGGCCGCTTCCCCGACGGCACCCTGCGCGACATCAAGGTTAACCCGGGCCTGATCACCAGCAACCACGTCATCGCCCTGCGCTTCGACGGCGCCCTCTACTTCGCCAATGTCGCCCATTTCGAGGACGCGGTACTAGAGGCCGTGGCTACCCATAAAGAGGCCAAATATCTGCTGGTGGTCGGCAACGGCATCAACCGGATCGACTCCTCGGGCGAGGAGGTGGTTCACCACCTGGTGGAACGGCTGCGCGAGTCCGGCGTCGAGCTCGTCTTCTCCGGTCTTAAGAAGCAGATCCTGGACGTGATGCGCGCCACTGGCCTCTTCGACCTCATCGGCGACCGGAATATCTTCGCCACCGATGACAAGGCCCTGGCTTCTATCTACGAGAGGCTCGGGGCCGACGCGGCGGATGACATGATGTGCCTGCCCTTGCCCATGCGGGGTTAGATCACCCAGGCTCCGTCACGACTACCCAGGGACCGGGCGACCCCTCTTTCCTGGACAACCCTGCCCTTGGATGGCATTGCCAGCGCGGCCATCCAAGGACCTGATCAGGATCACTCTCTGAATCCTGATTCGCCCCTCCTCGGGTCCTTACCGACTCAGTTTCAGGCTAAAGCCTGTTCCAGATCGGCCAGCAAATCCTCGCTATCCTCCAGGCCCACGGAGAGGCGCACCAGGCCCTCGCTGATGAAATGGGCGGCCCGCTCCTCCAGGCTGTAAACCGCATGGGTCATGCTGGCGGGGTGTTGGGCCAGGCTCTCGGCATCGCCCAGGCTGACGGCACGGGTAAAGAGGCGCAGGGCATCCATGAAGCGCCGGCCCGCGGCGATGCCCCCTTTCAACTCGAAGGCGACCATGCCGCCCGGCTGTGCCATCTGCCGCTGGGCCAGGGCGTACTGCGGGAAGGAATCCAGGCCCGGGTAGTGAACGATGGCCACCTGGGGATGGGCGGCGAGATAGGCCGCCACCCGCTGGGCATTGAGGCAGTGACGGTCCATGCGCAGGGCCAGGGTCTTGAGTCCGCGCAGCACCAGAAAGGCATCCTGGGAGGACAGGACGGCGCCCGTCATGTCCTTGATGCCCACATAACGCACCTCGTCCAGGGCCGCCTTGGGCCCCACGATGGCCCCGGCCAGCAGGTCGCCATGACCCCCGAGATACTTGGTGGCGGAGTGGACGACAAAGTCGGCTCCCCACTCCAGGGGGCGTTGCAGGTAGGGGGTGCAGTAGGTGTTATCCACCACCGTCAGGGCGCCGTGGCGGCGGGCGATGGCGGCGATGGCGGCGATATCGACCAGGCGCATGTTGGGGTTGGCGGGTGACTCGAAGAAGACCAGGCGGGTCCTGGCGGAGATGGCGGCCTCCAGATTCGCCGGCTCGGTCAGGTCCAGATGCCGGACCTTGACGCCAAACTTCTCCAGCCCCTGATGAAAGAAGGCAAAGGTGCAGCCGTAGAGGGTCTGGTCCGCGATCAGCTCATCGCCGGGGGCGAGCAGGGTCCAGAGCAGGGAGGTGGTCGCCCCCTGGCCCGAGGCCGTGACCAGCGCCGCCTCGCCCTGCTCCAGATTGGCAAGCCGTTCCTCCAGCAGGCAGGTCGTGGGATTGCCGACGCGGGAATAGACGAATCCCGCCTGCTCGCCGGCGAAACGGGCCGTGCCCTCCGCCACGGTGGGGAAGCAGTAGGTGGAACTGAGATAGAGGGGAGGATTCAGGGCGCCATGGCCTGCGTAGGGGTCGTAGGCATGATGGATGGCGCGGGTTGCAAAGCCCTGCGTCGGATAGATTTTGTCTTGTTTCGGCATCCTGGGGTCGCGCGTTTTGGCATTTGTCTGCGGAGAGGTTACCGTCATTCGCATCCATCAATCAGAAAACCAGGTTGATCATGGTCTGGGAAACCAGCAAGAACAAGATGGTCATGATGCCGCCGGCGCGTAAAAAGTCCGGAACCCGGTAACCCCCAGGGCCCATGAGCAGAGCATTGACCTGATGGGTCGGGATGAGGAAGGAGTTAGAGGTGGAGATGGCCACGGTTAGCGCAAAGACCGCCGGATTTGTCCCGGCCCCGATAGCGATACTCACGGCCAAGGGCACGAGGAGTACGGTCGCGCCCACGTTGGACATGACCAGGGTGAAGAAGGTGGCGAGCACGGCGATCGCCGCCTGGATGACCCAGATCGGCATAGCCCCGAGTACTCGCAGGGTCTCCGTTGCGATCCAAGCCGCGGTGCCCGAGCCATCGACCGCCACCCCCAATGGGATCAGGGAGGCGAGCAGGAAGACCGTCTTCCAACTAACCGCCTTGTAGGCCTCCTCAATGGACAGCACCCCCGATAGCACCATCCCCAAGGCCCCCGTCAACAGGGCGACGGAGAGACGCAAGTTAGTAAAGAGTACCAGCCCAAGCGTGATGGCAAAAAATACCAAAGCCGGTAGCAGTTTATGCGGACGTAAATCTTCGTGGGGGTACTCGGTGGTAATCACCACGAAGTTGCGGTTTTTTTCCAGGTGCGCGAGATCCGCCCAAGTGGTATGCACCACCAGGACGTCGCCCACCTGAAAGGAGGTGTCGCGCACGCCTAGCGTACCCAGACTGACCGTACCCGTGCCCCGGTGTATTGCGAGTAACGACAAACCATAGGTCTTGCGCAACCAGACTTCGCGGGCAGTCTTGCCGATGAGGCTAGAGGCGGGAGGTATGACAATCTCGGCGATACCGGCCTTGGCCGGGGAAAGGGCGTCGGCAAAGAACTCCAGATCAGCGTGGACCTGGACGCCCATCTCGTCCACAAAGGTCTTGAAGTTCTTATCCGATCCCAACAGACAAAGGATGGTCCCCGCCCCGATTCCCAGGCTACGATCGACCCCAGAGGCACCAAAGCGCAGCCCATCGCCCTTATCCATGCCAATACTACGCACCTTCCAACGCCGTTCCATCTCGTCAACGTTGACTCGGGCCAGCGGGCTGTCAGCGGGGACGCGAACCTCATGCGTACCGAAGGCCTCCATGCCATAGGTATCGGCGAAATACTGCATCGTGTTCGCCCCCTCCAGACCCTCGTTCGCGCGTACCGGCAGCACGAAGCGACCCGCCAGCACGAAGTAAAGGATGCCCGTGATCACCAGGCCCAGCCCGATAGGCGTAACCGCGAAGAGAGGGAAGATGGCCATCCGCACATCCTCGGGCAGGGTTTGGTTAGAGGTCAGGATCAAGTCGTTGAGCAGAATCAGGGGGCTAGACCCGACCATGGTCACGGTACCGCCCAGGATGGCGCAGAAACCCATGGGCATGAGTAACCGCGACATAGGCAGGCCTGTGCGCGCCGAAATGCGGCTGACGACTGGCAAAAAGAGGGCGGCAGCACCCACGTTCTGCATGAAGCTGGAGATGAAGGCTACCGTACCGGAGATGATGGGGATGATACGAGTCTCCGTGCGGCCGCCCACGCGCAGGATGAAGGAGGCCACCTGCGACATGAGTCCGGTCTTGTCCAGGCTAGCCCCGATGATCAGGGATTATGGAAACCGCAGGGCACCAGCCCTCGGTCAGGCCTGCCGGGGGGTAGTGAGCCAAGAGGACCCTTACCCCTCAGGCCCGCTCGATGGGGAAGGCCAGCACCTGGTCGATGTGGCTAGCGCCCATCTTGACCATGAGCAGACGATCCAGACCCAAGGCAACGCCGGAGGAGGCGGGCAAGCCCGCCTCCAGGGCGGCGAGGAAGCACTCGTCCAGGGGCGGGACCGCCAGGCCCAGGTCGCGACGTTGGACCTGATCTTGCTCGAAGCGGCGCCGCTGCTCCCCAGCATCGGTCAACTCCAGGAAGCCGTTAGCCAGTTCCAGGCCCTCCAGGTAGAGTTCGAAGCGTTCGGCCACGGGCTCGGGGCCTGGCCTGATGCGGGCCAGGGCCGCCTGGCTGGGGGGATAGTCGCGGATGAAGGTGAGCCGTCCGCGGCCAAGGCCCGCCTCCAGGCAGTGGGTCAGGAGCAGATCCAGCCAGCCGTCGCGGCCGAGATCCAGGTCCTCCGCGCCGGCGATCGCTCGGGCGCGGGCCCGGAATTCCGCCGTCTGGCCCTGGAAGGGATCTAGACCGAGATGGGAAAGGAAGAGGTCGCGGTAGGCGAGAATTTCCACCGGCCGCTCAGGCTGGCCCAAGGCCCCGCGCACCAGGTCGGCCACCTCGGCCATGAGTTGCTCCAGCCCCCAGCCAGGGCGATACCACTCCAGCAGGCTGAATTCGGGATGATGGCGACGGCCGCGCTCGCCGTCACGAAAGACCTTGCAGATCTGGTAGATGGGACCGCTGCCCGCCGCTAGCAGGCGCTTCATGGGCAACTCGGGCGAGGTCTGCAGCCACAGCGGCTCGACGCCAGCGGGGGCCGACCAGGCGGTGCGCCAACTCTCCAGGGCGGGGTCGGTCAGGCCGGCGCGCGAGGCGAGAGGCGTCTCGACCTCCATCACCCCCGCATCGGTAAAGAAGCGGCGCAGACCGGCATAGAGACGCGCGCGGGCTTGCAACGCCGCCTGATCCGCCTTGGGACGCCAATCCGGCAGCCTCATGGCGTCAAGCTCACAGCCAGCGACTTTCGGATCAGGGGGCCTGCTCATTCCTCCTTGGCGCGGGAGACATACTCCCCGGAGCGGGTATCCACTTTGATGAGTTCGTCGGTCTGGACAAAGAGGGGCACGCGCACCACGGCACCCGTCTCCAGCGTCGCGGGCTTGCCGCCACCGCCCGAGGTATCGCCCTTGAGGCCGGGGTCCGTTTCGACGATGCGCAGAATGACGAAGTTCGGCGGGTCCACGGACAGGGGGGCGCCGTTGTAGAGGGTCACCTGGCAAATATCCTCTTCCTTGATCCACTTGGCAGCGTCGCCGACGGCCGCCGCCTCGGCGGTCAGTTGCTCGTAGCTGGTCGGGTCCATGAAGTGCCAGACATCGCCGTCGTTGTAGAGATACTGCATCTGGGTATCATGGACGTCCGCCGCCTCGACGGTATCACCCGATTTGAAGGTGCGCTCCACCACGCGCCCGGTCTTGAGGTTGCGGATCTTGACGCGGTTGAAGGCCTGACCCTTGCCAGGTTTAACAAACTCATTTTCGATAACGGCGTAAGGGTCGCCGTCCAGCATAATCTTGATGCCGCCGCGGAACTCGTTGGTGTTGTAAGTCGCCATGTCATTTACTCATCGGATGGGGTCGCAAAACGGCCCATTATACCCACCACCCTGTCCTTTTCCGTCCCGGATATTGCCCGAGGACGCCAATTGGAAACAGGAACTCCGGGAGGCCTTTACCCAACCCGAGGCCCTGCTCCAAAGCCTGGGGTTGGACCCCCGCCTCGCCGCCCCGGCCGCCGCGCGCCAGTTCCCCTTTCTGGTCCCCCGGAGTTTCGCCCGGCTCATGATCCCGGGCGACCCGGACGACCCCTTGCTGCGCCAGGTACTGCCCCTCGCCGCCGAGCTCGAGGAGCACCCCGGCTACTCCTCGGACCCGGTGGGCGATGCCCAGTCCCGGCGCGCCACCGGCCTGCTGCGGAAATACCAGGGTCGCGCCCTGCTGCTGGTCACCGGGGCCTGCGCCCTGCACTGCCGCTACTGCTTCCGACGCCATTTCCCCTATGCCCGGGACACCCTGGTCCATGATCACGACCAGGGCACCCTGACCCTGCTAGCGGCGGACCCTGGCATCACCGAGGTCGTTCTCAGTGGGGGCGATCCCTTGATGCTGGATGACGAGCGCCTGGCCGCGCTGATCGACCGGCTGACGGCCATCGCCCACTTACGCCGGCTGCGACTGCACACGCGCCTGCCGGTGGTCCTGCCATCGCGGATCACCCCCAGCCTCCTGGCCCTGCTATCCGCAAGCCGGTTACCCATCGCCCTCGTCATCCACGCCAATCATGCCCGGGAAGTGCGCGGCGACGCGGTCCGTAGCGCCCTGGGTGCCTTGGAGGCGACCGGCGCAACCCTGCTCAACCAAAGCGTCCTGCTCCGTGGCGTCAACGCGGATGCGGCCAGCCTCGCGGACCTCAGCGAGGTCCTGTTCGCGGCCGGCGTCCTGCCCTACTACCTGCACCTGCTCGACCCCGTGGCCGGAGCCGCCCACTTCGAGGTGCCGCTGGCGGAGGCGAGGGCGATCATGGCCAGACTCAGAACCGAATTGCCCGGTTACCTGGTCCCCAAACTGGTTCGGGAGATGCCGGGAGGGGCTTACAAGGAGCCCTGTGGATAAACGCCGCGGGCACTTTGCGGGGAGGGGGCGCCTTGACCGGCTTGGACAGGCGCATCTCGGTGATCCCAGGCTGGCCTTGCGGGACTGGAGCAAGGATAATCTCCCGATCTACCTCTCCGGATCCGCTCATTTCCATGGAATATGCCCCCGTGCCACCGAAACTCTTGATCCTCGCCGCCCAAGAAGACGAAGCCAAGGCCATCGTCGCCGGCTTGAGGCAGGTGGGACTGGAGGCGCGGGGGCGGCATTGCGCGGGGCCCGAGAGGCTCGAGGAGATGGTCGCCACCAGCGCGCCAGATATCCTGCTCTGCTCCCCCCAGCCACCGCGCATCGACCTGGCTACCTGCATGGACCAGTTCCAAAAACTGGACGCCGACCTGCCCCTCATCCTACTTACCGATGCCGCCACCGAGGCCGCGCAACTCCTGGAGGCCCGCAGGCAAGGGGCGCGCGATGCGACGGCAAAGGGTAATTTCGCCTGGCTGGCGTTGGTCATCGGCAGGGAATACCAGGACCTCCGGCAAAGACGGCTGGTAAAGAAACTGGAGCGGCGGGTGCAAGCCCTGGAAGACATCTGTGACAAGGACACCGGCAAGCCCGCGACCCACAGGCCGGCCCTGGCCAACTTGCCCCAGGCCCGCACGGAGGAGGAGGACCGTCAGTTCGCCCAGCGCATCAACCGTGCTCTGGGCGGCGATTACTTTCAGTTATTCTACCAGCCCATCATCAGCCTCAAGGGCGATGGCCAGGAACGCTACAACGTCTTCATCCGCCTGCGTGACGACCGGCACGGGATACGCGAGGCCAAGGAATTCCTGGCCGCCGCCGTCCAATCCGGTCGCATGGTGGCCATCGACCACTGGGTCATAGAAAACGCCATCATAGCCCTGGTCGAACAACGTGACCTGGGCCGTCAACTCAACTTCTTCATCAACCTGGCCGCGGAGACACTGCGAGAGGAGAAACTCGCCGCCTGGATCACCGAACGGCTCGCCCAACAGCAAGTGCCGGCCAACTGGCTAACCTTTCAGGTCCTGGAGGTACATGCCCGCGCCCATTCAGACAGCTATGTCAGATTGACCCAGGATCTCACCCGGATTGGCTGCCACATGGCGCTCAACCGCTTCGGCGTCTCCTCTAACCCGGACAAGCTGCTGGCCATCCTGCCCGCCGACTTCGTCAAGCTCGATGCCCAGTTGACCACCGGCATCGCGGACGACAATCGCAAGGAAAAACGGCTCAACCAGCTCATCGAGCTGATTCGTGATCAGGGCAAGGGCAGCATCGCCACTAATGTCGAGGATGCACGCACCCTCAGCGTCCTCTGGACCGCCGGCATTGATTACGTTCAGGGCAACTTCCTGCAGCGACCCTCGCCCACCCTGGACCCGGTCCAGTAGCCGGATTCTGGCCCGGTTCCAACCGGTGTCCGGGCTAATTCAACGGTCCGGCGTTCATCACCCCATGGGGTACATGCCCAGTCGCGACCACATCCCGAGCCGCCTCGCAGTGCAGCGGCTGATCGTCGAAGAAGATATCGGCGGCGAAGGCTCGCAGGAAGGCGGCCTTGTCGAGCCCCCCCAGGAAGAGAGCCTCGTCGATACGCACCCCCCAGGCCCGCAAGGTGCGCACGACGCGCTCATGGGAGGGGGCGCCCCGGGCCGTGATAAGGGCCGTGCGCAAGGGCGGATCATCCACGGGGAACAGGGCCTGAATGCGGTGCAGGGCGCTCAGGAAATCCTTGAAGGGACCGCTCTGGAGGGGTTCGCGAGCGGCGGCGGTCTCGGTTTGATTGAAGATCGCCAGGCCCTCGCGCCGATAGACGCGCTCCGCCTCGTCCGAAAAAAGGACGGCATCACCGTCGAAGGCAATGCGTAGGGTTTCATCCATGCCACCCGGCGGGAGCTTGCCTTGCGGCAGCAGGGTCGCGGCGGCACAGCCGGCCTCCAAGGCCAGCGACACGTCCTGGGGGTCGGCCGAAAGAAAGAGGTGGGCGCCGAAGGCGGCGACATAGCGGTAGGGCGTGGCGCCACCCGCGAAGGCCGCCCGGGAGATGTCGAGTCCGTGGTGGCGAATGGAATTGAAGACCCTCAGCCCGGTATCCGAGCTGTTGCGGGACAGCAGGATGACGTCCACCCGCCCCCGTTCGCCCAGCCATTCATTGAGGGCCAGCAGCTTGCGCGCAAGAGGGAAGGCCACCCCGGGCTCCAGGATGTCCTCCTCGTGCGCGGCTTGGTATTCGTAGTAGGCCGCCACTCCCTCGTTCTCGAAGACCTGGTGAGATTCCGCCAAATCGAAGAGGGCGCGGGATGAGATGGCAACCACGAGGCGGACGGGCGGCACCAGCCTAGGGTCCGGATTAGCTGCCGTTGAGTACATGGATTGGTTACCCCTCCGCGGGTAGGTCCGGGCCCAAGCCAACCCCATCCCGGGGCCGGGGCTCTTACCAGGGCATGATGGAATTCATGAAGCCCATGGGCCGGCTGATGCTGCGATTCAAGTTCCCCATGTCATTGCTCATGTTGCCGGTGGTCTGGGTCATAAGCCGAATGGATTGATTGAGAGACTCCATGCTGGTCATCATGGGCTTGAGCGTCGTGACATCCGCGGCCATGGACTCGACGCTGGTGGCCATAAGACGGACATTGCCGCTCATCAGGCTGACATTGTCCGACATGGACTGCATATTGCTTGCCAGCACCGTCATGTTGGTATCGATGCTGATGGCCATGTAGTGGACATCCTTGGCCAGGCTAAAAACCAGATAGAATCCATAGGCGGCTAGGATGATAAAGGCGAACATGGAAGGGTAAACGATCAGTTCCCAGCGCTTAGCGCTGGTCTCGAAGGCATGGGACAAGCGATCCATGGCCATGCCATCAAGGGGCCCGCCCTGGCCGACCTCCTCGGACTTAGTCAACTCAGTATTTTCCGCCATGGCTTTGCTCATTGGTGACCTAGCATCGGGTTCCTTGGGTATGACAAGCCAACACCCACCAGGTTCTGCTCATATTCAGCTCAGCACGTTGGGATAAAGCATGGCGGCAAGGGAGAAAAACTCCGTGGCGCCCTTGCCGCGCGGCTCCAGTTCGAACACCGCTAGGCCTTCGCTGAAAGAACGGCGAAAGACGGTACGGGTGGCGATGCGCGGCTTGATGAATTTGATGCCTGGCAGGGAGACCAGGGCGGCGGCGGTCTCATTGGTCTCGCGAACACCCTGATGGGTGTCGCCACGATTAATGAAACCAATCATCTGTGGCGATGGGCCCGACGCCGCGGACTCAACCAGATGGATGTAACGCTGGGTGGACCAGATATCGGCCTGGGAGGGTGGCACGGGTACTACCACCCGGTCGCACAGCTTGAGGGCCAACCGCATGGCATCCATGTCCGCCGTGCCGACATCGATCAGGGTCTCTTCGGCGCTGGCAAAGGCCTCCGGGTTGATGCCGACCTTACCCTTCACCTTGAGCTTGGGACTGAAGCCTTCCTCCAGGCGCACATCCACCACGTCGGTCAAGGTGGCCTGGGGATCCGCATCGACCAGTTGGACCTTGACATCCGCCATGGCTAGCCAAACGGCCAGGTTAAAAGTCAGGGTGCTCTTGCCAGACCCACCCTTCAGGCTACCGATAACCGTAATCATGGCGTGACCTCGCGGCCAGGAATAGTGGCGAGGGCGCCTCCGTCAGCCGGAGTCGCGCCCTCCAGGACATTAGGGTTTTGGCGCGGGAGCATCAGCCCCACCTTGGGGCATCTCCATGCGGCTATAGCCAGCGGGCAGGGTGAAATTCTCGTCAGCCTGAGGGCCGACGCGAATACCGACGAGTTCGCTGACCATGCCACCGGGGTACTCCTGTTTGATGGCCATCTGCAGTTCCGGATCGTACCACTCGGTGGTGGCCAGGGTCTGGCCATCCGGCCCCGTCATCTTCACCTCCCATTTTTCCGTCTTGCGACCGGCCAATTCCTCCTGGCCCAGGAGGCTGCGCTCCATCTGGCCGCCTTCGACCATGGTCTGACGCAACGCGAAGGCGGGACCGCGCTCCTTATCGATCCATTGGGTGACGGTGGCGGTCTTACCGTGCTGACTGACGGTGATTTCCCAGACCAGGGTGCTACGCCCGGAGATCGTCTCCTCCCCCTTGGCCTGGCAACTCAGGCCAGGCACGCCGGCGCAGGGGTCCTGGGCGGTGGGCTCGGCCTTGGGCTTGCCGTCGGGCCCCAGGGTCGAACGCTCCACATAGCTCTTGCGCTCGGGAAAGAGTATCCATTCCAGGCCGCGCTGCTCATCCGTGATACGCACCAGGCTCTGGCCTTGGTGGACGGCCTCGGTACGGGTCTTATCCTTACCAACCAGGATCTTGCCTACGCTGGACTGGCCATCGGGTCCGCGCTGGACCATTTCGGCGGAGAATTCGGCATCGGCCAGCGCAATCGGGGCCACCAGAATGGCCGCGAGGCCGATCGCAAGGGCACTGCGGGGGGATGGCGAGTGCTGATTCATTGGGTATTCCTCCAGATAATTTATAACTGTTGCGACGAGTGACTCACCTGACGCCTGCTAACCAGATTCTACGCAAGTTGCCCATCGCGATCACCCAGGAAATTCAGCGGCGACCTTCGCCATAATGGCGGTCGAACCAGTTCTCGGCTTCATGGCTTGGCATTCCCGGCAGATCAGGATATGGAGGCTGGTCTTGAGTCCAGCCACTGGACTGCCGATCGGGATGGGAGGCCGGGGAGCTTGGGCCTTGCGAGGATGGCGGCTCCTGGCGGGGGGCGTTCAAGGGCCGCCAGCCCGAGGTCGACTGACCGCGATCCCGTTCCTGGACCGTCAAGGGGCGGTAGCGATAATCGGAGGCAGAGGCGGGCTCGCCCACATCGACGGGCCCATCACCCCGGAAGCGATAGCGCCCTCGATCGGGCAATGGGGGAGTGGCAGTGGTCTCGATGCGCCCCGATTGAGCACGAAAGAGGCCCGGATCGCGCCGCAACGTTTCATAGAGGTTAGGCGGGGTGGCCCCGGATGAGGTGCCGTTCGGAGCCCCTCCAGCAGGGTAGGCGTCCCGGGTACCTTGAGCATAACGATGGGATTCGCCAGTCGCCGCACCCGACGCCTGGCGCGACGCCGCGGCATAGCCATATGTTGAATCCCAGGAAGGCTCCCCCGCAGGCGACGGCAGTGGCATCAGGCTCAAGAAGAGGAGGGTGATGGGGAGGATCTGCATGGGCAAGCACCACCTTAAAACCCTCATCCGGGCCTCTTCACGCTCACCGGAAGAAGTCATGAATCATTCGTGGCCAGGCCCTTCATCCGTGTCGTTCTTGAGCCGAATACCGCGACGCGGGGACTTCTTCTGGATCAGGTTAGCCGGTGTCACCTCGGCTTTTTTGGCCGGGGCGGGGGCCTTGCGGGCTGGGGCCGGAGTCTTTTTACGCGCGGTCGCCTCCGCCATTTTGGCTGGAATGGCCACGGGCGCGGGGCCGGGCTCCTGAGCAGCGGAGCTGGCCCCAGCCGGAACCTGAGCGGATACCTGAACCGGAACGAAAGCCGCAGCCCGAACGGAGGCAGGAGCCGGAGCCGGAGCCGGAGCCGGAGCCGGAGCCTCCGAGGATAACTTCGCTGGGGGCTCGGCGCTCGCCTCGGCTTGGGTCACCGGCGGGACTGGCGGGGCTTCCCCCCCCGACGGGGGGGGGCCGGACTTGCGGGGGGCGGGGCACCGCCACCCGCGGCAGCGGCTGGCGGTGTTGGGGGCGGCGGCGAGGCGACCCGGTTGACCTTCTTAGGTTTGAAGAGGCCCTTCACCAGATCGATAACCAAGAGCAGGATACCCCTGACCAGGTAGAAGGCCATGGACAGGACTTCGAAAAGACCCATCCAGATGCGGACCAGCAGGCCGCTCTTGGCTGGATTCGGCCTGGTGTCCGGTGCGGGTGCCGCCGTGTAACCGCCGCCATTTGCCTCGCCATTGGCGCAAGGGACCTTGAGGCCGGGATGCGCCGTCGCGACCGCCACCTCACACAGATCCTTGCTGGCCTCGACGCAACCCAGGGGGATGACGATCAGGGTCAGGACGGTGGACACCAGCACCCCCGAGGCCAGGGAGATGGCCATGCCCTGGAAGATGGGATCGGTGAAGATAACGCTGGAACCCGCCACCAGGGCCAGGGCCGTGATGAGAATGGGCCGGGTCCGGGTCTTACAGGCCCGAATCACCGCCTCGGCCACCGGGACACCCTTCTGCACCTCATGGATCGAGAAATCAACCAGCAGGATGGAGTTGCGGACAATGATGCCGGCCAGGGCTATCCAGCCGATCATGGAGGTAGCGGTAAACTCCCCGCCCATCCCCATGCTGAACATGAGAAAGTGGGCCGGAATGATGCCCAGCAGGGTCAGTGGAATAGGGGCCATAATGACCAGGGGTATGCGGAAGTTGCCAAACTCCCATACCACCAGGATGTAGATGAGTACCAGGGCCACGGCAAAGGCGGCACCCATGTCGCGGAAGGTCTCGTAGGTGACGGTCCACTCGCCAGCCCACTCCCAGGACGAGTGGCGGTCGTTGGCAGGAGCCTGGGTCCAGTAACCTAGAGGCGCCACGCCATCGGGAGCCCTGTAGCCTTTCTGGTCCAGAATATCCTGGATCTGGAACATGCCATAGACGGGCGCGGCCAGTTTTCCGCCTACGTCCGCCACCACGTACTCGACCGCGCGCAGGTCCTTGCGGTAGATGATGTCCTCCTCGGGCACCCGCTCGAAGCGGCCTAGCTCACGCAAGGGCAGGGTCACGCCCGAGGTCGATTGGACTGGCAGGTCCCCCAGCCGTTCGATCTCCGAACGCTCCGCCATCGGCACCTGCACGACGATATTGATGGGTTCGTGACCGGCCTGCTCCTTAACGTCACCCATGGGCGCGCCGCCCAAGGCCATGGCCAGATTGCGGTTGATGGCATCCACGGAGATACCGCCGCGTACCGCCTTTTCCGTGTCCACGTCGAAACGCCAGTAGTCATAGGGCTCGCGCAGGTAATTGTCCACGTCCACCAGGCTCTCCGCCTGATCGAAGACGGCGGTCATATCGCGGGTGAACTGGCGGCGGACCTCCGCCGAGGGGCCATGGATCTCGGCCACCACCGACTGGAGCACCGGGGGTCCGGGCGGCATCTCGACCACCGAGATCTTGGCGCCCGTACCCGCCGACCAGCGGCAGCAGGACCTCACGGGCCTCGACGGCCAGTTGATGACTGGAGCGCTTACGCTCCTTCTTGTGCAGGAGCTGCACCTGGATCTCCGCCTGCCAGGGGTCGGAGCGTAAATAGTAGTGGCGCACCATGCCATTAAAGTCGTAAGGGCCGTGCCGTACCGGCGTAAAGCTGGACCGCCGTGATCTCCGGCTGGCTGGCGCGGAGCTTCTCCACCAGGCGATGGGCCAGGTTGGCCGTCACCGGCAGGGCCGTGCCCTCCGGCATATCAACCACCACCGTGTACTCCGGCTTATTGTCCAGGGGCATCATCTTGACCGCGACCCACTTGAAGTAGAAGAAGGTCAGGGTGAAGGCAAAGGTGCCCCAGAGCACTAAGCGGAAAATTTTCCGCTTGCGCTTGCTCTCGATGAGCGGGACCAGGATGCGGCGGAAGAGCTTTTCGATCTTCTCCGCCTCCTTGTGCTCGCGCTTCTCGGCCTTCTCCAGATACGCCATGGAGGGCCGCAGCCACTTGGAGATGGCCAGGTAGGGCGTGAAGACGAAGGCGGCAAAGAGGGAGATAAACATGGCCGCCGAGCCCAGGGCCGGGATCGGCTCCATGTAGGGGCCCATCATGCCGGAGACGAAGCCCATGGGCAGCAGGGCGGCGATCACGGTAAAGGTGGCGAGGATGGTGGGGTTGCCCACCTCCGCCACGGCCTCGACGGCGATATCGTCGCCGGTGTGGCCCTCCTCGAGCCAGCGGCGGTAAATATTTTCCACCACCACGATGGCATCGTCCACCAGGATACCGATGGAGAAGATGAGGGCGAAGAGGCTCACCCGGTCGATGGTGTAATTCCAGATCCAGGCCACGAAGATGGTCATGAGCAGGACGACGGGGATGACCAGCATGACCACGATGGCCGGGCGCAGGGCGCGGAAGGCCCCCCACACCAAGAGGAAGACCCAGCCGGTGGCGATGAAGAGCTTGAAGATGAGTTCGCTGACCTTGTCGTCCGCCGAGGCGCCGTAATTGCGGGTGACACTGACTTCGACGTTGTAGGGGATACGTTCGCCCTTGAGTTCCTCCACCCGGGCGAGGATGGCATTGGCGACGCTCACGCCGTTGGTCAGTTCCTTCTTGGCTACGGCGATGGTCACCGCCGGCACGCCATCGGCCTTGACGCCCTCGGGGGCGGCCGGCCCCGTGTAGTAGGCGACCAGGTGCCGCGCGTCCTCCGGACCCTGGGAGACCCGTGCCACATCACGGACATAGACGGGTTGACCCTGATGGGTGCCAACCACCAGGCGGCTGATATCGTCCATGCCCTTCAGGAAGGCACCGGTGGAGACGGAGAAATGGGCGCCGCTGGTCTCGAGCCCTCCGGCGAAGGTCTCGGCATTGGCGGTCTGGATCGTCTGAGCCACCTGATCCAGGCTGATCCCATAGCCGGCTAGGCGCTCGGGCTGGACGTCCACCGTGACCTGCTCGCGGCGACCACCGACGACGAAGGCGTTGGCCGTATCCTGGACCTCCTTGATGGCCTGGAGTACGTCCTGGGCCAGCAACCGCAACTGGCCGTCGTCCACGTCCGGCAGGCCGTCGCGGTCCGAGTCCATCGACCAGAGGGTGAGGGTCACGATGGGGACATCATCGATGCCCTTGCTCTTGACCAGCGGCTGCATGACCCCGGGCGGGATCTTGTCCTGATTGGAGGCAAGCTTGTCGTTGACCTTGACCAGGGACGGGCCCATCGGCCTCGCCAACATCGAATTGGACGGTGACCATGCCACCGTTGCGCTGGGCCGCGGAGTAGACGTGCTTGACGCCCGGTATCTCGCTCATGATCCGCTCCAGCGGCTGCATGGCGAGGTTACTGACCTGCTGGGCCGAGGCCCCGGGGTATTGCACCATGATGTCGATCATGGGCACCGAGATCTGAGGGTCTTCCTGCCGCGGCGTCATGACCAGGCCGAGCAGGCCCATCATGAGCATGGCGACATAGAAGAGCGGTGACAGGGGGGATCGGAGGAAGAATCGCGCCGTGCGCCCGGCAATGCCGAGACTCTCGTCCGTAAACCTGGGAGTTCCCTCGGATTGACTCAGGGTCTCGTCGTGATTCATGGCCTTGCACACCATTGAGAGCTGACCGAGAGGCGCCCAAGGAAGGTTGGGCGGGATGCCCCCCGGAGGAAAGGCAAGCGCCGGATTGGAACCGGCGCATAATTTTCTTGTTGGGTATTCGGCTAAGAGGTCAACGGGGCGGGGCCGATGTCCCCCCCGACCAGCCGGCGGCCACGCCCGGAGGGGGATCGCCAAGAATGCGCTCGCCGGGACGCAGACCACTGAGGACGTTCACCATGCCATCCTGCTGCCGCTCGCCCAGACGGACCAGGCGCAAATTGGGGCGACCCTGCTCATCCAGAACATAGACCCCAGGCAGGCTGCCGTTGTAGCGGATGGCCGTGGCGGGTATCAGGGGATTGCCTCGCTCCGGGGCTCCGAAGTCCGGGACCAGGACCCGAACGTACAAACCCGGCTCGGCCACCCCTTGAGGCAGGTCCAACTTGACCTTGACCGTATGCCGTTGCGCGTCCGCCATGGGGTAAATCTGGGCCACGCGCACCGGCACTCGCTCATGACTGACGTCCAGTTCGGCGTTCATCATCATGCCCTCCCGCAGACCGGCGCGCAGGCGGGAGGGGACATCGATGTCAACCTGAAGGTATTCCACATCCGCAAATGTCAGCAGGGGCTGGCCCGGCTGGGTGGTATCGCCGACCTCGATGGATTTCTTGACGATGACACCATCAAAGGGCGCAATGCTCCGGGCGTCGCGCAGCTTGGTGTCCAAGGCCTGCAGATCGGCCTGCAAGGACATGAGGGCGCTGCGCGCTTGCTCGACCTGGGTCCCGGAGGCATGAAGATCCGCCGAGAGTTCGGCCCCCGTGGAGCGCTCGCCCATGATGCCCTCCATGGGGCGGGTAAACATCTGGTCGAAGAGGTTCGGGACCGCCATGCCGCCCGGCGGAGTCTTGGAGCGTGGGGAGTAAATCTCGCGGTTGAACTGGATGCCCGCATTGCGCCACTGCGCATCGGCAGAGGCCATCTGAGCCTGGATGGCCCGGCGCTTAGCCAGGAGTTCCGAATCGTCAATGGCGACCAGAAGATCGCCCTTCTTGAATTTATCGCCTTCGATACCCGCCAGGTAACTGACCCGGCCCGGCATCTGGGCGGCGAGGGTGACCTCCTTATAGGGGACGACGGTGCCACCAATCGATAAGGTGGGCGTACCTTCCGATTGGCGAACGACGAACTCCCCGGCTCCCTGCTGCGGAGGGTAGCCCAGGGGGGGAGAGGCCGCTACAAAAGATGCCATCGCCATCCAGGTCGCTACGACCAGGCCCCGCATCATTGGATTAACCATAAGCTTAGCCATGCAATATTTACCCTTAACCGCTGGTCCAGCAAGTGATGGTTCGCCGCCGTGGTGAACGTCGAAAACCTTATCGAGCGGACAGCCGCTATCACCTGGACTTGCCACGCGCCCATGGAAAAACCTACTTTATGCTTATCAAGTAGGGAATGCCAAGAATCATTATGCCGGAAACCTTGGCGGGCTTCAATACCCTGAAATCATTATTACTGTTAAATCAGACGCCTAAACAGGGGAGCACAACGCCGGATGCCGTTTGCCACTTGTCGATTGGC
Source organism: uncultured Gammaproteobacteria bacterium (assembly GCA_963841065.1). Lineage (GTDB taxonomy): Bacteria > Pseudomonadota > Gammaproteobacteria > Chromatiales > Chromatiaceae > M0108. The sequence goes on along the minus strand of CAWJBI010000055.1, from coordinate 102,666 downwards.
CTCCCAAGCCCCGTTGGGTTTAACATCCTTAACATTTTCCACCCAAGAGGAAATCACCCCATGCCTCCCGCCACGGATGCCGTAGAGCAGCAACTCAAAAACCTCGAATCCCATCTCGCCCAGGAGAACCCCGTCCTCCTGAGTACGGTCCAGAGTTTCCGGGCCTTGGACAAGGTGGCCCAGGCCATGGGGCTGCTGGCCCCTGACCAGTCCTACGCTACCCAGATTCCCTGGTGGCCCCTGATCTCGGTGCTAGGCACTTTCTCGGCCGGCAAGTCAACCTTCATCAACCACTTTCTCGGCTATAAGATCCAGCGCAGCGGTAATCAGGCCGTCGATGACCGCTTTACCGTCATCTGCTACAGCCGGGAGGCCACGGCCCACGCCCTACCGGGCATAGCCCTGGATTCGGACCCCCGCTTCCCGCTCTATCAGATCTCCAAGGACATTGATGTGGCGGCGGCCGGCGAAGGTAAGCGAATCGACACCTACCTCCAACTCAAGACTTGCCCGAGCGAGGCCCTGCGCGGCAAGATCCTCATCGACTCCCCCGGCTTTGACGCCGATGCCCAGCGCACCGCGACCCTGCGGATCACCGATCACATCATCGACCTTTCCGACCTGGTACTGGTGTTCTTCGACGCCCGCCACCCGGAACCGGGGGCCATGCGCGACACCCTGAAGCACCTGGTCGCCGATACCATCGGCCGGTCGGACTCGAGCAAATTCCTTTACATTCTTAATCAAATAGACACCGCGGCGCGGGAGGACAATCCGGAGGATGTCATAGCCGCCTGGCAGCGCGCCCTCGGCGAAGAGGGCCTGACCGCCGGTCGGTTTTACACTATATATAACCCCGATGCCGCGACTCCCATCGAGGACGAGGCTAAACGCAAGCGCTTCGAGGCCAAGCGCGACCTGGACCTAGGCGAAATCCACGGCCGCATGCAAGAAGTCGAGATCGAGCGCGCCTACCGCATAGTCGGCGCCCTCGACAAGACCGCTAAAGACATTAGTGATAAGGCCGCGCCCTTCCTCACCCGCGCCCTGCGCCGCTGGCGCCTGCGCACCCTCTGGGGCGACGGCATCGCCCTCGGCGCCCTGGCCGTCCTCTCCTTGGCCGGCACCCTGCAAATCGGGTACTGGAGCGAGCCCTCCGCCCAGCCGGGCTGGGTTTCGACCCTCGTCAATCTTTCCCTGGACCTGGTATTCCTGGCCGTGTTGCTAGCCATCGCCGCGCTCATCCACTTTGGCATCCGTAACCTGGCCGCCCTTAGCCTGATGGGCTCCCTGCGCAAGGAGGCCGTGACCCTGGGGGTACGCGGCGACCTCATGGCCGCCTTCCAGCGCAACACCAAAGCCTGGCGCACCATTCTCGCCCCCAACCCGGCCGGCTGGACCGGCTCGGCCCGGCGGCGTCTGACCAAGATTCGCGAGGACGCCAACTCCTATGTCCAGACCTTGAACGACCGCTTCACCAACCCCTCGGGCGAGGGCCTGACACCGGAGGCCCAGACCGTCCCGCTCCGGGAAAGGGGATTAACAAACCGCTTCCTCGGCACGGAGACCCCCGTATGTCGTACCCAGCCATCACCATCCCGGCCGTCCAGGTGCCTCCCCACCCGGTCTGGCCGGTCCTGCCCCGGGAGGAGAAGGCCGACCTCAAGGGACGCATCAAGACCCTCCTGGCGGGGCAGAATGCCGTCCTGGTCGCCCACTACTACACGGATGGCGACCTGCAGGAACTGGCCGAGGAGACGGGGGGCTACGTCGCCGATTCCCTGGAGATGGCACGCTTCGGCAGCGAGAGCCAAGCCAGGACCCTGGTGGTGTGCGGCGTGCGCTTCATGGGTGAGACCGCCAAGATTCTCAATCCTGAAAAGCGCGTCCTCATGCCCAATCTGGCGGCCACCTGCTCCCTGGACGAGGGCTGTCCGGCGGACCTTTTCGCCTCCTTTTGCGACCAGCACCCGGACCACACCGTGGTGGTCTATGCCAACACCTCGGCGGCGGTCAAGGCCAGATCCGACTGGGTGGTGACCTCCAGTATCGCCCTGCCGGTGGTGGAACATCTCCAGGCCCAAGGCCAACAGATCCTCTGGGCCCCGGACAAGCACCTCGGGCATTACATCGAACGGGTCACGGGGGCCGAAATGCTGCTGTGGCCGGGGGCCTGCGTGGTTCACGAGGAGTTCAAGGGCTTCGCCCTCGACCGGGTGCGCCGCCTGCACCCCGGAGCCGCCGTTCTGGTCCACCCCGAAGCCCCGGACGAGGTCGTGGATCAGGCGGATGTGGTTGGCTCCACCACCCAGTTGATCAAGGCGGTGCTGGAGATGCCCAACCGGGAGTTTATCGTGGCCACGGATGAGGGCATCTTCTGGAAGATGCACCAACTCGCCCCGGACAAGAAGCTCATTGCCGCCCCCACCGCGGGCGTGGGCGCCACCTGCGAGAGTTGCGCCCGCTGTCCCTGGATGGCCATGAATGCCTTACAAAACCTGGAACGGGTCCTGATAACCGGCGATCAGGAGATCGTGATCGCACCCGACATCCGCGCCCAGGCGCGACGACCCATCCAACGCATGCTGGATTTCGCGCGGGAGCGGGGCATCGGGGGACGACAAGCCGGCACGCCGGGGCGTTAAGGGCGCAAGACCGCCACGGTTTTTTTCAAGGCTGCCACCCCGAATTCTTGGCAAAGCCTCCGCCATGCCTTAACATCGAAAAAGATAACAAGAATGCAGCCTGGCAGCCGTCCCGCCGGGCGCGTGACTCGGCAACACCGAGCCACCTGACCGCCATCGCCACCCCCAGAGAGGATTTCCATGGCCAAGCCCGAAGGCTCCTCCCGCAAGAGAATTGTTCTTGTTTTCATCGGTATCTTTGCGGCCGGCATCGTTTTCGCCGGTCTCTTCAACGCCGGACTGGCTTACACCAATACGACGGAATTCTGCACCTCCTGCCACACCATGCAGATACCCTTGGGGGAACTCCAGCAGACGCCTCACTGGCAAAGTGCCTCCGGCGTCCACGCGGGCTGCGCCGACTGCCATGTCCCAAAACCCTTCATCCCCAAGATGATTGCCAAGGTCATCGCCGCCAAGGACGTCTATCATGAGTTCATGGGCACCATCGACACCCCAGAGAAGTACGAGGCCAATCGCTGGAACATGGCCAACCGCGTCTGGGAGAAGATGAAGGCTACGGATTCCCGCGAGTGCCGCTCCTGTCATGAGTACGCCCACATGGACCTGGCGGCCCAGAACCGTTCCGCCCGCGCCCGCCATAGTAATGCCCCCGACAAGGGCGAGACCTGCATTGACTGCCATAAGGGTATATCCCATTCCCTGCCCGACGAGCCCGAAGAGGTCGATCCAGACGCGGGCACGGCGCAAACCCAGGCCGATATGGCAGCCGATAGCAAAGCCAAATCCGAATGATCGCCGGATCCATCCACCGGAACCGATCGCCCCGAGGCGCCGCCGACATGACCACCCGATACCTGACCGCCCTGCCCCTCATCCTGGCGCTTGCCGCCGCGCTTCCGGCACAGGCCGCCGACAACACCCTCGGCAAGGAGATGCGCATGGCCGCCGCCGTCGGCAACACCGAAGAGGTCATGCGCCACCTCGATCAGGGGGTGCCCGTCGATGCCCCTAATGAGTTCGGCAAGACGGCCCTGATGATGGCCGTCGAGGGCGACAATCTGGAGACCGTCGCCCTGCTCCTGGCCCGGGGCGCCAATGTCAACGCCCGCGCCAACGCCAACTGCACCGCCCTGACCTTCGCCGCCGAGAACGGCCACATCGGCATCACCGCCCTCCTCATCGAGCGGGGCGCCAACCTGCATGACCGCACCCGCGGCGGCTGGGACGCCCTCATGATCGCCGCCCGGTACGGCATCGCCGACATGGTGGAGCAACTGCTCTACAAGGGCGCCGATCCCAAGGCCTCGGACAAGGATCACCGTACCGCCATGATGGACGCCGCCGCCCGTGGCCACGTCCAAGTGGTGAAGCTGCTGGTCGATGCGGGCGCCGAACTGGAGGCCAAGGACAAGGAGGGCGCGACGGCCCTCCTCCTTGCCGCTGGCGAGGGCCAAACCGATGTCGTGGCCACCCTGCTCGCCAAGGGGGCCAATCCCAACGCCCATGACAAGCTCGGGGGCACGGCCCTCATCTGGGCCATCGGCAGTCATCGCACCGATGTCGTCGAACTCCTGCTGGCCGCGGGCGCGGATCCCAACCAGCAGGACGTCGATGGTGTCAGCGCCCTGATAGAGGCCGTCAACACCGGTCATGGCGATTTCATCGGCCCGCTGCTGAGTTACCGCGCGGACCCCTCCCTCAAGGATGCCAGGGGCCGCACGGCGATGGACATCGCCCGACAGAAGGGCAACCAGGAGGCTATTGCCCTGCTAGTCCAAACCTTGAATCTGTGAGGGGCTGGCCTATCCTTCCTCAGGATGCCGGCGCCTACAACCTATGCGAAGGGAGGTGTCCTACAGGCGCCTCACGCATGACGGAGACTAGGTTCTCCGTTTTACCCGAGAAATCTTGTCACCCAAAGGAGGAATCATGGCCAAAAAATTAATGAAGCTGGCCTTGCTCGCGAGCGCCGTTACCCTGGGTCTCGCGACCACCGCTTTCGCTGCTAAAGAAGAAGCCAAACCCGCTCCGGCCGCGGCGCACCCGCCCCGGCCGCCGCACCCGTCGAACTGATCTCTGGCGCCAGCGCCCAGATGCTGGCCGAGACCTGCGCCGGCTGTCACGGCACCGACGGCGCCAGCGTCGGGACCCGCCTCGCCCACCCTCGCCGGTCTGCATCCCGAATACTTCGTCGAAGTCATGAAGAGCTATCAGGGATGGCAAGGCCTACTCGCACCATCATGGGCCGCATCGCCAAGGGATACTCGGACGAGGAAATCAGCCAATGGCCAGTTTCTTCACCGCCAAGAACTTTGTACCCGCCAAGCAGACAGTTTGACCAGAAGCTGGCCGACGCGGGCGCGAAGATACCACGACAAGTGGTGCGAGAAGTGCCACGCCGAGGGCGGCAAGATCGTTGCGGACGAGGAGTACTCACATCATCGCCGGACAATGGACGCCCTACCTGAAGTACACCATGCTCGACTTCAAGGAGCGGCCGTCGTGAGATGCCTAAAAAGATGAAGGAGAAGTTCGACGCCATGGTCAAGAAGGAAGGCGACAAGGGTCTTGATGCCCTCCTCGCCTACTACGCCAGCCAGCAATAAGGACCGGGGAGGTTACCTAGCATGAAAATGAATCGTCGCGATTTCGTCAAAGCCACCGGCACGGCCGCCGCCGTTGCCATGGTTGGCATGCCTCACCTCGCCTTCGGCGCCGCCAGCAAGGTGGTGGTCGTCGGTGGGGGCACGGGCGGTACCACCGCCGCCAAGTACATCAAACGTCTCGATCCCTCCATCGACGTAACCATCGTGGAGCCGAACAAGACCTATTTCACCTGCTACTTCAGCAATGAAGTCATTGCCGGCGAGCGCGACATCAAGTCCCTCGAAGTGGGCTATGACGATGTCAAGAAGATGGGCATCAACGTCGTCTTTGACTCGGCGGAGGCCATCGATGGCGCCGCCAAGACCGTCAAGACCGCTGGCGGTCAGTCCCTGGCCTTCGACCGGTGCGTCGTCTCCCCAGGTGTCGAGTTTATCTATGACAAGATCGAAGGCTACACGCCCGAAGTCGCCGAGAAGCAAATGCCGCATGCCTGGAAGGCCGGCCCACAGACCCTCCTGCTGAAAAAGCAGATCGAGGACATGAAGGACGGCGGCGTGGTCGCTATCGTCGCCCCGCCCAACCCCTTCCGCTGCCCCCCTGGGCCCTACGAGCGCGCCAGCCTCATCGCCCATTACCTGCAGAAGCACAAGCCCAAGTCCAAGGTCGTCATCCTGGATGCCAAGCAAAAATTCTCCAAGCAGGCCCTCTTTGTCCAGGGCTGGGAGAAATTTTACGGCTATGGCACCCCGAAGGCCCTGATCGAGTGGCGTCCCGGTCCCGACGCCACCGTCACCAAGGTCGATCCCGCCGCCATGACCCTCACCTATGGCGAAGTGGGCGAGGAGATGAAGGCGGATGTCATCAATGTCATTCCGCCCCAGCGTGCCGGCAAAATCGCCCAGGCCGCTGGCTTGGCGGATGACAGCGGCTTCTGCCCGGTGGATGGGCGCAGCTTCGAGTCCAAGAAGGTGCCTGGCGTCCATGTCATCGGTGATGCCTGCATCGCCGGAGCCATGCCCAAGTCCGGCTACGCCGCCAATAGCCAGGCCAAGGTCTGCGCCGCCGCCGTGGTCGCACTCCTCAGTGACGGCGAGGTCGGTGTCCCCTCCTTCGTCAACACCTGTTACTCGCTCATCACCCCCGACTGGGCCATCTCCGTCGCCGGCATCTACAAGCTAGGCGCCGACGGCAAAATCGCCGAAGTGCCTGGCTCCGGCGGCGTCACCCCCATGGATGCCACCCCCGATGCCCACAAGCGGGAAGTTCAGTACGCCTACAGTTGGTATGACAACATAGTCCACGACGGCTTCAAGTAATAAAAAAAGTCGCGCCCGCAAGGGCGCGTCGAAGCGACTTTTGGGGCTTAAGGGCCCCTTTTTTTTCTTCAATCATCGGCAAGGGGTATCTTAATCAGACTCATAGGAGATAATCACCATGCAACCACAGGCAACACTGGCCTATTTCCGATTTTCGCCCCTGGCCAGGGCCCTGGTGGCCTTCGCCATCGGTTCGTTGATCTCCCTGTCAAGCGGTCTTTCGTTAGCTGAACCACAGCCAGGAGAGGCGGAGTCATCCTGCACGACCGACCTGACATGCGGGCGGGAGGTTAAGGTCATTTCCGCCTTGAACTACCACCGTATAGTCCCTGATCTCGCTCAATGGAAACAACTGAGTCTTGCGCAGGGGACGGATTTCCACCCGGTTGCCCGCGAATCCAATCCGGATCAATTCCTTGATCCAACCACGGGCATAGCCTTCGTGCGCATTCGGGGTGCCTGTTATCAGATCGAAATCACCCCGGCGGATACGAATCCTTCACCACCCCTGCCAGAGGGGGCGAACAGGGTCTGCTTCAAACCCTTCGATCTCGGCATCCATGAAGTCACCTTTGAGGATTATGACCACTTCGCCGAGGCCACTGACCGGGAAATTCCAGACGATAATGGCTGGGGACGCGGCACTCGTCCGGTGATAAACGTCAACCTTTACGACGCCCAAGCCTTTGCCACCTGGCTGAGTCGCAAATCCGGTGAAAGCTACCGACTCCCCACGGAAGTCGAGTGGGAACATGCGGCCCGGGCGGGCAGCCTCACCCGCTACCCCTGGGGCGACGAACTGGGCGCCAACCGCGCCAATTGCAATGGCTGCGGCAGCCGGTGGGATGCAGAGCAGACGGCCCCGGTGGCTTCCTTCGCGGCCAACGGCTGGGGCCTTCATGACATGATCGGTAACGTCGCGGAATGGACCTGTTCCATGCGCGATCCGAATCCGGCCCTCTCCTTCGAAAATTGCGACAGCCCCTTTGAATCGCGGCGCCGGGTCTACCGCAACGGTGCCTGGAGTGACGAACCAGACCGCTTGGACAGTAATTTCCGTGACTGGAACGCCGGCCTTCGCAAGACGGACTTTGTCGGCTTCCGCCTGGTTCGGGAATGTGATGACTGTGGTAGCGTCTCGGCGATGAAAGTCGCTTCCCAGCCCACCTCAACACCGGCAACGGATTGATAAAAATGACCAAAATTTCCTTAGCCGGTTACGTCACCCTAGTCACGCTCATACTGCCGCTTGCAAGCCAGGCCGAGGATACGGATGGAGGCGGTCTCTATAAGAAGCACGCTTGCGATAGCTGTCATGGCAAAAATGGCCAGCAGCCGATCTCGCCGGACTACCCCTTGCTCGCCGGCCAAAATGCCCGCTACCTGCTGCGCCAAATGGTCGATATCCGTGCCGGGACTCGAGCCAATGGCCTCGCGGCAACCATGAAAGCCGCAGTGGCCCAAGTCTCGGATGAGGACTTTACGGTCATTGCCGAGTGGCTATCGCAAAAATAGCGGCGGCCTTCGCTGAGTTGCGAAGGATTCGAATGAGGGGGACACCTCTGTCAAGACAGCCCCCCACCCAAAATCAAGATATAAAAAGTGGTGGTGGTCGCGCCGCAGGCGTCCTCGTCTGGAGAGGAGGCCAGCGCGGCGGAGTGGGGATAAAACGGGTGAATGAGTATCCACCCGGCCGCTGGCGGCATTCACGCCTGGGGTCCACTATCCCTAGGGCCATGCGCGCAAGAGGGAGCCACTGAGTCCAGTCGCTCGAACTGCACCATGCTCGAGCCGGTCCCGTTCAGGTGGCGATCCAGTTCGTACAGCGCGTCTTGGATCGCTTCCTCGTAAACGGGGTGGTAATAGGGCATACGCAGGGCCTCGGTCACTGTCATGCCCGTCTCTACGGCCCACGCGACCAGGTGCGCCAGGTGCTCGCATTCGGCGCCGACCATGGCGGCACCCAGGATGTGCCCGGATCTCTTATCGGCGTAAAGGCGCAGTATTCCGCGGTTCCGGCCGGTGATCACCGCGCGTCCGACGGGTCCAAAGCGAACCTGCCCGACGGCGATGGCTTCCTGGTCGAGGTCGGACCATCGTGCTCCGACCGATGCGACGTTCGGGTTGCAAAAGACGATGGACATGTTCGTCTTGGGCTTGAACGCCGTCGCGTCGCCGCGGACGGCATTGTATCCGGCGATGCGTCCCTGATCGGCGGCCCTCTGCAAGGTGGACAGCCCGCCAGCCGCGTCTCCCGCGATGAAGATAGGCAGGTGGCCTACCTGCATGGTGTGCGGGTGGTACTCCGGTACGCCCTGGCGGTCGGTTGTCACCCCCAAGCGCTCCAGACCAAGCCCGCGGAGGTTCGGGTGACGGCCCACGGCGACCAGCAGCTTTTCGACCTCGGTCTCGTGCTCGCCCGACCTGACCCGGAACCCGTCGCCTTGCCGTTCAATGCAGACACCCGCCCCGAGCCAAAGAGGAAAGTCCCGCGCCATGATCTCGATGGCCATCTTGTTGACGATGGGATCGTTGATTCGTGCGATGGTGTCGCCCCGCTGGACACCAACGACCCTGACGCCCAGTCCGTGCAGGGCCTGGGCCAGCTCGATCCCCATGGGACCGAGCCCCAGGACGGCGATGGACTCGGGGAGGGTCTCCTGTTCGAACAAGGTCTCGACGGTCAGGAGGCCGTCCTCGAAGGGATGCCACTCCGGCGGTACGAAGGTGCGCGCACCGGTCGCTATCACTGTGGCCCCGGTGTGGATGGTCTGGTGACCGACCCGGATGGTGTGCGGATCGACGAGCTCCGCATAGCCCTCGATGAGCTTGTCGCCCATGTCGTCCGTGGTGTTGGCGAGGATCAAATCGACGAACATGTCGCGCAGGTCCCGGATGCGCTCCATGGTTTGGGCCGTGTCGACCCGGATGCCCTCGCCGTCCTCGATGCCAAGCCCGGGACCATGGGCCCTGGTGTTGTGCGTCGCGGCCAGATGCAACGCGACCTTGGAAGGCATACAGCCAATTCGCGCACAGGTTGTGCCGAGTTGGCCGCCGTTGATCAGCACATAGTTTTCGGTGACCTTTCGAATCTCCTTGATGGCATTCAGACCCGCATGGCCCGCACCGATCACCGCGACATCGACCTGTCTGTTCATCTTCGCCTCTCCATAGAGTTAAATCCGATGTGGACACTAGGTTAGCAGCAATTCCCCGCCGTGTACGCCCGGAATCGATCGAGACCGGCGCGGACGCGTGTGGAAAGTGCACAGGCATATAGCCCGCGTCTCGCCGGTGGGCGGCGCTGCTGAAACCGTTGGCTGTTGGTTACCCTCAAGATGGGCTTCGCGCACCGTCGTTCACGGCCGCCGGCTAGGCGGTGTCATGCGGCAAGGGCAGCCGTAGCGGATGGACAATGGAGCGATAGAACGTCTCCCAGTTGGGGATCAGACACATATCGAAGCGGTGGCTGAGCTTGCGCCACACCCGGGTCTTGTGCCTAGCGGCCGTTCAGGCGGCTTGGACAGCCGGCAGCAACGCTGCTGGATCTGGTCGATCAGAAACGCCAGCATCATCAGATGCATGATTAGGTGCTGAGGTATTGGTTGCCGTGACCGAAGCGGTACTCGCAGTAATTGCAGATCAAGTGGTTACAGATGACGGATGTGCGGGCCATTGGCGGCCAGGGCATCTTCGATAACGATCAGATTCGGTTGCGGATGCTCACGGCGCAGATCCGTCAGTAGGCACTTGGCGGCGTTGCACTCGCCATCGTTTTTCTTCGCCCCGTCGGGCTTGAGGATCGGTTCGGGCGCGAGCGGAAATCGTCAACGATATCTTCAAGAGGGACGCGCCCCCCGGGGCGCGTCATGGCGAGTCTTGGGGCCTTCGGGCCCCTTTTTCATGGGCGCCCGTCAACCGGGCTCATTCCACGATCTCCCCCTCCAGTACCCGCTCGAAGGCCAGGGCGCCATCGCACGGCCTCGACCTCGATGACATCGCCGGGGCCGAAACGGCCGGCGAGGATCTCCTGGGCCAGGGGATTTTCCATTTGGGCGCGGATGGCGCGCTTGAGGGGCCGAGCACCATAGACCGGGTCGAAGCCCGCCTCGCCCAAGTGGTCGAGGGCGGCATCGTCCACCACCAGCTTCATGTCCCGATCCGCCAGCCGCTTCTGCAGGAAGAGGATCTGGATGCGGGCGATGGCGCGAATCTGGTCCCGACGCAGGGGGTGGAAGACCACGATCTCATCCAGGCGATTGATGAACTCGGGCCGGAAGGCGATGCGGACCACCTCCATCACCGCCGCCTTCATCTCGGCATAGCGCTCCTCCCCGGCCATCTGCTGGATGACGTCCGAGCCCAGATTGGAGGTCAACACGATGACGGCGTTGCGGAAATCGACCGTCCGCCCCTGGCCGTCGGTCAGGCGCCCGTCATCCAGGACCTGGAGCAGGACATTGAAGACGTCCGGGTGGGCCTTTTCCACCTCGTCCAGCAGGATGACGCTGTAGGGCCGGCGCCGCACCGCCTCGGTGAGATAGCCACCCTCCTCGTAGCCCACATAGCCCGGCGGGGCGCCGATGAGCCGCGCCACCGAGTGCTTCTCCATGAACTCGGACATGTCGATGCGGACCATGGCCTCCTCGGTATCGAAGAGGAACTCCGCCAGGGCCTTGCACAGCTCCGTCTTGCCGACGCCCGTGGGGCCCAGGAAGAGGAAGGAGCCGATGGGGCGCATGGGATCGGACAGCCCCGCCCGCGACCGGCGAATGGCATCGCTGACCGCGGCAACGGCCTCGCCCTGACCCACCACCCGCTTGCCCAAGGCGTGCTCCATGCGCAGCAGCTTGTCGCGCTCCCCCTCCAACATGCGCGAGACGGGGATACCGGTCCACTTGGAGACGATGTCGGCGATCTCCTCTTCCGTGACCTTATCGCGCAGCAGTTTCTTCTCGGCATGCTCGGCGGCGGAGGCCGACTCCAGACGCTTCATCAGCTCCGGGACCCGCCCATATTGGAGCTCGGACATGCGCGCCAGATCACCCGCGCGCCGAGCGGTCTCCATCTCGACCCGCACCCGGTCCAGTTCCTCCTTGATATGGGCCGTACCCTGCAGGCTGGCCTTCTCGGCCTTCCAGATCTCGTTGAGATCGGAGAACTCGCGATCCAGCTTGGCGATTTGCTCCTCCAGGTCCGCCATGCGCCGCTTGGAGGCCTCGTCGGACTCCTTCTTCAGGGCCTCGCGCTCGATCTTGAGCTGGATCAGACGCCGGTCCATCCGATCCATCTCCTCCGGCATGGAATCGATCTCCATGCGGATCTGGGAGGCCGCCTCGTCCATCAGATCGATGGCCTTGTCCGGCAACTGGCGGTCGGCGATGTAGCGATGGGACAGGGTCGCCGCCGCCACGATGGCCGGGTCCGTGATCTCGACCTTGTGATGGACCTCGTAGCGCTCCTTGAGCCCGCGCAGGATGGCGATGGTGTCCTCGACATTGGGCTCCTGCACCAGCACCTTCTGGAAGCGGCGCTCCAGGGCGGCGTCCTTTTCCACGTACTTGCGGTATTCGTCCAGGGTGGTGGCGCCGACGCAGTGCAACTCACCCCGGGCCAGGGCCGGCTTGAGCATGTTGCCCGCGTCCATGGCGCCCTCGGCCTTACCGGCGCCCACCATGGTGTGCAACTCGTCGATGAAGAGGATGATGTTGCCCTCCTGGCGCGCCACGTCATTGAGCACCGCCTTGAGGCGTTCCTCGAACTCACCGCGGAACTTGGCGCCGGCGATCAGGGCCGCCATGTCCAGCGACAGCAGCCGCTTGGTCTTGAGCCCCTCCGGCACCTCGCCGTTGACGATACGCTGGGCCAGGCCCTCGACGATGGCGGTCTTGCCGACGCCGGGCTCGCCGATCAGGACCGGATTGTTCTTGGTGCGACGCTGCAGGACCTGGATGGTGCGGCGGATCTCGTCGTCCCGGCCGATGACCGGGTCCAGCTTGCCCTGCTCGGCGCGCTCGGTCAGGTCGATGGTGTACTTCTCCAGGGCCTGGCGCTGCTCCTCGGCATTGGGATCATTCACCGCCTGGCCGCCGCGCATCTGCTCGATGGCGCGCTCGATGGGGCCCTTGCTGGCCCCGGCCTCACGCAGCAGCCGGCCCAGTTCGCCCTTATCCTCCACCGCCGCCAGCACGAACAGCTCGGACGAGATGTACTGGTCCTTGCGCTGCTGGGCCAGCTTGTCGGTCTGATTCAGCAACCGGCTCAGGTCGTTGCCGAGGTGCACCTCCCCCGCGCTGCCTTCCACCCGCGGCAGCCGCTCCAGGGCCTCGCCCAGGGCGGAGCGCAGCCGATTCGCGTTCACGTCCGCCTGCGCCAGCAGATGTCGCGAACTGCCGCCCTCCTGATCCAGCAAGGCCGCCATCAAATGGATAGGCTCGATGAACTGATGGTCACGCCCCACCGCCAGACTCTGCGCATCCTGCAGGGCCATCTGGAACTTGGACGTCAATTTATCCATGCGCATGACTCGGAATCTCCACTATTTCATAGGGTTATATATTCCACATTGGGTAGGCCACGACGATTTCAAGATGCGCGACCCCATAAGTTTGGGGTGACTTATGACGGTAGCCCCTGCCCAATAAGCCTAGCAGGTCTGCCAAACCACGCAGTCCCACCCACGAGGCGACCCGACCGAGGGGGGAACCCCAGCCCAAGCCGCCAGAACGCCTATCCGACGCGCATCTGATCAGATTACGCGCATTCACTGGGCTTCGGAGATCCTGCCCCTGATTGACGGCAAGCCGTTGGCAAGGCACGGATGCGAACCCGAAGACCGCGTTCAACCCCTAATCCGAAAGTACTTCCACCCGGACGCGTGCAATGCCATCTATTTCCAGCTTCTGCGCCGCCGCTCGGGAGAGATCGATAATCCTACCGCCCTTGTAGGGTCCCCGGTCGTTTATGCTCACGACAACCTGCTTGCTATTGGCAAGATTCGTGACCCTGACTTGGGTCCCAAAAGGCAAACTGGGGTGGGCCGCGGTCAGAGCATTTTGGTTAAAAGGCTGACCACTGGCGGTTTTCTTGCCATGGTGCTTGGGTCCGTACCAGGATGCCACGCCGTCCTGCTGTTTCTTACTTGCCGAACTACAGCCGCCAACAAGCACAAGCGCAAGGATCAAAGCGATCAAGAGAAAACCGCGAATCACGGAACGAGAAAGAAGCACCTTGAAGCCTCGCGCTTGGCCGCTTGCCCATATTGGATCTGGACCTTGAGACTGCTCCAGTCATTGGCGAGTCCAGCAATCGACCGCTTGATTCTGGCTGGCAAGGGGAGGTGCGAGGATGCTGGATCCAGCGACCCAAGGGACGGAGATTCGCGAGGTGTCGCGACCGGGTGGAGACAAGGCATATTCAAGAAATATCGCCTTGTTTATCAGCAAAATAGAACAGTGTAGTGGCGGAGAGAGAGGGATTCGAACCCTCGATGGAGGTATAAGCCCCATACTCCCTTAGCAGGGGAGCGCCTTCAGCCTCTCGGCCATCTCTCCTGGAAACCTTGGCGGTTTTGGCAGGTGCCTTAGCAGGCGGGGGATTATAGTCCCGCCTGCCGTTAGGCGCCATAACTAATCGCTTTCATTCTCGATATCGCTATCGATTTCGCCACCGCCGCCCTGTCCGGCCTGTTCGCGCTTGATACGCTCGTAGATCTCTTCGCGATGGACGGCGACGTCCCGGGGGGCGTTGACGCCGATGCGCACCTGGTTGCCCTTGACGCCAAGGACGGTGACGGTCACCTCATCTCCGATCATGAGGGTCTCGCCGACCCTTCTCGTGAGTATCAACATTTCGCGTTCTCTCCCTTTCTATTCCTTTAACCAGAACGCGGGCCAGGGGCGGCGAGGAGCGGCATTGCCGGCTCAGACGCTGGGACCGCGAAGCAACCAAACACGAAGGCCTGGGTACGACTCCGTGTGTAGTGAATTTTAGCAACTGCCAGAGGCCCCAAAAAGGCCTTTTTGCGGGATAACAAGCCTTTTTGGGACGGATCGCCTCCGGTCAGTCGTTTTTGTCCAGGCCAAAGGCACTGTGCAGGGTGCGCACGCCGAGCTCCAGATATTTCTCGTCCACGACCACGGAGATCTTGATCTCGGAGGTGGAGATCATGCGGATGTTGATCCCCTCCTTGGCCAGGGCGGCGAACATCTTGCTGGCGATGCCCGCGTGGGAGCGCATGCCTACGCCGACGATGGAGATCTTGGCGATCCGATCATCCCCCAGGACCTGACGCGCGGACAGGGAGGCGGCGGTGCCCTTGAGGATCTCCAGGGCCCGCTGATACTCGCTGCGATGGACGGTGAAGGTGAAGTCCGTCGTCGCCTCATCGGCGGCGATATTCTGGATGATCATGTCCACTTCGATATTGGCGTCCGCGATAGGACCCAAAATCTTGTAGGCGACGCCCGGCTGGTCCGGGACTCCCAGGATGGTCAGCTTGGCCTCGTCGCGGGCGAATGCAATACCGGAAATGACCGCTTGTTCCACGGCGTCCTCCTCAAGTGAAATCAGCGTACCCTCCCCCTCTTCGAAGCTGGAGAGCACGCGCAAGGGAACCTTGTACTTACCCGCAAACTCCACCGAGCGGATTTGCAGGACCTTGGAGCCCAGGCTGGCCATCTCGAGCATCTCCTCGAAGGTGATGCGGTCGAGCTTGCGGGCGCGGGGCTCCACGCGCGGGTCCGTGGTATAGACACCATCCACGTCGGTGTAGATCTGGCACTCGTCGGCCTTCAGGGCGGCGGCCACGGCCACGGCGGAGGTGTCCGACCCGCCGCGCCCCAGGGTGGTGATATTGCCGTTTTCATCCACGCCCTGGAAGCCCGCCACCACGACCACGCTCCCGGCATCCAGGTCCGCGCGGATGTTGGTCCCCTCGATCTCGCGGATGCGCGCCTTGTTGTGGGCGCTGTCCGTGAGGATTTGGACCTGGGCGCCCGTGTAGGAGCGGGCGGGACAGCCGATCTGGTCCAGGGCCATGGCCAGCAGGGCGATGGTGACCTGTTCGCCGGTGGCTAGCAGCACATCCAGTTCCCGCGGGAGGGGACGCTCCTGCAGGGCCTTGGCCAGACCGATGAGACGATCCGTCTCGCCGGACATGGCGGAGACGACCACCACCACCTGATCGCCCCGATCGCGCCAGCGCTTCACGCGCTGGGCAACGTTCTGGATGCGCTCCACGCTGCCGACGGAGGTGCCGCCGTATTTTTGAACAATGAGCGCCATGGCACTCTCCTTACTTCTGCCAATGTCAAGAATACCCAGCCGCCCCGAGGTCCGGGGCGGCCAGGGGAATAAAACCGCAACCTAGGGATTTAGCCGGGCCCGGGCCCACTCCTTGGCCAGGGCCAGGGCCGCGGGCAGGCCGGTGGGGTCGGTGCCTCCCGCCTGGGCCATGTCCGCCCGGCCGCCGCCCTTGCCACCCACCTTGGCGGCGGCCTCGCGGATGAGATCTCCGGCCTGGAAGCGTTCGGTCAGGTCCTTGGTCACCCCCGCCACCAGGCTGACCCGGCCCTCGCTCTCGGTGGCGAGCAGGATGATGGCGGAACCCAGCTTGTCCTTGAGCCGGTCCAGGGCGTCGCGCAGGGCCTTGGCATCGACACCATCCAGCCGCGCCGCCAGCACCTTGATGCCACCGATCTCCTCCGCCTGGGCGGCCAGATCCTGGCCCGCGGCGCTGGCGGCCTTGGCCTTGAGGTCCGCCAATTCCTTTTCCAGCCGCTTGGCGCGCTCCAGCAGGGCGGCGACCTTGTCGTCCAGGTCCTCCCGGCTGCCCTTGACCAGGCTGGCCAGACGCAGCAGACGCTCCTCGTCCGCCTCGACGGCCGCCAGGGCCTGAGCCCCGGTGGTGGCCTCGATGCGACGCACGCCGGAGGCGATACCGCCCTCGCCCAGGATCTTGAAGAGACCTATGTCCCCCACCGCCCGGGCATGGGTGCCGCCACAGAGCTCGGTGGAGAAGTCGCCCATGCGCAGCACCCGCACCTGGTCAGCGTATTTCTCGCCGAAGAGGGCCATAGCGCCCGTGGCCTTGGCGTCCTCCAGGGTCATGACGCGGGTCTCGACCGGGTGATTCTCGCGGATTTCCTGGTTCACCAGGCGCTCGATCGCCCGGAGTTGCTCCCGGCTGACAGGCTCGAAGTGGGAAAAGTCGAAGCGCAGCCGCTCGGGGTCCACCAGGGAGCCTTTCTGCTGGACGTGATCGCCCAGGATGTGGCGCAGGGCCGCATGCATCAGGTGGGTGGCGGAGTGGTTGAGGGCCGTGGCGCGGCGACGTTCCGCATCCACCTTGGCCTCAAGCTTATCGCCGACGTGCAGTTCGCCCGCCTCCACCCGGCAGACATGCCCGAAGACATCCCCGCCCAGCTTCTGGGTATTGAGCACCGTCAGGCGCACCCCTTCACCCGTCAGCCAGCCGCGGTCACCGACCTGGCCACCGGACTCGGCGTAGAAGGGGGTCGTGATCGAGGACAAGGATGCCTTCGTCGCCAGCACTCAGGACCTCGACCGCTTCCTCGCCCCGGTAGATGCCAAGCACATGGGCGAGGTCATCCAGATGCTCGTAGCCCGTAAAGCAGGTCTCGCCCTCCAGTCGCAAGGCGGCGCCGGAACCGGCGCTGAAGTGGCTGGCGGCCCGGGCGCGCTCCTTCTGCCGGGCCATCTCGCGGTCAAAGCCGGCGGTGTCCAGGGTCAGCCCCCGCTCGCGGGCGATATCGGCGGTCAGATCCAGGGGGAAACCGTAGGTGTCGTAGAGCTTGAACACCGTCTCGCCGGGGATGACGGCACCCGCGAGGCCGGCGATAGCCTGCTCCAGGATGCGCATGCCCTGTTCCAGGGTCTCGGCGAAGCGCTCCTCCTCCAGCCTGAGGACATGGGCCACCCGCTCCCGGGCCTTGGGCAACTCGGGGAAGGCGTCGCCCATTTCGGCCGCCAGGGGCGCGACCAGCTCGAAGAAGAAGGGCTCGGCCTGGCCGAGCTGGTAGCCGTGGCGGATGGCGCGGCGGATGATGCGCCGCAGGACATAGCCACGCCCCTCGTTGCCCGGCGTGACCCCATCGACGATGAGAAAGGCGGCGGAGCGGATATGGTCCGCGATGACGCGCAGGGCCTTGGACTCCCGGTCCGGAGCGCCCGTGGCCTGGGCCGCCGCATCGATGAGTTTAACGAAGAGATCGATCTCGTAGTTGCTGTGGACGCCCTGCATGACCGCCGCCAGGCGCTCCAGCCCCATGCCGGTATCCACCGAGGGCTTGGGCAAGGGGGTCAGCTTGCCGCTGGCGTCCCGGTCGAACTGCATGAAGACCAGATTCCAGATCTCGATATAGCGGTCGCCATCGGCGTCCGGGGAGCCCGGGGGGCCACCGGGGACCTGGGGGCCATGATCGTAGAAGATCTCGGAGCAGGGGCCACAGGGCCCGGTATCGCCCATGGACCAGAAATTATCCTTCTCGCCGCAGCGGGAGAAGCGGGCGGGGTCCACGCCGATTTCGTCGAGCCAGATGGCGGCGGCCTCGTCGTCGTCCTGGAAGACGGTCACCCAGAGGCGCTCCGGGGGAATGGCGAGGACCTGGGTGAGATATTCCCAGGCGTAAAGAATGGCGCTGTGCTTGAAATAGTCCCCGAAGCTGAAATTGCCCAGCATCTCGAAGAAGGTGTGGTGGCGGGCCGTGTAGCCGACATTTTCCAGGTCGTTGTGCTTACCGCCAGCGCGCACGCAGCGCTGGGTGCTGGTGGCCCGGTGATAGGGACGCTTGTCGCGGCCCAGGAAGACGTCCTTGAACTGGACCATGCCCGCGTTGGTGAAGAGCAGGGTCGGGTCGTTAGCCGGAACCAGGGGGCTGCTGGGCACCACCTGATGGCCGTGGGCGGCGAAAAAATCAAGGAAACTGGCTCTCAGCTCGGCGCTGCTCTTCATGACGGCAAACTCAATACGGAATAAATGACAGTCATCGCTTCACGACCCTAGTTGACCCGGGCGATGTCACGCTTCTGGCCCGCCGCGCAGATAGCGACCGACGAGATCCGGCGGAAAGCCGCGATATTCCAGGAAACGGGCGCGGCGCGCCAGTTCCTTGCGATCGGTAACCGGGCCAGGGCCAAATTTCCTGGCCGCCACCCTGGACATGAGCTCCAACCAATCGCTGGGGCTCCGGTCAATGACGGGGCCGATCAGGTCGTCATTAAGGCCCCGCTCACGCAACTCCTGGCGCAGCCGGAGAGGACCGAAACCCTTGCGCAGCCGTCCGGCCACGTAGGCCTCGGCCATGCGCTCATCGCTCAGGAGGCCCGTCTCGGTCAGGGCGTCCAGCACCCCCACCAGGATGGCGGCCTCGTAGCCCCGCGCCAGCAGCTTGCGCTCCAGCTCCTCGACGGCTGTGCTCGCGGCCGGCGAGCAGGCGCAGGGCCAGGTTGCGAGCGGCGTCGGCCCCTTGGACAGGCGGGGCCTCCGCCGGGAGTTCCTCCCCGAGATCCTCCGGGTCCTCGTCCATAGCGATCGGGATCGGGATCGGGCGCGGCCTGGGACTACTCCGCCGGCGCGGCCTCGGGGGCCGGGGCGGCATCCGCGGCCGGCAGCAGCTTGGCGCGGATCTTGGCCTCGATCTCGGCGGCCAAGGCCAGATTCTGCTTCAGATAGAGGCGAACATTGTCCTTGCCCTGGCCGATGCGGTTGCCGCCATAGCTGTACCAGGCCCCCGACTTGTCGATGATGCCATGCTGGGCGCCCAGATCGATGATCTCGCCCTCGCGGGAGATGCCCTCGCCGTACAGGATGTCGAACTCCGCCTGCTTGAAGGGGGGCGCCACCTTATTCTTGACCACCTTGACCTTGGTCTCGTTGCCGATGACCTCCTCGCCCTTCTTGATGGCGCCGATGCGGCGGATGTCCAACCGCACCGAGGCGTAAAACTTGAGGGCATTGCCGCCAGTGGTGGTCTCCGGGCTACCGAACATGACGCCGATCTTCATGCGAATCTGATTGATGAAGACCACCATGCAATTGGAGCGGTTGATATTGCCGGTGAGCTTGCGCAAGGCCTGGGACATGAGGCGCGCCTGCAGGCCGACATGGGAGTCGCCCATCTCGCCCTCGATCTCGGCCTTAGGCGTCAGGGCCGCCACCGAATCGACCACCACCACATCCACGGCGCCGGAGCGCACCAGCATGTCGGTAATCTCCAGGGCCTGCTCCCCCGTATCCGGCTGGGACACCAGCAATTCGTCCATGTTGACGCCCAGGCGCCCGGCATAGAGGGGGTCCAAGGCGTGTTCCGCATCGACAAAGGCGCAGGTGCCGCCCAGCTTCTGGGCCTCGGCAACGATATGCAGGGTCAGGGTCGTCTTGCCGGAGGACTCGGGACCATAGATCTCCACCACGCGGCCCCGGGGCACCCCCCCGACACCCAAGGCGATATCCAGGCCCAGGGAGCCCGTGGAGATGACCTCCACGTTGCGAATGGCCCCGGCGTCGCCCATGCGCATGACCGAACCCTTGCCGAACTGCTTCTCGATCTGGGTGAGGGCGGCGGCCAACGCCTTCTTGCGGTTTTCGTCCATCTTTGTTAGCTCCTGGCTATGGGGTTGCCGTCGCTGGGCGGCCCCGGGGCCCTGCCCAAATTCAAGGGATCAAGTATCGCATAGAGGATTGGCGCCGTCATGGCGCCGAAGACTTGATTCCGCAAGTTCCGTCCAGAGACCAGCGCCGCAGGATGCGGTAACGGGGTGGCGGACCTTCCTGGCCACAGGCAAGCACGAAGGAATCCACCGGCCAGCGGATGGGCGGGTCCAGGGTACGCGCCTCCAAGGCGGGCGCCTTGCGTGCCAGGGTGGCATGGGGACGATAGGGGCGGTCGTCGAGGGCAAAGCCACAGCCCGCCAGTTCCGACCGCAGGGCCAGGACCAGAGCGGCCAGGGCGGGCGGCGCGGCATCGGCCCCACACCACAGAACCCGGGCCCTGGGGAAGGAGCCCACCCGATCCAGGGTCAGTTCGAAGGGGCAGCCCCGCACCCGCCCAGCGGCGATCTCGGCGCATTGGCGCTGTTCCGGGCTGGCGGGGCCCAAAAAGACCAGGGTGAGATGGATATCCTCGGGGTGAGTCGGGCGTCCGGCCCGCAGAGGCAGTGCACCCTGGACTCGGGCGAGGGCCAGACGCTGGGCAGCGCCCGGCCAGAGGGCCAGGAAGAGGCGCTCAGCCACCGGCGTCGAGTAATTCGATCAAGCGCTCTAGGGCCACGCGGACCGTCTGGCGACGGACCTCTTCGCGATCACCGGCGAATTGCAGGCGCTGGATCAGGGGCGCCTGGTCCCGCCGGGCCCAGGCCAGATAGACGGTACCCACGGGTTTGTCCTCGCTGCCGCCACCCGGCCCCGCGACGCCAGTCACCGCCAGAGTGACCCAGGCCTGGCTGTGACTCAGGGCCCCCGCCGCCATCTCCGCCACCACCTGCGCGCTGACGGCGCCATAAGCCGCCAGGGTTGCAGGCGCCACGCCCAACATCTCCTGCTTGGCCTGATTGCTGTAGGTGACAAAGCCCCGATCAAACCAGGCGCTGGAACCCGGCACGGACGTCACCACCTGGGCAATCCAACCGCCGGTGCAGGATTCGGCCGTGGCGAGCAGGGCCTGGCGCGCCAGGAGGCGTTGACCGACCGCCTCCGCCAGCTTTTCAAGGTATGCTGTCATGATCAGAGTTTCCTTCATGGAGGCCAGAGGCGCAAGAGCCTGGCGGGACGGCGCCCGACTTGAAAAGCCCGCGCCCCTGTCCCTACTCCAAAGGGACTTACCCCGCCGGTGTAACCCGGCCGCCTGCCAACCCGGAGCCCAAGCCATGAGCGACCCTGACCGCGACCAGGAAATCCACTGCGAGCACAAACCCTCCCCCGCCAAGCTGGACGTACTGGGCATCGATCACTGGCCCCTCTGGCGCAAGGAGGTCTCGTCATTTCCCTGGCGTTACGCCAAGGCCGAGACCTGCTATATCCTGCGCGGGCGCTTTCGAGTCACCCCCGAGGGTGGCGAGCCCCGCGAGTTCAAGCGTGGCGACCTCATCAGCTTCCCCGCTGGCCTGACCTGCGCCTGGGAAGTTCTGGAGCCCGTCGAGAAGCATTACCGGTTAGACACCTGAGGGTGGCAGGGGGAGAAACCTTGCAGGAATGGCCAAGGGGCAGAGGACGGCAAAAAGGACACCCGCGGGCTTGATCCCCGATTGGCAGCCCTGGGCCCAAGGTCCAAAATACTATTTTGATCGACGCTTTTTCCCTCAACCCATCCCGAACGGGCCCGTGCCGCGCCTAAGGAATTACATAGAGATACGCGAATTCAAAACAGAGTTCCCAAGGCCAACCGCAGCATGGGCACCATACCGACCCGGTCCAGTTCGGGATGACTGATGGCACGGGCCGGCAGACCCTGGAACAGGGCCGTCAACACCTCGGTCGCGGCGGCCTCGTCCTCCAGCGGCAGGCCGCGCGCCTGACGGGCGGCCCGATAGAGATAGCGCAGGCGTTCGCGCGTAGCGGCGTCGGCGGCGCGGACGATGGTCGCCACCGCGGGATTGCGCGCCGCCTCGGCCAGGATCTCCAACTCCAGGGCGGCGTAATCCCGGTCCGTCCTCTCATTGAGACTCGCCTCGACCCGCTCCATCATGGCCTGAAACAGGTCCTCGGCATTCTCGATCTGGGCAAAGAGGGCCAGTGACTGATCCAGCTTGCGCTGCACCAAGGCCGCGATCATGGCCTCCTTGCTCTCGAAAAAGTGATACAGATTGCCCGCGCTCATGCCCGCCGCCTTGGCGATACGGGCAATGCTGGCGCCATGAAAGCCCTCGCGGATGAAGCAGGCGGCGGCGGCGTCCAGGATCCGCTGCCGCCGGACCTGACCGCGGACCTCCTGATCCAGGAGCTGGTCCACCGGATCAACCATGGGCGGAGACCTCCCGCGACGCGACGGCACCCGCCGCCCGCTGGCGCATCCGCCCCCGAATCAGGACAAAGAAGAGGGGCACGAAAAAGACCCCCAGCAGGGTACTGGCGATGACGCCGCCCAGCACCCCCGTACCAACGGCATGTTGGGCCCCGGAACCCGCACCCGTGCTGATGGCCAGCGGCAAGACGCCGAAACCGAAGGCCAGGGAGGTCATGACGATGGGCCGGATACGCAGCCGGGCCGCCTCCAGCGCCGCGCTCGCGGCATCCCGACCCTGTTCCTGCAGGGTGCGGGCAAACTCGACGATGAGGATGGCGTTCTTGGCCGCCAGACCGATGGTGGCCAACAGCCCGACCTGGAAGTAGATATCGCTCGGCAGGCCCATCCCCATGGCCGCGAGGACGGCGCCCAGGACCCCGATGGGCACCCCCAGAATGACGGCGAAGGGCACCGACCAGCTCTCGTAAAGGGCGGCCAGGGTCAGCAAGACCACCAGCACCGACAGGCTAAAGAGCAAGGGCGCCTGGGCCCCGGCGGCGCGTTCCTCGTAGGAGATGCCCGTCCACTCCAGGCCGATGCCGCTGGGGAGTTTCTGGACCAGTTCCTCGACCGCCGCCATGGCGGTGCCGGAACTGACGCCGGGGGCGGCCTGGCCCAGGATCTCGGCCGAGGGCAGGCCATTGAAACGTTCCAGGCGTGGCGACCCATAGACCCAGCGCAGCGCGGCAAAGGCCGAGAAGGGCACCATCTCGCCCTGCTTGTTGCGCACATACCAGGCATCCAGATCCTCGGGCAACATACGGAAGGAGGCATCGGCCTGCAGATAGACCCGCTTGACCCGGCCCTGGTGGACGAAATCATCGACATAGGCGCTGCCCCAGGCGACCGCCAGGGTCCGGTTGATATCCGCCAGCGACAAACCCAGGGCCCCGGCGCGGGTACGGTCCACGTCCACCTGGAGCTGGGCCTCGTCCTCGCGCCCGTTGGGCCGCACCGCCATGAGGCGCGGGTCCTTGGCCGCCATGCCCATGAATTGGCCCTTGGCGGCCATGAGAGCCTCGTGTCCCACCCCGACCCGGTCCTGCAACTGGACGTTCCAGCCCGTGGCGGTGCCCAATTCGATCACCGCCGGGGGCGGAAAGGCAAAGACCTGGGCGTCGCGGATGCCAGCGAAGGCCTGCATGGCCCGCCCCGCGACGGCGCGCACCCCCAGGTCCGGCCGATTGCGCTCCGACCAGTCCTTCAGCTTGACGAAACCGATAGCCATGTTCTGGCCCTGTCCAGCAAAGCTGAAGCCGGCGACCGTGATGAATTCCTGAACCGCCTCGGACTCGTTTTCGCGGAAGTGCTGCTCGATCTGTTCCAGGACCTTCTCGGTGCGCTCCAGGGTGGCGCCCGAGGGCAGCACCGCCTGCATGATGAGGATGCCCTGATCCTCATCCGGCAGGAAGGCGCTCGGCAGGCGCGGATATAACCAGCCCAGGACCCCTACCAGCAGGACATAGACCGCCAAAAACACCCAGCGCCGCTGGAGCATGAAGCCGGTGCCCCGGGTGTAAAAACCGACGCTGCGATTGAAGCTGCGGTTGAACCAGCCCAGGAAGCCCCGGCGCCGCTCATGATGATCGTGATCGATAGGCTGGAGCAGGGTCGCCGTCAAGGCCGGCGTCAGGGTCAGGGCCACCAGCACCGACAGCAGCATGGCGGAGACGATGGTGACGGCGAACTGACGGTAGATGACCCCGGTGGAGCCCCCGAAGAAGGCCATGGGCACGAAGACCGCCGAGAGCACCAGGGCGATGCCGATGATGGCGCTGGTGATCTGGTCCATGGACTTGCGCGTCGCCTCCCGGGGCGGGAGCCGATCCTCGTGCATGACCCGCGCGACGTTTTCCACCACCACGATGGCATCGTCCACCAGCAGGCCAATGGCCAGCACCATGGCGAAGAGCGTCAAGGTATTGATGCTATAGCCGAAGGCCGCCAAAACGCCAAAGGTGCCGAGCAGCACCACGGGCACGGCGATGGCCGGGATCAGGGTGGCGCGGAAGTTCTGCAGGAAGAGGTACATGACCAGAAACACCAGGACCACCGCCTCGATGAGGGTGGTCACCACCTTACCGATGGAAATGCGCACGAAGGGCGTGGTGTCGTAGGGGTAAACGGCCTCCATGCCCGCGGGAAAATAGGGGGCCAACTCCGCCACCTTGCGTTTCACCGCGTCGGCGGTCTCCAGGGCATTGGCCCCGGTGGCCAGGCGGATCGCCATGCCGGCGGCGGGCTTGCCCAGGTGGCGGCCATTGCGGCTATAGCTCTCGCTGCCCAGGGCGATGCGGGCCAGATCGCGGAGGTAAACCGTGGCCCCATCCTCCTGGGCGCGCAGGCGGATGGCGCCGAACTCCTCCGGCGACGCCAGCCGGCTCTGGACATTCACGGTCGCGGTGAACTGCTGGCCCTGGTCCGCGGGGCGGGCCCCGAGTTGACCCGCGGAGACCTGGGCATTCTCGGCCTCGATGGCGGCCCAGACATCGGCGGGCGTGAGACCGTATTGATTCAGCTTGTGGGGGTCGAGCCAGATGCGCATGGCGTACTGGGTCTCGAACAGGGTCACTTCGCCCACGCCCGGAATCCGGCTGATGGGGTCCTTGACCATGCTGTTGGCATAGTCACCCAGGTCGGCCTTGCTCAGGCGGCCATCACGGGAAACGAAGGCCACGATCATGAGAAAGTTACGCACCGACTTGGCGACCGTCAGCCCCTGCTGCCGCACCTCCTCCGGTAACAGCACGCTGGCCAGTTGCAGCTTGTTCTGGACCTGCATCTGGGCGGTATCGGGGTTGGTCCCGTTAGCAAAGGTCAGGGTCACCGTCGCCTGGCCGTTCGATTCGCTGGTGGAGGACATGTAGCGCAGGCCATCGAGACCGTTCATCTGTTGCTCGATGATCTGGGTCACCGAGTCCTGAACCGTTTGCGCCGAGGCCCCCGGATAGTTGGCGGTGATGGCGATGGCCGGCGGGGCGATGGCGGGATATTGGCTGATCGGCAGGATCCAGATCGCCAGGACCCCGGCCAACATGATGAGGATGGCGATAACCCAGGCGAAGACCGGGCGGTCGATGAAAAAATGGGCCATGAGGGAGTCTCTCTACTTAAACGAAGTGGCGCGGCCGGGCGCGGCGGGCGCGGGCCCACCAGCCACCGTGGGCGGACCCATTCAGGGCGCGGCCGGCCGCCAATCGACGGCCTTGGCCTTGACGCCAGGCTTGGCCTTCTGCACCCCCTCGACGATCAGGCGGTCACCAGGCTTGAGCCCCTCATTGATCAGCCAGCGATTTCCCAGAGCGCGATCCGTCTCGACCTGGCGCTGCTCGACCACATCCTCTTCGTTCAACACCAGGGCCACCGCATGGCCTTGCCGATCCCGCTGGATACCTGGCTGGGGCACCAGGATGGCCTCCTGACGCGTCCCCTCCTCGACCTGGGCACGCACGAACATGCCGGGCAGCAGGACATGGTCGGGATTGGGGAAGGTCGCCCGCAGGGTGACGGTGCCCGTGCCCTGATCCACGCTGACCTCGGAGAATGCCAGACGCCCCTCGTGGGGATAGGTCGAGCCATCCTCCAGGGTCAGGGTCGCCTTGGGCTGCCCGTCCTCCGAGCGCCGCAGGCTTCCATCCTCCAGGGCACGGCGCAACCGCAACTGCTGGGCCGCCGACTGGGTGAGATCGACATAAATGGGGTCGAGTTGCTGGACCGTCGCCAGGGCCTGCGCCTGGTTGGCGGTCACCAGGGCGCCCTGGGTCACGGTCGAGCGGCCGATCTGGCCGTCGATGGGGGAGGTGATACGGGTGTATTCCAGTTCAATCCTGGCCTTGGTCAGATCCGCCGCGGCGACCTGGACGTCCGCCGCCGACTCCTTCAAGGCCGCCTGGGCATCATCGAATTGCTCCAGGCTACCCGCCTTGTTCTTCAGCAGGTCGCCATAACGCTCCGCCTTCTTCTCGGCGCGCTCCCGGGTGGCGCGGGCGCGGACCAGGGCCGCCTCGGCGCTATCCCGGGCCGCCTCGTAGCGAGCGGGATCGATGAGATACAGGGGCTGGCCAGCGGTGATCTCGCCCCCCTCCTGGAACTCGCGGGACTTGATGATGCCGCCCACCTGGGGCCGCACCTCCGCGATCCGGTAGGGCGTGGCGCGGCCCACCAGTTCCATGGTCAGATCGGCGGGCTCCGCCACGACGGTGAAGACACCCAACTCGGGCGGCGGCATCTGACCCGGCGCCCCGCCCGGCCCACCGGTCGGGGAACCCTGGCCACAACCGGCAAGCATGATGGCAGTGATCAGACCCGCCAGCGGCAGGGCGGCAACAGGAAGCAGGTGACCCATGAAGTACCTCGGCGCTAAGCGCGACGGAACCGGAATGAACGTTCATTCTAGGCGCTTGCCCGCGCCGGAATCAAGCCGCCAGCAGGACCCCGTGGCTGGCGAAACGGCTTGGCGCCTAAGCCGCCTGCAACCGCAGGTGGAGAATCCGCTCGATCTCGGCGTTGTGCAAGGGGATGGGATTGGTCTTCATGCTGGAGCCCCGCGAGTGGGCCAGGATGCGGGGGAAATCCCCCGCCGCGACGCCCAGTTCCGAGAGGAGCGGCAGCTTCAGGAGCCGGGTCCACTCCTCCAGGGTGGCGAGCAAGCCGTCACGGGCGGAGTCGTCGCTGGCAAGCGGGTCCGCGCCCAGCAAACGGCCGACGATGGCGTACTTGGCGAGGGCGGGCGAGTTTGGCGCCCGCGCCCGCAGGGCCTCGATATTGATCCGCGTCGCCGCCGCCACCAGGGTGCCGCAGACCACGCCATGCGCGATGGGAAAGAAAGACCCCAGCGGCTGGGCCAGACCATGCACCGACCCCAGCCCCGCCTGGGCCAGACAGACGCCGGACCAGAGGGCGGCCAGGGCCATCTTTTCCCGCCCGGCGGCGGCGCCCTCCCCGCCCTGATACCAGGCCAGCAAGCCATCGCGCACCGCCGCCAGCCCCGCCAGCGCCAGGGCGTCGGTCATGGGATTGGCGCGGGTCGAGACATAGGCCTCCAGCAATTGGGTAAAGGCGTCCATGCCGTTGGCGGCGATCAAGGCCGCTGGACAAGACGCCAGCAGGTCCGGATCGACGATGGCGTATTCGGCCATCAAGGCGTCGTCACGGAAGGACTTCTTGAAGCCATCCGGGCCCTGGCGGGTGAGCACGGCATTTTTCGTCGCCTCCGAGCCCGTGCCCGCCGTGGTGGGGACGGCGATGAAGGGCGTGGCCGGACCGCGATAGGGCAGCTCGGGGCCGACGCCCTCCAAGTGGTCCATGACGCTATTGCCCGGCTTCAGCAGACCCGCCACGGCCTTGGCGGCGTCCAGTACGCTACCGCCGCCGATGCCAATCACCGCATCGAAGTGGCCGTCCCGGCTGAGCTGGACGATGCTATCGATCTCTTCCGGCGAAGGCTCGCCCGTGATGCGCACGATCTCCCCCCCGAAGAAGCCATCCGCCAGCGCCTTGCGCAGCCCCTCCCAGTGCGGGGACGCGCTAAAGGAGCGAGCACCGGTCAGGATCAGCAAGCGCCGGCCATGGCGAGCGGCAATCGCCGGCAGATGGGAGATGGCGCCTGACCCGAACTCGATGCGCGGCAGGCGACCCATTGAAAATGGATCGATCATTTCAGTCTCTTGGGAAAAGTCCAGTCATGGGCACGCCCTGACGTGGCGCGGCCATCATGACCGCCACGGTATCGCGCCACAGGGCGTAGTGCGCCGTCTGCTTGTGGGCGGCGGCCGCCTCGGCCGAGGTATAGGCCTCATAGAGGATGAAGTGTCCGGCATCCTCCGGATTCTGGAGCACATCAAAGCGCCGGTTGCCCGGCTCCCGGACCGAGGCCTCGTGATTGGCGCGGCTGGCGGCGATGAAGGCCTCGATATCCGCAGGGTTGACGTGGACATGGACCAGGGTGACATGCATGGGGTGATCCTCCAGATTTGCCCGACACTCCTCATGGAGGGCCGAGGCCTCGGTTAAATGCTCCGCCTGGGCATTGACCCCACGACCCAGGTCCGCGCGCGTACAGCAGGACATCATCGGGAACGGGGTCCTGGGAGCTTGAAGTCCTTGCTCCAGAATAACCCGGAAATCGGGCCGGCTCATCCCCTGCCCGCGACCCGCCAGGGCCTGGCGCGATTATAGCGCCTGGCTACCGAGTGGCTTCGCGGTGGCTGACCGCTCAAGCCCACACTGGGTCAGCAGCTTTCGATACACCCTATGGCATTTCATAGGTCGCTGGCTAACCAGACAGCGGTTCGACCTCGGCCCAATCCAGCGGCGCCAGCGTCCACGACCCATCCAGGTTACGCCCATCCGCAGCAACAGCGCGGTGGGTGCCCAGAAGGCCGATTCCGTCACCACCCGGTCAAAGGGGACGCGCACTCACTCATGGCGCCCTCAAGTCCGGCAGGGGATAGAAGGGACCCAGGTCCTGCCGCTGCCACCAGAGACCGCTTTCGGCCCGTTCCGCGGGAGTGCTGAAGCGGTAGCGGTAAAGGTGCACCCGCAGCCACCCCGGGGGCTCGCCGCCGGTCGGCGGGCGGGCGAGCAGCGCGGTCACCGCCGGGGCGCCTTCCCGCAGGCGGATGAGGAAACGTTCAAACAGATCCAAAAAGAGGGGATTTTTGGGCACGAACCAGAGCATCCAGTCCAGCCGGGGCTGGTGGGGGATGATG
This sequence comes from uncultured Gammaproteobacteria bacterium, assembly GCA_963841065.1. Lineage (GTDB taxonomy): Bacteria > Pseudomonadota > Gammaproteobacteria > Chromatiales > Chromatiaceae > M0108. Next base: position 73,363 of record CAWJBI010000055.1, on the reverse strand, counting down.
AAGGCTGGCGCCTGGGCCGGATCGTCCGGTCGGTACCGGAAGTCCAGTGGCTCCCACCGCGCCCCGTCCGTACTCGCCTCGATCACGAGTTCCAACCGCTCGGTGTCGATGGTGGGGAAGACGTGGTAGCGATTGGCCACCCGGAAGCGATCCAACTGGCGCACCCAGCCGCTCAGGGGCTCAATGGGTCGCCGAAGCAGCATCTCGGCCCCGGAGACCAGGCTGGCCGGCACCAGCACCATCGCCAGCGCCAGGGTCACCGCCGCCATCCCCCGTCCAGGGCGCTCTGGCAACTGCCGGCCAGCCAGGGCGCGGCGCCGCCAACCGCTCGGGATCAGCCGCCCCACCGCCTTGTCGTCAAAGAGGAAGAGACACAGACAGATCGTCAGCAGATTGAAAAAGTTGTGATTGCTGGTGGTGATGATCAGGAGTTGCCACAGGATGGTCACCCAGGCGGCAAAGTGCCGCCAGGGACGGGGCAGGAAGATGAAGAAGGGCACCACCAGCTCCACCAACAGGGTGCCGCCGCTGCCGACCCGCAGCAACCAGTCGGGCCACTGATGGGCAACCCAGGCGCCGGGGTGGGGAAGGGGTTGGGTCTCGAAGTAGTGTCCGAGCGCAGTCAGGTCCCGCCAGCCAGGGTCGCCGCTGAGGAGCTTGGCAAGCCCTGACTCGAACCGCAGGCGAAACAGGAGCCAGCGGAACAACCACACCACCAGGCGCGGTCCCCCGGGCAGGAGGATGGCGAGAAATCCAGTCTCCAGAAGGAGATAGTCCCATTGGAAGTTAGTGAAGAACCGACCGGCGTGGAAGAGCGACAGATAGAGGAGATACAGCAGGATCAAGACAGGCCCTTCGGCCTTTCCCCAAGGGGTCCAGGGAAGCATCAATAACAGCAGGGAGCAGGCGGCGCCACCCCAGGCCGCGCCCAGGAGCGCCCAATCCCCGGACAAGACCCAGAACAGGGACGGATAAGCCAGCCAGGCCCAAGTCCCATAGCCGTCCACCGCCAAGGCCAATTGCTCGGCGATGGGATAGATCCCCTCCGCCCCGGCGAGGGCCTCGATCTGCACCGCTAGCGAGGCAAAGGCGACCAGATAGATCAGGGCAAGCAGACGCAGGAATACCCAGGCAACCAACCGGTAGCCGGCGCCATCGCCAGCGCGGGTCAGGAGATTGGCAATCCGGGTCTGGCTCATGGTGACAATCGCGGGGCTTGAGTCGTCATACCGAGAGGAAGCCTGATCGCAGGGGAAGGGATCACATCCTATCCGTCCGAAGAGGTCACGAAATCAGATGCCAGGCCCCGCCAAGCGCTCCCGCGAGGGGTGATGCGCTTGTGGGCAAGGATCGTCCATGATCTCGCTTATCCTCCGGGCCTCAGGAACCGCATGGAGAGATCGACGCTAACCAGATCCTTCGTCAAATCACCGATGGAGATATCGTCCACGCCGGTTTCGGCGATGACCCGCAAGGTCTCCAGGTTGATGCCGCCGGAGGCCTCCAGGCGGGCGCGACCCGCGACCAGGCGCACCGCCTGACGCAGGTGCTCGGTTGTGAAGTTATCGAGAAGCAGATGGGTAGCGCCCGCCGCCAGGGCCTGCTCGACCTCGGCGAGGCTTTCGACCTCGATCTCCACCGGCAGGCCCTCGGCCAGATCGCGGGCGGCGGCGAGGGCGGCGGCAATGGAGCCCGCCGCCAGGATGTGGTTTTCCTTGATCAGGATGGCGTCAAACAGCCCCAGGCGGTGGTTATGGCAACCGCCGCAGCGCACGGCGTATTTCTGGGCCAGACGCAGGCCCGGGATGGTCTTGCGGGTGTCGAGGAGGCGCACCGGCAGATCGGCGACGAGCTGGGCGTAATGGCGGGCACGGGTGGCGGTGCCAGACAGGGTCTGCAGGAAGTTCATGGCGGTACGCTCCCCCGTGAGGAGGGCGCGGGTGGGGCCCTGCATTCGGCACAGACAGTCGCCGGGGCCGACGCGATCCCCGTCGCTCACCCGCCAGTCGCTGACGACACGGCCATCGATCTGGTGGAAGGTCTCGTCAAACCAGGCGCGACCGCAGATGACCGCCTCCTGGCGGGTGATCAGCTCCACCCGCGCGACCTGATCCGCCGGCAGGAGGTGGGCGGTACGATCCCCATCCCCGAGATCCTCGACCAGGGCGGCGCGGACCTGCTCGGCGATGATACGGGGGTCCAGGGGTGCGGGCGCGCCCCGTGGCGGCAGGGGGGAAGACATGTCTTGACTCATGAAAAATCTACCTCTTGGCGGCAACCCTTGGCGCTCGCCATTTTTAATTATTTTGTTACAATCCGGCGAACATTGTACCGAAGATTTCCTGAACCGCCCGCGCTAAGGCTGCCGGCGATCCCCTGAATCCCCGCAGCCGAGGACCCCTTCTTGTTGGGCATGGCCCTTGGCCTCGGTTAGAGCTGTTCTTGCCAGCAACCGCTTATTACATAATTTTATTGGATTTCTTCAAGAGCCGATGACAGACCAGCATCATTACCCCTCCCTCTTGCCCCGCAAGGCGCCGCCCGCCCAAGGCCTTCAAGAAACGGGGCAGGCATGGCTGTCGCACTGATCCACGCCGTCCGCGAACTGCTCTACGACGCGGCTCGGGATCTGGCCCCGACCCTGATCGTCGTGGTCATTTTCCAGGCCTTCTTTATTCAGCACCTGCCGGATAACCCGGTAGCGCTCGTGGGGGGCTTTGCCGTCGTGCTGCTCGGCCTGGCCTTGTTCGTTAAGGGCCTCGACGTGGCGATCTTTCCCATCGGCGAGACCATGGCTTACGACTATGCCCGCCGCGGCTCCTTCCTCTGGCTGATGCTGTTCGCCTTCTCCATCAGCTTCGCCTCGGTGGCCGCCGAGCCGGCCTTGATGGCGGTGGCCTACAAGGCCGAGGCGGTATCGGGTGGGAGCATGGGCGCCCTGACCCTGCGCATGGTGGCGGCCCTGGGCGTGGGTCTGGCGGTCATGGTGGGCGTCTGGCGCATCGTGCGCGGACATTCTATCGCCCATTATTTGATCCCCGGTTACCTGATCGTCATCATTTCCACCGCCTTCGCGCCGCCAGAACTGGTTGGCCTGGCCTTTGATTCCGGCGGGGTGGTCGCGTCCACGGTTACCGCGCCCATGTTGGCGGCGCTCGGCGTCGGCCTGGCCATGACGATCAGCGGCCGCAATCCCATGCTCGATGGCTTCGGCCTCATCGCCTTCGGTGCCCTGGCACCCATGATCATTATCCAGATCTACGGCATTCTCTTTTTCGTGCCCGCCGATCAGGCCGCCATCGCGCTAGCCTTGCCCCCGGAGCCCCAACACCTCCACCCCGCCCTGGAGATATTGACCGACTTTCTGCACATGGTCCGCAATCTCTTGCCGATCATCGCCGTGGTCCTGTTGTCGAGTTATGTCATCCTGCGGCGGCCCTTGGCCAACCCCAAGGGCCTGGCGGTCGGCATGCTGCTGGTGGCCCTGGGGCTCTACATGTTCGACGAAGGCCTACAAGTCGGGCTCTTCCCGCTGGGCGACGAGATGACCCGGGGCCTGATGCGCGACGGCGTCTCCCTCTGGGTGCTCTACCTCTATGGCTTTCTGATCGGCTTCGCGACGACCATGGCGGAACCGGCGCTGATCGCCTTGTCGATCAAGGCCGACAAGGTCAGTGTCGGCCAACTGAACGGCCTGTGGCTGCGATCCCTGGTTTCGGTCGGCGTCGGGATCGGCATTATGATCGGCTGTGCGCGCATCATCGATGGCACCAACATCGCCTATTGGCTGATACCAGGCTACCTGCTGGTGTTGGCCATGGCCAAACTGGCGCCACGCTTCATCGTCCCCATTGCCTTTGACTGCGGCGGCGTTACCACTTCCACGGTCACAGTACCCCTGGTCACGGCGCTGGGGGTCGGACTCGCCGAACGCACGCCGGGACGGGATCCCATGATCGACGGTTTCGGTCTGATCGCCTTCGCGTCCCTCTTACCCATGATCATCGTCATGTCCTACGGCATGCTTGCCCACTGGTGGCTGCGCAGGAAAAGCCCCCCCCAGGAGGAAGCGCTTACCCCCGCCGCACGGGCGGCATCGCGGGATTGACCCCGATCCCCCTGGCCGTCCACACCCCGCCCCCGTTTCGCGAGGATTGAGATCCATGCACTTCAAACTGATTCTGGCCTTCGTCGAGGACCGATCGACCCAAGCCGTCCTGGATGCCGCCCGCAAGGCTGGCGCCACGGGCTCCACCGTCATCAACCAGGCCCGGGGCGAAGGGGTCGAGAAGACCAAGACCTTCTTCGGCCTGACCCTGGAGACCCAGCGCGACGTCATCCTGCTGCTGGTGGAAGAGCACCTTAGCCGTCACATCCTGGAGACCATCGCCCAGGCCGGTGGCTTCCGCGACAGGCCGGGGTCCGGTATCGCCTTTCAGGTCGATGTGGAGGACGCGGTCGGCATCGATCACCAGGTCCGCAAGCTGACGGAACTCGTCGAAGAGGAGCTTTGAACCATGAGCACCCGACCCCTGATTCGCGTCCGCGACGTCATGAAGCCCCATTTCGACCTGGTCGATGGCATGGCGACGGTGGCCGCCGCCCTAGAGGCCATGCGCCACATCGATACCAAGACCCTCATCGTCAAACCGCGCAGCGAGAATGATGAACTGGGCATCGTCGTCCTGTCCGATATCGCCCGGGAGGTGCTGGCCAAGGACCGGGCCCCGGACCGGGTCAACATCTACGAGATCATGGTCAAGCCGGCCATTACCGTGCATCCCGACATGGACATCCGCTATTGCGCCCGCCTCTTCGACCGTTTCGACCTGAGTCGGGCGCCGGTGGTCAAGGACCGGGAGGTGCTGGGAGTGGTAAGCCTCACCGACCTGGTGATGAAGGGCCTGGTGCCTCACCTCTGAGCGCCGCGCATGGGCAGGGACCCGAGCCTGGTACCGGAAAGCCAGGGTCCGGAAAATTCCGGGGCATCCTCCTGCTACCGACGGGCCCCGTCGGGTCCGGAGGTCACTGGACCTGAGTCACGGGTTTCCGAATCCTCACCCAGGGATGGGGGCCCCGGTTGGCTGCCCCAGGCCCGGCGGCTCATCTCCCCCAACTGGGACGAGCGCCCACCCGGTATCTCGGTGGATCTACTGGTCATCCATGGGGTCAGCTTGCCGCCCGGGGAGTTTGGCGGCCCCTGGATCGACGCCCTCTTCCAGAATCGCCTCGACCCCGAGGCCCATCCCTATTTTCGTCCCATCGCCGGGCTGCGCGTCTCCAGCCACCTGCTGATCCGCCGCGATGGCGAACTCATCCAGTACGTCGATCTGCATAAACGCGCCTGGCACGCCGGGGTATCGAGCTTCCTGGGCCGGGAGCGCTGCAACGACTACGCCATCGGCGTCGAACTGGAGGGGGCGGACGAGGTGCCCTACACCACCGCCCAGTACCAGGTCCTGGCCGAGACCAGCCGCGACCTCCTGGCCCGTTTTCCCGCCATCACCCCCGAACGCATCGTCGGCCATAGCGCCATTGCCCCCGGACGCAAGACGGACCCGGGTCCGGCCTTCGACTGGGGCCGGTATCGGCGGCTGCTCGCGGCGTGCCAGGGCGGCGCCCCGGCCCCGGGCTAAGGCGCCCGCCCCTCGCCCCCGGCGGCGAGATAGCCGGTTGACTGCATCTCCACCAGCCGGCTCGTCAGGCGCTCATGCGCAAATTCGTGCAGTTCGCCTGAATACAGCTCCTCCAGGGGCACCGCGGCGCTGAGGATGAGCTTGACGCGGCGATCATAAAGCTCGTCCACCAGGTGCAGGAAGCGCCGTGCCGCCGCGTCCTGACGGGCGGTGAGGCGGGGCACCCCGGAGAGCAGGACGGTGTGAAACTCCCGCGCAATCTCGATGTAATCGGCGGCGGCGCGGGGGCCGCCGCACAGGACCTCGAAATCGAACCAGGCCAGATCGGGCCCCAGCCGGCGCGCCGGGATGTCGCGCCCATTGACGTGCAGCGCCGCCGGCCCTTCCTGGTGCCCACCCGCCAGGCGCGCGAAGGTGGCGGCGAGATGGGCCTCGGCGTCGCCTTGGGCGGCATGGTGATAGACCCCCTCCTCCCGCAGGGTTTGCAGGCGGTAATCGACGCCGCCATCCAGCTCGAACACCTGGGTGTGCTGCTTGAGGAGGGCGATGGCGGGGAGAAAGAGCGGGCGTTGCAGGCCGTTGAGATAGAGGCGGTCCGGCGGCGTGTTGGAGGTGGTGATCAGGGTCACGCCCCGGCGGAAGAAGGCGCGCAACAGGCCATGCAGTAGGGTGGCGTCGGCGATATCGGTGACCACGAACTCATCCAGGCACAGCACCCGCAGGTCCTGGCAGCGCCGTTCCGCGACCAATTCCAGCGGGTCCGGCTGGCGCGGCAGGCCCGCCATCTCCTCGTGCAGGTCGCGCATCAGGTGATGGAAATGGAGCCGCTGCTTACCCGGCAGGGGCAGGGCCTCGGCAAACCAGTCCATCAGATAGGTCTTGCCCCGCCCCACGCCCCCCCAGAGATACAGGCCCCGCACCGGCGCCGGCGCGGGCGGCGGCTTGAAGCGCGACCTGATCCGGCCCGCCAATCCTCGCCGGGCCGGACCCGGGATGGGCGTTTGCGCCAGGGTGGCATGCAAGGCCGCGAGCCGGCGCGCGGCCTCGGCCTGGATGGGGTCGTAGGCGGCAAAACCGGTTGCCGGGTCGATGAAGGGGGCGGGATTCATGGTGCGGGAAAGATAGTCGAATTCTCCCCCCGTGGCGCGGATAATGCGCGCATCGCCCCATTTCCGGGGTGACAGTCCATCACGCGGGAGTAAGAGCATGAGCGACGCACTCAATTACCTGGTCAAGGTCCGGCCCGAGGCCATGACCAGCTATTTCACCTTCCTCAAGAAGGCCGGCGACCACCTGGATGTCCGCACGCGCGACCTCATCTCGGTCATCACCAAGGTCGCGGTCCAGACCGAGCCCGGTTTCAAGCAATACCTGACGCGGGCCCTGCGCAACGGCGCCAGCCCCCACGAGATCATCGACGCCCTCCTCATGGCCTTCCCGGTCCTGGGCCTGGCCAAGATCGTCTGGGCCACCGACATCCTCTTGAAGATGGATATCCCCGAATTCCGTCCGGAAAACCTGGACGCCGAGCAGGAATGGCACGACCTGGCCAACCTCGCCGACCTGGCCGATGGCGAGGTCTCCTTCGCCGAGGCCGATGGCCGCTCCCTCTACATCTACCGCACGGGCGACGACTTCCGGGTATATGACTCCCGCTGCCCCCACCAGGAGACCAACATCCCCCACCTGGCCCTGGTGGACGGCCGCCTGACCTGCCCCAAGCACCACTGGGCCTTCGACCTCACCACCGGCGACTGCGTCGAGGTCGGCAACCGCCCCCTGCGCCGCTTCGAGCACAAGGTCGAGGGCGAGAGGCTCCTCGCCTACTGGTAAACGCGGTCTCGACCGCGCCACGGCGGGATAGCCGGAAGTCGGCTGTCCTGTCCGTCATCTCGCGTGGCAAGGATGCCTTCAGACCCCGTCGATCGCCTCCTTCAGGCTCCGCACCTCCAGGATCTCCAGACCCTCGACACCGCCCTTGGGGACATTGCCCTTGGGGGCGATGACGCGCTTGATGCCATGCTTGGCGGCCTCGCGCAGCCGGTCGGGGCCGTTGGGCACGGGGCGGATCTCGCCGCTCAGGCCCACCTCGCCGAAGACCGCCAGCTCCAGGTCCAGCGGCCGGTCGCGATAGCTGGAGAGCACCGCCAGCAGTACCGCCAGGTCGGCGGCGGTCTCGGTGATGCGCACCCCGCCCACCACGTTGACGAAGACATCCCGGTCGAACATGGCCAGGCCGCCGTGGCGGTGGAGCACCGCCAGCAGCATGGACAGGCGATTCTGCTCCAGGCCCAGGGCCACGCGCCGGGGGTTGGCCAGGGGGCTCTCGTCCACCAGGGCCTGGACCTCGACCATGAGGGGCCGGGTACCCTCGCGGGTGATCATGACCAGGCTGCCGGGCACGGGCTGGTCGTGGCGGGAGAGGAAGATGGCGGAGGGGTTGCGGACCTCCTTCAAGCCGCGGTCCGTCATGGCAAAGACGCCCAGTTCGTTGACGGCGCCAAAGCGGTTCTTGACCGCGCGCACCAGCCGGTAGGGGCTGCCGGCCTCGCCCTCGAAATAGAGGACGGTATCGACCATGTGCTCCAGCACCCGGGGCCCGGCCAGGGCCCCTTCCTTGGTGACGTGTCCGACCAGGAAGACGCAGGTATCGCCCTGCTTGGCCCAGCGCACCAGTTGCGCCGCCGTCTCGCGCACCTGGGATACGGAGCCGGGGGCGGACGGCAAGAGGTCGGTGTAGGTGGTCTGGATGGAGTCCACCACCAGGACCCGGGGCTGCTCGCTGGAGGCGGCGGCGAGGATGCGTTCGACCCCGGTCTCCGCCAGCAGGCGGATGCCGGCGCCGCTCAGGCCCAGGCGGCGGGCGCGCAGGCTGACCTGCTGGGGCGATTCCTCGCCGGTGACGTAGAGCACCGGCCGTTCGGGCCCCAGGCTGGCGCTCAGGGCGGCGCAGGCCTGGAGCAGGAGGGTGGACTTGCCGATGCCCGGGTCGCCGCCGATCAGGACCACGGACCCGGCCACCAGGCCACCGCCCAGGACCCGGTCCAGCTCGGCGATGCCACTGCTGGTGCGCGTCTCCCGTTCCGGACTGACCGCCTCCAGGGACAGGACCCGGGCGCTGTCCGCGGCGCCCGCATAGCCCTGCCGGCCACGGCCCGTCGCCGGGACGCCCGGGAGCTCCTCGACCGAGTTCCAGGCGCCGCAATCCGGGCAGCGCCCGGCCCATTTGTTGAGGCTGGCGCCGCAGCCACTACAGACGTAGGCCAGACGGACCTTGGTGGGAGATGTGGGCAATGAGGTGTCCTCGCGGGGTGCCATCGGTCGCCGGTGAGTTTAAACCCTCCCCCATCGCCCATTCGATGGTTTTTGACCCAGCGGGGTATTTCCGTATAATGCTCGATCCTCCCGGCTTCGGGAGGCTACTCCTTGCCTCACTGTCCCATGCGAGGCTGTTCAACCCGTAAGGAGACCACATGCGTCATTACGAAATCGTGTTCCTGGTGCACCCCAGCCAGAGCGAGCAGGTGCCCGCCATGGTGGAGCGCTATCGCGCCAGCATCGAAAAGTCCGGCGGCAAGATCCATCGCTACGAGGATTGGGGTCGCCGGCAACTGGCCTATCCGATCAACAAGATCCATAAGGCCCACTACATTCTCATGAATGTCGAGTGCGACCAGCCCACCCTGGACGAACTGGAAAGCGCCTTCCGCTTCAATGACGCGGTGCTGCGTAACCTCATCCTCATCCGTGACGCGGCCGTTACCGAGCCCTCGCCCCTCGCCAAGTCCGAGGAGGAACCCTCCTCCGATGACGCCGGTGGCGAACGCCGCCGCCGCGACCGCCCCGAGCGCGTGGAGCGGATCGAGGAAATGGACGACGAAGACGAGCTTGAGTAAGAGGTTGCCATGTCAAAATTTTTCCGCCGCAAGCGTTACTGCCGCTTCACCGCCGAGGGCATAACCGAGATCGACTATAAGGATCTCAACCTCCTCAAGGCTTATGTCAGCGAGTCGGGCAAGATCGTGCCCAGCCGCATCACCGGCACCTCGGCCAAGTATCAACGTCAATTGGCCCTGGCCGTCAAGCGGGCGCGTTTCCTGGCCCTGCTGCCTTACTCAGACGGCCATTGATCAGGCGCCGGTCCGCGCCACCCGGGACAGGAGTCCGGGGTAGCCTGGACCCAGGTCCGACGAGACGAGACGCTCCATGCTAGGGCTGGCCTCCTTCATCATGCGCGGCCGTTCCCAGGCCGCGCTGGTGGCTGCGGTTTTCGCGATCCTGTCGCTGCTCTTCCCGCTGACGGGCATGCTCAGTTCCGCGACCCTGGCCCTGGCCACCTTGCGCCAGGGACCGGTCGAGGGCCTGCTGGTGGGGCTCTTCGCCGGGCTGGCGAGCGGACTCTTCGCCTTCGCGGCCCTGGGCAGCCCCGTGCCCGCCCTGGGCTTCGCCCTGGCCCTCTGGCTGCCGGTCTGGGCCCTGGCGGTGATGCTGCGCAACAGCGGCTCGCCAGCCCTGACGGTGACGACGGCGGGTCTCATGGGTCTGGCCATCCTGATTGGGCTGAAGGTGGGCGTGGCCGACCCCGCCGCCTACTGGGCCGAACTCATGGAGCCGGTGCGGCAAGGCCTGATCGAGGGTGGCATCCTGACCGATGCCGAAAGCCAGGCCCTGATCCTGGAGGTGGCCCGGTGGATGACGGGGGCCTTCGCCGCGACCTTCTACTTCCAGGCCCTGCTGGCCCTCTTCCTGGGACGTTGGTGGCAGTCGTTGCTCTACAATCCCGGCGGATTTGGCGCCGAGTTTCGCGATCTGCGCCTGGGCAAGGGGCTGGGGGTTCTGGGGCTGGCCCTGATGGCCTTCATCCTGGTTAAGGGCGAAAACCAGTGGGCGGCGGATCTGCTCATCCTGATCACCCCCCTGTTTCTGCTCCAGGGACTGGCGCTGATCCACTGGTTGGTGAAGGCGATGCAGGCCAACCGGGGCTGGTTGATTGGTTTATACGCCCTCTTCCTGCTGGCCCTGCCCCACGCTCAGGTTTTGACCGCCGGCCTGGGTTTGGCGGATATTTGGGTTAACGTGCGCGCCAAGGTCAGCCCGCGCCAGGCCGAAAAGAACTGAAGACGGCCGCCCCGGGGCGGCCTCGACATCCATCGTGGACCACGCCACCTCATCACGTGGTCCGCCGCTACTGAAAATCTTACTGGGGGTACCCAAGTGGAAGTCATCCTGATGAAAAAGGTCGCCAATCTCGGCAACCTAGGCGAAAAGGTGGACATTCGCGCCGGTTACGGCCGCAATTTCCTCATCCCGAAAGGCTATGCGGTACCCGCCACGGCGGATAACCTCAAGCGCTTCGAGGAGCGTCGCTCCGAACTGGAGCAGCTCGCCGCCGAGGCCTATGCCATCGCCGACGAACGCCGGGAAGAGCTCGATGGCCGCTCCGTGACCATCGCCCGCAAGGCCGGCGACGAGGGCCGTCTCTTCGGCTCCGTGGGCACCGGCGATATCGCCGAGGCGGTGGTGGCCCTGGGCTTCAAGCTCAACAAGCAGGAAGTACGCCTGCCCGCGGGCTCCTTCCGGGCCACCGGTCATTACGAGGTCGTCGTTCATCTCCATCCCGAGATTGACGCCACCCTCAAGATCGAGATCGTCCCCGCGAGCTAGTCGCGCGACCCGGGCCGGGGCGCATCTCGCCCCGGCCCGGGCCAGGTCCAAGACCTACCCCCTCGCGGCGCCCTCCCCGCTTGCGCCCGGCTTTGAGCATTCCATGTCCGACCCCTACGATTTGCCTTACCCCGAGCAGGAACTGCCGTCCGGCGAACGGCTACGGATACCCCCCCATTCGAATCAGGCGGAACAGTCCCTGCTCGGCGGCCTCATGCTGGACAACCAGACCTGGGATTCGGTAGCCGACAAGGTGGGCGAGGGCGACTTCTACCGGCGCGAACACCGCCTCATCTTTGGCGCCATCCGCGACCTGGCGGCCCGTGAACAGCCCTTCGACGTCGTCACCCTGGCCGAGATGCTGGAGCGCACCGGCCAACTCGAGGACGCCGGCGGCCTGCCCTACCTGGGCGTCATCGCCACCGGCACCCCCAGCGCCGCCAACGTCAAGGCCTACGCCAAGATCGTGCGCGAGCGCTCGGTGCTGCGCCAGCTCATCTCCGTCGGCACCGGCATCAGCGACATCGCCTTCAACACCGAGGGCCGGGAGGTGGCGGAGCTGCTGGACGAGGCGGAACGGCGGGTCTTCGAGATCGCCGAGCAGGAACAGCGCGGCGGTGGCGGCTTCCAGTCCCTGCGCGGCCTCCTCGGCCGGGCCGTGGAGCGCATCGAGATCCTCTTTCAGCGCAACGAGCCCATCACCGGCCTGCCCACCGGCTTCGCCGATTTCGACGAGATGACCTCCGGCCTCCAGCCCTCGGACCTCATCATCGTGGCGGGGAGGCCCTCGATGGGCAAGACCAGCTTCGCGATGAACCTGGCGGAAAACGTGGCCCTGGAGGTTAAACGGCCGGTCGCCATCTTCAGCATGGAGATGCCCGGCGACGCCCTGGCGATGCGCATGATGTCCTCCCTGGGGCGCATCGACCAGCACCGGGTGCGCACCGGCAAGCTGGAGGAGGACGAGTGGCCGCGCCTGACCTCGGCGGTGAACATGCTGGCGGACGCCCCCGTCTATATCGACGACACCCCGGCCCTGTCGCCCACCGAGGTCCGCGCCCGCGCCCGCCGCCTCAAGCGCGAGCACGGCGACCTGGCCCTGATCGTCCTGGACTACCTCCAGCTCATGCAGGTGCCCGGCAACAGCGAGAACCGCGCCACCGAGATCTCCGCCATCTCCCGCTCCCTCAAGGCCCTGGCCAAGGAACTCAAGGTCCCCGTCGTCGCCCTCTCCCAGCTCAACCGCAGCCTGGAGCAGCGGCCGAACAAACGGCCGGTGATGTCGGATCTGCGCGAGTGCGTGACCGGGGACACCTTGGTCTTGCTGGCCGATGGCCGTCGGGTTCCCATTTGTGAACTGGTCGGCCAAACCCCGGAAGTGCTCTCCATGGGCGAAGAGGGACGGCTGATCAAGGCAACCTCGGATAAGATTTGGCGAGTGGGCCTTAAACCCGTGTTCGAGGTCCGACTGGCCAGTGGCCGCCGCCTGCGTGGCACGGCCAACCACCGGCTTTATGGCGCCGAGGGTTGGCGTACCATCGGCGAACTCAGTGCGGGTGACCGCCTGGGCACGGCGCGGCAAGTGCCAGAGCCCTCATCGGCCCTGGTTTGGCCCGAGCCGGAAATTATTCTGCTCGCCCATCTGATGGGTGACGGCAGCTACCTCAAGGGCCAGCCCTTACGCTATACCACGGCCTCCGATGCCAATAGTCGGATAGTGTCTGATTCCGCAATCCAGCACTTCGGCGTTCAGGTCAATCGCCATGAAGGCAAGGGGGCTTGGCATCAACTGGTATTCAGCGGCAATGGTAATCGCTGGCATCCTGCGGGTATCAATCTCTGGCTGCGCAATCTGGGGATTTTTGGCCAACGTTCTCACGAAAAGCGGGTGCCATCGGCCCTCTTCCAACTCGCCAACGAGCAAATCGCCCTCTTCCTGAGACATCTCTGGGCTACCGACGGTACCATCTCTCCCCGCAAACCGGGTCAGCGAGGCAGTCACGGTGTCCACCTGAGCACCAACAGTCAAGGCCTGGCTGACGATGTCATGGCCCTTTTGCTCCGCCTGGGTATCCGCGGACGCATCCAGGCCGTGACGAGCGAGCAATACCGCACTACCTATATGGTCTGGATCAGGGGCGCGGAACAGCAACGGCTTTTTCTCGGAGAGGTCGGGGCCTTTGGCCCCAGAGAAAACCAGGCCAAGCTGCTTAGCGCCCTGATAACCCATACAGTCCCCAACACTAATTTGGACACTTTACCTGTCCAGGTCTTCGACCAGGTTCGTGCGGTCATGCGTTCCCAAGGTATCACTACCCGAGGGATGGCCCAGATGCGTGGTACCTCCTATGGCGGCCAGGCACACTTCAACTTCGCGCCATCGCGTCAAACTCTGGCGAGCTATGCCGAACTCCTGGACGACGAGCCACTGCGCGATCAGGCCAGCAGCGACATCTTCTGGGATCGCATCGTCGCCATCGAGGAAGCTGGGGAGGAGGATGTCTTCGATCTCACCGTCCCCGGCCCTGCCAGTTGGCTGGCGGACGGCATCGTCAGCCATAACTCCGGAGCCATCGAACAGGACGCGGATCTTATTGTTTTTATTTACCGCGACGAGGTTTATCACGAGGACAGCAAGGACAAGGGGGTCGCCGAAATCATCATCGGCAAGCAGCGCAATGGGCCCATCGGCACCACGCGGCTGACCTTCCTGGGCAAGTACACCAAGTTCGAGAACTATATCTCGGATGTTTACGGGGATGAGGGCTACCGGTGAGATTCACCGGCCCCCACGCCCTTATTGACCTGGCGGCTCTGCGCCATAACCTGGGGGTAGCGCGCCGGAGAGCCCCCGCCAGCCGGATCTGGGCCGTCATCAAGGCGGATGCCTATGGCCACGGCATGGAGCGGGCCGCCGCAGCCCTGGCGGCGACGGATGGTTTCGCAGTGGCCCGGGTCGAGGAGGCCCTGCGCCTGCGCGCGGCGGGGGTTGCGCAGCCCATCCTAGTCCTGACCGGCGCCCTCTCCCAGGAGGAGACCGCCGCCGCCCAAGCGCACCGGCTCGACCTGGCCCTGCACCAAAGCGAGCAGATGACCTGGCTGGAGGCCTTGCCACCCGGTCCCACGCTGCGCGTCTGGATCAAGGTGGACACGGGGATGCACCGCCTAGGTCTTGATCCGACGGAGGTGGCCGCCATCCAGCAGCGACTCGCCGCCTGCCCCCGGGTGGCGCCCATGCCGGGCCTCATGACCCATCTGGCCAATGCCGACGATCCCGAGGACCCCCTGACGAACCGCCAGTGTCAGCGCCTGCGAGCCTTGGCCCGGCCGGACCAGGCCTTGAACATCGGCAACTCCGGCGGCCTCCTGGCCTTTCCCGCCACGCGCACGGCTTGGGTACGGCCAGGCATCATGCTCTACGGCGGCTCGCCCTTCGCGGATCTGAGCGCGAGGGAATTGGGCCTAGCGCCGGTGATGACCCTCAAGACCCAGATTGCCGCTGTTCATCACTTCCACGCCGGGGACCGCATCGGCTATGGGGGCACCTTTACATGCCCGGAGGACATGCCCATTGGGGTGGCCGCCATCGGCTATGGCGACGGTTATCCTCGCCATGCCCCCACGGGGACGCCGGTGCTGGTGGGGGGCCGGCGTGTATCGCTGGTGGGGCGGGTCTCCATGGACAGCATCACCCTGGATCTGCGCCAGGCCCCCGGGACCGAACTCGGCGACGAGGTCATCCTCTGGGGTCGCGACCTGCCGGTGGAGGAGATCGCCCACAGCGCCGGCACGATCAACTACGAGTTACTCTGTGGCCTGAGCGCGCGAGTGCATAGGGTATCATGCCATTAGCACCGACGAGATGGGCGCGGAATAAGGGATAGCTCCTTTTGGGTATATAATCACACGGGTCTTGACAGTTACCTCTTGGGTGTCACCAGCATCAAACAGAACTTCCCCATCGGCCCCCGCTTGGTCGAGAGCCTCGGCGGGCGGGGACTCGACATCACCTGGAGTGCGCGTGGCCAGCGTTCCGGTTGCGCCGCCCATTGAAGAGATCGAGGCGGCTCAGGATCATGGGCATCTGGTGTTCCTTGATTGATGGCGAAGCGCCGCGGCGCAGGACCGAAGGTCGCGCTGCGACCGCCCATGATCCGTAGCCACCCGGTGGACGCCGGTGACGAGGACAGGTCCCGACTTGTGGCGTTCTTCGCCGTGGCCTTCGCCTGGTCGTGGACCTGCTGGCTCCTGGCTCCCGCCATCAAGGCCCAGTCCGCCCTGGCGGCCGGAGTGCTGTCCAGTCTCGGCGGCTTCGGGCCTGGCGTTGCGGCGGTGACCGTGGTCGGGTACGGCGGCGGTCGCGCGGCGTTGCGCGCGTGGCTCGGGCGCTGCCTGCAATGGCGCATCGGTTGGCGCTGGTTCGCGCTGGCCTTCTTCCTGCCCCTGGCATTGATGGGGCTGGCGGCAGCCATGCACGCCGCGCTGGGGGGCAGGTTGGAGCCCACGCCGATCACCGGACAGCTGCCGCTGGCGGCGGCGAACCTGGTGTTGATTCTGCTGCTGGGCGGCCCGCTGGGCGAAGAGTTCGGCTGGCGGGGCTACGCCTTGCCCGCTCTGCAAACGCGATGCGGATGGCGCGTCTCGAGCCTGATCCTGGGCGCGGCGTGGGGGCTGTGGCACCTGCCGTTGTTCTTCACTGCCGACACGCTGCAGGGCCGGATTCCGCTCCTGCCGTTCTTGCTGTCCAGCGTGGCCCTATCGGTCGTATTCGCATGGCTGTTCAACCGCAGCCGCGGCAGCGTGCTACCGGCGCTGGTATTGCACACCGCGGTGAACTGGTGGGCCTGGGTCGTGCCGGGGTTGCCAGTGGCCGCCAACTTACAGCAATTCGCCCTGTTGCTGGGCCTACTCGTGCTGCTGGCGATCGGACTGCTGGCCGGGCCCACCGTTGGGAAGAAATAGGGGAGGTACCACAATTCTTCGTGTGTGAATATCAGGCAGGACCCCGCCCTCCAGTCGCTCGATGGCTTGCTCGACCTCATCGAGAATGAACCGACGCGCAAACCGCACCCGGCCGTCAGCAGGACGCTGTCCGGCCCCAGTTGTCGTAGCCGAAGGGATGCTGCTCGTCCATCGCACGCCGCCATCAGTTGGTCAAGGCCCACCTTTTTTTACATGCGCAGCGCAGCGCTGGGTATCCCACCGTACAGACCCGACGAGCCCCAGCGCTCAGGCTGCATTTCCCAAACCTTGCCGGCTGCGCATTGCCCTCGCCACCCGCAGAATCGATCCGTTCCAGTCCCTACCTGGTGGCACGGATGAGCAAGGATGCCCCGCTCACCGCCCCGGACATGGCGACTTTCTAGGTGCCGGGCGCGCAGGGCTACACCGGCGCGAATTGCGCGCGAGCACCGCCGCCAACCTACCCCGTTGAAGGGCATTCCATGAAACCAGCTGCCACCTGTATACAATTCGGCCCCGCCGCTGCGATGGGCGCCGCCCTTTTATCGACCCTAGCACTGTTCGCCATCCCCATGCCCAGCCACGCCACAGAAGAGCCTGAATACCAGATCGTCCGCAAGCTCGAAGGGATCGAAGTGCGCGAGTACGCCGCCTACAGGGTCGCCGAGATGGTGGTGGCCGGCCCGGCTGGCGAAGCGGGCAGCCAGGCGTTCCCGGTCCTGGCGGGCTACATCTTCGGCAAGAACAAGGGCGACCGGAAGATCGCGATGACGGCGCCGGTGACGCAGGCGGCTGTGCCGGTGAAGCTGGAGATGACGGCCCCGGTCACCCAGACCGCCGCGCCCGACGGCTTTCTGGTGCAATTCGTGTTGCCCAAGGACGTGACTCTGGCCAGCGCACCCGAACCCCTGGACGCGCGGGTCAAGTTGCGCGAGGTGCCGCCCAGTCGCGTGGCGGTCATCCGCTTCTCCGGGTTCTGGTCGGAGTCCAACTACAACGACCACCTGGCGAAGTTGCAGGCGGCGTTGCGCGCCGCCGACCTGGCCTGGTCGGGGGAGCCCGTCTACTCGCGCTACAACCCGCCGTTCACGCCATGGTTCATGCGGCGCAATGAGATTTGGCTGCACCTGGCCGACGGCCGCTGATTTGCGCAGGCGTTCGCTTCAATCGGCACGAAGACTGAAGAGGAGCCCGGCGAGCAGTCGCCCTACGAGGGCTTGTTGACCGACGTGATGGCCAGAAACGGCGCGCTCTTTGCCCGTGAAGACGCCATCGAAGCCCCCTGGGCCCTGGTCGATCCGGTGCTGGTCGAGCATCCCCCCGGTCATCGTCTATACGCCAGGGCACTGGGGTCCGCCGGAGGCGGATCAGTTCATCGCAGCCGATGGCCCTTGGCGCAACCCCGAGCCCGCCTGAACCCAGGACAACAAACATGAACGCCACGCAGGCATTGCATCAACTCGGCCAGCGCCTCTGGCTGGACAACATCACGCGCACGCTGCTGCGCAGCGGCACCCTGGCGCGCTACATCAGGGACTTGTCGGTGACCGGCCTGACCTCGAACCCGACGATCTTCGAGCACGCGATCGGCGCTGGCGACAGCTATGACGCCAGCATCCGCGTGCTCGCCGACGCGGGCCTGGCGGACGAAGACCTGTTCTTCGAACTCGCCCTCGCAGACCTGACGGAGGCCGCCGACTTGTTCCGGCCAGCGTTCGAGGCCAGTCACGGCGTAGACGGCTGGGTCTCGCTCGAGGTCTCACCGCTGCTGGCCCACAACGCGACTCACACCATCCAGGCAGCGAACCGGCTGCACGCGAAGGCCAGCAAGGCGAACCTGTTCATCAAGATCCCGGGCACATCCCAGGGCATCGAGGCGATCGAGGAAGTCATTTTCGATGGCGTGCCGGTCAACGTCACACTGCTGTTCTCGCGCGAACAGGTGCTGGCCGCCGCCGAGGCTTACATGCGCGGATTGGAACGCCGCTTGGCGGCCGGGCTCGACCTGAAGGTGGCATCGGTGTTGTCGCTCTTCGTCAGCCGGTGGGACGTGGCGGTAAAGCAGGAGATTGCGTCGCCCTTCCACAATCGGTTGGGCATCGCCATCGCCATGCGCACCTACAAGGCGCACTGCGATCTGCTGGCATCGGAGCGCTGGCAGCGGCTCGCCGCCGCCGGGGCGCGCCCGCAGCACCTGCTGTGGGCCAGCACCGGCACCAAGGACCCGGCGGCACCGGACACGCTGTACGTGCAGGCGCTGGCAGCACCCGGAACGATCAACACCATGCCGGAACAGACGCTGCTGGCCTTTGCCGACCACGGCCGGGTCGAGCGGGTGCTGCCGACCGACGGCGGCGACGCCGAAGCCGTGATCGAGGAGTTCAGAAGTGAAGGCGTCGACGACGATGCGCTGGCCGCCCGACTGCAACACGAGGGGGTTGATGCCTTCGCGACCTCGTGGCACGCCCTCCTGACCCGCATCCGCGAGAAGTGCGCGTCACCGGCGCTGGGGACATGAACGCGGTCCGCACCCGGCCAGCGTGGCAGGCGCTGATGACGCACCAGGATTCCCGATGACCTGGTCCAGGTCATCCGTCTCGACTCAACCCAGGAAACCTAAACCATGGCCACGCTCACGCCTGACCTGTTGCACAAGCTCGACGCCTACTGGCGCGCCGCCAACTATCTCTCGGTCGGCCAGATCTATCTCTATGACAATCCGCTGCTGAAGCGACCGCTGACGCTGGCCGACGTGAAGCAGCGTGCTGCTGGGGCACTGGGGCACGACCCCCGGCCAGAACTTCATTTACGCTGCATCTCAACCGGGTCATCAAGAAATACGACCTCGACATGATCTTCGTCTCCGGTCCCGGGCACGGCGGCCCGGCGGTCGTGGGCAACACCTATCTTGAGGGCACCTATAGCGAGGTCTATCCCAACATCAGCCAGGACGAGGCGGGACTGAAAAAGCTCTTCAAGCAGTTCTCGTTTCCCGGCGGCATTCCCAGCCACGCCTCGCCGGAGTGCCCGGGCTCGATCCACGAGGGCGGCGAACTGGGCTATTCACTCAGCCATTCGTTCGGGGCGGTGTTCGACAATCCCGATCTGATCGTCGCCTGCGTGGTCGGCGACGGCGAGGCGGAAACCGGACCGCTGGCCACCGCTTGGCATTCCAACAAGTTCCTCGACCCGGCCACCGACGGCGCGGTGTTGCCCATCCTGCATCTCAACGGCTACAAGATCGCCAATCCGACGGTGCTTGCCCGCATCGAGCCGGAAGAGCTGGAGCAGTTTCTGCGCGGCTGTGGCTGGACGCCCTATTTCGTCGAAGGGGATGATCCGGCGCTGATGCACGAGGCCATGGCCTCGACACTCGACAGGGTCGTCGAGCAGATCCGGGCCATTCAGCACCAGGCCCGCGTCAACGCCGACCTCACGCGCCCGCGCTGGCCCATGATCGTTCTCAGATCGCCGAAGGGCTGGACCGGCCCGAAATGGGTCGATGGCCAGCCAAGTCGAAGGCAGCTTCCGCGCACACCAGGTGCCCATTGCGGTGGATGCCGACCATCCCGAACACCTCAAGCTACTGGAAGACTGGCTGAAGAGCTACCGCCCGGAGGAACTGTTCGACGCCCAGGGCCGCCTGCAACCGGAACTGGCCGAGCTGGCGCCCTTGGGCGAGCGCCGCATGGGTGCCAATCCACATGCCAACGGCGGCATGCTGCTGCGCGATCTGATCATGCCGGACTTTCGGGACTACGCGGTGAAGGTGCCGTCACCCGGGGCCGTGACCGCGGCCGACACGCACGAGCTTGGCGTCTTCCTGCGCGATGTGGTCAAACTCAATCGCGCCCAACGCAATTTCCGTATCTTTGGCCCCGACGAGACGCTGTCCAACCGCTTGAACGCCGTGTTCGAGGTCACCAACCGGCAGTGGGACGCACGGACCCAGGCCAACGACGAATTTCTCGCCCGCGATGGCCGGGTCATGGAGATGCTGAGCGAGCATCAGTGCGAAGGCTGGCTTGAAGGCTATCTGCTCACCGGCCGGCACGGCTTGTTCAACTGCTACGAGTCCTTCATCCATATCATCGACTCCATGTTCAACCAGCACGCCAAGTGGCTGAAGGTCACCGCGACGCTGCCCTGGCGCCGGAAGATCGCGTCCCTGAATTATCTGCTGGCCTCCCACGTCTGGCAGCAAATGCACAACGGCTTTACCCATCAGGACCCCGGTTTCATCGACCATGTGGTGAACAAGAAGGCCGCCATCGTGCGGGTTTACCTGCCGCCGGATGCCAACTGTCTGCTTTCGGTCTGGGACCACTGCCTGCGCAGTCGCCACTACGTCAACGTCGTGATCGCCGGCAAATATCAGGCCCCGCAATGGCTGACCATGGACGCGGCCGTCAAGCACTGCACCCAGGGGGTCGGTATCTGGTCGTGGGCCAGCAACGACCAGGCCGTGGCCCCCGATCTGGTCATGGCCTGCTGTGGCGACGTCCCCACGCTGGAAACCCTGGCCGCTGTCTCCATCCTGCGCGAGCATCTGCCCGAACTGAAGATCCGCGTGGTCAACGTGGTCGACCTGATGAAGCTGCAACCGCAGAGCGAACACCCGCACGGCTTGAGCGATCAGGGATTTCGACGAGACCTTCACCAGAGACAAGCCGGTGATCTTCGCCTTCCACGGCTACCCCTGGCTGATCCATCGCCTGACCTACCGCCGCACCAACCACGACAACTTCCATGTCCGCGGCTACAAGGAGGAAGGCACCATCACCACCCCCTTCGACATGACCGTGCTGAACGATCTGGACCGCTTCCACCTGGTGATGGACGCCATCGACCGCCTGCCGCAGACCGGCGACAAGGGCGTCTACCTGAAGCAGCAGCTCAAGGACAAGCTGATCGAGCACAAGCAGTACATCGACAAGCATGGCCAGGACATGCCGGAGATTCGCGACTGGACCTGGAGCAATCCCGCATGAATATCCAAGCGCTTATGAACACCGCGAAGGCACTGTTGCCGACGACGAAGGGCTAGACAACACCTGGTGCTCCCAGGATTGAGCCGCTCCCAGCAGGATACCCTGGAGGCGGTCGCCGAGGCCACGGTAAGGTGTTTCCTACGAGGCGTGCCTGCAGTCGTTCTCGGGATCAAGTTTCTGTCGGGCGGTCAATCCGCCGCACTGGCTTCGTCCCGTGCAAGCCGCCCCCTGCGACGGCTACCCTGCGCCACCTGTCGCCAGGGACGAATGCAGGTAACCGCCCATCTGGCGCCTCGGCGCCGTGATCCGGGAGGTTCGACCCGCTCGCCACCCTGACCCACGCCGAGCCCAGCCTGAGCGTACAGGCCGGCCCGAGGCCGGCGATGGCGCTCGCACTAAACCCCGGAAATCAGCTAATCTGGGTTCCCAAGCGCCACCCAACGGCCCCTTCGGAGCCCCCAGGATGCCCGGTTTCCGCCCCCATCGCCGCTGCATGCCCCTGACCGGAACCTCCCGCGGGAGCCTGCCGCCCCCATCCCGGGGATACAATCCCCTCTACCCAACCCGGATCGAGCCCACCCCGGGCACCGTGCCAGGATCGGATTAGTTCAACAGACGTTTATCCGTCGTGCGGGTCGAGGTCCGCGGGGACAGGGGGGCATCGATTCACGCACGACGGATAAACGCTTAATAGTTGGGCGCTGAGTGTGGGGCGTGATGAAGAATCAGTATTTCGGGGATATCAACGACTATCGGAAGTACGGTTTACTGCGAGCTATTGTTCGCTGCAGCCGGCTTCGTCTGCTGGTAGCGTGGATGCTTACCCCCGACGATGGGAGCACGGATGGGAAATTCATCTCGTATCTGGAAAACCCAGCTAAATGGGCGCATCACGATCCCATTCTCTTCCAAGGACTGAAAGGTCTAGTCGACTCCGCTCGGCAACGCGTAGTGAGTATGATCGAATCGTCGGAGCTCCTCGGCCAGGCAGGATATTTCTCTCTGATTGTGCCGGACGCGGCAACTGAGCGTTCGCAGTGGTTCAAGTCGTTAGAAGAAGAAGTTAAGTTGTACGATTTCGTGTTCTTAGACCCAGATA
The DNA here is from genome assembly GCA_963841065.1 of uncultured Gammaproteobacteria bacterium. Lineage (GTDB taxonomy): Bacteria > Pseudomonadota > Gammaproteobacteria > Chromatiales > Chromatiaceae > M0108. The sequence goes on along the minus strand of CAWJBI010000055.1, from coordinate 51,011 downwards.
ATGGGCTTGAAGTCAAATCAAGGCCCTACGGTGCGAAAAACTCCTCGAAATTTCTGTATTGGCGCGAAGTTGAGGCGCTTTGGTCATCCGGTAAGTCACTTCTGATCTACCAGCACTTCGTCCGAGAGAAGCGAGTCACCTTCATTCAGCGTATGCTTGAGGCGTTAAAGAGCGCTACCCCTGAATCGTTCGTCGAAGCGTTCTCTACCCCGCACGTCATGTTCCTTATGGCCTTACAGCCAAAGCACCATTCGCTCCACGCTGAGATCGTGGAGGCCGTGCAAGAGCGATGGGCAGGCCAAATACAACATTGGGAGCTAATTCGCGCCCAACGAGTAAGGACAACTCGTGTGAGCGAAGCAAACCACGGGTGCTGGCGTGGTTCGCCATGGCGGCGGCCTGCTCCAGGGTGCCGCCGTTCTTGAGGTAAGCAGTGATTCCGGTCGCCCGAAAGCTGTGGTTGCCGACCTTGGTGGCGATGCCGACGGCGGCCACGCGCCGGCGGATCATGGCGTGGGCGTCGCTTTGGGTCAGCGGGGTTGCGGTCAGTCGACCCGTACCGCGCCCGATGGTGCGGAACAACGGCCCCTTGGGGTCCTCGCGGAGACCGGCGCCGTCAAGGTAGCGTCAAGGTAGGCTTCAAGGTTGTGGTGGCAGGGCATTTCATGGCGTTTGCCGCCCTTCTCGCGCAACCGGACCCACAGGCGGCGGTTCTGGGTGTAGGCGTCCTCGACCGTCATCCCCAGGGCGGCGCCGATGCGGGCAAACGAATAGACCATGAGGGCCATCAGGGCGCGGTCGCGCAAGCCCGCCGGGGCGCTTGTGTCGATGCTGTCCAAGAGGCGGCGGGCTTCCTCAGCCTCCAGGACCGGAGTCTTGCCGGTCTTGACGAGGTGCGAGGGTCCCCGCACCGAACCGGCGGGGTTGGTCGGGACGATCTGCCCCGTGACCAACCAATCGAACAGGTGGCGGATCGCCGCCAGGCGCTGCTTCACCGTCGGGGCGGCGTGGGTCCGGGTCCGCCCTTCGATCCAGGTGGCGACGTGCAACGGCTGCACCGCGACCAGCGACGGGACCCCGGCCGCCGCGCACCAGTCCAGGAACTCCACCGCGGCGCGGACGTAGGCGCGGCGGGTGTGGGGTTGCGGATGGCTGAGGCGAAGAACTCCAGGAAGCGGAGTCGCGCCCGGTCCCCGGTGGCCTCCACCACGGTGGGCAGGGTCGGCGAAGGGAAGAGGGGGACCAGCGCAGGCATGGGACCGCGGGGAGGTAGGCTGTTCAGGACACCTATCCGTCGTCGTCTTGAAAGAGGGTGGTAATGTCCCGCGACCCATGCAGCACACGCACGATGTCGACGCCATTGGTCAAGGCCACGTAGAAAATGAGATACCGCCCCACCGGGAAACTGCGTAACGCGGGCGCGAGCTCCTCGCGCCGTCGACCCATGGCAGGGTGCTGGGACAGGGTTTGAAACTTGGCGTCAATCGTCGCAATGAAGGCGTCCGCCGGTTCCTCGCTGTCGTCGGCGATGTAATCCCAGATTTGGGCCAGGTCGCTGAGGGCCTTCGGGCGGTTGACGATGATCGGCATTTAACCCTCGCGCAGTCGCTCGGCCCGGCGTTGGCGACCGGCCTGCTTCGCCTCGTCGGCAGACCAGGGCGTCGCGGGACCACTGTCCAACCCGTCCTGGATATCTTGCCGCAGTTGTTCCAGCTTGACGGCCCGCAGGCGGTCTTGCTCGTCCATCAGGCGCAAGGCTTCCCGCACCACCTCGCTGGCCGACGTGTAAAGACCGGACGCGACTTTCTGCCTGACAAGATCTTCGAGTTGGGGGGACAGGTTGACATTCATGGGCATGAACCGCTGCGTTCTGTGTCTCGCAAGTTCTAAGCCTCCACCGGGGGGTTGTCAAGGATGAGCAAAGTTGGACATCGCCCCTGGCGCTGGGGGGGGACATGGGGTCCACTATAGGAAGATGCGACATCGTGACTGTTACAGGATTGGCGGCAGCGGCGCAGTGCCCTCCGCTCATCGTGGTGCTGATGGGCACCATGACTGGCGTTTTCGGAGGCGTCTTGCGCGACGTCATTACGGCGCAGATACCCCTGATCCTGCGCCGGGAGATCTATGCGACGGCGGCCATCGTGGGCATCACCCTCTACCTGGCGTTGCAGGCGCTCGGCGTGCCACCGGCAGTGGCGTTTTGGGGCCGGCATGAGCCTGGTGGTGGCGCTGAGGTTGCTGGCCATCCGCTGGGGCCTGAACCTACCCGTCTTCGGCAAATCCTAGCGCCCCATGTCGGCCAGGGTTTTTAGGCGATAGCAGGATTCGCTATCGCTGGGCAGGTCCGCTCGCCCTCAAGCCGTCCGCAGCCGCGTCATCTTGACCAGGGCCACGGCGGCCAGGGGCAGTATCAGGCCGATCAGCAAGGCGGCCATCATCAAGACCCCCAGGTCGCCATAGTCCGCCGGCACGGTGATCTCGCCGCTCACGGGGTCCTTGACCTCCCGCGTCACCAGGAAGATCTCGTTGAGATATTTGGTCCCCAACTGGCCCGCCGACAGGGCCAGGTTGGTGAAGGAGGCCATGACGGCGAAGAAGGTAGCCTTGAGATGCGTCCGGGGCGGAATTGGCGATCCAGGCCAGCATGGGCACCATGGCGATCTGCCCCAGGGGTGATTCCAGGGCCGTGTCCACGATGGCGATGACGCGGGCATCGATCAGGCCGCCGGTCAGCGCCGCCGTCCATTCATGGAGCCCGTGGTACATGCCGATGATAGGCAGATAGAGGAGGCTGGAGATCACCGTCAGGAAGACCACCACATAGGCGATGGAGCGCTCGGCCATGAAGCGCCGGAACATAAAGAGCCCGAGCAGGGTCAGGCTGCTGCCGATCAGCGACAGGACGGACATGAATTGCTGATCGAAGGCCAGTTCGTCGATCATCCACCAGGTCTGGCCCGAGCCCGGCCCCGGCATGGCGCGGAAGACGAAGATGATGAAGGCCGTGCCCACCAGATAGAGCCGCGCCTCCGGGTCCAGGGCCCGCAGCAGGCGCGACATCAGGAAGAGGATGATGACCATGGACCCGACGAAGATAATCTCCTGGTTATAGGGCACCTCCATCAGCCCCAGGCTCAGGGTGAAGACGACGAAGACCAGGCTGCCGCCCAGGATCCACCAATTCGGATGGGTCTTCTCCAGGGGGTGCTCCAGCCGGCGCATCGCCTCCGCGCGTCCCAGCCCCTTTGCCATCAGGCGGCGCAGGTCGCGACGCTTGATGAAGGCGGCCAGGGCCACGCCCAGGATGGAGACGAGGGGAATCGCCAAGGCCATCTCGTAGATATGGATATAGGTCGCGACCTTGTCCGCCTCCGACATATCTTCGACCCCGGCGAAGAGATAGACATTGGCCAGGGCCACCAGGACGCCGCCGCCGATGATGGCCACCCGCCCCAGGGTCTGCATGGTGGTGTGCATCAGCTTGCGCGCCGCCGGGTCGATGGGTCGGCCATCGGCATCCACCCGAGGTACCGCCTCCACCGTCATGGCGTCCGCCACCACATCCTGAATCACATAGCCCACCGGCGCCAGCAGGGCGGCGAGGACATACCAGGCCTCCACCGGCATGATGGCGGCCATGGCGACCCGGTGCCCCAGCAGGCCGATCATGATCAGCAGGCTGGCGGTGAGGAGGGTCGCGCCCAGATAGACCAGGGCGGACTTATGGCGCCAGATCAGATCGACCAGGTGCCCCAGGGGCATCTTGAGGGCCCAGGGGATGCCCGCCCAAAAGCCCAGGGCCGCCAGGAAGGCGGCGGACAGGCCCAGGTAATCCTTGACGAAGAAGGTGCCGACGATGGCCGTCAGCCCCTGGATGCCGTAGGCCACATAGATCATCAGCGGTGGCAGATAGGAGAGGCGCAGTTCTCGCCCTAGTTCCAGGATGTTACGGTCAAGCCACTGGCCCAGTCCGACGATGAAGCCGCCCTGGCGCGCCCCTGGCCTGCTCCGTCCGGCGATCCGCTTGCTGATGTCTGGGTTCAAGCTCCAATCCTCACTGGCTGTTAAGGGTGCCAAGGTTACGCCATGACCCGCGCCGAGGCGAGACACCTGGGTTTCAGCTCACCGATCAATCCGGCGGATGCTGGAGCGACTCCAGGCTCTGGAGTACGAAAGCCTGATGACCTGTGGCGAGGTATCCATGCCCAGCGTGCTTTTCCCAAGCCTTGGGGAAGCCCCGTGGTATATTAGTAATTACTTTTAAGATCCACGCGAGCGCAGTTACGCCAACGTGGGGCTTCCTTTCAATTTCTAGAAGGGTTTTAACCCACTAACCTTCGGCCGAGAACCCATCGGATTGCGGCCGGCGCCCTAACCCTGAGAGCAAGAGAACAGAGGAGACCTTCATGTCCATCAAACACCCTGTCATAGCGGTCACCGGTTCCTCGGGCGCCGGCACGACCACTGTCAAGCGCGCCTTCGAGCACATCTTCTATCGTGACGGTATCACCCCCGCCATCGTTGAGGGTGATAGCTTCCATCGTTACGACCGCGCCGAGATGAAGGCGGAAACGGCCAAGGCCTCCGCCGCCCATCGCAACCTGAGTCACTTCGGCGCCGAGGCCAACCGCTTCGACCTGCTCGAGGACCTGTTCAGAACCTATGGCGAGTCAGGCAAAGGCAAAAAGCGTTATTACATTCACAGCGAAGAAGAGGCCAGTCGAGCTCAATGCCCGTCTCGGCACCAGCCTCAAGCCGGGCCAGTTCACCCCCCTCGAGGACATGCCGGAAGGCACGGACCTGCTCTTTTACGAGGGCCTGCATGGCTTGGTGATTACCGAGGATCATAACGTCGCCAAGCACGTTGACCTGGGCGTCGGCGTGGTGCCCATCGTCAACCTGGAGTGGATTCAGAAGATTCATCGCGACAACGCGGAGCGCGGCTACTCGGCGGAGGCCATCGTCGATACCATCATGCGCCGCATGCCGGACTACATCACCACCATACGTCCCCCAGTTCTCCCTGACGGACATCAACTTCCAGCGCGTGGCGACAGTCGACACCTCCAATCCCTTCATCGCCCGCGACATCCCCACCCCGGACGAGAGCTTCGTCATCATCCGCTTCCGCAATCCGGACAAATGGGATGTGGACTTCCCCTATCTCCTGTCCATGATCCACGGCTCCTTCATGACCCGCCGCAACAGCATGGTCGTCCCCGGCGGCAAGATGGGCTTCGCCATGGAGGTCATCCTCCAGCCCATCATCGAATGCCTCATGTCCCAGTGTAACGGCTGAGTCTTGCTCCGCGTCGAATCCCCCTACCCACGCGGCCCTGCTGATCCCAGGGCCCGCGTCTCAAGCCTCGTAAGGGGCGGGAAAGCCTAGCTCCTCCAGAATCCGGGTCTCCAGCGCCTCCATCTCCTGGGCCTCGGCCTCGTCCAGGTGGTCATGGCCCAGCAGGTGCAGGATACCGTGGACGACCATGTGGGCCCAGTGGGCCTCCAGGGACTTGCCCTGCTCCAAGGCCTCGCGCTCCACCACCGGGGCACAGATGGCGAGATCGCCGATGAAGGGCTGGGGGTCCGGCAGGCCAGGCGGGGGCTCGAAGGGAAAGGAGAGGACATTGGTCGGTCCCGCCTTACCGCGATAGCGCCCGTTCAGTTCGGCGGACTCTGCCTCATCGAGGATGCGCAGGCTGAGGCGGGCCAGCTTGCGCCGTCCCTCTAGGGCTGCCGCCGCCCAATGCTTTACATCCGCCTTAGCCGGCACCTGGCTCGAGGCGGAGGCATTCTGAATAGCCAGCTTGATCTTCACCCCTACTCCGCCGGCAGGCCCCGATCAAAGGCGTCATAGGCGTTGACGATGCGTTGCACCAAGGCGTGGCGCACCACGTCGCGGGCATTGAAGAAGGTGAAGCTGATGCCCTCCACATGCCGCAAGACCTCGACGCCCTGGCGCAGGCCCGAGGTCTGGCCGCGGGGCAGATCCACCTGGGTAACGTCGCCGGTGATAACGGCCGTGGAACCGAAACCGATGCGGGTCAGGAACATCTTCATCTGCTCCGGCGTCGTGTTCTGGGCCTCGTCCAGGATGATGAAGGCATCGTTGAGGGTGCGCCCGCGCATGTAGGCCAGGGGCGCGACCTCGATGACATGGCGCTCCATGAGCCGGGTCACCTTCTCGAAGCCCAGCATCTCGTAGAGGGCGTCGTAGAGGGGTCGCAGATAGGGGTCGATCTTCTGGGCCAGGTCGCCAGGCAGAAAGCCCAGGCGCTCGCCGGCCTCCACCGCCGGTCGCACCAGCAGGACCCGCCGCACCCGGTCCGTCTCCAGGGCCTCCACGGCGCAGGCGACGGCGAGATAGGTCTTGCCCGTCCCGGCGGGGCCAACGCCAAAGTTAATGTCGTGGCGCATCACCGCATCGAGATAGGCCTGCTGATTCGGCCCGCGGGCGCGGATCAGGGCGCGCTTTGAGCCGCACGGCCAACTCCGGGCGCTCCGCGTCCGCGTCTTCGAGCAGGGCATCGACGCCAGAGGCCTGCAGTTGCAGGTGAATGGCCTCGGGGGTCAGGACTTCCTCCGCGGTCGCGGCATAAAGACGCTCCAGGACCTGCTCACCGGCCCGTATCGCCTGGCCCTCGCCAATGAGGCGGAAGAGGTGGCCGCGATTGGCGATCTCGATGCCCAGCCGGCGCTCGATCTGGCGCAGATGGGCGTCGAGCTGACCGGTGAGGTTGGCGAGACGGATGTTGTCCTCGGGGGCGAGCCGGAGGTCGAGGGTTTCGGGTGTCTGGGACAAAGGGGTCTGCTGCACTCTCTCAGGGCAGGGGCGCCAGCACCAGTTCCCCACGCAGGGAATTGGGCAGGGCCTGGGTGATGCGGACCTCGGCGAACTGGCCGATGAGCTCCGCCGGTCCGGCGAAATTGACCACCCGGTTGTTCTCGGTGCGGCCGGCCAGCTCGCGCGGGTCCTTGCGGGCGGGCCCCTCCACCAACAGGCGTTCCAGGGTGCCGACCATGCGCCGGCTGATGGCCTGGGCCTGGTTCGCCAGCCGCGCCTGCAGGCGCATCAGGCGCTCCTGCTTGACCGGGTGCGGGGTCTCGTCCGGGTAATCCGCCGCCGGGGTGCCCGGGCGGCGGCTGTAGATAAAGCTGAAGCTGGCATCGAAGCCGATCTCCTCGATCAGCGCCAGGGTGGCGGCAAAGTCCGCGTCCGTCTCGCCGGGGAAGCCGACGATGAAATCGGACGAAATGCTGATGTTGGGCCGCACCGCGCGCAGCCGGCGAATCTTGTCCTGGTATTGGGCCGCCGTGTGACCGCGCTTCATGGCCGCCAGGATCGAATCGGAGCCGCTCTGCACCGGCAGATGCAGGTGATCGACCAACTCCGGCACCTCGCCATACACCTCGATCAGGGCGTCCGAAAACTCCACCGGATGGGAGGTCGTGTAGCGGATGCGGTCGATGCCCTCGATGGCCGCCAGATAGCGGATCAGCAGCGCCAGGTCCGCGACCTCGCCGTCATGCTGGGGGCCGCGATAGGCGTTGACATTCTGACCCAGCAGATTGACCTCTCGTACCCCCTGCCCCGCCAGGGCCGCCACCTCGGCGATGACGTCGTCGAAAGGCCGGCTGACCTCCGCGCCCCGCGTATAAGGCACCACGCAATAGGTGCAGAATTTAGAACAACCCTCCATGACCGAGACGAAGGCCGTGGGTCCCTCGGCGCGCGGCGCCGGCAGGCTGTCAAACTTCTCGATGGCCGGAAAGGACACGTCCACCCGGGGACCCTGCCCCGCCGCCAGCTCCCGCAACATGCCGGGCAGGCGATGCAGGGTCTGGGGGCCGAAGACCAGATCGACGAAGGGCGCCCGCTCCCGCAGGGCCTCGCCCTCCTGACTGGCGACACAGCCGCCGACACCGATCACCAGGTCCGGCCGTTGCTGCTTGAGGGGCCGCCAGCGCCCCAGGGCGGAAAAGACCTTCTCCTGGGCCTTCTCGCGGATGGAGCAGGTGTTCAACAACAGGACATCCGCCTCCTCCGCGCAGGCCGCCAGCTCGAGGCCATGGGACTCCCGCAGCACGTCCGCCATGCGCGCGGAGTCGTACTCGTTCATCTGGCAGCCGTTGGTCTGGATATAAAGCTTCTTCATCATGATCGGCAGAATAGGGGCAAAGGGAGGCAAAATCCAGCGAGCGGGCTCAAGCCGCTGGCCTACAAGTCTCGCTCCAGGCCAGCGATCAAGGGACAGGAAACCAGTTTTTTCCAGCGCCATTCACACTGAGGGATCTGGCGGGAGGGGCGGGTAGGGGCTGGCGGGGGTGTCGACAGCAGGGATGCTGTCGCCAAGCCTACAGGGACCTATTCACGGCGTCCCCCGCCAGACACTACCTGGCCCGGGCAACCAAAATCTCGTAGCCGTTCAGCCCCCTCTCCCCAACCCTCCCCCACGAGGGGGGAGGGAGCAAGAGAATCAGTGGCTTGAGCTACCGAACCCAACCGATGCGGCCGGGGGAGTCTGAACGCCTACAAAATCTCCGGTGTATTGGGTAAACGACGAGGACGCGGCCAACACCGGGCGCGATGGTGGGCTTAGGGCTCGATCAGATACTCCGCCTGGGTCATGGACCAGGAGGCGGCGGAGGGGCCTTTGCCCTGAGCTTGAGCCACCCGGCGAGCAGGCCGCCGACGGGGTCCTGCCCAGCAGCCGCCAGCCGCTCCCCATCCCGCAAATCCTCAAGGTCCACCGCCTCCTCCGTGAGAATAGCCACCAGCCGGCCCGTGCCGGTGGGTTCGCTGGCGGTGAAGCTTAATCCCGAATGGGGCTCCGGGAGGGTGAGGGCCCGGCCAGGGCGCAGGCGGTTGTCGATGGCCCCGACCTCGCCCTGATCCATGGGATAAACCTGGGTCAGCTCTCCGCCCGCATTCAGATCCACCACCAGCAGATGGCCCTCCTGCTGGCTGGTGATGCGAAAGCGCATCTCCTGGCCGAGGCGGAAACGCCCGCTGGGCAGGATCTGAATAGCCAGCCGCGCCGGATTTTGTGCCGCCAGCCCAGGCTCGGCTTGTTGCAGGGCCTTGGGCCTGGTCTTGGCCGAAGCGGGTTCGGGGCCCACGAGCTTACGCGCCAGCAGGTCGATCTGATCGGGGATGCTGTTGCGATTGTTGGTCTTGATCTCGGCGGTAGCGCGAATGACACCGGTGCTGGAATCGACCATCCGGGTCACGATGCTGATGGTTTCGCCCCACTGGATGACGGTGCCGCTGACGATGGCCTCGACGCCATGGAGACGGCCCGCCTCGGCGGCCAGGGTCGATTCATCGGTCAGGTGGCTGGACTGGAGTTCCTGCTCCTCGAAGACATGCTTGAGCAAGACCCGCTCGATGAGGGTAAAGCGGCCGGTGGCGGCCAGGGCCCCAATCATCAATTCGGCAATGCTGGAGCCGGCATCGGGTATGCCCAGATTGCCGCGGACATTGAATTGGAAGACCGCTACCCTGGGCTTGGTGGGCTTGGTTGCCGCTGCCGCTTCGACCTTTTCCCCTTCTTCATCGCTGGTTTCCAGGGCGGTTATTGTCCCCGATGGCGTCTCTGCTTCCCGGGATGCCTTAGTCTCCTGGCCCCATTCCGCGAGATCCACGGCCTCCACCTGGGCCCACAGTGTGGTTGGCATCAACAGCAGTCCCGCCACTAAGACCCATCCCAGCCCTGGCAATGGCAAGGGCGCCAGAATACGGCAGGGACCGGAGGCAAGGCGGGATGCTAACCGAAGCCAGGATCGGAGGCGGGTCTTCATAGGACTAATTTTCCAAGCGAGTAGGCAGCAAAGAACGGCCGAGGCCAGTCAGGGGGCGGTATAAAGGCCCTGAAGCCCCAATTGGCGGCGTCCCTGACGGATGGCGGCGATGACCGCCTCGACGGCCGGTCGGGGGGCAGGCTTGCCATCGAGGGACCTGAGCAGGGCCGTCAGCTCACCCAGGGACTGGTCGCTGGCCACGGCAATGATGTGGTCCGCGCCATAGGGTGGCGTGACCTTAAAGTCGACCTTGACCGGCCGGCCCTGCGGCAGGGTCTCTGGATCATCCGGCAAGGGGTAGTGAAAATTCAGGGTGCCGTCGCCCGAGAGGCTGAAAAAAACCAGATAGGGCAGGCGGATGTCGTCGATCTCGAAGGCCATCTCCTCACCCTGGCGGTGAGTGCCATCGTTGGGGAGCACGCGCATCGTCAAGCGGTCCCCCAACCGCTCGAACTTGAGCTTTTCCAGACCACGCCATTTATCGATGAGGGTTTGCAGCGCGGGCCGGACCAAATCCCGCGCCAGGACATCCCCCTGCCCGGAGATCGCCTGTCGCGCACGCAGATCGAGGATCAGATCGGCATCCTCGCCCTCGGCCACCCGGCTAATACCGGTCAATTCCTCGGCCAGGGTGGCCGCCGAGCGCTCGTCCGACGCCAGAATGCGCACCCGTGCCTCCGGCCAGTGGCTGGCCAGGGTGGTGGAACGCGTCGTGGCGGCGGACACCGGCAGGACGACCCGCCCCTCGTCACCCATCGGCAGCAAGTTCGGCGTCTGCCGAGCCTCGGCGATGGCACGCACATTGGCGCGCACGAAACGGTTGATTTCGTCCCGCGTCAGCCGGGCGTCGCTATCCTGATCGGCCTGACCCTCCAAGGCCCGGGCAAAAGCCCAACTCAGGGCGCCCCGGGGCGAAGGGTGCCCCTGGGTATCCAGAAGATCGACCTCGGGCACCTTTTGATTCTCCTGCCCCGCGGCCAGAAAGGTGAGGCGGGGCAAGTCCTCCCCGCCCGGTCCACCGGTCGCCGGGGTGGGGATTTGCAGATCAAGCTCGTCGTCGGTGATGGTATAGGCACTGTAACGGACACGACCACCCCCCGCGCGCGGGTCCACGCCCCGGGTCAGGGTGCCGGAGTGACAGGCATCAGCGACGAACAGCAATTCCAGCCCCCGGTCGTTGGCCTCGCGAAACCATTGGTAGAGTTCATCATCCACCAGGCGTTCACGGGTACCCGGGCCGGTTGTCCGAGAAGCCCGCCAGCAGGAGCACCTCGTCCTTGCCGTCCTGCTCATTACCCTCAACCCGCTCCGGTTCCTGGGAGCCATGGCCGGCATAGGTCAACACCAGGGTGTCGCCGCTGTGGGAACGCGCCAGCAGCTCCTGCCAGTCCTGGACCAGGCGGTCCCGGGTCACCTCTTGGTTGAGCCGCAGGGTGAGATCCGTCACGCCGAGCTGGCGCAGTGCCTGGGCGACATCCTGGGCATCCGACACGGCGCCCTTGAGCGGGGAACCATGTTGATAGGCATCGATGCCGATCACGAGGGCGCGGACCTCGGCCAGAGCGGAACCCGCCACCAGCCAGCCCAGGGCCAGCATGGCTTGGAGGCAAGGCCTAGAGGGCCATAAATGACTTGAGGGTGCCGGCACGGGGCGGGGAAAAGCAGACTTCCTGGTGGTGATGGTCATGTCCTTATCTCCGCACCAGTTCGACCCGGCGATTGAGCTCCCAGATCTCCTCCTGGGTATAACGATCGGGGTCGTCAAGTTTGATGGGCTGGGATTCGCCCGCGCCTTCGATACGAATGCGGCCCGCATAGCCCTGATCCTTGAGATAGGCGGCGAGGACCTCCGCCCGGCGCTTGGAGAGGGCCAGGTTTTCCCCGTCCGAGCCGCGATCGTCGGTATGTCCGACGAGGGTGATTTCGGCGGGGGCCTGCTTCAGGAGATAGTCCGCCAGATCACCGGCCGCCTGCTCGCCCTTGGGCGTGAAGGCGGCGGAATTGCTTTCGAAGGTCACCGGGATGGGCACCCGCTGCACGGCCCAGCCACGCACGGAGGTGAGCGCCAACCCCTCGGCGGTGCCGGACCTGTGATTGACCGGCACGGCCACATAACGCTCGGCCAGGAGACGGGACTCCGCGGCCTTGCGGAAGATGGACTCAATCTGGACCTCGGGCGGTGCCTTGGGCGTCGCCACGGGGTCATTTATGAGACCGAGGGCCTCCTGATAGGTCAGGGTCGCGACTTCGTAATGCTTACGTTCCAGTTCCAGATCGCCCAGCAGGGCCAGAACCTGCCAGGTACGGGCTACCGCCAGCGACTGGCGCAGGAGGGGCTCCTGATCCGCCAGGGCGGCGCCCTTGGCAAGACGAGCCTGGACCTCCCGGAGAAAGCCATAGGCCGCCACCCTGGCCAGGTTGACGCGAAAATCATCGGCGCAGGTGGGCTCGATGGGGATCCGACGGGCATAGTCGGCAAGGGCCGCTACCTCCCCCGCCCGCGAGGCCGCCTGAATATCCTTGGCCAGGCTAGCGCAATCGCCCCAGGCCAGGATGGGCAGAGAGAGGCACAGACTGCTCGCAAGAAGTCGGAAATGGGTCATTGGCCTGAGATCCCTACTTTTTCATGTCGGTTGGACGGCTATTCAATCCTGGAGCCAGGTCCCAAAAGCCTCAAACATCAGCCCGGATTTTTCATTATTATAGAATCGCAACGACGGGGACTGGGAGCCCTTGGAACACTACAGGCCTCCCCTAACAACCTATAAGCTTCGGCCAAGGCTCAAGGCCCCCGGTCTCTTGGGCAAATTGTGAGAGAGACAGATGCGTCATCAGTCTAACCTTTTTGTCCTCGGGCTCCTCGCCTTTACCCTCGCCTTCTTCCGCCCCGCCCCCGGGGCCGATGGCTTGCCAACCGAACCCATCCTCCGCCTGGAAACGGGCATGCACACGGGCCCGATCAAGCGCATCTCCGTCGATCAGGCGGGGGGCCTGCTGATCACCGCCTCCGACGACAAGACCCTGCGCCTCTGGACCCTCGATGACGGGAATCTGAGCAAGACCTTGCGGGCGCCGATCGGCGAGGGCGAGGAAGGCCGTCTGTACGCCGCCGCCCTGTCACCCGACGGCCAATGGATAGCCGCCGGCGGGGCGACCAAGGCCGGGACCGAGGGGCCAGGCAATTACCATCTCTACCTTTTTGACCGGGTCAGTGGTGAATTGCGGCAACACCTGTTTGGTTTACCCAATGTCATCAACCACCTGTGTTTTTCCCGGGATGGCGGCTACCTGGCTGCCAGCCTGGGTGGCGACGGCATCCGCGTCTGGTCCACGGACGGCTGGCGACAGGTGGCCAGCGACAGCGATTATGGCGACGCCAGCCACTGGTGCGACTTTGACGCCAAGGGCCACTTGGTCACCACTTCCCTGGACGGCCAGATCCGCCTCTACGACGGCCAGTTCCATCTCGCGGCCAAGCGCGCGGCACCGGGTGGCCAGGAGCCCTTCGCCGTCGCCTTTTCCCCCGATGGCACCCGGATCGCCGTCGGCTTCGCGGATGCCCCGGTGGTGAATCTGCTCTCTGGCAAGGATCTGCAACCCCTGGATCACCCCAGCCGCAAAGGGATAGACAATGGGGATTTGAGCAAGGTGGCCTGGTCCAGCGATGGCCAGCACCTGTTCGCGGGGGGTCGCTTCCAGCTCGACGGCAAGTTTCCGATCGTGGCCTGGGAAAAGGCTGGCAAGGGCGAACGGCGCTTTTGGCAGGGCACGGGTAACAGCCTGGCCGACCTGAGGCCCTTGGCCAATGGCGGGCTCCTGGCCGCCACCAACGACCCCGCCTGGCTCAAGTTCAATCACGATGGGGATTTGATCCAGAAGCGGCGCACGGTGATTCCTGATTTACGCAATAAGCTCGGCGAGAATTTCCGGGTCTCCGCCGACGGGCGCCGGATTGCCGTGGGTCTTGGCTATGGCGGCGAACAAACCGTCATGTTCGATATCAATTCCAAACGACTCTTCGAGGGCCAGATCAACGAGACCTGGCTGCTACAACAACGCCTGGTTGAATCAGGCTTCGACCCCGGCGGGATCGATGGCCAGGCGGGGCCCCAATTAAAAGTAGCCCTCAATCAATGGCGCCAGGCACAAGGCATGGGTCCTGGCGGCCTGGACGATGCGGTGCGCCGCGGCCTGGGGATCAGCCCCCTGGCCGCGCCCCGCATCAAGGCTCAGGGCCTGAAGGTCAGCGACTGGGAGAACAAGCCGGGGCCCAAGCTCAATGGTAAGGCCCTGCCCCTGGCACCTCACGAAACCTCCCGCGCCCTGGCCATCGCCCCCGATGGACAAAGCTTCCTGTTGGGCACGGCCTGGTATCTCCGCCGTTTCGACCGCCAGGGCCAGCCGGTCTGGCAGACCCAGGTCCATGATACCGCCTGGGGTGTCAACATCAGCGCCGATGGACGCCTTGCCACCGCCGCCTTCGGGGACGGCACGGTTCGCTGGTACCGCTACGCGGATGGCCAGGAGTTACTGGCCTTGTTCGTGCACAAGGAGACCCGGGAATGGGTGCTCTGGAGCCCGGATGGTTACTACGATGCCAGTCCCGGCGGGGACCGGCTGATCGGTTGGCACCTGAACCGGGTCGAGATGGGCGAGGGCCTGTCGGTACTCAACCTAATCCCAGGATCCGCCGCTGCTCGCGCGGGTATCCTGCCCGGGGATCAAATCGAATCGGTCAATGGCGTCCGGGTCAAGTCGCGCGAGGAATTGATCGAGGTCATCAGCCAGGCCCCCGCCGGTGAAGCCGTCCATGCCAATATCATTCGCGGCATGGAATATCTCACCTTCGACATCTTTCCCCAGCGCGCGAACCCCCAGGCCCCACCCAAGGTAGGGGCGGTGGTCGGGCGGGCCATGACCCAGGCCAATGCCTCCGACTTCTATCCCGTCAGCAGCTTCCGCGAGCGCTTCTACCGTCCCCAGGTCGTGGCGAATATCCTTGAGACCCTGGATGAGGGCAAGGCCATTGCCAAGGCCAATACCCAGGGCGAAAAAACTCTGCCCAACCAGAGCGTGGCGGCATCCTTGCCCCCTCTCGTCCAGATCCTGAGCCCCCGGGATGGGGACGGCTTCTCCCAAGGCCAGACCAGCCTTCGCTATCGCATCAAAAACCCCAGCGGCGAGCCCATCAGCCAGTTGCAGGTACTGGTGGATGGCCGCCCCCTGGATACCCAACGGGGGCTCCAGCGCATTACCAAGCAGGAAGAGCGCGACAAGCCGGCGGAGGGGGAAGAGATCCTGGAGATCAGCCTCCCCGCCCGTGACCTGACGCTCAGCCTGGTGGCCGAGAATCGCTTCGGCGCCTCGCCACCCGAGACCATCAGACTGCGCTGGGAAGGGGGAGGCCAGGCGGAGGAATTTAGTATCCAGCCCAAGCTCTATGCCCTGACGGCCGGGGTCTCGGACTATGCCAACGACAGCCTGGACCTCACCTATGCCGCGAAGGATGCGAAGGATTTCGGCGCCGCCCTGGAGCGCCAGTCGGGGGGGATCTACCGAGAGGTAGTGGTCCGCATCCTCGAAAATCCGAATAGCGATGAACTTCTCGATGGCCTAGACTGGCTGCGTAAGGAGGTCACCAGCAAGGACATCGCCGTGATCTTCGTCTCCGGCCACGGGGCGAACGACCCCGATGGCGACTACTATTACCTGACCCGGAATTCCGACCCCGAGCGCCTGCGTCGGACCGCCGTCTCCTCCTTTGATGTCAAAAAGACCCTCTCGGCCCTGCCGAGTAAGGTGCTGGCCTTCGTGGACACCTGCCACTCCGGCAACATCATGGGCGCAAGGCGGGAGGTCGCCAACATTACCGGCGTCATCAACGATCTGACCGCCGCCGAGAATGGGGTGGTGGTCTTTGCCAGTTCCACTGGCAAACAGTATTCACTGGAAAATCCCGAATGGGGCAATGGGGCCTTCACCAAGGCCCTGGTGGAGGGTTTCGACGGGGCCGCCAACTATACGAAGGACGGCCGCATCACCATCAATCAGCTTGATCTGTATCTCAGCGAGCGCGTCAAGACGCTCACGGGTAACAAGCAGACCCCCACCACCACCAAGCCACAGACCATCACGGATTTTCCGATCGCGGTAAAACGTTAGGCGCCGGCGAAGCCAGGAATCCCTATCCTTGTGATATCCGCATTGCCCGGTTTGAATCATCCGTAGCGGCAGCCATTCACTCTTCGGCAGGTGATAGTGAGGGCCGGGTGGCTTGAAGTAGCTAGCGGGCTTCCGCGCCCCAAGGCTCGGTCGGGCAAAAACCCATGGCAAGCAGCCCCTCGGAATCCTATAGTTAAGTCAAAATTCGCGGAACCCTTTTTCCATCCACACTAGATTGAATAGAGGAGAGGTTGAGATGCGTCGTCTCTTTGTCATGCTGTTGATGAGCTTGGTACTGGTGGGCTGCCAAACGATCCCGCAAGGGGGCGGGACGGCAACGGATTATTACAACCAGGGCAGGGCCGCCTACGATGTCGGGGATTACAATGGCGCCGTCATGAATTTTCAGGAGGCGGTGCGCCTGGACCCCCGCTTTGGCGAGGCCTTTTATGGGCTGGGCAAGGCCTACGAGGGCCTCAACATGCAATCTCAGGCACTTGACGCCTATCTGAGCGCCATCCGCGTCCAACCCAGCCATGGCGGTGCTCAGGCCGGTGCAGGCATTATCTACTTCAAAATGCACCAATACGGTCCGGCTGAATCGCACCTGAAACAAGCGACCCAGTATTCTCCCGCCCAACCCATGCCGTTCTATTACCTGGGCGAGATTTATCGGATGAAGGGTCAGTGCAAGGCCAGCGTGGAGATGTACAAAAAGGCGCTAGCGCTCAATCCCGGACTGTTGGACGCCCAAGAGGGTCTGCGTCGCGCTCAACGTGAAATCTGTGGTGGCGGTGGTGGTGGGCAGCGTCCACCCAAGGTCGAAAGGGCCACGGAATTCATGGGTGGCGGCCGGGCGCTGAAGCCAGGCGAATGGTAGTCCCCAGGGGCGCCATCACGCACGGCCGCTGCTCTTGATGGCGATGGTCGCTGTGCCGGCCCCCTCCTGGGCCGGCAACAGCGCCCTGATGGAGCGCAATGCCGAGGAACTCATCGACATCAACCAGGAAGTCCTGGAGGGCCTCAAGGCGGGTAGCCAGGACGGCGAATACCGCCTGATGGCCCGCATCGTCGAACAGAATGGCGAGCGCGTCATCAAGGTGGATCGCTTCGAGCATCTGGGACCTCCTGATCCCCAGGGCGACAACCAGCCGCCCCTTCGAGGTGCGGACGACCGGGGTTACTGGCGGGGGCAAGGAGATACTGGCCCCCTTTGGTGACCCTTCCCCCAGTATCCGCTTTGGACCCATCCCGGCGGAATACCGGACCAGCCCCCAGGGTGCCCCATTAGCCGCTGGCCTCGCCACGGCGCCACTCCCGATACCCGTGACGGATGGACGGCAAAAGCTGGAGGTCTTGTTCAATAGCCACCCCAACATCCAGGTGATCGATCTGTCCCCGGAGGATATCAAGCAACTAGCACCCCTGAAATCCATCAACATCGGAGGCGGTGCCGCCCTGCTGTATTGGTGAGGAGTGTCATGCTCGCCCCTGGCGGGGATAGGCCATTCAATGAGAATTAATTTTTCCGATAACACCGAGGAATAATCCATGACTCGCCTTTATTTTCGTTTCACCCTGGTGGCGCTGACCTTGATGCTCGCCAGTCAGATTGCCATCGCGGGCAACAAAAAACTGATGACCGTGAATGCCGCCAAGGTCGCGGCCGAGCGGGCCATCGTGGAAAGCGTGATCGGTCTCAAGGTGCGCAGTCGCGAGAGCGTCGAGGACCTGGTCGCGCAAGAGGTTACCGTGGATGCCAAGACCGCGGCGGCCATCAAGGGCATTGAATACACCGAGGCCATCTACGATCCGGACAAGGACATTGCCCAGGTGACGGCCTCCATCAAATTGGGAACCGTAACCAACATCATCGGCAAGAACATCAACTTCGGCGGTCAGACCATCCAGCGAGTAGGCTTCGCGACCTCCACCCCCGAGATGGCGGGCCCCCTCCGCGCCCTGCGGGCGGCGGAAATGGACGCCTACAAGCAATTGGCCAAGATCATCATTGGCTTCAAAATTGACAGTAAAACCTCGGTCAAGGATTACATCCTGGAATCCGATTCCATCCGCGCCAAGATGATGGCGGCGATCTACGGGGCCGAACTGGTCGGCTACCGCTGGGATGAAAACGGTGACGCCTTTGTGAAGATGCGCCTGAAGTTCGGCTCCATCCAGGATGTGGTCGGTCGGCGCCTGAAATACGACGGTGAGGTGATCGAGGTCGAGGGTATCGGCGCCCAACATGACGATTTCAATCAGGCACCGGCTGGTTTTGGCGGGGATGGCAATTTTGGGGGCCGTACCCAGATCCGCGAGGGAACCATCAATGTCCCGGTGGGCCCGGATGCGGCCCCGATCATGCCCCCCGAGGCCCAAGGCGGTGGTGCCAACCTGGGTCCGCGGTAACGCCTTGTGATGAAAGAGACGCCGGTTTAGACACCATTCCGGGAATCCCGCCTATTCTGGCCGGTCGCGAATCCACTGCCGGTCAGAATACCCGCGAATCGGGAAATGACAAACCCAGCGGATTTTTATCCGCGGCATGACGCCAGAAGGCGGTCATGGGTAATGGAGAGAATCGGATGCGACACATCAGCCTTAAGCCTTACCCAGTATTCGCAATCTTGTTGTTAGGGCTATGGAGCTTCGCCGCCCTTGCGGCGGACACCATCACCGTCACCGCCGAGGGCTTGGCCGACCCCAACGCGGAAACCTACCAACGCGACAAGGGACTGTTGATCGATGACCTGCGCCAGGATGCCCGGCGACAGGTCATAGAGAAGGCGGTTGGCGCCTTCATCGATAGCACCACCCTGGTGGAAAACTATGTGCTGCTGGAGGATCGGGTCTTCAGCCAATCCACCGGGCTCATCAAGCGCGTCATCAAGGAGAGTAATCCCTGGCTGGGAGAAGATGGCTTCATGCACATGCTGATCCAGGCCGAGGTGTTTGTCACCGGGGTCGAAGAGGCTCTAAAGGAAATGTCGCGCTCCTCGCGGGTCGGTTACATCCGACAGTATGGCGATCCCAAGATTTCCGTGGCCGTCTATGCCCAGGATGCGGCACGTGGCAGTTGGGAGAGTCGCTCGGAAATCGCCGAAAACATCCTCAAGGAGCATATCGCCGGCTTTGGCTATCGGGTCTGGTCGGAGGAGATGACCAAGAAACTCAAGTCGGAGATGATGGAGGCCTCAACTCTGGATAATCAGTTGGAGACCACCGTGTCCGTCTCCCACCTGAAGGCATCCGATTTTTCCATCTATGGCACGGTCAAATTCGATGTCCGGAATGTCACCCTGCAGGCATCCGGGGTAAACGTCAAAAAACACGTCATCACCTCCTGGACCGTCAAGTGTGTCGACAACCATACCGGCGAGGAGATTTACTTCAATAACAAGGTACCACGGCGCAATAGCTGGGCTAGCGAGGACGAAGCGGTACAGGACATCGGCAAGCTCATCGGTTCCGAGTTCTCAAAGGACTTCTTCGAACAACGCCTCATGAGCCCCAGCAAGGTGTACGAGCTACGCGTGGTAGGGTCTCCCCAATTACGATGTCGGGGTCCTGTTCAAAAAGGAACTGATTGGCCTCAGGCCGGTGATCAGGGTGGATTTCCGCAATTTCACCACTAACGGGATTTCCGTTTATGAAATTGAGTTCACCGGCAACAGCAACAACTTCGCCGAGCTGGTCAACAATGTCCTGGTCAAACCTCTGAACGCCAAATTTGGCGAGAAGGCCTTCCAACTCGACTCGGTGGAGCAAGGTGTCGTAAAAGTCAGCTTCCACGGCAACAAGGACCTGGACCGACTGCTGGCTGATTTCAATTCCAAGCCGCCGGCCGCCCTGGCTGCCGCCACCCCGGAACGGTTACGCCATATCGCTAAAGACGAGAGCAGCTTAAAAAAGCTGGAAGAGATCAATCCGGACGCAGTCGCCAAGCTCCGCGGCGGCGAGGGTACGGGCTCCGAGAGCTACCGTCAGGTGAAGGATTTCTAGAGAGTAGCATCCTGGCGCCCTCGGTTGAGGGGGTCAAACAAAGTCGATGCGGGCTTCCCTGCCCGCCATTGGAAATTCAACAAGCCCTTAAACAGCGGCCTCGGTCCAACCCTTGTTGGTCTTGCAGGTCGTTGTCTTGCCCTGGATGGTCTCGCCGTCCTTTTGGGCAACCTGCTCCATTTTGCGACATTGCTGACCGGAGGTATTGGTATAGATTTCGCCAGGGATGACGTAACCGGTGGTCTTCTTGCCGGATTTCTTGGACGGGGTTGGTGATGTCCAGGCAATTTTCTGGTTCGGTTTTGCCATGGCAGCCTTCTGCATAGCCGCCTCCATGGCTACACGTTCCTGCTCGTCCAATTGCGCACCAATAGCACCACCGATAATACCGCCGGCGATGCCGCCAATCAGGGCCCCAATCAGCGGGTTCCCGCCACTATTGTTAGCAATGACCGCTCCCGCCAATGCACCCCCAGTAGCTCCAACAGCGGTACCCGTGGCCTGGTTGGAACCCGTGGTTGCGGTGCATCCACTAAGGCCCATACAGATCAAACAGGCGGCAATTGGCGTTCTCATATTTTTCATTTATCCGTCCTCTAGGCTACCCAGCATACCCCCACCGGTGGCAACCGCCGCCGACTTGATCGAAATATTAGCCCATGTAGCCAGCGAACGCGATCCTCACCAGGAAGCCGCTCCTTCCGCGACACCTTTCAGCATCTCGGCCACCTCGCGCATGGCGGGACTGCCGGTGGTCTCTTCCTCGGGGATGTTGCGATGAACAATATAGGTTTTGCCCTCCTGGCCTGGCAAGGCATAAATGGACAGGATGAAGGGACAATTCACAAGGCGCTGTGGGTTCTCCTCGGTCATCTTGCGCGACAGGGTAGCGCTACAGAACTCGATGGACTCGGCGCGACTATAGATGGGGCCACCAATCCCCAGGTCCTTGCCAGTACGCTCCAGCATCTCACCCAAGTGCATGATATTATTGATATAGAGCCCCCGCTCCTGGATGGCGTTCTTGGCGCCATCGAGCACGGTGTCAAAGTCGCTCTCGCTCTCGTACAGGGCGTAGGGCGCCGCCAGGGCAAGACTGGGGAGGACAAAGAGGGCGAGGGTGAGCATCTTATTCTTCATAATGATTCCCATTCGATGAGGACTCGGGGCAAGGTATTTAATAAAGAGACCGCCGGGGCGCCGTACTGGTTAATGGCAATGTCCCGGGCAAGAGGGGGTTGGGACCGCCAGCGCCTAAACCTGTTCCTGAGGGTCCTTGACCAGGTAGCAGAGCACCCTTTGTTCGAGCGAGCTGGCCCAGATGGTCATGGCCCCCTGCCGACGGTCAAGATCGATGACCCGGACGGCGTGCTCCCACCTCGCCGCCTCGGGAACCAGGTCCGCCAGCCGGTTCGGGGACTGCTCGAAGAAATCCAGGTTCCACAGATTGCCCTCCCGGCCAGGGAAGATCGCCAGGTAGAGCATGTTCCACTCCACCAGGTCATTGAAAAAGTGGGTGCCGAGGGAGACATCGGGCACAAGATTCTCCCGCATCGCCACGATCTCACAGAGCACCGCCACCTTGTCGATCTCCGCGAAGGAGACCGGCACGCCGAGTAGCGGCATGGTGGTGCCCCAGCGCCCCGGCCCCAGGAGCATGACCTTGCGCCCTTGGTCATCGACGCGCAAGAGACGCCCGATCAGCCGCGCCACCGCATAGCGATCCTGGATGGGGAGATGCCCGTAAACGCTGGGCATGACATAAATGATGCGATCGATCTCGTGCTGGCGACTCTTGCCGATCACGGCGCCCGCGGCCTCCAGAACGATTTTGCCCCCGGTCGCCGCGATCGGCAGATGGGCATCGGCGCTATCGGCGGCGATTTGCAAGGGACGACACTGGACGAGATTGATCCGGTAATCCTCGTCGTCGCTGAAGTTGGCGGTGAACTCGATGTCCACCGGATAGTCGTAGGCCTCCTCGATAATCCGCAGCATCTCCCGCATGTCCTTGACGAAGGGCGTACTGGACAAGAGGTGATCAAAGGTCAGGAGCCGTGCCTTGGGGGGTGGCAGGCCCTGATTCGCCGCGCGGCGGGCCAGCCCCTCATCCGGAGAACTGAAGATATGCAGCGGCAGGTCGTCCTTGCGACTGGTCATGTCGGTGAACTCGACCGCCACCACCTGACTGGCATCCAGGTCGATCACGTCCACGCGCCGCTGCGAGTACTGGCGCACCTCCTCGTCGTCGCTCTCGGGCCGGCGCTGCGGCGCGTTGAGGGCGACCACCCGGGTGTAGTCGTCGTCCGAGCGATCCACCGCCCGGGTACCCAGACCGAACACCAGCCTGACCATGCCGGCCGCGGGGTCGATCAACTTGTTCCAGGCATAGGGGTTCTTGGACAGCCCCACCCCGGCAATCTGGGGAAAGAAGTAATTCTCGTAACGGCGGCCCGATACCCGCTGCACCAGCAGCGACATCTGCTCGTCCCGGTCCAGCAAGCCACGCTGCTCCCGATAGCGCAGGGCCTTCTCGCTCAGGGTACTGGCGTAAATGGTCTTGACGGCGGCGATGAAGTCGTCGAGACGTTTCTGGTGAGAGCCCTGATTGGCGCAAAAGACGCTTTCGTATTTGCCCGCGAAGGCATTGCCATAGCTGTCCTCCAGCAGACTGCTGGACCGGACGATGATCGGCGACTGGCTGAAGTAATCCAGCATCTCGACGAACTCCTCCATGAGTTCATTGGGAAAGTGGCCGGTGATGATGCGCCGGCGCGCCTCGTGCAAGTCGTCGAGCAGGGCATCCTGGCCCGTGATCTGACGCTGGCGATGAAGCCAGCAGCCGTTATCGACCAGGTAGGAATAGAAGATGTCGGAACCGATGAAGAAGGAATCGTGGGCCTCCAACAGTTCGCCCCAGCGGGGGTCCACCTTGCGCAGGATGGCACGCGCCAGCAACATGCCCACCGATTTGCCGCCGATCAGACCCGTACCTATGATCCGCTTCCAGATGGTCAGCAAATCGCCGAGGTCGAGATATTTTTCGGCCAGGCTCAGGACACGCTCCTCGCGGCTGAAGACCATTTCCGTCAAGGTGCGAAACACCTCCTGGGCCTCCTGGCCCAGGTCCTCGCCACGCTCTTGCTGCTCCCAGACCCGCTCCGCCTGCAGGAAGGTGCGGTTCCACTTGCCAAGACGAAAATGCACGGCGTCGAGGCCCGCCCAGGGCTTGGCGGTCAGGATCTCCGCGATAGTGGCGCTGTCCGAGATCGGCGTGAAGTGATCGCCCTCCCAGACATGCAGCATGTACATGGTCGGCGAGTAGCGATGTTCGACCTTGCTCGGCTGGATATAGACCTTGCCCTTGCGACGATAGACCTCGGTCAGAATTTGAGTGGTGCGCGAGATGGGACCCGTGGCCTGCACCGAGTGGGTGTTGCGCTGTAGCGGGAAATAGGCCAGGGACTCCAGGTCGAAGACGTAGGGACAGGTCAGCATGAAGAAATTGCCGAGCATCCGGTCGCTGGACCAGGCCTCGGCCAGGGTGGACAGGCAGTCGAACAAAAAGAAGGCGCCACGACCCGCCTCGCGGATCTCCGCCCGGACCTGGGTAATAAAACGCTCAAAGCCCAGGGCGATATCCAGGTGGCGGATCTCGCCCGCGTCGCCCTCCCGCAGCAGGGGGGGATGGTCGGCGAAGCGGAAATAAATCAATCTGCGCCCTTCTTTCCGCGCCGCCCGGCAATAGGCCGGCACCAAGGGCGCGAAATCCGCAATGTCATCGATGTGCCAGACGAGGTTATCGCCAGGCAGCAAGCCCCGGAAGACGCGGTCGAGGGCCGCGATGCCCGTGCTGAAGTGGGATTCGATCATGCGGATACCTAAGCCTGTTGCAAGCTGGCCGGCGCCAACCCACCCGCCGCGGGGCCGAGACCAGAGGAATAGCGCGAATCTGGATTATACGACCTTGCCAACCGATGGTCCTAGGTTAGCCATCAAGGGACCGCCAGGCCGGGTGTTCGCCTGGGGCTGAAGGCCAGGGTAAACCAGTGCCTAAGGTATCCGAACGTTGCGCGCCCATGATGGCGGGGCTATAATATTGAAAAATATTATAAATAATTTTGAGCCTCATTCAGATAAAAGCCAAGGTTGGCTAATGTCTTCGGAATAACCCTTCATCATCCAGTCTTCATGAGCGGAATAAATCATGCTCACCCGTTACACCATCATGGTTTTTGGCAAGGAAGATGCCATGTATTGGCAAGCGCACTGGTTAATTCTGAGCTTGCTCGCTCATGCCGAACAGCCTTACGAGATTGCCATCGCCACGGATCATCCGCGCCACTTTGATTGGTTTGGCGACACCGTCAGGGTGCATGGCATGTCCGAACAGGGCGTGAATCAATGGATAGGGCCGGAGGGGCACTTTTTTCGCGCCCTCATTAAGACTCTGGAATTTGGAGTGGAGCTGCAACCCGCCGCGGACGCGGTGTTCTACCTCGATTCCGACATGGCCCTCAACCGCAGTCTTGCCCCCGTGATCGCGGATATAAAAGCGGGTGCCATCTACATGGACCGCTTTGAATATCAGCTCTACGACAGCGGTCGCAAAAGCAATAAGGGCGCCAAAAAGTTATGGGCGCAAGTCGGCGACCGGAAATGGTCGGGGATCACCATAGACCGCCAGACGCAAATGTGGAATACCGGTATTACCGGACTCTCGGGCGCCCAACTCCACTTGGTCAAAAAATCCCTGGCGGTCTGTGACGCCATCCTGGCGGCGGGCGTCCTGCACCGGCTGACCGAACAGATCGCCCTGAGCGCGGCCATGACGGCCAATAACCAGGAAATTCGTGAAGTCAATCCGGACGGACAGGAGCCTTACTTCACCCACTACTGGGCCAACAAACGCGGCTGGCGGGAGGCCATCACCGGGCACTTGGCCACGATTCATCACCGGGGCTTGTCCGTACCCGAGGCCGTGCAATTCTTTCTGGAAAACCCCATCGATCGCCCGGCCAAGGTCAATAGAACCCGGAAATGGCATCGCTTCCTCGGGGTTCAGCCGGTACGCTAACGGCCATCCATCACTTCCCCACGGGATTCCCCCGCGGATGTCGACTTAAATTCCATGTTCACCGACAGTTCCATACTCATCACGGGCGGCACCGGCTCCTTCGGCAAGGCCTTCGTCAAGACGGTACTGGATGCTCATCCCAAAACCAGGCGACTGGTCATCTTTAGTCGCGATGAACTCAAACAGTATGAGATGTCGCAGGTCTTCGACCCGGCCATCTATCCCAACCTGCGCTATTTCATCGGCGACGTCCGCGATTACAACCGCCTGAAGCGCGCCCTCGAAGGCATCGATACCGTCATCCATGCCGCCGCCCTGAAACAGGTGCCGGCCGCCGAGTTCAATCCCTCGGAGTTCATCAAGACCAACATCCTGGGCGCCCAGAATCTGGTCGATGCCTGCCTGGAATGCAACGTCAAGCGGGTCATCTCCCTCTCCACCGACAAGGCCGCCGCCCCCATCAATCTTTACGGCGCCACCAAGCTCTGTTCCGACAAACTCTTCACCGCCGCCAACAATATCCGCGGCCAGCGCGATATCCGTTTTGCCGTGGTGCGTTACGGCAACGTCCTGGGCAGCCGGGGCTCCGTCGTCCCCTTCTTTCTCGCGCGTCGCAAGACCGGCATTCTACCCATCACGGACCCCGAGATGACCCGGTTCAACATCTGCCTGCAGCAGGGGGTAGACATGGTCCTCTGGGCCCTGGAAAACGCCCATGGCGGCGAGATCCTGGTCCCCAAGATCCCCAGCTATCGCATTACGGACCTGGCCCAGGCCATCGGCCCCGACTGCGCGCACCCCGTCGTCGGCATCCGTCCCGGCGAGAAGCTCCACGAGGAGATGATCACCGCCAGCGACAGCTTCAATACCGTCGATCTGGGCCGCTACTTCGCCATTCTGCCCATGGCGGCCAAGTACAGCGTTGACCAGTATTGCGAGCGCCTGGGCTGCCCCGCAGTCGAACCCGGCTATGCCTATAACAGCGGCACCAATCCACACTTCCTCACCGTCGAGCAGTTGCGCGTCATGATTCAGCGTGAAATGAACGTGGCCTTATGAGGCCGGGATAGCCAGCATGATCCCCTATGGCCGCCAGGAGATCACCGCCGCCGACATCGCCGCCGTCACGGCGGTGCTGGGTTCCGACTTCCTCACCCAGGGCCCGGCGATTCCGCGCTTCGAGCAGGCCATCGCCGACTACTGCGGCGCCGCCCACGGCGTGGCGGTCAATTCCGCCACCAGCGCCCTGCATATCGCCTGTCTGGCCCTCGACCTCGGCCCCGGCGACTGGCTCTGGACCTCGCCCAACACCTTCGTCGCCTCCGCCAATTGCGGGCGCTATTGCGGTGCCGCGGTGGATTTCGTCGATATCGACCCGGACACCTACAATCTGAGCCCCAGAGCCCTGGCCGCCAAACTGGAAGCGGCCGCGGCCAGAGGCCGGCTGCCCAAGATCGTGGTCCCGGTCCACTTCGCCGGCCTGCCCTGCGACATGGAGGCCATCGCCGCCCTGGGCCAGCGCTACGGATTTCGCATCATCGAAGACGCCTCCCACGCCATCGGCGGACGCTATCGGGGGGAAGCCATCGGCAACTGTCGCTACAGTGACATCACCGTCTTCAGCTTCCACCCGGTCAAGATCATCACCACCGGCGAAGGCGGCCTGGCCACCACCAACGACCCCGCCCTGGCCGAGCACATGGCCCGTCTGCGCAGCCACGGCATTACCCGCGACCCGGCCGGGATGCGGGGGGAACCCGAGGGCCCCTGGTATTACCAGCAGCTCGAGTTGGGCTTCAACTATCGCATCACCGATATCCAGGCCGCCTTGGGCCACAGTCAACTGCAACGCCTCGACGATTATGTCGCTCGCCGCCAGCGCCTGGCCGCACGCTATGACCGGGACCTCGCCGCTCTGCCCCTGCGCCTGCCCTATCGCGATCCGGCGCATCAGTCGGCGCTGCACCTCTACCCTATCCAGGTCCGGGGCGACCGGGGTCGTGTCTTCGCGGCCCTGCGCCGGGCCGGGATTGGGGTCAATGTTCACTACATCCCGGTGCATACCCAGCCGGACTACGCTCGATTCGGCTTCAGGCGCGGCGACTTTCCCCAGGCCGAAGCCTATTATGAACACGCCATCAGCCTGCCGCTCTTCCCCACCATGACCGAGGCCGAACAGGATCGGGTGATGGCGGCATTGGCCGCCGCGTTAACCTGAAGGGCGCGGGCCTCACGCAATCCGACGCCATCACCCCCCTGGACAGGCCCTGACCGCATGTCGAACCGCACCCTCATTATCGCCGCCCACCCCGATGACGAAGTCCTCGGTTGTGGCGGCGCCATCCTCAAGCTCACGGCGGCGGGCGCCGAGGTGCACATTGCCTTCCTGGCCGACGGCATCGGGGCGCGCAACCCGGACCCCGCCCGGCGGCAGGCGGAACTGGCACAAAGGCGCGCCGCCGCCGAGGCCGCCGCCCGCATCCTGGGCGCCGCGTCCCTGAGCTTTGACGACCTGCCCGACAACCGGCTGGACAGCATCCCCTTGCTGGACATCACCCAGAAGGTGGAGGCCCTGATCGACCAGTATCGCCCCACCAGCCTCTTCACCCACCATGCCGGTGATCTCAACAGCGACCACCGCCGCACCCATCAGGCCGTCATCACTGCCTGCCGGCCCCAGCGGGGGCACCCCGTCCGCACCCTCCTCTGTTTTGAGCTACCCTCCAGCACCGAGTGGCAGCCCCCCGGCTCCGGCCTGGCCTTCACGCCCCATTGGTTCGTGGACATCAGCACCACCCTGGATGGCAAACTCGCGGCCCTGGATGCCTATGCCGACGAGTTGCGTGACTGGCCCCACCCCCGCTCCCGCCAAGGCATCGAGCACCTGGCGCGCTGGCGGGGCGCCAGTGTCGGTTGCGACGCCGCCGAGGCCTTCATGCTGGCGCGCCATCTGCAATAAGCCATTAGCCACCCTATCCTGAAAATGGTTATCTCAAAAAACTATAGATGATTCAAGCAAGTTGCGTGAAGGCACGGATAGGCCTATTATTTCTCGCCCCTTGAAAGGCTTGGGTGGTTCATCACCATTGCCCTAGCCGTTCCTGGATAAACTGCGTGGGCAAAGTATCCGCGCAAGCTTCACATTTACCCACTGAGACGGGCTCCGCCCGAAGAAAAATCTATGTCATCCAATACAAAGGCAATCGCAGCATTCATGGCCGAGGTCGTGGCCAAGAACCCGAACGAGCCGGAATTCCATCAGGCCGTGCGCGAGGTCGTCGAATCGGTCATGCCGGTGGTCGAGGCCACGCCGGCCTATCGCAAGGCGAAGATCCTGGAGCGGCTGGTCGAGCCCGAGCGGGTGATCATGTTCCGCGTCCCCTGGGTCGACGACCGGGGCGAGGTGCAGGTCAACCGCGGCTACCGCATCGAGATGAACAGCGCCATCGGCCCCTACAAGGGCGGCCTGCGGTTCCATCCCACGGTCACCCTCGGCGTGCTGAAGTTCCTGGCCTTCGAGCAGGTCTTCAAGAACAGCCTGACCACGCTCTCGATGGGCGGCGGCAAGGGCGGCTCCGACTTCGATCCCAAGGGCAAGAGCGACAACGAAGTGATGCGCTTCTGCCAGTCGTTCATGACCGAGCTGTACCGCCACATCGGCCCCGACACCGACGTGCCGGCCGGCGACATCGGCGTCGGCGGCCGCGAGATCGGCTTCCTCTTCGGCCAGTACAAGAAGATCGCCAACCGCTTCTGCGGCGTGCTGACCGGCAAGGGCCTGGCCTACGGCGGCTCGCTGATCCGGCCCGAGGCCACCGGCTACGGCGCCGTCTACTTCGCCCAGGAGATGCTGGCCACGCGCGGCGACAGCGTCGCGGGCAAGGTGGCGACCGTCTCCGGCTCCGGCAACGTCGCCCAGTACACCGTCGAGAAGCTGATCCAGTGCGGCGCCAAGCCCATCACGCTCTCCGACTCCGGCGGCACGATCGTCGACGAGGACGGCATCAACGCGGAGAAGCTCGCCTGGGTCATGGAGCTGAAGAACGTCCGCCGCGGCC
The DNA here is from genome assembly GCA_963841065.1 of uncultured Gammaproteobacteria bacterium. Lineage (GTDB taxonomy): Bacteria > Pseudomonadota > Gammaproteobacteria > Chromatiales > Chromatiaceae > M0108. The sequence goes on along the minus strand of CAWJBI010000055.1, from coordinate 21,905 downwards.
GGATCCGCGAGTACGCCGAGCACTTCCCGAAGGCCAAGTTCCTGGCCGGCCAGAGGCCCTGGGGCGTCAAGTGCGACCTGGCCTTCCCCAGCGCCACGCAGAACGAGATCGACGGCGAGCGACGCCCGGACCCTGGTGGCCAACGGCTGCATCTGCGTCTCCGAAGGGGCCAACATGCCCACCACGCCGGAGGGCGTCGACGTCTTCCTGGAGGCCAAGATCCTCTACGGGCCGGGCAAGGCCGCCAACGCCGGCGGCGTGGCGGTCTCCGGCCTGGAGATGACCCAGAACGCCGGCGTCATCGCGCTGGCCGCGCGAGGAGGTGGACATGCGGCTGCAGCAGATCATGAAGTCGATCCACGAGAACTGCGTCCAGTACGGCGAGCAGGATGGCTTCGTCAACTACGTCCGCGGCGCCAACATCGCCGGCTTCGTCAAGGTGGCCGACGCCATGCTGGCCCAGGGTTGCGTGTAACCCGCTAGCTGGCTCCGCAAAGAAAAGGGGCGGTCCACGAGGACCGCCCCTTTTTTATCCGCCGCCCTTAAGGCGACGGAACCTGCTTCCTCATACCGCCGCCTCTAGCGCGGCAGCTCCGACTTGCCCATCAGGTACTCATCCACCGCCCGCGCGCACTGGCGGCCCTCGCGAATCGCCCAGACCACCAGGGATTGGCCACGGCGCATATCACCGGCGGTGAAGACCCGCGGCGCCGAGGTGTGGTAGGCCTCGGGGCCCTCGGTCCCGCTCTTGACGTTGCCCCGGCCGTCCAGTTCCACCCGCAGGCCCGCCAGCAGACCCTCCCGCACCGGGTGCACGAAACCCATGGCCAGCAAGACCAGATCCGCCTGCAACTCGAACTCCGAGCCGGGGACCTCGGTCATGCGCCAGCCGCCCGCCTCATCCCGCGTCCATTCGACCCGCACGCAGGACACGGCCCGCACCCGACCCTGGCCATCGTCGAGGAAGGACTTGGTGGCGATGGACCACATCCGCTCGCAACCCTCCTCGTGGGAGGAGGAGGTGCGCAGACGGTTGGGCCATTCCGGCCAGGTGAGGGCCTTGTTCTCCCGCTCCGGGGGCTTGGGCAGAATCTCGATCTGGGTAACCGACTGGGCACCCTGGCGATTCGAGGTACCGATGCAGTCGGAACCCGTGTCGCCCCCGCCAATCACCACCACATGCCGCGCCTCGGCGGTGAAGCCGTTGATCCGGTCGCCGGCGACGCGGTGATTCTGGGGTTGCAGGAAATCCAGGGCGAAATGGACCCCGCCCAGTTCCCGGCCCGGGATGGGCAGGTCACGGGGATGCTCGGACCCTCCCGCTAATACCAGGGCATCGAAGTCGTCGAGTAGCCGACTCACCGGCATATCCACCCCGACGTGGGTCTGGGTATGGAAGGCCACGCCCTCGGCATGCATCTGGGCGATGCGCCGGTCGATCAGGAACTTCTCCATCTTGAAGTCCGGGATACCGTAGCGCAGCAGGCCACCGATCCGGTCGGCCTTCTCATAAACGTGCACCTTGTGGCCGACCCGCGCCAGTTGCTGGGCGCAAGCCAGGCCCGCCGGGCCCGACCCCACCACGGCGATGCGCCGCCCGGTGCGGTGCTCCGGGATGCTGGGCTGGATCCAGCCCTCCTCCCAGGCACGATCGACGATGGCACACTCGATGGACTTGATGGCCACCGGGCTGTCGTCGATGTTCAGGGTGCAGGAGGCCTCGCAAGGGGCCGGACAGATACGACCGGTGAACTCCGGAAAGTTGTTGGTGGAGTGCAGCACCTCGATGGCCCGCCGCCAATCGCCGCGATACACCAGGTCGTTCCAGTCAGGAATCAGGTTATTGACCGGGCAGCCCTGATGGCAGAAGGGGATGCCGCAATCCATGCAGCGCGCCCCCTGCTGGCGCATCCCCTCCTCGCTCAGGGGGATGATGAACTCCTGGTAATGTTGCAGACGGTCCGCGACGGGGGCATAGGCCCGGTCCTGTCGCGCATGTTCCATGAATCCGGTTGTCTTGCCCATGATTGGCGATCCTCCTAGGCGGCCTCGGCGAACGCGGCCTGTTGTTCCGCGAGCAACTGGGTGAGCGCACGCCGGTAATCCACCGGCATGACCTTGACGAATTTCGGCAGGCTCTCGGCCCAATGGTCGAGGAGCCGTTGCGCGACCGGGCTGCCGGTGTAGCCAAGGTGCCGCTCGACCAGTTGCCGCAGACGGAGGGCATCGAAGCGCGTCATGTCATGACTCACATCGACCCGGCCGTGGGCCGCGAGATCGCCGCCCTGGTGGTAGAGGGCCTCCAGGGCCGCGTCCTCGGGGAGGATGGGCTCGAGCTCGACCATGGCCAGGTTGCAGCGCTTGGCGAAATTACCCTCCTCGTCGAGGACATAGGCGATACCGCCACTCATGCCCGCCGCGAAGTTGCGGCCCGTGGGCCCCAGGCAGACGACCACGCCACCCGTCATGTACTCGCAGCCGTGGTCACCGACCCCCTCGACCACCGCCGTGGCCCCCGAGTTACGCACCGCGAAGCGCTCGCCCGCGACGCCGCGCAGGAAGCACTCACCGGAGATGGCGCCATACAGGGCCGTGTTGCCGATGATGATGTTGTCCTCGGCGCGGGCCAGACCCGTATTGGCCGGGGGCTGGGCGATGATGCGCCCGCCCGAGAGCCCCTTGCCGACATAGTCGTTGGCGACGCCCTCCAGGGCGACCGTGATGCCGCGCGCCAGCCAGGCCCCGAAGGACTGGCCCGCGGTGCCTAGTGCCCGGATCGAGATGCAGTCCTCCGGCAGACCGGCATGACCGTAACGCTCCGCGACCCGGCCCGAGAGCATGGCGCCAAAGGTGCGGTTGTGGTTACGGACCTGGATCTCGATCCGCACCGGCTTGCCGCCCTCCAGGGCCGGCCCGGCCTGGCGTATCAGTTCGTGATCCAGGGCCTTGTCCAGGCCGTGATCCTGGGGCTCGCAGTGATGGGTCGCGACCCCCTCCCGAGCCGGCGGCAGGTGCAGCAGGCGGGCGAAGTCCAGGCCCTTGGCCTTCCAGTGACTGATGGCCCGGCGCACATCGATGAGATCGGCGCGCCCTATCATGTCCTCAAAGCGCCGGAAGCCCAGCCGCGCCATCAGTCGGCGCACCTCCTCGGCCACGAAGAAGAAGTAATTGATAACGTGTTCCGGCTTACCCGTGAAGCGCCTGCGCAGCTCCGGGTCCTGGGTCGCCACGCCCACCGGGCAGGTATTGAGGTGACACTTGCGCATCATGATGCAGCCCGACACCACCAGGGGCGCGGTCGCAAAGCCGAACTCATCGGCCCCGAGCAGGGCGCCGACCACTACGTCGCGCCCGGTGCGCAGGCCGCCATCGACCTGCACCGCAATGCGCCCGCGCAAGCGGTTCAGCACCAGGGTCTGATGGGTCTCGGCCAGGCCGATCTCCCAGGGCGAACCCGCATGCTTGATGGAGGTCAGGGGCGAGGCCCCGGTCCCCCCCTCGTAGCCCGAGATAGTGACATGGTCGGCGTGGGCCTTGGCCACCCCCGCCGCGACCGTGCCGACGCCCACCTCCGAGACCAGCTTCACGGAGATGCGGGCCTGCGGGTTGACGTTCTTGAGGTCATGGATGAGCTGCGCCAGGTCCTCGATGGAATAGATGTCGTGGTGCGGCGGCGGCGAGATGAGACCGACCCCCGGCGTCGAGTGCCGCACCCGGGCGATCTGTTTGCTCACCTTGTGGCCGGGTAACTGGCCGCCCTCCCCAGGCTTGGCGCCCTGCGCCATCTTGATCTGGATGTCGTCGGCGTTGACCAGGTATTCGGTGGTCACCCCGAACCGCCCCGAGGCCACCTGCTTGATGGCGGAGCGCTGGGGATTAGGCGCGCCATCCGCCAGGGGCTGGAAGCGCTCCGGCTCCTCGCCGCCCTCGCCCGTATTGGACTTGCCGCCGATCCGGTTCATGGCGATGGCGAGATTGGTGTGGGCCTCCTGGGAGATGGACCCGAAGGACATGGCCCCTGTAGCGAAGCGCTTGACGATCCCGGCCGCCGGCTCGACCTCGTCCAGGGGTACCGGATTGCGGTCCAGGGCCAGCTCGAACAAGCCGCGCAGGGTCAGCAGCCGCTCGTTCTGATCGTTGATGGTGCTGGAAAAGGCCTCGTAGGTCGGCCAATCGTTGGCGCGGGTGGCATGCTGCAGCTTGGCGATGGAATCCGGGGTCCAGGCATGGGCCTCGCCCCGCACCCGGAAGGCATAGTCGCCGCCCACGTCCAGGTCATTCTCGTAGATGGGGTTGGCGCCATAGGCATCGGCGTGCCAGCGCGCCGCCTCTTCCGCGATCTCCCGCAGGCCGACCCCCTCGATGCCGCGTCGCCGTACCGGTGAAATAGGTCTCCACAAAGTCGCTGGAGAGCCCCACGGCGTCGAAGATCTGGGCGCCGCAATAGGACTGATAGGTCGAGATGCCCATCTTGGACATCACCTTGAGCAGCCCCTTCTTGATGCTCTTCATATAGCGGTTGTGCAATTCCGCCTCGGAAATCTTCTCCGCGAGTCGGGGGCGCAGGGCCGAGAGGGTATCGAAGGCCAGATAGGGGTTGATGGCCTCGGCGCCATAGCCGGCCAGGACGGCGAAGTGATGGATCTCGCGGGCCGCCCCAGTCTCCACCACCAGACCCGACTCGGTGCGCAGGCCCATGCGCACCAGATGATGATGCACGGCGGCGGTGGCCAGCAGGGCGGGGATGGGGATATGGTCCGCATCGACATCCCGGTCCGAGAGCACCAGGATGTTGTGGCCGTCGCGTACCGCCCGCTCCGCCGCCGCGCACAGCAGGGCCACGGCGGACTTCATGCCCGCGGACCCCTGATCCACGGGGTAACAGATGCTGATGGTCTGGGTGCGGAAGGCCCCGGCGGTGTGATCCTCGATATGGCGGATGCGGGCCAGGTCCGTGTTCGTCAGGATGGGGTGATCCACCTCCAGCCGCAGGTGGTTACCACCGTCGTGGATGCCCAGCAGATTCGGTCGCGGCCCGATCAGGGACACCAGCGACATCACCAGCTCCTCGCGGATGGGATCGATGGGCGGGTTGGTGACCTGGGCGAAGTTCTGCTGGAAGTAATTGAACAGCGGCTTGGGCTTGTTCGACAGGATGGCGATAGGGTTGTCCGCCCCCATGGACCCCACCGCCTCCTCGCCGGTGGTGGCCATGGGCGTCATCAGGAACTTGAGGTCTTCCTGGGTATAGCCGAAGGCCTGCTGGCGGTCGAGCAGGGTCTGGGCACCGGGGGCCATGGGGCCAATGTCCGGCGGCAGCTCACGCAGGCGGATCTGGGTGCGATCCAGCCACTCCTGATAGGGCTTGGCCAGCGCCAGGCCGGCCTTGACCTCGGCGTCGTCGATGATGCGACCCTGCTCCAGGTCGATGAGGAACATCTTGCCGGGCTGCAGGCGCCACTTGCGGACGATGCGCTCCTCGGGGATGTCGAGGACGCCCATCTCCGAGGCCATGACCACCAGGTCGTCGTCGGTGATCAGGTAGCGGGCGGGCCGCAGGCCATTGCGGTCCAGGGTGGCGCCGATCTGGCGGCCGTCGGTGAAGGCCACCGCCGCCGGGCCATCCCAGGGCTCCATGAGGGCGGCGTGGTACTCGTAGAAGGCGCGGCGCTGCTCGTCCATCAGGGGATTGCCGGCCCAGGCCTCCGGGATCAGGATCATCATGGCATGGGCCAGGGAATAGCCGCCCACCACCAGCAGTTCCAGGGCATTGTCGAAGCAGGCGGAGTCGGACTGATTCTCGGGAATCAGGGGCCAGATCTTGTCCAGATCCGGGCCTATGACCTCCGACGTCATGTTGTGACGGCGGGCCGCCATCCAGTTGAGGTTGCCGCGCAGGGTGTTGATCTCGCCATTGTGGGCGATCATGCGGAAGGGATGAGCCAGGTTCCAGGTCGGGAAGGTGTTGGTGGAGAAGCGCTGATGGACCAGGGCCAGGGCCGACTCGAACAGGGGGTGATGCAGATCCCGATAGTAGCTCCCCACCTGGTCCGCCAGGAACATGCCCTTGTAAACCAGGGTCCGGGTGGACAGGGAGGCGACGTAAAAGCTGGCCTGGGGCAAGCCGGCGAAGCGGATGGCGTTGTCCATGCGCTTGCGGGTCACGAAGAGGCTGCGCTCGAAGGCGTCCTGGTCCGGGTGACGCTCCCCGCGGGCGATGAAAAGCTGGCGCACCACGGGCTCCGTGGGCAGGACGCTCTCGCTCAGGACGCTGCTGTCCACCGGCACATCGCGCCAACCCAGAACATGATCCCCGCCCTCGGCGATCTGGCGCTCGATGACCGCTTGTATCTCCCCATGGCGGCCGCGATCCCGGGGCAAAAAGATCATGCCGACCGCATAGCTACCCACCGGGGGGAGTTCGAAGCCCACCTCGGCGCGCAGGAAGGCATCGGGAATCTGCACCAGGATGCCGGCGCCATCCCCGGCCCGGGGATCGGCCCCCACGGCCCCGCGGTGCGTCAGGCGGACCAGGATCTCCAGACCCTGCTCGACGATACGGCGGCTCTTGACATTCTTGATATTGCAGACGAAGCCGACGCCACAGGCATCATGCTCGTAGGCGGGGTCGTATAGTCCCTGCGCTTGGGGTAGGGCGTTAAGGCTCATCGCTCACCTCGTGGGAACCGGTATCGGGTTTTCGGCCGCCAAGCCAGGGGCGGCATTTCGTTAGGCTTGGGATATTATGCCAAATGTATGCCAAAACTGCCCAGCGAATAAGGACCTGGCCCTTAAGTCCCCCGGGCCGGGGCGACGCCTTGCACCTTCGCGGTGCAAGAATCCCGCCCGAGGGCCCACGCCGGCCCAGCGCTAGCCCCACCCCAGCCGGATGCCCCACAACTCGCCCGCTATCGGTGCGCAGGCCGCCATCTACGCACCAATCGAGGGCGCATCGCGTCGCTTTAACCACCCGGCACCCACCCCATGCCTTGATTCCCTAGCCCGCTGGGGCTACTCTCAACGCCCCTTAATTTTCAGCCCTGGCCGAAAAATGCCGCTGTTATGAAAATCGGTGTACCCCAAGAGACTTGCGCCGCGGAAACCCGCGTCGCCTCCACCCCCGAGGTGGTCAAAAAGCTGGTCAAGACCGGTTTCCAGGTCCTGATCGAGGCCGGCGCCGGCGCCGCGTCCCACTATCCCGACGACCAATACCGGGAGGCCGGGGCCGAGATCGTGGACCGCGCCACCGCCTTCGACGCCGATATCCTCCTCAAGGTCCGGCGACCCGATCTCGACGAGGTCGCGGCCATGCGGGCCGGCGGCATCTTCATCGGCCATGTCGAGACCTGCGGCGAGGATGAGATCATCGGCGCCATGGTCCGCAAGGACATCCGGGTCATGGCGGTGGAGCGCATCCCCCGCATCTCCCGCGCCCAATCCATGGACGCCCTCTCCTCCCAGAGCAACATCGCCGGCTACCGCGCCGTCATCGAGGCCGCCGCCCGCCATGGGCGCTTCATGCCCATGATGATGACCTCCGCCGGTTCCGCCAAGCCCGCCCGGCTGGTGGTCCTCGGCGCCGGCGTCGCCGGCCTTCAGGCCATCGCCACCGCCCGCCGCCTCGGTTGCGACGTCTATGCCTATGACGTTCGCCCCGAGACCCAGGAGCAGATCCAGTCCCTGGGCGCCAAGGCCATCGTCCTGGACATCGGCGAGAGCGGCGCCGGCACCGGCGGTTACGCCAAGGAGCTCTCCGACGCGGCCAAGGCCCGGCAGCAGGCCGCCCTGGCCGATGAACTGGCCAAGGCCCACATCATCATCTCCACCGCCCTCATCCCCTGCCGCCCGGCTCCGGTCCTCATCACCCCCGAGGTCGTGGGCCGGATGCGCCCCGGTTCCGTCATCGTTGACCTGGCGGCCGCCACCGGCGGCAACTGCCCCCTGACGGAAAGGGACCAGGTGGTGGAGAAACAGGGCGTCATCCTGGTGGGCCTCACCAACTTCCCGGCCCTGGTCCCGGCGGACGCGAGCGCCTTCTACGCCCGCAACCTCTCGAACCTGCTGGAAATCATGGTGGACAAGTCCGACACGGGCCCCGTCCTCAAGGACCTGGACCAGGACGAGATCACCCAGGCCATGCGCGTCGGCGTCTAGCCGCGCCCGCCCCACGCACTTCACCCGGAGCCATCGGATGTCGGAGACCCTCCTCGCGCTATATGTGTTCGTACTGGCCTGCTTCATTGGCTACTACGTCATCTGGGGCGTCACGCCCTCCCTGCACACCCCCCTGGTGGCCCTGACCAACGCCATCTCCGGCATCGTCATCGTCGGCGCCCTCCTGGTGGCCGGCCTCGAAAATGCCGGGACCACGGCCGAGATCATGGGCTTTATCGCCGTGCTCCTGGCTTCCATCAACGTCTTCGGCGGTTTCCTGGTGACCCACCGGATGCTGTCCATGTTCAAGAAGAAGAAGTAAGGAGACGCCCATGGAACTCTCGGCCAATACCCAGGCCCTTGCCTATCTCGGCTCGGCCATTCTCTTCATCCTGTCCCTCAAGGGACTGACCCACCCCGCCACCGCCCGGCGCGGCAATCTCTTTGGCATGATCGGCATGGCCATTGCCATCGCCGCCACCCTGATGGGGGCCGAGGTCCGGTCCTTCGGCTTCATCATCGCCGGTGTCCTGGCCGGCGCCATCATCGGCAGCATCCTGGCGATGCGCATCCAGATGACGGCCATGCCGCAACTGGTCGCCGCGCTCCACAGCTTCGTGGGCATGGCCGCCGTCCTGGTGGCCGTCGGCACCTTCCTCAACAAGGCCGCCGCCGACGCCCTCAACGCCGTCCTCATGGGCGAGCTCTCGGCGGGCATCATCATCGGCGCCATCACCTGCACCGGCTCCGTCATCGCCTTCGGCAAGCTCCAGGGCCTCATCAGCGGTCAGCCCGTCAAGTTCAAGGGCCAGCACGCCCTCAACGCCGCCATCGCCCTGGCCACCCTCGCCCTGGGCGTGCACTTCGCCATGACCGGCAGCGCCCTATCCCTGACCCTCATGACCCTGCTCGCCTTCACCCTGGGCGTGACCCTCATCATCCCCATCGGCGGCGCCGACATGCCGGTCATCATCTCCATGCTCAACAGCTACTCGGGCTGGGCGGCGGCGGCCACGGGCTTCACCCTGGGCAACAACCTGCTCATCATCGTCGGCGCCCTGGTCGGCTTCTCCGGCGCCATCCTGTCCTTCATCATGTGCAAGGCCATGAACCGCTCCATCATCAACGTGGTGTTCGGCGGCTTCGGCAGTGGCGATGGCGGCGGCGGTGACAATGCCGGCGCCCAGGCTGCGGCCAAGGGCGTCAAGTCAGCCTCGGTGGAGGATGCCGTCTATTGGATGGAAGACGCCAACAAGGTCATCATCATCCCCGGCTATGGCATGGCGGTCTCCCAGGCCCAGCACTCCCTGAAGGAATTGATGGAGCTATTGCAGGCCCGCGGGGTGGACGTCAAGTTCGCCATCCATCCGGTGGCCGGGCGCATGCCGGGCCACATGAACGTGCTGCTGGCGGAGGCGGACATCCCCTACGACCAGGTACTGGAGATGGACGAGGTCAATCCGGAGTTCCCGACGGCGGACGTGGCCCTGGTCGTCGGCGCCAACGACGTCGTCAACCCAGCCGCCAAGACCGACAAATCCAGCCCCATCTACGGCATGCCCATCCTGGATGCCGGCAAGGCCCGGCAAGTCTACTTCCTCAAGCGCTCCATGCGGCCTGGTTACTCCGGCGTGGATAACCTGCTCTTCTATCAGGACAACACCTCCCTGGTCTTTGGCGACGCCAAGGACACCATCGAAGGGATGTGCAATGCCCTCAAGGGCGGCGGGCACTGATTAAACGCAGCAAAGATGGCGTCCAGCACTTACGACACTGACATCCTTGCCTGGGCAAACGAGCAGGCGCGGCTGCTGCGTGCCAGTCTCTTCTCCCAACCTCGACCCGGCCTGGTTTCCGCAACCCGTCAATGCAGCAGCCGAACCCGGCGATAACGAGTGTAGAGACGGATGCTCTAGCCCTAGGCGCACTTGATTGTATCGCTGAAGAGATACAAACTGGACCTAGACGGAGGATTCAATCATGGCTCATTCCACGATGTTGCACGTCCGGGTGGACGACGAAATCAAGACGCAAGCAAGCGAGACCCTGGCAGCCATGGGGCTGTCGGTGTCTGATGCCGTGCGCATCCTGCTCAAGCGGGTGGTCAACGACCAGGCCTTTCCGCTGGAACTCAAGGTACCCAATGCCCAGACCCGCGCTGCGATGACGGAGGCCCGCGCCATGATGAAGGCCCGCGCCACCCGTTTCGAATCTGCTGATGCCTTGATCGATGACCTCGAAAAAGCCCGCCAGCAGTAAGCGGGCCGCGCTACCCCGGGCATGTGACTACACCAAGACCTTCCGCAAGGACTGGGAACGCCTCTCCCGTTCTGGCCGTTACGACTTAAGGCACCTGAAGGAGGCCATGCTGCTGCTCATCGCCAACGATGCGCCGCTGGGTCCTGAGTGGCTGGACCATCCCCTCAAAGGCGACTGGGTCGACCACCGGGAATGCCACATCGGTGGAGACTTCCTGCTCATCTACCAGTTGGACGGCAACACCCTCATCTTCGTGCGCGCTGGCACGCACTCTGATCTCTTTGAAGAGTGAGCCGTTGGCACTGAATGACCAGCTGGCTTCACACAGCCGGCATGTCAACACCTCCAGCAGGGAATCGGCCAGATCGCGCTTGTGGCGATGCAGGCCAAACTTAATACCGCGTCCTATGGTCGGCCCAAGGCTGATGTCACCAAGGAACGTATCACCATTCGCTTGTCGCGGGATGTCGTTGACCGTTTTCGGGCTACTGGGCCAGGTTGGCAAACGCGCATGGACGCCGCGCTCAAGGCCTGGCTTGCCTCGCATCCCGCGGAGAGCCAACGAGCGATAGGGTCATAGCCCCGTCCTGATCATTTTTCCGTAGGCCTTCAATTAAGAGCCGAAGGGCCGGGTTGTTCCCAGCCCGGCAGGCCTGATCCCCCTGTCAGCCCGCTACCCCACCCCGCCCGCCCGCGTCAGCCGGCCTCCTTCAATAACGCCATCATCTCCTCCACCCCCAGGCGGGCACTCATCTCGGTGCCCTCCAGCAGGGAATCGGCCAGATCGCGCTTGTGGCGATGCAGGTCGAGAATCTTGTCCTCAATCGTTTCCCGGGCCACCAGCCGGTAGATGGTCACCGGCCGCAACTGGCCGATGCGGTGGGCACGGTCCGAGGCCTGATCCTCGACGGCGGGGTTCCACCAGGGATCGAGGTGGATGACGTAATCCGCCGCCGTCAGGTTGAGTCCGGCGCCACCGGCCTTGAGGCTGATCAGGAAGAGATCCCCCCGTCCCGCCTGGAAGGCCGCCACGGCCTCCTGCCGGCGCTTGATGGGCGTGGCCCCATCCAGGTACTGATAGGCAATCCCCTGCTCATCGAGCCAGGCCCGCACCAGGGTCAGATGATCGACAAACTGGCTGAAGACCAGCGCCTTGTGCCGGTTGTCGCGCAATTCCTCGACAATCTCGGCGAAGGCCTGGAGCTTGGCGCTGGGAATGGGGCTCTCGGGCATGACCAGCTTGGGATTACAGCAGGCCCGGCGTAGCCGCATGATCTCGGCGAGGACCTGGAAGCGGACGTCGCCGGGCCCCTGCCCCCCCACCTGGCTGATGCGCTCGATGGCGGTGCGGCGCAAGGCCTCGTAGAAGAGGCGTTCCGCCTCGCTCAACTCCACATGCAGGGTGATCTCGGTCCGCTCCGGCAGTTCCGACAGCACCTCGCTCTTGAGCCGGCGCAGGATGAAGGGGCGGATCAGACGCTTGAGCTGGCGGCCGGCCTCCTTGTCCTGGCGCTGCTCGATGGGAATGGCGAAGCGCCGGTTGAACTGCTCCTGACTCCCCAGGAGTCCCGGATTGATGAAGCGAAAGAGATTCCACAACTCCCCCAGATGGTTCTCGATGGGGGTGCCGGTGGTGATGAGGCGAAAATCGCCGTTCAGGTCCATCACCGCCTTGGAGCGCTTGGTCTGGGCATTCTTGAAGGCCTGAGCCTCGTCGGCGACGATGGTGCGCCACCGCACCTGGGTCAGGGCCTCGGACTCGCTCCACAGCAGGCCGTAGGTACAGATCACCAGGTCGAAGGGCCCCAGGGCGTTCAGAAAGGCCGCCCGGTCCCCGGACCCGAACAGATGGGCCTTGAGCGTCGGCGCAAAACGCCCCGCCTCCTCGACCCAGTTGGAACAGACCGAGGTGGGGGCCAGGACCAGGGCCGGGCCCTCGGCGGCCCGCGTCAGGAGCAGGGCCAGGGTCTGCACCGTCTTGCCCAAGCCCATATCATCGGCGAGACAGGCCCCGGCCCCCCAGTGAGCCAGACGGCCGAGCCAGCGGAAACCCTCCACCTGGTAGTCGCGCAACTCCGCCTGCAGGGTGCTGGGCACCACCGGGACCAGGTCCTGGGCCTCGGTCAGGCGCTGGAGTTGTTCCTGCCAGGCCCGGTCGGTCTTGACCTGGAGGCCGTCCAGGGCCTCATCGAGCAGACCCGCCGCCAGGGGATGGACCCGGCCCCGGTCCTGCAGGACCCGGATGGTATCCAGCCGCTTGCGTAACTCCTGGCTCAAGGCCAGGTATTCGTCCTCGCCGATCTTGACGAAGCGACTGGGGGCGGACCCGAGCAGTTCGAGCAGGCGCGCCATGTCCATCACCCGCCCATCATCCAGGGTCAGCTCCCCGGACACCCCAAACCAGTCCCGCTGGATGCCGATTTTCACCGCCAGCCCCCGCAGGCCCGGATTACCGGCCAGCCGCAGGGCCTTGCCCTGGGGCCACTCCAGCACCACCGCATCACCCAGCTCCTGCAAGGTCTCCAGGGTCTCCAGGGCCAGATCCGGTTCGTCCAGCGGCCATTCCCAGAAGTCGGGGTCGAGATGGGGGCAAGCGATGAAGAGGCGCGCCACCGCCGCCCGCTCGGCCCCGAGATCACGCCGGGCATGGAGCCGCCGGCCCTCGATCTCGCTGAAGATAGAGGCCGCGCCCTCGCCAGGATGGGCGCTGGGCCCCTTATCGCCCAAGGGCTTCACCAGGCAGGCGATGCGCAGGCCATCCGCCAGGGGCTGGAGTTGCAGACGCGGCCGCGGGTCCGCCGCCACGCGCTCCACCTCCCCGGCCATCTCGCCCCCGGCCTCGCCGCCGATCTCGGAATGGACCGTGATCATGGGCGCCAGGGCGGTGATGGTCTCCAGGACCTGGGTCTCGGCGGCCTTGGGGACCCGCAGACCCTCCCGTCCCAGGAGGTTTCCCGCCAGCAGGTGTTGGGCCGTGAACTCGTAGAAACGCAGCCGGCTGGCCTCCAGGGAGACCGCATACTTGCTCTCCCGCTCACAGGGCGGGTGCAGGGTGATATGGATGCCATCCGGGGTGCGCGCCACCAGGAGGCACGGCTGTTCCTGGACCAGTTCCACCGGACCCGCGGCGGTTTGCAGGTAGGGATGGCCCACGGCGGCCCGCAGGGCGCAGAGGGGCTCGATGAGATACTCGGTCCGGGAACTGCCCCAGCCCCAGCCCACCTGCTCGGCGCGGATACAGCCACAGATCGCCCGATCCGCCGGGGTGAGATAGGTAAAGCGGTCCAGATCCTCCCGCAGCCGCTTGATGGCCACCACCCGGCCCTTGGTCCAACCCGCACCCCGGCGTTTGCGTTCCCGGGGCTCGAAGAACACCTGGCCATTCTTCAGAACGGTCAACTCCCAGGCCATGCTCAATTCACCCTCCCCCGCCGCCTTGGCGACCGGGCCAGCGGCGGCCACCGGCGTGGCGATCTCACGCAAGACACGCAGGGTGCGCTCCCAGGCCTCCTCGGGCTGGCGCAGGTTGGTCAGGGGCTTGGTGTCCAGGGCGTCGATGCACCCATAGCGGGTCTTGTCACCCCAGGCATTCAGCAGCAGGGCCGCCTCGCGGGCATACCAAAGAAAACCGCCCTGGGTCGCGCTGTGCTGATGCTCCTTCAGCCGCCGCAGCCGCTCCTCGCTGGGCTGCCCCCCCAGCCAGCGCAGACACAGATCCTGAATCAGCTCCTGCCAGGGATTCTGGACCGAGATCAGGGCAAAGAAGGGGTGGCCACTATTGAATTCCCGACCATCCCGGATGACCGCCACCGTCACCTCCAGGACCTGAAAGGAGCGCTGGAAATGGTCCTGGTAGAGGGGCTTTTGGGCGGCCTCGAGCTGGGTGTGCAGGCTGGCCATGGCGGCGGGCGAGCCCTCCCGCAGCAGGGCCAGGAGGTGGCAGATCCCCGCCAGCCCCGGGATGTGAATGTTGCGCTTGCGCTCGCTCTTCTTCAGCAGGGCCACCACCTCCTGAAAGCGGGCAATGGCGGTCGCGTCATCCCCGCTCATGAAGGCCGCCACGCCGTGGGCCATGGAGCCGATGATGGTGCCAGGCGGGGCCAGGGTCGTGGCCGCCTCGTAGGCCCCCCGCAGCAGGCGCCGCTGACACAGGCTGTTGCCAAGCACCGGACCCGGATCGGGCATGACCCCAAAGAAGGCCTCGAAGCGGGCATAGAGCTCCCGCGAGTCCCGCAACTGGATATCGCCCTCATCCAGGATGGGGTCCAGGGCCATGAACTGGATCTCGGGCAGGGCCTGGGCGAGCCGTTCGCCATAGATACGCGCCAGATCCACCGCGAACTTGGGGCTGGCCTGGACAAAATCCGGCTTATCCATGCCCAGCAGCCGAAACACCTGGCCCGGATCATCCCGGAGCATGGCAAAGCGGACATCGCGCAGAAAGCGGCGCTGGGACTCCTGATCCACGATGCCATAGGCACCCAGCCGGTAGGGCACCAGACGACAGGCCGCATCAATAATCGGCCCCAGCAGCCCCCTCTCCCGGGCCTCCTGGGTCAAGGGCTCGATCAGATCCGGATGACAACGCAAGCCCGCCCGATCATCGAGCCACAGCCCCGGCCCCAGGAGGCGATCGCGCAGGGTCGCGTCGATGCGAGGATAAATGAACCGGCCCTCCTCATCCTTCCAGCCCAGTTCCTTCACCAGCGTCTTAAGGGTCGTCAGATAGATGCCCTCCCCATAGACAGCCGTCAGGAGTACCAGGCTCCGCAGCTCGTAAGGGAGTTCCTGGTAGGTCGCAAGAAGCGGGGTCATGATCAAATTCCTAAGGCGCGAGGGACGGCATGGAGCTGGGCGGGGCTGAGCATAGCATGATGGCGACCGGGAATAAGATGAGCGGGCAGCCTCAACGGCCTACCCATGGGCTTGTCACCCTTCCAAATGCAATCCTGCCGACCCTATTGTTGCCGACACGTCAAGAGCACCGCGGGCCGGGCCTTCGGTCACGAAGAGGCGCGAGGGACACCCCTACAGGCGTCTATCAAAATAGAGCGGAGTATCATGGAGCGTCCAAACTCAATGAAAAGTCGGTTACGTTCTTGGTCACCTTGGTGAATTGAAGACAACTTCCATCACATCCAACACCTAGCTTTTCGGGTTCACCAGGATATTCGACAAGAGTAACATCACTCCCATCTTCATCCGGTAATACGGGGCCTAAATCAACATCACTTAATGATCCATCCATGGCTGATCCATCCGCCTTGAGGAAGTTGATATTTCCCGCCCAATAATCACCCGACCATCCAAGCCAATCAATTTGGCAATGATAGACAAAGGGCGAGGCTGTTTGCGTTGGCGTAGTGCATTGACCGCCGTCAACATCAACAACCAGCGGGGTTGTGGAAGTCGTAGTCAAAGTCAGAGAGAAGTTCGTCTGAAAAGTTACAAAGCCACTTGCGATGGGGCAGGTAGTGGAAAGACAGTAAAGAAGTCCAGTATTACCAAACCAATCATAGAATAAAAAGGAAAATCCGATAAATGGATTATCTGAAAGATGTTGGCTTGGCTTCTTCGTCCGCACAATCTTGATTAGATAGGCTGTCCCTTGATAGTGGTTAAAAGAAAATCATGTTGATAAAAAGACGTCCAGGATATTCGGCCACCCAAATTAACACTGGCGTAACTGCCACCACTCATTCCTATTCCCGTTGATTTACATGCGGAACTCGTTGGGGATGTTGTACAGGCAGCGGTATATCCGCGATAATTGCGCACCGCACTCAAAAGGGGTCTGCGTGAGGTTGGTGTAGCATTGGAAGAAGGAATATCAGGGTCACCAAGACAGACACGGTCGCCGCCATCGAACCGCACAATGGCAATGTTGCCATACCAACCAGCGCCCATATAACAGGTGTAGCTGAAATAAGAAAATTTCGTGGTACCGGATGTGGGATAACGTGGGAGCGTGGTACCACCGCCTGATACAAATTGTCGGCAGGCGGACCCACCCGAACCTAAAACGCGAACGGATTCATTAATAACCGACAAGGTGATATCACTTTCGTCCTTTTTATTAACAGCAGAACCCCAGGTGATATAAACTTTTCCGGTTATAGTGCTAAAATCCGAACCATCATCAATCGTCAACAAAACCCTTGCCAGTGGCGGTCTCGATCAATTCACGTCTTGCCGATACCTTTATAGATACTTGTACCATCATTAGCATTGGTTGTCGATCCCGATGCGCGGGGAATTGGCTGTATAGGTATTATTCGCCACCTTCCCGCGCAAGACCCGTGGGTGATACGGGATGTCCAACACTTAATCCAGAGGCCTCTCCGCTACCGACAGCGGCGGAGGTACTAAGATCGGTCCAGGTAACCAAGCCATTAAGCTCAACTTTCTTTTCTCCCGTGCCGCCGCAGGAATCACCCCATGAAACACAAACCGCAATTTTATCGAGATCCATCCCCGTAACCCCGGCGTTCCGATGGTCCAGGATCGCTGGAAACTGGCATTGACGCCAGAAATAGACTCAGGCGAAGTACTAGAAGTTGGTTTAGCAGCAGGCGGTTGCTGAGCCCGGATTTCCTCTAACTTTCCTTCGGCAAGTTGGGTAGCCTCGGCCCGGGTTTTGGCGATACCCGTACTCGCCAGCATCACTGAATTTAACTTGGCGACACCAAACAAACCGATACCCACGACAATGACCGCTATCAGGGCGTCAAGCAAGACAAAACCACGCCGGTGAGCAAAATACAAGTGATTCATAAATAATTCCTTGACCTGAAATTATTGTTCATAGCCAATCCCGCCACGAACCCGACAGAAGACCTGGTTTTCCTAATCTTTTCGCTAATGCTAATGGCAAAGGGATCAAAAATGATGTCCAAGCTGCCCGTACCGGCTACGTTACCCTCGACGGTAACATTACCATAAACCGTAAAGTTTCCAGATCCACTCACATTACCCATGACATAAACAACTCCGTAAATCGTCGTATTACCCGTTTGACTTAAATTACCCTCGATGATCACCACAACCGGACTAGCACGGGTACCCATACTCGGTAATCCCACTCCGGAAGAGGCACCGGTGATCACGATGGATTCACCTTTGATACCGGCAAGTGAAGACACTTGTCCCGCGGCAAGAGTACGGGTAGCGATATCATCCCGGTAGGTGGCAAAATCATGGCCAAAGAATTGTTCAAACATCTCTTCATCGGACATGTTTTTTAATGTCAAGTCGTTGTCAATGATGTCCGGACCACGAATCGATTTATCCGTCAGACAGATATAATCATCGGATTCCTTGCAAGCAGTGGGTCGATCGGGGGGTATGGCTGTTATAGCCGGTTGCGGTACCTTAGGATTACGCACAAAGGTCTTTCCGGCATTGCCAATGCTGCTAACGGTGTCTCCTGTCCAGATAGTCAGATTTGAAAAATAATTCGTAATGGTTGCACTGCCCTGGACATTAACTTCACCCTTACTGATAACGGGATTTTCAGGAGCATCAGCCAAGGTAGTGGCGCGGGAGATACTGACGACGACAGGTTGCTTGGCCAGGCCATCATCACTCCAGCCACAGGCAAGGACCAGAGGGGTAGCAAATCTATCTACCGCCGTGAAGCCACCGGCACAGGTGGTACGTGAAGATGCGTTATCACAGGCATCTTCTGGAGGATCAACGTTGGGATCACAATAGTAGACCTGATAACTCGCACCATTCGCCAGGGTAACGGGGGTAATGGCATCTGCCACGCTATTTGAGTTGTGATCAATACCACCCGATTTCATATAAGCGACTGCATGACTGATGCCCGCCTGGGCTGCTTGCAGGGCTTGCCTGGCGCGAATTTCGTTCCCGGAAATACGCTGTTCCATCAAAGTGGTTTTTGAAAGGGCAATGAGCACCAAGGCGGCGACAAAGAGGAGCAATACGCTAATAGGTAATGCCGCGACTCCCCTCTGAAAATATTCCCCGTGCTAACAAGCCCGAATCCCGGCACATGATCATCTCCACTTTAGGGAACATTAAAGACCCGGTCATTGGCTAAAAGAACCGACTCTTCGAGGACCATGGTAAACTCCTCCCTGCGTTTCAGTTTACCAGCCAATCTAACTCTTATCTGACGTTTTTCAAACAGACGGTCATTGGTGGTCGCAACATATCCCGGGGTTGATGGGTCGCAAGCAGGGACCGTACTGGCGGTCGGTGACACCCATGTTTGACCAGCCTGCGTTAAATTCAAACAGCGCGAACCCGTAGTCTGGAAAGTAAGCGAGGTAATCACGACATTCTTATCATCCGTCAGTTTTTCCCAATCCAGATCATCGTCATCCACAATGGAACCCGTGTTGCATTCCGGTTGTGAGGACTATCAATATTGCATTGTAGCGTCTTTATAGCATCGTCATCCCTCTGATATCCAAACACAGTACCGTTCGCCGATCCTAAAAAACTGCCGTTGTATGAAAATTCAATAACCTTCCCACTATCAAAAATATTTACATCAGTAATCAAGCCACCCGTGCGCCGAGTAAAGGGGTTGGCTCCATCCTCGCGACTGGTGAGCGTAGCCGTCCAGGAACCAGCACGACGAATATCCCGGACCATCATATCCATAGCGGCCCTGAGTTCAGCATTCAATTTCGCGGAAGCCAGGATTTCGCTACCACTTCTGGCGATTATGGCGTAGGTGGCAACCATGGCGGCAATGACAATCAGCCCGACCGCGGAACCAACCATCAATTCAACCAGGGAAACTCCTGCCTGGTGGATGGACGTATGTTTTAACATGTCGGATAACCTCCAACTTTCGTTGGAGAACAAACCCGCACCCGTCCAAATCCACTTATTACCACCCGAGCTTCTAGGCTAGTCGATGAGGTCAGGGTGATAGTGCCCCCCCCACCCGTAGGGATTAGTAATGCCTCTTACCCGATCAAAATAGATGGGTGAGCGATTAGTCGACATACTAATGGCTGGAAACACCGTCATGCAGGTATTCGATAATACAACCGTGGGGGACACTAACTTATCGGCAACGGTGAGACAGCCTTCCTTGATACTCGCAACAATCTGAAGTGATCGTTTCACGGCCTCGGATCGCGCATTTTGCAAGTCACTATAGACGGCTTCCGTTGCGTTGATGAGGCGCTGTCTTTCCATCATGTTAGTGAAACTGGGGATGGCCATACTAGCCAGGATTGCCAATACGACAATGGTTACCATCAACTCGATCAATGTCACGCCACGAAATTTATTCATCGGGGAACATTCTGGTGTAGTACGTCCTTATTTCTTCCAACAATCCGCCGCCGTTTTAACACTTGCCTGATTAAGCGTCATGGTCGTACACCCCGTGTCGCTCGCTTGGCTGGTACCTGTCTTGGAGACGGCGGATATGGTATAGGCCAATGCCGTGTTTACTGGAACCGTCAAGGTATAGTAATCCGAAGTAAAGGTGCCTAAATCGGTCAGGGAAGCGTAAGTAGCATGATTGACGCGATATTTTTCTTGCTGCAATTGCATATCCAGCATAGTGCCTTGGACTTCAGTGCGCCGCGCTTTACGCACATAATCCAAGTATGACGGATACGCAATAGAGGCAAGAATGCCAATAACGCCCACCACAATCATCAATTCTATTATTGTAAATCCCGGGCGAGAATGATATTTCAGGGGCATGGGAAATCTTTTTAGTCAAGTATTTCTGATGATTAGTATTAGGTAGCCAAGGGGTAATAGCAAGAATGGACTGACCCAACCCCTGGTTTTTTCCACTTCATTCCCCTCATCGCTCCCGCCCAGCACCAGGTCAATCTCGGCACCCTTGCTGGTCCGCAGGAACGGCGGGGCCGGTGCGGTCCGCTTGCCAGGGCCAAGATGACCGCCGCCAAGGCAGGCTCCAGTCCGGACTCCGCGCGGCGCGGCAAATAACCCGGCATTTCGATAACTCCAGTTATTAATTTGCATGGTTGTACAAGGTAGTCAGGGAACTGTCAACGGGCACGCGGACCCAACGAGCCCGCTTGAGTCCGCTAAGGACGGCTGGCTGAGTACGCCGGCTACCGCCTCCTCGGTGGTGGGGCGGCGGCGGTGGTGCCGGAGGACGTCGCGCGCTACGCCTACCACCAGGGCCTGTACGTCCTGGCGCAGAGCGGCGACGCGGTGAAGATTCGCAACGATGGCCACTCCCTGCTGGGGTCCGAGGACAATCTCAACCTGCTGATGCATTTTTCCATGCGATCCTGGGCCCGGATCGCCCGCGCCGCTCGCCGGGTGGCCATCCTCAACCCTTACAATGAGCGCGAGCACCGCGCCGACAAGCTCAGCATCGTCGACATCAAGGCCCGTGACGACCAAGGCCGCGCGCTCCTCGACCACGGCGGCATCTGGTTACTGGAGTTGAGCAAACTCACCGTCGCGCAGGTCGTCAGCGAACAACAGCGCTGGCTCAAGTTCTTCACCGACGGCGAGCGCCTGGACGCGGCCGCCCTGCAAGAGAAGGATGCGGATCGGCAAGCGCAAGAGGCTGCCCTGCAAAAAACTGCCGCCCTGGCCGAGATCCAACGGCTCAAAGCCCTCCTGCAAGTCCCTGCGGCACCCTGAAGCTCAGGAAACCGGTATCGGCTTCAATATCTTCCCCACCACCTGTCCCGGGACGGCAGCCGGGATACTGGAAGCGCCCTTGTCTCCAGGGTCGGGGCATCATTGAGCCGCGAGAAGTGGCAGCGTCCTGCTCAACGCCAAAATGGGTTCGTTTGGAAATTTCGCCTTTTCAGCGCCCCCCGCTGGCCGGACAGCGGCGGAAAATTTGGCTTTGTTTGGTAAAAACGCCCTGCGCAGGGCGCCAGGATCACTGCGGGGCGAAGGCCCATGCCCGGACCCTGACCGGAGCCATGGCCGGGGGCCAGGTGGCCGAGGGAGACATCTTCACCCCCACGGGCACATCTCCGGCCAGACCGAATCGTAGGGCTCGACGCGGCGGGGTTAGCATGGCCGGCCACCTTTCCGCAAGCCCCAGGGGTGGGCTTTTTAGTTGAGGGACCTGACTACCAACACCTGAACCACCGCGAGGCAAGCGCGGCCAGTGCCAGGGCCGCGCTGGGTAACTTAATTACGTCACTTTGTGTCAATTGTTGTCACGTTCTAACATCCTCACGCCGCCAGCACGTCGCGCCCATCCCCGTCTTTAAGATGGCCGGTCTGACGTCAGCCGAAAATTTATCTGGATAGTTAGCGGGTTACCCAACTTGTCAGGAATAAGCCTGGAGATCTGGCGTTCTGGCTTGGTACTTGCTGGGCTAGCAGCAAGCGGTGACCCGACCGCCCCCATATGCCGAGGGCTTAGGATCACCATCGGCCTACAAAGATTTTCGAACACACAGCCCAGATGGGAGAACGAAGATGAAACGTCAATTACAATCCGGCTTCACCTTGATCGAACTCATGATCGTGGTAGCCATCATCGGTATCCT
>CAWJBI010000054.1:0-9511 GCA_963841065.1 uncultured Gammaproteobacteria bacterium | reverse complement strand
ATGTTGTACTTCTTGGGATCGTTCAAGGCCTCCAGATAAATCATGGGCTTGACCAGGGAACCTATGGGACGCACCGCCTCCAGGGCCCGGTTGAAGCCAGCATAATCCGCCTCGCGCCCCCCCACCAGGGCCAGCACCTCGCCCTGAGCCGCGGAGACGACCACGGCCGCGCCCTCCAGGGTGCCTCGCTTGAACTTGCGTAGCTTCTCCAGACCCGGCAAACCCTCGCGCACGGCCCTTTCGGCCTGGCCCTGAATCGTGGGCGAGAGGGTGGTGAAGATGATCAGGCCCTCGGAGCGCAGGTCTTCCTCGCGATAGTCCCGCTTCAGTTGCCGGCGCACCAGGTCGGTGAAGGCGGGATAGACCCCCGCCGGCCGGCCCCCCTTTTCGCCCACCCCCAGGGGGGCGGCCTTGGCGATCTCGGCCTGGGCAAGGTCGATAATGCCCTGGTCGGCCATCACGTCGATAACCAGATTGCGCCGCTCGGTAGCCCGCTCGGGATGACGGCGGGGATCGTAAAAGGAAGGCCCCTTGATGAGCGCAATCAGCAGGGCCGTCTCGGGAACCCCCAACTCGCCCAATTCACGGTTGTAGTAGAAACGGCTGGCGAGCCCAAAGCCGTGGATGGCGCGGCTGCCGTCCTGGCCCAGATAGATCTCGTTGGCGTAAGCCTCCAGGATATCTTCCTTGGGATAGCGCAACTCCAGGAGGATGGCCATGAGGGCCTCGTTGATCTTCCGCTCCAGGCTCCGCTCATCCGTCAGATAAAAATTCTTGACCAGTTGCTGGGTGAGGGTGCTACCGCCCTCGACCACAGCCCCGGCCTGAAAGTTTTTGATGGAGGCACGGAGGATAGCCAGGGGATCGACGCCGACATGGGTGCCGAAGGTGCGATCCTCCACGGCCTTGAGGGTGTCGATGAGCAGGGGCGGCAGGTCCGAGGCCTGCACCAGGACTCGATCCTCGTTATGAATCGGGTAGATGCTGTCGATCATGACCGGATCGAGCCGCACCAGGGCGGGCTCCTCGCCATCGTCGCCGGCGTTGGCGATGCTGGTGATATGGCCTTCGTCGATCTGGATAGCGATGAAACGTTCGGGCTCAGCCCCGTCCCAGAACTGGAAGCCCCGGGTACGGATCAGGAAGTAGCCATCGGTCCCTTGGTAGGTGCCAGGGCGCGGCGGCTCGACCAACTCCCGGTAGTCCAGACGCTTCAACTCGGCTAACAACTCCTCGGACGATAAGGGCGCGCCGGCATAGAGTTCCAGCGGGCGCGCGTAAACCCGGGCCGGCAGGGCCCAGCGCTTACCCTCGAACTTCTCCCGCACCGTGGTATCGAGCGGAATGGCATAGATAACGACCGCCAGGGCAGTGGCCAGACCCGCCACCATCAGGGTCCCGCCCAGGAGGCGCAGCACCCGGACCAGCAGGCTCCGGCGCCCGGGGGGCGGGGCTGCCCCCTCGCCCTCGTCGTAGTCCTGGTCGTCTTCGTCGCGATAGCGCCGGTTCACTGGGCTAAATCCTCGCGGCGAGCGGGCGCCGGGTTCGGGTCAAGAGGAAAGGCAGGCAGCGCGGGGGAAGCCTGGGCGAATGGGGCAACATGGTCCCATGGGGGAGGAACAACGGCAACCTTCCTCACGACTTGATCCCCACCCCCCGGTCGAGCAGGCGCAGGCAGAAGTAGCCCAAGGCGACGATAAAGCCCAGGATAAGGGAGAAGGCCACCCCCAGGTTGATATCGCTCACACCCAAAAAGCCATAGCGGAAGGCATTCACCATGTAGAGGACTGGATTACCCTGAGAAAGGAATCGCCAAAAGTCCGGTAGCAGATCAATGGAGTAGAACACCCCACCGAGGTAGGTCAGGGGGGTGAGGACAAAAGTCGGGATGATGGAGATGTCGTCAAAGCTATTGGCATAAACGGCATTGATGAAGCCGCCGAGGGCAAAGAGGATCGCCGTGAGGGTGAAGACCGCCAGGCTCGCCAGATAGCTGTGGATCTGCAGGTCGGTGAAGACGAGCGCGACCAGGGTCACCGCCACGCCCACGGTCAGTCCCCGTGCCACCCCCCCACTGACGTAGCCCGCCAGAATCACCCAGTTGGGCACCGGCGCCACCAGCAACTCCTCAACATAGCGGGAAAACTTGCTGGAGTAGAAAGAGGAGACGACATTGGCATAGGCGTTGGTGATGACCGACATCAGCACCAGACCGGGAACGATGAAGTCCAGATAGTCAAAGCCCTCCATCGGGCCTATGCGATCGCCGATCAGGCGGCCGAAGATGACAAAATAGAGGGCCGTGGTGATGACGGAGGGCAACAGGGTCTGCACCCAGATGCGGGAAAACCGCAGGATCTCCTTGCGTAAAATGGTACTGAAGGCGACCCAGTAGCGGCCCCAACGGCTCATGCCCGGGGTTATGACGCAGCTCGTGCCTTGACTCATGACGACTCCCCGCCGCCCTTATCCAGGGCATCCAGAAACAGCCGCTCCAGCCGGTTCTGCTTGTTGCGCAGGCTGGCCACCTCGATGCCCCGGCGCGACAGGGCGCTAAAAAGGCTATTGACGCTCTGGCCGCGCAATAACTCCACCTCCAGGCTCATATCATCCAGCAGCACGGAGGGGAAGTCGGGCAAGTGGGGCGCGTCGGTCAGGGGTTGCTTCAGGTTGAGGACGAAGGTCTCGGCCTCCAGCCGCCCCAGGAGCCGGGTCATGCCCTCGCGCTCGGCGACCCGCCCGCGATTGATGATGGCGATATGACGGCAGAGGCTCTCCGCCTCCTCCAGATAGTGGGTGGTCAGGATGATGGTGGTGCCTTGGGCGTTGAGTTCACGCAGAAACGCCCACATGCCGCGGCGAATCTCGATATCCACCCCGGCGGTCGGCTCGTCCAGGATCAGCAGCCGGGGCTGATGGATCAGACCCCGGGCAATCATGAGGCGGCGCTTGAGCCCCCCCGAGAGCTGGCGCATCTCGGTATGGCGCCGGTCCCACAACTCCAGCTTGCGCAGGTAGAATTCCGCCCTTGCCAGCGCCTCCGGGCGCGGAATGCCGTAATAGCCCGCCTGGTTGAGGAGCACCTCGACGACGGGCAAAAAGATATTGAAATTAAACTCCTGGGGCACCAGGCCCAGGCAGGCCTTCACCGCCTCCGGCTCCCGGTCCAGGTCATGACCAAAGACGCTGACCTCGCCCCCACTCTTGTTCACCAGGGAGGCGAGGATACCGATCAGGGTCGATTTGCCAGCCCCATTGGGCCCCAGCAGGGCGAAGAAATCGCCGTCATCGACGGTCAGATCCACCCCTTTGAGGGCCTCGAAGCCATTGCGGTAAGTCTTCCGGAGCTGGCGTACGGCGAGGGCGGGCATGAAGAAGGAGCGGGGCAAGGCTGGAAAGGGCCTAAACTAATGGCCCGACCCGGCTTTTTCAATCCAAATTCCGCATTCCCAGCCCGTGGAAACCGAAATACTCCTCTTCATCCTGGCCCTGGCCGCGGGTCTGGTGGACGCCATCGCGGGCGGCGGCGGGCTCATTACCCTGCCGGCCCTGCTCTGGGCCGGCCTGGGGCCCTTGGAGGCCCTGGCTACCAACAAGGCCCAAGGCGTCTTCGGCACTGCCGCCGCCAGCGCCAATTTCCTGCGCCGGGGTCTCATCGACCTCCACCGGGCGGCCCTGGCATTTAGCTGCGCCTTCGTGGGCGCCGCCAGTGGCGTCCTCTTCATCCGCCAGATCGGCGCCGACCTGCCCGCCTGGCTGATACCCGTCCTCCTCATCGCCTTCAGCCTCTACTTCCTCTTCTCCCCCCGCGTCTCGGACTTTGACGCCCGCCAACGCCTGAGTCAGGGCGCCTTCGCCTTCCTGGTCGCCCTGCCCATCGGCTTTTACGACGGCTTTTTTGGCCCCGGCACCGGCAGCTTCCTCGCCATGGGCTATGTTGCCCTGTTGGGCTACAACCTCAGCCGCGCCACCGCCCACACCAAACTCCTTAATTTCGCCAGCAACCTCGCCGCCCTGCTCTTCTTCCTCCCGAGCGGACATGTCCTGTGGCGCTACGGCCTTCTCATGGCCGCCGGCCAATTCATCGGCGCCTGGCTCGGCTCCCACCTCGTCCTCCGCCACGGCGCCCGCCTCATCCGCCCCGTCCTCGTCACCGCCTCTTTGGCTATTTCCCTCAAGCTCCTGCTTGATTCGTCTGGCGCGATGACTGTATTCGGGTTTTAGACCTTGGTAAGGTTCATGGACCCGGGGCCAGAGCTATCCTGACTGATGGGCATCAACCACAAGCCGTCTGGTGTTTCGAACTGGGCGATGGGCTCCAGCCGGATCGGGGTTAGATGACCTCCACCCCCTCCACCCGCTGGAAGCCCCGCGGCAACAGCCGCCCTCTTCTTCCCCGCTCGCCCTGGAAGGCATCCAGGTCGGCGGGCTTGAGGCTATAGCGCCGCTTGCCGGCGATGATGACCAGGCCGCCGCCCTGATGAATCACCGCGAGGTGGCTGACCCGCTCCTGCTCCTCCCCCGGCTTGGCCTTGGGGATGGCGATGAGCTTATTGCCCTTGCCCCGGGGCATCTCCGGCAACTCGGCGATAGGGAAGACCAGCAGATGCCCGCCAGAGCCGATCACCGCCAGACGGTCGGAACCGCTGTTGAATACCAGCGGGGGCGGCATGACCTGGGCCCCCGCCGGCAGGCTCAGGACCGCCTTGCCGCCCTTGGGCTTGGCCAGGAGGTCGTCGAGGGTGGTGACGAAGCCATAGCCGGCATCACTAGCCAGGATGACCCGCTGGCCACCCTCCCCACCCAGGACGGCGACGAAACGGGCGCCCGGGGGCGGCGCCAGCTTGCCGGTGAGGGGTTCGCCCTGGCCGCGCGCGGAAGGCAAGCTATTGGCTGGCAGGGAGTAGCCGCGCCCGGTGCTGTCGAGGAAGATGACGGCCTGGTTGGATTTGAGCCGGGCGGCGGCAAGGTAGCCATCCCCTGCCTTGTAGGCCAGGCTGGTGGGGTCGATGTCGTGGCCCTTGGCGGCCCGCACCCAGCCCTTCTCGGACAGGACCACGGTGACCGGCTCGCTGGGGCTGAGCTCGCTGTCGTCGAGGGCGATGGCGAGGCGGGCCTCCTGGAGGGGCGAGCGACGGTCGTCGCCGTATTTGTCGGCATCCCGGCGGATCTCGTCCTGGATCAGGCCGCGCAGGGCGGTCTCGTCGCCCAGAAGGCGCGCCAGGCCATCGCGCTCCGCCGCCAGCTCGGCCTGCTCGGCGCGGATGCGCATCTCCTCCAGTCGGGCGAGTTGGCGCAGCCGGGTGTTGAGGACATAGTCGGCCTGGGCCTCGTCCAGGCCAAAGGCAGCCATGAGCACCGGCTTGGGTTCGTCCTCGGCACGGATGATGCGGATCACCTCGTCGAGGTTGAGGAAGGCGATGAGCAGCCCCGCCAGCAGATGCAGGCGTTGCAGCACCTGGTCGAGGCGGTGCTGGAGGCGGCGGCGCACCGTCTGGTGGCGGAAGCTCAGCCAGGCCTGGAGGACGCCCTTGAGGTCATAGACGCGCGGCCGGCCGTCGAGGCCGATGAGGTTGAGGTTGACCCGGTAGGAGCGCTCCAGGTCGGTGGTGGCATAGAGGTGGGACATGAGCCGCTCGACGGGGACGCGGCGGTCGCGGGGGATCAGCACCAGGCGCGTCGGGGCCTCGTGGTCGGATTCGTCGCGCAGGTCCTCCAGCCAGGGTAGCTTCTTGTCGCGCATCTGGGCGGCGATCTGCTCCAGGATGCGGTTGCCGGAGACCTGGTAGGGCAAGGCGGTGATGACGATGTCGCCCTGCTCCAGCTCATAGCGGGCGCGCTGGCGCAGGCTGCCGTTGCCGGTCTCGTAGAGGCGGCGGATCTCGGCGGTGGGCGTGATGATGGTCGCGGCGGTGGGATAGTCGGGACCAGGTATGAAGGCCATCAGCTCCGGGATGGTCGCCTCCGGGTGATCCAGGAGGTGGATACAGGCGCGGGCGACCTCGCGCAGATTGTGGGGCGGGATGTCGGTGGCCATGCCCACGGCGATGCCCGTCGCCCCGTTGAGGAGAATGTTGGGCAGGCGCGCCGGCAGGAGCCTGGGTTCCTCCAGGGTACCGTCGAAATTGGGCTGCCAGTCCACGGTGCCCTGCCCCAGTTCGCCGAGCAGGACCTCGGCGTAGGGGGTGAGGCGCGCCTCGGTGTAGCGCATGGCGGCGAAGGACTTGGGCTCGTCCGGGGAGCCCCAGTTGCCCTGGCCGTCGATGAGGGGGTAGCGGTAGGAGAAGGACTGGGCCATCAGCACCATGGCCTCGTAGCAGGCCGTGTCGCCATGGGGGTGGAACTTGCCCAGGACGTCGCCGACGGTGCGGGCGGACTTCTTGTGCTTGGAGGCGGCGGAGAGGCCCAGCTCGGACATGGCGTAGAGAATGCGCCGCTGCACCGGCTTGAGGCCGTCCCCCAGGTGCGGCAGGGCGCGGTCGAGGATGACGTACATGGAGTAATCCAGGTAGGCCTTCTCGCTGAAGACGTGCAGGGGGCGGCGCTCGATGCCTTCGGGGGTGAAGGCGGGGCTGGCCAGGGTGTCGCTCATCTCAAAGCTCCGTCAGGTCACCTTTGCCCCTTGGCGAAAGTACCGCCGGTCAGCGGTACCCGCGTTCCAGCGCAGGCGGACGATTGTCGCATCAGGGGTTCGGCATCCGGTTCGGAAGCCGTACTATAGGGCATTATTCTAACACTCGCCGGGCCTTCGGTGATAAATAACCTTGTTTATCAATGATTCAATCTCTAATCTGCAAAGCCCGCTAACGAAGACCCACTCATGACCACCACCACCCAGTGCCAGGCCGAAACCCGTTTCGTCGCTCTCATGACGGAACTCTTCCAGATGGACGAGGCCCAGGCCCTGGATTTTGGCATCTACCGTATCATCCGCCGCCATAACCACGAGGTGCGGGCCTTCCTGGGGGAGGTCGTCACCAATAAGGCAGACGCCCGGCTGGTGGGTGGGCGGCTGACGGAACTGCTCGACAGCGCCTTTCGGGTCACGGACCTGGAAGCCGCGGCGGGGGACAACTTCCGCCTCCGGGACATCGAGTCCCAGCTCGGCCTCAAGCCGGGCATGACCGCCCAGCAACGAGAGGCCATCCTCGTCCAGGCCGAAGCCATACCCATTTCCCAGCACCTGGTGGCCGAATATCGCGGCCGCGTGGCCACCCTGGCCAGCCGCCAGACGGCCAGCGAGGACCGAGCCGAGGTCCTCAACCGCCTTTATCAGTTCTTCTCCCGCCACTATCAGGACGGCGACTTCATCGTCGCCCGGCGCTATGGCCGGGGCGGCGCCCGCTATATCCGCTCCACCGGCGAGGACACCGAGTTCCACTGGGCCACGGAGGACATGTACTACATCAAGTCGGGCGACATCTTCACCGACTTCCCCGTGCGCCTGAGCAACGGCCAGCGCCTGCTCTTCACGGTCGAGCCGGAGGGCCTGCACGCCACCCGCGCCGCCCTCAAACCCAATGACAAGGCCCACTACGAAATCATGGCCGCCCGGCGGGAGGGGGATGTCGTCAGGGTGGTGCTAAGGTATCTCAAGGGTGCCCAGAGCGACCGGCACAAGGACGAGATCGTCAATGCCGCCCTGAAGGCCGGCGCCCCGACGGCCCTCAACCTGGAAATCCGACGCTGGCTCAACCGCTTCATCGCCCGCAACCAGAGCGACTTCTTCATCCACAAGCGACTCCGGGAGGCCCTGAGCGCCGACCTCGACATCTTCATCAAGACCGAGGTGCTGGACCTGGATCAAGTCCTGGCCGGCGCCCTGACAGAGACCGATATATCTCGCCGCGCCCTGCGGGTGGCGCGCCTGGTGCGGGAGATCGGCATGCCGATCATCGACTTCCTGGCCACCCTGGAGGATTTTCAAAAGTCCCTTTGGGAAAAGAAGAAGTTGGTTCTTCAGACCCGTTACGTCATCACCCTGGACCGCCTGGAGCGGCTGGCCCCCGCATGGCTGATGGAGCACATCGAGGCCATCGTCATCCGGCAGCGCGATGAGTGGCGGGCGCTTGGGTTGGGGGACCGCGCGACGGTCGGCGATTGCCTGCGAGCCACCGCTCCCACCCAAACCCGGATCGCCCTTGACGACAACCCGGCCCCGGATTCCGTACCCGGCACCTACCTGCCCCTGCCGATCGACACGGGCAACTTTGATGAGAGTTTCAAGTGGTCGCTGTTGGCCGCCATCACGGCCAGCACACCGCTAGAGGAGGCCCTGGATGGCGTGGCGATTCAATCGGATAACTGGCAGGCACTGGAGATCCTGCGGGAAAAATACCGGGGAAGGGTGAAGTGCATCTATATCGATCCCCCTTACAACACCAACGCGAGCGGTATTCCCTGGCGTCCAATATCAATTGCAACACTTGTCAGTGAACGGCGCTCGTGGGCTGGTTAAGACGCTCCATCATGGCCCGGTAGACGCTAATCGGTGGAAAGTAGCCGTGGATCGCCCGGGGCCGCTGGTTGAGACGCTCGGCGATCCCATCGAGTTGTTCCTGGCTGTAGACGGACAGGTCGGTGCCCTTCGGCAGGTATTGGCGCAGGAGGCCGTTGGTGTTCTCGCAGGACCCTCGTTGCCAGGGGCTATGGGGGTCGCAGAAGTAGACCTTGACCCCGGTCTGGGCGGTCAGCTCGGCATGGCGCGCCATCTCTTTGCCCTGGTCATAGGTCAGCGATTGGCGCATCGGTTCAGCAATGCCGTTGAGCTTAAGGGTGTAACCCGCCAGGGCGGAGGCGGCGGTGGCATCGTCCATCTTGGCCAGCAGGACCAGGCGGGAGGACCGTTCGACCAGGACCCCCACCGCCGAGCGGTTACCCGCCCCTTTGATGAAGTCGCCCTCCCAATGGCCGGGCAAAACCCGGTCATCCACCTCGGGCGGACGCACATGAATGCTTACCATATCAGTCAGTTGCCCGCGCCGATCCGAGCCGCGGGAGCGCGGCAGGCGAGCACTGCGCGCCTTACGCAGACAGGCGATCAGTTCCTGGCGCAAGGCACCCCGCGGCAAGGCGTAGAGGCAGGTGTAGATCGTCTCGGCGGCGACCCGCCGCTCCGGGGCATCAGGCCACAGCATGTGCATGGCGCCAGCGATCTGTCCGGGCGACCAACCCTCCTTCAGAAAATGTTCGACCACGCCAAACAGCACGCCGTCCACGGCCAGCTTGGGCGACCGCCGCGGTTTGAAGCGGCAGCGTCGGGCTGCGTGGCCGGCCCGCTTGGCGTCGTAGCCAATGCTCCCAGGAACAGCGGTCGGCGCTATAGGGCGGCGCCATTCCCGACTGATGGTCGAAGGGGCACGGTGCAGGGTCCGCGCGATGGCACGCAGACTCTGGCCCTCCTGGGCCATCACCATGATCGTCGCCCGTTCTTCGGCAGACAGTTGTTCGAAGTGCTTGGTCATCACAACACCTATAAGTGTAGAGGTGTTGCATTTGATTCTAGACTCCG
>CAWJBI010000053.1:0-43399 GCA_963841065.1 uncultured Gammaproteobacteria bacterium | reverse complement strand
TGCGGCGCAGGAACGGCTCGACGTGCTTGGGCTCGATGGGCTCGTTCAGGGTGATGGCGGCAAAGTTGGCCAGGCGGCGATTGAGCTTGCCGGTGGTGGAGCGGACCTGCCCGTCGAGGTGGCGATAGTCGGGGTTGACCACCTGTAGGGGCTCGGAAATGGCCTCGGTGCGATAGTCGGCCAAGCGATCCAGGCTGTAGTGCTGGCGGGCATACTTGAAGAAGTTTTCCTGCGACCAGCGGGCGAACATGGCCGCGGCTAAGGGGGCCGCTTCGCGGCGATAGTCGGTGCATAGGATGGCGGTTTGATGGCCGCGCGCGCTGCGCTTGCGCACCTCGCGGACCCACAGGCCGTTACTCAGGCGGGTGCCCCGTTCGGCCAATTCCATGGTGACGACCTCGCCGCTGGCCAGACGCACCCGAGTGGGGGCGAATTCCTCCGCCGACCAATCCGCGCCGGGGAATTTGTGGTAGGTCAGGCAGGCGATCCGCTGGGCCTTCATGCGCCGGAGAAACTCCGGCGAGTAGCCTTCGCGGTCGAACACCAGGGTGAAACGATGGCGCAGGGGGTCAGCCTGCAGCAAGTCGCACGGCACTTGTGCCGGGACGCATTCATCGAGCCGCGGTACGATTTCACCCTCGATGACCTGGATCAGTCCCGGGTCGACCGCTTGGTTGACGACGAAGAACGGCTGGCCGTCCATGGCGTTGACCCAGTAGTCGGTGGTGGCCCGCAGACACAGGCGTTGGCGGGCCACGTAGTGGCGCGGCAGTTGGGTCTGGCTGGCCGTGGTAGACGCGCACATGCCCGTCGATGTAGAGCACCCCGGCCTGCTCGGGCACGGCGGCCATCCAGCGCTCGCACAGGGCCGCGCTCCACTGCGCGGGTTGCTCCTCGCGGGCCAACAGGTGGATCTTGGCGCGCAGGGTGCGCACTTCCGGGACGCGATCGAGCCCCAGGAGGTTGCCCCACTCGCCCGGGGCGCAGTAGCGCAGCGACTCGATCGATGCCAACCGCGCCAGGGCCATGAAGGCGAGCAGCAGCAACAAACTGTCGAGGCCATAGTAGCCCTTGGGCAACGTCAGATGACGCTCGACGTCGTCCAGCAGCCCCACCGCCAGCAAGGCCGGCAGCGCACACAGCAGACCGCCATTGGGCACGTCCAGCGCCGGGGCGAAGCAGGGGGCCACCGCAGCGAGTTCACCGACGCTGGCGGCCAGACGCCCCTCGACATCCGTCGCGGCCACGCCCATCGGGGCGGCACGGTCGGCGGCGCTGCGCTCGCTCTTGGTCGTCAGCGCGACGCCGGCGTTTTTTTTACCGGTTTGTGCAGACGCCCCGCGCGCACCGCCTTGGACAAGGTGTCGGGCTTCACCCCCAAGCGCTCGGCGACCGCCGCGGTCTCCAAGCCGTCGTCGAGTAACTGCTGGGCCTCGACCAACACCGCGGGTGTCAACACCGCCGGCCCGCGACCCTTGCGCGGCGCATAGAACCCTCTTGGCCCCTCCTCCCGATAGCGCTTGACCGCACGCTTGAGGCTGATCTTCGCCACTCCGAACGCCTGGGCGATTTCGGCCTGCTTGGCATTGCCGTTGACGCAGAACTGGGCGGTGATCATGCGAAACGAGGCCAGATCCGTTTCATCGTGGACGAACACCGGCAGGCTGCCGTTGAAATAGACCACGCGCCCGTCCTCGTTGCGGAACGCCAACAGGGGGGTGATGTGCGTGACCCCCTCGGGAAAGAACGGCAGTTGCATCTGTGGCATCGGCAGGGACTCCGGCGCGACTAACAGGGCGGCGCACGTGGTCCCGCCCAGGCGCGAAACCGGGGTCATTTTATAATCCGGGCCTGGTCCAGGCCAGGCTCGTCCCACCCGCTTGAGCGCGTCCGCTTCTTCCTGAAAGAAAGGAATATTTCAGACTGCGCCGAGAAAGGCGCTAACGGGCGAGATCAGGACGTCTGAGGATAGCGGCAGGGGGCGGCACAAACGGATTATACTTCGCCATCTTTTCCACCTAGTCTCGGTCCCTCACCATGGCAGCCTCCTTGCACCCCTTTACCCCCCTGGTCCGCCGCGCTGGAACCCTGTTGGCCCTGCTTGCCCTCTGCGGGGTGGCCGCCCAGGCCGAAGATAAGGCGCCCGCTGGCGCGGAAAAGGCCCCCATGCCCTCGGTGGTGGTCGCGGCGATCGAGGAAGGGCTGGTGGACAAGCAGGAACGCTTCATCGGGACTATCAAGGCCATCCAATCGGTGGAACTGAAAGCGCGGGTCGAGGGCTTCCTGACCCAACTGGCCTTCCAGCAGGGGGCCATGGTGACCGAGAACGAGCTGCTCTATCAAATCGAGCAGGCGCCCTTCCTGGCCGCCCTGGACAGCGCCAAGGCCGACCTGGCGGTCGCCCAGGCCGATCAGGCGGCGGCCGAGGCCGACTTGTTAAACAAGCAACTCGACCTGGATCGTCAGGATGCCCTGATCAAGAAGGGCGATACCTCCCAGGCCGCGCGCGATAAAGCCAAGGCCCAACGCGACGAGTCCGCGGCGGCGGTGGCCAAGGCCAAGGCCAGTGTACTGGTGGCCAAGGCGTCTATCGACACAGCCCAGATCAATCTTGGGTACACCACCATGACCAGCCCTATCGCCGGGCGTATTGGTCCGACCAAGTTCACCGAGGGCAATCTGGTCAATACCAGCAGCGGTACCCTCGCCACCGTGGTGCAACTCGATCCCATCCGCGGCGTCTTTTCCATACCCAGCGCCAGCTTTGTCCGGGTCGCGGAGCTTTCCAGCAAAGAGGGTTTGGACGCGGTGCGCGAGCAGTTTGTACCCCAACTGATTCTGCCCACGGGCGAGACCTACCAGCACGAGGGCAAGATCGCCTTTATCGATAATCAGGTCGATCCGCGCACCGGCACTATCGCCATCTACGCCGACTTCCCCAATCCGGAACACATGCTGCTGCCGGGCCAGTTTATCGCGGCGGTAATCCATAGGGCCGAGCAGATCCGCTTGCCCCTGGTCCCGGCCTCGGCGATTCAGCGGACCAAGGACGGCGAACAGGTCTATGTGGTCGGCTCGGGGAATCGCGTGGAAATGCGCGAGATCAAGACCCTGACCCAGGTCGGCACCTTCTACGCGGTCACCTCGGGCCTGCAGGTCGGAGACATCGTCATCGTGACCGGTGAGCAGAAGGTCAAGGCGGGCATGGTGGTGAACCCGGTCAAGCAAAGCGAGGGGAAGTCCGCGACCCCGGCGCAGGGCGGCGATAAGGCGCCAGCCCCTTCTGGTACAGGTGCCAAGACGGGCGAGAGCGCCAGTAGCGGTGCCAAGCCGGAGAGCCGTCCATGATCTCAAAGGTCTTCGTCGATCGGCCACGGCTGGCCTCCGTGGTCTCCATCGTCCTGGTGGTGGCGGGTTTGCTCGCCATCAAGACGATCCCCGTGGCTCAATATCCCAACATCACCCCTCCGGTGGTCATGGTCAACGCGACCTACCCGGGCGCGGATGCCGAGACCATCGCCAGCACCGTCGGCGGTCCTATCGAGCAACAGGTCAATGGGGTCCAGGACATGCTGTATATGTCCTCGACCGCCTCCGCCGCCGGCACCTATAGCCTGACGGTGACCTTTGCCGTGGGTACGGACCCGGATATCGCCCAGGTCAACACCCAGAACCGCGTCTCCCAGGCCCTGGCCCTCCTGCCCCAGGAGGTGCAGCAACTCGGCATCACGGTGCAGGCGGAGGCCACCAACCTCTTGTTGGTGATCAATGTTTTTTCGCCCGACGACAGCAAGGAATCTCTCTTCCTGTCCAATTTCGCCACCATCAATGTGCAGAACGAACTAGCGCGGGTGGCGGGGGTAGGTCAGGCCGACCAGTTCGGGCCCTTGAATTACTCGATGCGCATCTGGATCGAGCCGGAGAAGATGGCCGCCCTGGGCATATCGCCCCAGGATGTGGTTACCGCCATCGAGAAGCAGAATCTCCAGGCCGCCCTCGGCGCGATCGGCGGGCCTCCCATCGGGGATGATCAGGTCTTCCAGTTGACCATCGTCACGCAGGGCCAGTTGGTTAAACCCGAGGAATTCGGGCAGATCGTGGTGCGCTCCAGCGCGGATGGCGGCATTGTGCGCGTCAATGATATTGCCCGGGTCGAGCTGGGTTCGCAGATTTACGCCTCCTCCTCCAGTTTCAATGGTAAGCCAACGGCGGCCATCGGCCTTTATCAGGCCCCCGGCGCCAATGCCTTGCAGGTGGCCACGGATGTGCGCGCCCAGCTTGAACAGCTCAAGTCGCGTTTCCCCGATGGCGTCGATGCCGAGGTCATGTACGACTCGACCCTCTTCGTGCAGGCCTCCATCGCCGAAATCATTTCCACCCTGGCCATCACGGCGGTGATCGTGCTGCTGGTGGTGTACCTCTTCCTGCAGGATCTGCGGGCGACCATAGTCCCGGCCCTGACCATCCCCGTCTCCCTGATCGGCGTCTTCGCGGTACTGCTGGCGGCGGGTTTCTCCGCCAACACCATCAGCCTCTTCGCCGTGGTGTTGGCCATCGGTCTGGTGGTCGATGACGCCATCGTGGTGGTCGAGAACGTGCAGCGCCTCATGCTGGAGGAGGGACTGGCCCGGCGGGAGGCGACTTTGAAGGCCATGGAACAGGTTACGGGGCCTATCATCTCGACGACCCTGGTGCTCTTCGCCATCTTCGCCCCGGTGGCCTTTTTGCCGGGCATTACCGGGGGGCTTTTTCAGCAGTTCTCGGTGACCATCGCGACGGCGGTGGCGATCTCCGCCCTGAACGCCCTGACCCTCTCGCCCATGCTCTGTGCCTTGTTTCTCGGGACCCCAAAGGAGGCCAAGCGCGGCCCCTTCGCCTGGTTCAACAAGGGCCTGGACCACACCCGCAACGGTTATGTGCGCCTGGTGGGCCTCATTGCCCGCCGCTCGATCGTGGCGGGCCTCCTGGTCATCCTCGTTGGCGGGGCCGCCGTCATGATCCTGGGGCGCCTGCCGACGGGCTTTATCCCCAACGAGGACCAGGGCGTCCTCTTCGCCGATATCAAGCTGCCCACGGGCGCGGCCCTGCCGCGGGCCACGCAGGTGCTGGACGAGGTCCAGAAGATCGCCTCCTCCACCCCGGGGGTGGCCAGTGTCCTCACCGTTACCGGTTTCAGTATGCTGACCGGGGCGGCCTCTTCGAACAGTGGTCTGGGGGTCTTTGTCCTGGACCCCTGGGACCAGCGCAAGACCCCGGAGACCCAGATTCGCGGGCTGATCGCGGCCATGGAGGCCAGGTTCGCCGCCATCGCGGATGCGGAGGTGCTGGTCTTCCCGCCGCCGCCGATCCCGGGTCTCGGCACCGCGGGCGGTTTTACCTTCCAGCTCGAAGGGCTGGGGGGGCAGTCGTCCCGCGAATTGACCCAGGTGCTGAACGGCCTGATCGCCACGGCCCGCCAGGACCCCAGTATTGCCTCGGCCTATTCCACCTTTGACGCCAACGTCCCCCAGCTCTTCCTGGATCTCGACCGCACCCAGGCGGAATACCTGAATGTGCCGGTGGCGGATGTCTTCTCGACCCTGCAATCCATTTTCGGCAGTACCTTTGTCAACAACTTCACCTATCTGGGGCAGACCTACCAGGTCAATGTCCAGGCCGACAAATCAGCGCGGTCGCGGGCGGATCAGATCAGCGAGACCTATGTCCGCTCCGCCACCGGCGAGATGGTGCCCGTCGGGGTACTGGCGGAGGTGCGCGATGATCTGGGCGCCGATCTGGTGTTTCGCTACAACCAGTTCCCCACCGCCGCCATCAACGGCAGCTCGGCCCCGGGCCATACCAGCGGTCAGTCCATGGCGGCCATGGCGGAGGCCTCGAAAAAGGCTTTGCCTCAGGGCTTTGGCTTCGAGTGGACTGGCATGTCCTTCCAGGAGGCGCAGCAGAGTGGGGGCACCGAGGCGGCCATCTTCGGCCTGGCGGTGCTCTTTGGTTACCTCTTCCTGGTCGCCCTCTACGAGAGCTGGACGATTCCCTTCTCGGTACTGGCCTCCGTCTCGGTCGCCATCCTGGGCGCCGCGGGGGGCCTCATGATTGCCCACCTGGAAAACGACCTCTACTCCCAGATCGGATTGGTGCTGCTCATCGGCCTGGCGGCCAAGAACGCCATCTTGATCGTCGAGTTCGCCAAGGAGCAACACGAGTCCGGCAAGAACCTCTATGACGCGGCCCTGGCGGGTGCCCGGATGCGCTTCCGCGCCGTGCTGATGACGGCCCTGGCCTTCATCATCGGCCTGATGCCGCTGGTGATCGCCACCGGCGCCGGGGCCAACTCCCGTATCCATCTGGGCACCACGGTGCTTGGCGGCATGCTGGCGGCGACCGTCTTTGGCATCCTCCTCATTCCTGGCCTCTATGTCATGTTCCAGGGGATGGCCGAGAAGTCCGGTTCCTGGATCAGGGGGATGCGAGGCAAGCCTGGTGTGAAAACACCAGAGTGACCGGTGCTTTCCCGGATTGAGCCAGGGGAGGCCACTCCCTATAATGCGGCCAAGCCGGTGGGATATACCGGGTTGGTATCCCACCCTCGCTCGACCCTGATACCTTCCTCAAGGGAACCAAGACCATGCATAGACCTATCCTGACGGCCGTCCTCGCCCTGGGGCTGACCGGTGCTGGTCCGGTCCTCGCCGAGGACCTGATCCAGATCTACGACCTTGCGGTGCTCGGCGACCCCGTCCTCAAAAGGGCCGAACAACAACTGCTGGCGACCCGCGAGGTCAAGCCCCAGGCCCTCGCCCTGCTGTTGCCCAACATTGGCGTCACCGCCTCGGGTCAGTATCAGAACGTCGAGGCCCTGGATGTCCCCGACGGCTTGGGTCGCACCCGAACGGTAAGGGAGAGTTACGGTTCCGGCCAGGGTACCGCCGTTCTTAACCAGACTGTCTATAACCGGGGACAATGGATCGGACTGCAGAGGAGTGCCGATGTCATCTCCCAGGCCGAGGCCGAATATAAGACCAGCCAGATCCAGTTGATGGCGCGGACCGCCGAGGCCTATTTCAACGTCCTGCGCGCCGCGGATCTGGTGCGCTCCTCGGAGGCCTTGATGCGGGCCAACGAGCGCCAGTTGGAGCAGTCCAAGCAGCGCTTCGACGTGGGCCTGGTGGCCATCACCGACGTCAACGACAACCAGGCCGCCTACGACCGGTCACGCGCCACGGTTATCACCAATACGAATCAATTGGACAATGCCTGGGAGGCCCTGCGGGTCATTATCGGACCCGTCGACGTGACCTTGGCGCGCTTGGGCGATAACCTGCCCCTCGCGCCACCGGAGCCCAATGACATTAAGGAATGGACCCAGGTGGCGTTGCAGAACAATTACACCATCCAGGCCGCCAGTCAGGCGGTGGCGGGGGCCAAGAAGCAGGTCGAGATCGAG
Source organism: uncultured Gammaproteobacteria bacterium (assembly GCA_963841065.1). Taxonomy (GTDB): domain Bacteria; phylum Pseudomonadota; class Gammaproteobacteria; order Chromatiales; family Chromatiaceae; genus M0108. Next base: position 35,958 of record CAWJBI010000053.1, on the reverse strand, counting down.
CGTTCCGGCCATTATCCGACCCTGGGCTTGCAGGCGGGTTATCAATTGGATCGAAGCGGCTCCGAGGAATTAGGGGGTTTTGACACCAACGGCTCTTACATCGGCCTTAATCTGAACATCCCCATCTACCAGGGTGGCGCCGTCTCCTCCCGCACCCGTCAGGCGGGTCACACCCTGGGGGCGACTCAGGAGCAACTGGACGCCATTCGCCGCCAGGTGAATAAGGAGGTCACCGATAGTTTTCGCGGCGTCCTCTCCAGTATCAGCGAGGTGGAGGCGCGCAAGGCCGCCATCGTCTCCGCCACTAGCACCCTGGAATCCACCCAGGCTGGCCTTGAGGTCGGGACCCGTACCCAGGTCGATGTCCTCAATGCCCAAAGACAGCTCTATGAAAATGAATATCTGTATCTTTCGGCTCGCTACGATTACATCATTTTTGGCTTGAAACTCTACCAGGCCACCAGCGGGCTGAACCGGGATGTAATCGATCGGGCCAACACCTGGCTCAATCCCGGAGAGCTATTAACGCCGACCAGCTTCTGAGCAACCGACCCATCTCCTCCAGCCCATGTCAGGCAACAGCTTCGGTAAATCCTTTGTGACCACCAGCTTCGGCGAGAGTCACGGCCCGGCCATTGGCGGCATCGTCGATGGTTGTCCGCCGGGGCTGGAACTCGCCGAGGCGGATTTGCAAGTCGATCTGGATCGGCGCCGCCCCGGCCAGTCCCGCCACACCACGCAGCGGCGGGAATCCGACCAGGTGCATATCCTCTCCGGCGTCTTTGAGGGCCGGACCACGGGTGCCCCCATTGGCCTGGTGATCTACAACGAGGATCAGCGCTCCAAGGACTACGCCGAGATCGCCGAAAAATTTCGCCCCGGCCACGCTGACTTTACTTACAGCTACAAATACGGCCACCGGGATTATCGCGGCGGCGGCCGTTCCTCGGCCCGCGAGACGGCGATTCGCGTCGCCGCCGGAGGGATCGCCAAGAAGTACCTGCGCGAACGACTGGGGGTGCGGGTGCGGGGCTATCTTTCCCAACTCGGGCCCCTGCGGCCCCAGGGCTTTGATTGGGATCAGGTGGAACTCAATCCCTTTTTCTGTCCGGATGCCGCCGCCGTGCCGGAACTGGAGGCCTATATGGACGCCCTGCGCAAGTCGGGTGATTCCATTGGCGCCGAGGTGACGGTCGTGGCCGAGGGGGTGCCACCGGGGCTCGGTGAGCCCATCTTCGATCGCCTGGATGCCGATATCGCCCACGCCCTCATGTGCATCAATGCCGTCAAGGGCGTGGAGATCGGCGCGGGTTTCGGCTGCGTGACCCAGAAGGGCAGTGAGCACCGGGACCTCATGACCCCGGAGGGCTTCCTGAGCAATCACGCGGGCGGCATCCTGGGCGGCATCTCCAGCGGCCAGGATATTGTCGCCCGGCTCGCCCTCAAACCGACCTCGAGTATCCGCCTGCCGGGCCAAACGGTGGACCGGTGGGGACAGCCCGCCGAGATCGTCACCAAGGGCCGCCACGACCCCTGCGTGGGCATCCGCGCCACGCCCATCGCCGAGGCCATGCTAGCCCTGGTGCTGATGGACCATTGGTTGCGCCACCGGGGACAGAATGCGGATGTGATCCCCGCCGCGCCGCTCATCCCCGCCAGGACCGGCGCCTGACCGCTTGAGTCCGGGCGATTCCCGGAACCGTCCCTCCGCACCGGGCCTGACAGGCAGGGTCTGGTTGCCCGGTCCCTAGCCCGGTTTCATGGCTTGCCATCCTTGGCCCCCTCCATGCCTTATTGGCGACTTTCCAGCTTCTACTTCTTCTATTTCGCCTCCCTTGGCGCCCTCTTGCCCTTCTGGGGTGTTTATCTCCAGGATCAGGGATTCACGGCCCTGGCCATCGGCCAGTTGATGGCCATTCTCCAGGCGACCAAGATCGTCGCCCCCAACGTCTGGGGCTGGCTTGCGGACCGGACGGGGCGGACTCTGAGGATCATTCGGTTGGCCTCGCTCCTGACCTGGCTCGCCTTCCTGGGCATTTTCGCGGTGCGGGGCTTCTGGGGAACGGCCCTGGTCATGATTGCCTTCAGCTTTTTCTGGAATGCCTCCCTGCCACAGATGGAGGTGGTGACCATCAACCACCTGGGCGCCCGGATGCGGCGTTACGCAGGGATCCGCCTCTGGGGCTCGGTCGGTTTCATCCTGGCGGTCATGGTCTTGGGGGTCCTGGTGGAGCGGCAGGGCAGTGCTGTGGTGCCGTTCATGGCCCTGGCCTTACAGGTCGGGATCTGGATCACCAGCCTGCTGGTCGTCGAACGGCCGGTGGAAAACCGTCCGGCGGCGGATGGGATCTCCATCTTGAGTCTGGCGTGCCGCCCCGAGGTCGCCGCCTTCCTGCTCTGCGGTTTCTTCATGCAGATCAGTCACGGCGTTTACTATGCCTTCTACTCCATCTACCTAACCCAGGCCGGCTACGCCAGCGGAACCATCGGCGCCTTTTGGGCGTGGGGCGTGGTGGTGGAGGTGCTCGTCTTTGTGATCATGCACCACCTGTTGGAGCGTTTCGGCGCTCGTCGCGTCTTGTTGGCCAGTCTGGGCCTGGCCGTGGTGCGCTGGCTCCTGATTGGGACCTTCGTTGCAGAGCCGGTCATCCTGATCCTGGCCCAGGTCCTCCATGCCGCGACCTTTGGCGCCTTCCATGCCGGCGCCATCCATCTCACTCACCATTATTTTACCGGCCGCCTCCAGGGCCGGGGGCAGGCCCTGTTTGGTAGCCTCGTCTATGGCGCCGGTGGTGCCGTTGGCAGTTTGGGGAGCGGCCTCCTGTGGAGCATCGCGGGACCACAGGCAACCTTCGTCGCCTCTTCGCTGGTTGCGGCCCTCGGCTTCACGATTGCCTGGCTCTGGGTGGACCGGGAGAGAAGGTATTAGTCATTGCTGGTTCGACCAGGGCTCGCCGCTCTCCATCTCCCAGCCCGGTCCCGATGTCCTTACCCTCGGGGCCTCTTCCGGCACCATGCTGCGGCCATTGCTCGCCAGGAAGGCGCGACGCGCACGCAAACGATGATTGACGCAGTCCGTCGGGTCCGCCGCGTTGTTCGCATCCAGGCCCGCACAGGTGGGGGGTGGTACATACTTGGCCTCGAAGGCATCCTCCAGTTCGTAGATGGAGCGGTAAAGTTCCACCGGTTGTTGCTGGGCCAAGGCCGGCAGGGCCTCGGGAGGGACGCTCTGACCAAAGTCAAACTGGCCGATGGGGGGGAGATTCTTGCCGGGGGCATTGGCCACCACCCCGTTCGGGGCTGGGGTTGCCTCCAGGCGCGCGCTGCCCAACCGGGCCCAGGGGGATTGGTCCGGGACCTGGGGCAGGGCGACGAACGCGCGGTAAGCTATCCCAAAAAGCAGAAAGGCCAGGCTCATGCCGACCAGGTCCAGCAGGCGCCGGAAGCTCAGCCAGGGACTCGGGTAGGGGTGGTGGGAGGTCGGACGGCTTTCAAACCCTTCGGCCCATAAGTCCGGCGCCGGCTGGGGTGGCACTGGTCTGGCGACCCCGCTGACCGGCGCCGTCGTTACGGCGTCGGGGCCATCCTCACGGATCAGTGCCCCTAGCGTTTGGCCCAGCAGGCGCGCCTCTTCCTCGGGAGCGCCCGGCGCGGGTGGGGCAGGGGGCGGGTCCTGAGTTGCATTCGCCAGCCAGGGTTCCGGCCTGTCATATCCCAGTTCGGCGGGGCTCAGGGTACCGATGACGGGTTCTTGGTGGGTCATAACGGAAAGTGACGGGGCGTTAAAAATTAATGGGTGTGATAATCAGGGTCGCGACGGGCTCAGTGCTATTGCATCACAAGGACGAAATTACAACGGGCGAGGGCCTTACATCATAGCTCAAGGCGGCAACCGCTGGCCGGGCCAGATCCATGTAGCCGCCGCTATACCCAATACACCCGAGTTTCCGGATTCCCGGGCCGGGTGGCGGTTGGTGGCTGGCGGGGGACGCCGTGAATACGTCCCTGTAGGCTTGGCGACAGCATCCCTGCTGTCGACACCCCCGCCAACCACCAACCGCCACCCGGCCCTCTCGCCTCACGCCGAAGCATGACCAGCGCTGGGTATAGGTCAGTTCAGGGGCCTCGGGCGTTGACAATCTGCCTGGCCTGTATTAATAAAACTGCATAACAACCCCATTGCATAACCTTCGACCAAAGAGGCGGGAGATGAGCGCGAAAGGCGGGGCTTTTCCAGGATGGCTTATCCTGGGCGGCTTGCTGTTGCTGCTGGCGGGTTGCGGGAGTATTGGTGACAAGTACGGGATCAAGATTCCTTCCGGGCCGCGGGGCAAGGCGGTCACGGCGGCCCTGGAAGAAATCGGGACGCCTTATGTCTATGGGGGTACCAAGCCCGGAAAAGGACTGGATTGCAGTGGCTTAACCCAGCATTCCTACAAGAAGGCGGGGCTCAGGATCCCACGCGTATCCACGGACCAGAAGGCCGAGGCCAAGCCCGTTAAGTTGACGAAGGTCAAGCCAGGGGACCTCATCTTCTTCCGTGTCAAGGGTGATAGTCACGTCGGCCTGGTGGTGGATCCCACCCGTTTCGTCCATGCCTCCGCCGGCGCTGACGAGGTCAAGTTGGCCACTTTCACCGATGCCTTCTGGCGCAGACACACGACCGGGGCCGGAACCTATTTCCGCTGAGGCATCCGGCGGCCCGCCTTCGGCCATGCCTCCACCGGATTTCACACTATTGCCATAAAGAGGGGTGGAGTTCCGCCCGCGCATGGTGCAGAATTCTAATTAGACCCCTGACTTCAGGCCGGCGGGTCCTACATCAGATCCCCACAATCCCAAAGAGGAGACGACAGCAATGTCCGAGTTGAACAAGAGCCGTCGCGATGCCGTTAAGCTGATGCTCGCCGGCCTGGCCGCCGTGCCCGTCATGAACCTGGTCGGCATGGCTAACGCGCAGGCCGCGGACCTGCCCCATGTTGACGAGGCCACTGACCCGACCGCCAAGGCCCTGAAGTATGCCAGCGATGCCACCAAGGCCCCCCGCGTCGACAAGGCCGGTACCCCGGCCGCCAATCAGCACTGCGCCAACTGCCAATTCATTCAGGCCGCCGAGGGTGATTGGCGTCCCTGCTCCCTCTTCCCCGGCAAGGCCGTGAATGCCAACGGCTGGTGCGCCTCCTGGACCCTGAAGGTTGGCTAAACCCAACCTGATAATGTGACAAAACGGGGCCTGCGGGCCCCGTTTTGTTTTGGGCGCCCGGCTCCCCGACAAGATCCCGGGTGGCACCCTCCGCACAAGTGGAGGATGCGGATGCCGACCGGCATCTCGGTAACTTGGGTTATTAAGCAAATACTGATAATACAGGTTGCCTGTTCCTGGGTGCCTGTGGAAAATAGCGACTTCCGACGAAACCTGGTGTCACCCCGGCGCCCGACTGCTGTAACTGCTCGGTATTCTCCATGTCCACCACCCTAACCGCCTCGCGGACATCCCTGGTCTTTGTACGGGGACTCGTCTGGGCCATCATCGGCCTCATCTATGCCCCTCTCTTCACCGCCCTCTTTGTCCTCTTTCAGGCCATGGGGTTAGGGCACTGGGCCTTCGCGCCCGCCGCCGCCATTGCCGGCGCGGTCGGAGCGGCCTTCTACAGTGCCCGCGAGGTAGCCCTGATCGGTGCCGTCATTGGTCTGGTAACGACCACGATCCTCTTCATGCTCATGCCGGGTACCGTCGCCTTATGGCAGGTTGCCCTGGCGGCGGCCGTGGCGGGCGCCTTCCTGGGGAGGCTGACGCACTTCCCGGACCAGTGCGCGCTGCAGGCGCCGGGCAAGGCCGTGGCGGGTTTGATGAGCGGCCTGGTCTGCGGGGCCCTGCTGGGCTTGGTGGAGACCTTTCACCCCGTAAACTTCAACGTCACCGCCATCGTCGCCTTTCTGGTGTCGGTCAATGGCACCTCCTACTCGGCCACCGTCGGCTGGTGGCTGCGTCAGGCCAAGGTCAAGGGCGGCAAGCCTTGCCAGGTCATCGAGGCCATGGTGATCGGCATGGTTGCTACCGTCGCGGCCGGCAGTCTCTGGGTATTTGGCGGACCTCTGATTGGCGCCGTCGATGGGGGCTACTACGCGCTGCTGGACTCCATCATGACCTTCATGCCTGGGGCCCTGTTTGGCGGTTTTGTCGCGGGCGCCGTCACCGGCGCCTTGTTGGAGGCCTTCGATTTCGATTGGGTGGTTTGAAAGGTCGCCTTGGGCCAAAGGCAATTCCAGCGCTTTCCAGGGGCGGGCATGGCGCCTTTGGACCTATCGCTCCGCCCTAGGCCGATGGGGGAGCCTGTTTACCTCGTACCCGACGCCGCGTCGAACTCCTTGACCCAAAGTGCCGTGGCGCCCGCCACGGCACTGGGCATGGCGATGAAATTGACCAAGGGAATCATGGTCAGCACGACGGTTGCCGCGCCGAAACCCAGGCTCAAAACCGGGCGTCCCCGGAGCCGCCGCCGAATCTCCCGAGCGCCGAGGCCCTGGTTACCCATGGGGTAATCGAGATATTCCAGCGCCAGGATCCAGGCGGAAAAGAGAAACCAGAGGAGGGGGCCAACCAGGGGTAGGACCAGGGAAAGGACAAAAAAGGGGATGGCCCACAGGAGGGCATACAGCAGTTTCCTGACTTCGTCGAGCATGGCGGGTATCAGGGTGGTCAGGACCTGGCCCATGCCCGCTGCGCTGTCGGGAGACCCGCCTCGCAGGTGATTCGCGACCTTTTCCGCCAACAGTCCGTTGAAGGGCGCCGCGATGAGATTGGCTATCAGGGTAAAGCCCTGAAAGACCAGCACGACCGCCAGCAAGATGAACAAGGGCCAGAGAATCCAATCCAGACCCCGTTCCAGCCAGGCCAGCCAGTCTGGCAGGGTTGGCAGCAGGGAGTGGAGCCAGGCGATCAGCCCCTCGAAGCGGCTGATGCCCCAGTAGAGGGCGGCGGCAAAAACCAGGATATTAATGGCCAGGGGAATGGCTACAAAGCGGCGGAGTCCGGGGCGGGCGATGAGGCGCATGCCTTCGAGGAGATAGGCGGGACCGGAGACAGGATTGATGGCCATGGATTAAGGCTAAAGGGGCTGGATTAGAGTGGTTCGCAAGTATAGCCTTCCAGGTTGGTTCGGCGCAGTTTGATAGCCCGCGTGAGGGACGCCTGTCTCGGCAGGAGGGCGGCCCGACCGGGTACCATGGCACCCAGCCATTCCCGGCGGGACCCAGGCCGCCATTTTCCTGGGTTTCATCCCGCAAGCTGGGGGTCTATGCTTAACGGCACGCCGCCGCCACGAGATTTCCGCCCATGCTTCCCTTTATCTTTTTCATCGGCATCCTGATCTACTTTGTTATCAGGGTTCTCATTCGTGGTTTCTACACCGTCAAGCCGGACGAGCGGGCGGTGATGACCAGCTTCGGCCGCGCCCAGCGGATTGGTAACGTCCTGGTGACCGACCCCTCCCTGGACGAGGAAGACCAGAAACGTTACCAATTCCCCGTGGTGCGGGTCATTCGGCCCGGCGGTCCTTACTTCAAGTGGCCCTGGCAGGAGGTGCGCAAGGTCAGCGTCGCCACCCGTTCCCTGCCGCTGACCTGGGATCCCACCAAGAACCAAACCACGGTGGAGGCGGTCACCAAGGACAATCTGACCACGGGGGTGGACGGCCAGATCCGCTTCCGGGTCGCCGAGCGCAACCTTTATGCCTATCTCTTCGGGGTTGCCCAGCCCATGGAGCATGTCATGGGTTACTTCATCTCGGTGCTGCGGGAGCGGGTGGCCAATTTCGTCGATCCGCGTGGCGCCTCTCTGCTGGCGAACCCCGAGTTGCCGGAAGACTCCCCGGAATATCTGTCCGCCGTGGCCTCCGACCTGTCCGAGGGGGTCTCCATCAACGACCTGCGCAAAAACCTGCCGCTGCTCAATGACTACATGGAGCAGCAGTGCCGCTCCACCGGGGCGCGCTACGGGATCGAGCTGGACGCGGCCCTCATTACCCAGATCGACCCACCCCCCGAGGTGGACCGGGCCCTGTCGGCGATCAACAGCACCCGCAACCATGTGGCCGCCGATATCAGCACGGCCCGCGCCGATGCCGAGCAGCAGATCACCATGAGCAAGCGGGCGGTGGATATCGCCATGAACAATGCCCAGGCGGAGGTGGCGCCCCTCCAGGAACTGGCCGAGACCCTGGCCGCCATCAAGGCCGAGGGCGGCGCCGCGGCCCTGCGCGCCTATCTGCGCAACATGCGGCTGCCACTGCTGGGCAGGGCGCGCCGCATTGTCCGCGCCATGGACCTTCAGGCCTGAAACGCAAAGGGCAGGGGAAAATAACATGACCGGCGACTACAACCTCGACAACCTCCTGGCCCTCCTGCTGGGGATCGTCTTTTTACCCCTGGTGCTGGGGCTGGCCCGTCGTCTTGGCCTCTATGCCATCGTCGCGGAACGCGAGGCCCAGGTCTTCACCCTCTTCGGCAAGGTCCTGGGTACCCTGGACGAACCCGGCATTCGTTTTCCCATTGGCCATTTCGGCCTCAAGGCCCTGCTGGTACCCTTTTTCGGCGAACTGCATCGGGTCGATACCCGGCTGCGCCAGAATTATCTGCGGGATCAGATGGTGAACTCGGGGGAGGGGACCCCCATGGGGGTGGGCATCTGGTACGAGATGCAGGTCAACGACACCGTCGCCTACCTTTTCGCCAATGCCAACCCGGAGGGCTCCCTGGAGGCCAATGTCTCCAGTGCCGCCATCTCGACCCTGAGCAATCTGGAGATGGACAAGATGCTGGAAGATCGCCATCAGCTCAGCCAGCAGGTGCGCCATACCGTTTCACCCCTATCGGAAAAGTGGGGCTACCGGCTGGGCTCCGTCTATATCCGCAAGGTCGCCTTCACGGACCGCCAGATGGTGGATAACATCACCGACAAGGTGGTCAAACGTCTGGTCCAGGTCACCAGCGCCATGAAGCAGGACGGGGAGAATCGCGTCGGCCTCATTAAAAGCCAGACGGCCTACAAGGTCTCCCAAAAGATGGCCGAGGCCTCCGCCGCCCGTCCCGCCGTGGTGGGTGACGCCCTCAATGCCATTGCCAAGCAGGACCCCGAGGTCCTGGCGGTGGTGCTGGAGGTACTGGAAACCCAGAAGCTCATCGAATCCGGCGCCCCGGTGGACCTGGTGCCCACCGAGGCGAGGGTCCTGGTGTCGCTGGGCGCGGCGGGGCCCCATCAGGCGGGAGACTGATCCCCCGGGCCGGTCCCCTTCATCGCCAGAGCGCCCTCATCCTCCAGGACGCAGGACTCCCCCGAGCCAAGCCAGAATTTGAGGCTCTTGTGCAGGAAATCGTCCCAGGGCATGTAATGGGAGCCGTCGCAGGAGAAGTTGAGTCCCACGATGCCATTGAAGATGTTGAGGGACCCCGAGCGCAGATAGATATTCTCGTCCATGAGGCGCAGGGCCTTGAAGTTCGCTATGACCTCGCCGATCCGGTTTTGGGGGATGGCGGCATCCTCGGGATAGGGTCGGGGTGGGTAGGCGAGGCAGATGCCCGGATCGGCGAGATCCTCGTAGTCCAGAATCCGGTAGCGGAAGGGATCGTCCATCAGCCAGAGGTTTGCCCGGGAACTGGAGAAATGCAGTTTGCCGTGAAAGACGCCATGGGCCGTGATGAGTTCGACGAAGAGGGCCAGAATCTCGTCGATGTGGCGATCCAGCAGGCTTTCCACCCGTTCCTGATTAAAGAGCCCCGCACGGATGGCGGGATCGCCCTTGAGCTGCAGCCATTGCTCCGGCTGCTCGTAGAGTTTGCGCGTCAGGGGTAGATCCCGTAGATCGAAATCGGCGCCGAGAAAACCCATCAGCTTGCCGGACTCGTCCTCGATCCGCCGAACGGCGGTGAGGGAGGGACGGCGGGCATTGCGGCTGATATAGATGGGGGACAGGGAGAAGCGCTCCCCGGCCAGCGCCTCGGCCAGGTAGGGACGCCGGCTGCGGTCGCGACCATAATGCTCGGGCAGCAGGCCCTGGGGCGAGACGTTGGCCGTCAATTGCCGGGCATGCGCGTCCAGTATGTAAATATATTTGCAAGAGGCGAGCCCCGGTAGCGCGAGGAGCAGGATGCCCTCCAATGCCGCCCGATCGGGCCAGGCAGTGCGGCAGGGCGCCACGAGCCGATCGAGGGCGGTGGCCAGGCGCCCCTGCAACAACATGCGTTGGCGGGCGACGATGGTCTTGAGCGCATGGCTCATTGCGAATTTCTCCGGGTGCGGGATGAGGATCGGGCCAACATTTTAGCCCGAATATTCTAAATGGAGCCGCCAACGGTGGGGCGTGATTTTCTTGTCCCCTCCCACCGGACCCTCAGTTAATGAGCGCCAGGGACAGGGCGGGCCAATAGGTGATGACCAGCACGGCCCCCAGCAGCAGGACGAACCAGGGCAGGGTGGCGCGGTAGAGGCGCAGGATGGGTTGTTCGAAGCGATAGCTGGCAATGAAGAGGTTCAGGCCGACGGGGGGGGTGAAGTAGCCGATCTGCATATTGGCCAGAAAGATGATACCCAGGTGTACCGGGTGGATGTCGTAACCCAGGGCGATGGGCAGGAGCAGGGGCACCATGAGCACCAGGGCGGAGAAGATGTCGAGCAGGGTGCCCAGGATCAGCAAAAACACATTCAGCAGCAAGAGAAAGCCAAGCCGACTATCGACCCAGGCGCGGATGGTCTCGAACAGGCGAGCCGGCACCTCGGCGTCGATGAGGTAATTGGTCGAGGCCAGGGAGACGCCCAGAATCAGCAGGATGCCACCCACCATCTGCATGGATTCGCGCATCACGCGGGACAGTTCACGCCAGGGCACCTCGCGGCGGATCAGGACCACCACCAGCAGGACATAAAAGGCAGTGGCCGCCGCCGCCTCGGATACCGCCAGCCAACCGCCATAGATGCCCCCCAACACTACCAGGGGCAGGGGCAGTTCCCAGGCCGCATCGCGCAGGGCCTGGCCGGCCTCGCGACCCGCGAAGGGGATCAGCGGCAGTCCCCGCGCCGACCAGATGCTGAAGGCCGCCAGGGGCACCAGCATGAGCAGGCCCGGCAGCACCCCGGCCAGGAACATGTTCTCCACCGTGGCCGCGTCGGCGATGCCCAGTTGCTGGGCAATGACGGCGTAGAGGATCAGGGGCAGGGCGGGGGCAAAGAGGAGGCCCAGGCTACCGGAGGTGGTCACCAGCCCCAGGCTGAAGTTTTCCCCGTAGCCGGCCTGACGCAGGGCCGGCAGCAGCAGGGCGCCAATGGCGACAATGGTGACCCCGGAGGCCCCGGTGAAGGCGGTGAAAAAGGCGCAGGCCGCCAGCGACACCAGCGCCAGGCCACCGGGTAGCCAGCCGAGCAAGGCCTGAGTCAGGCGCACCAGGCGGCGCGGCGCCTGGCTCTCGCTCAGGAGATAGCCGGCGAAGGTGAAGAGGGGGATCGCCAGCAAGACCGGCATCTCCGCCAAGCGGAAGAATTCGATGGCAACCACTGAAAGGTCGACGCCGGATTGGTGGAAACCGAGCAGGGCGCCGGCGGCAATGATGGCAAAGAGGGGGGCGCCGAGCAGCGCCAACCCCAGTAGTGCCAGGGTGGCCAGCATCAGGAGGGCGACTCACTGGTGGCGAGGGGCCGAGGCTCGGCGGGCGTCAAGGCCAGCAGGGCGAAGCGCAAGGCCATGAGCCCAAACCCGAGGGGGATAACGATCTGGGCCACCCAGGCCGGGATGCCGGCGCCCAGCGTGGTGCCGTCCTGATACTCGAACCATACCAGGCGCCCGCCGTGCCAGGCGAGCAGGGCGCAGATGCCGGCGGTGAAAACCGACGCCAGCCGCTCCGCGGCCCGGTTCATGGCGCCGCTCAGGAAGCGGGACAGGAGGTCGATCCGAATGTGCCGGTTTTCCCGCGTCGCGGCCAGGGCGCCGGCCAGGGCTAGCCAGAGCACCAGCAAGCGCAAGAGGGGATCGGCCCAGGGCAGCCCCGTTTCGAACAAGTTGCGCAGCAGGATCTGGGTGGCGGAGAGCCCGATCATGGTCATGAGCAGCAACGCCAGGAGGGTGTCCTCAACCAGGCGCAGGGCACGGATAGTTACTTGCAGCGGGTGTGTGGGCAAGACAGGCATCTCCCAGTCAGGAGTCTTTATTGTGCAAACCCTTGGGAGCTATTTGCAATGGCGAATCGGTGCTTCCCGCCAAGATGCCTCTCGTCGGGGCATAGAGAAAACAGGAATGTGCTATTCTAATCTCACTGATGACCTCTTAAACAAGAAGTAACTACAAGATCAGATGGCGGATTTCAAGGCCCATCTCTACGGCGCCGTCGCCACCAGCAGCCTCGCCGCCTTGAGCGTGTACAGTTTCGGTTGGACGGGGCCGCGCCAGACCCTGGTTCTCTTTCTGGTCGGCGTCGCCGGGGGCCTGCTGCCCGACATCGATTGCCCCAAATCCAATCCCATCCGCGGCTTCTTTGCCTTGCTCGGGGTGGTGCTCGCCTTCAGCATGACCTTTTCCTTCGTTGGCCGCGTCCCCCTGCCGGGGCTGGCCTTGATCTGGGCCCTGGTCTTCGTGACGGTACGCTATGGCGTTTTCGTGTTGTTCGCGCGCTATACGGTCCATCGCGGTATTTGGCACTCCGGGTTGGCGGCCCTCGCCGCGGGTCTGGCAAGCGCCAATCTCGCCTACCACGCGGTGGGCCTGACAGCCTGGGAATCCTGGCTCGCCGGCCTCTTCATGGTCCTGGGCTACCTCACCCATCTCACCCTGGACGAGATCGCCAGCGTCGATCTCCAGGGGCGCCGGATCAAGCGCTCGCTGGGTTCGGCCATCAAGCCTTTTAGTCTCGAGCGTCCTTGGACGAGTCTGGCGATGTTGCTGCTGGTGCTCCTCCTCGGCGTTTCCGCCCCAACCCTGGCGCCTGTCCTGGCGGTGGCGGATCACTATGGCCTGGATGTGGCGATGCTGCGGGCGCGCCTGCTGGGCGGGGGCGCTTAGCGGGTTTGGCGCTCGCCGGTCGTGGGGCGCGGGTCTGGGTACCACGCGCCTCCCCATCCGAGATCGCCAGCAAGAGGCCCAGGATGGCGAAGGCGGTCAGGAGGCTGCTGCCCCCCTGGCTGATGAAGGGCAGGGTAATGCCGGTCAGGGGGATGAACTTAGTCACGCCGCCGATGTTAAGGATGGTCTGGGTTGCCAGCACCGTTGTCAGCCCGCTGGCCAGCAAGAGCCCGAAGTTGGTGCGGCTCCGGTAGGCGATCTGAAGACCGCGCAGGAAGAGGATCAGGAAGAAGGCCAGCACCAAGGCGGTGCCGACAAAGCCCAGTTCCTCGCCGATCACCGCGTAGATGAAATCCGATTCGGCAATGGGGGTGTATTCCGGATTGCCCGCGCCAAAGCCTTCGCCCCAGAGTCCACCCGCATACATGCCCGACAGCCCCTGGAGGACTTGCCAACTGTCCCCGGTTGGGTCCTGGAAGGGGGCCAGCCAGGCCTGGATGCGCCGCTCCCCATGTTGAAAGACCGCCAGCAACAGCCAGCCGAGGAGGCCCGCCCCGCCCAGGCCCAGGCCCATATAACCCCAGCGTCCCGTCCCCAGCGTCAGCAGGATGGGCAGAATCAGGCCCAGCATCATGACCATGCCCAGGTCGCGCTGGACGAGCAGCAGCAGCACCAGGGCCACCCAGACCCCCACCAAAGGTGCGAGCGGGCGCCAGGGCGGGATCAGGCCATGAAAGGCCCAGACGCCGAGGGCCTTGGCCTGGCGATCGATATAGGCGGCGGCGAAGAGGACGAAGCTGACCTTGAGCAATTCGGTCGGGGTGATGAAGCCGGCCCCGAAGACGGCGCCGCGAAAGCGCTGACCGGTGACCAGCACGACAAGCACCAGCAGCAGCGAGATCCCGGCCCAGACCCAGACCCAGTGGCCCTCCGCCAGCGTCCGGTAACGCCCGCTCATGAAGCCCAGCGCAAGGGCGAGCATGATCCCCAGGCCGCCGACGAAGGCGAAATCGGTCAGTCCCGAGGCGTCACCGCCCGGGGCAAAGGCCCCCAGCCGGGTTTGCGCCAACAGCCCGAACCCGGCCAGGAAGGCCACCGCCACCACCAGAATCTGATCCCCGCGAAAGCCGGCCATGACCAGGGTCAGATGGAGCCCGGCCAGGCTGAGGGCGTAAAGGAGGAAGGGCAGCAGATTGGCCAGGCCCAGGGGCGTGCCGATCCCCTGCAGGGAGCCCATAACCAGGATGACGCCCAGGCAGATACCGCCCAGACAGATCAGGAGGAGCTCCCGCTCGGGTCGCCGCTGATCCCAGGGGCTGGCGGCCTTCATGGCATCAGCCCCAGGTCTTGCGCCCGGAGCAGCACATCGCGGGCGATGGGGGCGGCACTGGTGGCCCCATAGCCGCCCTGTTCCACCAGCACCGCGACCGCCAGGCGCGGCCGGTCCGCCGGGGCGAAGCCCACGAACCAGCCATGGGAGGCGCCATGAGGGTTCTCCGCCGTGCCCGTCTTGCCGGCGATGGCCAGCTTGTCGGTGTTGATGGTCTTACCCGTGCCCGTGGTCACCACGCGACGCATCATTTTCGCCAGCCGCCCGGCCGTGGCCTCGGACATGAGTTGGGCCAGGATCGCCGGCGGCTCCGTCCCGATCAGGCGGGGCTTCATGGCGACCCCCTGGTTGGCGACGGCGGCGGTGATGAGCGCCAGGTGGGCGGGCGAGGCCGTCACCACCCCCTGGCCGATGGACGCCTGGGCCAGGCCATAGCGGTCCTTGTCGGCGATGCGCGGCACCCGGCTGGTATTGATGGCCCCGGTACGGTCCAGACCCGGATAGATGCGTACCGGCTGGCCAAACAGCAATCTCTCCAGGTTGGCGCGAAAGGCTTCGTGGCCGTACTGAACCCCCAGTTGGGCAAAAAAGACGTTGGACGACTCGACGAAGGCGGTGGTCAGATCGAGATTGCCATGTCCCCCCCAGGACCGGCCGGCGCGTTGGGCGCTGTAGTATTCATGATCCCGGATCAGGGGGTAGCGGGGCGAGGTGGTGAAGCCCTCCGCCGGACAGTGGAGGGTGCCGGAGAAGCCCTGGTCCAGGGCCTCGGCGGCGAGGGCGACCTTGAAGGTGGAGCCGGGAGGGTAGAGGCCCTGGGTCGCCCGGTTCAGCAGGGGCGAATCCGCGGGGTTGCCGCTAAAGAGGGCAGGGGAGAGCTGGCTGGGATCGAAGGAGGGGGTGCTCGCCAGGGCCAGGATGGCGCCGTCGTCGACGCGGAGCAGGACCAGGGCCCCGCGCCGGTTGCCCAGGCCCTGGATGGCCGCCAGTTGCAATTCCGAGTCCAGGGTCAGGACCAGGTCCTGGCCGCGTGGACGCTTGTCCTGGATCAGGAGGTGGCGGCCCAGTTCGCCCCAGGACGCCAGGCGTTCCGGCGTGGCGCCATTGAGGTGCTGGCTGGCCGCCGCCTCGACCCCGGCGGCCCCAAACTTGGGATGACTGTAGCCGATGCTGTGGGCGAAGGCCGCGCCGTAGGGATAGCGGCGCCAGACCTGACCCTCCGCCTCTTCGCTGTAGGCCAGCACCTTGCCGCGCCGGTCCAGGATGCGCCCGCGCTGAATGCCATGAGCCGGGTTGAACAGGCGTCGGTCGTAGGTCTGCATGAAGGCCAGGAACTGGGGCCGGAAGATGCCGGCCAGCTGCCAGCTGCCCTGATAAGCCAGCAGGGCCCCAAACAGCAGGGTCAACCCCAGGGCCGGAATCAGCAGAGGCTTGCGCGCTGGACCCAGATGGCGCGGCTCCGTCTCGCGGCGCCAGTCATAAATCCGCTTGAGGAGGAAAAAGGCCACCACAAAGAAGGTGCCATGCAGAGTCACCCGCAGATAGGGCCAGGCCGCCGAGTCCACCAAGGCGCCGAAGAGGTCGGAGGGGTTCAGAGGACCCTCCGGGAGAAGGACCTGCGCCCGCCGTGTCTCATCATCGCCAGGGGTCGGCAGGGATCAAACCAGGGAGGTGGGCAGGGCATGGAAGCCACCGGGGAGTAGGGTCAGGCCAGAAAAGCTGGAGTGATTATACTGTTCCCGCTCCGAAATTTTCCTCCCTGCAAGGAGATCAAGCCTAGGTAGGAGTCTGTCGGACTTAGCCTGGCGCTTCGTCGCTACGCGAAAATTTGAGGTTTCATCGAGATCGAGTGCTCCAGATTTCGCGCAGGAGAAGCGAAATCGATCAATTTTTGTCCAACTTGGCCTGCACGCACTTAACCCATCTTTAGCAGAATCCGCGGCCCCCCGCCCCAAAACCCCGGTTTTCCGCAGCGGCGGGCTGGGCGGTCCGAACCGGGCCAAGCACTTAGCGAGAGCCGGATTTATGTAGTGCCATAATCTTCTACGGTCCTATTGCTCTACCCTGGCCGAGCGTCTCAGGTTCGGCCATGTTCATCCGCCGCACCACCATCAAGAGCCGGGCATCGGGCGAGCCCTATTACAGCTACCGCCTGGTCGAGTCGGTACGCTCGGGGGCGGGGGTACGCCAGCACACAGTGCTCAATCTCGGACGTAACTTCGAGGTGCCCCGCGCCCAATGGGCGCCGCTGGCCCAGCGCATCGAGGCGCTGCTGGGCGGCCAGTTGGATCTGATCGTCGATGGCCTGGATGCGCAGTGGGAGGCGATGGCCCAGCAGGTTGCGGCGCGCATCGTCAGCCGCCGCGGCACGGTGGTTGATGCGCAGGATGACGCCTCGGCGCCGGACGGAGACTACCAGCGGGTGGACCTGGCACGGGTGGAGGTCATCCGCCCGCGCAGCGTGGGGGCCGAGCATGTGGCGCTGGAGGCCCTGCGGCGGCTGGGGCTGGATCGCAAGCTGGTGGAGTTGGGGTTCAATCGGCACCAGTTGAGCGCCGCCATCGGGACCATTGTCGG
This sequence comes from uncultured Gammaproteobacteria bacterium, assembly GCA_963841065.1. Lineage (GTDB taxonomy): Bacteria > Pseudomonadota > Gammaproteobacteria > Chromatiales > Chromatiaceae > M0108. The sequence continues at coordinate 19,008 of CAWJBI010000053.1, read as the reverse complement.
GCGCATGGTGCAGCCGGGCAGCGCGTTGGCGACCCACCAGTGGCTGCAACAGCGCAGTGGCCTTGGGGAGTTGCTGGACTACGACTTCGGCGCCCTGGATGTGATGCGCCTGTATCGGGTGAGCGACCAACTCCTGGCCCATCGCGCGGCCCTGGAGGCCCATCTCTACCGCCAGGAGCGGGACCTGTTCTCGCTCTCCGAGACCATCACCCTGTACGACCTGACCAACACCTTCTGCGAGGGCACGGCCAGCGGCAACCCGCAGGCCAAGCACGGCCACTCCCAGGAGAAGCGCTCGGACTGCCCGCTGGTCACCCTGGCCCTGGTGCTGGACGCCAGCGGATTTCCCAAGCGCAGCGAGGTCTTTGCGGGCCATGTCAGCGAGCCCAAGACCTTGGAGAAGATGTTGGGGCACCTCGCGCTGGCCCCCGGCGCCGTGGCCCCGACGGTGGTACTCGATGCCGGGATTGCCACCGAGGAGAACCTCGCCTGGCTCACTGAACGCGAGTACCGCTATCTGGTCGTCAGCCGGGAGCGCCACCAGCAGTTCGATGCCGAGGCTGCCGTCCTGATTCGCGCGGAGGGCGACACCCAGATCACAGTGGGCTTTTAGGTGTAGCGGCTTAGGCCCCAGTTAATCGATATCCAAGAAGGCCCTAGCCAAGAAGGCCGCCATTTGCTCACGAGTGACGGTGCCATAGGGACAGTAATTGCCATTGCCACAACCCTGGGTAACACCGATCTCCGCAAGCCGCTTGATGTAGCGGCAGGACCAGTCGCTGGGTGCAACATCCTTGAAGGGCGCGACGCCCCCGCAGTAATCCAACGCCGGCTCGCCCGCGACGGCCCTGACGATGAAGGCGGCCATCTGGTCACGGGTGACAAGACCCTGGGGGCAATAGTTACCACCGCCGCAACCGCCGGTGATATTCATCTCGGAGAGACGCTTGATGTGCGGGCAGGCCCAGGCGCCGGAAGAAACGTCGCTGAAATAGGATGAGCCGTCACAGTAGTTGGCGGCGGGTTCACCCTCGACGGCCCGAATCAGGAAGGCGGCCATTTGCTCGCGAGTGACAAGTCCTTGGGGGCAATAGTTGCCGTTGCCGCAACCGCCGGTGATGCCTGCATTACGTATGGTGTAAATGTAGCCAGCAGCCCAACTCGAAGGGTCAACGTCTCCGAAAAGGGTATTAAGCCATTGGTGGAGCGCGGCTTGGTAGGGGATATCAAAGCGCCCGTAAAAGTCCGGGCCGGCGGGGGTGTCGCAACTGCTGGACCCTCCGTGCAGAGTGCCGACGAGCTGCTGGGTGTCGTTGAGAAAGATGCCGGAGCCACTGCTGCCACCCTCGGTGATGCCGCTCTGCCAGCTCACTGAAAAATGGTCGGCGGTGCCGGTGGATGTCGAGCTACAGTAAAAAAAGCCCCCGTCGCGATCCACGCAGTTCCAATAGGAACCCAAGGACCCCCGACTAATTTTTTGCAAATCCCCCGCGGGGTGATGCACCCCCACAAGGCCGGCGCCCGGTGCTGGCAAAGTGGCGTACCAACCAGAAAACACCGACCCGCCGGGGGGCACGTCCTCGAGCCGCATAAAACTGGTGTCCGTCGTCGCCGAGGCATAAAGGAGGTCAGCCCCCCCCGTGCGGGTCTGGTAACTTCCCGGCACACCGCTGTTGCAATAGGTTGAACGCCAGAACCAATAGGTTTGCAGGCTGGAGGCGGCGGTCTGGGTCGAAACACAGTGATTGGCGGCGAGAAAATAGGGGATGAAGGTCGAGGTATCCGTGTCGTTGAGCAAGGTGCCAGTACAGAGATAGCTGCTACCGCTCTTCGTGTACAGCATGCGGGCGGTGGCCCGGCTATTGGCGTCCCAGGCGGAATCGCACATCACGTCCTGATTACAGGCGGCCGCGGCCTTCTCGGCGATACCCGTCTGTTCATTGGTCCTATCGCTATAGGGTAACTGAAACAGGTGGGAGAGCCGGGGCAGGGCAATATCCACTTCGTCCGCATCAATCGAGGCGGGTAGCTCGATCTCCAGAGTCACCGCCTCGCCCTCAATCACCGGAGACCAGAAGGTTTCGGCCTCCTCGCCCACCTCGCCGGCATCGAAGTTTCGCCGCAAGCTGGCCTTGACCTCGGCGCCGGAGATCTTCTGAACCTGCTCCATGCCAGGGGCATGAAATCGCAGGGTGGCCCCGTCGGGCATGGCCAGCACACGCACCCCCAGGCGCAGGGCCAGGGCTCCCGGCGAGGTCATGCGGAAGGCAAAGGCAAGCCCCCCACCCGAGGTCCAGTACCAGGCTTGCTTCGACCAAAGTTCGTCCGGGTCATGAAGTTCGGGAATATCGCGGTTGAAGCCAATCCTGAGGGGCCCAGGGGGGGAATCCTGATCCTCTAGCAACCGGGATTCTAGAATATCCACTGCATCAAGTTCGACGGCCACCGGCGCCCAGTCGGGCAAAGCGCGCGGTGTGAACACAGGGGGGAGCGCATTGGAAACCGGCATTTCGGCGTGACCTACGCCATCCACCGGCAAGGTTTGAGCCAAAGCTGGCATGACGACCAATACCAGGGTCAAGGGACGCATCATGGCGCTAAACCAGCTCCATGGATCCAACCAAATGATCCTAAAATTATACCCGGCAAAAGGAGAAGGGTTCACCGCAATCTCTCCATCGGTTCAATGTTCAAAAAATTCCGACAAAAGCAAATCGGCCCTTTCCAAGATTATGCACCCAAGCAGAAAACGCGCTTCTAACCCTTGGAGGGGCCCCCTGGCAACTGCCCGGATGCGATCCGATGCTATCCCAAGCTACGCCGAAATTAAGTCTACTTCGTCACATTTCACCTAAATTCCTCTGTTAAACCGATCCGATAGCCAACCGTGGGGCCGACAAGCTGAACTGCGACGGGTTTTGCAGCCTGGCCGCGATGATGTGGTTGACGATATAGCGCACGAGGGCGCGCCCGCGGTCGAGGGTCAGCCACGGTGGCGCGCCGTTGCCAGAACCTGCTTAAGACCCGCACGGATATGGGCCATCCTCTCCTTGATCCAAGCGCCTGCCACCTGGGCAAGCGTGAGCAGCAGCCGGGACTGGCCGGCGTGTCGGGTCAGGCGGGCGACACCATGGAGCCGCATGGGGCGGCTGGTGATCGCCGCCAGGCGTGTCTGCGGCTGCGCCAGGCGGACATACCAACGCCACCCGTTGTCAATCCGCACCAAGGGCGCGCGCGGACCGGTTACCGCGCGCCGGTTGATGCGGGGTGTAGCCGCCCTAGCCCCGTGGTTCTGCAACTCGTCGCAGCCGGTCTCGCCATCGGCACGATCCCCCCTGTGTCAGGATAGATGTCGCCTCCCTCTGGGAGCATTTTGTGTGAACATAGGGGGCATCACCTGAAGCTGAGGGAGGCGGCGTTAGCGCCGCGCGGCCCCTCGGTCCGGCTCATGAGATGTTTAGCCATGCGACCGTATTCCGCTGAATTCAAAGCCAGCCTCATCGCCAAGATGTTGCCTCCGCATAACCGACCCGTCCCCGACCTGGCGCGGGAGACCCAGATACCCCGTGATACCGGCTACAGCTGGCGTACCCAGGCCCTCAAGGCGGGTAGTGACCGGGTCACGGCCGACGCCAGACGCGCGCGACAGCACCGAGAAGTTCGCGATCGTCGTCGAGACGGCCCACCTCAACGCCGGTGAATTCAGTGCCTACTGCCGACGCCAGGGACTTTATCCCCAGCAGATCGAGGCCTGGCGTACCGCCGGTGTTCAGGCCAACCAATGCCCCGGTCTGTGGCCAGGCCGAGCGCGCTCAGCGGCGGTTGGATCACCAGCGCATCAAGCAACTGGAGCAGGCGGTGGGGCGTAAGGACCAGACCCTGGCCGAGGCGGCGGCTTTGCTCCTGCTCCAAAAAAAGTCCGCCAACTGTTGGCAGACCCCGCGGAGGCCTGATCGACCAGGAGCAACGGCGCCACGTGAGTCAGCTCATCGATGAAGCCTGCGCCGCCGGGGCGCGCCTGGACCACGCTTGCGATAGGCTGGGGTTGTCCCCGCGTACCCTGCAGCGCTGGCGGGCGGTGGATGGCCTCAGGGCCGATGGTCGCGGCGCGGCCGCCCGGGGGCGCATCCCCGCTAACCGCTTGCGTGAGAACGAGCGCGCGGCGATCCTGGTCGTGGTTAACCAGCCACCCTTCGCCGATCGACCGCCCATCAGCTTCTATGGGATACCACGTGGGGACGCGACATTGTGACCCATATCAATGCGGTGATGCATCCTTGGGGCCATACTAATCAGTGTTTGATGAAACACTAATGAATCTATGGTCCCTGTCCGCTCGACCCAGGGCGGGCTTGGCCAGGCATACGGAGCCCCCCATGACCCAGATCGCCAATGATCATCAGCTACGCGCCGCCCTCAATGCCCTGACGCCCGAGGAGCAACGCCTCATGGGCGCTCGCTTCGCCGGGAATGTCATGCACCTGTGCCGGAATGACCGAGTGCGCCGCGCCGGCCTGCTCGCCCTCGACCTGGATGCCGATCCGGTGGAGCTGGATGACGCCCTCAAGGCCGCCAAGGCGCATGTGGTCAAGACCTACACGGATTGCGGCAAGGATACCAACTGGCTGGAGCAGGCGGACCATTTCGTCGCCGCCGCGGTGGTCGCCGCCCTCACGCCGGCGGATCAGTTAGCGGCCAAGTCCAACTCGGCATGGAAGGCCGCCGTCCAGGCCCGAATGGCCAAGAATTGCGAGATCGTGGAAGATGATGAGGGCGAGGAAGAGACCGAGTCCGATCGCCAGTACAAGATCGCGAGCCAGCATCTCTAGGTGCGAGGAGAGATCAGGCGAGGCTGGCCTCGGCGGCAAGCATCTGGTCGTAGATGTCCCAGGCCGCCGCCGCCTCTTCGGGGGTGATCTTGTTCATGGCGTAACCGAGGTGCAGGACGACATAATCACCGATGGCGAGGTTCTCGTGTTCCAGCATCAGAAGGTTGGCTTCCCGTTCGACGCCCTTGGCCTCGCAGCGCGCCAGCAGGCCATCAATGGAACGGATTTGCATGGGGATACCGAGGCACATGGGTCTTGACTCTCCATTGAATATATTAGAATAGCCTAATACGCTTTGGCGGCTTGGCGCAAGCCGCCCTTCACCGCAGAGGATACACCCGCGTGTTCCCACTCAACGATGCCGGCGAATCCCCACCCCGGACCCTCATCCTGGGGCTCGGCAATACCTTGCTCACGGATGAGGCCCTGGGGGTAGTGGTGATTCGGCGCCTGGAGGCGGAGGGCGGTCTCGGCGATGTTGGCCTGCTCGATGGCGGTACCCTCAGTTTCACCCTCTCCGGCCCCATCGCCGACAGCCCCCGCCTCATCGTGGTGGATGCCGCCGTCATGGGTGAGCAGCCGGGTACGGTGCGCGTCTTTGAGGGGGAGGCCATGGACCGCCAACTCAGCGGCATCGGCAAGAGTGTCCACGAGGTCAGTCTGATGGATCTCATGGACATGGCGCGGATCACGGATTCGCTCCCCAGCCACCGGGCCCTGGTCGGCGTCGAACCCGCGGTGGTTGATTGGGGGGATGAACTCAGCCCCGCCGTCGCCGCGGCGGTGCCCGAGGCCATGGCCAGGATTCGCAACCTGTTGCAGGCCTGGGATGGGGGCTTGGAGCTGATTCCTGGCCAGGACCGGCGGCCTGACTAGTCTCGATCACGCCATTTGGCTGCGCTGCGTCAATAAAATTCCGCTACGGCCTGCGTATAATTGATAATTAACAATTAACGATACACTAATAGACATGATGTCCGGTCCGGAAAGCATCTCCCTCGCGGTCGAGGTCCCGAAGGTGGCTCAAGAATGGGGCAATGCCCTGCCCATTCTCCACGAGGTGCGGCATGCCCTGGAGCGCCTGGCCACCACCGGCGCCCCGGGCATCATCGATCTGCGCGCCATCCCCTTCGGCCCTGGCGACGAGGCGCGCCTGCTGGCGCGCCTTGGCCGCGGGGAGGTGGAGGCGGTCATTCACGCCTTGGGCGAGACCCGGATCTGGGAAAGCGCCATCCCGGCGGTCTGGGTGATCGATCACTACAATTCGGAAGGCGAGCGCATCGCCCTGCACATTGAGATCGACCGCATCCCGAGCCTGCTCCTGACCCAACCCGAGGATCTCGCCGAGGCCACCGCGCGGCTCGACGGGATTCTGGGCGGCGAGGCTAGCGTGGGGGCATCGGCATGATTTGATGTCGGTTACGGGTACGCCGGTAGCCGAGTGACGAAGGGCGTCGCGGTCCCTGCCGCGGGCGCCAGGCAAGCGGTGGCCCAGGCCACCGTGATTTCTTGGTAAGCAATCATTCCCGCTGAGCGGGGGTGAGACCGGCCCAGCCGGTCCTGCAGTGATATTCAACCGACGGGAGGGACAATGGCCACCCAAAAGACCCTAGGCGAGAGCTTGCGCGAACATGGGGTTACGCGCCGCGGCTTTCTGAAGTTCTGCGCCGCCACCGCCTCGATGATGGCGCTGCCGCCGACCATGACGTCGGCGATCGCGGCGGCCCTCGAAAAGGCGCGGCGGCCCTCCGTCATCTGGCTCTCTTTCCAGGAGTGTACCGGTTGCACCGAGTCCCTGACCCGCAGCCATTCCCCCACGGTCGAGAACCTGATTCTCGATGTCATCTCCCTGGACTATCACCACACCCTCCAGGCCGCCTCCGGCGATGCCGCCGAGGAGGCCCGTCTGGCGGCCATGAAGGAGAACTGGGGCTCCTATCTGGTGGTGGTGGATGGTTCCCTGCCGGGACCCGGCTCCAACATGGGCTATTCCACCATCGCCGGCCACAGCAACCTGGACATTCTCAAGGAGACGGTGGAAGGGGCGGCGGCGGTGGTCGCCGTGGGCACCTGCGCCGCCTTTGGCGGTCTGCCCCGCGCCTTCCCCAATCCCACCGGCGCCGTGGCCGTGCAGGACATCATTACCAACAAGCCCATCATCAACGTCTCGGGCTGTCCGCCGATTCCCACCGTCATCACGGGCGTCCTGGCCCAGTACCTGACCTTTGGCACCCTGCCGGAAATGGATGACTACAAGCGGCCCCTGGCCTTCTTCGGTCAGTCGATCCACGACCGCTGCTATCGCCGGCCCTTCTATGACAAGGGACTCTTCGCCGAGACCTTCGACGACGAGGGCGCCAAGGCGGGCTGGTGCCTCTACCGCCTGGGCTGCAAGGGCCCGAGCACCTACAACGCCTGTGCCACCATGCGTTGGAACGCCGGCACGAGCTGGCCCGTGGAGTCGGGTCATCCCTGTCTGGGCTGCTCCGAGCCCGATTTCTGGGATGCGGGGGGCTTCTATCAGGCCCTGTCGGTGCCCACCGCCAATGCCACCCACACCCTGGCGGTGGCGGGTATCGCCGGCGCCGTCGTTGGTGGCGTCGCGGCGGCCGTAGCCAAGAAGCAACAGCAGCATGCCGTGGCGGATCGCGAACCTGTGACCATCGAGCAACTGGAGCAGAGGCTATGAGCAATCCGATGGAATTTCTGCTTTGGACCAAGGGCCCCATGTTCAATTGGGCGATTGCCATCTTCGCCCTGGGGATGCTGGCGCGCCTGGTGGAAATCTTCTGGCTGGGGCGCAAGACCAACTATGCCGAGGCCCGAGCCAGCGAGTGGGGTCCGGGCTTTCGCACCATGATTACCCGGTCCTTCGCCGATCCGGGCACCTTTAAGCGCTCCGGCTTCGATGTCCTGGTGGGCTGGATCTGGCACCTGGGCTTTATCCTCGTCCTCTTCCTCTTCATCCCCCACATTGAACTCATCAAGAGCGTCTTCGGAGTCGCCTGGCCCGGGCTGCCCAATCCCGTGATCGACGCCATTTCGGCGGTGACCCTCGTCGGCCTGGTCGCCGCCTTGGTCCATCGCCTGATGCATCCCGTCAAACAGCACCTCAGTACCTTCGAGGACTATCTGACCTGGGGGGTTACCTTCCTAGTGGTGATCACGGGTTACCTGGCCTATCACCGGCTCGTCAACCCCTACCCCCTCGTCCTGGGCCTGCACATCCTGTCGGTGGAGATCTTCCTGATCGTGCTGCCCTTTACCAAGCTGACCCACATGTTCACCGCCTTCATTGCCCGTTGGTATAACGGCGCCATTTTCGGGCGCAAGGGAGTCCAGTCATGAGCGAGCTATCACTGGAACGGGGCCTCAATGCCCTGCGCGCCGAGATCGACGCGCCCGTCGCGGCCTTCTTTTCGAGCTGCGTCCACTGTGGTCTCTGCGCCGAGGCCTGTCTCTTCTACGTCGAGACCGGGGATCCGCAATACACCCCCATTAAAAAGCTGGAGCCCCTGCGCCGGGTGTGGCAGGCGGAATTTACCCTCTTTGGCCGCATCAAGGGTCTTTTTGGCCTCAACAAGAAGGTCACCGACGAGATGCTGGCGGAGTGGGAGCCCCTCCTCTATGACTCCTGCTCCATGTGCGCCCGCTGCTCCATGGTCTGCCCGGTAGGCAACGACATCCAATATATGATCCGCAAGACGCGCGAGGGGATGGTGGCCGCGGGCCACGCTCCTGAGGGTCTCATCACCGCTGCCGCGCGCGCCGTGCGCACGGGCAGCCCCATGGGCCTCAAGTGGAAGACCCTGCAGGTCCAGATCGACCATGTGGAGGCCAGTTCCGGGCTCAAGGTGCCAGTGGATGTGGAGGGGGCTGACTACCTGGTCATGCTCTCCTCCATGGAGATCATCAACTTTCCCGAGTATCTGGAGGCCATCACCAAGATCTTCGCCCATGCGGGCATCAGCTGGACCCTGAGTACCGACTGCTACGAGGCCACCAACGCCGGCATCCAGATCGGTAATAAGGACATAGCCCGCACCCTGGTGCAGCGCATCGTGGATGCGGCGGTCAAACTCAAGGTCAAGAATGTCATCAGTCCCGAGTGCGGTCATGCCTATACGGCGGTACGTTGGGAAGGCCCCAACCTGATCGGCAAGTCCTATCCCTTCCGGGTCTTCCACATCATCGAGGTCCTGGACGAGCTGCGCGCCTCGGGGCGGATCAAGACCGAGGGCAAGGAGATGGACCGCCTGTCCCTCCACGACCCCTGCAACCTGGCGCGCAAGAGTGGTGTCATCCAGCAGCAGCGCAACCTCATGGATCTGGTTGCGGACAACTTCGTCGATCTCAAGGAACACGGACGCTACCAGTGGTGCTGCGGCGCCGGCGGTGGGGTGAGCAGCAACGAGCGCGCGGCGGAACTCAAGATGACGGCCTTCAAACGCAAGAAGGCCCAGATCGAGGAGGTCGCGCCGGAACGCATGGTGACCATGTGCGCCACCTGCCGCACCCAACTCGAGGAGGGCCTGGAGGATTTCAACATGGACATCCCCGTGGTCGGCCTGACCGAGATGATCGCCGAGCATCTGGTAGAGAAATAACCTGGGCCGGGTCGCGCCCGCGGCGTCCATGGGGGCGCTCGGGCGGTCATGGCCTTGGCGCAATGGCGGATGACGCGGGTTTGTCCGCCCCCTAAGGAGATAGAAAACAATGAGCGAACGCATCGTCGTCGATCCCATCACCCGGATCGAAGGGCACCTGCGCATCGAGGCCCAGATGGACGGCGAGAACATCGCCCAGGCCTACTCGTCTGGCACCATGGTGCGCGGCCTCGAAATCATTCTGCGCGGGCGCGATCCCCGCGATGCCTGGGCCTTTGCCCAGCGCATCTGCGGCGTCTGCACCTTGGTTCACGGTCTCGCCTCAGTGCGGTCCGTGGAGGCAGCCCTCAAGTACCCGATCCCGCCCAACGCCCAGATCATCCGCAACCTCATGATCGGCGCCCAGTACATCCACGATCACGTCATGCACTTTTATCATTTGCATGCCCTGGATTGGGTGGATGTGGTCAGCGCCCTGAGCGCCGACCCCAAGGCGACCTCCGCCCTGGCCCAGAGCCTGAGTAACTGGCCGAATTCCTCGCCGGGCTACTTCAGCGATGTCCAGAAGCGCGTCAAGGGCTTGGTCGAGAGCGGGCAACTCGGCATCTTCGCCAATGGCTACTGGGGCCACCCGGCCTACAAGCTACCGCCCGAGGCCAACCTCATGGCGGTGGCCCACTACCTGGAAGCCCTGGCCTGGCAACGGGATGTGGCCCGGCTGCATACCATCTTCGGCGGCCGCAACCCGCACCCCAACGTTGTCGTCGGTGGCGTGGCCTCGCCCATCGACCTCAACTCCGACTCGGCCATCAATTCCGCCCGCCTGGCCCAGGTCCAGAACATCATCAATCAGATGAAGGTGTTCGTCGATCAGGTCTATGTGCCGGATACCCTGGCCATCGCCGGTTTCTACAAGGATTGGGCCAGCCGGGGTGAAGGTCTTGGCAACTTCCTCTGTTATGGCGATTTTCCGGCCAAGGGCATGGATGACCCCGCTAGCTTCCTCGTCCCCTCGGGCGTGATTCTCAATCGCGATCTGAGCCAGATCCATCCCGTGGACCTGGATGCCCCTGACCAGATCGAGGAATTTATCTCCCACTCCTGGTATCACTACCAGGGGGGCAAGGAAAAGGGCCTTCACCCCTATGCCGGGGAGACCGAGCTGGATTACGACGGCCGTGGCGGTGTCCAACCCCCCTTCAAGCAACTCGATGTGGCGGACGGCTATTCCTGGCTCAAGGCCCCGCGCTGGAAGGGCCACTCGGTGGAGGTTGGACCCCTGGCGCGCATGCTCATGCTATACGCCAGCCCCGAGTCGCCCCTCCACGGCCGGGCCAAGGACCTGGTGGACATGACCCTGACCAAGCTCGACGTGCCGGTCCGGGCCCTCTTCTCCACCCTGGGTCGGACCGCCGCCCGGACTCTGGAGACCAAGCTTCTGGCCGACCAGATGCAGGTCTGGTACGACAGCCTGATCGCCAACATCAAGTCCGGCGACACCAGGACCTTCAACGATGCCCTCTGGGATCCCGCCACCTGGCCCAAGAAGTGCCAGGGCGCCGGCTACATGGAGGCCCCCCGGGGTGGCCTGGGTCACTGGATCGTCATCGAGAACGGCAAGATCGCCAACTACCAGGCCGTGGTGCCCTCCACCTGGAACGCCGGTCCGCGCGATCCCAAGGGTATCCCCGGTGCCTACGAGGCGGCGCTCCAGGACAACCACCAGGTGCATAACGTGAAGCAGCCGATCGAGATCCAGCGCACCATCCACTCCTTCGATCCCTGCATCGCCTGCGCCGTGCACGTGAGCGATCCCGAGACGGGCGAATTGGTCGAGATCCAGATCGTCTGATTGCTATCTTTGCCCGCCCAGCCAGGGGGCACCGCGGAATCCTCCCGGTGCCCCTTTTCTTTGGCCAGTGGCACCTCGTCATCGCTAATCCCCAGGCCGTCGCACCTGCCTCGATCGCCGCGACCCGCCCTTGCGCGCCCGATTGTGGTTTAATAGGCCCATGTTTAGACCCCTCCCCTTATTCATTGGCCTGCGCTACACGCGAGCCAAGCGGCGCAACCACTTCATCTCCTTCATCTCCCTCATCTCCATGCTGGGGATCATGCTGGGCATCGTTGCCCTCATCGTGGTCCTGTCGGTGATGAACGGCTTCCACAAGGAGATCCAGGAGCGCATTCTCGGCATGGCCTCCCACGCCACCCTGGCCGAACCCAATGGCGACATGGCGGATTGGCGGGAGCTACTCCCTCGGGTGCGGGAGCATCCGGCCGTCGTGGGGGCCGCGCCCTTCATCGAGATGCAGGTCATGCTCGCCAACGGTGGCGAGGTCAGTGGCGCCCTGGTGCGCGGCATCGAGCCGGTGGAGGAGGATCAGGTCTCGGAACTGCGCCAGGACATGATCCGCGGCGAGGTGGACTCCCTGGCGGCGGGTTCCTTCAACATCGTCCTGGGCCGGGAACTGGCGGCGGTGCTGGGGGTGGGCGTGGGCGACAAGGTGACGGTGGTGACCCCCCAGGTCAGCGCGACCCCCATCGGCATCATGCCGCGGCTCAAGTCCTTTACCGTCAGCGGCATCTTCGCCGTCGGCATGTCCGATTACGACCGCGGCGCCGGCTTCATCCACCTCCAGGACGCGGCCAAGCTTACCAGCCTGGGCAACAGCGTCACGGGCCTGCGGCTCAAGCTCACCAACATGTTCGAGGCACCCCAACTGGCGCGGGATATCGCCTACGACCTGGGCGGTGTCTATCGGGTCGTCGACTGGACCCAGCATCACAAGAACTTCTTTGCCGCCCTGAGCACGGAGAAACGGATGATGAGCATCATCCTTTTCCTGATCGTGGCGGTGGCCGCCTTCAACATCGTCTCGACCCTGGTGATGGTGGTGACGGACAAGCAGGCCGATATCGCCATCCTGCGGACCCTGGGGCTGTCGCCCGGGCGGGTCATGGGCATCTTCATGGTCCAGGGCACCGCGATCGGTGTCGCCGGGACCCTGCTCGGGGTGGCCTGCGGCATCCTGCTGGCCATCAACGTCGAGGCTCTCGTCGCCGGTATCGAGAATCTGTTTGGTATCCACTTCCTGGACCCGAACATCTATTACATCAGCAACATGCCCTCGGACATCCATGGCTCCGATGTCCTGGCCGTAGGGCTGGGCGCCTTTATCATGTCCGTTCTCGCCACCCTCTATCCGGCCTGGCGCGCCTCGCGGACCGAACCGGCCGAGGCCCTGCGCTATGAATGATGTCGTGCCCGAGGAGGTGGCGGTGATCGAGGCCCAGGGGCTGGTCAAGACCTTCCATCAAGGGCCCCAGGAGGTGGAGGTGCTGCGCGGCATCGACCTGCGCATCCAGGCGGGGGAGCGGATTGGGGTGATCGGGGTCTCCGGCTCCGGCAAGAGCACTCTGCTGCACTGCCTGGGCGGGCTGGACCGCGCCACCCGGGGCACGGTGCGCTGGCAGGGACGGGAGGTCACCAGCCTGACGGAGCGGGAGCGCGGCCGGCTGCGCAATCGCCAGCTCGGCTTCGTCTATCAGTTCCACCATTTGCTGCCCGAGTTCAGCGCCCTGGAGAACGTGGCCATGCCCCTCCTGGTGGGCGGTGCCACTCCCGCCCAGGCCCGGGCCAGCGCGATCGAGATGCTGGACATGGTGGGTCTGGGTCATCGCGGTCGCCATAAACCCGCCGAGCTCTCCGGCGGCGAGCGGCAGCGCGCTGCCATCGCACGCGCCCTCGTCACCCGTCCCGCCTGCGTCCTCGCCGACGAACCCACGGGCAATCTCGATCGCCACACCGCCGAGCGGGTCTATGAGCTGATGCTGCAGCTCAACGCCGAGATCCGTACCAGCTTTGTCATCGTGACCCACGACCCCCAACTCGCCTCCCGCATGGACCGCGTCCTGCGTATCGACGATGGCATCCTGAGCGACGCCTGAGGCCGCCCTTGCCCTGCGGGAAGCGCTGATTCATGCGTCAAGCCGGGGTGCTCGTCCAGCCTAATCCTTAGGTTGCGACATCGTCTCCGCCCGCCAGGGGGCTTGATCCCCATCTCCTTAGCCTGGATTAACCTTCATCTCCGCCACTAAGGCATAGCCGGCGCCATGGACGGTTTGGAGGGGTAACTCCACCCCAATTCCTTGACGGACTTGCCGCGCAGGCGGCGCACGAGAAGCTCCAGACTGCGGGGGTCGTAATCCTGCCTATCCTTGCCCAGGGCCCTGAGCACGGCCGTCCTGCTGACGATGTGGCCGGGTTTTTGCGCCAACAGGTACAGCAGACGCCGTTCATATTGGGTCAGGACGCATGAGGCCCCCTCGGGCGCGGTCAAGCGCCAGTTCAGGGTATTCAGGACCCAGACACCGGGGGTGGCCGGCGGGGGCGGCGAGAGCCGGCTGGCCAGGCCGCGCACCACGCTGACCAGTTCACCCATGTCCATCGGTTTGATCAGATAGGCGTCCCCCCCTCGATATACCCCCGTATCCGGTCCTCGAGGCGCCCGCGCGCCGGGGCCAGCACCAGGGCGTGACGCCGCCGGTCGATGGGGGCCCGAGGGCGGCCAGTCCGTCGCCATCGGGCAGGCCGAGATCCAGCACGATGACCCCGCCGCCCGGGTGCGCCAGCCAGGCCGCGCAGTCCGTGATGCGACCGGCGCCGGTGGTCAGGCACCTTTCGAACTGGAGATAGTCAATCATGGCGTCCCGGAGGTCGGCCTCGTCCTCGACGATGAGCACACGCAGGGGTGGGGACTCGGCTTTTGATGTTATTGGCGTCATGGGTGTAGTGGCAGCCAGAGGGTGAAGGTACTGCCTTGGCCGCGCAGGCTGGCGACGTCGATCCGCCCCCCGTGGAGGACCGATATCCGCCGTGCCAGATGCAGGCCAAGGCCCATGCCGGCCACCTCGCCCTCGGGCGCGAGGCGCACGGCCTTCAGGAAGATGCGATCCAGGTCGGTGGCCGCGATGCCGATCCCGGCGTCGCTCACCTGGATGCCCAACTCGCCCGGGAGTCGGAAGGCTTTGAGGCCGATGGTCGATCCCGGCGGGGAAGACTTGGCGGCATTATCGAGCAGATTGCACAGCGCCCGGGTCACCAGCCTTTCATCGGCGTGGAGACGGATGTCCTTGATCCCTTCTGGCAGCTCGAGGGTCACGGGGCGCTGTGCTCGCAGACCAAAAGCGTGGGTCGTGTCGGCAAGCCATGGCACGACCGGGACGGGCTCCCGTTTGGGTTCCAGTTGTTCGGCGGTCCAGGGGTCATGATCCAGCCATTGCTGAAATAAGCCCTCCACACGCGCCACCGCCCGCTAGATGATGCGCTGACGGCGCGGCAACTGGGTCGCGTGGGCATCTTGGGGATAGGTGCTCGCCTCGCGTTCCCTTACCTGCGCCTGGCTCTTGATAATCGCCAGGGGATTGCGGAATTGGTGCGCCATGAGGGCGCTGAAGCGGAGCTGTTGGCTGCGGGCCTCCTTCTCCCGGCTGAAAGCGGATTCCAGCTCGAGGGTACGGAGGAACAACTGGCGTTGCTCGATGTGTTGGGCCCGAGCGGCGATACGGTCGCTGAAGAAGATGACCCCGCCGCCGCAACCGATGATGATGAGGTGGACCAGGAGGGTCAGGGTGACATCGGCGCCATCAACCAGGCTTTGCCAGAGTTCCGCGGTCACCTGGAAGGCGACCACCCCGACCAGGCCCCAGACCAGATAGCGCAGGCGCTGCCGGTCGCGCACGAACTGGGTGGCGACCAAGGCGGCTTCAGTCGCCTTGTCGGTAAACCGGGCAGTCCAGGGAGGGATCTTCATCGTGACACCAGACCGGTAGCGGGGGAGATGGCGGGATGGGCGCCGGATGGCTCTTGCCCTGGCGGCGGTCATGCCCGGAGCCCGGGTCGCCCGGCGGGATGGCCGTTAGCCGGGCAGACGTCCGGCCAGGCGGCTTCAACTCAGTACCCTCAGGTTCCCCGCTACCCGGAGGCGCAGTCCCTGGTTGCGTACAAGCTGCTCCCAGGTCCGGTAGGGGGGTGGCGGCTGATAACCCTGGAGACGGGCATCATAGCGACCCTCGATACCGGTCAGGACCCGCATGGCATCAGTGGCGGCAGCCTTGACCCCGTCATCCGTGGCGCGGGCCCCGCCCCAAAAGTCATTGCCCGGCCAGGAGACCGGGTCCCAGGCGACCAGGCTGTAGAGCCGGCAGGCGCTGAAATCCTCCCCCTCCTCGGCGTAGGCCTGGGGTGGGCAGAGTTGTGGCCTGTCCCGATTACCCCGGGTCAGGGGCCGCACCCGCAGGGAGAAGCCGTCAAAGTCATGCCGCTCGTTCACGCACTCGTTGAAGGGATCGTAATAGAGGGCCCGGATCTGGGTCAGGCGCCCGGCGTGCCGGCCCAACAGGGCCAGGAGGGCGTCCTTGAAGTAAGACCCCAAGGTGCCCTGGAAGGGGCCGGCGAACTGACCGCAGCCCAGGGCCGGCAGGGTGACCAGGGCCTGGTGCTCCCCCAACCTGGCCTCCTCGTTGATATGGAGGAGCAGGGGCAGCAGCCGTCTTTCATAGAGGGCGCCATATTCCGCCGGATCGATACGCCCATCCCGGGTCACCGTCGCCCAATCCCCCGCCAGGCCGCCTTGGTTGTTGCACAGAAGGGCGCCGGGGATGAAGAGCAGGGTGCCCGTCAGAGGTTGCTCGTGGACTTGGGGAGCCCGATGGTGGCCATCATCGAAAATGCGCACGGCCATGGCGATGCCCAAGTCGCCGAGGAGGGTCAGTTCGGTGCTGTTCCAGTCCCGCCCGTCTCCATGGACGGCGCTCTCGGCGAAGATGCGCGGTGATTTGGTGTTGACCAGATGTTCCAGAAAGGCCTCGTCGCTCAGGCTGGCGACATCCTGGTCCCGCAAGTCCGCCCGCAGGCGGCCCCCCGCTTGGGCGAGACCATGCGCGGCCAGGCCGGCGCGATAGTCCTGAAGCCCGCGGAAGCTTTCGGTGTGCAGTAGGAGGCAATAGCTGTGCATGGCGTGACTTGGATCCGGGTTGGCGACAGGTGGATCAGGGCCAGGGGGACCCTGATCGCCCTCCCGCCAGCGGCGGAGCTGGCGGTGCGTGCAGTATGCAAAATGTGCCCGCGCAAAGATAGGCATGAAATGCGACAATATACGACCAAATACGACGATATCGGGGTTTTTCGCTATAAAACATGGTGTTCCGAAGGTGTAAAAGTGCAAATTTTCACTCTGGAGGGCCGGGGAGGTGGGGATGCCGCCCTCTGAGCGTGCCGAGCAGCCCGGCCAGGCCGCTGGCGGACAGGTCGGGCGGGGCATCGGGAACGCGAGCGGTCGTGGAGATGCTGGGCTTTATGTCACTATAGGGTTAGCCGCCATCTTCCGGATGTTTGATGAGCCACCCCGAACCCCTTGCCGGGTGCCGCCCACCCCCTGACGCGCCGCCGACCGGGTGGGCGAGCACTTGTCAGTGAACGGCGCTCGTGGGCTGGTTAAGACGCTCCATCATGGCCCGGTAGACGCTAATCGGTGGAAAGTAGCCGTGGATCGCCCGGGGCCGCTGGTTGAGACGCTCGGCGATCCCATCGACTTGTTCCTGGCCGTAGACGGACAGGTCGGTGCCCTTCGGCAGGTATTGGCGCAGGAGGCCGTCGGTGTTCTCGCAGGACCCTCGTTGCCAGGGGCTATGGGGGTCGCAGAAGTAGACCTTGACCCCGGTCTGGGCGGTCAGCTCGGCATGGCGCGCCATCTTCTTGCCCTGGTCATAGGTCAGCGATTGGCGCATCGGTTCAGCAATGCCGTTGAGCTTAAGGGTGTAACCCGCCAGGGCGGAGGCGGCGGTGGCATCGTCCATCTTGGCCAGCAGGACCAGGGCGGGAGAACCGTTCGACCAGGACCCCCACCGCCGAGCGGTTACCCGCCCCTTTGATGAAGTCGCCCTCCCAATGGCCGGGCAAAACCCGGTCATCCACCTCGGGCGGACGCACATGAATGCTTACCATATCAGTCAGTTGCCCGCGCCGATCCGAGGCCGCGGGAGCGCGGCAGGCGAGCACTGCGCGCCTTACGCAGACAGGCGATCAGTTCCTGGCGCAAGGCACCCCGCGGCAAGGCGTAGAGGCAGGTGTAGATCGTCTCGGCGGCGACCCGCCGCTCCGGGGCATCAGGCCACATCCTGTGCATGGCGCTAGCGATCTGTCCGGGCGACCAACCCTCCTTCAGAAAAGGTTCGACCACGCCAAACAGCACGCCGTCCACGGCCAGCTTGGGCGACCGCCGCGGTTTGAAGCGGCAGCGTCGGGCTGCGTGGCCGGCCCGCTTGGCGTCGTAGCCAATGCTCCCAGGAACAGCGGTCGGCGCTATAGGGCGGCGCCATTCCCGACTGATGGTCGAAGGGGCACGGTGCAGGGTCCGCGCGATGGCACGCAGACTCTGGCCCTCCTGGGCCATCACCATGATCGTCGCCCGTTCTTCGGCCGACAGTTGTTCGTAGTGCTTGGTCATCACAACACCTATAAGTGTAGAGGTGTTGCATTTGATTCTAGACTACGCCAACTAAAATGCCAGTTGGTAGCGCGTACCGACGTTGTCGAGGATCTCGCTGACATCGGCTTCCAGCGTTTTGGCATCGCGGTGTTTGGCGGCCATCCAGGTATGTTTGACCAGATGCCAGAGTTTTTCGATACGGTTCAATTCCGGGCTGTAGGGCGGTAAAAAGTACCGGGTGACCCCTTGGCGGCGCAGGACCTCGAGATGGGGCTGAATGGCGCGCGCGGTATGGAAGGAGGCGTTGTCTAGGATGATCGTCACGGGTTTTCCGACCTGCTGGCGCAGCAGCCCGAGGAAGCCGACGAAGAGGAGCGCATTAATAGCGCACCACAGCGCGGCGCTGATCACCCGGCCCGTCGAGAGGAAGGCGGCGATCACGTTCAGCCGCTGGCCGCGCACCGCCGGAATGGCGTGTTGCTCCCCGACTGGGGTCCAGGCGCTGCGGTTGGGATGCACTTGAGCGAAGCCCGCTTCATCGAGATAGGCCACCGTGACCTCACCGTCCTGCGCTTGCCGCCTCAAGGCGCTAATCTCCTGTTGGGCTTTGGCAAATTTCACGTCGTCGCGTTTTTTTTAGGCTATGCCGGGTCCGTTTCCACACGAACCCGGCGCGCTTCAAGACTCCGGTCAGGGTGTTGACATGCACCCGCGTTCCCCCGGCGGCTTCATGGCGCACCTTCAAGGCCGTCAAGGTCAGCGGTTCTTCGCGAGCCCAGGTGAACAACCGTTGCGTCTCCGCGGCGGTGAGCTTGGTCGGGGCACCGCTGCGGGTGCGATCCGGCAACCCGGCCAGGCCCTGTGCCAGCCAGCGGCGGCGCGTTGCGCTCACGGTCTGCATGCTGAGCGCCTGCTGATCCGCCACCTGCTGGCAGGTCAGTCCCGCGGCGAGCAGTAAGACGCTCTGCGCGCGTTGCCGGACCCGCCAGTTAGGATCGCGCTGGACCAGGTGTGGCAACACCTGGCGATCACCAGCACTCAGTAAGACCGTCACGCGTAACATCGTTGGAAGCCTCGGGA
>CAWJBI010000052.1:0-8540 GCA_963841065.1 uncultured Gammaproteobacteria bacterium | reverse complement strand
CGGCCTGACCTGACTCAAGCAGAAGTGTCCGCCATTGACAGTACACCTCACCCCATTTCGGATGGTAGGTTAAGTGCTCATACCGGATGTCAGCGCCACAACCTTTTCTTTCGCAAGTGCCCTCAAGGCCACCCAGGTCAGAGGTGGCTCTGATTGTTTGGACAGAGAAACGCCCTGGATAAGTGGAGCCTTGCGGGTAAAAGCTGAGTGACGAGGTAGGGTTATCCACGGTGCCGCGCGCGTGGCGGCTGCCACGCACAAAGCGCGCGGCGCGGTGGGTAACCCGGTGGTACCCCGCTGCCACCTTCATGGCTGGCAGGCCGGCGAAGTAGATCGCATCCGGCGTGCGGCCGTCAAACGCCCGGTGCGGTCTTCGCGTGTTGTAGAACGCCAGATACGCGCCCAACGGGGTCTTGGCCTCGCCCACGCTGTCATAGGCCTTCAGGTACACCTCCTCGTACTTCACGCTTCGCCACAACCGTTCGACGAACACGTTATCGCGCCAGCAGCCCTTGCCATCCCTGCTGATGCGGATGCCGTGCTCCTTGAGCAGCCCGGTGAATTCGGCACGGGTGAACGGGCAACCCTGGTCGGTGTTGAAGATCTCCGGTGTGCCATGGCGCCAGATCGCCTCGCGCACTGCGTCCAGGCAGCAGTCCGTGGTCAGCGTGTTGGACAGGCGCCAGGACCGCACCTTCCGGGAATACCCGTCGACCACTGCCACCCAGTAGACGAAGCCCTTCGTCATCGGGATGTCGGTGATGTCGGTGGCCGAGACCGGGTTCGGGCGGTCGATGGTCAGTTCACGCAGCAGGTAGGGGTAGACCGGATCCCCCGCCTTCCTGCGGCTGGTGTTGGGCTTGCGGTAGCTGTCCAGCCCCGTGTGAATATATACCGAGACGGAGTTATCCGTTATTCTTAGCCAGGGAGGTGCTGCGCCTCTTGAGAGAAGAGGCACGCACGACGTCGCAACGATCCGCCCGGAGACCGGCCCACGATGAATCTGAACCTGCATAAGAACGCGCGCACCACCCCGGCCATTCGCCAGGAACTGCGGGAATCCACGAAGTCGGAACGGGAACTGGCCCGCGAGTACCACCTGAACCGCGCCACGGTGCGCAAATGGCTGCGCCGTGATAACGGTCAGGATGCGTCGCATCGTCCCCATCGCCTGCAGACGACCCTCACGCCGGCCCAGGAACTGGTCGTCGTCGAGTTGCGTAAAACCTTGCTCCTGCCCCTGGATGACCTGCTGGCGGTGACGCGCGAATTCCTCAATCCCGCGGTCTCGCGTTCCGGCCTGGATCGCTGCCTGCGGCGGCAGGGCGTCTCGAACCTTCAGGCCCTGATTCCCCGGCCGGAAGCCGACGAGCAACCGACAAAAACCTTTAAGGATTATGAGCCGGGCTTCGTCCACGTCGATGTCAAGTATCTGCCGCGGATGCCGGACGAAGACGCGCATCGCTATCTGCTCGTCGGCATCGACCGGGCCTCACGCTGGGTGTACGTGGAAATCCTCGGTGAGAAAACCGCCTTGAATGCGGCTGGTTTTCTGCAGCGACTCATCGCTAAAGCGCCCTTCAAGGTCCAAAAGGTGTTGACCGACAACGGCAAGGAATTCACCGATCGCTTTTGCGCCACCGGGGAACGTGATCCGACCGGACGTCATCGCTTCGACCGCGCCTGCGCGCAACACGGCATCGACCACCGCCTCATCAAGCCCCGTCATCCCCAGACCAACGGCATGGTGGAACGCTTCAATGGCCGCATCAGCGAGGTGCTGGCGACCACCCGCTTCGATGCGGCCCAGAGCCTGGAGGACACCCTGAGCCGCTATGTGCGCCTGTATAATCATCAGATTCCCCAGCGTGCGTTAGGACATCTCTCGCCCGTTCAGGCCCTGCAAGATTGGCAGGAGAGGTGCCCAGAGTTGTTTAAAAAGAAGGTATACAATCTCACGGGGCTTGACACGCCACAGGTCCCGCGAGTTGCCCCGCAGTCCGTAGTAGTTGTAGTGCCCGACCAGTCGGCGATTGAGCCCCTTGATGAAGTCCCTGCCCGGCAGGTGCCGGTGGCCCTTGATCCAGTCCTTGAGCCGCTGCACCGCGCCGCGGAGCTTCTTGCGGGCGGTGCGGCGCTTGACCCGCGGGATACCTTCCCGGTCCGGAAACCAGAACAACTCGAAACCGAGGAAAGTGACCCGCCGCGCGTCATGCTCGGATGAAAGCGGCTGAAACGCAAGACTTGCGTCTTCTCCGGCGCCACCTCTAGGCCGAACTTGGCCAACCGTTGAGGCAGTACCTTGAAGAACCGCTCGGCATCGTCGCGGAAGCGGAAGGCGCAGACGAAGTCGTCGGCGTATCGGCACAGCAACGCCTCCCCGCGGCAGCGGGGCCTGACCACACGTTCGAACCAGAGGTCCAGAACATGGTGCAAATAGACGTTCGCCAGCACCGGGGAGACAATCCCGCCTTGCGGGGTCCCTGTGCTCGGGATGCAGCACCGTACCATCGATGTCCAGAATTCCCGCCTTGAGCCATTTCGCGATGAGAGTAAGAAAGGCGCTGTCGTCGATTCGCAACGCCAGCATCCGCAGCAGCCAGTCGTGGTCGATGTGCTCAAAGAACCCACGGATGTCGGCTTCGACCAAAAAGCCGAACTTGCCGTACATGCGTATTCCACGCCAAGCTGGACACCGATTCCACGGCAAGCTGGACAGTGATTCCACGGCAAGCTGGACACCTGTTCCAGGGCAAGCTGGACACCTGAAGTAGCGAGACGAGGCGCGGGATAACCGTGACACCCTGGGGTTTTGACCCTGGAGGTGTCTGTGGCGTACACGAGGTTATCCATGCGCAAGATCGAAGAAGTCCTGCGGCTGCACCATGAGTGCGGCCGTTCCAACCGGGAGATTGCCCAGGCGGTGCGGGCCTCGCCGACGACGGTCGGTGACTACCTGCGTCGGGCCCGACTGGCCGGGCTCGCCTGGCCGCTGCCGGACGGCATGAGCGAGGCGGCCCTGGAGGCGGCGCTGTTCCCGCCGTCTGCCGGCCGCCGCGGTCAAGCGGCCCGGAGCCTAACTGGGCGGCGGTGCATCGCCAGGTGGGGCGCTCGGGGGTCACCCTGGACCTGCTCTGGCAGGAGTACCGGGAGTGTCACCCTGACGGCTACCAGTACAGTGGCTTTTGCGAGCACTACCGGGCCTTTGCCCGGGCCCTGCCGGTCACCCTGCGCCAGAGCCATGCCCCTGGGGAGCGGTTGTTCGTCGACTACAGCGGCCAGACGGTCACGATCATCGACGTGGCCACCGGGGAGGAGCGCCAGGCCCAGATCTTCGTGGCCGTGCTCGGGGCCTCCAGTTACACCTATGTCGAGGCCACCTGGACCCAGGGGCTGGGTGACTGGATCGGTTCGCATGTGCGCTGCCTGGAGTATCTGGGCGGGGCGCCGCGAGCTGGTGGTCCCCGACAACCTCAAGAGCGGGGTCACCCACCCGTGCTACTACGACCCCGACCTCAACCCCAGCTACCAGGAGTTCGCCAGCCACTATGGCATGGCGGTGCTGCCGGCGCGGGTGCGCAAACCCCGGGACAAGGCCAAGGTCGAGGCGGGGGTGCTGCTGGCCCAGCGCTGGATCCTGGCGCGGCTGCGCCACCAGCGCTTCTTCAGCCTCGCCGAGGTCAACACCGCCATCCGCCCCCTCCTGGCGGCGCTCAACGCCCGCCCCTTCAAGAAGCTCCCCGGCTCCCGCCAGAGCGTCTTCGAGGAGCTCGACCGCCCGGCGCTGCGGCCCCTGCCGCCGATCCGCTATGAGTTCGCGGAGTGGAAGGTGGCCACGGTGGGCATCGACTACCACGTCGAGCTCGACCGGCACTACTACTCGGTGCCCTACCGCTATGCCCGCCAGAAGGTCGATGTGCGCTCCACCGCCACCAGCGTGGAGGTCTTCCAGAAGGGCGAGCGCATTGCCAGCCATCCCAGGAGCCCCCTGAAGGGCCGCCACACGACCCTGGAGGCCCATCTGGCGCCCGCCCATCAGGCGGTGGCGGGCTGGAACGCCCAGCGCTTCCTGGACTGGGCCGCCACGGTCGGTCCCCAGACCCAGGCCGCCATCGAGCAGGTGCTGGCCTCCCGGGTCCATCCCCAGCAGGGCTACCGCACCGCGCTGGGCATCCTGCGCCTGGGCAAGACCCACGGGGAGGAGCGCCTGGAGGCGGCCTGTCTGCGCGCCATCCAGATCAAGGCCGTCACCTACCGCAGTATCGCCTCGATCCTCAAGCATGCCCTGGAGCGTCAGACGCCCACCCAGGTCCAGGCCAACCTACCCCCCGACCACGCCAATGTGCGCGGCTCCAAGTACTACCACTGACAGGACCGACCATGCTCAACCATCCCACCTACGAACGCCTGACCCAACTGCGTCTGACCGGTATGGCCAGGGCGCTGGCCGAGCAGGCCCAGATCCCGGACATCCAGGCCCTGACCTTCGAGGAGCGCCTGGGCCTGCTGGTCGAACGTGAGGCGGACGAACGCCACAACCGCCAGACCAGCACCCGTCTGCGCCGCGCTCGCCTCAAGCAGACCGCGGTGGCCGAGGACATCGACTACCGCCACCCCCGCGGCCTGGACCGGGCCCTGTTTCGTCGCCTGCTCGCCGGCGACTGGGTGCGCGGCCATCAGAACATCCTCATCACCGGTCCCACCGGTGTGGGCAAAACCTATCTTGCCTGCGCCCTGGCCAATGCCGCCTGCCGGCAGGGCTACACCGCCCTGTACCAGCGCCTGCCCCGCCTGTTGGAGGAACTGGCCATCGCCCACGCCGACGGGCGCTTCCTCAAGCTCATGGCCGCCCTGGCCAAGGTCGATGTCCTGATCCTCGACGACTGGGGGCTGGCCATCCTCGATGGCGAACGCCGCCGGGACTTACTCGAACTGCTCGACGAGCGTTATCAGACCCGCTCGACCCTGGTGACCAGCCAGTTGCCGGTGGCCCACTGGCACGACGCCCTGGGCGATCCCACCCTGGCCGACGCCATCCTCGACCGCCTGGTCCACCACGCCCACCCCCTCAACCTCGCCGGGGAATCCCTGCGAAAACTCCAACCAAAATTGACGGAGGAACCCACCCCAGCGTAAACAGCATCCACCCCGCGCGTCGCTTCGCTCCGACTGTCCAGGTTGGCGTGGAACGGGTGTCCAGCTTGCGCTGGAATGGGTGTCCAGTTTGCGTGGAATCCGCACCGTACATCAGTTCAAAGGTCAGATCGGCACACCGTATCCTTGGCGTTTCGCCCCGGTCGGTACCCGCGGCAATGCGGAAGTCTTCTTCGTAGATCGCCCCCAATAACTTGGCACAGGCCAGTTGCACGAGTTTATCTTCCAGCGCCGGGATGCCTAGCGGCCTCTCTTTTCCGTTCTCTTTCGGGATGTAGACGCGCCGGACGAACTTCGCCCGGTAGCGCCCCGCTTTCACGCGCTCCGCCAAGTCGGCGATATTACCTTCCAGATTGGTCGCGTAAGTCTCCGCCGTCAGCCCATCAACGCCGCTGGCCGCACCCTTATTCAAGCCGTGCCAACAGTGCATCAACAGATCGGCATTCACCTCTTGGAAGAGGTTGCGGAGGCGAATGGTGTTTGCTTTCCTTCGCCCGCTTTGCTATTCCCCGCAGTGAGGTTGGCTCGTGTTGATCCGATCCTGCATGTCCGGCACGAGTTTCCGTTGCGAGCTGCGTACTCCCGTCGGGTCCTTCGCCAGGTAACGGGCTTTCCCCGTCTCCCGACTACTAGGAGCCTGTCGGACTTTCCCGGTGTCGGGCGGCGGAGCCGTCCGGTAGAATAGGCGCTACACACTTGGGGGCCTGAGTCGATGAGCCATTTTCGTCCGATCCTGCGTGATGTCGACTTTCTGCTACCGCCCTCGGTCCAGGATTGGCTGCCCGAAGGTCACCTGGCGCGCTACGTCGTCGAGGTCGTGGAGGGACTGGATCTCCGTGCGCTGGAGCAGGCCTACTCCGGGCGGGGTAGCCTTCCTTACCACCCCGCCACCTTGCTGTCGCTGCTGATCTACGGTTACGCCACCGGCTGCTACTCCAGCCGCAAGATCGAGCGGGCGACCTACGACTCCCTGGCGTTTCGCTTCATCGCCGCCAACAGCCATCCCGACCACGATACCCTCTCGAGCTTCCGGCGACGCTTCGCCAAAGAGTTCGAGGGAGCCTTTGTCCAGGTACTCCAGGTCGCCCGCGAAAACCAGCTCAGCCGCTTCGGCACGGTCAGCCTGGACGGCACCAAGATCCACGCCAATGCCAGCCGTCACCGTGCGCTGTCCTATGGCCACGCCGAGGCCATTGAGGCGCAACTCAAAGGCGAGGTCCAAGAGCTGTTGGCATTGGCCGAGGAGGCCGACGCGGCCCATCTTCCCGACGGCATGAGCCTGCCCGAGGAGCTCAAGCGCCGCGAGGATCGCCTGGCGGCCATCGCCGAGGCCAAGGTCAAGATCGAGGCGCGCGCCGCCGAGCGCTTGGGGCGCGAGCAGGCTGACCATGAGGCCAAGCTTGCCGCCCGCGCGGCCAAGGCGGCGGCCACAGGGCGCAAGCCCGGCGGCAAACCGCCCAAGGCGCCCACCCCCGGCCCGCGTCCCGACGACCAGATCAACCTCACCGACGAAGAATCCCGCATCATGCCGATCGCCGGTGGTGGCTTCGAGCAGTGCTACAACGCCCAAGCGATGGTCGATACCGAGACGATGCTGGTCCTGGTCCCGCAGGTCACCCAGGCGGCCAACGACAAGCAACAACTCGCGCCGCTGCTCGAGAAGCTGCAGGCCCTGCCCGAGGAGATCAACCGGACGGAACAGCTCCTGGCCGATGCCGGCTACTTCAGCGAGGCCAACGTGACGGCCTGCGATAGCGCCGGCATCGAGCCGGCGATCGCGATCAAACGCGACGCACACCACCCGCATTGGTCGGAGCGCTTCACGAGCCCCGAAGCCCCACCCGCCGAGGCGCCCCCGGTTGAACGCATGGCCCACCGGCTGAAGACCCCCAAAGGGCGGGCGACCTACGCCTTGCGCAAGCAAACCGTCGAGCCGGTCTTCGGCATCATCAAATCCGTGATGGGGTTTCGTCAGTTCCTCACCCGCGGTCTGGACCATGTTCAGAACGAGTGGACCCTGGTCTGCTTGGCGTGGAACTTAAAACGCATGGCCGTATTGCGCCCGCAGTAAGGGCAATCGGGAGGAAACCCTCGCTTTTCGCCCAAAACCGTATCATTTGCGCAATAAACGGCCCCTCGGGGCTCCGATACCGGGCACCTCAGGGGTCAAGTCCGACAGGCTGCTAGGACATCTTGTGGGCTTTGCGCATCAATTTTCGGCAGAAAACGGAAAAGGTCATCATTTTTCTTGGCCATTTGGTCTTTCCTCTTTGGGTGGGCGGAGTCCAATATCAATTGCAACACTTGTCAGTGAACGGCGCTCGTGGGCTGGTTAAGACGCTCCATCATGGCCCGGTAGACGCTAATCGGTGGAAAGTAGCCGTGGATCGCCCGGGGCCGCTGGTTGAGACGCTCGGCGATCCCATCGAGTTGTTCCTGGCTGTAGACGGACAGGTCGGTGCCCTTCGGCAGGTATTGGCGCAGGAGGCCGTTGGTGTTCTCGCAGGACCCTCGTTGCCAGGGGCTATGGGGGTCGCAGAAGTAGACCTTGACCCCGGTCTGGGCGGTCAGCTCGGCATGGCGCGCCATCTCTTTGCCCTGGTCATAGGTCAGCGATTGGCGCATCGGTTCAGCAATGCCGTTGAGCTTAAGGGTGTAACCCGCCAGGGCGGAGGCGGCGGTGGCATCGTCCATCTTGGCCAGCAGGACCAGGCGGGAGGACCGTTCGACCAGGACCCCCACCGCCGAGCGGTTACCCGCCCCTTTGATGAAGTCGCCCTCCCAATGGCCGGGCAAAACCCGGTCATCCACCTCGGGCGGACGCACATGAATGCTTACCATATCAGTCAGTTGCCCGCGCCGATCCGAGCCGCGGGAGCGCGGCAGGCGAGCACTGCGCGCCTTACGCAGACAGGCGATCAGTTCCTGGCGCAAGGCACCCCGCGGCAAGGCGTAGAGGCAGGTGTAGATCGTCTCGGCGGCGACCCGCCGCTCCGGGGCATCAGGCCACAGCATGTGCATGGCGCCAGCGATCTGTCCGGGCGACCAACCCTCCTTCAGAAAATGTTCGACCACGCCAAACAGCACGCCGTCCACGGCCAGCTTGGGCGACCGCCGCGGTTTGAAGCGGCAGCGTCGGGCTGCGTGGCCGGCCCGCTTGGCGTCGTAGCCAATGCTCCCAGGAACAGCGGTCGGCGCTATAGGGCGGCGCCATTCCCGACTGATGGTCGAAGGGGCACGGTGCTGGGTCCGCGCGATGGCACGCAGACTCTGGCCCTCCTGGGCCATCACCATGATCGTCGCCCGTTCTTCGGCAGACAGTTGTTCGAAGTGCTCGGTCATCACAACACCTATAAGTGTAGAGGTGTTGCATTTGATTCTAGACT
>CAWJBI010000051.1:0-72736 GCA_963841065.1 uncultured Gammaproteobacteria bacterium | reverse complement strand
TTACGTCAGGTAATCCGAGCTACCCTTCTAGCTACCATCCGGCGCTGATCCCCGTCAGCAAATCCCCCCTCGATGCCGCATCCGGTACGTTCTCTTTGCCCCGCCGGATAGCTTCAGATCGCCCGGGCTACCCTGCCAGACAGGGGCGGACCTGGGGCAAGCGGATCAGCCACGGTAATAGGCAGTCAGGGTACCAGGCGCCAATACAGGGATAGTGGCGGGGATAGGCCGCGCCGCTCTGCCCGCTGGCGGCGGATCATCTGCCGGTGTTCGCGGATCTCATCGTCCCCACCGCCGCCGTGGCGCAGACCCTGCGCATCAACCTCTGAGCCCGACAGGGAGGCGGCCCAGGTCTAGCCCCCGGGACCTCGCCCTGGGGGCCGCCGTCAGCGCACGACCGCCGCCCCCCAGCGCATGAAGAGGCGGTACAGGACGGGCACCACGAAGAGGGTCAGGACGGTGGAGAAGGCCAGGCCCCAGACGATGCTGGCGGCCACCGGGCCCCACAGGAGCGACTTGCCCGCCAGCCCGAAGGCCAGCGAGAAGAGCCCGGCGATGGTGGTGCCCGTGGTCATGAGGATGGCGATCAGCCGCCGGCGCGCGGCGTAGAGGGTGGCGTGGAGGGTGGACAGGCCGGCGGCGCGGCGGGCGTTGGCGGCGTCGATCAGGACGATGGCGGCATTCACCGCGATGCCGGTCAGGGCGATCACCCCGTAGAGGGTGTAGAGCGACAGCGGATTGCCCGACACCAGCAGGCCCAGGGTGACGCCGGTGAAGGCCAGGGGCACCGTCACCAGGATCAGCAGCGGCTGGAAGTAGCTGCGGAACTGCGCGGCCAGGATCAGGTAGATCAGGCCCACGCCCATGAGGAACAGCGGGCCCATGGCCTCCAGCGACTCGTTGATGTCGTCGAGCTCGCCGGAGAAATCCAGATCGGTCCCAGGGTAGCGCGCCCGGATCTTCTCCCACTCCGCCCGCAGCGCTGCGTTCGCGGCCAGGGTGTCGGTCTGCTCCTTGTCGAGGTCGGCCTCCACGGTGATGGCCCGGCGCAGGTTCCAATGCCGGATCAGGCCGAGGCTCTCGCGCTCTTCGGCCACCAGCAGGGCGCCGAGGGTCGTGGTGCCGCCGCCGGGCAGGGCGACGGGGTCGTCGAGGACCTCCTGGATGCGCGCCACGGTGCGCGGCTCGGCGCGCACCCGCAGCTCGACCTTCTCGCCCCGGTCGCGCAGATCGGCCACCACCTCGCCGTCGATGTGCAGGCGCACCAGCCGGGCGACCAGGCCGGGGTCGAGCCCGGCGTTGCGGGCCGCGTTCACATCCACCCGCAGGCTCAGCTCGTCGCGGCCCGGCGTGTCGTTGTCCACCACGTCGCGGGCGCCGGGGATTTGCGCGACTATGGCCTTGACCGCATCGGCAGCGGCGCGCAGTTCCGTGCGGTCGTCCGCCCGCACCTTGACGCTGATGGGCTTGGCGGTCGGCGGACCACCGGAGATCTTGAGGAACGAGATTGTCGCCCGGCCCGGCGTCTGGGTGACCGGCTCGCGCATACCCTCGAGGATCTCGTCCAGGGCGCGCATGCCCGGGGCGGCGGGATTGAGGGACACGGCGATCTGGCCGTACTGGTCGCCGTGGAGCGGCTCCATCTCGGTGAACTTGATGCCGGCCAGGGCGGTCACCGAACGGGCCTCCCCCTCCCGCAACTGGGCACGCACCCGCTCCTCCACCACCAGGGTCTGGCGCAGGGTCTCTTCGATGGGCGCGTCCGGGGGCATGTCCACGTTGACGTAGTAGAGCCGGATCGGATCGAAGGCAAAGAACTGGAACTTCACCAGCCCGGCCCCCACGGCCGCCACCGCACCCAGGAAGAGCGCGAAGGCGAGCCCCAGGTAGGCGCTCGGGTGGCGCATCACATGGATCAGCAGCCGTGTGTAGCGGACCCGCAGCAGGTGGGTCCACTTCTCGCGCAGGGCCTGGGTGCGCGAGCGGCTGATGGCGCGCCCGCCCAGGGCCACGACGTGGGCGGGCAGCATCCAGAAGGCCTCGAGCAGGCTCACGGTGAGCCCCACCGTGACCACGAAGGGGATGACGAACATGAACTTGCCGACGATCCCCGGCAGCAGCATCAGCGGCAGGAAGGCCGCGATGGTGGTGGCGACCGCGGCCAGCACCGGCAGGCCGACCTCGCCGATCGACTCCAGCGCCGCATCCAGGGCCTGCATGCCGCGCTCCATGCGGAAGTACATGGCCTCCACCAGGACCACGGCATCGTCCACCAGCATGCCGAGAACGATGACGATGCCCAGGAGGACCGAGACGTTCAGGGTGAAACCGACCGCGTCCAGCAGGACGAAGGTCCCCATCACCGAGAAGACCACCCCCAGCGCGACCAGGGCGGAGATGCGCGAGCCGAGGAAGAGCCAGCAGGTCGCCAGCACCAGCAGCAGCCCGACGATGGCGTTGCTCTGCATGATCCCCAGGGCCTCGCGGGTCGCCACGGTCTGGTCGTCGGCGAGGACCAGCTTGAGGCCGCTGCCGGCCAGGACCGCGTTCTTGCGCTCGATGTAGTCGGCCACCCGACCGACCAGCTCCAGGGTATTCGTGTAGCCGATCTTGTTCACCGAGAGCATGACCCCCGGCTGGCCACCGAGGCTGGCGAGCTGACGCGGGTCGTCGCGCCCGCGCCGCACCTTGGCCACGGCGTCGAGCGGGACCCGGGCCCCGGCGGCGCCTGGGGGTTGCAGGTGGAATTCGGCCAGCAGCTCCGGGTCCGGGGTCGCCCCGCTCACCCGCACCAACCACTCACCGCCCCCGGTCTCTACCTTGCCGGCGAAGGTGTCGCGAAACCACAGCCCCAGGCCCCCGGCCAGGTCCGCCGCCGTCAGGCCGCGGGCGGCCAGGGCCGGCGGGCTGAATTCCACCAGCAGCTCCGGGTCCTGGAAGCCGAGGGCCAGGACCTGATCGACCCCGGGGATCTGTTCCAGGTCCTCCTTCACCCCCCTGGCGGCGGCGCGCAGGGGTTCGTCGTCGGCCTGGCCGGTCAGGACGACCATGGCGGTGGGAAAGCCGTTGGAGGTGGTGATCTCCAGGATCTCCGGGTCCAGCGTCTCCGCCGGCAGCTCTGCATTGGCCTTGTTCTGGATCTCGCGGCGCAGGTCGTTGACCCGCTTGTCGAACACCCGCACCGGGATGTCGCGGAAGCGCACCAGGATGTTGGAGACGCCCTCGCGGGAGGAACTGACGACGAACTTCACGTCCTGGACGTTGCGGATCGAGTCCTCCAAGGGATTGGTGACGCGCCGCTCCACGTCCTCGGCGGAGGCACCGGGCAAGGTGGTGGAGACGTTGACCCAGTTGAAATTGATCTCGGGGTCCTGCTCGCGCGGCATCTGGCCGTAAGCGAGCAGGCCCATCAGGATCACCACCACGAAGGCGATGTTGGCCAGGGGGTCATTGGTGATCAGGGCGCGGACCAGGCGCATGTCAGGGCGCCCCGGCGGCGACGGTCACCGCCTGGCCGTCGCTCAGGCCTTGCTGGCCGCGCACCACCACCTGGGCGTCGGGCGTCACGGCCACGGCAAAGGGCCGGCCCTCCTGGGCGGCGGGGGCCGCCACGAAACGGGCGCGCCCGTCCTCCACCACGAAGGCCCCCAGCCCCTGCTCGCGCTTGACCAGCAGCTCCGGTGGCAGCAAGACCCCGGGGGTCAGCCAACGCAGGGTACCCGTGCTCCCGGCGGGGGCGGCGGGGCCGGCGAAGGCCAGCCGGGCGACCCGGGTACGGGCGGCGGCATCCACCACCGGCGACAGCCGTAGCAGGCGGGCTGGGTAGTCCCGACCCTGGGTCTCGAAGAGGATCTCCGTCGCGTCCGGCACCTCGTCGGCCTGGGCCGCCTGCACCTGGGCCTCGATCTCGGGCGGCGCCAGATCCACCAGCCGCAGCAAGGGCGTACCCGGCGTGGCCATGGCGCCGACCTGGGCCTGCCGCTCCACCACGGCCCCGGCGAAGGGGGCCAGGACGCGGCACTTGTCCACGTTGCGTTCCGCCACCGCCCGCTGGGCCTCGGCGAGGTCGAGGTCGGCCTCGGCCGCCTGGACCCCGGTCTTCAGCTCCATCAAGGTATCGTCGGAGGTGAACTGCTTCTCGCTCAGGGTCAGGGCCTGGCGGCGCCGCTGCTCGGCCAGGGCCACCCGGGCCTGCGCCGCCGTGACCCGCGCCTCGGCCTGGGCCAGGGCGAGCTGGTAATCGGCGGGGTCGAGTTCCAGCAGCAGTTGCCCCGCCTCGACGGTCCCACCGACCTCCGTCTGGACGCGCATCACCTTGGCCGTGACCTCGGCGGAGATCCGGCTGTCGTTGGGGGCGACCACGCTGGCCGGAGCCTTGCCCCGGTCCGGCAGGGCGACCTCCCGCAGGGTGCGCACGCCAACCTCCACAGGCCCGTCGCCTTGGGCGAGTGCGGCGGGGCCGAGGAGCAGACCGGCGATCAGTAAGAAAAGACGAGACATGGTGATACATTCCACCCAGAGCCCGCAAATGGCAAGCGCGCGTGCGGGACCCCGCCTTTGCGCGGTAGCGAATGCGGTGCTTTTGCCCCGGCGGGCGTAGACGCAGGTGACATCCTGGGTCGTCGAGGCGATGGTGATGCGCGCGATCATCACTTCGTCTGCCGTCAGATTGGGGAGGTACTCACCGCCCATGAAGGCGGGATGAATCTTCCCCAGTGCCGCTCGATCAGCGTTGGTCAATGCCGAGCTCGCCAGGAAGGCGGGCACCTCATCCAGACGCCCACGGTCGAGCAACTGCTTCATTCAGCGCGGCCTGGCGTTCAGCGCCCTTGATCCGGGCCAGCAGATGCGTCTCCAGGCCCAGGGGCCAGAAGTACGACTTGGGTCGGAACTTGAGATCGATGTCAGATGGCTCGTTGGCCTTGCGGATCGTCATGGCTGCACCTCCTCATCGGAGGCGCAGGCCAGGGGCGTGGGTAGGGCGACCGTCTCGTTGAGGGCGGTCAAGAAGCACATCTGGCCGGGGTGCTGGGGCGGGTGAAGGATCTCGGGACAGGCTACTCGCGCGGGCGATAGCCCTTTCTTGCTTGTTCTGGACTGTTTTTGCAGATCGCAACCAACTGATTGCAAACGATAAAACGCCAAAA
The DNA here is from genome assembly GCA_963841065.1 of uncultured Gammaproteobacteria bacterium. Lineage (GTDB taxonomy): Bacteria > Pseudomonadota > Gammaproteobacteria > Chromatiales > Chromatiaceae > M0108. The sequence continues at coordinate 67,589 of CAWJBI010000051.1, read as the reverse complement.
TGTCGCATTGTGTCGTATTTGAAGTCTTCACAGGGCCGCCGCGCGGGTGTAGGCTAGGGCGGAATCCATGTGCCCCATCCCCCGCACCCGGCCAGCCGCAGCAGAGCCAGGGCCAGAGACCCCCGGGCGCCACCACCGGAGGTCCCGCCGTGATGAGAATGCTTCGCAATCCGCCCCGTCTGTTAACGGCTGCGCTGCTACTGCTGCTGGGTATCGCCCAGCCCGCGCTGGCCGAGGTGTTCTGCGTCGCTACGGCCGTGGACTTTCAAAACGCCCTCATCCGACGCCGCCGCCAACGGCCAGGATGACGAGGTCCGGATCGTTCAGGGCACCTATGTGGGCAATTTCGTCTATGCCAGTACCGAAGCCCAGGCGCTGTCCGTGCTGGGCGGTTACACGGCGGGTTGCGCCGGTCGCACGCTCGATCCGGTCAATACCATCCTGGACGGGAATCAGACCAACACGGTACTGGGGCTCTTGGGGCTCGAACGTGGCCGCTGAGTTCCTGGTCGAAGGGTTGACCTTGCGCAATGGTCATGGTGGCATTGGAGGAGGCCTTATGCGCGGGTCGGTGACGACGGCGCGGTGACGGTCAACCGCAATCGCCTTGAAAATAATACGTGCCATGCAGCGGCGGCGGCGGCGCCTCTATCTCCGCCACCACCGTCACCCTCACCAACAACAGCATCGCGGGCAATACGGCCGAGTGGCGACGGCGGCGGCGCCATCTATCGACCGCCACCACCGCCACCCTCACCAACAACAGCATCACGGGCAATACGGCGGCATAGGGTACGGTGGACTCCGTCTTTGGCTCAGGGATACCGAAACCACCGACACGGCCAAGCTCTACAACAACCTCTTCTGGGACAATGTCGCCACCTGTAACCAGGGCGCCGATCTCCTGATAGACAACGATGGCGACGGCGACTACCTCCCCACCCCCGTGACCCTGCTGGCCAACAACTTCGACCAGCTCGCCCACCGGTTTCAGCAGCACGCTGCCCATCACCATCGACCCGACCAACCTGAACCAGATCGACCCCCTCTTCGTCGATGCCAGCACGGGTGACTTTCACCTCCAGCCCGGATCACCCATGATCGATGCCGGCTATCCCGCCACCCCCGACCTGCCTGACTTTGATATCGAAGGTACCCCACGGGTCCTCGGGGCCTCCGTCGATATCGGTGCTTATGAATACGACGACGGACTCCCCACCATTCTGTCCCTGACCCTGGCGGGCACCGGCAGCGGCATCGTCACCAGCAGCCCCACTGGCATCAACTGCGGCAGCGATTGCTTCCAGGCCTATGACATCGACACCTTGGTCACGCTGACCGCCACCCCCGCAACCGGTAGTACCTTCACCGGTTGGAGCGGGGCTTGCACGGGGCTGGATGCTTGTACCCTCACCCTGGACGCTGCCCAGAGTGTCACCGCCACCTTCAGCCTCCCCACCCTCAAGATCAACAACGTCAGCAAGGCCGAGGGCAACAGCGGCACCACGGCCTATACCTTCACCATCACCTTGTCTCCGGCCAGCACCGGCACGGTCAAGGTCAAGTACGCCACCGCCAATGGCACCGCCACGGCGGGCAGTGACTATACCGCCATCCCGGCCACCCTCTTGACCTTCAGTCCCGGCCAGACCAGCAAGCAGGTGACCGTCAAGGTGACCGGCGACACCACCCGGGAGGCCAACGAGACCTTCTTCGTCAACCTGAGCGCGGCCAAGGGCGCCACCCTGTTCGATGGCCAAGGCAAGGGCACCGTCCTTAACGACGATCCATAAGCAGAAGGGGCCTTGGGACAGGGGTCACCGGACACCCGCGCGGAACCCTTGCCTCCTGGCCCGGGGAAGAGCCTGGCCAGACCCGATGTTGGTCTGGCCTAGATTCAGTCCGGATGGGTGGGGGTACCGCAAGTACGGATTTTCCTACGGGAACATCAATCCATGTCCAAGAAGGCCCTACCTAGGAAGGCCGCCATCTCTTCGCGATTCAGGAAGGCATTCGGGCAGTAATAGCCGTTGTCACAACCTTGCGTGATTTTCATTTCCACCAGACGCTTAATGTGTCCGCAGGCCCAATCGGTAGGAGCAACATCGTTGAAGGGGGCAACTCCACCGCAGTAATTTTCCGGGGGTTCACCTTCAATAGCACGGACGATTACGGCGGCGGCTTCCGTACGGCTGAGTGTTCTGGAAGGACAGAAGTTCGTACCGCCGCAGCCGTTGGTAATGTTCAGTTCATCCAGTCGTTTGATATGCGGACATGACCAGGCGGTCGCGTCAACATCGCTGAACGGGGCCAAGCCGCCACAGTATTCGATCGGCGGGTCACCTTCGACGGCCCGAACCAGGAAGACCGCCATCTCCTCCCGGGTCACCAGGCCTTGCGGGCAGAAGTTGTTGTTACCGCAGCCGTTGGTGATAGCGGCATTGCGAATCGCACGGATGTAGTCGTAAGCCCAACTGTCGGCAGGCACGTCGGCGAACTCGTCGGCCAGCTTGAACTCAGCGCTCACCTCTTTTGCCTGGTCCATGACGAGATGACAAGCATCCAGCCCCGTGCAGGCCCCGCTCCAGCCCGCGAAGTAGGAACCCTGCGCTGGCGTGGCCGTCAGGGTGACCAGGGCGCCGAGGTCGAAATCGGCTGAGCAAGCGGCGCCGCAGTCAATGCCGGGCGGTTGGCTGGTGACCGTGCCATTCCCCGTCTGGGTGACCGTCAACTTGCTCGTCGTCGGCAAGCCGGGGCAGCCCGTGCCGGCAAAGGGCAAAACGGGTGGGATGACCTGGACGTCGGTGGTAAAGACGCGTTCGGCGGCCAGGGTATCGGAACCCAGGAGCCGGCCGGGATAGGTCAGCTCCAGGGAGAATGCCGTCCATCCCTGGGGCGGGGGTGTGACATAACCGACGTAGACGCCCTGGCCGTTGTCGAAAAGTTCGGTGTTCTGCCATACCGGCCCGATGGTCTCCAGACGGAAATCTCTGGCCTGCGCATTGGTGGCTTGCCACAAGCGCACCCGTTCGGGCGGGGTTACCGTCTGTAGCCGAACAGACCCGTCGGGCTCCAGGGTCCAGGAATATGCCGGGCCTGGCTCATCTTCCAGCATGTCCTGGAGCCAGGAGAGGGTTGATATCACAAGGTTCGACAGGTCCTGAAGGTCCTGACCCTGGGAATGATCCGTGTTAAAGGTATAGCGCAGTTGCTTGGGTTCCGGCAGGTCGGCGAAGTATAGCTGGGAGGAGTCGGGCAAAAAGAATTGATCGCCCGCCGAGTTGATCACCAGCTTCGGCATGGTGAGACGGTCGCGGTAGGTGTAGGGATCGATGATATTCAGCATCAACTGGCCGGCGGGCGTTTGCGCCCGGCAGGGAAGATCGAAAATCGTGTAATCCTGAATGGCGGCGCTGTAGAAACCGTAAGCCTCCCAGTGGCGCATGAAGTGCTCGCCCATGTTCAGCAGGTCGATGGAAATGGGAAGAATCGCCTTGACTCGGGACGCCACGCCCTTCGGCGCTTCGACAGCGGCCGTGAGCCAGGTTGCCCAGCCCCGCTTGGAGCCGCCCGCCACAATGAAGTCCTCAATGGACGAGGGCTTGATCAACCCGCCGTCCCACTCATCGATGAAAGTTTGCACGGTATCCATGGCGCGCACGACCGCCTTGGTCATCGGCAGTTGCGCCAGCCATTCGGGGTCGCCCGTCACGAGGTATTTGTCCATGCCGTAGGCCAGCAGGGCGTCCTCTGCCCGTGCCGAGCCTTCATCGGTGAAGGTCAGCGGCTGGTTGGGGACCTGATTGACCATGGCGCTCACCGCGCCGGTCGCGACAGACAGCAGACCGATCAAAGCATCGTTCCCCGACGTCGACTTTTGGTTCTGACCGCCGTTGATGACCAGGAGAGCGGTATGCTGGTCCGCTGTGAAGGGGAACCAGGGCACGGCAATCAGTACCTCATGCTGCCATAAGGTGCGGTCGACCTCGGCCGGCGTGCGCCATGCCTGTGAGGTCATGGCAATTTCATGGATGGTGTAGCCTTCGCCTATCCGGGTTTCGAGATGGGTATAGCCATAATTGGGATCCGGCTTGGCTATATAGAGGTCGAGTGCCGTGGTCTCGGCACCCACGTTGGACGCCCAAGAAGCGACAAGGGCGAAAATCAATACCGAAAAAAAGTTACAGGTTTTCATGGCAGTCGAGTCCAAATTAGGGAAAGCCAGGTGATGGAACATGTTGTATGGCCTAAAATCAGGGCGCTTATGGTCGCGGCCAGGCCAAGGGGTCGCAGCCAAGGCCCTCGATCACTTCCCAGCCATCGGCGCGACGGACGACCGCGCGGATCCTCAACGCTAGCGGTTATAATGCCGCCATGGATATCCTTAATCACGTTCAAATCCTGGCCATCATGGTGTTGCCGGTGCTCTTCGCCATTACGGTGCACGAGGCCGCTCACGGTTGGGCCGCCGGTTACCTGGGTGACCGCACGGCGCGCATGCTGGGCCGGGTGACCCTCAATCCCCTCAAGCACATCGACCCTGTCGGAACCGTCATGGTGCCCCTGGCGACCTTTTTCCTCACGGGCTTTCTCTTCGGCTGGGCCAAGCCGGTGCCCGTGGATGTCCGCAACCTGCGCCATCCCCGCCGCGACATGGCCCTGGTCGCCCTGGCCGGGCCCGGCGCCAACCTGGTGATGGCGGTCCTCTGGGGGCTGGCGATCCAGCTTGCCCTGGCCCTGTGGAATGTGTCGCCCTGGCTGGCCCAACCGCTGGCCTACATGGGCGCCGCCGGGGTCCTGATCAACGTGCTCCTGATGGTGCTCAACCTCTTCCCGCTCCTGCCGCTGGATGGCGGCCGGGTGCTCAACGCCCTGCTGCCGCGCAACCTGGCCCTCGGCTTCTCGCGCCTGGAGCCCTACGGCCTCATCCTGCTGGTAGTCCTCCTGGCCACGGGGGTCCTGGGCACCCTGCTGGGGCCCCTGGTGAACCTGACCATCGGCCTCATGCCCGGTGCCGGCGTGGTGCGCGAAATCTTCATGCCCTAAGTCTAGCCGCGCGTCCCATTCCTCACCCATTTTTTCGAATCGGCATCCGAACCCACGGGGAACTCCCGCCTTGAACTCCGCAACCACCTCCAACGGCCGCGTCCTTTCTGGCATGCGGCCCACCGGCCGCCTGCACCTGGGTCACTATCACGGTGTCCTCAAGAACTGGGTGGCCTTGCAGCACGAATACACCTGCTTCTTCTTCGTTGCCGACTGGCATGCCCTGACCACCCACTACGAGGATCCCTCCATCATTCCCGCCAGCATCTGGGATATGGTGGTGGACTGGCTGGCCGCGGGCATCGATCCGGACCAGGCGACCCTCTTCATCCAGTCCCGAGTCCCCGAGCACGCGGAACTCCACCTGCTGCTGTCCATGATCACCCCCCTGGGTTGGCTGGAGCGGGTGCCCAGCTTCAAGGATCAGCAGGAGCGGCTGAAGGAGCGCGACCTGGCCACCTATGGCTTTCTCGGCTATCCCCTCCTCCAGAGCGCCGACATCCTCATGTACAAGGCCGGCCTGGTCCCGGTAGGCGAGGACCAGGTCGCCCATGTGGAGCTGACGCGCGAGATCGCGCGACGCTTCAACCACATCTTTGGCCGCGAGCCGGACTTCGCGCAGAAGGCGGAACAGGCCAAGGACAAGATGGGCAAAAAGAACGCCAAGCTCTTCGACAAGCTGCGCAAGGCCTATCTGGAGCAGGGCGATCACGAGGCCCTGGAAATGGCGCGGGCCCTCCTCGAATCCCAGGGCAACATCGGCCTGAGTGACCGCGAGCGCCTCTCCGGCTACCTGGAAGGCAGCGGCCGCATCATTCTGCCGGAACCCCAGGCCCTGCTCACCAAGGCCTCCAAGATGCCCGGGCTGGACGGCCAGAAGATGTCGAAGTCCTACGGCAACACCATCGCCCTGCGCGACCCGCCCGCCCAGGTGGAAAAGGCCCTGCGCACCATGCCCACGGACCCGGCGCGGGTCCGTCGCACCGACCCCGGCGAGCCCGCCAAGTGCCCCGTCTATCAGCTCCATCAGGTCTATTCCAGCGACGAGACCCGGGCCTGGGTCGCGGAGGGCTGCCGCTCGGCGGGCATAGGGTGCCTCGACTGCAAGCAACCGGTCATCGCGGCCGTGCTGGCGGAACTCAAACCCATCCAGCAGCGTGCCCGGGAATTCGAGGAGCAACCGGAACGGGTGCGGGACCTGATCGCCGCGGGCTGCGAGGCCGCCCGCCTCGTTGCGCGCAAGACCATGGACGAGGTCCGCCAAGCCATGTCCCTGAACTTTCGTTGAGCGAGACCCCCGGCGAGGCCACCCCGGCCATCGCGGAGGCCGGCGGCGGCGCGGTGGGACGACCCGCCCAGCAGCAGGAGATGCCCTTCGCCATCGTCCAGGGCACCCCTCTGCTGGTCCTGCCCCTCGACCTCTACATACCCCCGGATGCCCTGGAGGTGTTCCTTGATACCTTCGAGGGGCCCCTCGACCTGCTCCTCTATCTCATCAAGCGCCAAAACCTGGACATCCTCGACATCCCCATCGCCCAAATCACCGAACAGTACATGGCCTACGTGGAGCTGATGAAGGATTTTCGCCTGGAGCTGGCGGCGGAGTATCTGGTAATGGCCGCCCTGCTGGCGGAGATCAAGTCGCGCATGTTGCTACCGCGCCCCGCCGCGACCGAGGAGGAGGCGGATCCCCGCGCCGACCTGATCCGCCGCCTCCAGGAATACGAACGCTTCAAAAAGGCCGCCCTGGACCTGGACGGACTGCCCCGCCTGGAGCGCGATCACTATCTCGTCCAGGCCCCGGTGCCCCCGGGGCATCGCCGCCTGATCCCCCCGGAGGTCGATCTGCGCGAGGTGTTTCTGGCCCTGCGCGACCTCCTGGCGCGGGCGGACCTCTTCACCAGTCACCGGGTGGAGAAGGAGTCCCTGAGCCTGCGTGAGCGCATGGCCCTGGTACTGGCCAAGCTCCAGGGCCTGGGCTTTGTCCCCTTCGTCCATCTATTTGAAATTCATGAGGGCCGGGCGGGCATCGTGGTCAGCTTTCTGGCCGTGCTGGAGCTCATCAAGTCCGCCACCATCGAACTGGTCCAGACGGAGCCCTTCGCCCCTATCCATGTGCGCCTGCGCACGGGGGACTAGGGCATGATGGGCCAGCCACCCCTCAAGAACATTATCGAGGGCGCCCTCCTCGCCGCGGGCGGTCCCCTGACCCTGGACAGCCTGCTGGGGCTCTTCGGAACTGATGAAGAAGCGCCGGCCCGCGAGGCGCTGCAAGTCGCCCTCGCCACCCTGGAGGAGGACTACCGCGACCGCGGCATCGAACTGGCCCTGGTCGCCGGCGGCTATCGCATCCAGGTGCGCAAGGAGTGCGCCCCCTGGATTGCGCGGCTCTGGGACGAAAAGCCCCCGCGCTATTCGCGCGCCCTGCTGGAGACCCTGGCGCTCATTGCCTACCGCCAGCCCATCACCCGGGGCGAGATCGAGGAGATCCGCGGCGTCGCCGTCAGCACCAACATCGTCAAGACCCTGCTGGAGCGCGAGTGGGTGCGGGTGGTCGGCCACCGCGACGTCCCCGGCCGCCCCTCCCTCTACGCCACCACCCGCAAGTTCCTGGATTACTTTGGCCTCAAGTCCCTCAACGAACTCCCCACCCTGGCCGAGTTGCGCGACCCCGAATTCCTGGGTGATGACCTGCCCCTGGAGGTCCCGGTAGCCCCGCCGAAGCCCGACCTTGCGCACCCTGACCCGCTCACGCCCCAGCCATCACCCCCGGCCTCACTGACATGATCAAAGACAAACGCCCCACCCCCAAGCCGTCGGCCAGCCGCACGGCCACCCGGACTGCCGCCCCGCCCTCCTCCCCCGGTCCCGCCTCCAAACCCGGTGCGGCCGTGCCGGTCCGCATCCAGAAGGTCCTGGCCGACGCCGGTCTCGGCTCGCGGCGGGAGATCGAGGGCTGGATCGAGGCGGGACGGATCGAGATCAATGGCGAGGTCGCCAAGCTGGGGGATCGCATGGTCCCCGGGGATCGCATCCGCCTGGATCGCCGGGAGCTGCGGCTCGCCCCGCCCAGCGCCGAGCCCCTGCGCGTCATCGCCTACAACAAGCCCGAGGGCGAGGTGGTCACCCGCCACGACCCCGAGGGCCGACCCACCATCTTTCGCCATCTGCCCCCCCTGGAGCAGGGTCGCTGGATCGCCGTGGGCCGCCTGGACATCAATACCTCGGGCCTGCTGCTGCTGACCAATAACGGCGAGCTGGCCAACAAGCTGATGCACCCCTCCCAGGAGATCGAGCGGGAATATGCCGTGCGCATCCTCGGCGAGGTGCCCAAGGAGGCCCTGCACCGCCTGGTTCATGGCGTCGAACTGGACGACGGCCCGGCCCACTTCGAGGAGATCGTCGAATCCAGCATCGGCCAGGGTGCTAACCGCTGGTATCACGTCCTGCTGCGCGAGGGCCGCAATCGCGAGGTCCGCCGCCTCTGGGAGGCCGTGGGACTCAAGGTCAGCCGCCTGATGCGTGTCCGCTTCGGCAATGTCATCCTGGGGCCCCGGGTCTTCAGCCACCACTGGCGCGACCTCACCCCCGAGGAACTGGATGGCCTGCTGGCTATGGTCGGCATGAAAAAGCCCAGCCCCCCCCGCCCCAAACCCGGGGCCAGGGGACCCTGGAAAGGAGCGCGACCGGGGATGGGTGGAGGGAGAAATCAGCGCCGGTAAGTAAGGGTCGGGGATGTTGACTTTCACCCCAACCGCGTTGGAGATTTCCCGCCCCTAGAGCACCTAGAGCACCTAGATCCGATTAGCCCAAGGGTCGCTGCCGGGGGTATCGGTCATCCCTCGCCCCTTGACCTCTTGGGCCCTTGGAAGAATAGGCCGCGGACTGATCAGTTTTCACTTTCCGGATCAGGATCAAAATGATAGCCCAGGATTTCGATATCCCGGGCAAAATGGCGGGCGACCAGTTCCGCCGTGGCGTCGCTGTAGTAGCCGCGATAGTCCTTCTGGCGATCCCGGGCCTGGCGCTGATGCGGCAGACCGGGTGCCGGGATGCCGATGCGCCGGCAGGCCTCGGCGAAATCCCCTTCCAGCCGCTCATAGCGGCCAATGAAATCCACCACCACCTGGCCACTCAGATCGATCAGATAGTCGGACTGACGCTCGATGGAGGTGTCGATGTGGTACTGATAGGGCCGCTCCGGGTCCAGTTTCCAGCGCAGAAAACCCTCGAAATCCTCATGTCCACCCAGATAATGGGGCCGCTCCCGGCGGATGTGATGAAAGGAACTGACCTGCAAGTCCCAGGGATTGCGCACGAAGGCGAACTTGAAAAGCTGGTCGAAGAACTCCCGGGGCAGCAACTCCTTAGCCGCCACCACCTTGGCATGGCGCGGCAGCTTGGTGGCGATGCGATGACCGCTCAGGTGGCTCATGCGACTGCACAGGAACATCGGCCAGTACCAGGGGTCCCGCCAACGCCCCGCCTGCAAGGCGGCACGCACGCTGGTCCCGCCGGTCTTGGCGATATGGACGAAGAGGAAGCGGTGTTTGACGGATAGGAGCATGGGGGGATTTTAGCGTGAAATGGCCCAGCCGGCGCGATGAGGACCACCCGAGCGCCGGTCAGACCTGTTTCGGGTGCCGAAGGTAATCTCCGCGGCCAGTTCCGGCTGAAGGCGGCGCACCCCCTAGGTCTCGCGGCTGCGCGTGCGGGTGGCCCGGATCGCCACCTTGATCCGTTCGTCCTCCTGGGCGCGAATCGAGGGGGTAACCCCTGAGCCAGCCATGGAAGCCACTGCGCGAAACTTCAAACACGCGGGCCATCAGGTCCACCGGGTACCGCGGTCGCCATTGTTTCGTGAACGAGTACCTGGCAGCGACTCCTCGGCAAAGTGCGCGGTCGCTTATTTTTTAGGAAGCCGCGTCCCCTTCGCGGTGCCGACAGCTTCTGCCGAAGCCTGCTGATTTCCGCCGCCAGCTCGGGACTTCGTCTGGCTGACATCCCGCCGAATCGACCCTGGGGGGCTTTGTGTTTTTGCCGCCACAACACGATTGCGCCCTTGAAGCTTTCCCTCATAAAGCGCCCTGTCGGCTGCCTTGATGCACTGACTGATGGATTGATGCAGGCCGTAGCTGGCCACGCCGATGCTCAAGGTGAGATGCAAACGCTTGTCTCCGACGACGACCGCCTTAGCGGCGACGCCCTTCCGCAGCGCCTCGGCGACGACCAAAGCCCCCTCGAGGTCCGTGTCCGGCAGCAGGATCAGGAACTCCTCTCCGCCCCAACGAGCGACCAGGTCCTGGGTGCGGATGCCATGCACGAGGAAATGGGTAGTCTGGATCAGGGCCTGATCGCCGGCGTCGTGGCCGAAGGTATCGTTGATGGACTTGAAATGGTCCAGGTCGCCGAGCAACAGGGAGAAGGGCACCTGGTTGCGCTGGAAGCGTGCCGCCTGATACTCCAAGTGCTCCAGCATGGCCCGACGATTCATCAATCCGGTGAGCGGGTCTGATCGCGCGGCCTGCGCCAGCAGTTCCTCGGCACGGGCCCGTTCCGCCACTTCATGGAGCAGACGCTCGTTGACGTCCATCAGGTCTTGGGTACGCTCGGCGACGCGCAGTTCCAGGAGGTCCCTGGCCTGCTGCAATAACTGCTGGGCCCTTTCGGCTCGCTCTCGGCTGTCCGCCAATTGGCGCGACATGGCGTTAAAGGCCTCGACCAGCTGGTCCAGCTCGCCTCCGCCGTACATCTCGACCGACGGGGCCAGTTCCCCCCGGGCGATGGTCCGGCAGCGCTCGATCAAGATGTGCACCGGCTTGGTGAAGTGGGACGAGAGCAAGCGGCTGAACACCACCGCCAACACGATGGCAAAGACCAGGGACAGGGTGGCGGCGATGCGAACGGCCTCCAGCTTTTGCTGAAGCTCTTCGGCGCGCATGTCGAGACCGACCAGGTACTCGCCGTTGCCGTTGCGTAGCGGCGCGTAACCCGACATAAACGAGCCCCATTCATCCTCGTAGACCCGATCGTCCGCGGAGGGCCTTTGGAACCCCAGCATCAGAGATGGCATTCGTTCCATGTATTCCCGGCCGGGTAGGGCCTGCTGCTCCGACTCGTCCGAGTCCAGCACGAAATACACCCGCCCGCCGCTGTGGCGCATGACATAGACGAACGCGATGTCGGGGTTGGTGCGCCCGAGGCTGCGCAGCAAATCCAGGGTCCGCTCGTAGATGGGGCTGGTGCGGTCCGAGGCGTCCCTGATCGACTCAAGCTCCGTCGCATCCAGGGTCTGCCCGATGAGCGCGGCGGAGTTCTCCAGACGCGACTGGATCGTCTCCATCAGGCTCCGCGCCGCGATGAAATAGAAGTAGCCGCCGGTGCTGCCCGAGACCAGCAGGACCGCGAAGAAATGGCTGAGAAACAGCCGCCGGCGGATATTCAGATGCATGGGGCGAGGGAATCCAGGGGATAGGAAATCCAACCCCACGGCGGCTGGAGCGAGGGTAAGGGAACCTAGCATCTAAGGAGGTTCTTGGCAAGGTCACGGTGCGATCCGACAGGGGCCGACGGGAGAGACGGGGAGTAAACCGCCATTTGGGAGGGTGACGGCCGGGCTTGTTGAGTGGTTTGTAGCCGCTTGCCGGGGACACGATCATAGCGGGTGCGGGGAGTCCCGCATTTTGAGTATCCAGGTGCTATGCTACTAGCCCCCCGGCAAGGCTCGGCGACAAGACCTCAGGCGGGGCTCCCTCACTCCACTTCCGCCCAGTAGGCGTCAATACATGCCCATCGCCCCCGAGGACCAGGCCCGGATCGAAGAGATCGCCGCGGGTTTCAAGCATATCCTGGATCAGCAGTTCGCCATGCACCTGCGGGTGGCCCGGCGCACCACCTCGGTGGTCCGTTTCGGCATGATCAGTCTGGCGGTCGTCGGGGTGAGCATGTTCCTGCTGCTGCTGACGCTCGCCTATCAGATCCAGCCCATGATCGGCGCCGTCAATACCATGAACAGTCATTTCACCCATATTTCGGAAAACATGCTGATCATGAAGGATTCCATCCTGGAAATGGAATCCAATATCAGCCCCTTGCCCCTCATGGTCGGGGAAATGTCCCGCATGCGGGGTAGCGTGCGGGAGCTGACGGGCTCCACGAACAGCCTCTCTCTGCGCATGGATAACCTGGATACCAACATGGCTAGTATCACCCAAAGCGTCACGCGCATGACCTCCAGCTTCGCGTTGATCAATCAGACGGTCGGCGTCATGGGCGCCGACGTTAACCGCATGTCCGGGCCCATGCGGGTCTTCAACTCGATGACGCCTTTTAAATGATCGACCAACCCGCCCAACCGCCGGCCGCGCCGGGGACGGCCCTGATCATTGACGTTTTCCACCGTGCCGTCACCGAGGTCGATAACCGGATGACGGAAGAAAACAACATCGGGACCAGGATCGCCGGGCGCACCGCGCGGATCATCCGCGGGGTGCTGCTGCTGTTGGCGATACTCGCGGTCATCAATCTCTATCTGATCCAGGATCTGGCGCGGGCCATGCTTGACATGACCGGCACCATGGACCGCATGCAGCAACATTTCGCGGCCGTGGACCGGGACATGGGGACCATCACCCAGTCCGTCCTCGGCATGAACGAGCTGGTGCGCAGCCTGCCGCCCATGAAGGATTACCTGGTACTCATGAACCAGGACATGGCCAATATGAATCACGATGTCCTCTTCATGGATCAGAACCTGGCCACCATGGATCAGCATGTCGCCACCATTACCAACGGGGTCGGCGAGATGGCCGGGCGTTTCGAGCTTCTGAACCAGACCACCCAGGGCATGGGTTACAACGTGAATCAGATGTCCCAGCCCGTCAGGACTCTGGATCCCTTCGGTTTTATGGGACGTTGAGCGCACCCGGCATGGACCCGTCCCCGAGCGAAGCGGATTGGATTCATCGGATCGAGGGCCTGATCGAGGAAGGTCAGTGCTTTCTGGCCTACGACCGGTCGGGACAGGCGCGTCGCGATTACCCCGACAGCCGGCGCCTGCGTCTGTTGGCGATCCTGGCCCTGATGCGCAGCGGTGGCGTTCTGGAGGCGCGTAAGATCCTGAGCGAAATGCCCGACGCCCTGGAGGCCCTGGAGCCGATCGCGAACCAGATCGTCGATACCCTGCGCCAGCATCTCCCGCCGCTTCTCAAGGAAGCCCCGGACCCACAACAGGAGCCCGCCCTCGATTGGGTTTTAGAACTCGCCACCCACTTGAAGCACCTGGGTGAGAGGACCCCGGCCGGGACCACGGAAGACCCGGATACCCTGGATCTCTGTGCGCGGATACATGCCGAACTGTGGCGTCACCAAGGCAGCCCGCAGGATCTGCGCAAGAGTCGGCATGCCCATCTGCGGGCCTTCCAGGCCCATCGCCAGGCTAGTAACGGGGTTCATGCGGCCCGCCTGTCCTGGTTGCTGGGCGAGACGGAACTGGCACGGACCCTGGCGCGCCAGGTGCTCGCCACCGCGGATGGCGCGCGGGATGGGCTCGTCCCGAAGGAGCGATTTTTCACCCTCGCCAATCAGGCCGAATGCTACCTGCTGATGGAAGAGCCGGCCCTGGCCGAGGACCAGTTCCGGCAGGCGTTGGGCGACGGGCAGGTGCATTACGCCTGGGTGGTCGAGGTCCGTAATCGCCTCCTCGCCCTCCAGGAAGGGGATTTCCCCGTCCCCGCCTCCCTGCTGGAACTGATGCGCCCGCCCATCATTCTGATCGGCGGCGGACATCCCCTCGACCTCCCCGGGGCCTCTCCGCCCATTTTCCCGCCCGCCTGCGAGGAGGCGGTCAAGCACGCCATCCAGGAACACCTCGACAAGCTGGGAGCCCACATTGGTTACAGCTCGGCAAGCGCCGGGACCGAGTTGCTGTTTGTCGAGGCCATGCTGGAGCGGGACGCGGAGGTCAACCTGGTACTGCCCTTCGCCACGGAGGATTTCATCCGCGAACGGGTCGCCCCCGCGGGGGCCCGCTGGGAGCGGCGCTTCCGGCATGCCCTCAAACTGGTTGCCAGCGTCACCCATGCCACCGAGGAGCGCTATCTCGGCCATGATTGGCTGTTCCGCTTTAATAATCAGATCATCGACGGTCTCGCCCGTCTGCGTGCCGATCTGTTGGGAGCGGCCCCCTACCTGCTGTTGGTCTGGGACTACGCCGCGGAACAGGGGGCCGGGACCGCGGCGGACTTCATGGACCACTGGCCGGACCTAGCCCGTCTGCGGCTGATCGATCTGGACGCGGTGCGATCGCACACCCTCACCGCGATGCTAGCCGAGGCCCCTCCGGCGCCCGCGGGCCCCGATCGCCCCAGCGGATTGCGGCGAGAACCCCAACGGGTGCTCAAGACCATGCTGTTCGCCGATCTGGTTGGCTTCAGCAAACTCCGGGAGGAGGAATTACCAGGGCTCTGGGGCTACCTGACCAAGGTCCAGCACCGGTTGAACGAAATCAGCTCCCCGCCCGATCTGGTGGAGAGCTGGGGCGATGCCCTCTATGTGGTGATGTCCAGCGCCCGCGCCCTCCTGCGCCATGCCTTCGCCCTCCAAGACAGCTTCATCCGCCTCGATCCGCGCCTCCAGGGCCTGCCGGACTACCTGAGCCTGCGCATCGGCCTCCACGCCGGCCCCGTCTATACGGGCCAACACCCCCTGACCGGACGCCCCATCATCTATGGGAGTCATGTCTCCCGCACGGCCCGCATCGAGCCGATTACCCTGCCGGGCAATGTCTATGCCTCGCAACAGTTCGTCGCCTTGCTGACCGCGGAGGAAGGCGCCCATTGCGCCGAACAGGCCTCCCGGGGGAGGCCCTGCTCACCCTGGTATGCCTGCGAGTACCTGGGCTACCAGCAACTGGCGAAAAACTACGGCAACACCCCCGTTTATCACCTGCTGCCCTGACAGGTCCCACCTCACCCATCAAGATCAGGGCGAGCGCGCATAACTGGTCACCCGAACAAGACCTTAGCGCGGTAGTCGTCGTTACAGCCAGCCTTGCGGCGCTTCTTGGCGAGACCCAGGTACGAGGGTTCCGGCTCGAAGCGGTTGATGCAGAGGTGGCGCGACGCGGTCATGATCGCCGGGGCGTGGCCTTGGCGGAGGCGGCTGGTGTCTTCGTCGAAGACCACGTCATGGCTCACGCCGGCGGCAACTCCGCAAGATCGCGGGAAGCGGACACTTGGGCTTGCACTCCAATAAGCCTCAGTACTGATGTCCCTTGCCAGTCAACGGTGTCCAGGTCACGGAAGGAGCAACCAACCCGACGCCAGTTCCGGGTCCCGCTGCCTTGCCTGAAATGCCGTCAAGGAGTCTTGTAGTTGGCGTCCTATTCCCACAGCTTGGGCGGCTCGTGCCTCCGTCGCAATGTCTCCGAAGGCAACTCGCCGAAGCACTCCTTGTAGGCGCGCGAGAACTCGCCGAAATGCCAGAAGCCCCACGCGAGCGCCTGCGCCGAGACGGTGGTCGATCCCGGCGTCGCCGCCAGGAGGGCCTTGCGGACCCGATGCAGCCGCAGCCGGGTCACATAGGCCACCGGCGTCAGAGCCATGACCTCCTTGAAGGCATATTCCAGGGTGCGCTCGCTCACGCCGGCGACCCGGCACAGGTCGCTGACGCAGAGATGGGCGCCGGTCCGCGTCAGGGCGTACTCCTCGGCGCGCTGCACGATCTGACTGCGGGACCGCCGGGTCCGGTCGCCGCGGCTGGGCACGAGATCTCTGGCCTGGCGAAGCGTCGCCAACAGGGATTCGATCAACTCGACCCGGGCGGCAACCCCCTCACTCTCCCGTTCATTGAACAGGGCGGGCTGCTCTACGGCGGTCTCCACCAGCCGCTTCCCCCAGTCGAAGAGTCCGCAAACCATCGCTTCGCTGGCCTGTAGCGTCTCCACCCCCTGCGGAAGACGAAACTCCCCCTCCCATTGGCGCGCCGTCCGATGGAGGCCGATCTCCTCGGGTGGGAGCAGGAAGGTGATACTCTCCCAGCCGGGCTCCACCACGAATCGGGCCTCGGATTCCGGCGCAGCGGCCAACATCATGCCTGTGCGGACCAACACCCCGTTCACCGTCCCCCGCGCCTGAGGGCCGAAGGTGACATAGCCGAGCAGACCCTTGTGCACGCTGGTACTGGTTCGCAGGCGCTGGTTGCTGGCGTGGAAGAGCACGCTGGCGGACCCTAAGCGCACGAGCACGCGCCGCGCCCGCAGCGGCTTGGATTCGAGCTGCACCGCATCCAGCTCGATCAGCTCCAGCCCCGCGTCGGCCGACGCGGGATCGCTGATCTCGGTCACGCTGACCGCGGGGGAGTCGCTGATGACGGGGGCGGTCACGAATTTTGGATTTGCGGTATTCCGATAGACGGCCCAGGTGCCTGGCCGGATACTATTTGATTTTTGCTTCAGATCATCGAGCTAGAGCGCCTAGCCCATCTGGGGGACAGGCAAAAGTGTACCAGCCGCGCACCCTAACGACCCAATCCATCCCAATGAAACTTCAGCAAGTCAGCGAGAACTGCTTCGCGGTCCTCAACGAGAAGAACCGCGTCTGCGATGCGAATTCCGGGCTCATCAACCTCGGTGGCGGCGTGGTCATCGACACCCAGTCGGACCTGCCCCACGGGCGCCAGATGATCGAGCTGTTCGGCAAGGTCTGGCGCGGCATGCCCAAGCGCGTGATCAACACGCACGAGGACGGCGACCACGTCTGGGGGAACCAGCTCTTCGAGGGTGCCGAGATCATCGCGCACCGGACGGTCAAGGAGCTGATGCCGCATGTCGCCGACCCGAAGGAGACCCAGCAGCTGCTCAAGGGGTCCGATCGCTTCCTCACGCGGCTGCTGCTCAAGGCCCTGCACCCGGGCGCGCTGGCCGTCGCCCAGCAATTGCAGCAGGACTACGACTTCGACGGCATCCGGCTGGTGCTGCCGACGACCGTGTTCGAGGAGCGGCACGTGCTGGACCTCGACGGCACGGAGGTGCACCTCATCTACGTCGGGCCGTGCCACCAGATCGGTGACACGATCATCCACGTGCCCAAGGAAAAGGTCGTGTTCGCCGGCGACGTGATCTTCCGCGAGTGCACGCCCATGGGCTGGAACGGCACCTACGAGAAGTGGCTCAAGATCCTCGATCTCATCATCTCGCTCGACCCGGACGTCATCGTTCCCGGACACGGGCCGGTGTGCGGGATCGAGGGCGCGATGGAGATGAAGGCCTACCTCGAATACGTGCGCGAGGAATCGAAGCGCTGCTTCGGGCAGGGGCTGAGCGCCCTGGAGGCGTCGAAGAAGATCGACTTCGGACCGTACGGCGGGTGGCGGGCCCCGGCGCGCCTGTTCATGAACGTCGAGCGGGCCTACCGCGAGTTCCGCCACGAGGCCGCCGACACACCCTGGGACCACGCGAAGGTCTTCGACGCGGTCCTCGCCGTGGCCAAGGCCAAGGGCATCGCGGTCGAGTTCTGAACGCGAGCGACGACGGCAACGAGGAGCATCACGATGAAGCTGATCCGCTTTTCCCAAGGCGACTCGAAGCCCCGCTTCGGCGTCGTCATCGGCGACCGTGCGGTCGCGTTCGCGACCCTGCAGCAGCGCAGCGGGATCGCCGCGGCCCGAGCTGAGCGACAGCACGCCTACCTGGCCGGCCTGCCGGAGAGCGAGCAGCGCGGCGCGCGAACTGGCGGCCTGGGGCGAGGCGCATCTGGGCGAATGGCCCGAGGGCGAAAGGCCGAAGCTGCAGGACGTGCGCCTGCACGAGCCGGTCGAGGTGGTGGCGCTGTTCGACTTCGGCCTGACGCCGCGGCATCTCAAGAACTCTGCGGACACCATGATGAAGTACGAGAAGGACAACCCGCAGACCGCGCCGATCCTGCAGGCCTTCGCCAAGATGCTGCTGGTCAAGCCGACCGCGCCGCCGCCAGGCGTGCCGGAGCGCTTGTCCTACTACAAGTGCAACATGAACTCGATCGTCGGCGACGGCGAGACCATCCCCTGGCCGCTGTACACGTCGCGCCTGGACATCGAGCCCGAACTGGCCGTCGTCTACGGCAACGCGCAGCAGCCCGTGGCGGGCTACTGCATCTTCAACGACGTCTCGGCCCGCGACGTGCAGGCGCAGGAGTTCATCGGCGGCTTCTGCCTGACGAAGGACATGGACAAGGGCAACCAGCTCGGCCCCTACCTGGTCACCGCGGACGAGGTCGGCGATCCGTACGCGCTCAAGGTCGTCGTCAAGGTCGACGGGCAGGTCCGGTACCAGGGGTCGACGGCCGAGATCGATCACAAGGCCGAGGACGTCTTCGCCTGGCTCGGCTTCATCTCGTCCATCCAGCCCGGAACGGTCGTGGGCATGGGCACCATTCCGGACTGCACCGGCCTCGACCACGACGACTTCGTCGATCCGGGCGCCGAGATCGAGATCAGCTTCGAGCGGCTGGGCACGCTTGCGCTGCCGCTTCGCCGAACCGGCGCGCCAGCTGCTGCCCAGCCGCTGGCCGCTGCGGCCGGCGCTGCAGAAGTTTCACGGCCTGTAGGCACCGCGTCGGCGGACGCCTGGCAGGACAATTGCTAGTCACATCAGGAGGAAACCCGATCGTGAAGTTCCCGCGTATCTACGCCGACGAACAGGGTGAGACGCACATCGGCGTCTGTGACGTTCCGGAGCACGAGGCCCGCGTCGGCCCGCCGCCGAACCCGGTGGGGCAGATGACCGAGACCGAGGCGGTCAGCACCTTCGCCATCGTTTTCGGCCCCGGCCGGGACCGAGGTGCCGCCGCACAATGCCCCGCAGCCCTACATCTGTCATCGTGCTCGCCGGCGAGGGCGAGGTGGAAACCAGCGACGGCACGACCCTGCGCCTGGGCCCCGGCGAGCTGATCTACTGCGACGACGTCAGCGGCAAGGGCCACGTGACCCGGTCGATCACCGACGTTCGCCTCGCCTTCATCAACCGCGCCAGCGCGTGAGCCGCAGCGGCACGCGGACACGAACCAGTCTGACTTGGCAGAGGAAGACCCATGAAGACGCACACCGGCAAGATATTGATCGATAAGACGCGCGGCCTGAAATTCACCGAGAGCCCGCGCTGGCACGACGGCAAGCTGTGGTTCCTGGACATCCACGACAAGCGGATCAAGACCGCGGACCTCGACGGCCGGGTCGAGACGGCGGTGGAGCTGCCATTCATCCCGAACGCCTTCGGATTCCGGCGCGACGGCAGCCTGCTGGTCGGCGACGCGATGCAGCGGCAGATCCACCGCTGGGACGGCAAGTCGCTGCAGCCCCTGGCCGACCTCGCCGACATCACGACCTTCTGCCTGAGCGACGGCATCGTCGATGCGCACGACCGGATGTACGTCGGGGACATCGGCTACAACTTCTTCGATCCCGCGAACAAGCCCGTGGACACCTGCGTGATCGCCTGCGTCGATCCCGATGGCCGCGCCCGGGTCGTCGCCAAGGACCTGCAGCTTCCCGAACGGCATGGTGATCACGCCCGACGGCAAGACCTTGATCGTCGGCGAGACCATGGGCCACCGCCTGACCGCGTTCGACGTGCTGGCCGACGGATCGCTCGCCAATCGGCGCGTCTATGCCCAGTTGCCCGAGGACGTGAGTCCGGACGGCATCGCGCTCGACGCCGAGGGCGCCGTGTGGCTCGCCAACCCCGAAGGCAAGTTCGGCGTGCTGCGGGTGCGCGAAGGCGGCGAGATCGTCGAGCGGGTCGAACTGGACACCGAGTGCTATGCGGTGATGCTGGGCGGGCCGGAGCGCCGGCAGCCTCTTCATCTGCGGCTCGGACTCCCACGATCCGGCCGAGATCGCACGTACGCCCGAGCGCGACCCTGCGGGTGGTCGAGGTCGAGGTGCCCGGGGCGGGCCTTCCCTGAGGTAGGGAAGGAGCGGGGAATCGAGGTGGGATTGTGATGAAACGAGGGTTACTGATGAAGAACGTATTGTCGCGCTCGCTCCGAGCCACCGTCGGGAAGGTGGGAAACCTGATCTGCGCCTTTTGGATCGTCGGCCTGGTGGCCGCCCTCGCCGCTCCCGCCGAGGCTTCCGCGGCTGACAGGGCCCGCCGCCCGAACATCATCATCATCCTCGGCGATGACATGGGGTTCTCCGACATGGGCTCCTTCGGCGGTGAGATCCGCACGCCGAACCTCGACTCCCTGGCCAATGAAGGGGTGCGCTTCACCAACTTCTACACCCACGCGAGCTGCTCGCCCACGCGCTCCATGCTGCTGAGCGGCGTCGATACCCACCGGAACGGCCTGGGCAACATGGACGAGTGGACCGCGCCCAACCAGCGTGGCGTGCCCGGCTACGAGGGTTACCTCAACCACCGGGTACTTACCCTGCCCCAACTCCTCAAGGACGCCGGCTATCACACCTACATGGTCGGCAAGTGGCACCTGGGCAAGGCGCCGGAGCTGATTCCGGCCGCGCGCGGCTTCGAGCGTGACTTCTCGCTGCTCGACGGGGCGGGCAGCTACTGGGACATGACGAATTTCACCGGGGCGTCACCCAACTCGGTCTTCACCGAAGACGGGCGTTATCTCACTAAGTTACCCAAGGATTACTATGCCACCAAGACCTACACCGACAAGCTGATCGAATTCATTGACGCCAACCAGGGTGACGGCAAGCCCTTCTTTGCCTATGTCGCCCACCAGGCGCCGCACGATCCGTATCATCTGCCCAGGGAATGGCGCGATCGCCATGTCGGCGCTTACGACAAGGGCTGGGACGCGGTGCGGCAGGAGCGGCTGGGGCGCCAGATCACGCTCGGCATTCAGCCTCCGGGCGCGCAGCTCGCCGAACGTATGTGGTTCGTCCCTGACCCCATCACGCTCGCGCCGGCGGCCAGGGCCACCCTCGGCAAGAAGATGGAGCTCTACGCCGGCATGGTGGAGAACATGGACTTCCACATCGGCCGGCTCATCGACCACCTCAAGAAGATCGGTGAGTACGACAATACCCTATTCATCGTGTTTGGCGACAACGGCGCCGAGGGGACCGATCTCTTCAAGATGATCGCGGGCAAGCCGGGCACACGCGACTTCCTCTTCGCGGCGATCCATTGGTCGCAGACCGATCCCCACGCCTGGGGCGATCCGGGCTCCTACGTTGCCTACGGCCCGATGTGGGCGCAGGTCTCAATGACGCCCTTCAGTCAGTACAAGGGCTGGGTCGCGGAAGGCGGCATCCGCAACGCGCTCATCGTCAGCGGTCCGGCCGTGAACCGACCCAGGGGGAGCATCAACCAGGGGCTCATGCATGTGGCCGACATCATGCCGACGCTGCTCGAGATGGCCGGTGCCAGCTATCCGACTAGCCACGACGGGCGTCAGTTGCCAGCGCTCATGGGTAAGTCCTGGAATTCGGTGTTGGCGGGACGGGCGGAGTCGCCCCGCAATCAGCAGGACTACCTTGCCTGGGAGCTCTTTGGCAATCGTGCAGTACGGCAAGGGGACTGGAAGCTCCGCTGGCAATACAAGCCCCTCGGCAAGGAGAGCTGGGAGCTTTTCAACCTCGCGGCGGACCCCGGCGAGCGCAAGGATCTCGCCGCGGAACGTCCGGACAAGGTGCGCCAGATGGTCGCCCTCTGGGATCGCTACGTGCGGACGAACAACGTGATCCTGCCCAGCCGCTCCACGTTCGAGACCCTGGTCGACCAGCTTCCGCCGCGCGTCCCGGACGACCCCGGCTATCCGCCCTTGATCTATAAGCGACAGTTCGTGCCACCCCAGGACATGCTGGCCGATCCCAAGCCTTGAGCGTTGCCGATCCGAGACTGAATCATCCGTTAAGCAGGTTAGAACTCTATGTACAAAAACGCAGGTCGAATCCAACAGGCCCGCTGGTCGCGGTTGGCTCCCGTCGCGATGCTCGCCATCGCCGCGCTCAATCCCGCGCTCGCCCAAACACCGGCGCGCTTCTATTGGGATACCCTGGCGGGCTCGAATGCGGTGCCGCTCATCTTCGAATCGATCAGCGGCAACACCAACCCCTTCGATCCGGCGCACATCGTGACCCCGGGAGCGAACTTCGATGCCACCATGGCCATCGCGGGTTACGCGCGCACCTTTGCATTGTTCGATCGCTCGGCCATGGCGGCGATCCTGTTGCCCATGGGGCGCATCTCGGGCGACGTCAGCTTAGCCGGCAACACCTTCAGCCAGTCGGCCAGCGGCTTCGGCGACCCGATGCTCGAATTTAACATCAACGTTATCGGTCCCCCGGCGCAGAAGAACATTCCCGACGCCGTGCGTTACGAGCCAGGGTTCTCCGTGGACCTGCTGGCCGACCTGGCGCTGCCGATTGGCGAATACAACAACGACCAGTCCCTGAACATCGGCCAGAACCGCTGGTATGGGCGCTTCGGTCTGCCCATCACCTGGCAGCTTGGCCCCTGGGTGCCGGGCCGGCGCACGACCCTGGAGTTCCTGCCCGCTGCCTGGATCTTCGGCAACAACACCGACTACATCGGGCAGACTTTGGAGACCGATCCAATGTTCCAGTTGGACGCGCACTTGACGCGCGACCTCACCGAGCACCTGTGGGGTTCGCTTGACGCCGCCTGGTACAGCGGCGGCCAGGCGACCATCGATGGCGTGCAGGGAGAGAAGCTCGACAACCTCGGTCTCGGGCTCACGCTCGGCTATGTCATCAACGAGAATCTGAATCTGACCGTCGGCTACAAGTCGACGGTTAACGATGGAGCTCCTGGGGATCTGCGCATGGACGGCTTCATAGCCACGTTCGTGTTCGGCTGGCACCCCCTCATTGAAGGCTCGCGAAGGCTGAAAAGCGAGTAGCAGGGTATCGCACAGGGACCGGTGCCTGGCACCTCCCATAGGCCTCGGGCAATGCGTGTAGCTTGTTACGCTCGATCCGTGGATCATGCCGGGGCGAGACATGTTCAGGGAATACTGGCTGATGCGCTGGAGGGTGCCGCCCTTGCACTCCCCAGTCCCCCTCGGTATCTTGCAATCCTTTTTCCCAGGCCGCCTCGGGCGGCACCTCAGCGGGCACTCACAGCGGAGCCACAAGCGCATGCGCAGTCATTATTGCGGAGATCTGAACCGCGAACAGGTTGGTCAGGAAGTTTCCCTGAGCGGATGGGTCCACCGTCGCCGGGATCACGGCGGCGTCATCTTCATCGACCTGCGCGACCGGAGCGGTCTGATTCAGGTGGTGATCGACCCGGACAATCCCGAGACTTTCCGCCTGGCCGAGCAAGCGCGCAGCGAGTTTGTCCTCCGCGTCGAAGGGCGGGTGCGCCCGCGCCCGGAGGGCACCGAAAACAAGGACATGCCCACCGGCGAGGTCGAGGTCCTGGCCCGCGCCCTGACCATCCTCAACAGCTCCGAGACCCCGCCGATCCAGCTCGACGATCATGGCCGCGACGCCGCCGAGGAATTGCGCCTGCGCTACCGCTACATCGATCTGCGCCGCCCCGAGATGCAGGAACGCCTGCGCCAGCGTAGCCGCATCACCCGGAACCTGCGTAACTTCCTGGATGCCCATGGCTTCCTGGATATCGAGACCCCCATCCTCACCAAGTCCACCCCGGAGGGCGCCCGCGACTACCTGGTGCCGAGCCGCACCCATCCCGGCGAGTTCTTCGCCCTGCCCCAGTCGCCGCAGCTCTTCAAGCAGTTGCTGATGATGTCGGGGATGGATCGCTACTACCAGATCGCTCGCTGCTTCCGCGACGAGGACCTGCGCGCCGACCGCCAGCCCGAGTTCACCCAGCTCGATATCGAGGTCTCCTTCATGGACGAGGACGAACTCATGGACCTGACGGAGGAGATGATCCGGCGGCTCTTCCGCGAGATCCTGGGGGCCGAACTCCCCAACCCCCTGCCCCGCCTGACCTATGCCGAGTCCATGCGCCGCTTTGGGTCGGACCGCCCCGACCTGCGCGTGCCCCTGGAGTTGATCGATGTCGCCGATCTCATGACGGAGGTGGACTTCAAGGTCTTCGCCGGTCCGGCCAAGGACCCCGAGGGCCGGGTCGTGGCCCTGCGCCTGCCCAAGGGTGGCGAACTGAGCCGCAAGGCCATCGATGAGTATAGCCAGTTCGTCGGCATTTATGGCGCCAAGGGCCTGGCCTACATCAAGGTCAACGACTGGGCCGGCCAGGGGCGGGAGGGGCTGCAATCGCCCATCCTCAAGTTCCTGCCGGACGCGGCGGTGGCTGGCATCATGGCGCGCACCGGCGCCCTGGACGGGGACCTCATCTTCTTCGGCGCCGACAAGGCCAACGTGGTCAACGAGGCCATCGGTGCCCTGCGCGTCAAGCTGGGCCAGGACCTGGGCCTGATGGCGGAGGGCTGGCACCCGCTGTGGGTGGTGGACTTCCCCATGTTCGAGCGCGAGCCCCACACCGGCCGCTGGACGGCCCTGCACCACCCCTTCACCTCCCCCAAGGAGGACCAGATCGGCCTCCTGGAGAGCGACCCGGGGGCCTGCCTGTCCCGCGCCTACGACATGGTGCTCAATGGCACCGAGATCGGCGGCGGTTCCATCCGTATCCACCGCGAGGAGGTGCAGCGCCAGGTCCTCAAGCTGCTGGCCATCAGCGACGAGCAGGCCGAGGACCGCTTTGGCTTCCTGCTGCGGGCCCTCAAGTATGGCTGCCCGCCCCACGGCGGCCTCGCCTTCGGCATGGACCGCCTGGTGATGCTGATGACGGGCGCCAGCTCCATCCGCGACGTCATGGCCTTCCCCAAGACCCAGACCGCCGCCTGCCTGCTGACCTCCGCCCCCTCGCCGGTCGATCAGGCCCAGCTCAACGAGTTGGCCTTGCGGGTCAAGTTGCGGCCTTGAGACGGGGTGCGACACCGCCAGGGCGTGACACCGGCACCCGGCATCCGACCGCTGCCTTTAAGCGTCCGGAGTCCGTGCTGCTGGTGATCGCCACCTTCGCCGGCGAATTCCTGCTCCTCCGCCGCACCCGGCCCGTCGGCTTCTGGCAATCCGTGACCGGCAGCCTGGAACCGGGGGAGAACCCCCGCCAGGCCGCCCGGCGCGAGCTGTGGGAGGAGACGGGGTTGAGCCTGCCGGAGGCGGCCTTGCTCGATCTGAACCATAAGGAGCGCTTCCCCATCCTCCCCGCCTGGCGGGAGCGCTATGCCCCCCAGGTCCATGACAACCTCGAGCACTGGTTCGCCCTGGTGCTGCCCCTGCGGCGACTGATCCGCCTCAACCCCAGCGAGCACCAGGAGGCCTGCTGGCTGCCCGCCCCCGGGGCCGCCGGCCTGGCCAGGTCCTGGACCAATCGCCAGGCCATCCGGCTGCTGGCGAGCCTCTTGGCGGGGCCGCCAGCGGCTTGGCGCTAGATCGGGAGGGGTGACGCCTCAGGAGGCGGCGACCGCCTCCAGCTCTAACGACTCGATCAGGGCGCCACTCTTCCACCAGGGATGGCGGGCCTCGGTGAACTCGTTCCAGAATCCGTCGAAACGCCCCAGGGAGTGGAAGAAGTCGCAGGTCCGCCAGCCGATGAGACCGCCCGCATAGACTAGGATCTCGTGATCGCTTTCCTCGGCGAGGATGGTGTCGAGGAGATGCCGGGTGACCGAGACATCGTTCATGAGGCCCAGCAAATCCTGAATGCCCTTCATGTGGGCGATAAAGCTGTCCATGCCGTTGAACAGGGGGCGGAAGAACTCGGCGGCGTAACGCAGCTTCTTGCACTCGATGCGCAGTTGGTGCATGGCCACGGCATCGTTACGGTCCACGTTGCTACCCACCTGCAGGACCTGACGCTCCTGCTTGTCGAGCAGGGCGCGGGCGAAAGGGACCAGCTTGCTGTCCTGGAGGTCACGCGGTTTGCGCTGCTTCTCCCCCGTGCCTTCCCAGCGGCGATGGGAATACCAGTCGTGAAAGCCTTCCTTGAAGTGGCGATAGCGCTTGCTCTCGAGCATGGGCTCGACCTGTTCCTGGTAGGCACGGGCCCTACGCAACCGGGCCACGCGATCAAGACCCTCGGCCCCCGGGAGGGGTAGATGGGGGGCGGCATGAGTCAGACCCTCGTCGATAAAGACATCCAGATCCCGCGCCAGACCCAGTTCGCCGACGATCCACCGCATTTCATCGGACCAGGGCTTGCTGGCCTCTTTCGGAATGGCTGCGCGGAAGAGCGACAGGGCGGAACGCAGGCGCCGGATGGCCACTCGCATCTGATGGACGCCCTCGATGTCTTCCCAGTTCTTGGCCTTGTCCTCCCACGCCACGATAAAATCATAGTTGTGCGCCATGATGGTGGCAAAGGCCTTGCTGACGTTTTGGCTGGGCGTGACGGGAGCGGATGATTTGATAAGGCTCGACATGAGGCCTGGGTCTCCTGAGTTCGGCGGTATCGTGATCGTTGAGGATTAGCGGCTCTGGCTGGTCCAGGTATCCCGCAGCCCCACGGTGCGGTTGAGGACCAACCGATCGTGACGGGAATCCGCGATCGACGACGAAATACCCCTCGCGCTCGAACTGGAAGCGGTCGCCAGGCGCGGCCGCCAGGAGAGCGGGCTCGACCAGGCAGCCGGTGAGGGTGCGCAGGGAGTCCGGGTTGATGTCGGCGAGAAAATCGCCGACCGCCGGCGCCCGGATGGGGCACGGCGAAGAGGCGGTCATAGAGGCGCACCTCGGCGGTCACCGCCGTGGCGGCGGGCACCCAGTGGATGACGCCCTTGACCTTGCGGCCCTCCGGGTTGCGGCCCAGGGTCGCGGCATCGTGACGGCAACGCAGCTCGATGACCTCGCCCTGCGGCGTCCTTGATGACCTGGTCGCAGCGGATGACGTAGGCCCCGCGCAACCGGACCTCGCCGCCGGGGACCAGGCGCTTGAAGCCCTTGGGCGGGTCCTCGGCGAAATCGGCGCGATCGATGAAGAGCTCGCGGTCCAAAGCCCAGGGCGCGGACGCCCACGCGCCTCGTCCTTGGGGTGATTGGCCAGTTCGATGCTCTCCTCCCGATCCGCCGGATAGTCCTCGATCACCACCTTGAGCGGGTGCAGCACCGCCAGGCGGCGGTCGCTGGTCGCGTCCAGGTCCTCGCGGATGGTGTTCTCCAGCAGGGACATCTCCACCAGATTGTCGGACTTGGTGATGCCGATGCGGTCGCAGAAGTCGCGGATGGCGGCGGGGGTATAGCCCCGGCGGCGCAGACCCGCGATGGTGGGCATGCGCGGGTCGTCCCAGCCCTCGACGATGACCCTCGCTGACCAGTTGGGTGAGGAGGCGCTTGCTCATCACCGTGTATTCCAGGTTGAGGCGGGAGAACTCGATCTGACGCGGCTTGCAGGGCAGGTCCGAGAGTTGTCGATCACCCAGTCGTAGAGGGGGCGATGGTCCTCGAACTCCAGGGTGCAGAGGGAGTGGGTGATGCCTTCCAGGGCGTCGGAAATGGGGTGGGTGTAGTCGTACATGGGGTAGAGACACCACTGACTGCCCGTCTGGTGGTGGGTCACCCCGTGCTTGATGCGGTAGAGGACCGGATCGCGCAGATTGATGTTGGGCGAGGCCATGTCGATCTTGGCGCGCAGGGTGCGGGCGCCGTCCGGGAACTCGCCGGCGCGCATGCGGGCGAAGAGGTCCAGGTTTTCCTCTCGACGCTACGGTCGCGGTAGGGGCTGTCCTGGCCCGGCTCGGTCAGGGTGCCGCGGTAGGCGCGGGTCTGCTCGGCATCCAGGTCGCAGACATAGGCCAGGCCCTTGCGGATCAGGTCCACGGCGAAGTCGTGGAGCTGTTGAAAGTAGTCGGAGGCAAAGAAGGTCCGCTCGCCCCAGTCGTAGCCCAACCAGCGCACGTCCGCCTCGATGGCCGCGACGAACTCCAGGTTCTCCTTGTGAGGGTTGGTGTCATCGAAGCGCAGGTTGCAATGACCCGGATAGTCCAGCGCCAAGCCAAAGTTAAGGACGATGGACTTGGCATGACCAATGTGCAGATAGCCGTTGGGCTCCGGCGGAAAGCGCGTGAGGATACGCGCATGCTTACCACTGGCCAGGTCCTGTTCGATGATCTGGCGAATGAAATTGGTTTTCCCCGGGGCGGCCAGGGTGGAGTTCTGGGTATCGGACATAGGATTGGGATCACGAAGACGAAGGGAGGCCCAAGTGCCTCCACAAAAATACCAAGGCTTGAAGGATACCTGGATTCGGGTATCGACAGCCACCTTTTTGATTTCACCGGATCGCTAGGTTATTCAGGCTCTTGACCAGCGCTTACTGGCCTGACTGGCGGTGCGCCCGCTGAGTGGCCTGCTCCCAGGCGTGCCGCAGGGTTGCCGCCGCGACTTCCGGCTGTTCGGCGCCGGTGATGGCCCGGACCACGGCGAAGGAGCCGACCCCGGCACGCGCGATGTCGGGCAGTTGCTCCGCGCTGATGCCGCCAATCGCCACCAGCGAGCGGTCACGCAGCAGGCGGGCGTAGGCCCCCAGCCGGGCGTTGCCTTGGGGTGGGGTGGCCATGGCCTTGAGCGTGGTCGGGTACACGGCGCCGAGCGCCAGGTAGCTCGGGCCGAGGGCGTCGGCGCGCAGCATCTCGGCATAGCCATGGGTGCTTAGGCCCAGGCGCAAGCCGGCGTCGCGTATCTCCGCCAAATCGGTGGGGCTCAGCTTATCCAGGTCTTCCTGGCCCAGATGCACGCCGTAGGCCCCGGCGGCGATGGCCTCGCGCCAATGGTCGTTGATGAACAGCAGGCTGTCGGTGCCCTGGACCGCGGCCACCGCGGCCTGGATCTCGGCGCGCAGGGCGGCGGCATCGCCGGATTTGTAGCGCAGTTGCAGGGTGGACACGCCGGCGCGGGCCAGGCGGCCCACCCAGTCGGCACTGGGCAGCACGGCATAGAGGCCCAGGGCCCGCGGGCAGGGCGCGAAGGCGGGCG
Source organism: uncultured Gammaproteobacteria bacterium (assembly GCA_963841065.1). GTDB lineage: Bacteria > Pseudomonadota > Gammaproteobacteria > Chromatiales > Chromatiaceae > M0108. The sequence continues at coordinate 38,606 of CAWJBI010000051.1, read as the reverse complement.
AGCGCGGACCGGGGCTCATGCCGAAGTCGACCGGCTCGACCGGCCAGGCCTCGGGGTCGAAGTGGCCGGTGCGCTCGCTCTGGCGGTGCCAGGCGCGAGCCAGGCAGGCGGCGTCGGCGGGGATAAAGCCGAGCCGGCGCGCGGCGGCATAGGCGATGCCGTAGGGGCTGTCTTCCCCGGGCAGGGCTTGGGGATCGGCATGGGTGGCCAGACCAAGCGCGGCGTGCTGCTCGACCAGGGTGAGGGTCAGGTCTAGCGCGCGAGGCGGGGCTGGATCGGACACGGCCGGATCAGGCGTGATGCCAGAAGGGCGTACCCAACACCGGGGTACTGGGCTGGGCGGTGTCCTGCGCCGTCATGGCCCCGGCCAGGAAGGCGGCGCGGCCGGCGCGCACCGCATCGGCAAAGGCCCCGGCCATGGCCACCGGCTCCCGCGCCAAGGCCACCGCGGTATTGAGCAGCACGGCGTCGAAGCCCCACTCCATCACCTGGCAGGCGTGCGAGGGCAGACCCAGCCCGGCGTCGACGATCAGCGGCACGCTCAGGCGCTCGCGCAGGGTGCGCAAGGCGTAGGGGTTGATGGGGCCCTTGCCGGTGCCGATGGGCGCCGCCCAGGGCATGACGGCCTGGCAGCCGACATCGACCAGGCGCTGGCACAGCACCAGGTCGTCGGTGCTGTAGGGCAGCACCTTGAAGCCGCTCTTGATCAGTTGCGCGGCGGCCTCGACCAGATTGAGGGTGTCTGGCTGCAAGCTATAGTCGTCGCCGATCACCTCGAGCTTGATCCAGTCGGTCTCGAAGACCTCCCGTGCCATCTCGGCGGTGGTGATGGCCTCCCGGGGGCTATGGCAGCCGGCGGTGTTGGGCAGCACCGGCACCCCCATCTTCCGCAGCAGGGGCCAGAAGCCCTGGCTGGGATCGAGACCGCTGGCGCCCTGGCGCCGCAGGGAGGCCGTCAGCAGGCAGGGTTGGGCCCGGGTGACGGCCAACTCCAGCACGGCGGGCGAGGGATAGCGGGCGGTGCCGAGCAGCAGGCGGCTGGCAAAGCTTTCGCCATACAGCAGCAGGGGATCGGCGTGAGGCGCGGGGGCAAGGGTCATGGCATGGCCTGTTGAGGTGGGGCGCCGCGGCGTTCAGCCGCCGGATACGGGCGCGATGATTTCGATCTGATCGCCCTCGGCCAGCGGCGTCTGGGCATGGCGGCCGCGGGGCACGAAGGTCAGGTTGAGGGCGGCGGCAAAGGGATCGCTGGCCGCGACGGCCTGGATGGCGTCGGCCAGGGTGGCGTTGTCGGCGAGTTCGTAGGGGGTCTGGTTGATGAGGACGCGCATGGGTTCAGCCCGTTACGGCGGCGGTGGCCGCGGTGTGGAAACTCAGCCGCAGGCGCGCGGCCAGGGTGGTTTGCCCGGCGTGCATCCACTCCAGCACGGCGTCGAGCAGGGCCGGGGAGATCATGAAGCCGTGGCGGTAGAGGCCGTTGACCTGCAGGACGCGGGGTCGCACCTCCCAGACCGCGGGCAGGTTGTCCGGCAGGGTGGGACGGCACCGGGTGGCGAGTTCGAGGATGCGGCCCTCGCCAAAGCCGGGGTGGACGGCGTAGGCGGCGCTCAGCAACTCGAGGGTGGAACGGACGCTGGCCGGGGACAGGTCGTCGCTCTCGATCTCGGTAGCGCCAATCACGAACACATGATCTTCCTTGGGGGCGATGTAGAGGGGGTAGCGCGGATGCAGCAAGCGGGTCGGGCGTTGCAGCGTGACGTCGGGCGCCTGGATGCGCGCGACCTCGCCGCGCACGCCGCGCAGCGTCTGCTCGGGCGCGCGCCATTCGCCCTGGCTGCCCAGGCCGCGGCAGTCGAGCACCCAGCCGCCCTGGCGGTCCTGGATGTCCAGCGCCTGCTCCAGCGACAGGGCGGTGTGCCATTCGATCGCCACGCCCAGGTCCCCCAGCGTCTCGGTCAGGGCCCCCAGCAGTTGGCGGTTGTCGAGTTGGGCCTCTCCCGGCAGATAGAGCCCCTCGTGAAAGCGCCGGGCCAGGGCGGGCTCCAGGCCGGCGATCCCCTCGCCGTCCAGGGTGAGCGGCTGGGGCAGTTCCGGCATGGCCCGGCCGGTGGCGGCCAGCAGGCCGCTGAAGCGCCGGGCCTCGGGTGCGTCCTGCCGGTGCCAGAGGATGAGGGTGCCGTTTTGCTGGAAAAAGACCGGGCGCCGCAGCCCCGCGATCAGGCTCGGCCAGCGGCTCAGGGCATACTGGCCCATGGCGACGACGTTGAGCTCGGTGATGGCCGATTCGGCCAGCGGGGCCAGCATGGCGGCGGCCACCCAGGCGGCGGCACCACTGCCGTCGGGCGGGCCGGCATCGAGGATCCGGACCGGGTGCCCGGCCTGGGTCAGCGTCACCGCCAGCAGGCGGCCCATGAGGCCGGCGCCCAGCACCAGCACCGGATCGCGAGGTAAAAGGGTCTTATTTTGCATAGGGTTATGAAATCAAAGGTGGCGAATCAAACCTGAGGTCCCACGTCAGGTCCGGTCTCGACCCGAGTCGCGGTCACACTAACCCAGACCACCGAGCCATCGGGACGGAGATACCGCTTGTTCCCTTGTTTCGTTCATGGTGAGGGCACTTGCCGTGTCGGTAAGAAAGAGTCGTGCCCGGAAAGGATCCAGGAGGGCCGTTGCGGGGTGCCCTGACCAGGCAGTAGCCGGACCGGAGGATTGAAAAGGCGATGGCCGCACCCTAAATGGCATTCGTGAATTAAATCCTTCCCATCTGCCTGCCCCCTCTGCCGAATATCATTATGCCTGATCTCTTCACCCCACTGCGCGTCGGCGCGATCACCACCCCCAACCGTGTCTTCATGGCGCCCCTGACCCGCTGCCGGGCGGGTGACGAGCACCTCGCCAACGCCTTGATGGCTGAATACTATGCCCAGCGCGCGAGTGCCGGCCTGCTGATTGCCGAGGCCACCATGGCCATGGCTGGGAATTCGGCGTTCTGGAGAGAGCCGGGTATCTACTCCGCGGACCAGGCCGCGGGCTGGAAGCTGGTGACGGATGCCGTCCATGCCGCCGGTGGACACCTCTTCCTCCAGATCTGGCATGGTGGTCGCGCCTGCCATCCCCTACTCAATGGCGGGGTTCAACCGGTCGGGGCCAGCGCCCTGGCGATTGCCGGCGACGAAGTCCTTACCCCGGCGGGTAAGCAACCCTACGTCGTTCCTCGGGTCCTTGCCGACGAGGAGCTTCCCGGAATCGTCGCGGGCTTTCGCCAAGCGGCGGAATACGCCGAGATGGCTGGTTTCGATGGGGTCGAACTACATGGCGCCAACGGCTACCTGCTGGACCAGTTCCTGCGAGACGGCACCAACCAGCGCGGTGGCCAGTATGGCGGCAGCCGGGAGAACCGCGCCCGGCTGATGTTCGAGGTCGTCGAGGCCGTCAGTGAGGTGTGGGGCAGTGATCGCGTGGGCCTGCGCCTTTCTCCGCTCAACAGCTACAACGACATGATCGACAGCGATCCGATTGGCCTGGCCACCTGGCTGGCCGGGGAGCTGAACCAGTTCAATCTGGCCTACCTGCATTTGATGCGCGGCGATTTTTTCGGTCAGCAGCAGGGTGATGTCGTTACGCCAGTGCGCGCGCATTACCAAGGCGTACTCATCGGCAACATGGGCTACAACCCGGAGGAAGCCGCGACCGCCCTGGCGGAGGGAAAACTCGATGCGGTCGCCTTTGGCACGGCGTTCCTGGCCAACCCGGACCTGCCAGCACGGATCAAGGCCGGTGCGCCACTGAATGCGCCTGACCCAGCGACTTTCTACTCGCCCGGGCCCGAGGGCTACACGGACTATCCCGTCTGGCGGGCATAACCAGGGCCACCAAAACCCAAGCTCACTTGGAAATAATCGGCGCAAGGCCACGTGGAACCATGACCCCCGCGCCAAGATTGATACGCGCTCACCCCGCGGTATCCCACCACGCCAGCCCTCAGGTCCCGCAAAACGTCCGCTGGACAACCTCATCCGGCGCGGGCGGCCGCCGGTATTCGTCGAACATGGGGTCTTCGTCCCAGGGATGGGCGAGGGCTTGCAACAAGGCATCGAGGGGCTCGAGGTCGCCCGCGACCGCCGCATCCAGTACGGCCTCGACCCGGTGATTTCTAGGGATGACCGCAGGGTTGGCGCGGCGCATGGCGGCCGCCCGCGCCTCCGGGCTGGTCGCTTCGCGGGCCAGGCGTGCCTGCCAGCGCGCGCGCCAGGCCTCGGAGGGGCCGCCATCGCCGATCTGCGCCCGGAGCGACCCTTCCGCGCCCGCGGCGGCGTCGCACAGGGCGCGGAAGCTGTTGGTGAAGTCGGCGCCGGCCGCGGCCATCGCCCGCAAGAGCCCGTCGATCAGGTCGGCGTCGTCCCCTTGCGCCTCCAGCAGGCCCAGCTTGGCCCGGAAGCAGGCCAGATAGGCCTGTTCAAAGCAGGGGGCGAAGCCATCGATGACCGCCTGGGCCTGGGTGACGGCCTGGTCCTGGTCGGGGTCGAGGAGCGGCAACAGCGCCTGGGCCAGACGGGCGAGGTTCCACTGGGCGATCTGGGGCTGGTTGCCGTAGGCGTAGCGCCCGCCATGATCGATGGAGCTGTAAACCTGGCCCGGGTGATAGGCATCCATGAAGGCGCAAGGGCCGTAGTCGATCGTCTCCCCCGCGATCGACATGTTGTCGGTATTCATGACGCCATGGATGAAGCCGACGCCGAGCCAGCGGGCGACCAGTTCCGCCTGCCGGGCGACCACCGCGACCAGCAAGGCGCGATAGGGCTGGTCCGACGCCCGCGCCTCCGGGTAGTGCCGCGCCATCACATAATCGGCGAGTTGCCGGAGGGCATCCGTATCCTGGCGCGCCTGAAAGTACTCGAAGGTGCCTACCCGCACATGGCCGCGCGCCACGCGCGTCAGCACGGCGCCGGGCAGGGCTCCGGCCTCGCGAAAGACGTGCTCCCCGGTCGCGACCGCCGCCAGGGAGCGCGTCGTCGGGATACCGAGGGCGTCCATGGCCTCGCTGAGGATGTACTCTCGCAGGACCGGCCCGAGCCAGGCCCGGCCGTCACCCCCCCGGGAGAAGGGCGTGCGGCCGGAACCCTTGAGCTGGACATCGAAGCGCTCGCCCGCCGGGTCCAGGATCTCGCCCAAGAGAATCGCCCGGCCATCGCCGAGCCGGGGCACGAAGCCGCCGAACTGGTGGCCAGCGTAGGCCATGGCCAGCGGGTCCGCCCCCGCCGGTACCCGGTTGCCCGCGAGCATGGCCAGACCCTCGGGGGACCGCAACGCTTCCAGGTCCAGCCCGAGCTTGTCGGCAAGCGCCTCGTTGAGCTTAATCAGCCGCGGTTGTGCGACCGGAACCGGTGCCAGCCGGGCGAAGAAGCGCTCCGGCAGCCGTGCGTAGGTGTTATCGAAGGTGAATGTCATCTGGGGATTCCCGCTTGAAAGGCGTTGCGAAGGTTCGTTTCTCCACCGGCGCTTAGGGATCCGTGGGTCGAACGCATCTTGGATTCCAGGAATATTGAGGCGGTCTTTCAGGTCCAGTAGGTCCCGTCGCAAGGTCGGGCGCCATCTTTTGGGTGGCGCAAAAACTACGGGGCCGCGTAACGGCGTTAGAATTGATCAAGGCACTTTCGCCCTCTGACCCTGGCCCTATAACCCATGAGCTCAAGACGTCGCTGGCTGGTCGCGGGGCGATCCTCATCACCCTGCTCGGCGCTGCTTTGGCGGGGTGGATGCGGGTCAACCCGGGGTATCGACCGGCCCTCTCTGGCGCGCTGAGCCGCCTGCTGGGCCAGGCCCCCTTGCCCGAGGGCCTGGCCATGGGCAACGGGCGGATCGAGGCCACCGAGGTGGACGTGGCGACCCAGATCGCGGGACGGCTCCTGGAGGTCCGGGTGCGAGAGGGTGATCGGGTGGAGGCCGGGGAGGTGGTCGCGGTGCTCGACACCGCTGCCCTGGCGGCCCAGCGGCGCCAGGCCCAGGCGGAGCGGCGGCGGCCGGAGCAGGAACGGGAGCATGCCCTGGCGGTGGTGGAGCAGCGCTAGAGCGAATTCGATTTCGCCCGCCGCGACCTGGTCCGGCTGCAACGGCTCTCGCGCTCCGATCAGTTCGTCTCCGAGGAGCAACTGGACCAGGCCAGTACCCAGGCACGAACCGCCGAGGCGGCCCTGCGCGCGGCCCAGGTCCAGGTGGTCGCCACCGAGGCGGCGATCGAGTCGGCCCAGGCGAGTATCGAACGCATCGAGATCGACATCGCCGACAGCACCCTTAGGGCGCCCCGCGGTGGACGGGTGCTCTACCGCCTGGCCGAGCCCGGCGAGGTGCTGGGCGTGGGTGGCAAGGTCCTGACCCTGCTCGACCTCGCGGATGTCTACATGGTGATCTTCCTGCCCGCACCGGCGGCGGGCTGGGTCCCCTTGGGGGCGGCGGCGCGCCTCGTCCTCGACGCCGCCCCGGAGTATGTGATCCCTGCCGAGGTCTCCTTCGTCGCCCCGCGCGCCCAGTTCACCCCCAAGCAGGTGGAGACCCAGAGCGTGCGCGAGCAGCTTTGCCTTCCGCGTCAAGGTGCGCATCGCGCCGGACCTGCTCGCGCGCTACGAGCACCTTCGTCAAGACCGGTGTCCCCGGCGTCGCCTACGTCCAGATCAGGCCCGAGGCGCCTTGGCCCGAGCACCTGACCCCGAATTGCCGACATGGCCGAGCACCGGCGCCGCCCCCGTCGTCCGGCTGAGCGGGGTGCGCCATGCCTACCGGCGGGTGACTGCCCTCGACGGAGTGGGGCTTGGAGCTGCCCGCCGGGCGGCTGAGCGGGCTGATCGGGCCCGGACGGGGTCGGCAAGTCCACCCTGCTCGGCATCATCGCCGGGGTGCGCCACATCCAATCCGGCCAGGTCGAAGTCCTGGGGCGGGATCTGCGGCAGCGCCGGGGGCGCGATGCCGTGGTCGAGCGCATCGCCTACATGCCCCAGGGTCTTGGGCGCAACCTCTATCCCAGCCTCTCGGTACGGGATAACCTGGACTTCTTCGGCCGCCTCTTCGGGCAGGACCGGGTGACACGGACCGAGCGCATCGCCGAACTCACCGCTGCCACCGGCCTTGCGCCCTTCATCGAGCGCCTGGCGATAAACCTCTCCGGCGGCATGAAGCAGAAGCTGGGGCTCTGCTGCGCCCTGATCCACGACCCCGACCTGCTGATCCTCGACGAGCCGACCACGGGGGTGGACCCGCTCTCGCGGCGCCGCTTCTGGGAGCTGATGGAGCGGCTGCGCCGGCGCCGCCCGGACCTGAGCATCCTGGTGTCCACCGCCTACATGGAAGAGGCGGAACGCCTCGACACCCTGGTGGCGATGGACGCCGGGCGCGTTCTGGCCCGCGGTACCGTGGGGGAGCTGCGTTCGGTCACCGGCGAGCGGGACATGGAGGCGGTATTCGTGGCCCTGCTCCCCGACGGAGCGCCGTGGCGGCCATCGGCGCCTGGAGGTCTCCCCCGCCGTCATTGGTGAGGGAGGGGCCAGTCCGCTATTCGTGCCGAGGGGCTCTGCCCACCGCTTCGGCGACTTCACCGCCGTCGACCGGGTCAGCCTGTCGATCCGCAAGGGCGAGATCTTCGGCTTCCTCGGCTCCAACGGCAGTGGCAAGACCACCACCATGCGCATGCTGACCGGGCTGCTGCCGGTCACCGAGGGCCAGGCGTGGGTCTTCGACCAGCCGGTGGGGGCGGAGGACGCGGCGCTGCGCCGGCGCCTGGGCTTCATGTCCCAGTCCTTTTCCCTCTACGGGGAGCTCACGGTACGGCAGAACCTGGACCTGCACGCCCGCCTCTACCATCTGCCGCCAGCAGCGCATCCCCCCACGCATCGCGGAGCTCACCGAGCGCTTCGACCTGGCCCGGCACCTCGACGCCCGCGCCGAGGAACTGCCGCTCGGCGTCCGCCAGCGCCTGTCGCTCGCGGTGGCGGTGATCCATGAGCCGGAACTCCTGATCCTGGATGAGCCCACCTCCGGGGTCGATCCGATTGCCCGCGACCGCTTCTGGGAGCAACTGCTGACGCTTTCCCGGGAGCAGGGCGTGACCCTGTTCATCTCCACCCATTTCATGAACGAGGCAGAGCGCTGCGACCGCCTTTCGCTGATGCACGCCGGGCGGGTGCTTGCCCAGGGCAGCCCCGCTGCCCTCAAGGCCGCTCAAGGGGCGGCCAGTCTGGATGACGCCTTCATCGCCTATATGGAGCAGGGAGCGGTGGAGGCGCGAGAAGAAGCCACCACCGCCAGGGACAAGGCTATGCCGGCGGCGGCGGGGGATAGTAGGGCAAGCCCCACCGCCTTGGAATCCAGGGCACCCGGCGCGCGTCCGGCCCGGGAGCGGCAACCGCGGCGGCGCGATCAGCCCCGTCGCTTCTCCCCGCGCCGGCTCTGGGCCTATACCCGGCGCGAGGCCACCGAACTGCGCCGGGACCCGATCCGCCTCGCCTTCGCCCTCCTCGGGCCGCTGCTGCTGATGATCGCCATGGGCTTCGGCATCTCCTTCGACGTGGACGATATTGCCTATGCCGTGCTCGATCGGGACCGCACCCCGGCGAGCCGCGACTATCTGGAGCAGTTCGCCGGTTCCCCCTGGTTCGCCGCGCAGGCGCCGCTGGTGGATGACGCCGACCGGCAGCGACGCCTTGCCAGCGGTCGGCTGACCCTGGCGATCGAGATCCCGCCAGGTTTCGGCCGTGATCTCAAGCGCCGCGCCCGACCCGAGGTCGGCTTTGTGATCGACGGGGCCATCCCTTTCCGCGGCGACACCATCCGAGGCTATGTGGAAGGGGTGCATCGTCAGTATCTGGAGACTTTGGGCGAGCGCCTGGCCCGGGCCCCAGTGGCGGTCTCCCACCTGCCCTCCCCCGTGGACCCAGGGCTGGCCGGGATGCTCGCCCCGGTAAGGGTCGAAACGCGCTTCCGCTACAACCAGGACTTCAAGAGCGTCTATGCCATGGTGCCGGGGATCCTGATGCTGCTGCTCATCATGATCCCGGCCACCATGACCGCGGTGGGGGTGGTGCGGGAAAAGGAGCTGGGCTCGATCACCAACCTCTACGCGACACCGACCCGGGGTGTCGAGTTTCTGCTCGGCAAGCAACTGCCCTACATCGGCCTGGCGCTCCTCAGCTACCTGCTGCTGCTGCTGTTGGTGCTCCTGCTGTTTCGGGTGCCGCTCACCGGCGGGCTGGGCGGCCTCACCCTGGGGGCGGTACTCTTTGTCTTTGCCAGCACCGGGCTCGGACTGTTGATGTCGACCTTCATGCGTACCCAGATCGCGGCGGTATTCGGTACGGCCATCGTCAGCACCATCCCCACCATCCTCTTTTCCGGCATGCTGGTGCCGGTCTCCGCCCTGACCGGGCCGGCGCGGGTCATGGGCTACGGCTTCCCGAGTTCCTGGTTCAACCACGTCAGCGTGGGGAGCTTCACCAAGGGGCTGACCCTGGGTGACCTGTGGCTGGATTACCTGGTGCTCGCCGGTTTCGGCCTCGGCTTCCTGCTCCTTGGGCTTGCCTTGCTGCGCACCCAGGAGCGTTGAGATGCGGCTTGCCAACATCTATCGCCTGGGCCTCAAGGAGCTCTTTAGCTTGAGATACGACCCGGTGCTGGTCCTGCTCATCGCCTACTGCTTCACCTTTGCCATCATCGCTCCGGCCCGGGGGGTGAAGCTCCAGCTCGAGAACGCCTCGGTGGCAGTGGTGGACGAAGACCAGTCGCCGCTCTCGACCCGGATGATCGCGACCCTGGGTCCCCCCTACTTCCAGCCGCCGCGTTACATTCAGGTGGCCGACATCGGCGCGGCCATGGATGCCGGCCGCTACACCTTCGTCATCGACCTCCCACCCCGCCTCCAGGCCGACGCCGCCGAGGGGCGCCACCCGGCGGTCCAGGTCAACGTGGATGCGACCGCCATGGCCATGGCCGGGGCGGGGGCGCGTTATCTGGAGCGGGTGCTCGCCGAGGAGCCGCTTTTCCACCTGCGGGGGGAGGGCGAGGGACCGCCGTCAGCGGTAGCGGCGGTCACCCGGCTCGCCTTCAACCCCAATGGCGAGTCGACCTGGTTCCTGGCGGTGATGCAGATCGTCAACATGGTCACTCTGCTCGGCATCCTGCTCACCGGGGCGGCGCTGATCCGCGAGCGTGAGCACGGCACCATCGAACACCTGCTGGTGATGCCGCTCAGCTCCGCCGAGATCATGCTCGCCAAGGTCTGGGCCAATGCCCTGGTGATCCTGTTCGCCGCCACCTTCTCCATGGTGGCGGTCGTCCAGGGCCTGCTCGGGGTGCCCCTCCAGGGCTCGTTGGGGCTCTTTGTGCTCGGCCTGTCGGTTTATCTCTTTTCGCTCACCACACTCGGCATCCTGCTCGCCACCCTGGCCCGGACCATGCCCCAGTTCGGGCTGCTCTCCATCCCGGTGTTCCTGGTGATGTACATGCTCTCCGGCGCCAACACGCCGCTCGATGCCATGCCAGAGTTGTTGCGGCGGCTGATGTTGGTTTCACCGACCACCCACTTCGTCGCCTTCGTCCAGTCCGTGGTCTTCCGCGGCGCCGGCCTCGACCTGGTCTGGCCCCAACTGGCCTCCACCCTGGGTCTCGGCGTCCTCGCCTTCGCCGCCGCCCTGGCGCGCTTCCGGCAAACCGTGAGCCTGGCACGGCTCTGAGGTCGGATCGGCTGTTGACATCGGCTGTGGGCCTTGTCACCCTGATAATCTCAAACTCCCCTTCTGGCTGAATTGCATGGCGTTCATCCAGGCGCAAGCCCCTCTCGTTCAAACCCCAACACCGCACGGATTCATCCATGAAGATGCCCGACCAACCTGATCGCGAGCTAGAAAAGCGACTCTCCGACCGCCTGCTCGATGTCCTCATCCGCGCCGGCCTGGTGCTGGTCCTGGTGCTGTTGTGCTACAAAATCTTCGCCCCCTTCCTGGCGATGATGGCCTGGGCGCTGATCCTGGCGGTAACCCTCTATCCGCTTCATCAAAAGCTGGCCCGCAAGACCGGGGGTAAGCCGGGACGCGCCGCTACCCTGCTGGTGTTGGTTTGCGCGGTCGCGATCGTGGCGCCCACCGTCATGTTGGTCAACTCGCTGGGCGATTCGCTACATACCTTTGCGACCCATCTGTCAAACAACACGCTGCACATCCCCGCGCCCCCCCAAGGCGTGGCGGATTGGCCGGTGATCGGCAAGAAGCTGCACACTTTTTGGGCCCAGGCGCACTCGAATCTGCCGGCGCTCATCGAGCGCAGCCAACCCAAGCTCGGTGAGCTGACGACCCAGGCCCTGGGGATCGTGGCCGGCATCGGCGTTAATCTCCTGCTGTTCCTGGCCTCCTTCATCATTTCCGGCATCCTGATGGCCTTTGGGGAGTCGGGGGCCCAGGCGACCCAGGAGGTCTTTGCCCGTCTCGCCGGCACGGCCCGCGGGGAGGAGTTTGCCAAGCTCTCCACCGCGACCGTACGCGCGGTGGCCTCGGGAGTCATCGGTATCGCCTGCATTCAAGCCCTACTCATCGGTCTGGCGCTGATCATTGCCGGCATCCCCTGGGCTGGCGTGCTGTCGCTGGTGGTGCTGGTACTGGGCATCGCCCAGGTCCCCGCCCTGGTCGTCACCCTGCCCGCGATCGGCTACCTCTGGAGCGGCGGTGACTATGGCACCGGCGCCGCCATCGGCTACACGGTTCTGCTCCTGGTCACCGGCTTCGCCGATAACATCCTCAAACCCCTGATGCTGGGTCGCGGGGTCGATGCCCCCATGCCCGTGGTCTTGCTCGGCGCCCTCGGCGGCATGGCCACCAACGGTATTCTCGGCATGTTCATCGGCGCTACCCTGCTCGCACTGGGCTACCAGATCTTCATGGGCTGGGTGGCGGCGAACCCGGACAAGGTGCGGACGGCGGACGAGCGTGAATCCCAGGCGGCAGGCTGACCCGATCTGGTCGGATTCGATCAAGCCAGATCCGCTTCAGCCTGATTCGATTCCCCCTCCTGCGAACAAGCCAGGTCTGATCAGGTGCCCCTGCCGCCCTTGTTTGGCCAAATGGCTGTCCGCCCTGGGTGGGGCCCTGGTGCTAGGTGGCTGCATGGTGGGGCCTGACTTCCAGCGCCCCGAGGTCCCGTGGCTCGCCAACTGGTCGGGAGGATCTCTCGCCACCCTGGCCGCCGAGCAGCAGGGCAAGCCACCCGCGCGGCTCCAGGTCTGGTGGCTCGCCTTCAACGACCCCGCGCTCGACCACCTGGTGGCCGAGGCGCTGCGGCTGAACCCCAACGTGCGCACCGCCGGGCTGCGCATTCTCGAGTCCCTCGCCCAACTCGGGATCGCGGAGAGCACCCTCTACCCTCAGCTCCAGCAGGTTACCGGGGAGGCCTTGCGGCTAGGCCAACAGAAAGAAGGGTCGGACACCGCCTTCAATCAATATCAGGCCGGCCTGGCGATCGGGTGGGAACTCGACTTCTGGGGCAAGTTCCGGCGCGGCGTCGAGGCGGCGGATGCCGGTTATTTCGCCAGCCTCGCCCAGTACGACGACATGCAGGTGCTGATGGCCGCGCAGGTGGCCAGCACCTACGCCGCCATCCGCACCTTCGAGGCCCGGCTGCGGATTGCCCAGGAAAATGCCGCCCTCCAGAAGCGCAGCCTGGAGATCACCGAACGCCAGTTCAAGAGCGGTAATGACTCCGAGCTCGACGTCCAACAGGCCAAGTCCCTCTATCTGGGTACCCTCGCCACCATCCCCCAACTCGAAGGCGGCCTGCGGCAAGCCCAGAATGCCTTGAACACCCTGCTGGCGAGGCCCCCGGGGCCTCTGCCGGAAATGGCCAGCGGCGGGGGCCAGATCCCCTTGGCGGAGCTCGGGGTCATCGTCGATATCCCCGCCGACCTGCTCCGCCGGCGCCCGGACGTCCGGGCCGCCGAAATGCGGTTGGCCGCCCAATCCGCCCTGATCGGGGTGAGCGAGGCCGACCTCTATCCGTCCCTCTCCCTGCTGGGTTCGCTGGGCCTGGCGGCGACTTCCCTGGCGCCATCGACCCAGACGCTGAACTGGGGCTTCGGCGGCAATCTGGCCTGGAACGTGCTCGACCATGGCCGGCTCACCAACCAGGTGCTGGTGCAGGATGCCCGCTTCCAGCAGTTTTACGAACACTATCAGGAGGCCGTCCTGCAGGCCGCGCGGGAGGTCGATGACGCGGCGGTCGGTTTTGCCAAAAGCGGCGAACAGATCCCCCTGCTGGCCGCCGCGGTCAAGGCGTCACGGCGGTCCCTGGATATCGCCACGATCCAATACCGGGAAGGCATGACCGACTTCCAGCGCGTGCTCGACTCCCAGAGGGCCCTCTTCAGTCAGCAGGAGCGCCAGGTGGCCAATCGCGGCGACGTCGCGCGCAATCTGATCGCCCTCTACAAGGCCCTGGGCGGGGGCTGGGAACCGGGACGCGATCGCCCCCTGGTGGATGATGCGACCCGCGAAACCATGGGCACACGCAATGCCTGGAAAGACCTGCTCAAGACCCCCCTGCCTCCGCCCGAGGCCCAACCCTCCTTCCCTGCCTCCGGAAGCCAAGCGCCATGAGTCAAGAACCGGTTACGACGGACGCAGCAACGGCCCCGGAACCCGTGAACGCCGCGGAGGCCAGGACTCAGTCCCCCGCCACTCCGGGCGCGGGGGCCCGCGCCGGGGCCATGATCCTGCTGATCCTGATCCTGGGCAGCCTGGCCTGGTACTTTGCCGCCGACCGCCTTACCCCTTATACCTCCCAGGCGCGGGTGCAGGCCTTCGTGGTCCCGGTGGCCGCGGAGGTGGCCGGCAAGGTGCTCAGGGTGCATGTCAAGAACAACGATGATGTGCCGCGGGGCCAGCCCTTGTTCGATATCGACCCCAGCCAATACCAGATCGCCTTGGACCGCAGCCGCGCGGATTACGAGTCGGTCCGGCGCACCGTCGCCGCCGCCGTGGCAGCGGTGGAGGCCGCCCGGGCCTCCCTGCAGGCGGCCGAGGCCAACCGTATCAAGGCCGAGAAGGATGCGATGCGGCAAGAGCGGCTCCATCGGGAAGACCCCGGCGCCATCTCGATGCGCCGTCTCGAGATCGCCCAGGCGTCGCGGGTCGAGGCCCTCAGCCGGGAAAAGGCGGCCGAGGCCGATCTGCGCCGGGCACAGGAGTCCGCTGGCGAGAGCGGCGACAACAACGCCCAGTTGCTCAGTGCCCGCGCGGCGATCGAGAAAGCGGAGCTGGACCTCGCCCGCACCCAGGTGGTCGCCCCCGTCCGAGGTCTGGTGACCGACTTGCGCATCGACGCCGGTCAATTTGCCCAGGCCGGGGCGCCCCTCGTGACCCTGATCGCGATTCACGATCTCTGGGTCAGTGCCGACATGACCGAGAACAACCTCGGCAACATCGAACCCGGCAACGAGGTGGCCATCGTCCTCGATGTGATGCCGGGCCAGGTGTGGCGGGGCCGGGTGCGCAGTGTCGGTAGCGGTGTCAGCACGGGACAACAGACGCCACCGGGGACCTTGCCGACGATCGAGAACAGCCGCGACTGGCTGCGCCAGGCACAGCGCTTTCCGGTGGTGGTCGAGTTCGATCCCGCCGAGATCGAGCAACTCCGTGGGGTGCGGGTCGGGGGCCAGGCCGAGGTCCTGGTCTACACGGGCGATCACGGCCTTATGAACCTGCTGGGGGCGGCCTTCATCCGTATGATGAGCCTGCTCTCCTACCTCTACTGAGCCGCGGATGCTCCACCCGGCCGATAAGGCGGTCCTGCGGCTGACGGTGGGTCTGGGCCTCGCCGCCCTGATCGCCTATGGTCTGGCGCTGCCCCTACCCTACCTGTGCTGCCTGATGGCGGTGACCTTGCTGATCAAGCCGGGACCGCCGTTACCCCTGGTCAAGGGCCTCGTCGTCGCCATCCTCCTCGCTGGCTTGGTGGTGTTGGGCGTATTCATGGTGCCGCTCCTGGAAAACTACCCCATGAGCGGGGTCTTGCTGACCAGCGTCATCCTCTTTGCCCTCTTCTTCCTGGGATTGCGCACCGGCAACCCGCTGACCCAGGTGCTGGTGATCACCTTCACCCTGATCCCGGTGGCGGGGGTGGCCGAACAGGCGCTGGTGACGATGATCGCGACGACGCTGGCGGTGGGGCTCCTGATCGGCGTCGTGGTGAGCGGCATGACCCAAGCGCTGTTCCCCGACCCGCCGGGACTGGCCAGCCGCCCCGCGCCGCCGCCGGTCCTGGCTCCCGTGTCGGCCGCCTGGATCGCGCTGCGCGGCATGCTGGTGGTCATGCCGGTGTTCGTCCTGGCGCTGACCAACCCCAGCTATTATCTGGCGGCGATCATGAATACGGTGACCCTGGGCCAGCAGGCCTGCTCGGCGGATACCCGCTCGGCGGGCCGGCAACTGGTCGGATCGACGCTGATGGCGGCGGCGATAGCCCTCCTGGTCTGGCTCGGTTTGTCGCTGTTGCCAAACCTGTGGATGTTGATGCTGTGGCTGATGGCGGCCGCCCTGTGGGCCGGTGCCGGGATTTACCGGATCAGGGTCACGCGGTTTCCGCCCGCCTTCTGGAGCAGCGCCCTGACGACCATGCTGATCCTGCTCGGACCCGCCATCGAGGACAGCGCCAACGGCGAGGGTGTGGTCGGGACCTCCCTCGGCCGCATCGCCCTCTTTGTTGGTGTGGCCCTTTACGCCTGGGCCATGGTCTGGATACTCGAACGCTGGCGTGCCCCCCGAGGGCAGGCCAGCTCCTACCACCCGGGTGTAACCGGAGGAACGGCATGATATTGGCGAATCTGATGATCGGCCTGCCCGCCATGCTCCTGTGCCTGGTCCTGCAGGCGACCTTCACCGTGGCGGGCGTCCGCTACTACGCGCGGCATATTATGCAGCCGCGGAGCGGGGGCCAGGGCCTGCTCGCTGAAATCCGCCCGCTGCTGATGGTGATGCTCATCATCATGCTCGGCAACTTCCTGCAGATCCTGCTCTGGGCCAGTATTTTTGTCTGGCTGGGGGAATTCGACGCCTTCTACGAGGCCTTCTACCATTCGGCGGTCAATTTTGCCGCCCTCGGCTACGGCGACATCGTCATGAGCAGGCCCTGGAAACTACTGGGCCCCATGGAGGCCCTCAACGGCGTCCTGATGTTAGGTATGACGGCCGCGGCCCTCATGACCATGCTGCAGGATTTGCTCAAGCGAAGGGATATGGTCAAGTGAGGAGCCAGGCTACTGCGCAACAGCGGCGAGTCGACCGACTTCACCTTTGTCGAGGAATGGGTGGACGAGGCGGCCCTGGCGGCGCATGCCGTCACACCCCACCTGCAGGGGCCTTGGCGCAAGGCGAGCCCCTGCTGGCGGTGGCGCCCGATGTCCGCCGCTATACCCTCATCGGCTGAGCCATCTTTACTCACAAGATGAAACGGATGATGCGAAAGTTGTCAAGCGCCCAGGACGGAAAACATTATCGATAGCTAACCAACTGATAGTGTATGTTATATTTTTTTGACCAGAAAGTGGCCAGTACCGCCCCAGCCCTGTTAGGACGTGCCTTCTCGGCGATTCACCCAGCCTTATCGACATAGTTATCCACAGATGCTGGGGACAAGTCAGCTTCAATGACTTACCTGGCGGTGCCAGGATAACCGCGAAGGGCGAATGCCGGTCAATGGCGGCCACAAGGTCGTCAGCCCACCCGCATAGGGCTGTCACTGGCCCCGCAAGGTCTCCTTTGTCCGGTCAAGGAACTCCCGCCCTTGCTTTCCCAGCGCCTGCTGGACGGCGCGGGCGAGTTCCGGGCCGGTCAGGGTGCGGCCATTGAGGGTCATCCGCGAGGGCGAGGTGGCGTAGGCTTCGATGGGATTGGCCAGCGTGATCGCCGTATCCTCGCCCTTGGCATGTTTGTAGGCACACTCGGCCCGCCCGGCACCGGCACTGCTTGTAAAGCGAAGGCTGACCACCGCGTCCTCATAGCCCCGGATCTGGGCTTCGCTCCCTTGCCACGTCGGCTCGGCACCCAATTGCCCGGTGACCATATCCTTGCACAGGCTCAGGCGCACGTCTTCACGCGGGTTGGGGCAACCGGTCAGCCCGGCGGCGGTGAGCAGGGCGAGGACCGTGAGGGATGGGCGGGATAAGCGGGACATGGTTAAAATTCCTCTAGTCATGGTGTCGCGGTCGCCTTTGTTCCATCATAGTCTCACATGCCCTCCTTCGCCCTCCACCCGCAACTGCAAGCCGACTGCCATTGCCTAGGCCGGCTGTCCCATAGCCGCTTGTTGCTCCACCGCAACGCCTTGGTACCCTGGTTCATCCTGGTCCCCGAGACTGACCTGGGCAATCTGCTGGAACTGCCCATCCCGCAGCGCGATGGGGTGCTAGCCGATTGCAAGCGGGTCTCAAATTACCTGACGGAGGTGCTGGCCTGTCCCAAGATCAACGTCGCCTGGATCGGCAATCTGGTGCCCCAATTGCACGTCCATGTCATCGGCCGGCGTCCCGACGACCCCTGCTGGCCCAAGCCGGTATGGGGCAATTTGACCCAGCGCCGGGAATATGCGGCGGAAGAAATTGACGCGATCCGAGTTGCGCTGCTAGGCCCTGGAACCGTCCCGCTTGCCTCGCCTGGGAGACCATCCCGATGAACCCACAGCGACCCCGCCGTCCGTGTCTGGCCCTACTGGGCGGTTTGCTGCTTGGATACGCCGCCACAGGGATTATGGCCGCCGAACTTACCGCCGAGGACAGCATGCACCCGCACCAGCACCTTAGGGAACCCATCGAACTGGGATCCCGGCCGCTCTTCTTGGTCAACGACCTGGCCGAGGGTCCCCTCAAGTCGAAACTGCTGAGTTGCGCCCAAGGCCCCTTCCGGCGCACGGATTTCACTATCGGCCACCGCGGCGCCTGTCTGGGCTACCCGGAGCACACGCGGGAATCCTACCTGGCGGCGGCCCGCCAGGGGGCGGGGTTCATCGAGTGTGACGTAACCTTCACCCAGGACCTGGAACTGGTGTGCCGCCATGCCCAGGACGACCTGCACACCACCACCGATATCCTGATAATCCCAGACCTGGCGGCCAAGTGCACCCGGCCCTTCGTGCCGGCCAGGTTTAATGAGGACGATAACCTCCTGACCCCGGCCAGCGCCGAGTGCCGGACCAGCGACCTGACCCTGGCGGAATTCCGCCGCCTGCGCGGCAAACGGGACGGCTTCAACCCCCGCGCCAGGACCCCAGAGGAATATCTGCAGGGCCCGACCCTGGCCATGGTGGGGGTGGAGGCTGGGCCAGCCTGGGGGACCCCGATGACCCACCGCGAGAGCATCACCCTCTTCCTGGAACTGGGGGTACAGATGATCCCGGAGCTCAAAACGCCGGTGGTTCCCATGCCCTTTGGTGGCCTCACCCAGGAGGCCTTCGCCCAGAAGCTGATCGACGACTACAAGGCGGCCGGCGTCGACCCGCGGCGCGTCTGGCCCCAATCCTTCGACCGGCGGGACATCCGCTACTGGCTCGCGCACGAGCCGGCTTTCGGCCGCCAGGCGGTTTACTTGGAGGCTGCCGAGAAGGTGGCGGACCTGCCCTCCCCCGCCGCACTACAGGCGTTCAAGGCCGAGGGCATTAACATCATCGCACCGCCACTCTTCGCCCTGCTGGAGGGGGATGCCACGGGGGCCATCCGGCCTTCGGCCTATGCCCGCGCCGCCCAGGCGGCAGACTTGGAGATCGTTCCCTGGAGCCTGGAGCGGTCTGGGAACATCGTCGCCGGCGGCCAGGACTTCTACTATCAGACCATCGCCCCGGCTATCCGCCGCGAGGGCGATGTGCTGCGGGTCCTGGACGTACTCGCCCAAGAGGTGGGGATTCGGGCCATCTTCAGCGACTGGCCGGCGACCGTGGCCTACTACGCCAACTGCATGGGGCTGGTGCCCGGTGTCCCTGCTGAACTGAGCAAGTAAGACCCTGGTGCCCCTGTTTTCACTAATTTCCGAATCCCATACTCATGCAGGTGGGGTGGAGCTGAAATCTAGATCTAGCCGAGAAGGGGCGCCGCTGCTGGGCCTGGGGAGTGCACAGGGGACACTGCGGGACGCGAAAGGGGCATTATAAGGGGGACTGATACGCTTCCATGCGCGCCTAACTCTTTGTAATTTGGTGCCCAGGGACGGAATTGAACCGCCGACACGAGGATTTTCAGTCCTCTGCTCTACCAACTGAGCTACCTGGGCTTGCGCGAAGGGGCATATTAGACCGGACCCCCGGGTTTTCGTCAAGCCTGGGGTGGTCGGTAATCCGGCGGCGGGGCGGCGCCCGCGCCGAAGAAGAAGCTTTCCATCTGTTCTTCCAGGTATTTTCGGGACTTGGGGTCCATGGGGCTCAGGCGGTTTTCGTTGATGAGCATGGTCTGGTGGCGGAGCCAGTCTTGCCAGGCTTGCCGGGAGACATTCTCGAAGACGCGCTTGCCGAGTTCGCCGGGATAGGGGGGACGGTCGAGGCCTTCGGCCTCGCGGCCGAGCTTGACGCAATTTACCATTCGAGTCATGAAGAATCGAGCCTCTGTGATTAACTGTTTGAATGATTGAATCTTCTTACCGGGATCGCCGGTATCTACCCTTACTGGATGCCATCCGACGCGATCCGGTCGCTGCTGATTTCTCGCAGTAAGCGAACCACTGGGGCTGGCAGGCCGACGGCAAGGGCAGACGCCAGGGGTATGCCAGATCAGGCCGTCACTCTCGGCCACCCGATCGGGCCATTTCGCCAGTCTTAGCCGCAGCGGCTTTATCTCAAGTTTGAAGTGCGAGAAGGTATGACGGCGGGCCGGGAGTTTTTCAACCAGTTGCGCCTCGACACCCAGGTGGGCACGGCACCAATCCAGGGGATTCTCGGTGACCTGGCACTCGGGCAGGCTCCAGAGCCCGCCCCAGATACCCGTCGGGGGACGCCGCTCCAGCAGCACCTCGCCCTGGGGATTGTGCAGGATCAGGAACCAGGCCGCGCGGCTGGGTAGGACCTGGCGGGGCTTGGGCTGGGGATAGGCCGTGGCCTGACCCGCGGCATGGGCCCGGCAATCCGCCACCAGCGGGCAGCGCGCGCAGGCGGGGTTGGCGCGGGTGCAGACCGTGGCCCCCAAATCCATCATGGCCTGGTTGTAATCGCCGGGGCGCTCGCCGGGGGTGAGTTCCTCCGCCAGCCCCCAGAGTTGGGCGAGCACGGGGCCCTGACCCGGCCAGCCGGGAATGGCCCGGTACCGGGCCAGGACCCGTTTGACGTTGCCGTCGAGGATGGCATGACGCTGGCCGCGGGCCAGGGACAGGATGGCCCCGGCGGTGGAACGGCCAATCCCGGGGAGGGCCTGGACCGCCTCCAGGGTCGGGGGAAAGTCGCCACCATGGCGATCCTGGAGCAGGCGCGCGGCGCCATGAAGATTGCGGGCCCGGGCATAGTAGCCAAGGCCCGACCAATAGCCGAGCACCTCGTCCACCTCGGCCGCCGCCAGATCCGCCAGACGGGGGAAGCGGGTCATGAAGCGCTCGAAATAGGGGGTGACCGTCGCGACCTGGGTTTGCTGGAGCATGATCTCGGAGATCCAGACCCGGTAGGGGCTGGGGTCGCGCTGCCAGGGCAGATCCTTGCGGCCATGGCGGTCGAACCAGGCGAGGACGCGCTGGGCGAAGTCCCGGGGAGCGTTCAGGGCATCGCCTGGTCCCTGGCCGGGGCCCTCAACCATCCCGGTCGCCGCAACGGGCCCCGGGGATGGTGATGCCATGTCCGACCGTCACGAAGGGGCAGGCCCTAGGCACAAGCCCCTGCTCAGCGTCCCAGCAAGGACTTCAAGCCCTTTTCCAGGCCCCGGATACCGGTGCGTTCCTCCAGTTGCTGCAGGCGGTTACCCTCGCCGCGATCCAACTCCTGTTCCAGGCGCCGCCGCGCCACTTCCTTGACAACGGGACTGGGGTCGAGACGCCACTCCGGAAACCGAAGACTGCCACTGACGTGAATGGGGATGGGGATACCCTCGATCTCCTTGATGGCACGATCCGCGGGGGCATTGACCACTCGGGCCTCGATATCGAAATCCAGCTCATCCTTGGGCAGGTCAATGCGGCCCTTGCCCTTGGCCTGAAAGTAGCCGGAACTGGCCTGGAGATCCTGGGTGGCGATGATCCCCTGCTCGATCCGGGCCGTGGCCCGCAGGTCGTTAAACTCGGTCTGTTCCGGCCCGTCCGCCTTGGGTGGGCCGGCCTTGCCCCGTATGCCCTCCTCGGCGCGCTGGATAGCCCGCTCCAGATCGAAGCCCCGCAGATGGCCCTTGGCGACCTTCAGGCTGGCCTGGCCGGACAGGCCCTGGATGAACTCCTCCTGGGACCAGCCCCGGCTGCTCAGATCGACCTCCAAATTGCCCGTGCCGGTCAGCCGTCCCTCGCCTTTCAGGTCGCGCAGCAGGTCACCGACATTGACCGCCTCCGCCTGCTGGTTGAGGGTCAGCAGCGGCTGGGCCTGGGTGGCATCGATGTTGACCTGACCCCGCAGCTTACCGGCATAGAAACGCGCGACCTGCTCCTCCAGGCGGAACTGGCCGCCTTGACTGGTGAAACGGCCATCGAAATCGCCAAAGGTCAGGCCCCGGAAGCGCAACTGGTTGATGCGGAGTCGGCCTTGCAGGTTCAGGGCACGGAGGGCGGCAACCGGGTCCAGGTTCAGGGCCGACCCGGGCACGGGAGCGGGGGCGGCGAGGGCCTCGGCGACCAGCAGCCTCAGCAACCAGGGCGCGCGGGCGGGACCGGTGGCCGGCGGGGCGCCGGAGCTGGCGACCGGGACGGGCGTAGCTGGCGACGGTGGTAGATAGGCATCGAGATCGAGCCGATCCATCCGCAAATCAAACTCCTGGCGCGCGGCCGGTCCCGGCAACCAGGACCAGGTGCCGCTGACCCGGCTCTTGTCCAGGGTCATATCCAGCCCCTTGAGATCGAACCGGTCCGCCGCCCATTGCCAGTCGGAGCCCAGGGCGAGCAGGGTAAAGGCGGCGGGATCGGTCATGGCCGGCGGCTTCAGGCCCTGATCCGCCAGCCAGGCGCGGGGATCGAAAGCATCCAGGACCAAGTGGCCCTGGTACCGGGGACCCGCATGGAGTTGGGTAGCGGCGGCATCGCCGGTCAGTCGGAGCTTGCCACTCTCCAGAACCAGGCCGCGCAGGGCCAGGGTCTGGGCCTCGTTATCGAGATCCAGATCCGCCATACCCTTGATTTGCAGTGGCTTGGCCTGGAAGACCCCGCCGCTCAGGTCCAGCCGCAACTTGAGGCCGGGGAAGGAATAGACCCGAGCATGCAGATCGCCGCCTACCGTCCCCGCCAGGTTGCCATTCAGCAGGGCGCCATCCGTCAGGGCCAGGCCCTCCAGCCGCAGGGTGAAGGGGGTCGCCGCCAGGGTACGACCATCCGCGGGCAGTTTGAGGCTGGCCTCCAGGACCAGATGGGCATCGCTATCCATCCCCTGCCCCGCCAGGTTGCCAGCAAGGGTCAGCTCCAGCGGCGCCGCCAGGTCGAGTTGGGGAATCGCCAGACTGAGATCCTTCAAGACGAGGAGGGACCCAGTTTCCTGATCGTCCCAGTTCAGTTGCACACCGGCGAGGGCGATGCCCTCACCGGTGCCGTCCGGGAGCGGCGGCGCGGCGGTCGCGGTCGCCAGCCTCGGGCCCCGAGGCGTCACGGCCAGGGGGGCCGGGGACGCCGGCTCGCCGCCAGCCAGGTCCTCCCAGTTGGCGCGACCATCCGGGGCGCGGATCAAATTAAGGGTCACGCCGGTGCCCAGCACCTCCCCCACCTCCAAGCGCCCCCGCAAGAGGGGCAAGAATTTCAGCCGGGCCTGTACCTCGTGGATGCGCGCGAAGGGCTCGTCCCCAAAACCCGCGGGCTGGGACAGGCTCGCCTCCCGTACCTCCACCCCGATCCAGGGAAAAACCGACAGCCCCAGATCACCCCCCAAGGTCAGTTGCCGGCCGGTAGCCTTCCCGACCCAGGCACTGATTTCGTTTTTGTAATCATTGGGATCGACGAAAAAGTGCACCGCCGCGATCACCGCCACCGGGATCGCCAGCAGGGTCAGCAGAATTTTCAGGAGTCGTTTCATGGCAAGGGCCGAGTGGGTGGCTGGCGCCTGTTATGGAATTTTTGGGTTTCACAACCCCGCGGGGATGTGACCCCGAGGTCTGATCGGCAAGGTGCCGATGCTGATGAAAATAAGCTGGTCGAGAGCAAGAGGACGGGGGGAACTGGAGCGGGTGATGGGAATCGAACCCACGCTAGAAGCTTGGGAAGCTTCTGTTCTACCATTGAACTACACCCGCTGCGGAGTCGGCAGTATAAGAAGCCCCACCCGCCGATTGCAAGCCCGGCGTGGGCCATGCCACCGCCCTTCCGCCGGGGACTGATGTAGAATCCGTTCGCAAGCGACGATGACGGGACCCTGATGCGCATCCGGGTCGCCAGCCAGGCAGCAGACCTCCCGATGGCGAGCCGCCGATCCCTACCCTGACCGACCCAGCACCCGGAGCATCGCCCCTTGGAACCTAAATCCTTCGTCGATTCCGCCGTCATCCTGCTGCTGGCTACCGCCCTGGCCGTCGCCATCTTCCGCCGGTTTGGGCTCGGCTCGGTGTTGGGTCTGCTGGTGGCGGGCATCTTCATTGGCCCCCATACGCCGGGGCCCACGGTTACCGAACATGTCGAGGATGTGCGCCATTTCACCGAGTTGGGGGTGGTGCTGCTCCTCTTCGTCATCGGCCTGGAGATGCACCCGCGCCGCCTCTGGTCCTTGCGCCGCTCCATGTTCGGGCTGGGTTCCCTGCAAATCCTGTTGTCCGGTGGCGCCATCGCCGTCTATCTGCATCTCTTCGAGCCCCGCTGGGGCGTGGACCTGCTGGCCGGCCTCACCCTCGCCCTCTCCTCCACCGCCTTCGTCATTCAGATGCTGCAGGAAAAGGGCGAGATCGCCAGCCCCCATGGCCAGACCACCTTTGCCATTCTGCTGATGCAGGATCTGGCGGTGGTGCCCTTGCTCGCCCTGGTGCCCATCATGGCGGACAGTGGCACCCTGTCCAGCGATGTCCCTATCCTCAAGCAGGTGCTCTACGTCGTCAGCGCCGTAACCCTGGTCATCCTGACGGGTTATTACCTGATCCCGCGCGTGCTCGACCTGATGGCGCGCCAGAACAACCGCGAGGCCTTCTTTCTGGTCGCCCTGGCCGCCGTCTTCGCCGCAGCCTGGGCCATGGATCGGGCCGGCATGTCCATGGCCCTGGGGGCCTTTCTCATGGGGGTCGCCCTCTCGGGGTCCCGCTACAACCTCCAGATCCAGGCGGCCATCGATCCCCACAAGGGCCTGCTGATGAGCCTCTTTTTCGTCGCCGTGGGCATGTCGGTGGACATCGGCGCCCTGGCCGGCGATCCCCTGACCTTTCTGCGCCATGTCATCATCATTGTCGCCATCAAGATCGCGGTCCTGTTTGTCCTCTGCCTGGCCTTTGGCGAAGGCCGCCAGACGGCGACGCGGGTCGCCTTCATCCTGGCCCAAGGGGGTGAATTCGGGTTCGTGCTCTTCGGCGCCGCCAAGGCCATGGCCCTCATCGACGATGCCACCTTCGTGTTGGCCATCGGCATCATCTCCTTCAGCATGCTGATCACGCCCCTGCTGGTGCGCCTGGGCGATGCCCTGGCTAGCCGCATGACGGAGGCACCCGTGCCCGGGGACGCGACCTTCCCCTTCGCCCAATCGGGTGCCGAGCACCACTGCCGGGCCCTGGTGGCCGGCTATGGCCGCGTGGGCCATACCGTGGGCACCATCCTGGGGAGCAGCGGCATCCCCTACATCGCCTTCGACATGGAACAGGCGCGAGTGGCCGAGTTCAGCCGCCAGGGCCACCCCGTCTTTTACGGTGATGTCACCGACCTGGACCTGCTGGTCGCCGTCCACATCGAGAAGGTGGACCTGGTGGTGCTGACCCTGGACGACCGCAAGGCGGCCTTGCGCGCCACCACCCTGATCCGCGACCTGGCCCCCAATACCACCATCGTGGCGCGGGCCCGGGATCTCGATACCAGTGACGCCCTCTTGCGGGCGGGGGCCAACAAGGCCTTCCCCGAGGCCCTGGAGGCCAGCCTGCGCCTGGCCGCGGAGGCCCTGGAGAGCCTGGGGGTCGCCGGCGAGGACACCGACATGCTGGTGCGCGGCGTGCGGCGCACGGATTACGCCCTGGTGCGCGAAGAGGGCGACGCGAAAAGCTAGGGGCCAGACTCGCCTCGCCACCCTGCTGAATCGTTTATCCTTGCGCTCGCGCCGTTATGTCACCAACGCCACCCAGGAACCCTCGCCATCCCATGTCCATGACCGCCCGGGAAGGGCTCTTATCCTGATCGACCCAGCGCCGGATCATCCGCCCCAGCGGCGCCCCATCCGCAGCTTTGTGCTGCGTCAGGGCCGGCTGACCGAGGCCCAGGAGCGCGCCTTCGCCGAGCTCTGGCCGCGCTACGGCGTCGAGTGGCCCGCGGGTGAGGCCCTCGACCTGCCGGCCCTGTTCGGCAACGACCAGCCCGTCTATCTGGAGATCGGCTTCGGTAATGGCGAGACCCTGGCGGAGATCGCCGCGCGCCATCCCGAGCACAATTACCTCGGCGTCGAGGTCCATGGCCCCGGCGTTGGCCACCTGCTGCTCGAGATCGAACGGCGGGGCCTGAGCAACCTGCGCCTGGTGCGCCAGGACGCCGTGGACCTGCTGGACAGCGGCCTGGCACCCGCCAGCCTGGCGGGGGTCTATCTGCTCTTTCCCGATCCCTGGCCCAAGAAGCGCCACCACAAGCGGCGCCTCCTCAACCCGGAATTCGTGACGAGGCTGGCCCGGGTCATCCGCCCGGCGGGCCTCTTCCACGCCGCCACCGACTGGGAACCCTATGCCCTGCAGATGCTGGAGGTGCTGACGGCCAGTGAGGCCCTCTTCCGGAACGCCGCCGGTCCTGGCCAATTCACCCCCCGCCCCGAGGATCGCCCCCTGACCAAGTTCGAGCAACGTGGCCAGCGGTTGGGGCATGGGGTCTGGGACCTGATTTTCCTGCGCCGCTGACATGGCCGCCCTGCGACTCCAAGGGCTCAAGACCCGCAACCTGGCGCCGCTGGATCTCACCCTGGCCGCGGGGGACCTGGTGTTGCTCTCTGGCCCCTCCGGTTCCGGCAAGAGCCTGCTGCTGCGCGCCCTGGCGGACCTGGACCCCCACGAGGGCGAGGCCTGGCTGGACGGCACGGCCTGTTCCTCCCTGCCCGCTCCCGCCTGGCGCCGCCGCGTGGCCCTGCTGCCGGCGGAGTCCTTTTGGTGGTATGACCGGGTGGGAGATCACTTCGACCTGGTACCTCCGAGCGGGACCGGGAGAGGCCTTGGCGGCAGGACCCCTGCCGATGCAGTCGGCCAGACCATCCAGACACTGCTAGTCCACCTCGGCTTCACGCCCGAGGTGCTGGAGTGGACCGTCTCCCGTCTCTCCACCGGCGAACGCCAGCGCCTGGCCCTGGCGCGGCTGCTGGCCCTCCAGCCCCAGGTGCTGCTCCTCGACGAGGCCACCGCCAATCTGGACCCGCCCAATCGCGACCGGGTCGAGGACCTGATCCAGGACTATCGCCGCGAGCAGGGCGCCGCCGTGCTGTGGGTGAGCCATGACCCGGACCAGCGCCGCCGCCTGGCCCTGCCAGCCCCGGGCCTGCCCGGCGCCCGCCGCCTGGTCATCCAGGGCGACCGTCTGGTGGATGAGCAAGAGGAGCCCGACGCCTGATGGAGCTTATCGTCCTCAGCCCCTTCGACCTCGGCCTGGCCGCCAGCCTGGTGTTGCTGCTGGCCCTGCTCTCCTGGCGCCTGCACCTGGGGGTGGAAAAGCGGGTGCTGGTGGCCGCCCTGCGCAGCGCCATCCAGTTGAGCCTCATCGGCCTGGTGCTGAACTTCCTCTTCGCCCAGACCAGCTTTGCCCTTACCGGTCTCTGGGCCCTGGTGATGCTCGGCGTCGCCGGTTGGGAGGTCGTGGCGCGGCAGAAACACCGCTACCGGGGCGCCTGGGGCTTTGGCATCGGCACCCTGTCCATGTTCGTCTCCTCCTTCAGCGTCATCATCCTGGCCCTGATCCTCATCATCGGGGTCGAGCCCTGGTACCAGCCCCAGTACCTGATCCCCCTGCTCGGCATGTTGCTGGGCAACACCATGAGCGGCATCGCCATCACCCTCGACAACCTGAGCCGCCAGGCCTGGGAGGGACGCGGCGGCATCGAGGCCCGCCTGCTCCTGGGCCAGAGTTGGGAATGCGCCATCCGCGACATCCGCCGCGACTCCATCCGCGCCGGCCTCATCCCCATCATCAACTCCATGGCCGCCGCCGGCCTGGTCAGCCTGCCAGGCATGATGACCGGCCAGATCCTCGCCGGCAGCCCACCCATGGAGGCCGCCAAGTATCAGATGATGATCCTCTTCCTCATCTCCGCCGGCACCGGCCTCGGCAGCGCCGCCGCCGTCTGGGTCGGCTCCCGGCGCCTCTTCGACCAGCGGCAGCGGTTACGGCTCGACCGGCTGACCGGGCCGGAGAGATAGGGGTTCAACCCCTGGCGGCCCACGAGGAATAGGCGCATACCCGCGGCAAGCGCCCAGTGATCAGGCTGGCCGCAGCTTGCCGAAATCCCCGGGCATGGCCACCGTCACCAGATCGCCGCGCCTCATGCCATCCCCTCTTCGGCATCACCCAAGGCGTGGTCAAGAAAATCCATCACGGGTGTCCATGGCTGCCGATCCCCGGGAAGCCATCCCCCTTTACCCCTTGCCCTCGCAGATCTCCAGGGTGACCAGCATCCGCATCAGTTCGGAGAGGGTCTTGGCTTCCATCTTATCCATCACCCGGGCCCGATGGACCTCGACGGTGGATTGGGTGATGTTCATCTCGCTGGCGATCACCTTGTTGCGCTGACCGTCCACCACCCGCCGCATCACCTCGGCCTCGCGGGGGGTCAGGCGGGCGATGCGCTCCTTGATCTCGGCGAGACGGCTGGCCTCGCCGCGGCGGAGGGCATCCTGCTGCATGGCCCGGTGCACGCTGTCGAGGAGGGCCTGGGCGTTGAAGGGTTTCTCCAGGAAGTCGAGGGCCCCGGCCTGGAGGGCGCGCACCGCCATGGGGACATCGCCATGGGCCGAGATCATGACGATGGGGGGGTGGCTGGGGACCTGTTGCAGGCGGGCTTGCAACTCCAGACCGCTCATCCCCCGCATCCGCACATCGAGGATCAGGCAGCCGTGCTGGTCGGGACGGAAATGGTCCAGATAGTCCTGGGCCGAGCCATAGCTTTCCACCCCCAGGCCCACCGATTCCATCAGGAGCTGGATCGATTCCCGCACCTGCTCATCGTCATCAACGATATAGATGGTTGGTTGCCGCTCTGACATGGGTCCCCCGGGGTGCTAATGGTGCTGGCCCTTGGCGCCGGGGGGATCAGGGACGGGCGCCCCGGTCAATGCCAGGGGGGGAATTGTAGCCGGTCAGGTGCCTGGCGCGGCAAGGCTGAAACGAAAGCGGGTCCCGGTGGGGCCGGTCGCTTCCAGGACGATCCTGCCCTCGTGGGCATCGAGGATGCCCTTGCTGATAGACAGGCCGAGGCCCATGCCCCGGCGCTTGCTGGTGACGAACTGTTTGAAGATCTCGGTGCGCATGGCCGGTTCCACCCCCGTGCCGGTATCTTGCACCACCACATCGACCTGGCCGGGGGGTCGCCGCGGTGGCGATGGTGAGGCAGCGCTCGGGGAGGCCGGGGTCGGCCATGGCATCGATGGCGTTGGTGGCAAGGTTGATGATGACCTGCTGGATCTGGATGTCCTGCACCCAGACCCGGGGCAGGTCGGGGGCGAACTGGGTGTGGATCTGGACCCCGGCCCCCTGGGCCTGGGGCCGTATCAGCACCATCACTCTCTCGATCAGTTCGTTGATGTCCACCGCGGTCTTGACCGGGGCATCCTTTTTCACGAACTGGCGCACCTGGCGGATGATGTCGCCGCCGCGCTGGGCCTGAAGGGCGATGTGGGCAAGGGCATCGCTAAGACGCCCAGCCCGATCGGCGTCCAGACCGGCGTCGAGCAGGCGGATGCAGGCCTGGGCATTGGAGGCGATGGCCGTCAGGGGCTGGTTGATTTCGTGGGCGATACCGGCGGCCATCTCGCCCAGGGTGTTGAGACGGTCCCGGTGGGCCAGTTCGAGCTGATGCCGGCGGCTGGCCTCCTCGCTGTGCTGGCGCTCGCTGATATCCCGAAACACCACCACGCCGCCGACGATGCCGCCGTTGTCATCCCGCAGGGGGGAACAGGCGTACTCCACCGGGAAGTGGCTGCCATCCTTGCGCCAGAAGCGGTCCTCGGGGATATGTCGGGCCTTGCCGTCCCGACAGCTTCGGTAAACAGGGCACTCCTGGGCGGGAAAAGGGCTGCCGTCGATGCGGGTATGGTGGAGTAGCTCGTGCTGGTTGCGCCCGACCACCTCCTCGGCGCGCCAGCCGGTCATCTCGGCCATGGCGCGATTGACGAAGGTGGAATTGCCTTCACGGTCAACCCCATAGATGCCGTCGGCGACGGAGTTGAGGATGAGGAGGTGTTGCGCCTCCAGGCTCGTCTTGGCCTTCAGAAGCTGGCGATTCAGGCCCCAGATCCGGTAGAGCAGGAAGGCGAAGAGCAAGAGCAGGACCAGCCCCGCCACCACCCAGACCAGATAACGCTGGACCACATCCCGGAGGGTGAAGTCGTGGTCATAGGGGGGCAGTTTGAGGCGCCGGAACAGTTCGTGGACCGGCTGGTAGTCGAGAGGCACGGTCCAGCCGGCGTAACTGCCCTCCAGGGCCGCCGGGTGGTCGGGGGACATGTTGAGGAGGGCTACCGCCACCTGCTGAGCCAAGTCGCTGGGGGTGTGGCTGACCTTGCTGAAGGGCCATTCGGGATAGAGAAGGGTACTGTGGACGAGGGGGAAGCGATCAGTGGGCTGGGGATTGAGCACCTTGAACTGGTCCAGGTCGATCAGGCCCTGCGCCGCCATGCGTTCCAGGATGTTGGTGCGCACGGTGCCGGCGTCGGCCTGACCGAGCAGCACCGCCATCACCACACTATCGTGGTCGCCGGCGAAATCCAGCCGGGCGAAATCGTGGTAGGGATCAACCCCCTGGCGCAACAACTCGTCCCATGCCATCTCGAAGCCGCCAAGGGAGGTCTCATCCACCGCCAGAAAGTCCTGGCCGGCCAGGTCGGCGAGGCGATTGAGGTCTTGCCGTTCCTGGCGGGTGAAGATGACACTGCTGAACTGGTTCAGGCTCAAGGGTCCCACCCGGTTGTTGAGCGTGGCCAGGCGCGAGATGCCGTGGCGCACCTCCAGGTCAACGTAGATGCCGGGATTGACCAGGATGAAGTCCACGAACTCCATCTCCACGAACTCGGTGATGCGGCTGAAGGGCAGCGGGACGATCTCGAACCGATAGCCCTCCAGGGCACTCGTCAGATAATCGGCGGTGGCTTGCCAATGCGCCAGGGTCAGGTCGGTGCCCCGATGACTGAGCACGCCGATGCGGATCTCCTGGATGGCGGCGGCGGGGCTCGCGGCCATCCAGAGGCCCAGGGCGAGGGTCCAGGCGGCGAGGGTACCGCGGCACCGGGCTAGCGCTAACATGGCCCGCGCGCGGCCAGGTGGCGGCCGGCTGGCCTAATCCCAGAGCTTGGGCGGGCCCGTCTCGCCCGACTCCCGCCGCGCCGCGATCCGTTCCAGGATGAAGCGCTGGAATTCCGGCTGACGCTGGTAGGCGCCGGTGGCGACGTAGGCCAGGCTGGTGGCGATGTGATAGGGACGGATGTAGGCATCGGTGCGGAACACCTCCTGACCCCCGGCATCCAGGAACAGCAGGGTCGGGGTGTAGTTGATGCCCAGCTCCCGGCTCCAGTCCCGCGCCGCCAACTCGCGGCCGTCGGGGGTGACGAGGGGCTCCGCGGACCCGATATCGACCAGGGCGACGTCGAATTGCTTCAGCAACTCCTGGGCCTCGTCCCGCGCCAGGCCCTCGCGATGCAACTCGTCGCAGGTCTGGCAACTGGCTTGCTCGAAGAGCAGCAGCAGGGGCTTGGCGCTGGGGCGCTGGTTGAGCTTGAGGGGGTGGGGGAGATAGCTGGGGTCCTGGTGCAACTCGGCGCTGGCCGGGGGGCCGGTCCGGGCGGCCAGAAAATCCTTGAAGGAACCGGTGGGCGCGGGGCGTTGGGCGCTGTAATCGAGCAGGGCGCTGAAGCGCTCCGGCGGGTAATAGCCGTTAAGGCGGAAAGTCACCGCCCCTTGTTCGTCCAGAAAGAGGATGGTGGGGGTGAATTGCACCTTCTGGTCGCGGGCGAAGTCCTTTTCGCTGCTGACCTTGCCCGCCAGGTCGGTCACCTCCAGGTCGCCCCAGATGTTGATGGCGATGACGTTGAACTGGGCCTGGGTCTTGGCCACGATGTCGCGCTGGCTGAAGTTCACCTCCAGCATCCGCTGGCAGTAGGGGCACTCCTCCTGGTGGAAGTAGAGCGCCACCCGCTTGCCCTCCGCGGCGGCGTTCGCCACCTCCTCGCCCAGATAGAGGAAGGAGTCCTTGAACCAGGTGGGCATGGCCGCCATCAGGGGCGCGCTGACCAGGCACAGGAGCAGGAGATGCGGGACGGCAAGGGCGCGGCGGATCTTCATGGGCTGGTCCTCGGCGGAGGTCCTTGGGGATGCGGTGGCGGTGACCGGCCTCAGGCCAGCCCTGGGTTGTCCGCCACGCCGATCAGCTTGGTGGCGTTGACCTTGGTCAGGGAGATCGTCTTCTGGTCGCGCAGGTAGTCGGCAACCAGTTCCCAGACCGGGCGGCCGGGGCTGGCGGTGCCGACGGTGGCCCAACCCGTGACCTTGTAGCTCTTGTCCGCTTCCACCAGGCGGCCATCGTCCAGGCGCATCTCGCCGATGCGCTGGCCCAGGCCGTTGTTGGGGGTACAGACGTAATCGAGGCCGCCCACGCGCACCATGTCGCCGCCCTGCTGGAGATAGGGGTCGGGGTTGAAGAGGTTGTCAGCCACGTCCTCCAGGATGGTCCTGAGCTCGCTGCCCTTCATCTCCCGCACATAGGTGGCCGGGTAGGTGATGGCGGTCTGGTCGAGGACGTTCTCGAGGGTGATGGCGGAGCCCGGGGTGACGGTGGTGCCCCAGCGGAACCCCGGCGAGAGGGCGATCTCGGCGTCCCCGCCCTGGCGCAGGGCGTTGCAGATCACCTGGTCGAAGGTGCCATTGAAATTGCCCCGCCGGAAGAGGGTCGTCTCGGTAACGGCCAAGGGCTCCTTGAGTTGGGCCAGGTAGGGCCGCCGTACTTCGTCGATATAGGCCTGCATCGCCGGGTCGGCGGGGAGCAGGTTGGCAGAAGACCGGCAGCAGTCGGTAGCGATAGCCCCGCACCTTGCCGTCGCCCACGTCCAGATCCATCACCCCGAGGAACTTGCCGTTGGAGCCGGCGTTGGTGACCAGGGTCTTGCCGCCGCTGTTCTCCACCAGGCTGGGCGCGGGGATGCCGTCGTGGGTATGACCGCCGAAGATGACGTCGATGCCGCGCACCGAGGCGGCCATCTTCAGGTCCACGTCCATGCCGTTGTGGGAAATCACCACCACGACATCGGGCTTTTCCTGGGCCCGCACCTTGTCCACCATCTCCTGCATGTGCTGGTCCTGGATGCCGAAGCGCCAGTCAGGGATGAAGCGCTGGGGATTGGCGATGGGGGTGTAGGGGAAGGCCTGGCCGATCACGGCCACCTTGGTACCGTTGACCTCTTTGATGGTATAGGGCTTGAAGGCCAGGCCGCTGGCCTCGTCGAAGCCCGGGAAGTCGGCGAACTTGTAGTCGAACAGGGCCGTATCCGAGATCGAGATATTCTGGGCCACGAAGTCGCCCTTGAAGGCCTGGATGTTCTCGATCACCTCGGTGTCCTGGTAGGTGAACTCCCAGTGGCCGGTCATGACGTCCACGCCGAGCAGATTGCAGGCGCCCACCATGTCCTTGCCCCGGGTCCAGAGGGCGGTGCCCGAGCCCTGCCAGGTGTCGCCACCGTCCAGCAGCAGGCTGTTGCCCTCCCCCGCCTCGGCGCGGAGCTGTTTGACCAGGGTCGCCAGGTGGGCGAAGCCGCCGACCTTGCCGTAGCGCTGGGCGGCCGCGTCAAAATCGAGGAAGGTGAAGGCGTGGGCCTCCCTGCCACCCGGGGCGATCCCAAAGTGCTTCAGCAGGTTCATCGCCCACCAGGTGCGGGGGCTGACCAAGGGCCGCGCCCACGCCGAGATTGACGCTCGGCTCGCGGAAATAGATGGGGTTGAGCTGGGCGTGGGTGTCGGTGATGTGCAGCAGGCGCACATTCCCGAAGCGACCGCCCTGATAGAGGGCCTCGCCCTCGCCCGATTGAGTCGCGGCCCGGGCCGCGCCCGGTAACAACCCGGCCATGCCGCCCAAGGCCAGCAGGCGGGTGAATTCACGCCGTGATAGTGACATGGTCCGGATCCTCTACTTGGGTTGACTGACGGGGGTAGTGAGTTGGCCCAGTCCGAGCCTATTCCGGACTCGGGCTGGGCCGGGGTACTACTTATTGACCGGGGATTCCGGGTCGAGCACATAGGCGATGAGGTCGGCCATCTGTTCCTGATTCAGGAAGCCATTGGCGCCAAAGCGGGGCATGTTGGTACAGGGGAAGTAGGCGTGAGCGTTATACAGCACCTCGTACACGTACTTCTGGGTCTCTGGTGTGTTGCCCCGAGTCTTGCCAAAGCCGGTCAGACTGGGGCCAAGGGTGCCGTGCGCGGCCACCTTCAGGTCCATCTGGTGACAGGCATAGCAGTTACCGCCGAACTTCTTGGCGTTGTCGTCGGCCTTCGGCCCCAGACGATAGCCGGCGCCTTCCTGGGCCAGGGCTTGTCCGCGCTTCCAGTCCCCCAGGGTGACACCCCCCTCGGGATAGACGCGGGAAGCAGCGGCCAACGCCTGGACCTTTTTCGCCGTTTCGGCATCGATGGTCTTGCCATGCAGCGCCGAGCAGGTCTTTTGCAGCTCGTCCTGGGTCATGCGCTCCCGTCCGGTCTTGCCTTCCTGGGTGGGCTGATCCAGTTTGAAGCCCTTGGCGTCAAAGATCAGGTACTCGGTCAGTTCCGTCGGGGTCATTTTGGTGTAATCGACCGGGGCCTGCGACGCAGCGGCGGTAGCCGCCAGGCCGACGGCCGCGGCGCCCAGGGCCCCGGCCGCCAGGGCCTTACCCGCACCCGAGGTGCCGGTGGGGCTGGCAGGGCTGGCGCCAACAGCGGCGGGCTTATCAGCGGCGGCTTTCTCGATCGTAGCCTTGTCCGCGGCAGCTTTTTCAGCCGCGGCCTTGTCTGCAGCGGCCTTAGGAGCCGTCTTATTCTTTTTGACGGGCTTCTTCT
This sequence comes from uncultured Gammaproteobacteria bacterium, assembly GCA_963841065.1. Lineage (GTDB taxonomy): Bacteria > Pseudomonadota > Gammaproteobacteria > Chromatiales > Chromatiaceae > M0108. The sequence goes on along the minus strand of CAWJBI010000051.1, from coordinate 4,062 downwards.
TCGCGACGGGCTTGTTCGCTGGGGCTATTTCGTTAGCGCTGTTCCCGGCGGCGGCGTTACCGGTGGCCGCGGTTCCCGTGGCGGCCTGGGGTGTGGTATCGGCACTCAGGCCGATAGTGGGCATCAGGGTCGTCGCGGCCAGCAGCGCCGCGATGAGGGTCTTATCTATCATGTCTCGATCTCCTTGGGCGACGGCTAGCGCTTGATGTCGGGCAGGATGGCCGGCTGGCCTCGTGCCTTATCGGTCCAGTAGGAAATGATCGCGATGGCGGCATCGGAGCCATAGACGATTTCCGCCTGGCGCATCTGCCAGACACACTCGGACACGCGGTGCTGACTGCCGCGCACGGCGTCGTGACCGACCCGGAAGGCGGGCCAGGAGATGGCCTTGGTCCACTCCTCGGGGACGTTGGCATTAGGGAGCACCGAGGCGCGGATGCGCTTGCCCGTGGCGGCGTGACAGGTGGCGCAACTGAAGTCGCTGATGCCCGCGCGGCGATAGAAGAACTCCTCGCCCGCCGCCCGCATCGCCTTCTCCATAGGATGGTCCATGGGGGGATTCCAGGGCATGCCATTGGATTGCATGGCGACGTAAGGTCTGGATCTTCACCAGGTCGGTGTTGCCGTGCTTATCCTTGAGTTCCTTATCCTCGGCCGTGAAGCCCTGGAGGCTCTTCATGCAGTACATGAGGCGGCTTTCCAGGTCCATCACCTTGCCGGTGTCGGCAAAGTAGCGCGGCATCTCGACATAGGCCCCTTCGAGGACGCCGGGGCCCTTGCCGAAGTCGCACTTTTCGAGGGAGACCTTCTTGGGACCGCGGGGCTCCTTGAAGAGGATCTCCCCCTGTTCGGCGATCCAGTAGGCCGGATCGTCCTGCATCATCATGAGATTCTGCTCGCTCTGGGTCAGATAGGCCGAATCGGAACTATCGATCAGGGCGTGGAGCACTTCCTGCGGGGTCTTGTCGGGGGCGGCCCAGACCGGGCTGGCCACCGCGAGCATTATGGGTAACGCACACAAGGCGTTTTTATACATGGCATCCTCCTCTGGGGCGGTTTAGCGGGCGAAGGGCGACGGCCGGGGCCGTCTGAACTACTTGACCTGGACCTTGCCTGAGCTCTTCTCGCCCTTATTATCGACCCAGCGCACCTCGATGCTGTCGCCCACGGCCACATTCTTCAGGGACACCGAAAAGAAGGGGTTGGTGGAAATGGCACCGCCCCAATCGGCCTCGAGCATCAGCTTGTCGTTATGCAGCAACTCGACGGTCTCGATGAAATGGGCCGGGATGACAGCACCTTGGGGGTCCTTGCGGCGCCCGGTCTCCATGGGGTGGGTCATGAGGGCCTTGACCTCGCACTTGCCATCCTTGAGGGCGGCGCGGAGTTTGACTTCTGACATGGGATTTTTCTCCAAAAACAGGGATCTTCAGGTTACCGGCTTAACCGCCACAGCCGCCGACGGTGACCTTGACGTTGGTACGGGCGCTATAAAGCTTGCCACCCGCCTGCACCACGGCAATCACGTCGCCGCTTTCACCCATCTTGACGCGGGTGGAGATATCGGGCACGCAGCCGGGCTTGAGACTAAAGCGAGCCACAAAGGGCGTGGGATTCTTCTCGGAGAAGATGCTGATCGACTCCACATTCTCGAGTTGCTCGGCATTGATGGAGATGGGCACCACGGCGCCGTTCTCGGCGATGCCGGGGGCCTTGAGCACCACCTTGTCGCTGGCCTCCAGCGCACTGGAGCCAAACACCTTGGTCAAGGCGTCATCCAGGGTGGTGGCGTGGAAGGCCTCGGCAGGCCAGGCGGCCATGGCCAGGCGGGGCAGGATCAGACCCGCGGCGGCCAGAACCGCCCCCCCGGCCAGGGTACCCTTGATGAAAAGTCGGCGTTGTTGCTGTTGCAGTGTCACGGTCTTGACCTCCTCGGTTAATAAAGTCATGGCTGAGTTAGATCGTATGACTAGTATCAACCGATTTAGGCGCCGACAAAAGTGGGAAATTCCCGAATGGGGTATTGGGGTATTCCAGAATATTCACATAATTAGCAGATTAGTATATGCATATTTGCTAAATTATCCCTATCCTAAACATACCCTTGGAACCCTTACAGTCACGCGGGGAAAGCACGGCTTCGCACGGTACGGGTAACAAATCCGGCCGGCGTGGAGCGCGTCCTGCACTGCAAGGGGGAAAGATGTAACCACGCCCGCCAGCGGTGATCTCGACCGGGATAAGCAGGGCAATAACTGGTACATTGGTATCGACAACCGCGAGCTCTCTATCATACCGGGGGCCTTCGTCCTTGGCGGTGGATGGGCTTGGTAGTGAAGTTCGAACACCCGCACACGGCTAACGCCTCCCCGCACCCGCCCCGATTTTTGCCGCCACCGGAACATCCACAACTTCCACCCCGGCGTCAATAGTTAAATCAGAGAAAAGATCGCATGAACTCTACCGCTACCAACCGCCTCATTGCCCTCACACCATTCTGTTGGAGGACGACGAGATGACTACAAAAAACTTCAAAGAACTTGCAGCGGGTGTATTTTTTACCTGCGCCACCGTATTAATGCTTCTGGCCTCCTACGTCGTATACACAGAGTGGCAGGTGTACTGGTCGAAAGGTTTTGCGGACTTCCGGAGTATTTCAGGAGCGATTGTATCGCTAGAGAGGACCACCTTACCCGTGTCAGTCATGGCGCCCGACATGCTTGAACAAATTCACGCCATTCTGAACGAGATGAAAGAAATGAATCGTTCCCTTGGTGGCATGGAGCGTTCCGTGACAAACATGGGCACTGCGGTACAAGGTCTCGAACTATCTGTTCGTGGGATGTCATACACCGTGCCCCAAGGAATGGGGGAGATGCGTAGACAGATAAGTCCGTGGAACATGATGAACCCCTTCAAGTAGATTCCGTTGTTTCATATTCCGACCCGTGTGATTATAAACCCAGAAAGAGCTATCCTTTGTTCCGTGCCCGGGAAGTTCTAGCGCACCTGGCCCTGGGGGAGCGGCGTCTGGGGATCGCCGCAGCCCGCCTGGCCAGTCGCCACCCCAGACTGAGACCACCCCCATACCAGTGAACCTGCATAAGAATGCCCGCCCCACCCCGGCCATCCGCCGCGAGCTGCGCGCGTCGCCGCTGCCCATGGCCGAGTTGGCCCGGCGTTATCACCTCCGTAAGGCCACGGTGCGCAGTGGCGACGACGGGAGGAATGATGCCGACCGTTCCCACCGCCCGCACCGCCTGCAGCCTCCCTCGCCCCCGCCCAGGAGGCGGTGGGGGTGGCCCGGCGTCAGTCCTTGCTGCTGCCCCTGGATGACCCGCTGGCGGTGACCCGCGAGTTCTTCCATGAGGGTGTCTCCCGCTCCGGCCTCGACCGCTGCCTGCGCCGCCAGGGGGTCTCGGATCTCAAGGCCCTGCTGCCCCGCGCGGAGAGTGGTAAACCGGCCTTCCAGCCCTTTAATGACGATGCCCCGGGCGTTGTGCATGGCGACGTCACGTACCTGCCGCAACTGCCCGACGAGGACCCGCGTCGCTACCGGTTCGCCGCCAGCGACCGCGCCACCCGTTGGGTTTAGGTCGAGATCCGGCCCGAAAAGTCCGCCGCCGGCGCCCAGGGCTTTCTGACCCATCTTCTCCAGGCCGCCCCCTGGCGGATCAGCAAGATCTTGACCGCTAACGGCCAGGAATTTACCGATCGCTGTTGCGCCACCGGCGAACGTCAGCCGAGGGGCCAGCAGGGCTGCGACCGGATCTGTGCCGCACCGCACCTTGAGCACCGCCTCATCCCGCCGCGCCATCCCCAGACCAACGGCAGGGTGGAGCGCTGCAACGGGCGCATCAGCGAAATGCTAGCCACCACCCGCTTCGATGCGGCCCAGCGCCTGGAGGACACCCTGAGCCGCTATGTACGGCTGTATAATCACCAGATTCCACAACGCGCGTTGGGGCGCATCGCGCCCGTTCAGGCCCTGAAAGATTGGCAGGAGAGATGCCCCAGATTGTTTAAAAAGAAGGTATATAATCACACCGGGCTTGATAGCCA
>CAWJBI010000050.1:0-68745 GCA_963841065.1 uncultured Gammaproteobacteria bacterium | reverse complement strand
GCACACGACGCGGCTGTTGGCTGGCACCCGGAAAATGCCATCGTAGGTTGCCGAGCCCGTGCTGGTGGGCGATGAACCATCGGTGGTGTAGCGGATGGTGATGCCGTTGGCCTTGGGCAGGGCCAGGAGTTCCACTTCGTAATGATCACCCGGGTCGTGCAACTGGTACTTGAGCCGTAGCTTGGCCGTCCATCTCTTTATCCGCGCTGACCCGCAAGATATCTGTCAGGTCATGGGCGAGGAAGCGATAGCGCAAGCCGGTCGCCTTAAAACGGGGTGGGGGTGGGCACCGGGCTGGAGGCGGGGGTGGGATTAGCATCGCCGGTTTCAAAGACGACCGAGGGGGCGTGCAGCGGCTCGATCTTGAGGTAGGCGCTGCCGTCGCCGTCTTCCTCCACCGCAAGCTCACGAATCAAGACCTCCGGCACGGGGTGGCGGAAGAACTGGTGGATGTGATTCCCCTCCTCGCGCCAAAGGCCACGGCGCAGGCATTCGGCCTTGAGATCATCCAGGGCGGAGAGTTTGTGCAGCGGCCAGTGGGTGGTTACCGCCGCCGCCCGCTTGAAGTCAGCCCAGAGGACTACCTTGCTGTCTGTGGAGCCGAACAGCCGACCTTCGGCCCGGCTGCGGAAGCTGTCATCATCGACCTTGGTGGTGAACTTTTGGGCGCCTTCGAGGGTATGGCGCAAGGTGGCTTCACCGTTCTGGTTGCCGGCGAATGCGAGGTCGGTGCCCGTGGCGCGCAACGCGGTATTGATCTAGGGTAGACGATCTGGTCAAACGCCTCCTTGAGCGCTGCGCTAAACTGCAGCGCCCACCCGATCACGCAGGCCGTCGAGCGCCCGCCACTGGGGTCGTCGGCGGGCGTCTTCTCCTGGTTCAGCTCGTCCTCGATGCTCTGCAGCGCGCGCGTCTGGCGCGCCGAGTCGATCACCTTCTGGAACGTATCCCGCGAACCGGTGAGGAACAGCACGCGATTCTTGTACTGCTGCTGCTCCCACCACGCCTGCCAGTCGGCCGAGATGGGCAACTGGTTGGCGCGGTCACCCCGGGCCGCACGACGACGAGGTTGGGCGCTATTGCTCCACCTGCACTTCATCAGGCGGCGGCAAGCACCTTGACGACCTGATAGCAGTCGCGCAGAGCTGGCGGCAAAGTAGCTCTCCAGGTGGGTCGCGCAACATCCGGTCCACCGTCTCGGCGTGCAGCGATAGCGCCGTAGCGCGCAGCTTGGCGGCGAGATTTTGCTGGTTCTTGAAGAACAAGCGGCCGTCCGCGGAGTTATGCAGATACCAGCCCCGCGCGGGTGGCCAACTTGTCGAGCACGTTGGCCTTGAAAGTGGACAGATCGCGACCCGGGCGCTGCAGGCAATCGACCAGCTGGTACTCGCGCAGGCCATGAATCGCGCCCGGTGTGGTGGACAGCGATGCAACCAGAATCAAGCGCGCGGCATCCGAGGCGTCGGAATTGCCGTTGGCCACGTCGATCTGCTCGACCTCGGCGTCACCGCCGTGGGCAATGTCGTGCGCGATGGCTTCGCTGAGCGACGGGTTGATCGTGCGCACCTCGGACGCGATCTCGTCGACATTAAGGTCGATGTCGTAGGGGTGGATCAGGTCGTTGCCCTCTGCGCTGCCGGAGTTCCACAGGTCGGCGACCACCATCTGCATCAGGCGAATGACGCCGCACGTCTGGTCGGAAGCCCTCGTTCTCCTTGAACTTGCCGACGAGTTCCCGCAGGTCCGGGATGAAAGGGATAGGCGTCGGTGACCCGCGGGTACAGCGACTCGGGGGTGGTAGCTGGTCAGGTTCATGCGCGCTGCCTCACGCAGCGCGTCACGGTAGGCGCCAGCGACCCTGTTGATATGGGGCTGAGGCGCCACTGACGCGAACAGGCGTCTTGCGCAGGATGTGATACAGCTCATCGCCGTTCGGGTTGACCGGCGTGATGGGCACGGCGATGCGCTTGGACTCAGCGCTAATGCCCTGCACGGCGCGATCAAACGCCGACTCCAGTTGGACTGGCCGATACTGAAATTGGACCCCGCCAGATCTGACAACACCAAGCAGACGTTGTCCATGTCAGCGACCGCAACGAACAGGTTGGCCAGCGCGGTGGTGGTAACCACGCCCAGATCGGCATTGCCGACCGGCACCGCGACGGCGTATTCAAGGTAGGTGGAAGTTCGTCCAGGAACAGCACCGAGCGGATCGCCGCCCAGCAATTGCTTCCACGCCTCTGGCCCTGGGGCGCTGAGCATGGGCGACACATAGCGGGCGAACTGTTCGGCCTTACCCAGTTGCTCGGCGATCGAACCCCAGATGCCCCCGGCGGCGTCGGTGCTGCGGCCATTGAAGCCGCAACCCGTGCGCGACCAAGGTTCGGGGCCGGGTTGTGCTCCCCAAGCACCTGCTTGCGCAAACTCCGGGTCTCTGCCAGCAAGCCCAACGCAATCATGCTGTGCGTCTTACCGCCACCCATCGCCTGCGAGAGGAGGAAGACGACGATCCGGCGCCCGCGCCGCCCAGATGCCGGAATGCCCGATCCACCAGCGTGAGCATGCCGTTGGTGAAGTAGTTCTCCTCGAAGAATTCCACGCCATTGACCTGGCCCTTGAGGAAGGTGTCGAGGTTGAGAACCGTGGCGCGACGATCAGCGGCAAATACTGACTGGCGGGGTGTGCAATGGGTGTGGAGGCTCATGATCGATGCTGCCTGGAGGGGTTGTTGGTGAATTCTGAAACTATTGTTTGATTCCGGGCAAGTTCGCGGCATTGTCCAGCAAATTCCAACCAATAACAAAGGACGGCATCTGCGCCAGGATCACCTCGCCGGGCAAATCTGGTGTAGCCCCCCGCGTCATCGCCGCAGCCATGGCGCACGCCGATGGCGCCTTGGGGGCCATCAATACGCCTCGAAGGTTGCCTTGACCCGGAGGCTGGCCCCAGGGGCTTCATTCAGGCGGGCAAGAAGCTCGGCGCAGACATCCACCACATCCCAGGTCTGCCCCGCCCGATAGCCTACCCGGAGGGCTTCGAGCAAGCCGGAAACGGGAGACCCCCGAAGGGATGCCTGGCTGTCTTGGAGCAGGGCGAAGGTCCGTTGCCGCATGGCTGCCATGCGGACCTTGGCGGGTTTGGCCTGGCCGGTCACTGGCCGACCGCGTGGGCGCCGGGTAGTGGTCATGTGTTCGCCCGTGCAGGGGATGGGGTTTGGGCTTTTTCGACGCATCCCCGCGTGCGGGGGATGGGGTTTAATGCAGGCATCGCGCCTGCGCGTGATGGACTTACTGGCCTGTCGGGTCTGTGCCGCCCTCAGGGACGCCTGGCTGCGCCCTTGAGGAGTGGAACGCTGCCGCCATGCCTCAAGGTTGGCGGCTGATTTCGCCCTAGCCTTCCGCCGTTCGCGGCCCGGTGGACCTGCCACCATGAAACTTGCAGCGCAACCTGCCGGGTTCTGGCTTGCACTGACAGGGTGTCCCGCGCCGAGTGGTGGCCTGGCAGGTAGGTTTGTTTCGTCGCATGGATCGGGCTCCCGTTTTCTGAATATCGTAACAGAAACGGGAATGGATAGGCCCATCATCGGCGGCGCCTTATCTTCCTTCGCCAACGATAGAAACAAACCATGTAGCCAAAGCGCCCGTTTTGGCCCCCCGAGGCCCTGAAGCGGGAAACGCGCACCCTCTGAAGCGCCCCGGCGCCATCCGCATTGCTTAAATTTGCTTACACCAGCGCTTACACGGGAGCGGCCCCAAAGAAAAAGGGCCTACCCGTTTCCAGGTAAGCCCTTGTTTTATTTGGTAGCGGGGGCAGGATTTGAACCTACGACCTTCGGGTTATGAGCCCGACGAGCTGCCTGACTGCTCCACCCCGCATCTGAAGCTGGTAATAATACCGGGCTTAGTCTCCGAACGCAACCCGCATTTCGGCCCCAGGGTGAAGGGCGGGGCGCGAATCCGGAGCAACAATCGGGGGTGAACAGATGCCCGTGACGGCGGCCTGTGCGAGAATCCCGCGCTTAGCAGTCAGCCGCGGTCCGCCCTTGTGATGTCCTCCGAAGTCTATGCCTCCCCCCTCCAGCCGCCTTTACCCCAGGGTCCAGGGGAGCGCCACCAGTGGGGCCGTCTCTACGGCTCCAGCCAGGCCCTGGCCATTGCCCGCGCGGCGGGGCAAGGGGAGCGGCTGATCCTGGCCTTGACCCCGGACGTGCAGGGGGTAGCGCGACTGACGGCGGAGTTGGGCTTCTTTCTCGACGACCCCGAGACGCCGGTGCTGGGCTTTCCGGATTGGGAGACCCTGCCCTACGACGTCTTTTCGCCCCTGCCGGAGCTGATCTCGGAACGGCTGCTGACCCTGCACCGGCTCCCTGGCTTGCGGCGTGGGGTGCTGGTGGCGCCGGTGGCCACCCTGCTGCAGCGGCTGGCGCCCCGGCATTATCTGGATGGCCATTCCCTGGTGCTGGCCCGGGGCGACCGGCTGGACCTGGACCTGACCCGGCTGCCGCCTGGACCGGGCGGGCTACCAGTGCGTCTCCCAGGTCATCGCCCACGGGGAATACGCCGTCCGCGGCTCCTTGCTGGACGTCTTTCCCATGGGCAGCCAGGAGCCCTTCCGCATCGACCTGTTCGACGCGGAGGTGGAGAGCATCCGCACCTTCGACCCGGACAGCCAGCGGTCCAGGGACAAGGTGGATTCCATCCGCCTGCTGCCGGCCCGGGAGTTTCCCCTGAGCGAGGAGGCGATCACGGGCTTTCGCCAACGCTATCGCGCCCAGTTCGAGGGCAACCCCCAGGCCAGCCTCATCTATCGCGAGGTCTCCGACGGTCATGCGCCGGGGGGGCTGGAATACTACCTGCCGCTCTTCTTCGCGGAGACGGCGACCCTCTTCGATTATCTGCCGGACCGAGGTCCTGCTGATCGAGACCGAGGGCTGCCGCGAGGCGGCCACGGGCTTTCTCGACGCCGTGGAGCGGCGTTACGAGCAGCGCCGCCACGACATCGAGCGGCCCCTGCTGCCACCACGCAACCTCTTTATGACGGCGGAGGAGCTGGCCCATCGCCTGAATGGCCTGACGGGTGTGCTCTGCCAGTCCGCCGAGGTCCCGGAGCGGCGCAAGGGTTTCTCCCGGCTGACCCACTTTGCGACGGCCACCCTGCCCCCCCTGGCGATCCAGGTCCGCGCCACCGAGCCGGCGGCGCAACTCAAGGGCTTTCTCGCCGCGCCCCGGCGGCGCACCCTCCTGGTCGCCGAGAGCACCGGGCGGCGGGAGATGCTGGCGGACAGCCTGAGGGGTCTGGGACTCAGCCCCACCCCGGTCGAGGGCTGGACCGGTTTTCTGCAGGGCAAGGTCAGCCTGGGCTTGACGGTGGCCCCCCTGGAACAGGGGCTCTGGCTGGTGGAGGAAGACCTGGCCCTGGTCACCGAGACCCAGCTCTATGGCGAGAAGGTCCGCCAGGAGCGCCGCCAGCGGGCCCGTGCCCGGGACGGCGATGCCGTGGTGCGCAACCTCACCGAGCTGCACGAGGGCGCCCCCGTGGTTCACGAGGATCATGGCGTGGGCCGCTACCTGGGGTTGCAGACCCTGAACGTGGGCGGCATGACCACGGAATTCCTGACCCTGGAATATGCCCGGGGGGACAAGCTCTATGTCCCCGTCTCCTCCCTGCATCTCATCTCCCGCTACACCGGGGCCTCGCCGGAGAATGCCCCCCTGCACCGCCTGGGCGGCGATCAGTGGGACCGGGTCAAGCGCAAGGCCGCCGAGAAGGCCCACGACGTGGCGGCGGAGTTGCTGGACATCTATGCCCGCCGCGCCGCCCGGGTCGGCGTCGCCTTCCCCGCCCCCGGGGAGGACTATGCGGCCTTCGCCGCCGCCTTCGAATTCGAGGAGACCCCGGACCAGGAGCGGGCCATCACGGCCATTCTCGACAACATGGCCGCGCCCCAGCCCATGGATCGGGTGGTCTGCGGCGACGTCGGCTTCGGCAAGACCGAGGTGGCCATGCGCGCCGCCTTCATGGCGGTGAGCGGCGGGCGCCAGGTGGCGGTGCTGGTGCCCACCACCCTCCTCGCCCAGCAGCACTATCAGAACTTTTCCGACCGCTTCGCCGACTGGCCGGTCAAGGTGGAGAACCTGTCGCGCTTCCGCACCGCCAAGGAGGCCAAGGTGGTCCTGGACGGCCTGGCCAGCGGCACCGTGGATATCGTCGTCGGCACCCACAGGCTGCTGCAGAAGTCGGTACGCTTCAAAAATCTGGGCCTCGTCGTGGTCGATGAGGAGCACCGCTTCGGGGTGCGCGACAAGGAGGCCCTCAAGGCCCTGCGCTCCGAGGTGGATATTCTGACCCTCACCGCCACCCCCATCCCGCGCACCCTCAACATGGCCATGTCCGGGCTGCGGGACCTCTCCATCATCGCCACCCCGCCGGTGGCGCGGCACCCCATCAAGACCTTCGTCACCCCCTGGAACGACGCCCTTATCCAGGAGGCGGTGCTGCGCGAGCTCAAGCGCGGCGGCCAGGTCTATTTCCTCCACAACGAGGTCGAGACCATCGAGAACATGGCCCAGAAGCTGGAGGCCCTGGTGCCGGAGGCGCGGGTGCGGGTCGCCCACGGCCAGATGCGGGAGCGTGACCTGGAGCGGGTCATGCGCGACTTCTACCACCAGCGCTTCAACCTGCTGGTATGCACCACCATCATCGAGAGCGGCATCGACATCCCCAGCGCCAACACCATCCTGATGAACCGCGCCGATAAGCTGGGCCTGGCCCAGCTCCACCAGTTGCGCGGCCGGGTCGGGCGCTCCCATCACCGCGCCTATGCCTATCTCATCACGCCCCCGGCGGGGCTGATGACGGCGGACGCCAAGAAGCGCCTGGAGGCCATCGAATCCCTGGAAGAGCTGGGGGCCGGCTTCACCCTGGCGACCCATGACCTGGAGATCCGCGGCGCCGGCGAACTGCTGGGTGACGAGCAGAGCGGCCAGATCCACGAGATCGGCTTCAGCCTCTACATGGACCTGCTGGAGCGGGCCGTCGATGCCCTCAAGGCCGGCCGGGTAGCTGGAACTGGACCGACCTCTGGATCACGGCGCCGAGATCGACCTGGGCCTGCCCGCCCTCCTGCCCGCCGATTACCTGCCGGACGTCCATGGGCGCCTGGTCATGTACAAACGCATCGCCAGCGCCGCCGACGCCGTGGAACTGCGGGAACTTCAGGTGGAGATGATCGACCGCTTCGGCCTGCTTGCCAGAGCCGGCGCGCAACCTGTTCGCCATCACCGAACTCAAGCTTGCCATCCAGCCCCTGGGGATCCGCAAGATCGAGGCCGGCCCCACGGGCGGGCGCATCCTCTTTGGGGACCAGCCCAAGATCGATCCCCTGCGGCTGATCCAGTTGATGCAGAGCCGGCCCAAGGAGTTCCGGATGGAGGGCGGCGATAAACTCAAATTTTTCATTGATCTAGCGGAACCGGACAAGCGGGTGGCGCGGGTCGGCGCCCTGATCCGGGACTTGACCGGTTAAGGCCGCGCGCGCCGCCGCGCCCGGGGCGGCATTCTGTTAAGATGCGCCCCAATTTCACCCCCAGGAAGTAGCCCATGGCCGTCGTCGAACTCACCAAAGACAACTTCGAGCAAACCATCAAGGATCACGATTTCATCATCGTGGATTTCTGGGCACCCTGGTGCGGGCCCTGCCGCTCCTTCGCCCCCATCTACGACAAGGTTTCGGAGGACCACGCCGACATCCTCTTCGCCAAGGTCAACACGGAAGAAGAGCGGGAGATCGCGGGTCATTTCCAGATTCGCTCGATTCCGACCCTCATGATCTTCCGCCAGCAGATCGTCATCTTCTCTCAGGCGGGGGCCCTGCCGGAGGGTTCCTTCCGTCAACTCCTGGAGAAGGCCGGGGAACTCGACATGGATGAGGTGCGCAACCAGGTCGAGGCCCAGAAGACCGCCTCCGCCTGATGCCCTCGCCCGCGCGCGTGATGCGCGGGGACGACCCACCAAGGGCCGTTCCCGCCCAGGCCAGGCCCACCCCGTGCTGACCCTGGCGGCCCCGACGGGGCGGGCCGCTCGTTATCCCTGGTCCGATATCCTGCTGACGCCGGAAAGACCCAGCGTCGGTGACCTCATGCGCCTCTGCGAGGAAAATTATGCCTGGCTCAAGCGCCTGGCGCCGGGGCTGGCGGACTGGCGCGGGGAGTTCCAATCCCTAGGCCGGGATGGCGTGGAACTGCACCTGGAGGTCATCGAGCAGTCGCCTTATACCAGCCTCCTGCGTCTGACTTATCTCTTTCCCCAGCTTGACGGCCAGGAACATCGCATCCCTCTGGCGGACCCGGATGCCCTGCTCCGGGCCTATCACGACGCCCGTCAGGTCGAGGTGATCGACCTGCGCCAAACGGCCCTACCCCTCCACAATCATTACCGGTCACCGGCCCTGGAAGCCAAGTGGCGAGCCAATTTTTTCCTAGGAAAATGGCTGACTTACTGCGTACGGACCGGACACCTCTTCGCCCTTGACCCCTTCGCCAGTTCCTGAAATATTTTGAGGAATTGCTTGACGGGTTTTTGACCCTATGGGTATGCTGTTTTCCTACAAGTTTCCCAAGTAATCATCTTCCAGCGAGAGGTATCCCATATGAGACTTTCCACCAAGGGCCGATACGCGGTCACGGCCATGCTCGACCTGGCCCTCCACGAGGGCAAGGGGCCCGTGACCTTGGCCGACATCTCCATCAATCAGGGCATCTCCCTGTCTTATCTGGAGCAACTCTTCGCCGCCCTGCGTGGCAAGCAACTCGTCCGTGGCGTGCGTGGCCCTGGGGGCGGCTACTATTTGGGCAAGGCCTCGGCCGAGATCTCCATCGCCGACATCATCTGCGCCGTTGACGAGTGGGTCGAATTCACCCGTTGCGGGGGTCGCGAGGACTGCCGTGATGGCGAGCGCTGCCTGACCCATACCCTCTGGGATCACCTGAGCGACGAGATCTACAACTTCCTCAATGGCATCAGCCTCTCCGACCTGGTCGCCCGGGGCATGGAAAAGCATGCCCGGTTGTTGACGGAAGAGAAGCCCGCCAAGACCAAGGCTGTCAAACGCCGCTGATCCCGGTCCTGGCCCCCTGGCCGGGAGTGTCCCCACGGGTTCCCCGGACCGGCTACCCCGGCCCTCCCCACCCTCCCCCTTTCTTAACCTGCTGACTCCAATCACGCATGGCAAGCCCCCCCGACGGCCTCACGACTATTCAGGATTACATCCGCTGGGGCGCCAGCCGCTTTAACAGGGCCGGCCTCTTCTTTGGTCACGGCACCGACAACGCCCTGGACGAAGCCGCGCATCTGGTGCTGTTCGCCTTGAGCCTGCCCCCGGACCTGCCCGCCAGTTTCCACGACTGTCGCCTCACGGACGACGAACGGGTGGCCATCGTCGATCTCTTCGAGCGGCGCATCCTGGAACGGGTTCCGGCGGCCTATCTCACCCACCAGGCCTGGTTCGCCGGGCTGGAATTCTATGTGGACGAGAACGTCCTGGTGCCACGCTCGCCCCTGGCGGAATTGGTGGAGACAGGCTTTGGGCCCTGGGTGGATCCTGATACCATCGCCCGAGTGCTCGATCTATGCACCGGCAGCGGTTGTATCGGCATTGCCGCCGCCGTTTATCTGCCAGACGCCGACGTTGACCTGGCCGATATCTCTCCCGCCGCCCTGGCGGTGGCCGCCCGCAATATCGCGGCTCAGGGCCTGGAAGATCGGGTGAGGGTAGTGGAGTCCGACCTCTTCGCGGGTTTGGGCGTGCAGAAATACGATGTCATTGTCACTAACCCGCCCTATGTCTCCGCCGAGGAACTGGCGGCCCTGCCCGCCGAATACCACCGCGAGCCCCGCCTGGGCCTGGCTAGCGGCGCGAATGGCCTGGACCTGGTCCTCCGCATCCTCCGCGAGGCCCCGCGCTTCCTGAACGAGGACGGCGTCCTGATTGTCGAGGTAGGTAAGACAGCCCCGGCCCTGGAAGCCCTCTTCCCGGAAATAGCCTTTATGTGGATCGAGTTTGAGCGCGGTGGCGAGGGCGTCTTCCTCCTCGATCGGCCGAGCCTGCTCGAATATCAGCCCCTGTTTGCCCGCGAGATGACAGCACCATGACCCTGAGACGAGCCAAGACCGCCGATGAGTACGTGGAGTGGGTGCGCCAGGCCGTGTTCGAGGTTGGCGACCTGCGCGAATGCCTGGAGTTCGAACTGGAAGACCTCAACCGCTTCCCGGCTTTTCTGGACCCCTTGCAACAAGGCATCCTAGCCCTTCACCAGTCCATGCTCGAGGGTAACTACCTGTTCGGGCGCGAGGACTTACCCTTCATGGACCTGGCGACACGCTACGCCGACCAGATCCCCTTTCACCCCCTGCTCAAGCAGATCAACGAAACCCACCGCCGGGGTCTTGACCTGGATGGGGAGGACTAGCATGGCCGTTGACCAACGCATCGAATTCGATTTGGATCTGATCCGCCGCTACGACCAGAGCGGCCCGCGCTACACCTCTTACCCCACCGCGGTGGAGTTCCATGAAGGCTTCGGCGAGACTCAATACCGCGCCGCCTGCGAACGGAGCAACCAGGCCGATCGACCCCTGTCACTCTATTTCCACATCCCTTTCTGCGACACGGTCTGCTTTTACTGCGCCTGTAACAAGGTGGCGACCAAGGACCGTACCCTGGCCCAGCCCTACCTGAACCGGGTCTATCGCGAACTGGAGATGCAAAGCGCCCTCTTCGGCCCAGGCCGCCGGGTCGAGCAACTGCATTGGGGCGGCGGCACCCCAACCTTCATCAGTCAGGATCAGATGCGGGAACTGATGGACCAGACCCGGCGCTGGTTCAATCTGGCGGACGACGAGGTGGGCGAGTATTCCATCGAGATCGATCCCCGGGAGGCCAGCCCCGAAAGTGTCGCCCTGCTGCGCCAACTCGGCTTCAACCGCATGAGCCTGGGGGTCCAGGACTTTGACCCCTTGGTCCAGAAGGCCGTCAACCGCATCCAGACCGAGGCGGAGACCCTGGCGGTCCTGGAGGCGGCACGTGCCCAGGGCTTCCGCTCCCTCAGCATCGATCTCATCTATGGCCTGCCCCATCAAAGCGTGGCGGGCTTCGAGCGCACCCTGGACCAGGTCCTGGCCTTCGCCCCGGACCGCCTCTCGATCTTCAACTACGCCCACTTGCCCCAACGCTTCAAGCCGCAGCGGCGCATCGACCCCGACCAGTTGCCCACGGCCCCGATCAAGCTGGACATCCTGCGCGCCACCGGCGACAAGCTGGCGGCGGCCGGCTATGTCTATATCGGCATGGACCACTTTGCCCGCCCGGACGACGAACTGGCCCTGGCCCAGCGCGATGGCACCCTCTACCGTAATTTTCAGGGTTACTCGACCCACGCCGATTGCGACCTGATTGGCATCGGCGTCACCTCGATCGGCAAGATCGACAACACCTATGCCCAGAACCGGCGCGAGCTGGCCGAGTATTACGCCGATATCGACGCCGGGCGCCTGCCCGTCTTCCGGGGCATCGAGCTGAGCCGGGACGACGAGATCCGCCGCGACACCATCACCAAGCTGATCTGTCACTTCGCCCTGAATTACGCGGATATAGCGGACCGCTGGGGTATCGACTTCGGGGCCTACTTCGCCGAGGACCTGCCCCGGCTCCAACCCATGCAGGCGGATGGCCTGCTGGAGATGGACGACCAGGGCATCCGGGTCCTGCCCCGCGGCCGGCTACTGATCCGCAACATCTGCATGGCCTTCGACGCCTACCGCAATGGCCCCGAGGCCGTTGCCGGCTTCTCCAAGGTCATCTAGTACAGCGGCGCTCACATCCCGTGAGCTGATCCTCATCGGTTTCAGGCGGGGAGAAAGACAGATGAAAATCCAGGATCACGATCTCCTGCGGCGGCAGGCTTACCTGGGTGGCGAATGGGTCGACGCGGACTCGGGGCTCACCCTGATGGTGACCGATCCCGCCAACGGCGAGGTCATCGCCGAAGTTCCCGATATGGGCATCGCGGAGACCCGGCGCGCCATCCAGGCGGCGGAGGCGGCCTGGCCGGCCTGGCGCGTCCTTACCGCCGGCGAGCGTAGCCAGCGACTGCGCCTCTGGCACGACCTGATGCTGGAAAGTCAGGAGGACCTGGCCCGCATCATGACCGCCGAACAGGGCAAGCCCCTGGCGGAGGCGCGCGGCGAGATCGCCTATGCCGCCTCCTTCATCGACTGGTTCGCCGAGGAAGGGCGCCGGGTCTATGGCGACATCATCCCGCCGCACCTGGCGGACAAGCGCATCCTGGTGCTCAAGCAGCCCATCGGCGTCTGCGCCGCCATCACCCCCTGGAACTTCCCCTCCGCCATGCTCACCCGCAAGGCCGCCGCGGCCCTGGCGGCGGGTTGCACCCTGGTGGCCAGGCCTGCCTCCGAGACGCCCCTGTCGGCCCTGGCCCTGGCGGTGCTGGCGGAACGGGCCGGCATCCCGGCGGGGGTCTTCAACGTCATCACCGGCGCCTCCGGACCTATCGGCCAGGAGTTGACCAGCAATCCGGTGGTGCGCAAGTTGAGCTTCACCGGCTCCACGGCGGTGGGCAAGCTGCTGATGCGCCAGTGCGCCGATACCCTCAAGAAGCTGTCCCTGGAACTGGGCGGCAACGCCCCCTTCATCGTCTTCGACGACGCCGACCTGGAGGCGGCGGTGGCGGGCGCCATCCAATCCAAGTACCGCAACACCGGCCAGACCTGCGTCTGCGCCAATCGCTTCCTGGTCCAGGACGGCATCTATGACGACTTCGCCGCCCGCCTGGCGGAACAGGCCGGCGAGCTCAAGGTTGGCCCCGGTCTGGAGTCGGGGGTGGTCCAGGGGCCCCTCATCAACCAGGCGGCGGTCGCGAAGGTCGAGGCCCACATCGCCGATGCCCTCGACAAGGGCGCCTGCCTGCTGGCCGGCGGGGCACGCCACGCCCTGGGCGGCACCTTCTTTCAGCCCACGGTGCTGGCGGACGTGGACGCCGGGATGCTGGTGGCCCGGGAGGAGACCTTCGGCCCGGTCGCCCCCCTCTTCCGCTTTCAGACCGAGGCCGAGGCCATCAACCTGGCCAACGCCACCGAATTCGGCCTGGCGGCCTACTTCTTCACCCGCGACCTGGCCCGCGCCTGGCGGGTCTCCGAGGCCCTGGAGTACGGCCTGGTCGGCATCAACACTGGCCTGGTTTCCACCGCCGTCGCCCCCTTCGGCGGCGTCAAGCAATCCGGCCTGGGCCGCGAGGGCTCCCGCTACGGCATCGAGGAGTACCTGGAGATCAAGTACGTGTGCCTGGAGGTGGGGCCGGGAGTTCAGGCGGCCTGAGAGCCCGGCGGACATGCCTTCGGAATGCCATAAGCGGTCAAGGATTGACCGTTTTTCATGATCCTGCGTGAAATTCCACCCCTCTGCGCAAACCGAAAGTCCAACAGACCGAAGGGATGTTGATACCCTGCCCATCCCCGCCAAACCCTGACCACAAGTGCCGAAGGCCATTGCCAGCCGCCTGGGGATGAACCCTGGATTCGCGGACTTCCTGGTACATTTCGGCAGTCCCCGGCTGACCGTCCTAAACTTTCAGAGGGCGGTACCCTAAGCCCAAGCCACCTCAATACAGCTTATCCAGCAGGGGGATGATATGAAACGTCGCGAATTTCTAACCCATGTCTTACTGGCGGGCGCCATGGCGGGACTGGCTGCCCCGGCACTTGCCAAGACTCGGTTCCTGGCGTCAGGCCTCGTACAGGGCGGCGGACGCAGAAAAGTCGTCTTCATCAGCGATATTCACCTCAGTGCCGATGCCAGCACTTCCTGGATGTATGAGCACATCGGCCCCCTCGCCAATTACCTTCATGCGCTGAACGCCCGCCATGACGTCTCGGAACTGGTGATCCTCGGTGATCTCCTCGATGACTGGATGGTTCCCATCGAGGATGTGCCAACAACATTCGAGGAGATCCTTGATGCGGAGCACAACCAGCCGGTCGTAACCGCCTTGCAGGAAATCTGTGAGAATCCCTCTATCCAGGTCACCTACGTTACGGGCAACCATGACCTGCTGTCATTCGAACCCGCGGCCAAGCTGCTGATCGAAGATACATTCCCCGGCATGGTGATTAACTCCGACGAGCCCGGCCTGGGCGCCTACACGCTCGATGATGTGCTTTGGGCTGAACATGGCCATCGCTATACCCTCTTCAACGCCCCAGACATCTGGAGTCATGGCGGAAGTCACTTGCCCTTGGGTTACTTCATTACCCGTTTGGCCGCATCCCAGTCTCAAGCAGAAGGTACCATCTATACCTCGCCTGACATCATCGAACATTTTGTAAAACCACACCTCAGGGACTTACCCCAATCAGCCGACAGACAGGATCTCCTGATTGCGGCCATCTTCAACGCCATCGCCCTCTGGGCGGGTAAGGGGCCGGAGGATCTCTTTGTCATGCAGGGAAAAGACGGCTTCGTTCCCGATCCCACCGTCGCGGATGTCACCCGCCTGTACGCCGCCATCATGTCCGCCTGGCCGGATCGGCAAAACATCGTCTTGCCGGACATGGCCTTGTTGAACGAATTGGGTTACATGATAAACAGCGCCAACCTGTTGTTTAAAATGCCTAATAAAATCAAGGATCGCTACCCCTTCACGCCGCGCATCGTGCTGTTTGGGCACACCCATAAGCCACTTCTCTGGCAGCGATTCGGTTGGCCAGGCAGGATTTATGCGAATACCGGAACCTGGATTGACAGTAAGCCGATGACATGGGTGGAGGTCGACATTCGGGATTTGCGATTCAGCCGTCGTAGTTACACCGTTTCGCTGTGGTATGCAGGTCAGGCTACTCCGAGCCAACGCGGAACCATCCTCGTCCAGCTCTGACGACGGACGCCAATCCCAGGGTCCACCTGGCTGATGGAGACCAGGGCACCGTGGCGAGGTGCGGTCAGGTCTGGTTGACGTTCGCTGGGCCCCTTACCCCGCGGTCCCCCAGCCACGGGGCGAGGTCGAGTTGTTGGCGCCAGAAGCGATAGCGATGGTGGGGACGGTAGCGGAAGTGCTCACCGTTGGCGGGATAAAGGTTGAAGTTAAGTCTGAGGAGCGGGGCTGCCCCGCCGGTGGCGCTGACACGACCGTCCAGCCCGGTGAGCCACTGCTCCAGGGCGGACAGGGAGGCCGCCCAGGCCATACCATCCGCGGCCAGCACCGCCTCCCAGATGCCAGACCAGTGGATGAGGTCGGCGCCGGTGGCTAATGGGGTCGGGGTTGGGGTGGAAGCATCTCCGGCGGCGAGGACCGCTCCCAGATCCGCGGGCAGGGGCGCGGTGGGGATGCCCTGGGTGTGGGCGAGGCCGAGGGCCAGGGGGTCCGGGCTGAAGACCCGGTTATAAGGGGCCGTGGCGGGGACCGGCAATCGCTGGCCACCGCCCCAGAGCCAGAGACCGTTGAGGGTGGGGATGCCGGCCGCCTCCCGGCGCTCGTTCACCGCGCTGTGGTGAAAGAGCATCTGGATCTCGTTGAGGTAGCGGGCCCAGCGGCGGGCCTCGGGTCCTTGTGGCATTTGGCCGGCGATGGGCCGGCCCAGGACGTTGGCGAGGGGTTGGGTGACCAGGTCGGGGGGCTGTTCGGTCAGGAGGTACCAGCGCTCCGGGGTCGGGGCCTCGAGGCGCAGGCCATCGGTGCCGAGGTGCTGGTTGAAGAGGGCGACGAGGGCATCCGCCTCTGCCCGGTCCGGGGCGAAGTCGGGCCCGGCAAAGAGCACCAGCCGGTCCCGGTCCGGCCGCAGATGGACGGGATCGGCGTGGAGGACATAGGCGGCAGGCGTGGCGCCGGGATCGTCCGCCAGGCGGCAATAGGGGCCGCTGGGGCAGTCCCGATCCGAGGCGGGGGCATAGCCGAAGAGGTGGAAGAGGGTCCGGCAGGGATCGGCCGCGACAGCCCCGGGCAGGCGGTCAGCGCGGCCCAAAAGCCGGGACAGGACCGGTGTCGGCGGAACCTCCGCGGGATGCACCGGCACCGGCCCGAAGAGGCCGGGGACCAGGAGATCGAGGCGCCGGCTCAACCGGCGAGGGTCTCCATGCGGATACGCATGACCTCGCCCTTGACCGTGTTCAGCGCCTCGATGCGGGCGATGGCCCGGTTCATGCGACCCTCGCGTACCCGGTGGCTGAGCATGATGAGGGGGACATGGGTCTCGCCCTCGTCCGGCTCTTTCTGCTTGATGGCCTCGATGCTGATGCCCTCGGAACCCAGGATGCCCGCGATCTCGGCCATGACGCCCGGCTGGTCCAGGGCGGCGATGCGCAGATAGTAGGCGGTCTCGACATCCTCCATGGCCAGCACCGGGATATCGGCGATCTCGTCCGGCTGGAAGGCGAGGTGCGGCACCCGGTTGCCGGGGTCGGAGGTGAGGACGCGGGTGACGTCCAGGACATCCGCCACCACCGCCGAGGCGGTGGGCAGGGCGCCGGCCCCCGCGCCGTAATAGAGGGTGGGGCCCACGGCGTCGCCCTTGACCAGCACCGCGTTCATGACGCCATCGACATTGGCGATGAGGCGGCGATGGGGGATGAGAGTGGGGTGGACGCGCATCTCGATGCCATGCCCCGAGCGCCGCGCTATACCCAGGTGCTTGATGCGATAACCCAACTCCGCCGCGTAGGCGACATCCTGGGCCTGGATGCGTGAGATGCCCTCGGTGAAGGTCTTCTCGAATTGCAGCGGGATACCGAAGGCCAGGGCGCCCAGGATGGTGAGCTTGTGGGCGGCATCGATGCCCTCGACATCGAAGGTCGGGTCCGCCTCGGCATAGCCCAGGGCCTGGGCCTCCACCAGCACGTCGGCAAAGTCGCGGCCCTTGTCGCGCATCTCGGTGAGGATGAAGTTGCCGGTGCCATTGATGATGCCGGCGATCCACTCGATATGGTTGGCGGCCAGGCCCTCGCGCAGGGCCTTGATGATGGGCACGCCGCCGGCGACCGCGGCCTCGAAGGCCACCACCACGCCCTGTTCCCGGGCGGCGGCAAAGATTTCATTGCCATGGCGGGCGATGAGGGCCTTATTGGCGGTGACGACGTGCTTGCCGTTGGCGATGGCCCGCAGGACCAGTTCCCGGGCGGGGGAATAGCCACCGATGAGCTCGATGACGATATCGATCTCCGGGTCGTCCACCAGGGCGAAACCGTCGTTGCCGATCTCACCAATCTGATCGAGGCCCGGGATGTCGGGGTTGTACTGGATGGCCGCCGCGCGGGCGATGTGGATCTCGCGTCCGGCGCGGCGGGCGATCTCGGCCGCATTGCGGGTCAGGACGGTGACCGTACCGCCACCGACCGTGCCCAATCCCAACAATCCAATCTTCACCGGCTCCATAGCTGTATTCCTCTTTATCTGAAACGCTTGGTTACTTTGCGGCGTCGTAACTGCCAGGGGCACCCAGTACTGGACCGAGAACCGTCGGAAAGGCTTCTCGGCATGGCCTCTGGGCCTGGATGCTAGGCGGCTAGTATAAGGGTCAGGGCTATAGCGAGGCGAGAATCCGGACGGAATCCGGGCAGACCGAAGACTTCCTTAGGGCGCGGGAAGCCTGGGGGCGAAGGGGGCCCTGGTCGGTAAGCTCAGTTCCCCAAGGTCTCCAGTGAGACCGCATACACCGGCTTAGCGGTAAAGGGCTCCGCCGCACGGGGGTCAACCGTGATCCAGACACCTCCCACCAGGGGAGAGGCGGGGACCTCCACCCGGGTGAAGCGCTCGAAGGGGGCGCCCTGGGCGGGGTCGAGCAGGGGGTGGTTGTGTTGGAAGTGATGGGTATCGCCATGGATCAGCAGCACCGGACCCGGGAAGCGGCTCATGGTGGCCACCAGTTGCTGCTTGAAACCCTGAAAGCCCTCCGGCCCCTTGCCGGATTCGAAGAGGGGGTCGGCATGGATCAGTACCACCAGGGCTCGGGCGTTCCGCCCCGCGGGTGAGTCGAGCATGCGGTTCAAGAAGGCCTGGTTGATGGCGTCACGGTCCTCGAACTCGGCCCTGGCCCCGGCATAAGGGGCGTCGAGACCGTTTTCGCTGCCGACGATATGCAAGGACACGAAGAGTACCTCGCGGGCGACAAAGCCATAGATCTCCGGATAACTCGGATCGGCCTGGATCACCCCGAGGGCGGCGAGCCTCAGCACCGCCGGGTCGGCGTAGAAGATTGCCCTCAGGCGCGCCAGCCGGTCCCGGGGGTTCAGTCCGCCAGCCCCGGGGCGGTGGCAGTCGGTCCACTCGTTGTCCCCCGGGGTGTAGGCCACCGGTACCGGCAGGGACTCGAAGATGGCCGCGATACCCCGCAACTGCTCGTCCGTGCAGGGACTGCCGCCGGATTTGATATCCCCCACATGGACGATAAAGGGGGGTTGTTCCGAGGCCGCCCCCGCCAGCAGGGCGTGCAAGGGGACCTCTTCCGCCCGGTGATAGGGCAGGTCGCCCACCGCGAAGAAGCGCAGGGGCGCCACCTGTGAGGGATCCCTGGAGCCCGCAACCCCTTCCGCCTGGGCACCCTTCGGCAACACCGCGGCCAAGGCCAGGACCAGGGCGATGATCAGGACGCGGACGGTGGGCAGGGTGTACCCGAAAGGGGATCCCATGGGGGGCATTCCAGAATTAGCGATGGACACCGTCGCGTCGGAACATCTCCTTGATACCGCGGACGGCCTGGCGGGTGCGATGCTCGTTCTCGATCAGGCCGAAGCGCACATGGGTATCCCCATACTTGCCAAAGCCGATGCCGGGGGAGACCGCCACCTTGGCCTCGCTCAGCAGCTTCTTGGAAAACTCCAGGGAACCCAGGGCACGATAGGGCTCGGGGATGGGCGCCCAGACGAACATGGTGGCCTTGGGTTTCTCCATGAGCCACCCCGCCGCCCCCAGGCCCTCGCAGAGGACGTTGCGGCGGCTCTCGTACTGGCCACTGATCTGGCGCAAGCAATCCTGGGGCCCCTCCAGGGCGGTGATGGCCGCCACCTGGATGGGGGTAAAGGTGCCGTAGTCGAGATAGGACTTGATACGGGCCAGGGCGGCGACCAGGTCGGCGTTGCCGCACATGAAGCCCACCCGCCAACCCGGCATGTTGTAGCTCTTGGAGAGGGAGAAGAACTCCACGGCCACGTCCGTCGCCCCGGGGACCTGCAGAATGGAAGGGGCCTTGTAGCCGTCGAAGACGATGTCGGCGTAGGCCAGGTCATGAACCACCCAGATGCCGTGTTCCCGGGCCACGGCGACGACCCGCTCGAAGAAATCCAGCTCGACGCACTGGGCGGTGGGATTGCCGGGGAAGTTGATGACCAACATCTTCGGCTTGGGCCAGGAGTCCTGGATGGCCCGGCGCAACTCCTCGAAAAAATCGACCCCCGGCACCAGGGGGACATGGCGCACATCCGCCCCGGCGATGACAAAGCCATAGGGATGAATAGGATAGGCGGGGTTGGGCACCAGGACGGTGTCACCGGCCCCCATGGTCGCCAGGGCCAGATGGGCCAGGCCCTCCTTGGAACCGATGGTGACGATGGCCTCCCTGTCCGGGTCCAGGTCCACCGCAAAGCGCTCGCGATACCAGTGGCAGATGGCGCGGCGCAGGCGCGGAATGCCCCGGGACACGGAATAGCGATGGGTATCCTCGCGCTGGGCGGCCTCCACCAGCTTATCGACGATGTGTCGCGGGGTGGGCTGGTCGGGGTTGCCCATGCCAAAGTCGATGATGTCCTCCCCGCGCGCGCGCGCGGCCGCCTTCAACTCATTGACGATATTGAAGACATAGGGCGGCAGGCGCTGAATGCGGCTGAATTCGGAGCTGGGAGCGACCATGAGAACCTCACGGCTGGGGGGTCGGAAGGAGGGTCGGGGGAGTTTACCGCCAAGCCGGGCGGAATTAAATCAGGCTTTCCGACGGCACCCGCCTGAAGCCTTGCCGACCCAGGGGGGGTTGGGGTATGTTGCCCACATGAAATTTTCCCAAGCGGACCCAGGCGACGGTTACCTCATCGAGGGCTATGAGCCGGGCCGCATCCTCATCGATGGCAAGTTCTTCGTCACGGGGCTCATCCTGACCCCCCGGCGGCTCCTGCCCGCCTGGGGTCCCCAGGTGGCCGCCGATCTGACGGAGGCCCACATCGACGCCCTGCTGGAACTCGACCCCCAGGTCATCCTCCTCGGCACCGGCGCCCGCCAGGTCTTCCCCGCCATGGCCCTGCTGGCGCGGGGCCTGGCCCGGGGCATCGGCATCGAGGTCATGGACACGGGGGCGGCCTGCCGTACCTATAACATCCTCATGGGCGAGGGCCGGCAAGTCGTGGCCGGGCTCCTGCCGATCTGAGGCTACCCCCTCACCCGCCCCTTCCCAGGAACCGCCGCCCAGGAGTCTCGCCCCCATGGATCGTAAGATGATCCTCTCGATCCTCGCCTTTGCCGTTTTCGCCTTCATCGGCATCATGCTGCTCCTGCCGGATGAAAACATCGAGGACCAGACCCCTCGCCTGCCCTGGCAGGTGGAGCAGGACGGCCAGGGCCGCACCCGGGTCTTCGGCTTTACGCTGGGGGAGACGACCCTGGGCGAAATTCGCCACCTGTTCCAGGAGGAAGGGGAGATCAACCTCTTCGCCCGCCTGGACCCCGATCACCAGGCGGTCGCTTATGCGGTGGAGGCCTATTTCGACCAGATTTATCTGAATCGCATCCGCGGGGATTTCGTCATCGGCATCCAGGCGGACGCGGCAACCCTGGCCCCCATGTATGAACGGGGCCTGCGCATCAGCCAGTTGGGCAGCGGCGCCAAGAAGGTCAAGCTGGAGCCGGCGGATATCGCGACCCTGGAGACCCTGCCTATCTCCGCCATCACCTACCTGCCCTGGAAATCCCTGGACGCCGAGATCGTCGCGAAACGCTTCGGCACCCCGGCGGAGCAACGCCTGGAGCCCGAGACCGGGGTAACCCACTGGCTCTACCCGGACAAGGGCATGGACCTGGCCATGGATAAAAAAGGCGGCGTCGTTATCCAGTATGTGAATAAAGACGCTTTTGCCGACTTGATCGCGCCCCTGGAGGCCCTGGCCAGCCCCAAGCCAGCGCCCTAACCTTCATTCCGGACCATAGCCGTTGGGATTGGCGGACTGCCACCGCCAGGCGTCGCGCACCATCTCATCCAGGCCCAGTTCGGCGGACCAACCTAGCACCTCTCGGGCGTGGCTGGGATCGGCGTAACAGATAGCGATGTCCCCTGGCCGCCGGTCGACGATGTCGTAGGGCACGGGCCGACCACTGGCCCGCTCGAAGGCCCGCGTCATCTCCAGCACGCTGTAGCCCCGACCCGTACCCAGGTTGCAGATCATGAGGCCGGGGTTGGCGGCGAGCCTTTCCAGGGCCAGGAGATGGCCCCGCACCAGATCGACCACATGGATATAGTCCCGTACCCCGGTCCCATCCGGGGTCGCGTAGTCACCGCCAAAGACCCGCAGACGCGGCCGCTTGCCCGACGCCACCTGGGCGATGAAGGGCATGAGGTTGTTGGGGATGCCATTGGGGTCCTCGCCGATGCGGCCGCTGGGATGAGCGCCCACCGGGTTGAAGTAGCGCAGCAGCGCGATATTCCAACCCGGTTCGGCCTGCCGCAAGTCGGTCAGGATCTGTTCGATGAAGAGCTTGGAACGGCCGTAGGGATTGGTGGCAAAGGTGGGGAAGTCCTCCCGCACCGGGACCCTGGCCGGATCGCCATAGACGGTGGCCGAGGAGCTGAACACCAGGTTGCGCACCCCGGCCTCGGCCATGACCTGGCAGAGACTCAGGGTGCCGCCGATATTGTTGTCGTAATAGGCCAGCGGGATCTCGGTGGACTCGCCCACCGCCTTGAGACCCGCGAAGTGGATGACGGCATCGAAGGCGTTGGCGCGAAAAACCGCCGCCAGGGCGGGCGCATCCCGCAGATCGATCCGGGCAAAGCCCGGGGCCCGGCCGCTGATCTCCGCCACCCGGCACAGGGACTCCTCCTTGCTGTTGCAGAGATTATCGACCACGAAGACCGTGTGTCCCGCCGTCAGCAACTCCACGCAGGCATGGCTGCCGATGTAACCCGCCCCGCCCGTCACCAAAACATGCATGGCCTTGACTCCAGGGTCATGCCCCGGACATTTTCGGGGCCCCGCTAATAATCCCGCACCGCTCTCATTGACGCCCAACGCGGATCGCGCAATGATCGCCATGGAATTGTACTCGCCGCGGGCAGGCTTGACATGGCCGTCAGAGCCTGGGGCCTGGCGGCCCCCTTTACCGACAACCGAGAGGAGCCTCGACGTGCTCGAAACCACCGCCACCCCGAATACCCCGGTCCCGCCCCCGAGCGCCAGGAACTGGGTAAAGCCCCTGCTGATGGTCACCCCCTATGTGGTGCTCTACCTCATCGCCATCTGGCTGGTGGCCATCACCGACAGCGAACCCGAGCGCGTAGGCAACCTCTGGCAGTGGTTTATCCCCGCGATCGGCCTGGTCGCCACCTATGGTGGCTGGCAGCGGATGCGGGCATCGGGCGAGGGCCCGACCGCCTACCTGATCAAGCAGGTTCTGCACTGGGTGGCGACCCTGGCGGTGGTGCTGCTCCTCTTCTGGCCCACCCTGCAGATCTACCTGAACGCCGAAACGCATGGCTTCGTGGTGATCTATGTGCTGGGCCTTGCCGCCGTCCTGGCCGGGGTCCATACGGACTGGAAGATGGGCTTGTTCGGCCTCTTCCTGGTCGCCAGCGGCGTCGGCATCGCCTTCTTCGACGACAACGCCATGCTGATGACCCTCATTGGCAGCGCCATCATCGGTGTCGGCCTCTCGGTGGTCATCCGTAGGCACTCGCACGCCTGACACCGAGCCTACTCGCGGCGGCGGCAACCGGGGCTAGGCCGACGCGCCCCGGTCCCCCTTCCGCCCCGTCCCCTCCAGTCCCAGCCGGACCCGCAGCCGCCGCAACAGGTCCGGCTCCAGGTTGTCCGGTAGCAGGACCAGGGAGGCGGTGCGCCAGCGGCCACACCGGAAGTTGAGTACCACCAGCGCCGGGCTGACATAGGTCGATCCCAACAAACGCCCGTCCCGTTCCCGCCCGTCGCCCTGGATCAGGGACCAGGCGCCATCCGGCCACCAAACCGCCTCCCTCAGGCTCCAGGGCCAGCGATGCCAGACGGCCCCGCCCAGGCTCAGGGCGCACCCCGACAGCAGGGCCAAGGCCAGCCCGGCGCGCCCGGCCAGGGCCAGCGGCAGGAAGGGGACCGTCGCCAGGGTCAGCCCATGCACGACCAGCACCAGTAGGGCCAGCCGCCGCGAGACCCCGGGGCGGATGACCAAGGCTGGCCGTTCGATGGAGCCTGTCATGGCTTAAAATCCCCTCGCCTTCCTTTCTCAACGCCCAGGACCGCCACCCCGATGGACGACTACGACGCCTTCCCCTACGAGAGCATCGCCTTCCCGGAGACCCATCCCCATCACCTGGCCGTGCTCGGCCGGCTGCTGGGACTAGACACAGCCTCCCCCGCGACCGCCCGGGTGCTGGAGATTGGCTGCGCCGGGGGCGGCAATCTCATCCCCCTGGCCCAGGGTCTGCCCGGCGCCAGGTGCCTGGGCATCGACCTCTCGGCGCGGCAGATCGCCATGGGCCAGGACCTGGTCCAGGCCCTGGGCCTGGCTAACCTGGAATTGCGACAGGGCGACATCCTCGACCTGGACCCCAGCCTGGGCCCATTCGACTACATCATTGCCCACGGTGTCTATTCCTGGGTCCCCGACCCGGTGCGGGACCATCTGTTGCGCCTGGCCAGCCGTCTCCTCGCCCCCGCCGGCATCTTCTACGTCAGCTACAACTGCCTGCCCGGCTGGCGGATGCGCGGCATGCTGCGGGACATCCTGCGCTACGCCTGCCGCGGGTTGGAGACCCCCACCGAACGCATCGCCGCCGCCCGCGCCGCCCTGGACCGGCTGCGCGCCAGCCTCCAGGGGCTCGAGGCCCATAGCGCCCGCTATCTGCTGGCGGAGATCACCCATCTGGATCAGGTCCACCCCAGCTACCTGCTCTTCGAGTACCTGGCGGAGCACAACCGGGCCTTCCTCTTCAGCGACTTCGCCGCCGATGCCGAGCGGGCCGGGCTGCGCTACCTCTGCGACACGGACCCCCGCACCCTCTTCCCCTCGACCTATGGCGAGGCCGTGGATCAGGCCCTGGCCCCCATCGAGGACGGCCTGGAACTGGAGCAATGGCTGGATTTCGTCACCAACCGCAACTTCCGCCAGAGCCTGCTGTGCCGCGCGGACGCGGACCTGCCGGAGGAGATCGCCATCGACCTGGACCGCTTCGCCGGCCTGGCCTTCCGCGCGGACCTGCGCCCCGCCGCCAGGCCCGACCTGCGGCGGGTCAAGGACAGCCCCTTCCTCACCCCCGCCGGCGTCACCCTGCAGGTCAGCCAACCCCTGACCAAGGCCCTGGTCCTGGAACTCGGGGCCCGCTACCCGGACTCCCTGACCCTGGCGGAGGTCCTGCCCGCCGCCATCCAGCGCGTCGAGACCGCGGGCGGCGGCGACCTGGCCCAGGCGGTCGATGCCTGCCTGCAGGAGCTCTTCAGCCTCTTCGCCCACAACGCCATCGCCGCCCAGCCGGAGCCCCGCCACCAGCCACCGCCGGCCCTCGACCGGCCCCGGGTCTGGCCCCTGGCCCGGGCCCAACTCGCCGGGGGCGCCCGCCGCGTCACCACCCTCAACCATACCAACCTGGATCTGGACGCCTTCGCCATCCAGCTCATGGGCTATCTGGACGGGACGCGCACCCCGGACGAGGTGGCGCTGGCCCTCACCGATGACCTGCTGGAGGGCCGTCTCGCCCCGCCCAAGGCGTTGGGCACCACCGCCTGGCCCAGAAACAAGCTACTGGCCCGCACCCAGACAGCCACTCAGGAACTCATAGCCCTCTTTGCCCGCCAAGGCATACTTCTAGCGGATTGACGATAAAGCCAAAACATCCGAGCTGTCGCTGTCCCGGGCCGGGTGAGGGCTGGCGGGGGACGCCGTGAATACCTCCCTGTAGGCTTGGCGACAGCATCCCTGCTGTCGACACCCCCGCCAACCCTCACCCGGCCCTCCTTCTATAGGCCGAAGCCTTGTCTGGCGCCGGGTAGAAATACCGCTCTTCCAAATAGCGGACGGCCTCGGCGATCCGGTGGCGCTCCTGAATTCAGGGGGACGGAAAGAGGATGACTATCAAGGGGTTTTGAATAGGTCGCCAGTTGCCGGTGGGTGCTAAAGGGTGACTGAAATAGACAACCCGCCGCAGCGGGTTGTGAAGGTTCGAGTGAGAGGTAACAAGCCTCATCCATGAGGTCTTGATGTCACATCAGTCGTCGTTGGTGATGGTCCCCCTACCCTGCTGCTTGGCGAAAGTCGCACCGACGGGCGTGGCGAGATTGACAAAGAAGGTCTCGTTGCTTTCTTTGATGGTATCCCCCAGTACCACAATGCGTACGGATTTAGCGAGCTGATCCGCGGTAAAGGTGACTAACCCCGTCCTGGCGGTATAGTCAGAGCCCGCTTTGGCCGTGCCATTGAGGGTGGCGTAGTTGACCGTGACGGTGCGGTGGGTAGAGGCATTCAGGCTGACGGTGAAATTAAAGGTACTGGTGCCGCTGTTGCCTTCAATCTGGGTCACGTCACTGATGGCGACTGTGAGCGGGACGAAGGTGGCGGTGACGTTCTTCGCGGCATCCATGGTGAGGGTGCAGACTCTGCCCGTACCCGTACAGGCGCCGCCCCAGTTAACGAACCCGGAACCCAGGGTAGGCGAAGCCGTCAAGGTAACGCGAGTACCATCCTCGAATTTATCGCGGCAATAGGTACCACAGACGATGCCGGCGGGATTGCTGGTGACCACGCCCTTGCCCAGCTTCGAGACACTGAGGGTATAGATTTTCAGATTGAAGATAGCGGCGACACCCCGGACTTCGGACAGGGTGACCTGGCAGGTGGGCGCGGTGCCCGTGCAGGGACCCGTCCAACCGGCGAAGTTGGAGCGGGCATCGGGGGTGGCGGTCAGGGTGACCAGGGTATTGGCCACATAGTCCTCCTCGCAATCCGTTCCACAATCAATGCCCGCCGGATTCGAGGTCACCTTACCGCCACCGGTGCCAACCACGAAGGTATAAAGCCGAAAGAGTTTGGGATTGAAGGTGGCCGTGCAGGACCGGTTCACGTCGAGTTTCAGGTTGGGACAGGAGGCGTCACCCGACCAGCCCGCAAAGGTCGAAATGGCATCCGGCATCGCCGTCAGTGTCACCGGCTCATCCTGATAAAAATAGGCCGCGCAGGCGGCGCCGCAGTCGATGCCGGTGGGGGTAGAGGTGACCAGGCCACTGCCGTCGCCCGCGCGGGTGACGGTGAGTTGGCGTACCGCGCTGAAGGTGGCGGTGCAGCCCAGGTGGGTAGCCATCGTGACCTGGCCATCCGCGCAATCCTCATCACCGCTCCAGCCAGCGAAGACCGAGTTGGCATCCGTGGGCGTGGCGGTCAGCGTGACCAAGGTGTCGATGTCATAGGCCTGGAAGCAATCGCTGCCGCAGTTGATGCCGGTGGGGCTGCTGGTGACCGTGCCGCTGCCGGTGCCCGCCAGGGTCAGGGACAGAATGGCCTTGGGGTCGGAGCCGTCGTCGAATTCGTAGGCCCCGATGTCCACCGAGTTGCCCAGGACCCGTGGGGTGCCTTCGATATCGAAGTCAGGCAGGTCGGGGGTCGCCGGGGTAGCCGGCATCGATCATGGGCGATCCGGGCTGGAGGTGAAAGTCGCCCGTGCTGGCATCGACGAAGAGGGGGTCGAGCTTGTTCAGGTTGCTGGGGTCAATATAAACAGGCGTACCGACCCTGAATCCCGTGCTAGGCGTCCAATCGAAATTGTTGGCCAGCAGGGTTACTTGGGAAGCGGTCGTGTTATCGATATAAAAATCCGCACCCTGATTATCGGTGGCTATGGTTGAGCCAGAAGAGGTTGTTGAAGAGCGCTACCGATCTTTTGGGTTCACTGCTTGGAATCCAAAATATAAACCACCGCCGTTGGAGTCGGCAGTATTGCCCGAGATGGTGTTGTTGGTGAGCGTGGCGGTCGTGGCGCTCAGATACACGCCGCCGCCGTAGTCGAGAGTAGGCAGGCGGTATTGCCCGAGATGTCGTTGTTGGTGAGCGTGGCGGTCGTGGCGCTCAGATACACGCCGCCGCCGCTGCGTAGGAGGCGGTATTGCCCGAGATGTCGTTGTTGGTGAGCGTGGCGGTCGTGGCGCTCAGATACACGCCGCCGCCGTAGGAGGCGGTATTGCCCGAGATGTGTTGTTGGTGAGCGTGGCGGTCGTGGCGCAGATGCGACGCCGCCGCCGTGAGCCGGTATTGCCCGAGATGGTGTTGTTGGTGAGCGTGGCGGTCGTGGCGCTCAGATACACGCCGCCGCCGTAGCGTAGGCGGCGGTATTGCCCGAGATGTCGTTGTTGGTGAGCGTGGCGGTCGTGGCGCTCAGATACACGCCGCCGCCGTGCTGGCGTATTGCCCGAGATGTCGTTGTTGGTGAGCGTGGCGGTCGTCGCGCTCAGATACACGCCGCCGCCGTAGCCGGTATTGCCCGTGATGCTGTTGTTGGTGAGCGTGGCGGTCGTCGCGCGCAGATACACGCCGCCGCCAGGCGGTATTGCCCGAGATGAAATTATTAGCAACCATCACCTCGCCACCAGGGCCAACCACCGCGCTCAGTCCGCTAGAAGCTACCCTTGCGCAAGGTCAACCCTTCCACCAGGAACTCAGCGGCCACATCCGGCGCCGAGAGCCCCAGCACCGTGCCGGTCTGATTCCCGTCCAGGATGGTATTGACCGGATCGAGCGTGCGACCGGCGCAACCCGCCGTGTAACCGCCCAGCACGGACAGCGCCTGGGCTTCGGTACTGGCATAGACGAAATTGCCCACATAGGTGCCCTGAACGATCCGGACCTCGTCATCCTGGCCGTTGGCGGCGGCGCGGATGAGGGCGTTTTGAAAGCCCACGGCCGTAGCGACGCAGAACACCTCGGCCAGCGCGGGCTGGGCGATACCCAGCAGCAGTAGCAGCGCGGCCATTAACAGACGGGGCGGATTGCGAAGCATTCTCATCACGGCGGGACCTCCGGTGGTGGCGCCCGGGGGTCCCTGGCCCCGGCTCTGCTGCGGCTGGCCGGGTGCGGGGGATGGGGCACATGGATTTCGGCCGAGGCTACACCCGCGCGGCGGCCCTGTGAAGACAACAAATACGTCCAAACCGATATTTTTGGCGTTTTATTGCTTGTAATCAGTAGCTGGCAAAAAAAGATGCTCCAGGCCTGGACAGGTATCGTGTCCCGAGGTCCTTCACCCTCCCCGAGATCGCCGCTACTTCTAGTGCCGCCTCCTGATACATGTAGTGCAGACCCTCCTAGCCTATTGAATCCAAATAGGAATCCGAAAGAGCATCCACTCCTTGTTAGTACCCCCTCAAGCACCCCCGTGATCAAGGCTCTCGCCAAGGCCGGGCAGCCGTAACTCCCGGCGTACCCAGCCGCCAGATCCTCATTAGCGGGGTCTGGTGCTTCTGTCCGGGGGCGTGCATGGCAGGGATGCCATGCCCGAGCCTCCAGGGATGGATTTACGGCGTCCCCCGGACAGGAGCACCAGACCCCGCCCGCGCGCTGCCAACCTCTTCCAGGGTCGCATACCGCCACAGGGCGAACAGGATCTCCGGGGCGATCGAGGTAGGTCCGCTCTCTCAGGCCCGCCGCCAGCGGGTGCCGCCCGCCCCGTCCTCCAGCAGGATGCCCGCCGCCTGGATCTCATCCCGCAGCCGATCGGCCTCGGCCCAGGCGCGGGCCTGGCGGGCCTCGGCGCGCCGGCGGATGAGGTCCTCGATGTCGGCATCGCTCAGGCCTCCCGCCGCGGGGCCGCCGCGCAGATAGGCCTCGGCATCGTCCTGGAGGATACCGAGCACAGCTCCCAGGGCCCGAAGTTGGGCGGCCAGGCCCGCGGCCAGGGCCAGGTCCTCGCTCCGGGCGCGATTGATCTCCCGCGCCAGGTCGAAGAGGGCGGCCAGGGCCTCGGGGGTATTGAAGTCATCGTCCATGGCGGCCGCGAAGCGCGCCCGGAGGGCCTCGCCCCCCGCGGGCGGGGCACTGGGCAGGCCGCGCAGGGCCGTATAGAAGCGCGTCAGTGCCCCCCGGGCCTGCTCCAGATGCTCCTCGTCATAGTTGAGGGGACTACGGTACTGGCTGGTGAGGATGAAGTAGCGCACCTCCTCGGGGCGGTAGCGCGCCAGGATCTCGCGGACGGTGAAGAAGTTGCCCAGGGACTTGGACATCTTCTCCTCGTTGATCCGGACGAAGCCGTTGTGCATCCAGACGTTGACGAAGGGTTCGCCGGTCGCGCCCTCGGACTGGGCGATCTCGTTTTCGTGATGGGGGAACTGGAGATCGGCGCCGCCGCCATGGATGTCGAAGTGGTTGCCCAGGCAGCAGGTGGACATGGCGGAGCATTCGATATGCCAGCCGGGGCGCCCCGGACCCCAAGGCGATGCCCAGGCCGGCTCGCCGGCCTTGGCGGCCTTCCAGAGGGCGAAGTCCAGGGGATCGCGCTTGGCCTCGTCCGGCTCCACCCGGCTGCCGGCGCGCAACTCCGCCGGGTCCTTGCCGGAGAGACGGCCATAGCCCGGGAAGCTGGCGACGGCGTAATAGACATCGCCATTATCCGCCACGTAGGCATGACCCTTGGCGATCAGGACCTGGATCATGGCCAGGATCTCGGCGATGTGGGCGGTGGCCCGGGGTTCCGCCGTGGGTGGCAGGACGCCCAGGGCCGCGGCGTCCTCGTGCATGGCCTGGATGAAACGCGCCGTCAGATCGGCAAAGGCCTCGCCGCGCTCGTTGGCGCGGTTGATGATCTTATCGTCGATATCCGTGATGTTGCGCACATAGGTCACCTCGTAACCCAGGTGCCGCAGATAGCGATAGACGACATCGAAAACCACCATGACCCGGGCGTGCCCCAGGTGGCAGAGGTCATAGACCGTCATGCCGCACACGTAGAGGCGGACCTTGCCGGGTTCCAGGGGGACGAAATCCGCTTTATGGCGGGTCAGGCTGTTATGGATCTGAAGCATGGAGTTTGGGACCGGGATCGAGGAAATTCGGGGGATAGTAGCAAAGCGGCCCCGGGGGCGAAAACCGCGCCCAGCCCCCGCGAGCGGTCTCGCCGGACCTCGATGGCGACGCGGGGGTTTTCCGATCCGGACCGAACCCGTAATATGCCATGTTTTATCCCCGTCCCCTGCACTTTAAGGAGCTCCAAGATGCGGAGATTCACCCTCATCGCCCTCGCCCTGCTGTCGCTCGTCCTCGCGGGCAGCGCCCTGGCGGGCAACCCCCAGGTCAGCCTCCAAACCAACAAGGGGGTCATCGTCCTGGAACTCTACCCCGACCAGGCCCCCAAATCGGTCGAGAATTTCCTCGCCTATGTGGACAGCGGCTTCTACAACGGCACCGTCTTCCATCGCGTTATCAAGGACTTCATGATCCAGGGCGGTGGCTTTGCCCAGGATATGAAACAAAAGGACACCCGGCCCTCGGTGGCGATCGAGGCGGACAACGGCCTCAAGAACGAGCGCGGCACCCTCGCCATGGCCCGCACCAGCGACCCCAACTCGGCCACCGCCCAGTTCTTCATCAATCTCAAGGACAACGCCTTCCTGAACCATACCGCCAAGACCCCGCGTGGCTGGGGCTACACCGTCTTCGGGCGGGTCACGGAGGGCATGACGGTGGTTGACGCCATCGGCGCCCTGCCCACCGGGGCCAAGGGCCAGTTCCCCCAGGACGTGCCCCAGGAGACCGTCATCATCGAAAAGGCCAGCCGCGTGGGCGGCTGAACCCAGGTCGCGGGCCCCTATCCCACCCGTCGGGTCGGCCAGAGGGATAGCACCCCGCCGCCACTCGCCATGGCCCGCGCCAGTCGCGCGGGCATTTCACGCACCTCGCTCCGAGAATGTTTTCATGATCAAACTCACGACTAATCACGGCGACATCGCCATCGAGCTCGACTTCGAAAAGGCGCCGGGCACCGCCGCCAACTTCGAGCAGTACGTCCGCGAAGGCCATTACGACGGCACTATTTTCCACCGCGTCATCAATGGCTTCATGGTCCAGGGCGGCGGCATGGACAGCCGCTTCGCCGAGAAGCGTACCCGCGCCCCCATCCAAAACGAGGCCAAGAACGGCCTCAAGAACAAGACGGGCACCATCGCCATGGCGCGCACCTCGGACCCCCACTCCGCCAGCTCCCAGTTCTTCATCAACGTCGCCGACAATGCCTTTCTCGACTATCCGGGCCAGGATGGCTGGGGCTATTGCGTCTTCGGCAAGGTGACCGAGGGCATGGAGGTGGTCAACAAGATCAAGGGGGTCAAGACGGGTAACCGTCAGGGCCACCAGGATGTCCCCGTCGAGGACATCCTGATCGAGAAGGCCGAGGTCGTGGCCTGAGCAGGCCCCTGGGGGAGCGCCTGGCGGCAAGGATCAAGCTTTAGCGGCTCAGGCGCATGCCCTCCTCACCGCCGGAATTTCTCTTCATCTCCGACCTTCACCTGGCGCCGGAGCAGCCGGGCACCGTGGAGTTGTTCCTGGGCTTTCTGCGCCGGCGGGCGCGGCGGGCCGAGGCCCTCTACATCCTCGGCGATCTCTTCGATGCCTGGATTGGTGACGATGATGATCAAGCCCCCTACCCCGCCATCCGCCAGGCCCTGCACGACCTCACCACCAGCGGCACCCGCTGCGCCATTATTTCCGGCAACCGGGATTTTCTGCTCGGCAAGCGCTTTAGCCAGGAGACGGGCTGTACCCTGTTACGGGAGCCAAGCCGGGTGGAGTTGCTGGGGACCCCCACCCTGCTGATGCATGGGGACCTGCTGTGCACCGACGACCTGGCCTACCAGAAATTCCGCCGCCTCATCCGCAACCCCATCGTCAGGTGGCTCTTTTTGTTGAAACCGCTGGACAAGCGCCGCGCCATGGCGGCCAGTTACCGCCGCAAGAGTGGCCAGGCGATCGCCCGCAAGCCCCTGGCCATCATGGATGTGAATCAGGAGGCCGTTAAGGCCACCTTGCGCCGCCATGGCGCCTGGCACCTGATCCATGGCCATACCCACAGACCCGGGGAACACGCCTTCGACCTCGACGGCCACGCCGCGATGCGCCAGGTCCTGGCGGACTGGCATCCCGAGCGGGGCGAGGTATTGAGTGTCTCGGCAGCGGGCTGGCGGCGAGAGGCCATCCTCCCGGAATAGGTTCAGGTCCCGGCGGAAGCGGGTTTGTGGCAGAGCGCCTGCAAACGCTCCAGTTCGGCCTCGGTAAAGCCAGCGCGGCGGCGGTCCGCCAGATTGAGGGGGCCGCGCACCTCGCCGCCCAGATAGCGAGCCAGCAGCTCAAAATACTGGCCCTCGGGTTCGAGCCCCCGCTCCGCGCAGAGAAAGCGGAACCAGCGCGTCCCGGCCGCCACATGGCCGACCTCGTCGCGCAGGATGACCTCCAGGCAGTCCGCCGTCTCGCCATCCCCGGCGGCCCGCAGGCGGGCGATCATGCCCGGGGTCACGTCCAGGCCCCGTGCCTCCAGCACCCGGGGGATCAGGGCCATGCGCGCCAGCGGATCGGCCGCCGTGCGCCGCGCCATGGACCAGAGGCCATCGTGGGCCGGGAAATCACCATACTCATGGCCCAGGGTCCTCAGGCGATCCCGCATGAGGCCAAAATGCAGGGCCTCCTCCGCCGCCACGCCCACCCAATCGTCGTAATAGGCGCGAGGCAGGCCGCGAAAACGGTAAACGGCATCCCAGGCCAGATTGATGGCGTTGAATTCGATATGGGCCACGGCGTGAATCAGGGCGGCGCGCCCCTGGCCCCCGCCAGCGGTGCCCTTGGCGGAACGCTTCGCCAGGGCCCGGGGCGCCACCAGCTCGGGGCGTTCGGGACGGCCCGGTTCCGCGAGGTCCTCCGGGGGGATGGGGTCCTCGAGAGCAAGCTCACCGGCCCGCCAGTCCGCCGCGGCGCGCCGCGTCAGTTCGACCTTCTGGTCGGGGTCCCGCTCCCGCAGGCAGGCCAAGGCCAACCCAAAGAGACCGACAGCCTGGGTCTCCCCTTCCGCGCCCGCGGCTCTCATCTACTCGGACGCATGAGCCATCAAGGCCAGGTATTTGTCGAAATAGGTATCGAGGGCTGGCTTGGTCTTGACGAGATATTCGCAATCGCCGGTGGCGCAGTAATGACCCTGGGTCAGGTTGTTCATAATCAGCTTGGGCAGATCGAAGTGGCGCATGGGGTCGTAGGTCACCGGCTTACCCTGCTCGATAATCGCCAGGCGATTATAGAAATAGTAACCCTCTCGATTATCCATGTAGGCTAACGCCTTATAGGTGATGGGCCCAAACTGCAAGGGGGGCACGTGATCGGAAACCAGGACGATCAGGCTATTGGGATCGAGAGCGATCAATTCCTTCACATAACGGGCAATGGCCTGGGTGCGGTAGTAAAACTGATTGACGACCCGCTCGATCTGATCATCCGGGTTGTTCGATTCCGATTTAATGAGGATAGGCCGCTTGTCCTCATTCAGATTGTGCGGCGTATGGCCATAAATGGTCAGCATATAGTTAAACAGCGGTTGATCGGGATGCTCTTCCAGATGCCGACGCACTAAATCCAGGTTCTGGGGGAAGAGATCGCCGTCAAAAAGATATTCCTCCTCGCCGGGATCTCCAAACTTGAGGTAGGTGGGTTCCAGGGTAA
This sequence comes from uncultured Gammaproteobacteria bacterium, assembly GCA_963841065.1. Lineage (GTDB taxonomy): Bacteria > Pseudomonadota > Gammaproteobacteria > Chromatiales > Chromatiaceae > M0108. Next base: position 34,828 of record CAWJBI010000050.1, on the reverse strand, counting down.
AGAACTCCACGGGGAACTGCTGTTCGGCGAAACCCATGCCCTTATAGGCCGGTTGGGTGTTGAAGAAATTGGGTTTATAGGCATTGCTGGCGATGGCGCGATAGCCCAATTCGGCCAACAGGCCAGGCAGGCAATGGGCCTCGGCCCCGGTGAAGGTGTTGAACTCGACGCTGGACAGCCGCTCCATGGCCGGCACGCCACACAGGACTTCAAACTCGGCCTGGGAGGTCGCGCCGCCAAAGACGGGCGAGACCGACAAGCCCAGCTTGTCGCCAAAGAGGGCGGCAAAGTCCGGATGCACGGGGTCACCGGATAACTTGAGGTCGCGGAAAAGACGCGGATCAAGAAAGCTCTCCAGGACGATCAGATGCACGTTACGTGGCTGAAGGTAGGGCCGAATGCCCTCCACCTCCCCCGCGAAGGCCTTGTCAAAACCTGGACGATTCAGATAGGGCTTGATCATGGCCAGGGTCCCTTCCCGCTCCGCCTCCCGGAACAGCAGCATGGCCAGCCGGCCGTTGCTCTCCACACTCTTGCCATCGGAATACTTGACGATCTCATGGGCCACGGATTTAAATCCCGTGGCAAAGGCGGTCGGCGTCGCCTTGATGAGGGTTACGACCAACACCAGCGGCAAGAGCGCCAGCAGGATGCGCCAGGGCCTGTGATAATCGATGCGTGCCAGGATGAGGGCAAAAGGGGCAAGGAAGCCTATCACCAGCAGGACGGCATAAGCGGGCGGCAGTATCTGGAGGAGTTCGGGCACTTCCGCCACATTGATAAAGCGGAAGACCTTGCCGTAAACCAGATAAAAGATGTCATGTACCAGATAGACGAGGAAAATAGGCACGCCCGCCAGCCAGGGGCGCCAAGCGGAAGGCTTGAGCAGGCTGTAGATCAAACCGTAGAAGTAGAGGACGAGGATGGCCTCCGGCCACTGCAAATACAGTAGACGGGCGCTAAACCCCCCCCACACCTCCATCAGCAAGGCATAGAGGTATATGCTCGCGATGAAAAGGGCAATATGAAGCAATGGCTTGCGCCAACGGGAGGGTATCGGGTTTGCCATGGTGCTAGGGTACAAATGAGGGGTTGACAGACCATATGATTATGCGGTAAACGCCCGCAAAGCGCAATAGACGAGCAAATCGCTGCGAAAATCTTCGCCAGAATCCATGGCGCCAGACGGTCAGCCATGGCACAGTTAAGCGATTATCCCAGCCTACTCATCTTTCAAATTTATTAGACCCCAGAGCCATGAAAAAGATTCGCCGTCTGCTTGTCGCCAACCGCAGTGAAATCGCCATCCGCGTCCTGCGCGCGGCCAGCGAGATGGGCATCCGTACCGTCGCCATTTTTTCCAACGAAGATCGCTTTGCCCTGCACCGGTTCAAGGCCGATGAGGCCTATCGGGTGGGTGCCGGCCAGAAACCCATCGCGGCCTACCTGGATATCGCCGACATCATCCGCATCGCCCGCGAGAACCAGGTCGATGCCATTCACCCCGGTTACGGCTTTCTCTCGGAGAATCCCGATTTCGCCGAGGCCTGCGCCACCGCTGGCATCGCCTTCATCGGCCCCAGACCCGAGGTCATGCGGCTGCTGGGCAATAAGGTCTCGGCGCGGGAACTGGCGGCCCGGGCCGGGGTGCCCGTGGTGCCGGCGACGGGCGCCCTGCCCCGGGATCTGGAGGGGGCCAAGGCCCTGGCGGCGACCGTTGGCTATCCCCTGATGCTCAAGGCCAGTTGGGGCGGCGGCGGGCGCGGTATGCGCGTGATACCCACCGAGGCCGACCTGGGCCCGGCCATGGACATCGCCCGGCGCGAGGCCCTGGCGGCCTTCGGCAACGACGAGGTCTATCTGGAAAAGCTGGTGCGGCGGGCGCGGCATGTGGAGGTCCAGATCCTGGGCGACACCCAGGGTCAACTCGTCCATCTCTTCGAGCGTGACTGCTCGGTGCAGCGCCGCAACCAAAAGGTCGTGGAGCGGGCCCCCGCTCCCTATCTGACCGAGGCGCGCCGCGTCGAACTCTGCGAGGCGGCCCTGCGGCTGGCGCGGGCGGCCCACTACAGCCACGCCGGCACCGTCGAATTCCTGGTGGACGCGGACACCGACAACTTCTACTTCATCGAGGTCAATCCGCGCATCCAGGTCGAACACACCGTCACCGAACTGGTGACCGGCGTGGATATCGTCAAGGCGCAGATCGCCATCACCGAGGGCGCGCGCCTGGGCGACGACGACTCCCACGTCCCCCGGCAGGAGGCCCTGCGCCTCAATGGCCACGCCCTCCAGTGCCGCATCACCACCGAGGACCCGGAGAACGGCTTCACCCCGGATTATGGCCGCATCAATGCCTATCGCAGCCCGGCGGGCTTTGGCATCCGCCTCGATGGCGGCACCGCCTATTCCGGGGCCGTCATCACCCCCTATTACGACTCCCTCCTGGTCAAGGTCACCGCCTGGGGACATAGCCCCGAGGAAGCGGCGCGGCGCATGGACCGCGCCCTGCGCGAGTTCCGGGTGCGCGGGCTGGCCTCCAACCTGCCCTTCCTGGAAAACGTCATCAACCACCCCCTCTTCCTGTCGGGGCAGTGCACCACCCGCTTCATCGACGAGACGCCGGAGCTGTTCAAGTTCCGCAAGCGCCGCGACCGCGCCAACCGCCTGCTGCGTTTTCTCGGCGATATCCGGGTCAACGGCAACCCGGAGATGAAGGGCCGTGCCCTGCCCGCCCTGCCCATGGCCCCGCCGATCAAGCCCCCTTGCGATCTCACCCGGGACCCGGCCCCCGGCTCCCGGGACCGACTCCAGGCGCTGGGCGCCGACCGCCTTCGCCACCTGGATGCGGGACGAACAGCGCGTCCTCCTCACCGACACCTCGATGCGCGACGCCCATCAGTCCCTCTTCGCCACCCGCATGCGCACCCATGACCTGACCGAGATCGCCCCCCACTACGCGCGCCTGGTACCGGAGCTCTTCTCGCTGGAATGCTGGGGCGGCGCCACCTTCGACGTCGCCCTGCGCTTCCTGAAGGAGGACCCCTGGGAACGCCTGGCCCGCCTGCGCGCCGCCGTGCCCAACATCCTGTTCCAGATGCTGCTGCGCGCCTCCAACGCCGTTGGCTACACCAATTACGCCGACAACGTGGTGCGCTACTTCGTCCAGCAGGCCGCCAAGGAGGGCATCGACGTCTTCCGCGTCTTCGACTCCCTGAACTGGGTGGACAACATGCGGGTGGCCATGGACGCCGTCATCGAGACCGGTGCCCTCTGCGAGGCGGCCATCTGCTACACCGGTGACCTGCTCGATCCGGCGCGGCCCAAGTACAACCTCAAGTATTACGTGAATCTCGCCAAGCAACTGGAAAAGGCTGGCGCCCACATCCTGGGCATCAAGGACATGGCCGGCGTCTGCAAGCCCCGCGCCGCCCGGGAGCTGGTGCTGGCCCTCAAACAGGAGATCGGCCTGCCGATCCACTTCCACACCCACGACACCAGCGGCATCGCCGCCGCCTCGGTCCTGGCCGCCGTCGAGGCCGGCTGCGACGCCGTCGATGGCGCCCTGGACGCCCTGAGCGGGCTCACCTCCCAGCCCAACCTGGGCTCCATCGCCGCCGCCCTGGCGGGCAGCGACCGGGACCCGGGCCTGGACCTGGACGCCCTGCGGGGGCTCTCCCACTACTGGGAGGGGGTGCGCCGCTACTATGCCCCCTTCGAGGCCGACATCCGCTCCGGCACCGCCGACGTCTATCGCCACGAGATGCCCGGCGGCCAATACACCAACCTGCGCGAGCAGGCCCGCGCCATGGGGCTGGATCACCGCTGGGGCGAGGTCTCCCAGGCCTATGTCGACGTCAATCGGCTCTTCGGCGACATCGTCAAGGTCACCCCCACCTCGAAGGTGGTCGGCGACATGGCCCTCTTCATGGTCGCCAACGGCCTGACGCCCGCGGAAGTCGCGGACCCGGCCCGCGAGATCGCCTTCCCGGACTCGGTGATCTCGCTCATGCGTGGCGAGCTGGGCTACCCACCGGATGGCTTCCCCCCGGCCTTGCAGCGGAAGGTCCTGAAGGGCGAGCCGCCCCTCGCCGGCCGGGCCGGGGACTGGCTACCGGCGGTGGACCTGGAGGCCGCCCGGGCCGAGGCCCAGGCCGCCACCGGGCGCCAGATCCAGGATACCGATCTGGCCTCCCATCTCATGTATCCCAAGGTATTCAAGGAGTACGCGGCTCATCGCAGTCATTACGGCGATGTCTCCGTGCTGCCTACCCCCGCCTTCTTTTACGGTCTGCAAGGCGGGGAGGAGATCAGCGTGGAACTCGAGCGCGGCAAGAACCTCATCATCTCCGAACAGGGCATGGCGAGTCCGGACGGCGCGGGGGTGGCCAAGGTCTTCTTCGAACTCAACGGTCAATCCCGGGTGGTGCGCGTACCCAAGGCGGGTCTCGCCAACCTCAAGGCCAAGCCCCAGGCCGAGGAAGGCAACCCCAGGCACGTCGGCGCCCCCATGCCCGGAACCATCGTCACCCTGGCCATCCATGTGGGTCAGAAGGTGGCCAAGGGCGATCCCCTCATCTCCATCGAGGCCATGAAGATGGAGACCATGCTCACCGCCGAGCGGGATGGAGTAATACACGCCATCCACGCCCGCCATGGCGAGAGCGTCAATGCCAAGGACCTGCTGGTGGAATTCGCTTAGGGCCCGGGCCGGCTGGGGACTCCGCGGGGGGGCCGATCCCCGTGGGGCCCCCTGCCCTACCTCGGGTTGCAGTCCTGGCCGTCCGCCATCAGAAGAATTTACCCAGCATCAAGTAGAGGGACGCATGGCTGTCCTTGGAGAAGCCGGCGCCCAGATAGAAGGGTCCCAGGGGGGTATCGGCACCCAGGAACAGGCTGCCCGCGGGGATGGTGGCTTCGGCCTCAATACGGTCCAGCGAATCCCAGACAGTGCCTACCTCCAGCGAACCGCCGGCGTAGAGCGGGATGGAAAAGGCCGAAGAGGCACTATCCAGCCGATACATGTAAATGAGTTCCCCGAAGGCGACGTTCTGCCCGGTAATGTCTCCCAGTTGATAACCCGAAAGATTGAGGAAACCGCCCAGCAGGAACAGGTCCTCGGGACCGGGATCGCCGGACAGGGTGGTGCCCAGGTACAGGCGGGGAATCAGGGTGGATTTGCCCCAGGTCCAGGGCTTGTGCCCCTCCACGAGCAAGGTTTGATAGTCCGAGTCGGCGCCGAGCAGGGTCATGGCGCCACGCAGGCGCACATTGGCCATATAGCCCTTGGTCGGGAAATTGATACTGTCCAGGGTATCCGCCTCCAGACGCAAGGAAAAACCGCTGTTGTTGAAGTCGCCCTCATAGGGGGAGATGATGCCAAGACGACGGCCATTGTTCCCCCCGTTGTAATACAGGCCCATGACCACCCGCCCCCAACGGTCAAGATTGCGGCCGACGTCCAGACCGAACTGGAACTCGCGCACCCGAAAGCCCGTAATCAACTCCTGGGAATCGCTCTCCAGGGTGAGGTTGTACTGCTTGTAGCTCAGGTAGGGATCGAGAAAGTATTGCTGACCCGCATCGAGGGGTTGGTAGAAATCGGTCAGAAAGGCACTGTCGTTGCCTATTTGCATAAAGGTGCGCCATTCCGCGCCCAGCGAATTGATTTGTGACATGGTGTAGGCGGCGCTGATGTTGAACATCGAGTCGCCCTTCAGGTTGGCGCCCAGAAATAGACCGAAATTCAGGTTATTGTCACCGATATATTTCTTTTTGGTCTCGACCACCAGGCCAGTCTTGCCGTTTTCCCTGACCAGGGAATAGTCGACCTCCTGAAAGTCGCCCATGCCATAGATCACATTGAGATCACGATTAAGCTGCTCCGGGTCGAGGTGGTCTCCCGGTTTGAGACCGATCTGCTGCTCGATGACCTGGTCCGACAAGCGGGTCTCGTTCTCGATGCGAATGAAGTCGATGACGGGATGATTCTTTTCGGGCAGGTCCGGCCGGGCGGCCAGAAGGGCCTCAAAGGCCTCGGGCGCCAGGGAGAGCCGGCTCAGAGGAGTCAACTGGGCCTTGGCCGCGGCATAACCCACCGCGACCGCCTCCGCGAATTTTTCAAAATCGATACTGGAAATATCCCTGAGATCCGGTTTGATCAGAATATCCCGGGGTCCCAGGGTAGCGAGTTGGACCTCGGTATTGCGGACGGTCAAAAAGCCCGCGAGTTGCTCGGTGATGGAAAGGACCGAGGACAGGTCCTGGGTTGCGACCAGAGGCGCGCCCACATCCACCGCGATGATGACATCGGGTTTGCACAGTTTGCGCGCCACGTCCACCGGCACGTTATCCGCCATGCCACCATCGGCCAGCAACTTGCCATCCATTTGGACCGGCACCAGGGCACTTGGGATGGACATGCTGGCGCGCATGGCCCGGGATAATTCACCCGAGTCCAGCACCACGGCCTTGCCGGTGGCCAGATCGGTGGCGACGGCCCGGTAAGGCACCTTGAGATCATCGAAATCCCGGACATCGGCGGCGGGCAGGGTCAGTTCCTCCAACAGCAGCGAGAGGTTTTGACCCTGCAACAAACCCAGGGGCAACTGCAGCCTGCCATCCTTGATGCCCACCCCCTTGTTCGTCAGCAAGACCCGCTGTTCCTGCTTGGCGCGGAAGGGCAGATCGGCGCGCGGGGGGCCATCGGTAAACACGTGGGGCCAATCAATCTTACCCAAGGTCTCGTCCATCCTCTCGGGGGTCATGCCCGAGGCATAGAGACCCCCGATGATGGAGCCCATGCTGGTGCCCGCGATGCAGTCGATCGGCACCCGCAACTCCTCCAGCACCTTCAATACCCCGACATGCGACAGGCCGCGCGCACCACCCCCGCCCAGCACCAGGCCCACGCGCGGCCTGGTCCGAGCCGCATCCGCGGTGGGCAGGCTGTCTGGCACGGGCACCAGACCGGACAACAGCAGCAGCATAAGGCCCCAGCGGGACAGCGAGGAAATCCGACTTCTCTTCATCATCTTCATAAGCAAATTTGCTGGCTCGGGGCCAAACCAGGCTGGACTATACCCCTAGATAAGCGCTACTGGACCGTCACGCTCAGATTGTCGAGGTTCGCGTCTTCGTCCCCGGCCGACATGGACCCGCGAAACCGCAGGCGCAACTGGTCCTTGGGGGCCAGCCCCGTCAGTCCGATCCGGGCCGCATGCCACCGGTTCTCGGCGGGCGTGGGATTGCCGCCGCCGCTCAACCGCGCCATTTCGGTCCAGGTGCTACCCCCATCAATGGAAACGTCGAAGGCCAGATACTCGCCGGAGTCCAGACTGCTTTCGATGAACCAATCGAAGGTAATGGTGGCGGTGGTGGCCTCTTGAGGGCTGATCGCGATAGAGGTCAGTTGCGCATCCGTCGCTGGGCCATCGATCTCCGCCGAGCGGCTACCCACCCTGGCCCGCTGCGGGGAAACAAACCAGTCATGCTGACCATCCTGGACCCAGCGTCCGGTGAAATCGGCCTTCTCGAAATCGTCCGAGAAGACCAGGAGAGGTTCCGGCGGGGCCGGGGGCTGGCTAATGACCTCGGCCTCGGGGGCCGGCGGGGCCGGCGGGGCCGGTGGCTGACTGATGGTCTCGGCCTCGGGGGCCGAGAAGGTGGCATCCCCCGACCCACCGGAGAGGCCGGAACCCTCGGCGGCCAAGGGCGGGTGCGGGGCAAGTGGCTGGTTATCAAGCTGGGCACTGGTTGCGGTCGCCGCTCCCGCGAGATGCAGACTCAGGCCCCCATCAGACGGTGACTCGTTATTCGCCAGGCTATTGTTAGCGAGCGTCGTCACGGTATCGGACAGCATCCCGTAAAGCCCCCCGCCTTCCGGGGCGCTATTCTCGAAAAAGCGGTTGTCGATAACCGTGGCGTCATGATGGCTGCCCCACAGCAGGACACCACCCCCCCGGGAGACGGCGCTATTGCCTAGGAACTGGTTAGCCACCAGCAGGGCGGCACCCCGCTCGGGGCCATAGAGGGCAACGCCTCCGCCTTCGCTCGCGCGATTATGGTTAATCAGGTTGTGGTCCAGCGTCGTGGTGGAGAAGTGGTTATAGGCGCAAACGCCCCCACCGCGCCGGCTGGAATTGTCCTCGATGTGGTTCTCGGTCAAGACGGCATTGCTGGCCAGGATCAGGATACCCCCACCGCAACGGTTGGAGGTATTAGCCTGAATCCGGTTATGGCTAAGATCGACGCTCCCGACCAGACTCAGGCCACCGCCGCCATAATCACCATCCCGAGCGGCATTATCATAAATGCTGTTCGCAGTCAGCGAGATGCTGCCCGCCCGCACATAAGCGCCGCCCCCGTCCGCACCCACATTGTTCAGAATCTGATTATGCCTGAGGGTAACCAGGCCCTCCGTACCGGCATTCGCCAATAGCCCACCGCCATTGCCGTCCGGCGCCGCGAAGCTCTTGCCATTCAGCAAGGTCAGGCCCTCGATGGTGAACTCCGCCGCTACCTCCGGCGCCAATAGCGCCAGCACCCTGCCGGCTTGCTGGCCGTCCAGGATGGTATTGGCCGGGTCCAGGGAGCGGCTGACGCAGCCCTCCGAGTAGCCGCCCAGCACCGCCAAGCCCTTGGCCTCGGCGCTGGTATAGACAAAGTTGCCGCCATAGACCCCCTGCACCAGGTGGATCTCATCGTCCTCCCCGTTAGCGGCGGCCCCGAGGAGTTCCTTGTGCAAGGTGACCGCGTTGTTGACGCAGAAAACCATGGCGCTGGCAGGGCCCACCAGGGCCAGGAGCCCAAGCGCACCGGTCAGCCAAGTGACAAGTCTGGGATTCGATCCAATCACGGCAGGCACTCCAGATGATGAGCCCTGGTTTACTGGCTCGGCGTTCTCGAAGGGGATGGTGAGTGAGCCCAGGGATAAGGCTCTGATAATAGCGAAGCCGGTGGGCGATTTCAGCACCCACCGGCCTCAGTCACCGCCCGCTGTTGGGGCGCGAAAATGCGACGGCCATTAGCTTACTCCAAGACCCCCTTTACCGTCACCCGGGGCCAACCTTGGGCGGCGGGGGCGGTAGGACCTGTCCATTCGTGCGCGGCAGAGCGAATGGACTGCCCAACACCTCGCCGGCGAGGGGCCGGGCGATCGCGATGAGCAGGAAGACGGCGACGATCAGTCGAGCAAGGGGCACGCCGGCCGGGGCTCTGATCGACATGATGGGCGGCCTCTTCGTCATTTACGCACGTTCTGCACACAGTAGGCGCCGTTCCGGTAGTAACCCGGCGGACAGACGCTGGATTCCCGCGGGATTGCCGGTTTCGGATTGTCGGCCACAGGCACGCAATAGGCGCCGTTCCGGGCATACCCCGGCGGGCAGACGCTGGACATCCGCGGGATGGGCGGGGTGTCGCTGGCGTAACCGTCCGCCATGAGGAAGAAACCCGCCGCGCCTAACACCCATAATGCTTTCACTGTTCGACTCCTCTCTGTAGCCGTCACCACCGTTGAAGAAATCCTGGGCACCCACAGCGCACCGATACCCATAGCTCGCAGCATGCCAGACGATGGGTAAGGTTGCAGGGACGGCAAGCTTGTGGCCGGCCGCGCGGGGGGGATAGCAGACGGATTGATTCAGGAACGGCGGTCTTTGTGCAAGGTCTTCGCGACCTTTTCGTCTTAATCCCCTAAAGATCGGGTCTACGCTCGGACATGATGGACGCCGCAGGGCATACCTGGCCGTGCCGTTGGCGGTGGCTTACTTGACGGTATCCATGCCTCTTTGTGGAATCCGGGGGGCGTGCGGGCTACCATGCCCATCATCCCTCGCGTGACTTAACGAAGCGTGTATCTCCGCCGCCGGCAACCTGTTCACTCCAACCATGCCAAATCGCCAATCTAATAATCCCAAGCGCCGGATCGAGAACCCAGGATCTTGGGGTCCTGAGCAGCAGGACACCCTGCTTGCCGAAGCACGCTATAGGGGTAGCGCACTCCACAAAAGGCACCCGGCCGACTATGGCTTCCAACCACCGATCAATCCGCGCCCAGCCAAGTCGTTGTGCGACGATCTGCGTCCGGTCCGGGCTGGGGAGGCGCAGGCGCTGTTCGTCGCTGGGGTGCGAAAGGGTATGGTCAGCACAGCTCGCGTCGAAGGCTGGCCGAAATATGTCTGGAGCGTCGACGACCAAGGCGAAGCTTACGAGGCAAAGTGGGACCGAGACGGCTACCACGGCTACAGGCTCGATAAGGAAGGCGAGAAACACCAGAGAGAGTGCGTACTGAAGGCTTGGAGCGAGCGATGAGTAACAGCCTGAATATCGCCTGCCAATGGGAGCGCCTTGCGGAGGGTCCCCCCGAGGAGATGTCCTGCTTCGGTATGCTGAGGGTCAGGCTTGGCGACATCCTGCTTACAGAAGGCCAGGACGGCTTCATCGACTGCGCCCGGGACGGCCCCTTGGTGTCCGGCTACCACTTGGCCGAGTGGCTAGCCTGGAACTGGTGGCGCCTGGCGCGCGAGCCAAGGCCTGACACCCTCAAGGCCGATTGGCATTTCGCGCATTGCTTGGGCACGGTCGGGGCCGGATACCTCTGGCCTAACATTACGATTTTCTCCGACCGTGAGCGAACCACGCTGATGGCAAAGCCGACCCACCCACAGGGGTTTAGCGCATTTCGATATACCGCCGACTGGGCGGCGGTCGTTCCCACCCGACAATTCGAATCGGCCGTCGATGAATTCATGGCACAGATTCAAGGCAAGCTCAGAGCGGACCATGTTGTCCCTACCAACTTCGATCAGATCTGGAGCGAAGTCCTGGCTGAACGCGCCGACCCGGACAGTGCGGCCCAACGGGAATTGGAGGCCGTCCTGGGATGCGACGCGGACGAGGGCGATTCGGCCCAGATCCTCCAGTTACTCGCCGATGCCGACGAGCTTGGCCGCGACGCGGTCATCGAGATGTCGGCAGGTCACCTACCGGGACGCAAGCTCCTCACTGCTGCCGATCTCGCGTCCCTGGCGAGGGGCCTGGGGAAAAGGACGCGCCCAGCCGACATGGCCCACATTGAGGGTCTCGACCTCAACGCGCAGGGGCGGGTCCCGGCCTGGCGACAGGGATATGCAGCGGCGCGGGCACTGCGCGAACAACAAGGGCTAGCGCAGGAACCTATGCCAGATAAGCGTCTCGCCGAGCTTTGCGCCGTCTCACCGGAGGTGCTGAGACCGACGGAAGGCACGCCCCTCGCCTTCTGTCTTGACGACAAGTCGCGGGCGTCGGGCCGCATCGTACTCCGGTCTAATTACCTCACGGGTCGCCGCTTTGAACTCGCCCGCCTGCTCGGCGACAGGATCGCTAGCGGCCTCAATGAACGCCTGCTCCCCGTCACCCGGGCCCACACCTACCGTCAAAAGCTGCAACGCGCCTTCGCTGCCGAACTCCTATGCCCGTTCGAGGCGTTGGACGATCTCCTTGACGGCGACTACTCGGAGCAGGCAAGCGAGGACGCGGCAGTGCACTTCAATGTGTCCGGGCGGACTGTGACGACGCTGTTGGTCAACCATAAACGCTTGGAGCGGAATTCGCTTGTAGACGATCCCGAGACCTTAGACGAGGCCGCTTGATCCAGTGGATCCCAGGGTCTCGGCCCAGAGATAGACGACGGCCGCTCCGATGCAGCTATAGGGCGATCCCAAATGGATCTCGGCCGAGTAGGGAGGGAGAATCCCAACATAGGGCCTTCGGAAAATGTAGCCAGGAGACGCCCTGATTAGCCCCAATTCCCACCGACATAAAAAAGCCCCTATTAGGGGGCTGATTTATTTATATTTTGGTGGCTACGGCTAGATTCGAACTAGCGACATCAGCATTATGAGTGCTGCGCTCTAACCAGCTGAGCTACGTAGCCAGGAAAGGATGGCATCTTAGTGAGCGGGGTTGCGGGCGTCAAGCTAAAAGTCGTTTTTCCACGTCCCCGGGGGCCGGCCGCGCCTGATCAGATAGAAGATCAGCCCGATCTGGAGTAAGGCTGTTAACGCCAGAGCAGCGGGCCCGAGGGGCTTCAGGAAGGTGGCCATTTCGGCTTCAACACTCATGCCAACGACTAGGCCTGCTTCGCCCGCAACAATCGCTGGGCCTCCTGGAGGGCGGCCAGACGCTTCTCGACCCGGTGGCCCGCGGGCACCTCGGCGATGATGCCCTGCTTGGTCAACATCTCCTGGACGGGTTTGCGCGTGCCGACCAGAAAGACCTCGCGCCCCATGGACTTGGCGTCCGTCACCATATCGAAGAGGGCGCGCGAGGCGGTAAAGTCGATCTGGGGCATGTCGGTCAACTCCAGGATGAGGCTGTCGTACTCGTCAAACTGGGCCAGGAGCCGGGCCATGCCCTTGGCGGCGCCAAAGCTCATGGGTCCACCCAGATGGACCAGGAGGATACGGCCCTGGGCCGCCCGGAAAATTTCCGCCTCCTCCGGCGACAAGGGGGTGTCCTCGTCCACCTCACGGATGGTCTTGATGCTCTGGAGTTGCAGATCCGAATGGCGCTTCATGAAGACCATGCTGGCCATGACCATACCCGTGGCCACGGCAATGATGAGATCGACGAAAACGGTCATCACCAGCACCACCAGCATCATGGTCACGCCGGCCTTGGGGGCATGGCGCAGGTGCTTGAGATAGTCCCAGTCGATGATGTCGATGCCGACCTTGATCAGGATGCCCGCCAGCACGGCATTGGGGATATTGCTCGCCAGGGCGCCAGCGCCCAGGGCGATGGCCAGCAGGACGACCGAATGCAGGGCGCCGGAGAGGGGGGTCTGACCGCCTGACTTGACATTGACCACGGTCCGCATGGTGGCGCCCGCGCCCGGCAGGCCGCCGAACAATCCCGCGATGGTGTTACCGATGCCCTGGCCGATGAGTTCCCGGTCCGATTTGTGGTAGGTGCGGGTGATGTTGTCCGCCACCAGGGAAGTCAGCAGGGAATCGATGGCACCCAAGGCCGCCAGGGTCAGGGCGGACTGGAGCATCATGGGCAGCAGGGTGAACTCGAAGGTCGGCATCCGGGGCTCCGGCAAACCGGTGGGGATCTGGCCAAGGATCGAGGCATTGCCGCCACGCAGGAACAGCATATAAACCAGGGTCCCCACGATGAGGGCCACCAGGGGCGAGGGGATGAGGCGTCCGATCTTCTTCGGCAGAAACAAGACAATGGCCAGGGAGATAGCGCCCAGGATGACGGCGTCGAAAACGATATGGTCGAGGGCCAGGGGCAAGACCTCCGCCGAGGCCAGGGGGCCGGCCTGGGTGGGGTAGCCCAGCAGGGGCGGCAGTTGCAAAAGGATGATGATGACCCCGATGCCGCTCATAAAGCCCGAAACGACCGGGTGCGGTACCAACTCGATGAATTTGCCAATCTTGAGGAAGCCAAACAGAATCTGGAATAGGCCGCCCAGCATGACCACGGTAAAGGCCAGGGCCGCGCCCCGCGCCGGGTCGTCCGGAAACATGGCCGTGTATTGGGTGAAGATTGCCGCCATGACCACCGTCATGGGGCCGGTGGGACCCGAGACCTGAGCGGGAGTGCCACCGAACAGGGCGGCGAAGAAGCCCACGAAGATGGCGCCATACATACCCGCGATGGGTCCGGCGCCGGAGGCGACGCCCATGGCCAAGGCTAATGGTAAGGCCACCACCCCGGCGGTGATGCCACCGTAGATATCCCCGCGCAGGTTTCTGAAATGAAGGCCGTTGATCAAATTCATTTAGGGTGGTCCTACAACATTCCCGGCATGGCGGCCAGGCAAGGACATGGGAAAACACGACCCCTCGCAACACAAGGCGACTGATCGCGGGTTGATGGCAAATCCTATCGGCGAGAGACCCCGTCGCGGGAAATGCCGGCTGGCGAACCTCGTCATGAAGTCTTGGGCATCATGCCGAAGGTTACGCCGAGGATAATGATAGCACCCTCCCCTCTGGGCCGGAGATGGTTACGGACCTGGGAACCCTGGATGCGTACGATTAAGGCCGGAAATCCTCCTGGCCCGCTGACTCGGCTTCCGTTCGGCATGGGTTGCGACGCCGGGCCGCCACCCTTGGCACCGCCGCCGCGACTGACGGGGTCCTATGCTATCCTCGGAAAATAAAGGCGTCTCCCCAAGCCCACCACGCTAACTTCCTTGCCAAACAAGCCCCCGCTAACACGAACCCTGGTTCGCCCGAGCCCCTCTATGGAAAGCCTCCTGGCCATTTTTGTCCTGCTACTCATCGGCTGGTACTGGCTCGATAGCCTGCGGGCGCGGGAGTTGGCCCTCGGTATCTGCCGCGCGGCCTGCGAGGAGCGCGAACTCCAGTTTCTCGACCAGACGGTGGCCCTGCGCCGCCTGCGGGTGCGCTGGACAACCGATGGGCTGCGGCTGAGGCGCACCTATCGATTCGAATTCAGCGAGGAAGGCTCGGGACGCCAGGGCGGCTATCTGACCCTGGTGGGCCTGTACCTGGAGGAGATCAGCTTCGGACTGCCGGGGCGGACTTGGGATGCCTGAATCCGCGGCTACTTGACGACCCGTAGGTTGGGTTTTCCGCGTTTGGGTTTAAGGGGAGACGGGGGGCCCTTGTCGGGCGGGGATGGGGGGTTGGCGTCCCCTTCATCCTCGGGGAAGAGCATGCCATGGCCGTTTTCGCGGGCATAGATACCCATGACGGCCTCGACCGGGACCAGGACATCCATGGGACGGCCCGAGAAGCGGGCGTTGAAGACGATTTGGTCGTTGCCGATGACCAGTCCGCGCACGGCGCCGGGGCTGACGTTGAGGACGATCTTGCCGTCCTGGACAAACTGGGAGGGCACCACGGTGGGGGAGCGACTGGTATCCACCAGCAGATGCGGCGTCATGTCATTGTCCAGGATCCACTCATAAAGGGCGCGGATCAGGTAGGGACGATTAGGTGTCATGGCGGGACCGACTCGCGCCCGGATCAGCGGCGCGGGGGCTCGTGGGGCATCTCCCGCTCGATCTCGGTGAGACTGTGGCGGAAGGAGGGCAGATCGAAAATGCGCTTGATGTACTGGTGGATGGCCGTCGCGTTGGGCGGGAGTTCCACCCCCAGAATCGGCAGCCGCCAGAGCAAGGGCGCAATGCTGCAATCGACCAGGGAAAACTCGTCGCTCATGAAGTAGGGCTTGGCGCCAAAGACGGGGGAGGTGACGATGAGGCTCTCGCGCAGCTCCTTGCGGGCCTGGGCGATGTCGGCATCCTGGGTCCCCTTGAGGATGCGGCCCATGAGCTGGTACCAATCCTGATCGACCCGGTACATGAAGAGGCGGGCATTGGCGCGGGCAATGGGGTCCACCGGCATGAGCGGGGGGTGAGGAAAGCGCTCATCCAGGTATTCCATGATAATGCGCGATTCCCATAGCCGTAGGTCGCGATCGACCAGGGTGGGTACCGTGCCGTAGGGGTTGAAGTCCATCACCTCCTCGGGGAGATTCTGGGCGTCCACGTCAACGACTTCCACCGCTATGCCCTTTTCGGCAAGGACAATACGGACACGATGGCAGAAGGGGCAAGCGGGGTCTGAGAAGAGAGTCATCACGGATCTTCGGTTCGTACCCACGGATATTTGTCCTTTGCTCCAACGAAGGAAAGCCCCTCGCGCGGAGCCCCGATTTTTGCTGGGGCCGATTATAGCCGAGATTCTGGATTGGCGATTGTGGATTAGAGCCGGGCCCATCGGCAAAAAGCCCCGCATGGGCGGGGCTAGCCATCAATCCAGGGGCCGGGACCGGCGCCTAAAACCTATAAGCGCCAGCCCGGAATCCGGTCAGTGGACGTCTTTCCAATATTCCTTCTTCAGGGCGTAGGCGACGACAAAGAAGAGGGCGAGGAAGATGAGGACATAGATACCCAGCTTCTGACGCTCCAGCTTCATGGGCTCGCCGGCATAGGTCAGGAAGGCCGTCAGATCGCGGGCAAAGGTGTCGAACTCCTCGGCCGACAGGGTGCCGCCAACCGCATGTTCGATCCCCACCACCCGCTGGACGACCTGGCCGTCCGCGCTCTTATGTTCCTCGAACTTGGGCTGCTGAACCCCCTGGAGACCCGCCAGGACGTTCGGCATGCCGACCTGCGGGAAGACCAGGTTATTGACGCCATAGGGACGGCTCGGATCGACGTAGAAGCTCTTGAGATAGCTGTACACCCAATCCGGGGAGCGCCAGCGGGTGACCAGGGTCAGATCGGGCACCGCGATATCCAACCACTTGGCGGCGTTCTCCGGGCTCATGGACGAGATCATGAGATCGCCAGGCTTGGCGCCGGTCAGGATCAGATTCTGACGCAGGGTGGTGTCGTCGATATCCAGATCCTCGGCCATGCGGTTATAACGCATGAAGTGAAGGGAATGACAGCCCATGCAGTAATTGACGAAGTGCCCGGCTCCGCGTTGCAAGGACGCCTTGTCCTTGAGGTCGATGTTGGCATCCTGCAGAGCAACACCTTCGCTTGACGCCGACGCCAAGATGGGGGCCAGAAACAGGACCGAGGCAAGAATCAGCTTTCTCATTTCGTCACCCTCTCCGGAACCGGCAAGGTTTTGTCCAGCTTGGAGTAAATCGGCATCAGGAGGAAAAACAGGAAGTACAGGACCGTGAAAACCTGTGCCATGAGGGTCGCGATTGGCGTCGAGGGCTGCATGCCCAGATAGGCCAGGACAACGAAACTGACGGCAAAGATGCCCAGGGCGATCTTGGAGATGATGCCCTTGTAGCGAATGGACTTGACGGGGCTGTGATCGAGCCAGGGCAGGAAGAACATGATGATGATGGCCCCAAACATGACCACGACGCCGGGGAACTGGGAACCAAACATGGGTGGCACGGCCCGCAACATGGCGTAGAAGGGCGTGAAGTACCAGACCGGGGCGATATGCGCCGGGGTCTGCAGGGGATTGGCCGGCTGGAAGTTCGGACCTTCCAGGAAGAGGCCGAAAAAGTCCGGGATAAAGAAGACGATAACCGAGAAGAAGGCGAGAAAAACCGACGATGCCGGCAATATCCTTGACCGTGTAGTAGGGGTGGAAGGGAATGCCATCCAGGGGGATGCCGTTCGCGTCCTTTTTCTCCTTGATTTCGATGCCATCGGGGTTGTTGGAGCCCACCTTGTGCAGGGCCACGATGTGGATGAAGACCAGGGCCGCCAGCAGGAAGGGCACCACGAAGTGGAAGGCGAAGAAGCGGTTGAGGGTGGTATCGGAGATGACGTAATCACCGCGGACCCACACCGAGAGGTCCTCGCCGATGCTGGGGACGGCCGCGAAGAGGTTGACGATGACCTGGGCACCCCAATAGGACATCTGGCCCCAAGGCAGCAGGTAGCCGAAGAAGGCCGTGGCCATCATGGCCAGATAGATGACGACGCCGATGATCCAGAGCAGCTCCCGCGGCTTACGGTAGGAGCCGTACATGAGGGCCCGGAACATATGGAGATAGACGACGATGAAAAAGGCCGAGGCCCCGGTGGAGTGGATGTAGCGGATCAGCCAGCCCCAGTTGACATCGCGCATGATGTACTCGACGGAGGCGAAGGCCTCCGTCGCCGAGGGCTTGTAGTTCATGGCCAGCCAGATCCCGGTCAGAAGCTGGATGACCAGCACCAACATGGCCAGGGAGCCAAAGAAATACCAGAAGTTGAAATTCTTCGGGGCATAGTACTGGGCAAGATGCTCGTTCCAGACCTTGGTCAGGGGAAAGCGCTTGTCAACCCAGCCGAGGAAGCCCGGGGATGTGGTTTCAGTGCTCATCAGGCGGCTCCTCCGTCTTCACCCACCACTATGACGGAATCGGACACAAATTTATGCTTGGGGATGACCAGATTGGTAGGTGCTGGCGAACCCTTGAAGACCCGGCCCGCCAAGTCGAAGCGGGAACCGTGGCAGGCGCAGAAAAACCCGCCCAGCCATTTCGGACCTAAATCATCGGGGGCGACGTCGGGTCGGTAGGTCGGCGAGCACCCCAGGTGGGTGCAGATGCCGATGGCCACGAGATACTGGGGCTTGATGGAGCGGTGTTCGTTCTGACAGTAGGCGGGCTGCTGGGGCACGGTCGAGTTCGGGTCCGTCAGGGACGCATTGAGTTCGGGCAGGCCGGCCAGCATGGACTCGGTGCGGCTGACGATCCAGATGGGCTTGCCGCGCCACTTGACGCGCAGCAGGGCACCCGGCTCGAGCTTGCCAATATCCGCCTCGACGGGAGCGCCGGCCGCGCGGGCCTTGGCGCTCGGGTTCCAGTAGCTGAGGAAGGGGACGGCTACAAAGCCAGCGCCCACGGCCCCAACCACGCTAGTGGCGGCGATTAATACGCGCCGCCGGTTCTTGTCAACGCCTTGTGCGCTCATCTTTATTACAACCCCCGGTTGACTCGGCGGGTTCGCCTCCGCGATAGAAGCAGCACCCGTTCGAGAAGGCAAAAGTCCCACTCCGTCGAAGCAACGAAAACCGACGTGGAATTCTCGCCCATCGTCCCCAATGGGTCAAGGTATGCCTTGGGATGGTAATAGGAAATTTTGGGGTAGGGGCCGGGTCCCGGCCCCCTCAGGCCGGGTTGTCGATGTCCAGAAAATGGTGCTCAAGGCCGAAGTGAGCCGCCAGGTGCGCGCCCAAGGCCTGGACCCCCAGGCGTTCAGTGGCGTGATGACCGGCGGCGAAATAATCGATGCCCAGTTCCCTGGCCAGGTGGGTGGTCTGCTCGGAGATCTCGCCGCTGAGGTAGGCATCGACGCCCAGGGCCGCCGCCTCCTCGATAAAGCCCTGGGCGGCACCGCTGCACCAGGCAAGGGCGGCCAGGGGGCGGTCCCCGGCCGGGACATGCAGCGGCGGCCGCCCGAGGGCGACCGCCACCTGCTCGGCAAAGGCCTCTCCCGCCAGGGGCTGGGCCAGTTGGCCGCGCCACACCAGGCCACGGCCAGCCCCGGTCGGCTCCGGCGCCACGATACCCAGCAACCGCGCCAACTGGTGGTTGTTGCCCAGCTCCCCATGGGCATCCAGGGGCAGGTGATAAGCCAGGAGACTGGCCCCCGACGCCATCAGGGCCCGCGCCCGGCGGCCCTTGAGGCCGGTCAGGCAGGGGGCCTCCCCCTTCCAGAACCAGCCATGATGGACCAGGATGGCATCCGCCGCCGCCGCGCTGGCCGCCTCGATGAGGGCCAGGCTGGCCGTCACGCCTGAGACCAGGCGACGAACGGGCCGGGTGCCCTCGACCTGAAGCCCATTGGGACAGTAGTCGTCAAAGTCCCGCGCCCCCAACAGGGCGTCGCAATAGGCCGCCAATTCAAGCGCCAGGACCATGGCGAGGGGATCAGTTGTTCTGGATGACGATGCGCGGGAACTTGGCGGCGTAATCCTTGGCCTGGAGCGACAGCTTGGCCGCCGTCTTGCGGGCGATCTCGCGGTAGATCTCGGTGATACGGGACTCCGGCTGGGCGACCACGGTGGGCTTACCGCCGTCGGTCTCCACGCGGATGGCGATGTCCAGGGGCAGGGAGCCGAGGAGATCGATGCCATACTGGTCGGCCATGGATTGGCCACCGCCGGAGCCAAAGATGTGTTCCTCGTGGCCGCACTGGGAGCAGATGTGGGTGCTCATGTTCTCGACGATACCCAGCACCGGCACCTCGACCTTCTGGAACATCTTGAGGCCCTTGCGGGCATCCAGCAGGGCGATGTCCTGGGGTGTGGTGACGATGACGGCGCCGGAGACGGGCACCTTCTGGGCCAGGGTCAACTGGGTGTCGCCGGTGCCCGGCGGCAGATCTATGACCAGATAGTCGAGGTCCGCCCAGTTGGTATCGTTGAGGAGTTGCTCCAGGGCCTGGGTCACCATGGGGCCACGCCAGATCATGGGGGTCTCCTCGTCGATGAGGAAGCCGATGGACATGGCCTGGAGGTGATAGGAGTTCATGGGCTCCAGGCTGTTACCGTCATTGGACTCGGGCCGGCCGGAGATGCCGAGCATGCGCGGCTGGGAGGGGCCATAGATATCGGCGTCCAGGATACCGACCCGGGCGCCCTCGGCGGACAGGGCCAGGGCCAGATTGACGGCGGTGGTGGATTTGCCCACGCCACCCTTGCCGGAGGCGACGGCGATGATGTTTTTGACATTATCAATGGGCTTGAGGGACTTCTGGACGGAGTGGGCGACCACCTTCCAGGTCACATCCACCTCGGCGGCGGTGACGCCCGGTACCGCGGCGATCCGTTCCCGCAGGGCCGCGGCGATGACCTCGACCACGCCCTTGGCGGGGAAGCCGAGGACGACCTCGACCTTAACCTTGCCGCCCTCGATCTCGATCCCCTTGACGCAAGCGGCACCGATCAGGTCACGGCCCAGGCTGGGCTCGATGTAGGTCTTGATGGCGGCTTCGATGGATGCTTTCGTGACTTCTGACATGGAGTACTCCGTTAGGGGGGTCCCGCTCCCGCCGCCCCTCGGGGCTGGACCCGGATTGCAGGCCGGGTTTCGGGATCGATGCAAGGGTTGTGGTGGAATATATCGCCAAGCGGCTGGGTACGGTTGAGCGTTGGGGCCGAATTTGGTCTTCGCCACCGGAATTTCAAGCCCGGGGCGCGCCCGAAATGGCCCCTCATGCCCCATAATGCGCTCCTCGTCCCAACCCCAGAATCCTAAGTACCCGCAGCATGAACGACAACAGAGACATCCTGGTCACCAGCGCCCTCCCCTACGCCAATGGCCCCATCCACATCGGCCACCTGGTGGAATATATCCAGACGGACATCTGGGCGCGGTTTCAGAAGATGCGCGGTCATCGCTGCTACTACGTCTGCGCCGACGACGCCCACGGCACTCCCATCATGCTGCGCGCCCGCCAGGAGGCCATAGCCCCGGAAGAACTCATCGCCCGGGTCGCCCTGGAGCACCAGGCCGACTTCGCCGCCTTCCGCATCGGCTTCGACAACTATCACTCCACCCACTCCCCGGAAAATCGCCACTTCGCCAACCTCATCTACGAGCGCAACCGGGACCAGGGTCACATCGCCAGCCGGACCATCACCCAGGCTTACGATCCGGTGGAACGGATGTTCCTGCCGGACCGCTTCATAAAGGGCGAATGCCCCAAGTGCGGGGCGGCGGACCAGTACGGCGACAACTGCGAGGCCTGTGGCGCCAGCTATTCCCCGGCGGAGCTCAAGAATCCCACCTCCGCCATCTCCGGCGCCAAGCCCGAGCAGCGCGAGTCCGATCACTACTTTTTCCGCCTCGGCGACTTCGAGGCCATGCTGCGGGACTGGACCCGGGGCGGCGCCCTGCAAAAGGAGATCGCCAACAAGCTGGACGAGTGGTTCGATGCCGGGCTTCAGGAGTGGGACATCTCCCGCGACGCCCCCTACTTCGGCTTCGAGATCCCGGACCACCCGGGCAAGTTCTTTTATGTCTGGCTGGACGCCCCCATCGGCTACATGGCCAGCTTCAAGAACCTCTGCGACCGCACGCCAGGCCTGGATTTCGACCACTTCTGGCAGGCGGACTCGACCGCCGAGCTTTACAACTTCATCGGCAAGGACATCGTCTATTTCCACGCCCTCTTCTGGCCGGCCATGCTGCATGGCGCCGGCTTCCGCCCCCCCACGGCGGTGCTGGCCCACGGCTTCCTCACCGTCGATGGCCAGAAGATGTCCAAGTCCCGCGGCACCTTCATCCGCGCCCGCACCTACCTGGACCACCTCAACCCCGAATACCTGCGCTATTACTTTGCGGCCAAGCTGGGCCCCAACGTCGAGGATATCGACCTCAACCTGGAGGACTTCACCCTGCGGGTGAACGCGGATCTGGTGGGGAAAGTGGTGAACATCGGCAGCCGCTGCGCCGGCTTCATTACCAAGCGTTTCGCTGGGCGGCTGACGGCCAGCCTGCTGGAGCCGGACCTGTTCGCCGACTTCGCCGCCGCCGGGGCCAGCATCGCGGATGCCTACGAACGTCGCGAGTTCAGCCGCGCCACCCGCGAGATCATGGCCCTCGCCGACCGCGCCAACCAATGGATCGACGAAAAGGCCCCCTGGGTGGTGGCCAAGGCCCCGGACCGGGAGGGCGAACTCCAGGCCATCTGCTCCCAGGGACTCAACCTCTTCCGGGTGCTCATGGGCTACCTGAGCCCGGTCCTGCCCGGCACCGCCGAGGCCGCCTCAGCCTTTCTGCGCATCCCGGCCCTGAACTGGTCGGACCTGGCCCAGCCCCTGCTCGGCCATGAAATCGGCACCTTCATACCCCTCATGACCCGGGTCGATCCCAAGCAGATCGAGGCCATGCTGAATGCGAGCAAGGAGGACCTGGCCAGCCGCGACGTCAAGAAGACCAAGCCCCATGAGATCCACACCGAGGGCCACCTGACCCACGACCCCATCGCCGCCCCCATCGAGTTCCCGGAATTCGCCAAGGTCGATCTGCGCATTGCCCGGATCCGGGAGGCCAGCCCGGTGGCGGGCTCCGACAAGCTGATCCGCCTCCTGCTCGACCTGGGCGGCGAGACCCGCACCGTCTTCGCCGGCATCCGCACCGCCTACGATCCCCAGGACCTGGAGGGGCGCCTGACGGTCATGGTCGCCAACCTGGCCCCGCGCAAGATGCGCTTTGGGGTCTCGGAGGGCATGGTCCTAGCCGCCGGCCCCGGCGGCGAGGACATCTTCCTGCTCGCCCCGGATGCGGGGGCCGAGCCGGGGATGAAGGTTAAATAGGGGGCCTCAGCGCCCGTAGATCCCCACCATCCGCCGCACCCTGGCGCTCAGTTCCGGGGGAATCCGGTCCCAGGAGAACCGCCAGGTCCAGTTGCCCTCGGCGGTGCCGGGGACATTCATGCGATGGTCGCCATCCAGGGCCAGGAGGTCCTGCATGGGCAGGATGGCCAGATAGGCCCGGGAGGCCAGCGCGGCACGGATCAGAGGCCAGGGCATGGGCTCGGTGGGGTACCCCAGAAACTCATCCACCAGGGCACGGTCACCCGGGGCCAGGGCCTGGTACCAGCCCAGGCTCGTATCATTGTCGTGGGTACCGGTATAGACCACGCAGTCGCGATCATGCCGGAAGGGCAGATAGGGATTGTCCGCGCCCCCGGAGAAGGCGAACTGAAGGATCTTCATGCCGGGATAGCGGTACTTGCGGCGCAGATTCTCGACCTCCGGGGTAATAAAGCCCAGGTCCTCGGCAATGAGGGGGAGCTTGCCAAAGCGCTGGTGCAACCGTTCGAAGAGTTCGTCGCCCAAGGCCTTTACCCACCGCCCGTTGATGGCATGCTCCTCCTCCGCCGGGATCTCCCAATAGGCCTCGAAGCCCCGAAAGTGGTCGATACGGATCATGTCGAACAGGCGTAACTGGGTACGTACCCGGTCGAGCCAGAAGCGGAAACCCTCGGCCTCCATCCGCTCCCAGCGATACAGGGGGTTTCCCCAGCGTTGGCCCGTGGCGGAGAAGTAGTCGGGGGGCACCCCGGCGACGACCCGGGGACTGCCATCGGGATTGAGGTCGAAGTCCTGGGGATGCGCCCAGACCTCGGCGCTGTCCTGGGCGACGAAGATGGGCATGTCGCCAAACAGCTTGATGCCCCGCGCCGCCGCGTAGGCACGTAACCCTTGCCATTGGCTGAAAAACAGGAACTGCTCGAAAACGATAACCTGGATCTGCGGCGCCAGCCGGGTATGGGCCTGGTTCAGGGCCTGGGGTTTACGATCCCGGAGCGTGACCGGCCACTGCCACCAGCCCGCCTGGCACTCTTCGCCGAGGGCGCGAAACAGCGCATAGTCCGGCAACCAGTAGCCATTTTCCTGGGCGAAGGCCACCAGCGCCAGCCGCTCCGCGTCCGTGGCCCGCGCCTGGAAACCCCTCCAGGCCTGCGCCAGGGCCGTCGTCTTGGCCGCGATACTATCATCATCCGGCAGTTCAGGGAGCCAACCGGCGGCCACCAGGGGTTCCAGGTCGATCAGCAAGGGGTCGCCCGCGTGGGTCGAGCTATTCTGATAGGGCGAGCGGTCACCCAGGGTCGGGCCCACCGGCAACATCTGCCAGACACTCATGCCGCATGCGGCCAGCCAATCGATAAAGGCCCGGGCCTGGGCCCCCAGGCTGCCACAGGGCCCAGGCCCGGGCAGGGAGGTGATGTGGAGCAGGACCCCGGCGCGGCGGCGATCGAGATTGACGGCGGGAGACCTGGATTCGGTCGTCATGGCACACGTTTCCTCGGGCTTGCACCCATGGGCTGCCCCTCGGCGGCCCTGACCTGCCGTTCCACACCACCACCCCTAGGAGCGGACCTTGGGAAACCCAGGCCAGGATTGTTCGAGAAATCAGCGAAACCTGGATGGGCAGGAGCCCGTGTCAGAGTTCGAGCTGGGTCCGGCCCGTTTCGGCCCGCAACTCCCGCACCACCTCTTCCAGTCGTTCAAGCGACCCGTTGACGGCCTCGCGCACTGCCTCCCGCACCAGGAGTTCCAGGTCCTCGCGATGGGCCTTGTCGATCTGGTCACCCACCTCGGGGGGGAGCAAGGCGACAAAGCCATTCACCACTTCCCGCGCCAGCAACTGGGGATCGATCGTCATTTTGTCTTCTCCTGGGATGGGGGCGAGGCTCGCCGCATTGGGCCGCGAGCCAGAGACAATTCTACGCCATTCCGGACAGGCTGGAATCGTCATCCGGTCTAGCAACCGGCCCCTCCCAGCGCCGGACCCGGCCACTGTCGAGATCGAAGAGGTCGAGGAGGCGGCCAACCGTATGATCGATGAGGTCGTCAATGGTCTTGGGCGCATTGTAGAAGGCGGGCATGGGCGGGCAAATGATGGCGCCCATGGTCGCCGCCGCGTGCAGCAGCCGGGTATGGCCCACATGCAGCGGCGACTCGCGCGGGACCAGGACCAGGCGCCGGCCCTCCTTGAGGACCACGTCCGCGGCGCGCGCCACCAGGTTATCGGCGTAGCAATTCACCACCCCGGACAGGGTCTTGATGGAACAGGGCGCTATGATCATGCCCCCGGTGCGGAAGGAGCCGCTGCTGATGGGCGCGGCCAGGTCCGCGTCGCTATAGACCCGGTCCGCCAGGGCCTCCACCTCCCTGGGCTTCCAACTCGTCTCCAGCGCTATGTTCAATTTGGCGCCCTGACTGATGACCAGGTGGGTCTCCACCTCCGGCATGGCCCGCAGGGTCTCCAGGAGGCGGATACCATAGATGACGCCGGACGAGCCCGAGATGCCGATGACCAGGCGCATTAAGGATTTCATGAGGGTACCGATCGGTCTTGAGGCGTCCGGGATCAGCCGGTCAGCAGGTCATAGAGGGCCTCGAATTCCCGGCTGAGCTTGTGCCGGGGATCGAGATGGATCATCGGCAAGGCCTGGGAATGGGATTCACGAATCCTGATCGACGACGACAGGAAGGCGTCCAGGACCGGCAGACCCTCCGCGCGCAATTCCTCGACCAGCCGCACCGGTAGATTGGCGCGGGACTGATACTGGTTGACCACGATACCCTCGATGCGCAGGTTGCGATTGTGATCGTCCTGGACCTCGCGGACGCTGTCCATCAGCGCATAGAGGGCGCGGCGGGAAAAATCATCGCAATCGAAGGGAATCAAACAGGTATTGGCGGCATATCAGCGCCGAGCGGGTGAAAAAATTCAAGGCCGGCGGGGTATCGATAAAAATCTCGTCCACATCCTTCAAGGTGTCGAGCGCCTCGCGCAACTTGTACATCTTGTAGCGCGATTCCAGCTTGATCTGCAGTTCTTCCAGGCGGGGATCGGAGGGCATGACGCCCAGGTTAGGAAAGCGGGTCGGCACCACATACTCGCTGGGTTTCGCGCCGAAAACCCGGCAGGCCAGAATATCGTCGAAGAAGCCGGCCAGGGTTTTCTCCTGCTCCTCCAGGGCCTCGCCCAGCAGGTAACGGGAGGCGTTGGCCTGAGGGTCCAGATCGACCAGGAGGGTCCGCCGACCCCGCGCGGCGCTGATGGCGGCCAGGTTGCAGGCGATGGTGGACTTGCCCACGCCCCCTTTCTGATTGAAGACGACTCGGCGCATGGGGATGATCCCGGGGGTTTCGGAGAGACCCTCAGTTTAATCAAGCCGAGGGAGGGCGTCGATAGCCAGAGCGACCCCCGAGGGCCAGGTCCACCCAGTGCTACCCAAGGGTCCGCTGGGCAAGGCCCGTCTCGGGGTGAATGGGACGCTTAGGCCTGTTCGACCGCGGTCTGGCCGGCGGTGGCGGGCGAAACAGCCAAATTACGAAACAAAGCCAAATTACCCGCAGGCTGACAGGGTCTTACTTTCTCCTTAACCCACTGCCTATTAGCCTAAAAATGCTCGATCATGCGACCATTTCGAGGTTTCACCCATGACTGCGTCCCACCCTCAGGCACCGCTGGCCATCCCCGGCCAAGGCACAAGATCGCATCACGCTACCTGGGATTGGTTGAGGGAGGGCCGCAGTCGGGATCAGGCCAGGAGTTCCGCCATCCGTTGCCCCATGGCGGCGGGGGAGCGGACGATGGCGACGCCGGCCGCCTCCAGGGCGGCGAACTTGCCGGCGGCGGTGCCCTTGCCACCGGTGATGATGGCGCCGGCGTGACCCATGCGCTTGCCGGAGGGGGCGGTAACGCCGGCGATGTAGGCCACCACCGGCTTGGTCACCTGAGTCCTTGATGAAATCGGCGGCGGCCTCCTCGGCGCTGCCGCCGATCTCCCCGACCAGGATGACGCCCTCGGTCTGGTCGTCGGCCTGAAAGCGCTCCAGGCAGGCAATGAAGTCCATACCGTTGATGGGATCGCCGCCGATACCAATACAGGTACTCTGGCCCAGGCCGACGTTGGTGGTCTGGAAGACCGCCTCGTAGGTCAGGGTCCCGGAGCGGGAGACGATGCCCACGCGGCCCGGCTGGTGAATGCTGCCGGGCATGATGCCGATCTTGCAGGCGCCGGGGGTGATGATGCCGGGGCAGTTGGGCCCGATCAGGACGCTGGCGCTCCCCGCCAGGGCGGCCTTGACCTTGAGCATGTCGAGGACCGGGATGCCCTCGGTAATGCAGACGATGACGCCGATGCCCGCGTCCGCCGCCTCCAGGATGGCATCGGCGGCAAAGGCCGCCGGGACATAGATCATGGTGGCGTTGGCCCCGGTCTCGCGCACGGCATCGTGGACCGTGTCGAAGACGGGCCGGTCGAGGTGCTGGCTGCCGCCCTTGCCGGGGGTGACGCCGCCCACCAGGTTGGTGCCGTAGGCGATGGCCTGTTCGCTGTGGAAGGTGCCCTGCTTGCCGGTAAAGCCCTGGCAAATGACACGGGTGTGTTTGTCAACCAATACGCTCATGTCTTGTTCCCTCTCAGTGCTGGGCGCCGGCGGCGGCGACGACTTTATCCGCGGCCTCGCTCAGGCTTGCGGCGGTAGTGATGGCCAGGTCGCTGGCCGCCAACAGGGCCAGGCCCTGCTCGGCGTTGGTGCCCTCCAGGCGCACCACCACGGGGACCTTGACCTGGACCTCCCGCACCGCCTGGATGATGCCCTCGGCGATCAGGTCGCAGCGCACGATGCCGCCAAAGATGTTGACCAGCACGGCCTGGACCTTGTCGTCGGAGAGGATGAGCTTGAAGGCCTCGGCCACCCGCGCCGCCGTGGCGCCACCGCCGACGTCCAGGAAGTTGGCGGGCGAGCCGCCATGGAGCTGGACCAGGTCCATGGTCGCCATGGCCAGACCGGCGCCATTGACCATGCAGCCGATGTTGCCATCCAGGCTGATGTAGTTGAGGTCATGCTCCTTGGCCAGGGCCTCGCGGGGGTCCTCCTGGCTGATGTCGCGCATCGCCACCAAGTCCGGATGGCGGTAGAGGGCGTTGTCATCCAGGTTGAGCTTGGCGTCCAGGGCCATGAGAGCGCCGGCCGGGGTCACCACCAGGGGGTTGATCTCCACCAGGCTGGCATCGCAATCGATGAAGAGTTGGTAGAGGCCCTGCATCACCTTGCCCAGGGCCTTGACCTGATCCGGCTCCAGGCCCAGACCAAAGCCGATCTTGCGGCTCTGCCAGCCCATGAGGCCGACCGCCGGATGGACATGGGTGGTCAGGATGCGCTCCGGGGTCTTGGCCGCCACCTCCTCGATGTCCATGCCGCCGTCCGCCGAGGCCATGATGACGACGCGCCTGGCCTCGCGATCCACCAGGGCGCCGAGATACAGCTCGCGCACGCTGTCGGTGGGGGTCTCGATCAGGACCTGGCCGATGGGCAGGCCCTCGGGGCCCGTCTGGTGGGTCTTGAGCCGGGTGCCGACGAGACGCTCGGTTTCCCGTTCCACCTGCTCGATACTCTCGGTCAGCACCACGCCGCCCGCCTTGCCCCGCGCCCCGGAGTGGACCTGGGCCTTGACCACCCAACGCTCACCGCCCAACTGATCGGTCGCCGCCCGCGCCTCACTGGCCAGGGCGACCGTCAGGCTGCGCGGCACCGGAATGCCGTGCCGCGCAAACAGGCCCTTCGCCTGATATTCATGTAAATTCATGGACTAATGCCCCTATTCCTGGATTCTGGTGGTTGGGGTCGGGTCGGGATGGCCGCGCCCCGGTTACCCCGGGACCGCACCCTCCGCCCTACCCTATTGTTGTAACCCTTGCGACTAGACCGGCAGGCCGTCATAGTGGCCCAAGCTATTTTCGACCAATCCCCAGCGGATTACCAACCCTCATTGCCGCGGCGCAACAAGCGCATCCGAGATGACGATCCCCGCCCCCTCCCGCCCGCCCCAGACGCACCCCAGCCCGGAGATCGAGGCCTATCCGAGCTGGCGGGCCATGACCTGGTTCGGCCTCTTTCGCCTGGTCCTGGCCATTAATCTTTGTCTCTTCCTCTTTGTCCCCAGCTTGGAAGAACTGGCCGGAGACTTCGACCAGACCTCCTGGACCATTACCCTTGTCCTCGCCTATCTGGGGCTGGCCCTGCTGGGCCTGGCATTGACCCACTGGCGCTTGGGCAATAAGGCGACCCTGATCCAGACCGGAGTCTTTATCGACATTCTGGCCTTCTCCCTGCTCATGCACCACAGTGGGGGGGTCAATGGTAGCCTTGGCCTGCCGATGGCCATTGCCGTGGCCGCCGGCGCCCTGCTCATGGAGGGGCGACTCTCGCTCCTCTTCGCCTCCTTCGCCACCACGGGCGTCATGGCCGTGCAAATCCATGCCCAACTCTCCGGCCTGGGTCCGAAGGATGGCTTCACCCAGGCTGGCCTCTTGGGGGGCACCTATTTCATGGTCGCCATCCTGGTCCATGTCCTCTACCGGCGCATCCAGGCGGCGGAACGCCTCGCCACCAGCCGCCAGGTCGATATCGATGACCTTTCCAAGCTCAACGCCTTCATCATCCAGCGTATGAGCACCGGGGTCCTGGTCCTCGACGAGGCCCGGCGCATTCGACTCGGCAACCAGGCCACCGCCGAGCTGTTGGGAACCCAGGACCCCGTGGGCAAGCCACTGGCCAAGGTCGCGCCGGAACTGGCCACCTGGCTGGCGGCAACCCTCGACCAGCCCACCCCCGCGCTGCCGCCAGGTCAACCGCCAAGCTTCACCGTGCGGGTCGGGGAGGGGGACATCGAGGTCAGCCATCTCGGGCTTAGCCATGACCCCCAAGGCGCCCTGCTACTGTTTCTGCGAGACAAACGCGCCCTGCTCCTAGAGGCCCAACAGATTAAGCTGGCGGCCCTGGGGCGCCTGACGGCCGGCATCGCCCACAACATCCGCAACCCCCTGAGCGCGGTCAAGCATGCCAGTCAACTCCTGGCGGAATCCCCGGATCTCGGGGAGGAAGATCAGCACCTTCTGAACATCATCCAGCGCAACAGCGGTCGTATCGACGGCATTGTCGAGAGTATTCTGCAACTCTCCCGGGGCCACCCACCCGAGTTCCAGACCATCGACCTGGCCCTCTGGCTCAAGGAACTCCACGCAGAATTACGGGAGTCGCGCCAGTTGCCACGCGAACGCTTACAGCTCGATATCGCCACCGATACCCCGCCGGCCAGGGTCAATGCCGGACACCTGCATCAAATTCTCGCCAATCTCTGCGATAACGCCATTAAACACGCCAGGACCGCCGACCAGCCGGCGCGCTTGTGCCTGAGCGCCGGACGGCTGCCGGCCACGGCGGGGGCCTTCATCGAGATTCGCGACGATGGGAACCCCATAGACCCCGAGATCGCTCGGGAGATGTTCACACCCTTCTTTACCACCAGCGCCAGCGGCACCGGGCTCGGTCTTTACATCGCCCTGGAACTCGCCGCCAACAACGGCATCACCCTGGAATACCAGGCGCTCCCTGGGGGAGGCAACGGCTTTCATCTGAGTTTGCCCCCGGCAGACCTCGGGGGCTAGGGGGCGACCAGCACCTCCCCTCTCGTCAGGGGGGGGCGCAAGGCCGCATAATAGGAGGTAATTTCCACGGTGATTGCCCATTGACCCGCCCATGATCCCAGCCCGCGCCCTCGTCGTCGATGATGAACAGGACATCCGGGAACTCCTGCGCATCACATTGACGCGCATGGGGATCGACTGCCGCGCGGCGCCGGACCTGGCGGCGGCGCGACGGTTCCTGGCGACCGAGACCTTCGACCTCTGCCTGACGGACATGCGCCTGCCCGATGGTAACGGCATTGACCTGGTGCGCCAGATCGCCAGCCAGTTCCCCCAAATGCCGGTGGCCATGATCACGGCCCATGGCAGCATGGACAGTCGCCGTCGCGGCCATGAAGGCCGGCGCCTTCGATTTCGTCTCCAAGCCGGTGGACCTGCAGGTCCTGCGCCGGCTGGTGGAAGCGGCCCTGAGGCTGAGGGCACCCGTGGCCGAGCAGGGGGTGGCCCAGGACCGTCCGGCGTTGCTGGGCGAATCCCCCACCATGGTCGAAATACGCCGCCTGATCACCAAACTGGCGCGCAACCAGGCCCCCGTCTATGTCAGCGGCGAGAGTGGCACCGGCAAGGAACTGGCCGCGCGCCTGATTCACCTCCTGGGGCCCCGCGCTGGCGCCCCCTTCGTACCGGTCAATTGTGGCGCCATCCCCCCGGATCTGGTGGAGAGCGAACTCTTCGGCCACCGCAAGGGCGCCTTCACCGGCGCCATCGCCGACAACCCCGGCCTCTTTAAGGCCGCGGATGGCGGCACCCTTTTCCTCGACGAGGTGGCCGAACTGCCCTTGCCGGCTCAGGTCAAGCTGCTGCGGGTACTCCAGGAAAAGAAGGCGCGACCCGTAGGGGGGCACCGGGAGGTCCCTATCGATGTGCGCCTGATCAGCGCCACCCACCGCGACCTGGCCGCCGAGGTTGTCGGCAGCCGTTTCCGCCAGGACCTTTTCTATCGTATCAACGTCATCGAGCTGCACCTGCCGCCGCTGCGCGAGCGCTCCGGCGACGTCCCGATTCTAGCGGAACACTTCCTCGCCCGTATCGCCCGCCAGAACGGCACGGCGGTGCCGCGTTTGTCGGCATCGGCCCTCGCCGCCCTCGCCCGTTATGCCTTCCCCGGCAACGTCCGGGAACTGGAGAATGTGCTGGAGCGCGCCCTGGCCCTGGCGGAGGGCGATACCCTGGAGACGACGGACCTCTATCTTCCCGCGACGCCGTCCTTTGAGGCGCCCGCCACCGCCACCGTCGATCGCCTGGAGGCGATGGCAGCGGATATCACCCTGGAAGACTCCGTGGGCGAGATCCAGCGCCAGTTCATCCTGCGCGCCCTGGAGGAAAACCGCTGGAACCGCACCGCCGCCGCCCGACAGCTCGGCATGAGCCTGCGGGCTTTGCGCTATCGTTTGGCCAAGCTGGGCATCGAATGACTGCTCCTACCCACCCCCTGAACGCCCTGCCGCAGGGTCCGGATGCGGAGCCCGCCGCCGATGGTTTCGTGCGCTGGTTCCGCCACGCCACCCCCTATGTCCACGCCCATCGCGGGCGCACCTTCGTCATCGCCTTTGGGGGCGAGGCGGTGGCGGACAAGGGTTTTCGCGACCTGGTACACGACCTGGCCACCCTCCATGGCCTGGGCATCCGCCTGGTCCTGGTCCACGGCGCCCGGCCGCAGATCCAGGCCAGCCTGGCGCGGCGCGGCGCCGGCTTTCGCTATGTCAAGGGCCTGCGCGTCACCGACGCCGAGGCCCTGGCCAGCGTCAAGGAGGCCGCGGGCAGCCTGCGGGTCGAGATCGAGGCCCTCTTCTCCCTGGGCCTGGCCAACTCCCCCATGGCCGGGGTGCGCATCCCCGTCGCCTCCGGCAACTTCGTCACCGCCAAACCCCTGGGGGTCCTGGACGGGGTCGATTATCTGCACACCGGGGTGGTGCGCCGCATCGACCGCGACGCCCTCCAGCAACGGCTGAACGACGGTGCCGTGGCCCTGATGCCGCCCATCGGCTATTCCCCCACGGGGGAGGTCTTCAACCTGAGCGCGGCGGACGTGGCCCGCTCGGCGGCCATCGCCCTCCAGGCCGACAAGCTGATCTTTCTGCTGGAGGAGGAGGGCCTGACCGATGCCAACGGCCAGCTCGTCTCCAATGTCCTCAGCCGGGAGGTGGCGGGGCTGCTGGAGACCGATACCCGTCTCGCGGGAGATCTGCGCCCAGGCCCTGCACGCCGGCGCCGATGCCTGCATCCAGGGGGTCAAGCGCGTCCATCTGGTCCCGCGCCGTCTGGATGGCGCCCTGCTCCGCGAGCTCTTCACCCGCGACGGCGTCGGCACCCTGATCACCGACCTCCCCTTCGAGGAGTTGCGCCCGGCCCGCATCGACGACGTCGCCGGCATCCTGGAGCTGCTGCGGCCCCTGGAGGAATCCGGCGCCCTGGTGCGCCGCTCCCGCGAGCGCCTGGAGACCGAGATCGACCGCTTCTTCCTGATGGAGCGCGACGGCATGGCCAGCGCCTGCGCCGCCTTCTACGGCTACCCGGCGGAGGGCATGGCCGAGCTCGCCTGCCTGGCCGTCAACCCGGAATACCGCAATCGCGGCCGGGGCGCCCTGCTCCTGGAGCGCATGGAGGACCTGGCCCGCCAGCGCGGCATCAGCCGCCTCTTCGTCCTCACCACCCAGACCGCCCACTGGTTCCGCGAGCGCGGCTTCGAACCCGCCCGCCTGGCGGACCTGCCCATGGCCAAGCAGGTCCTCTACAACTATCAGCGCAATTCCAAGGTCTTCATCAAGCGGCTCCAGGCCGGCGACCCTGGCCAGGCCTAGAGGACGGGGCCCAGGGTGGCGATGGTGTTGTTCCAGAGTTGGCGCCACCAGGGCCAGGCCGCGACCCGCTCCTGGGTGATGGGCTGGGACTGGGCGATATAGCGCTCCTGGCGCTGGCGGATCTGCGCCGTCAGGGTCTCGTCCCGGATCAGGACATTGTTCTCATAGTTGAGATCGAAACTGCGGCGATCCATGTTGGCGGAGCCGATGAGGGCGATCTCGCCATCGAGGGTGATGGTCTTGGCGTGCAGCAGGCCGCCCACGAACTCGTAAATCTCGACCCCGGCCTCCAGTAAATCGGCGTAATAGCTGCGGCTGGCGGCGGCCACCACCCAGGAGTCGTTGCGGGCGGGGAGGATAATTCGCGTCCTCACCCCCCGGCGGGCACAGGCACAGAGGGCGGCCTGCATGGATTCGTTGGGGACATAGTAGGGCGTCGTGATGGTCAGGTCCCGGCGCGCGGCAAACATCAAGGTCGCGAACAGCTCGGGCATGGCCGCGTT
The DNA here is from genome assembly GCA_963841065.1 of uncultured Gammaproteobacteria bacterium. Taxonomy (GTDB): domain Bacteria; phylum Pseudomonadota; class Gammaproteobacteria; order Chromatiales; family Chromatiaceae; genus M0108. The sequence goes on along the minus strand of CAWJBI010000050.1, from coordinate 1,070 downwards.
GCGAACCGTGGGACCCGTGCCCATGGCCTGAGCGACAAAGCCCCCATCGAGGGCGGGCCAGGGCTCGCGCAGCAGCTCGCTCAGATCATCCCCCTCGTTGTTGGCCATCCAGTCGCTGGCGAAGAGCCACTGATTCTGCCGGGCGATGGGCCCCTCGAAGCGCGCCAGGATGTCCACCCAGGGCCCGTACCTGGCCTTGATGAGAAAGGCGGGGTCGGCGCAATTCTGGCTACCGCACCAGGTGATGCGGTTGTCGATAATGGCGAGCTTGCGGTGATTGCGCAGATCCACCCGCCCCCGCAGGGGACCCAGGAGGGAGCCCAGCAAGGGGTTGCCGGTGGGCAGGGCGCGGCCCAGGCACACCCCGGCCGCCGCCATCTGGCGCCAGAGCACCGAGCGGATCAGCAGCCGCGAGCCCAGGTCGTCCACCATGGCTCGGCAGGTGACGCCGCGGCCCGCGGCCCGCATCAGGGCCCGCGCCACCCGGGTGCCGTTGTTATCCGGCAGCCAGATGTAGAACAGCAGATGGACCTGATGGCGGGCGGCATCGATGTCCTTCACCAGGTCCGCGATGGCCTGGTCGGAATCCGCCGCCAGCGACCCCTGGTTGCCGCCACAGGGGGCAAAGCCGGTAATGGACTGACCAAGATCGAAGAGGGGCTGATAGCGCGCCGGCAAGACCGGGGCCATGGCCAGTACCGCGCCACCGGGCGCCACGACCAGCGCCTCGGAACCCGGCAGTCGCGCCAGGGTCTGGCGCAGCCGCTCCCCCCGCCGCCGACCGATATTGGTCTCCCCCAGGAGCAGGTAGGCCAGGATACCCAGAACCGGGAAGACGAGGATGACCAGGACCCAGGCGATGCGCGAGGCCGGTTCCCGATGGGGACGCATCAGGGCCCGCAGAACCAGGGCGACCTGGATGGTCAGATGGCCGATCACGACCAGGAGGCTGTAAATTTCGGGCTCGTTCATGGGGCGCGGGCGATTCAATGACCAAACCCGGTCATCCTAACGGCCAAGGCAGGCCCTTGGGAAACCTTGCCGCTCGTCCTGCCTCCTTGGCCCCGGCC
>CAWJBI010000049.1:0-130374 GCA_963841065.1 uncultured Gammaproteobacteria bacterium | reverse complement strand
GGATGGGCCTGAGCTCAGGGCACGATTTGAGCGCTGAGATTGAAACCGAATCCCACGGCTTGCACCCAAATTAAGCCTTCGACCCTCGGGCACACCGACATTTCCTCTACCACCGAGCCCCCTGCCCGGCACCATCCCCTCGCCCAGCAATTCTTGCCCCAGGGGCACGGGTTACTCGTCGCTCCTGATCGTCACCGTGGCGCTGGCGAGGGTGCCGACGGCATAGTTCGGGCTTTGCTTGAGGGTCAGGATGACGGTCTCGGGTGACTCCTGAAGAGTATCCTGCTTGGGGGTGAGGGTCTTGGTGACCTGGGTCTTGCCGGCGGTTATGACGATGCTGGTGCCGAGGGCGACGTAATCACTGCCAAGAGTGGCGGTGCCGGTGACCCTGTAGCTGACAGTGAGGAGGGCGGCGGTGCTGCCGGTGCGGGTGAAGGTGTAGCGGCCGGTGGTGAGGCCTACCTCGGTGGCGGACTGGCAGGCTTGGGGGTCTGGCTGGTGCCGGCCAGCACCAGCAGGAAGGCCGCCAGGAAACCGAGGGGTTTTGAACCCGGAAGCCACCGACCGGGATGATTAGACCCCTGGCCCGCTGATGACAAGACGTCAATTACGACATATTATGCGCTAACAAATTGTTACTAATGGGAATATCGACAGAAAAAAGGTTGATCCGGCGAAAAATATTTTTATCGGGGGCGGCATGGAGGTAGAAAATCCTAGAACGGATAAGGGGCCTGAGCGCCGGGGAGGAAACCCGGCGCCTCGTCTGCGTGCGGGAACTCGTCCTACGGTAGGTGGCGCGGCGAACCCTGCGATGCGGTTTTGCAACGGTACACCATCAGAACAGTTCAAAATCAGGCTTGACAACCCCATCGCTATATAAGAAACTGTTGATGTTCTGAAGCGCTTTATGGTGGTTCAGGCACTCCTCCATCCTCCTTTGGTGGTAAAAACCTTGAGCGCGACGCCCCCGTCGCGCTTTTTTTTGCCCGCGATTTGGCCGCCCGCGGATCGGGTTCGCTCCCAGATCCCGTCGCCATGGCCCCCAGCACCCACCAGGGGCGCCACACTGTGTTTCAATAGGCCTGGTCCGCAGCCGCTGGCGCGTCCCCCAGCCTCTTTCCGGTTTATCCCCCTTGACGATAAAAAATACCGCGCCAGACCCCGATGCCGCCATGGACCTAGCCCCGGACCCAGCCGCCCCTAAGCATACCCCGGTGATGCAACAATACCTGCGCATCAAGGCGGAGCACCCGGACAAGCTGCTCTTTTACCGCATGGGCGACTTCTACGAACTCTTCTTCGAGGACGCGGAGCGGGCGGCGCGACTGCTGGACATTACCTTGACCAAGCGCGGCCATTCCGGGGGGGCGCCCATCCCCATGGCGGGGGTGCCCTATCACGCGGTGGAGGGCTATCTGGCCAAGCTGGTGCGCCAGGGGGTCGCGGTGGCCCTCTGCGAACAGATGGGCGACCCCGCCAAGTCCAAGGGCCCGGTGGAACGTCGGGTGGCACGCATCGTCACCCCGGGCACCCTGAGCGACGAGGCCCTGCTGGAGGAGCGGCGGGAAAACCTGCTGGCGGCGGTGGCGGAGGGGTCGGCCGCGGGTGGGCCAGCGACCGCCAGGAGTCGCGGCCGGGAAGGCCAAGGGATTCCTACGGCCTGGCCTGGATCGAGGTCTCCAGCGGCCGCTTCGCCGTCATGGAGGTGACGGGCGCCGAGGCCCTGCGCGGCGAGCTCGGCCGCCTGGCCCCGGCGGAGGTCCTGTTCGACGAGGACAGTCGCCTGCCCGCCGCCCTGGGCCTGGAGCGGGGTGTCACCCGCCGGCCGGCCTGGCACTTCGATCGCGATAGCGGCGAGCGCCTGCTGTGCGCCCAGTTCGGCAGCCGTAACCTGACGGCTTTTGGCTGCGCCGCCTTGCCCCTGGCGGTGGGGGCGGCCGGCTGCCTGCTGCAATACGTCAAGGATACCCAACGCGCCGCCCTGCCCCATATCCAGGGCCTGACGACGGAGAGCCGCGACGAGGCGGTAATCCTGGACGCCGCCACCCGGCGCAATCTGGAGATCGAGCGCAGCCTGGCGGAGCGCTCGGAGGCCTGCCTGGCGGGGGTCATGGACCAGACGGTGACGGCCATGGGCAGCCGGCTGCTGCGGCGCTGGCTGGCGCGGCCCCTGCGCGACATCCGGTTGGTGCGCCAGCGCCATGCCGCCATTGCCGAGTTGCTGGAGGGCGAAGGCGAGCGGCCCCTCCGGGAGGAACTGGCCGGCATGGGCGACCTGGAGCGCATCCTGGCCCGCGTCGCCCTGGGCAGCGCCCGGCCGCGGGACCTGGCGGTACTGCGCGACTCCCTGGCCCGCCTGCCCGCCCTCCAGGCCCTGCTGGCCCCGCGGGAGACACCCCTGCTCCAGGTCCTCGCCCGGGAGGCCGGCACCCATCCCCAGGTGGTGGACCTGCTGCGGCGGGCCCTGATCGAGAACCCACCGGCCCTGATCCGCGACGGCGGCGTCCTGGCGGGCGGCTATGACCCCGAGCTCGATGAGCTGCGCGACCTCTCCACCAACGCCGACCGTTTCCTGCTGGAACTGGAGGCCCGCGAGCGCGAACGCTCCGGCCTGGCCAATCTGCGCGTCACCTACAACCGGGTCCACGGCTACGCCATCGAGGTCAGCCGCAGTCAGGCGGATCAGGTGCCGGCGGACTATGTGCGCCGCCAGACCCTCAAGGGCGCCGAGCGCTATGTCACGCCCGAGCTCAAGCGCTTCGAGGATCAGGTGCTGTCCGCCCGGGAGCGCTCCCTGGCGCGGGAGAAGGCCCTCTACGAGGCCCTGCTGGAACAACTACGGGGAGAGTTGAGCGTCCTGCAAACGACCGCCACCGCCGTCGCCACCCTGGACGTGCTGGCGAACCTGGCGGAGCGGGCCCGCCGGCTCGACTGGTGCCGGCCAGAACTCACCACGGAGCCCGTGATCGACATCAAGGATGGCCGCCACCCGGTGGTGGAGGCGGTCAGCGACCGCCCCTTCGTCGCCAACGACGTCCGCTTCGACCCGGAGCGGCGCATGCTGGTGGTCACGGGCCCCAACATGGGCGGCAAATCCACCTACATGCGCCAGACCGCCCTCATCGTCCTCATGGCCCTGGCGGGCAGCTATCGTCCCCGCCGCCGCCGTCCGGCTGGGGCCGGTGGACCGCATCTTCTCGCGCATCGGCGCCTCGGACGACCTGGCGGGCGGGCGTTCCACCTTCATGGTGGAGATGGAGGAGACGGCACTCATCCTCCACAACGCCACCGAGCGCAGTCTGGTACTGATGGACGAGATCGGCCGGGGCACCAGTACCTTCGACGGCCTGTCCCTGGCCTGGGCCTGCGGGGTCGAACTGGCGGCGCGGATTCGGGCCTTCACCCTCTTCGCCACCCATTATTTCGAGCTGACCACCCTGCCCGACGAACATGCCGGTATCGCCAACGTCCACCTGGACGCAGTGGAATACGGGGACAGCATCGTCTTCCTGCACGCCGTGCGCGAGGGCCCAGCCAACCAGAGCTACGGCCTCCAGGTCGCCAGCCTGGCCGGGGTGCCCAAGGCCGTCATCGACCGCGCCCGCCTGCGGCTGCGGGAGTTGGAGGATGCCGCCCAGCGCCACAGCCAGCGGCAATCGACCCAGCTCTCGCTCTTCCCCCTGGATGAGGTCAACCCGGCGGTCACGGCCCTGCGGGAATTGGACCCGGACAGCCTCTCGCCCCGCCAGGCCCTGGAGTTGATCTTCCATCTGAGGGAGTTGGCAACCGCCGCGACGCCAACCGCGAAAAGGACCCGGCGCGGCCTGCATCGAGGCCCATGAAGGCCCTCAGCCCTTGAGGGCCTCCAAGGCCTCCCAGCGGACGTAGGCCGCCGCGAGTTCCGTCTCCAGCGCCCCGAGCCGGTCACGGGTGGCGGAGATGTCCGTGCCCGACCCCTGGTAGAAGGCGGCGTCGGCCATCCGGGCATGAATCCCTGCCACCTCCGCCTCCAGGACCTCGATGCGGGCGGGCAGGGCCTCGAGTTCACGCTGTTCCCTGAAGCCCAGCTTGTCGCGTTTGGCCGGGGCCTTGGCGTCGGGGGCCAGCCCCGAAGCGGCCTTGGCTGGGGCCCCGGCGGGTGCCTTGACCGGCTTGGCCGCGCGACCCTTCTCGGGCTCCGGCGCGGGCCGCTGGCGGCGCCAGTCCTCGTAGCCACCGACATATTCCCGCACCCGGCCATCGCCCTCGAAGACCAGGGTGCTGGTGACCACCGCATCGAGCAGGGCGCGGTCGTGGCTGACCAGCAGCAAGGTGCCCTGGAAGTCCAGCAGCAACTCCTCCAGCAGTTCCAGGGTCTCGGTGTCGAGATCGTTGGTGGGCTCGTCCATGACCAGCAGGTTGGCAGGCTGGGTGAAGAGCCGCGCCAGCAGCAGGCGGTTGCGCTCGCCACCCGAGAGGGCGCGCACCGGCTGGCGGATGCGCTCGGGGGTGAAGAGGAAGTCCTTGAGATAGGAGAGGACATGGCGACTACGGCCGTCGATGGTGACCTTGTCGCTGCCGCCGGCGACGTTGTCCAGCACCGACTTGTCCTCGTCGAGCTGGGCGCGGAGCTGATCGAAATAGGCCACCTGGAGGTTGGTGCCACGGCGGATGGTGCCGGAGTTGGGCTCGAGCTGGCCCAGTAGCAGCTTCAGCAGGGTGGTCTTGCCGGCGCCATTGGGGCCCATGATGCCGACCTTGTCGCCGCGCAGGATGAGGGTATTGAGGTCCCGCACCACGGGGGCGCCGTCCCAGGCATAGGTGACGTCCTCGGCCTCCACCACCAGCTTGCCCGAGCGCTCGGCCTCGCCGAGGCGCAGCCGGGCCTTGCCCATCTGCTCGCGTCGCTCCCGGCGCTCCTCCCGCAGGTCCTTGAGGGCACGGACCCGGCCCTCGTTGCGGGTACGGCGGGCCTTGATGCCCTGGCGGATCCAGACCTCCTCCTCCGAGAGTTTCTGGTCGAAGCGGGCGTTGGCGACCTGCTCCGCGTGCAGCCTTTCCTCGCGACGCCGCAGATAGTTGTCATAGTTACCCGGCCAGTCCGTCAGCCGACCCCGGTCGAGTTCCAGGATGCGGGTCGCCAGTTTGCGCAGGAAGAGGCGGTCGTGGGTGACGAAGAGGATGGCGCCGGGAAACTCGGGCAGGAAGCCCTCCAGCCAGTCGATGGCCTGGATGTCCAGGTGGTTGGTGGGCTCATCGAGCAGCAGCAGGTCGGGCTCCCGCACCAGGGCCCGCGCCAGGAGGACGCGGCGCTGGAGGCCCCCGGAGAGGCTGGCGAAGTCGGCCTCCGGGTCCAGGTCCAGCCGCGACAGGGTGCGTTCGGTCCGCTGCTCGATCTCCCAGCCGCCGGCCGCCTCCAGCCGCTGCTGGACCCGCGACAGACGTTCCAGGAGTTCCTCGGCCTGGGCCGCGTCGACCACGGCACCCTCCCCACCCCCGGCGCCATCCAGGCGATGGCTCAGGTCGTGATATTCGCGCACCAGGTCACCCTGCTCGCCGAGCCCGCCGGCCACCAGGTCGAAGACGCTGCCCCCCATGCCCTCGGGCACCTCCTGGGTCAGGCGGGCGATGGTCGCACCCTCGCGCACCCAGACCTCGCCCCCGTCGGGCTGGACCTCGCCCGCCAGGATGCGCAGCAGGGTGGATTTGCCGGTGCCGTTGCGGCCGATGAGACAGACCCGCTCACCCCGCTCGAGCTCGAAGCTCACCTCCTCCAAGAGGGGCGGATGGCCATAGGAGAGGGTGAGGGAGCGCAGACTGACGAGTGGCATGGGCCTTCAATCGCTCCGCTTGAGGAGGGACGCCAGGTCACCAAAGGGTTTGTGCGTGGCGGTCTTGGTGGTGACGGCCGAGGGCCCGCCGCCGGCACGACCCGCGGCGATGGCGGCCAGGTGTTCCTCGTACCGCTGGTGCTCGTTGTCGTGGCAATAGAGGCAGAGGAGTTCCCAGTTGCTGCCGTCCGCCGGGTTGTTGTCGTGATTCATGTCCTTATGGTGAACCGTCAACTCCCGCAGATTTTCGTTGCCGAAGTGGCGGCCACATCGGCCACAGACCCAGGGATAGAGTTTGAGGGCCTGATCGCGGTAGCCTAGGGCGCGCTCGTCCCGGGCCTGGCGGGCCGTGGCCACGACCTGGTCAAGCTTACCAAGGTCAATCTGCTTGCCCGTGAGGGCATGTCTGGGGTTACTGGGGTCGGTCATGGCATCCTCCGGGCGAAACTGAACGGCTAGCCCGGCAAGATTAGAACAAATGACCGCCTCGTGCCTAACCGAACGCGACAACCCCTGTCCGGGGCTGCTGCCCGGACCGGGTTAAGAGGGCGTTTCTCAGTCCTCCGGTACCCGCACCGCCAGGACATCACAGTGGGCGCCATTGAGGACACTGCGGGCGGTGGAGCCCAGCAGGACCGCCAAACCGTGGCGCCCGTGGCTGCCGACCAGGATGAGGTCCGCCCCCAGTTCCTCGGCGACCCGCAGGATGGTGTGGCCCGTGTTGCCGATCTCGACATGGCAATCCCCCTCGGCCACTCCCAGGCGCTCACCCAGGGTCGCCATCTGACGCGAGGCGACATCCAGCAATTCCTGCTCCAGGTCGAAGCCCTCCGGCAGCACCAGGTCGCCGGAATAGGCCATGGGCAGATACTCCACCACATGCAGGAGGCTCAAACGCGCCCCGAACAGGTCGCGCAACCCGACCGCGCGGGCGATCAGGTTCTCGGATTGGGCGGAGAAATCCACCGCCGTCAAGATGAGTGAATACTTGGATACCGACATGATGAGCCCCTCGATTTTGCCCCTTTGCGACCTTTATTATAGTCCCGGATTAAGGGGGTCGAGGTAAGACCCCACCCTGCCGTAACCGCCGTAACGAGAGCGCCACCCATGCCGACCATGACCGACCCGGAAAACTCACCCTTCGACCTCGACCAGCCGGAGGCCTATCAGCGCTGGCGCCAGGCCAAGCTGGAGGCCCACCCGACGCGGGTGGAAGACCTGATCGTCGAGGTCCAGGACCCGCGCCACCTCACTCCCGCCGAGCACGGGGCCATTCTCGACCGCTGTCGCCGCGCCAACATGGCCATCTATGTCAGCGGGCTGGGCGACGATCCCGACAAGGACATCATCCGGGCCCTGGGCGAGCAGTTTGGCCTGCGCCGCCTGGATCACAACGCCGGGGCGGACGAGGATGCCATCACCTCCCTCAAGGTGCAGACCGACGACCGCCACGCCGGCTACATCCCCTACACGACCCGGCCCATCGCCTGGCACACGGATGGTTACTACAACCGGCCCGATCGCCAGATCCATGGCCTGCTGCTGCACTGCGTCCACCCCGCCGCCAGTGGCGGGGACAATGACCTCCTCGACCACGAGATGGCCTACCTCGCCCTGCGGGACCGGAACCCGGACTATGTCCGGGCCCTCATGCACCCGCTGGCCATGACCATCCCCGCCAATCTGGCCGGGGGGGAGGATGGGCGCCCGGAACAGCCCGGCCCCGTCTTCTCGGTGCGACCGGATGGGCACCTGCACATGCGTTACACGGATCGTAAGCGCAACATTGCCTGGCACGACGATCCCCTGACCCAGGAGGCCGTCATTGCCCTGAAGGAGATCCTCGACAGTGGCCTGGCGGCCCACTTCCACGCCCGGCTGGAGCCCGGCTGGGGACTCATCTGCAACAATGTGCTGCACACCCGCACCGGCTTCGAGGAAGGCCAGCCCCCCCGCCTCCTCTATCGTGCCCGCTATTACGATCGGCTGGGGGGGACCTGAGCCGCGACCTGCTGGCCAGCAGACGCCTAAGCCGGCCTGAGGCTGTTGGTATCCCCAGCGCGGGTTGAGCTTCGGCGCGAGACGGGAGGGCCGGGTGGGGCTGGCGGGGGTGTCGACAGCAGGGATGCTGTCGCCAAGCCTACAGGGACGTATTCACGGCGTCCCCCGCCAGACACCACCCGCCCGGGAAACCGCAAACTCAGGTGTATTGGGTATAGCAGGCGGAACGGTTCAAACCCCTCTCCCCAACCCTCCCCCGCAAGGGGGGAGGGAGCAAGAGAATCAGTGGCTTGAGCTACCAAATCAACCCAAGCGGCTCGGGGGTCTGAAAGCTTACAAGTGGGTCAGGGCCAGGCGGTACTGACCCTCGCGACCCCGCGGAGGCAGGCTACTGACCCGTCGCCTCTTGCGTGGGCTTGCGCTCGATCTTGGCGCGAGTCTCCATATCCTTGATCAAGCTATCGTAATAACCCCGGCCCAGAACCTGGGTCAGTTCACGGCTGGCCTGGGTAAGCGCGGCCTCGTCCAGGGTGGCCATGTTGCCATCCACGACCTCGGTAACGGCCACCACCAGAGCATCGCCATCGGCGGCTGGTTTGTAGCTATGGCTGGCGGCGCCCGCGGCCGGTCTGGGCAGAGTGAAGGCCAGGTCTACGATTTCCCGAGGAACGGAATCCGCATCACGCTGGACCAGCCCCGTCTCGGTGATGGGGTAGTTCCCCGCGACGGTGGTCAGGGACTCGCCCGCCGTGAGCCTTTCGGTCATGGCCTTGGCCTCCGCCTGGGCGGCCGCGCTGGCTTTTTGTTCACGGATGGCGGCCATGATCTCGTCGCGCACGGCATCGAGGGGCTTGGGTGCCGCCTCCTCGTGTTCGGTCACGCGCAGCACCAGGGCCTGGAGGGCCTCGGCCTCGGGCTCGATCAGGTCGCTGTTGACGCCCTCGTGCAGAACCTCGGGGCTGAAGGCCGCCGCGACCAGCTTGGGATTGGCCAGCAGGTCAGCACCGCCTTCGCGGCCGATCCAGTCGCTGGACTGGAGTTTGAGGCCCAAGGCCTCCGCCGCTGGCTCCAGGCTGTCCGGGTTTTCGTAGACCAGGTTGGCCAGACGTTCCGCCATGTCATAGAAGACCGCCTCGGCACCCCCGCGAGCGGCCTCGGCCACAAGTTGCTCCCGCACCTCCTCGAAGGCCTTGAGGGTCTCGGGCTGGATCTCGGTGACCTGGATCAGGTGATAGCCAAACTGGCTGCGCACCGGCTCGCTGGTCGTGCCGGTTTCCAGGCTAAAGGAAGCCTGTTCGAAGGCCGGGTCCATAACCCCCTTGCCGAACATCCCCAGATCGCCCCCCTGAGGAGCGGAGCCGGGGTCCTGGGAGAGTTCGCGCGCCAGAGTGGCGAAGTCGTCGCCAGCGGCCAGGCGTCCTTGGATGGCCTCTATCCGGGCCTTAGCCTCGGCCTCGGCGGCGGCATCGGCGCCCGCGGCCAGGGTCACCAGAATGTGACGGGCGCGGCGCTGTTCCGGTTCGCGGAAACGCTCGATCTCTTCGTCATATTGACGGCGCAGGGCCTCCTCATCCACGGGCTGACCCGCGTCAAGGGTGGCGGCATCCAGCACCAGATAGGATAGCTTGACCCGTTCGGGCGACAGGTATCTGTCCGCATGGGCTTGATACCAGGCCTGAAGCTCCTCTTCCGGGACGGGGGCGGTATCCAGGAAGCCGGCCTTGGAGACGCGGAGATAGGCCAGGCGCCGCTGCTGGCGATCCAGGCGAATCGCCTCGGCCATCTCGAAATCGGTGGCCAGCTCGCTCGCGGCGACGGCGCGTTGAAGCTGGGTGCCGACGATGCGTTGACGCAGGCTCTCCTCATATTGGGGGCCGCTGGTGCCCTGCAGTTCCAGCATGCGGTCATAGGTCGCCTTATCGAAGCGACCGTCACGCTGGAAGGCGGGATTGGAGAGGATGGCGGCCTGGAGTTCCCGGTTCGAGGCGCGCAGCCCCATGTCGTGGGATGCCTGAAGCAGGAGTTGCTCCTGGATCATGCCATCCAAAACCTGGGCGCGCAGGGCCTGCTCCTCGAAGAGTTCGGGCCGGTAGGCGGCCCCCAGGCGCTCCCGCAATCGCATCCGTGTCTCCTCGACTCGCCTGTCAAAGGACCGCGCCGTGATCTCGGCGCCATTGACGGTGGCGGTGACGGGTTCGGTGCCGCCGCCAATGTAGGACTGGATGCCCCAGAAGGCGAAGGGAATGCTGATGAGAATCACAGCCCCCCATGCAATCCAGCCCTGAGCGCGTTCTCGAATCTCTTGCAGCATGATGGGTCCGATGTTGCCTTGAGTGATAGGAAGGAGTTGTTGGGAAAGGGCGCGCCCTGAGGCCGGCGGCGGTCGGCCGATGGGGGCTGGCCATGGTAACCCCATCAGCGCAGGCCTTGAGGCCCCAGATGGAAAAGGCACAAATGAAAACGGGGTACCCTCTGGAGGATACCCCGCGTTCGCTTATTGGCGGAGTGGACGGGGCTCGAACCCGCGACCACCGGCGTGACAGGCCGGTATTCTAACCAACTGAACTACCACTCCTAGAAACTATGGTGGGTGCTGCAGGGTTCGAACCTGCGACCCTCGCCTTGTAAGGGCGATGCTCTCCCAACTGAGCTAAGCACCCCGATATCGGGGCGCTCCCGACTCACCGCAATTATTGTACTGCGTCCTTAAGCCCTTTGCCAGCCTTGAATGCTGGCGTCCGCGAGGCCGCTATAGCAATGGTCTGGCCCGTCTTGGGGTTACGGCCCGAGCGGGCGGCGCGCTCCTTAACGGAGAAGGTGCCAAAACCCAGAACCGAGACATTCTCGTTATTTTTAAGACTCACCGCAATAGCATCCGTGAGTCCATCGAAAGCACGCCCCGCCGCGGCCTTGGAAATGTCACCCGCCTCCGCCATGGCCTCGATTAAGTCCGACTTATTCATTTTCCCCCCTTTTATATAGTATTGGGACCTACGAAACGCCCTGCGTCCGTGGCCCGACGTCGATTGCGGAGACTGTCTCTTCGCTTCCGGAAAATCCCGAGGCCGCACGCCCAAGCCATCCCCCCGACCACGGCCCGTATGACAAAGACATTATAGGATTCCGCCCAGACGGGCAATCACTTTCACCCCCAGAATCACGCCAGGCAGGAGATGGGTGCCTGTCAGTGCCGGATGAGCGCCCCTGTCCGGTCCCCGGCCAAGTCCCCGGGTTCAGCAACGGGCACTTCCGCTTCGGGCAGGACCTCCAAGGGTTCGGGCCGGGCCCTTAAGGCGATATCCAGTACCTCGTCAATCCAGCGCACCGGGCGGATATCGAGATGCTGCTTGATATTTTTAGGAATCTCGATCAAATCGCGCTCATTATCGCGCGGAATTATGACAATCTCGATACCGCCGCGATGGGCCGCCAAGAGCTTTTCCTTGAGGCCACCGATGGGCAGCACCTCGCCGCGCAAGGTGATCTCACCGGTCATAGCGACGGAGGACCGCACTGGCACCCGCGTCAGGGCCGAGACCAGGGCGGTACACATGGCTACCCCGGCGCTTGGCCCATCCTTGGGCGTGGCGCCCTCGGGGACATGGATGTGGACATCGGTCTTCTGGTGAAAATCCGGGTTGATGCCAAGGGACTCGGCCCGGCTGCGGACCACGGTCATGGCGGCCTGGATGGACTCCTGCATGACATCGCCCAACTGGCCCGTGTAGGTAAACTTGCCCTTGCCCGGCACCAGGGCGGACTCGATGCGCAGCAACTCGCCACCCACCTCGGTCCAGGCCAGACCCGTCACCTGGCCGACCTGATCCCGCTCGTCGGCGCGGCCATAGCGGAAACGGGGGACCCCCAGGTATTTCTCCAGGGACTTGGGCACGACCACCAGCTTGCCCGACTTAGGCTTGAGGAGGATCTCCTTAACCACCTTGCGGCAGATCTTGGAGATCTCACGTTCCAGGTTGCGCACCCCCGCCTCGCGGGTGTAGTAGCGGACAATGTCACGCAAGGCGCTATCGCGGATCGTCACCTCGTCATCCTTGAGGCCGTTGTTCTTCAACTGCTTGGGAATCAAGTAGCGCTCGGCGATATTGACCTTCTCATCCTCCGTATAGCCGGAGAGACGGATAACTTCCATGCGGTCGAGCAGGGCCGGCGGAATGTTCAGGGTGTTGGCCGTGGCCACGAACATGACCTCGGAGAGGTCGAAGTCGCATTCGAGATAGTGATCAACGAAAGTATGGTTCTGCTCCGGGTCCAGGACCTCCAGCAGGGCCGAGGCCGGGTCACCGCGGAAATCCATGCTCATCTTGTCGATCTCGTCGAGCAGGAAAAAGGCGTTGCGGGAGCCGACCTTGGACAAGTTATGGATGATCTTGCCCGGCAGGGCGCCGATGTAGGTGCGTCGATGACCACGAATCTCCGCCTCGTCGCGAACTCCGCCGAGGGACATGCGCACGAACTTGCGATTGGTGGCACGCGCGATGGACTGCCCCAGCGAGGTCTTGCCGACGCCCGGGGGCCCCACCAGGCAGAGGATGGGACCCTTGAGCTTGCGCACCCGCTGCTGTACCGCCAGGTATTCAAGGATACGTTCCTTAACCTTCTCCAGGCCGTAGTGATCCTTTTCCAGTACCTCCGAGGCCAGGGTCAGGTCATTGCGAATGCGGGTGCGTTTCTTCCAGGGGACGTTGACGAGGGTGTCGATGTAGTTACGCACCACCGTCGCCTCGGAGGACATGGGTGCCATGAGCTTGAATTTGCGCAATTCGCCCAAGGCCTTGTCCTTGGCCTCCTTGGGCATTCCGGCCTCCTCGATGCGTTTGGCCAGTTCATCGATCTCACTCGGTGGTGCCTCATCCAAGTCGCCCAGTTCCTTCTGGATGGCCTTCATCTGCTCGTTGAGGTAGTACTCGCGCTGGTTCTTCTCCATCTGCTTTTTGACGCGGCCACGGATACGCTTCTCCGTCTGGAGAATGTCGTTTTCCCCCTCCATCAGCCCCATCAAATGCTCGATACGTTCCTGGGTATCGAGAATCTCCAGCACATGCTGCTTCTCATCCAGCCCCAGGGACATATGCGCGGCCAGGGTGTCCGCCAGGCGCGCGGCGTCATCGATGCCAGCCAGCGAGGTCAAGACCTCGGGCGGCACCTTCTTGTTGAGCTTGACGTACTGGTCAAAGAGACTCACGGCCGAGCGCATCAGCACTTCTATCTCACGCTCGTCCATGGCGACCGTCTCGGTCAGGGGGGTCACGGCGGCGACAAAGAGATGTTCGGTGTGAACAAACCGGTCGATGCGCGCCCGGCGAGTGCCCTCGACCAGAACCTTCACGGTGCCATCGGGCAACTTGAGGAGTTGCAGGATGTTGGCGAGGGTGCCAACCTCATGAAGATCCTCGGCATCCGGCTCGTCGGTATCCGCGCTCTTCTGGGCAATGAGCAGGATCTGCTTGTCGCTGGACATGGCGCTGTCGAGCGCCCGAATCGACTTGTCCCGGCCAACGAAGAGGGGAATCACCATGTGGGGGTAGACGACGACGTCCCGTAGGGGAAGGACCGGCACTTCCTGGGGAGCATCCGGGTTCGCAATCTTCGAGGTGTCTTTCAGGGCCATGGGCGAGAAGGCGCTCCTAATGAAGTAAGGGGATCAGCCCACCTGGGTGCCGGATAACGTGACTCTAGGTCAGAACCGGCGTGGCGGATTGAAGGGCGGTGATAAGATCATCGATAGCGGAGGATATCAGGGCAGGCCAGGACGCCTTCAACACCACAGGCCCAATCCCAACGCCGGCCGGGTCCAACCCAGCCGGTCAGGGCATCACTCCGAGGCAGCCAGTGGCAATTCGCCGCCATCGTAGATGACGAAGGGGCGGTTTTCGCCCCGGATCACCGACTCATCCACCACGACCTTGCTCACGTGCTCCATGGAAGGCAGATCGTACATGATGTCGAGCAGGATCTGTTCCATGACAGTGCGAAGCCCGCGGGCGCCGGTCTTCCGCTCCATGGCCTTGCGGGAGACGGCGCGCAGGGCGTCCGGACGCAGATCCAGCTCGCAACCTTCCATCTCAAAGAGGCGGGAATACTGCTTGACCAGGGCGTTCTTGGGCTCGGTGAGGATGCGCATCAGGGCGTTCTCATCAAGTTCTTCCAGGGTCGCGACCACCGGCAGGCGGCCGACAAACTCGGGGATGAGGCCGTAGCGGATCAGGTCTTCAGGCTCGACCTCGCGGAAGACTTCGCCCAAGCGCTTAGTGTCGTCCAGGCTCTGGACCTCGGCGCTAAAGCCGATCCCCCCCTTACGGGAACGGTTGCGGATGACCTTCTCCAGGCCCGCAAAGGCCCCGCCCACGATGAAGAGGATGTTAGAGGTATCTACCTGCAGGTATTCCTGCTGGGGATGCTTACGCCCGCCTTGGGGCGGAACCGAGGCGATGGTGCCCTCGACCAGCTTAAGCAAGGCCTGCTGCACCCCCTCGCCGGAGACATCTCGAGTGATGGAAGGGTTATCGGACTTACGCGAGATCTTGTCGATCTCATCGATATAGACAATACCCGTCTGGGCCTTCTCCACGTCGTAGTCGCACTTCAGCAGGAGCTTCTGAATGATGTTTTCCACATCCTCGCCCACATAGCCGGCTTCGGTGAGGGTCGTGGCATCGGCGATGGCGAAAGGGACATCGAGCAGGCGCGCCAGAGTCTCCGCGAGCAGCGTCTTACCGGAGCCCGTCGGTCCAATGAGGAGGATGTTGCTCTTGGAGATCTCGACCTCTTCCTTGGCGGTTGCCGCCTCCATGCGCTTGTAGTGGTTGTAGACGGCGACGGAAAGCACCTTTTTGGCCTGCTCCTGGCCAATTACGTACTGGTCCAGGCTGGCGTTGATCTCACGCGGCTTCGGCAGCTTACTACTGGTCTCGGTGGCTGTTTCCTCCACCTCCTCGCGGATGATGTCGTTACACAACTCGACACACTCATCGCAGATAAAGACCGAGGGGCCCGCGATCAGTTTGCGCACCTCCGCCTGGCTCTTGCCGCAGAAGGAACAATAGAGGAGTTTGCTGTCTTCGCTCTTACGTTGACTCATCGGGGATCAATCTCCGCCAATTCGATGGTGGGGCCGCGCTCATCGCCGTCCCGAGCGAGGGGAAGACGCGGGGCCGGGGGCAAAAAACAGGGGCCTCAGGACTTGGCCGCCTTGGCCGCCACGCGCTGCTCAAGCACCTTGTCGATAAGGCCATAGGCCACGGAATCCTCGGGGCCAAGGAAGCGGTCACGCTCCGTGTCATCCGCCACCTTTTCCACGGGCTGACCCGTGTGATGGGCCAGAATCTGATTGAGCTGATCGCGGATGTAGAGGATCTCGCGGGCATGAATATCGATGTCCGTCGCCTGACCCTGAAAACCGCCCAGGGGCTGATGGATCATCATGCGCGAGTGGGGCAGGCAATAACGCTTGCCCGCTGCCCCGCCCGCCAATAGCAGGGCGCCCATGCTGGCGGCCTGACCGATGCACATGGTGCTCACATCCGGGCGGATGAAGCGCATGGTGTCGTAGATGGCCAGACCCGCGGTGACGGCGCCGCCGGGCGAATTGATATAGAGGTGGATGTCCTTGTCCGGATTCTCGGATTCCAGGAACAAGAGCTGGGCAACCACCAGGTTAGCCATCTGATCCTCCACCGGCCCAACCAGGAAGATCACACGTTCCTTGAGCAGGCGCGAATAAATATCATAGGCCCTTTCACCCCGGGCGGTCTGTTCGACGACCATGGGGATGAGCCCAAGTCCCTGGGGATTCCAGTCGGCATTCGCGGCGAAGATCTGATTTGCCGTTATCAAGTTTGATTCTCCCTTACTGCTCGGATCAAGAGGTGGCCGGATTCATGAGCTCCTGGAAGCCCAGGGGCTCATCCTCGACCTGGACCTGGGTCAGCACCCAGTCCACCACCTGACCCTCCAGGGCCAGGGCCTCGACCGAGGCCAGGTGCTCCTTACTACCATAGTAAAAGTCCACCACCTCCTTGGGGTTCTCGTAGGTGGAGGCCATATCCTCGACCGCCTCGCGCACCCGCTCGGGGTCCGCCTTGATCTCGTTGGCCTTCACCACCTTGGCCAGCACCAGACCCAACCTGACGCGCCGTTGGGCACTCTCCTCAAAGAGGTTATCAGGCAGTTCGATCTTGGTGTTGCCACGGAGATTCTGGCGCATCTGCTCCTTGAGGACCTGAACCTCCTGGGCGACAAGGGACGTCGGGATCTCAATGGGGTTGGCCTCCAACAAGAGGTCCAGAGCCTGGGATTTGATCCTGGCATCGACGCGCTGTTTGAGTTCGCGCGTCATGTTGGCGCGCACATCCTGGCGAAAATGATCGATATCCCCATCCTCGACGCCAAAGGCCTTGGCAAATTCCGCATCCACCTCGGGCAGTTGGGGCTCGGCCACGGTCTGTATCGTGACCACGAAGGAGACCGCCTTACCCTTGAGATGCTCGGCGTGATAGGTGGCGGGGAAGCTCAACTCGAGCACCCGCTCCTCGCCCGCGGAGGCACCCACCAGACCGGCCTCGAAGCCGGGGATCATCTGGCCACTACCCAGCACAAGCTGGAAATCCTTGCCAGAACCACCCGGGAAGGGTTCGGACTCCCCGGCCAGGGTGGCGACGAAGCTAATGGTGACCCGATCGCCATCTTGGGCGGGACGATCCACCTCATTGAAGGTTTTACGTTGCTCACGCAACCGCTCCACCAAGGCCTCCAGATCGGCATCGGTCACGGCCGCCACGGGCCGCTTGAGGGTTTTGCCCGCCAAGGAGCTCAACTCAAATTCCGGCAGGACATCGAAGGTGGCGGTATAGGCGTAACGCCGCGCCTCCGGGTCCATGTCCAGGGTGAAGGCCGGCTGGGCCACGGGATTGAGCTTCTCCTGAACCAAGGCCTGCCCAAAAGTGGACTGCATCAATTCCGAGAAAACCTCGCCCCGAATCTGGACGCCATAACGCTGACGCAAGGTCTTGACCGGGATCTTGCCCGGACGGAACCCCGGCATCCGCGCCGAGCGCGCAAAATCGCGTAAGCGTTTTTCCACCTCGGCCTCGACCTGCTCCGGCTCCAAGGCGACCGTCAAGCGCCGTTCGAGTCCGGCTCCATTCTCCACTGATACTTGCATCTTCGTCTGGTCTCTCAAGGGTGGCGCCCTCCGGGCGGGAACCTCGGAGCAGCGGTCAGGTTCGACGGTCGGAAAGCTGTTCGTCGAGCTTTTGGGCGCGGCGTCTCCACAAGGAAACGCCGCGAAGCCCGATAGTATAGCTACTCGCCCAAGCTGGTTCCAGCCAGCATAAAACTATCCCGTCACGCCCGGGGCAAGCCCCCGGACGTGGCGCCAAGGCGAGCATCATCGCGAGCCTGGATGGCTACTTGTAGGCACCTACGCCGCAGAAGAAGCCTTCCTTATTGGTCATGACGTAGCTGGTCTTCGCCTTGATCTCCTCGGTACCCGGATAGGGCCACTTGTAGTCCACCCAACCCTCGCCGGAGGCCTTGGCGGTAGCAATCATGTTCTTGAAGAGTTCATCGCCATACTTATTGAAGGTGAGCAGATTCTTGCCCACCAACTCAGGCTTGACCGCATGGGAGAGCATGACGCCATCCATATCCATGCAGAAGACATACAGGTCCTTGACCTTGAAACCGCCATCGGCGGCGGAGAAGGCGGCGAAGGCCTTGTCCTTGCCCATCTGGTTAACGGTGGCCTGGGCCTTTTGGGACATGGCCTTGGCCTCATCCGGAGTCGCGAGGTCGGCGGCCAGGGCCGAGCCCGTGAACAAAGCGGCGGTCGCCAGGGCAATCAGGGATTTTTTCATGTAGTAACCCTCATCTCTCATTTGAATGGAAAATCGAACATAGCCCAAGTGCGGCAGACACGCCAGATTTTTTAGCGTCCCGGTTTTCATCGGGTCCCGATTCTTCCCCTGAGCCCTTGGTCAGGCAGCTTCATCACCGGGACGCAGGAGCCGTCATGCTTCTGGAAAGGTTGGCAAAGTCGCCCGTCCGCGGACCCAGGAGGATCACCAACAGGGGGCCATGAGGCTCGACATGACGCCACCCGCATCCCAGGGCGTGGGCATGGGCATACCCCCCCAACCACCACCGGCCTTGACCCGAATCACATACTCAATCCATTGCAGGGGGCGTGGCAGGTAACCGATCTGGGCGGCGAGCACATTGAGTTCATCGACCAAGGCCCGGTCGCACAAGGTATCGGGTCCGGGCCCGGCCATGCAGTAATCATGGCGCATGCAAGCGGCATCGAACCCGTCCACCGGCGGCAAGGCCGGGCCCGAGGGGTGGCCGGGACCGCACCAATTGCCATAGAGGGGCACGCACTTGAAGGCCTGGGCCTCGGTGGCAGGCAAAAGCAGCGAGAAGATGACGGGGATCAAGGTAACCATGGGGACTGATATTTTCATCGGATTCAACCTGAGTCTGATTCCTGAGTTCAAGGTGCCCCGAGTTTATGCCGCGTAAACTATCCCGTAAACTAGGGGACCATCCCACTACGGCTTGAGATCGGCGCCCCTGCAGACACCGTCCCCGGTATTGTCAACTGCTACATGATAATGAAAATATTGATTAAAATTGATCCCGGGCTATAATCGTTGCCACAAACTGATTTGAAGGGCTGGGAAAATCTCGGCTTTCCAAGTGGATTTGCGGCGGTTTCGCTTCCGCAAAACTTATCTGATCGCCCCTAATTCCAACGAAGCGGGTTACCGCTTACCTGCGGCAAAGCGCAGGCCTAGGCCCCAGGGCCCGGCCCGGTAAGCGATGGCCAGAGCCGAATAATGGCGGATTACCATGCCTGAAGCCAATCATGCGCTGCAACACGAGGTCGCACGGATCATCGTCGCCGCCCTCAATCTCGACATCAACCCGGAGGATATCCAACCCGATGCCAGCCTTTATGGCGAGGGATTGGGGCTCGATTCCATTGACATTCTGGAAATAGCGCTGGTCATTTCAAAACGCTACGGTTTCCAGTTGCGCGCGGATAATGGCGACAATGTTAGGATATTTAGTTCTCTCGCCAGTCTGACCGAACATATTGCGGCGGCCAGGACACTATGAGCATCCCATGGGTGCACAAGGTTCGCTTGGGGTTCATCGCCGCCGGAGTCATCCTTTACCCCTTGCTGGCGCATTACAGTACCGCTACGTCGGCGGCTACCACCTTCCCATCGCTGGGGGTGGCCGTTTCCCTGACGCCCCCTCTGGCCCTGCTGCTCGGGCTGGCTTGGCGCTCATCTCGGCCGCTGGCCATGCTGCTACCATGCGTAGTGGGGTGTTTCATGCTGGGGTGGTTTTGGGATGCCCTGGAGCGTCATTTTGAATGGGTCTATTTCATGCAGCATGTCGGCACCCATATCAGCCTGGCCCTTTTGTTTGGCCTCACGCTGGCACCCAGGCGACAACCTATATGCACCCGTTTCGCCGCGGCGGTGCGCGGCGATCTGGAGCCTGAAGTGATCCGCTACACGCGCCAATTAACCATGATGTGGACAATTTACTTCCTGGTCATCAGCCTTATTTCCTCGGTCCTGTTCCTTTTTGGCAGTATCGATATGTGGTCGGCTTTTGCTAACTTTATGACAATTCCAATGATTCTCTTCATATTTGCCGCCGAATACCGGGTAAGACGGCGCAGACTGCCCCATCTGAAGCATTTCGGCATCATGGCTAGCATCCTCGCCTTCCGAGACACGCCGAAGGTAGACCCCAGCGCCGCCCTTCCTAACCCCTAAGGCGACATTGCGCCTGACCATGTCAACACTACCGCTGATTGCCCATCACCACCCCGAGGCCGTGGTGGCCTGGTGTGACAAGCTCCCGATCAACGCTAGGCGGTTTCTGAGCGAGGTTGATCAGATCGCTGGATTGTTGCTCCCGGGACAACATGTGCTCAACCTGTGTGGTGACCACTACCATTTTTCCGTTGCCTTAGCGGCCTGCATCGTCAGCGGCCGGGTCAGCCTCTTGCCTTCTACTTACACCCCGGAAATGGTCCGGCAGATGAGGCGCATCGCCCCCGACGTCTTTTGTATCGCCGACCAGGATATCGGCGGCATTGAGCTGCCCGTCTTCCACTATCCCAATCGGGCGCCAGCGCCTGCGGCTGATACGGTCATTCCCGAAATCGATTGCGAGCAGGTCATCGCCCAGGTGTTTACCTCCGGTTCCACCGGCGTACCGGAGCCCCATGTCAAACGCTGGGGTAGCCTGGTTCGCAATGTGCGGGCGGAGGCGGAACGGTTGGGTGTCACCCCCGACCACGCCATCCTGGGGACTGTGCCGGCCCAGCACATGTATGGCCTGGAATCCACCGTGCTGATGCCCTTGCAAAGCGGTGGGGCCCTGCATGCCACTCGCCCCTTCTATACGGCCGATATCTGCGCGGAACTAGAAGCCTTGCCCCGACCGCGTGTGTTGGTTACCACGCCCTACCATCTGCGAACCCTGCTGGCGGAGCAGCCCGCCCTGCCGACCATAGACCTGTTGCTGTCCGCCACCGCGCCCCTGTCGCAAGAGCTGGCCGTCGAGGCGGAGACCCGCTTCGCGGCCCCCTTGTTCGAGATTTACGGTTGCACCGAGACCGGCCAGATTGCCTCACGACGTACCACCTCTGGCCCTATTTGGCAGACCTTCTCGGGTGTCCGCCTGCGTAGCGAGGGGGAGGCGGTCTGGGCAGAGGGCGGCCACATCGAGGTACCGACACCCTTGAGCGACGTCATCGAACTGGTAGAAGCGGACCCGACCCGTTTCCTACTCCATGGCCGCCATGCCGATCTCGTCAACATCGCCGGCAAACGGGCGTCTCTCGGATATCTCAATTACCAGCTCAGCGCCATCCCGGGCGTGCGGGACGGCGTCTTTATCCTGCCGCCGGACGACGATGACGGCGCCGTGGGAGGCGTCCGCCGCCTGATCGCCCTTGTGGTGGCACCAGCTTTGACGCCTGCCGCCCTCATGCAGGCCCTGCGCGGACGCATCGATCCCGTCTTTCTGCCCCGACCGCTGCTGTTCGTCGATGCCCTGCCGCGCAATGCCACTGGGAAGCTGCTCGACCACGCCACCCGGGCTCTGCTCGCAAGCTTGCGATCACAAACGGCCACTGGCATCCGGGCATGACGGACCTGAGTCTGCCCCTGTCCGTCACAGCCGATCACCCGGCCTATGCCGGTCATTTCCCCGGCCAGCCCATCCTGCCCGGCGTGGTGCTGCTGGACGAGGCACTCCAGGCCCTGGCCTTACGGCAGGGGCTGGACACCGCTGTCGGTCAGATCAAGTCGGCGAAGTTTCCAAGCCCGGTCAAGCCGGGGGAGGTCCTGCGCCTCAACTATGCCGCGACGGCAGCGGGCGTTTTCCGCTTCGAGGTCATGGCTGGCCAGCGGGTGGTGGCCAGCGGTGTCTTTGCCTTCGCAGCGACGGTTTCGTGGGATGGCGCCTCGTGAGCACTTCGGATCTCGTCCCCCGGGCCGAATGGGTGCGGCGCCCGGAACGCAGCAACATGGCCATGCTGCGTGTGATGACCTGGATCTCGCTACGCCTGGGGCGCCGCCTGGCGCGCGTCGTGCTGTATGGCGTCAGCCTCTACTTCCTGCTCTTTGCGTCCGCTGCCCGACAGGCCTCCCGAGCCTTTCTGAGGCATGCCCTGGGGCGGGCCCCGCGTCTGACCGAACTGTTTCGGCATTTCCACCGCTTCGCCTCCTGCACCCATGACCGCATTTACCTGCTCAACAACCGCTTCGACCTCTTCGATATCCAAGTGCACGGCGCGGCGGCGTTCGAGGAGGTGCTGGCCGCCGGGCGGGGCGCCTTTCTGATCGGCGCCCACATGGGGAGCTTCGAGGTGGTGCGCGCAGTGGGCCGGCAACGGCCCGGTCTCCGGGTGGTCATGGTGATGTACGAGGAAAATGCCCGCCGGATCAATGCCGCCTTCGCCGCCATCAACCCGGTTGCCGTGCGGGACATCATTCCCCTCGGCCAGCTCGATTCCATGCTCCAGGTGCAGGCCGGCCTGGACGAGGGTATGGTGCTGGGCCTGTTGGGGGATCGTACCCTGGACGAGGACCCGACCCTGCCGGTGCAATTTCTCGGTGAAACCGCCGCGTTTCCTGTTGGTCCCATGCGCCTGGCGGCCATGCTCAAGCGTCCCGTGCTGTTCATGACGGGCCTCTATTTGGGCGGCAACCGCTATGCCATCCATTTCGAGCCCCTGGCCGATTTCACGGGCATCGAGCGCAAGGGACGGAACACCGCCATCCGTCAGGCGGTCGCGGCCTATGCCGCCACTCTGGAGCGATACTGTCGCGCCCAGCCCTTCAACTGGTTTAATTTCTTTGATTTTTGGCAACCGCCTGCGGGCCACGGCCGCGCCGCCCCATGACTCGTCCCATGCAGCGTTGGTGCGGGAGGGTGATGCTCGCCATGTTTTTGCTTGGGTTCGGTCATTCCGCGCAGGCAACCCAGTTCACGGTCGGCGAACTCATGGGCGCATTGGCGAACAACAAGCATGGGGCGGCCACCTTCACCGAGAAGAAATACATTTCTATCCTGGACCACCCCGTGGTGTCTTCCGGCGAGCTGCTGTTCGTGCCACCCGCCCGCCTGGAGAAGCGCACGCTCAAGCCGAAGGTCGAAACCCTGGTGCTGGACGGCGATGTCCTCACCGTTGAGCAGCAGCGCCAGAAGCATGTGCTGCAACTCAAGGATTATCCGGAGGTGGCCGCCATGATCGAGAGCATACGCGCCACCCTGGCCGGCGACCGCAAGGCGCTGGAAGGGGTCTATGACCTCCGCCTCGAAGGCAGCAGGGACCGTTGGACCCTGACGCTGACACCGCTGGACACCCGAGTGGGTAGCGTGGTCGCCCGCATCCTCATGGCAGGGACGCGGGACGAGGTGCGCACGGTAGAGATCCTACAGGCCGACGGCGACCGCTCGGTGATGAGTATCCAGAAGGGCGCCGGGCGATGAGGAATCGGGCCATGAGGTGGCGTGCCGGCGCCGCGATTGCCCTCTGGCTGGCCTTTCTGTCCGCTTGTTTCTGGGTGGTGGGTCGGGCGAACTTCACGGCTGACCTGTCCGCCTTTTTGCCGCGTACCCCTACCCAGGAACAGCAGCTCCTCATCGACCAACTCAAGTCCGGCATCGCCTCCCGCCTGATCTTGATAGGCATCGAGGGGGGCGACCAATCCGCCCGCGCCCGCGCCTCGCGCGCCCTGGCCGCTCGCCTGCGCGCCGATACCCAATTTCTGCACATCGCCAACGGCGAGACCCTGGGCCTGGAACGGGACCGCCAGTTCCTGTTGGAGAACCGTTACCTGATGAGCCCAGCGGTAAATGCCGATCACTTCACGGTGGAGGGCCTGCATGCGAGCGTTGCGGACAGCATCGACCTACTTGCCACCTCCGCCGGGCTCTTCACCAAGGCCTTGTTGCCGCGCGACCCCACCGGCGAGTTCATGCAACTGCTGGATGCCATGGGGAGCAGCCCTCGGCCGCAACTGGCGGATGGCGTCTGGGCCTCCCGGGACGGTGAGCGCGCCCTGCTGCTGGCCCGCACCCGTGCCGAGGGGGCGAACACGGACGGCCAATCCGCGGCGGTCGCGGCCATCCGGGCGGCCTTTCGGGAGACTTCCCAGCCGGATATGCGGCTGGCACTGACTGGCCCCGGTCCCTTCTCCGTGGTGGCACGCGCCACCATCAAGGACCAGGTGCTACGCCTCTCCGGCCTCGGCAGCCTGATCATCATCAGCCTCCTGCTGCTGGTCTACCGTTCGCCCAGGGCGGTGTTGCTGGGCCTGTTGCCGGTGCTGTCCGGCGCTTTGGCCGGCGTGGCGGCGGTGAGCCTCGGATTCGGCGTGGTCCATGGCGTCACCCTCGGCTTCGGCACCGCCCTCATCGGCGAGGCGGTGGACTATTCCATCTACCTCCTCATACAGTCGGAAGGGACGAAAGGCGCTGCCAGCGAGACTCAGGGCAACTGGATTGCGACGTTCTGGCCGACGATCCGGATCGGCGTCCTCACCTCAGTATTCGGCTTTGCCTCGCTGCTCTTTTCCAGCTTTCCCGGCCTGGCCCAACTGGGCCTTTATGCCATCGTCGGCCTGGTCACCGCCGCTCTGGTTACCCGCTTCGTACTGCCGACCCTCTTGCCGCCAGACCTACGGGTGCACGATGTCACCGCCATCGGCCGCAGCCTGCAGGTCTGGGTTGAACGGGCGGGGCGGGTGCGCGGGCCTGTCCTGGTGCTGTTCGTGGCCGCCTGTACCGTGCTCGTGGTGAAGCGCGACGGCATGTGGAGCGGCGAACTGGCGGCCCTGAGCCCGGTGCCTGCCGCCGACCAGGCCCTCGACATGGCCATGCGCGCCGACCTGGGCGCCCCGGACGTGCGCTATCTGGTGGTGGTGACCGCCGCCGAGCAAGAGGCGGCGCTTGTCACCAGCGAGCACGTCGCGGCCGTCCTCCAGGGTTTGGAAGCGGCAGGCGTTATCGATGGCTTCGAGAGCCCCGCCGCCTATCTACCCAGCCATGCGACCCAGCACCAGCGCCTGGCCAGCCTGCCGCCCGACACCGAATTACGTCGGCGTTTCACGGCGGCCATTGCCGAACTGCCCCTGCAGTCGGATCGCTTCGAGCCCTTCTTTGCGGATGTGGCAAAGGCTCGCGGCCAGGCAACCCTGAGCACGGAAGACCTCAAAGGCACGTCCCTGGCGGAGGGAGTGGATGCCCTGCTGATGCCGTCGGGAGGGCACTGGACCGCCTTGCTGCCGCTCCGCGTCGCGGCCTCTCACGGCCTCGACGCGGAGCGGGTGCGTGCTGCCCTTGGGTCGACGGGTCTGACAGGTGTCTATTTCGTCGATCTCAAGGGCGAATCCGACCGCCTGTACGCAGGCTATCTGCGCGAGGCCATCCTGCTGTCCCTCGGGGGCCTGGCCGCCATCCTCGGCTTGCTGGTCGCAGCCACCCGTTCCCCAGGCCGCGTGTTCCGAATCGCCGCTCCGTTGGTCGTCGCCGTCGCTGTGGTCATCGCCGGCTTGGTCCTGGCTGGTCAACAACTGAATATCCTGCACCTGGTGGGCATGCTGTTGGTGGTGGCCGTCGGTTCCAACTATGCCCTGTTCTTCGACCGCGGGGCCGCGGAAGGGGGCATTTCGCCGCGGGTCCTGGCATCCCTCCTGCTTGCGGTCAGCACGACGGTGGCGGGTTTCGGCATCCTTGCCTTTTCCAGCGTGCCGGTGCTCAACGCCATCGGCGCCACGGTCGGTCCCGGCGCACTGTTGGCCCTGGCCTTTTCTGCCATCCTGGCGCGGCGGACATGATGGCCCCGCCGCCGACACATGCCCGCCGCCAGTGGTGCCCAACGCCGTTGTTGCAGGCCACGCTCGCCCTGCACGCCGGGGCACTGGGGTTGCTTGCGATGCAGCCGGCGTTGTGGCCCTGGGGGCTGGGTGCACTGGCCGCCAACCACCTGGCCCTCACCGCCGCCGGTCTCTGGCCGCGTAGCCGGAGCCTCGGTCCCAACTGGGTGCGCCTGCCGTCTGCCGCTGCGGCAGGGCACATTGCCATCACCATAGATGATGGTCCCGACCCGGAGGTCACGCCGCAGGTGCTCGACCTGCTCGACCGCTTCGATGCCCGCGCCAGCTTTTTCTGTATCGGCTCGAGGGCTCAGCGCCATCCCGAGCTGTGCCGGGAGATCGTTCGGCGGGGTCATGCCGTGGAGAACCACAGCCAGCACCACTACAATCACTTTTCCACCTTCGGGCCAAACCGCATGGCCCGCGAGATTGAAATCGGCCAAGATAACCTGGCTGCCCTCACCGGCCAGCGGCCGTGCTTTTTTCGGCCCCCCGCCGGCCTGCGCAATCCCTTTCTGGAACCCATCCTGGCCCGGCACTACCTCTATCTGGCCAGTTGGACCCGACGCGGCTATGACACCCGCAACCGGGACGCGGATGATGTGGCACGTCGTTTGACCAAAAACCTCGCTGCTGGCGACATCCTGCTCCTGCATGACGGCAACGCCGCCCGCACCGTCACCGGTCAGCCGATAATCCTCGCCGTTCTGCCCGGAGTACTGGAAGCGGCCGCGGCCGCCGGCCTCAAGACGATTACCCTGCGATCCGCACTGAATAGCACCGCGCCATGACCCCCTCCATGACCCTGGGCCCCGAGACCCTGCGGAAACGCCTCATCGACCATGCCAGCGAGCCTTATCGGGCCGCCGGTAATTTCGCCTACCACTTCGCTCGCGGCAAGCTCGGCAACGACCCGGTGTTCGTTGACATGTTGGAGCGCGAGCTGTTCCCGGACGACACCCGCATCCTCGATTTAGGCTGTGGTCAGGGACTGCTGGCGGCCTGGCTGCTGTCCGCCCGGCAACTGTATGATGCCGGTGACTGGTCGGCGGAGTGGCCTCGCCCCCCCCCGGGTGACAGACATCCGTGGTGTTGATCTGTTGACGAAGGATGTGAAACGGGCACAGCTTGCCCTAGGAGGGCGAGCCCGGTTCGAAGAGGGCGATATGCGCCAGGTGGATTTTGGCCAAGCGGATGTGGTGGTGATTATGGACGCGGTGCATTACATAGACGGCCCGTCGCAGGACGACGTCCTGCGACGGGTACGTGCCGCCCTGTCACCCAATGGCCTTTTCTTGACCCGCGTGGGGGATGCGGGCGCCAGTCTGGGTTTTCAGCTTAGCAACTGGACAGACCGCACGGTGGCCTTCTTCCGCGGTAACCGCCTGCCCCCCCTGCATTGCCGCCGCCTGCCTGACTGGATCCAGGCACTGGAGGTGCTGGGCTTTCGCGTCGAGACCTCCCCCATGAACGGTGTTTTGCCTTTCGCCAACGTCCTGCTTGGTCGCTCGGTTGGGCGAGAAGGTCGGGCAGGGATCTAGGTCAGGGCCATGTCAGACAGCCGATATCCACTCGTGACGCCTCTTCATCTTTCCCACTTCACCGCCAGCAGTTGCCTTGGTTACGGCCTCGAAGCGACACTGGCCGCATTGCGTCAGCAACGCGGCGGCCTGGCTCCATGCCGTTTCGAGACAATAAGCGATCTCGACACGCACGTCGGCGAGGTGCCGAAGGTGGACGATTGCCCATTGCCTGCCCCGCTCGCCGAATACGAATGCCGCAACAATCGCCTTGCCTTTCTTGGCCTGCAACAGGACGGCTTCAGCTCCGCCATCAATGCGGCCATTGCCCGGCATGGCCGGCGGCGGGTGGGTATCTTGCTCGGCACGAGCACCTCCGGCATTCTGCAGACCGAGCAGGCTTACCGCCGCCGGGACCCGCATACTGGCGCCTTACCTGACGACTTTGTCTACCGCACCACCCATAACACCTATTCGGTGGCGGGGTTCGTTCGCCATTGGTTCCGCCTTGAAGGGCCGGCCATGGTCGTCTCCACCGCCTGCTCATCGAGCGCCAAAGTGTTCGCCTCTGCCGCCCGCATGCTGGCGGCCGGTGTCATCGATGCCGCCATCGTGGGTGGTGTGGACTCGCTCTGCCTGACGACCCTGTACGGCTTCAATGCCCTGGAGCTGCTCTCACCGGATCCCTGCCGGCCTTTTGACCGGGACCGCAAGGGTATCTCCATCGGCGAGGCGGCTGCCTTTGTCCTGCTGGAGCGGGCCGGCCCGAGCCTCGACGCCGAAGCCGTGCTGCTGCTGGGCACCGGCGAGTCCAGCGACGCCTATCACATGTCCGCACCACACCCCGAAGGACTGGGCGCTAAGATGGCCATGGCCGCTGCCCTGCAATCGGCCGGCCTGCAGGCGGCAGACATCGACTACATTAACCTGCACGGTACCGCGACGCCGAGCAACGATGCCGCTGAGGGCAAGGCAGTGCTGGCCCTGTTCGGGGACCGGACGCCATGCAGCTCGACCAAGGGCGCGACGGGGCATACCCTGGGGGCGGCGGGCGGCCTGGAGGCCGTCATTAGCGCCTTGGCCCTGCAACAGGCTTTCCTGCCGGGGGGCGTCAACACCCGCCACCTTGATCCCACCATTCCCATCCAGTATCTGACCGCCAATAGCGATATCGCACCGCGGAGGGTAATGAGCAATTCCTTCGGCTTTGGTGGCACCAATTGCAGCCTGGTGTTGGGAAGGGCAGGCTGACATGGCATCCCTCACCACGACCACGCTCACCGGATGGATCGACGGTGTTGGCCTTCTGGGTCCGGGCCTGGACAACTGGGCTGCGGCGCAGCCAATCCTGACCGGTGCGGCGGACTATGAACCCAGGCCAATCATGGTGCCGCCCCCCGTGGCGCTTCCCCCCCCCGAACGTCGCCGCGTCGGCCTGGCCGTCAAGGTCGCCCTGGCCGTGGCGCAAGAGGCCATCGCCGCTGCGCAGTTGGATGCCAAGCAACTGGCCGCCGTGTTCTCCTCTTCTGGCGCGGATGGCGACAACTGCGACGCCATCTGTCAGGTGTTGGCGTCGGAGGATCGCCACATCTCCCCCACCCGCTTCCACAATTCGGTACACAACGCCTCGGCCGGCTATTGGGGCATCGCGTCTGGGGCCATGACCCCAGCCACGGTGCTGTGCGCCTATGACGGCAGCTTTGGGGCGGGTTTGCTGGAGGCACTCATCCAGGTGGCGGTCGATAGCGTTGGCACCCTGCTGGTGACCTACGAAGCGCCACACCCCGAGCCGTTGCACGCCAAACGTCCGCTACCTGCTGCTTTCGGTCTGGCCCTGGCATTGATGCCGCAACAAGGCCCCAACTCCCTGGCCCGCCTGCAAGTCGATTTGGTAGAGGCGCCCTTGGACCGGATGGCGAATCCGGACCTGGAGGCCCTGCGCCGCCAGATCCCCTCGGCGCGGGGTCTGCCCCTGCTGCAGGCGCTGGCCCGGGGTCATGGTGGCCGGGTGATCCTGGAATATCTGGAACCGCTCAGGTTGGCAGTGGGTATCCAGCCATGCCGTTAGATCGCACCTGGCTGCTTGCCCACCTCCCGCACCAGGGCAGCATGTGCCTGCTGGACCACATCGATGCCTGGGACGCCCATCGCATACGCTGCACGGCCACGAGCCACCGCGCCCCGGATAACCCCCTGCGCGCCCATGGCCGGTTGGGGGCCGCCTGCGGCATCGAGTATGCCGCCCAGGCCATGGCGGCCCATGGCGCCCTGCTGGCGGCGCCCGATGCGCCGCCCCGCGCCGGTTATCTCACCAGCGCGCGCGGGGTCGAGCTGCATGTGGCACGATTGGATGACATCGTTGCCGATCTGAGCGTGGAGGCCGAGCGACTCTCCGGCAACGACAACACCATCCTCTATGGTTTCAGCATTTCCGCCGGGGAGCGCCTGCTGTTGAGCGGTCGCGTCACCGTGGTGCTGGATGCGGCGAAACTGGGGAAGCAGACATGAGACGTGCCCTTGTCACCGGCGGCAGCGGCGACATCGGCGCGGCGATCTGTCGACGGTTGGCCGCTGACGGCTATTACGTCTACGTCCACGCCAACCTGAACCTGGCCAAGGCCGTCGCGCTGGCGGAAGAAATTTGCAGGACGGGTGGCAGGGCTGAGGCCATCGCCTTCGACGTCACCGACGCCGAAGCCAGTCGTGTCGTCCTTGAGGCCCTGGTCGCGGAGACGCCGATTCAGATCCTGGTCAACAATGCCGGCATACATGACGATGCCGTCTTCCCGGGAATGAGTGCCGGCCAGTGGCACCGGGTGCTGGATGTGTCTCTGCACGGGTTTTTTCATGTCACCCAGCCCTTGATCATGCCCATGATCCGCGGCCGCTGGGGGCGCATCGTCAACATCACCTCTATCGCCGGCCTTACCGGCAACCGCGGCCAAGTGAACTACGCCGCTGCCAAGGGGGGGCTGCACGCCGCCACCAAGTCGTTGTCCCTGGAGCTTGCCAGCCGCGGTATCACCGTGAACGCCGTGGCCCCGGGCATCATTCAGACCGATATGATCGACGGGGTTTTCGATGCCAAGAGCATCGCCGCCATGGTGCCCATGAAGCGGGCCGGGACACCGGCGGAGGTGGCGGACCTGGTGGGATTTCTCGCCTCCGACCAGGCCAGCTATATCACGGGCCAGATCATCTCGGTGAACGGAGGCATGATATGACGGCGTCCGCGCACGCCGTCGCGGTCCATCAGACCGAGGCCCTGCTGTTCTTCACCCTGCTGCAATTGACCGTGATCATTCTGGCCGCGCGCCTGGGTGGGGAGGTCGCACACCGGATCGGGCAGTCCCCGGTGGTGGGCGAGATCATCGTCGGCATCCTGCTCGGGCCTTCCCTGTTTGGCTTGCTGGCGCCCGGGGTCTTCGAGTACGTCTTTCGGTCGGCACCGCCCGAACCCATGCAGATGTTGTCGCAGATCGGCCTGATCCTACTGATGTTTCAGATTGGCCTGGAGTTCGATTTCGCCCATCTGATGGACCGCCATCACCGCCGCGCCGTCAGCTATGTCGCCACGGCCAGCATGGTAACGCCTTTCGCGCTCGGCTTCGGCTTCGGGTACTTCACGGCCCCGTTGCTGTCACCCGGCGTCGATCCGATCGCCTCGGCGCTGTTCATCGCCACGGCCTTTTCCATCACGGCACTGCCGATCCTCGGGCGCATGATGATCGAGTTCAAGATCACGCGTCAGCCCATCGGGGTCATCGCCATCAGCGCCGCTGCGATCAACGACGTGATCGGCTGGCTGCTGCTCGCCCTGGTCACCGCGCTCGCCCTGACCCAGTTCAGCGCCGCAGACTTTGGTCTCAAGGTGCTGCTGGTCGCCGGGTTCTTTCTGACCTGGTGGTTCCTCATGCGACCCCTCATGAAGCGCCTCATCCGCATCAGCCAGGCCGGCCGGGCGCCGATGGGCGAGAAGGCCGGGCGCGGCAGGCTCACCCACAATCTTCTTGGGATCATGCTCGCCGGCATCTTCGTCTCGGCGATTACCACCTATCAGCTCGGCATCTTCGCCATCTTCGGTGGTTTCATGATGGGGGTGATCCTGCACGATGAGCATGAGTTCATCGAAGCATGGAAGGAACGTATCGGTCACTTCGTCATGGTCTTCTTTCTACCCATCTTCTTCACCTACACCGGGTTACGCACTCACATCGGGAACATGGATTCCGCAGCCGCCTGGGGTTGGTGCCTGCTGCTGATCGCCCTGGCAACCCTTGGAAAGTTCGGGGGGAGCTATGTCGCGGCACGTTGGGCGGGGCTATCACATCAGGAGGGTAAGGTGCTGGGTATCATGATGAACACCCGCGCCTTGATGGAGTTGATCGTCATCAACGTCGGCTATGACTTGGGCGTCATCTCCCAACAGGTGTTCACCATGCTGGTGCTGATGGCCATTTTTAGCACCGTTATCACCACTCCGGGCCTGCGCCGCTGGTTGCCGAGCCTGGGGATCGGCATTTACGCCAGGCACTGAGTCTGCCCCGGCGGGCACTCACCCTACCTGCATGTGGCTCACCCGGGTTTAATCGCCTGGAATTCGGCCAGGATTGCCAGTGCGCGTGTTTCGACGTGCCGTTTCACTCCGGTAAAACCGGCGGCCTCCAGCGTATGGATTACCTTGCTTGGAGAAACACAGGCATCGACAGTGTCCCAGTAATAGCGCCACAACCTGGCCGTTTCGGCACTGCCACCAACCAGGTGGGCCAGCACTGGCACCACGCCGCGCATGTAGACCTTAAGCAGGAACCGGCTCCAGGTCCGTTCCGGTTTGGTGATCTCCATCAGGCACAATCGGCCGCCCGGTTTGAGGACGCGATAGAATTCGCTGCAGGCGGCCGATAGATCGCCGATATGGCGCAGCGCATAGCCCATGCTCAGGAAATCGAAACCGCCGTTGGGAAACGGGATCGCTTCCGCCCTGCCCTCCACGAGTTGAACGCCTGTCGGCAAACGGGCGTTAGCCATCATACCGATGCTCGGATCGACACCAGCCACCAGGCTGGGGTTGCCCACCAGCTTAACGGCCTCACGGGCCACCAAACCCGTACCTACACCGATGTCGATAATGCGCATGCCCGGTTTAAGACCCGCCCGGCCCAACGCCTGCCCTCGGTACCAAGGTCCGCTTCCCAGGGCTAGTAGCCGTTCGATCCGGTCATAGTCCGACGCGGTGCTGTCAAAGATCTGGCGCACGAAGCCGCGCCTTTCCTCCTCGCTGGCGTAGTAATCCGTCAGCAATGGGTGCGGGGCATGGACAAGGTCGTCAGGGTTATCGAAGCGTTTGTTCATCGTGTGCTCAAACGTCGCAGAAAGAGGAAGGGTAATCGCGGCAGGAACCCCAGCATCAGCCGGATGTGCATCCAGGTGAGCAGGACATTGTCGCGCAGATAATTGAAGTGAGAGACGCCACCCTGGTCGGCGGCAAAATACTTCACCGGCGCTGGCAGGTTGATGGGGCGGACGCCGCGCCAGCACAGGCGCACCGCCGCCTCGGGATCGAAGTCGAAACGGCGCATCCAGCGCAGGCCATGCATCACCTGGCGCAAGGGTTCGATGGGATAGACGCGGAAGCCGTAGAGGGAATCACCGATACCCATCCACAGGGTCTCCAAGTTGGCCCAGGCGTTGGATACCTTGCGGCCCTGTACCCGCAGCTTTGGCGCGTTGGCATCGAACACCGGCACGCCTAGCACCATACAGTCCGGGGCCGCAATGGAGGTAGCCATGAAGGCTGGGATGAGGTCGTCCGGGTGTTGGCCGTCCGAGTCTAGGGTGAGGGCGTGGGTGAAACCTTCACTCGCGGCGAGGTCGAGGCCATGCAATACCGCCGCACCCTTGCCGCGGTTTTCGGGCATGACCACCACCCGGAGGCCCGGATCCGTCGCCGCCATCTCTTGGAGGCCGGCGGCCGTTCCGTCGGTGCTGCCATCAACCACTACCCATACCGGCGTCCATTGCCGGCGGGCAGCACGCACCGTGTCATAGACCTGGGCCCCGGGGTCATAGCTGGGGATCAGCACCAGATGGGTGGCGGACGAGTTCATGCTGGGTGGCATCAGGTGTGCTGAGCTACACCGGATTCCGCGCCCCGCGGTGCGCAGGGCGGCAGAACGCAGGGGGCACTGCGCAACTCGTCAAGAAAGTAGCGCTCGAGTTCCTCGGTCAAGTCCCTGGCCTGTTCCGGCGGATCGAAACGTCGACCGAGCCGGATGCGATAGGTGATAGGCAGCGTCGGGCGACGCAACAGGGGCCAGCCCTTGCCGAGGTAGGCGGAGTCGGTCTCGATCAACACGGTCTGGATCGGCGCCTGGGCCCGACCGGCGATGAGGGCGGTCGCGCCCGTGCAGGGATTGATCGGCCAGCGGGTGGTGCGGGTGCCTTCAGGAAAGAGTAACAGGTGACTGCCGCTCTTCAGCTCGGCCACTGCCTGCTTGATCATGCTCGGTTGCGCGTCGTTGCGGATGTAGCCCGCCAGCCGTGCGCCGGCGCCCAGGAAGACGTTATCGAGGATGTCGGCCTTCATAATGCAGGCGAGGTTAGGCAGCCGGGAGATAACCATCAGGGCGTCGAGCAGGCAGGGGTGGTTGGGGGCGATCACTAGCGGTCTTTCGGCGCGCAAGGCATCGAGGGCGCTGATATCGAAACGGCAAGCGCCGATCAGGCCTAGTGCGCCAAGGTAGATGCGAAAAATGGTGGTGATCGCCCAACGCCCAAGCGGGTTGGCCAACCGCTTGGGTAAGACGTAATAGAGGGGTACTGCGAGCAGCGACCAAGTCAACGAAATCGTGGCGAGCAGTCCCAAGCCGAACAACAGCGCGCCGTACTCGTAGAACCGATGCATCCGGTGCCGGAGAATCCCAGGCAATGACGCAAGGTAAGGGCTCACTCGAATGCCTCGACGCGAGTGGACGATTCTCCCAGGATCCAGGCGATGCCAATGCCGACGGAAAACGCATAGTCGCTCTCGACCAGCGGACTATCGACGAAGACCGCGCCCTTGAGGTTATCCCAGCGAGCAAAGGCACCAAGCCAATACTTCGGGTAGCGTTTCGACACAGCCATCAAAAACTGGCTACCGGCGTAGCCACCCTCGGCGTCGAAGGCCGGGCGGTCGGTGGTGGCATATTGCGGAGCCACCGAATAGAAATAGTCATGGTTGCGTTCGGAGCCATACAGGGGCCCTGCGAGCAACCCCAGATTCCAGCCGGAAAGCCCCGCGACATCAAGGATGTCCAGGTTGAGGCGCGGTGAGAACACCCAACCGATATCCTCCACCCCACCTCGCACGGTGATGGCCATCCGGACGGGCAGGCGCAGATCGAGCTTGTAGCGCCGGTCGCTGGTGCGCCATAGGCTGATGTCCAGCGCCGGTCCAACCTCCACCGTCGGTTGCAAGTCTGGCATACCCTGGCGAGCACGATTTTCGTCGCTGTTCACCGGTAACGAGGCACCGACGCTCATGTTGAGTTCAACGCGGTCACTGTCGAAGAAGATACCACGAACGCCGTCTCGGTCCGCCTTGAAGAAATCACCGCGATAGATGAGGTAGGGAAAGGGCAGGACGTAGGCGCGGGATTGGTCCGAACCGGGATAGTCGGGGAAATAGAGCGTGGTCAGGCCGGCGCCCAGTTCCCAGAGGGGCTTTTCGCTGGCGATGCCAAGGACAGGAAGACAGGCCAGCAGCAGGGCGACGAGGGCGGCCTGGCTGCGATGGTGGGTCATGGCTGTGCCCCGGGTTGTGATAGGGGAAGGATGGCATGGCCACCGGATGCCTCGATTTCGACCAACAAGTCGGCGCGGCAGACATCGGCTTGCAAGAACACGGCTGACACGGGGACGCCAATAAATTGTGTCATTTCGTGGCGCACCCTGACCAAGTCTTCTGGATGTCGAACATAGATGTTGTAGGCAAGGTTGTCGAGGCGGAAGTTGGCCTTTGGAGCCCGACGGTTGGCCTCCGCGACGACGCCTTCAATGTTGTGGAGGGATTCTCTTGTCTGCGCCGCCACATCGCCAACGTGCAGGGTCTCATGACCAACGATGCTGGCCGTGCCGGAAATGAACAGCATGTCGCATCCGCCCAGGTTGACGAGGGAGGCGCGGGAGAAGGTCGGGCTACGCGGACCGTACTGGCTGGGGTAATGGTAAGCGCTGACCTGCCGCGGGTTTTCGATGCCCATCATGTCCGCCCGGGCAGCCAGAAAGGCGATATGGAGGCGGCCGGCGGCGGTGCCTAGGGCGCAGGCGGCCGGTACCTTGCCGATGACTAAGCGGCCATGGGCAAGGAAAGCATCCTGGCGGCCAATGTTGAACTGGTGGTAACGCTCCATGCTGTGACTTACCCAATTGATCGCCGGAAAATAATTCCAGAAGCGTAGAACGGCGGTATAGCCGCGGGATTCGAGTAGCTCAAAGACAGACTGGTAGGCGGTCTCCGTCGCGACCTGCAGGGGAGCGCGCGAATCCAGGGGCCTATCCCCAGCAGCTTCTTCCAAGGTCAGACAGCCGAACAGCAAGGTTTTACCCTGACGATAACGGATATGGCCATGCCGGCCGGAATGCAGGGGTTCCTGGCTATGCCAGACCTCGCAGATGGCCTCTTGGCCTGCCGGCAAGCGCATGTCCACGGCCACGAGCGGCAGCCCCACGGTATCATGAGAGATGGCGGGGTGCGAAAAGCAAACGCCGCCGAGTGCGCTGTCCTGTTCGTCGTGTGCGTGCTGGCAAACCCGAGATGCGGGTAGATATTCCAGCCACAGGATATCGCCCGCAGGCTTCATCGGTAGCTGATCTCTTCGGAGTCTTCCACGTAGCGGATATTCATTTTACGCCGCTTCCAGGCCATAACTGTCGGCTTCAGGTTGGCCAGAGAGGCGAGGTAATAGATCGCCTTGAATACCAGTACGGAACGCCAGATGGGCGTCTTGCCGAAGATGTCGCCGGCCAATACCGACAGCAAGGCCTCCTTGGCCCGGAAGACATTGCGTGGCGCCATGAATAAATCGCGCATGGTGGGATTGGTGACGCGGTAGATGAACCAGGAAAACTCCTTGGGTCCGTGCTTCATGATCCGATCAAATTCTTGTAAGGCCTGGGCGGTCTTGCCCGGTTCTCGGAGACAAGTATCCACCGCCTCGGCCCCGGCGAAGGCGCTGTTCATAGCCAGCATGACGCCGGACGAGAAAACCGGATCGATGAAGGCATAGGCATCGCCCAACAGCAGGTAGCGGGTGCCGTGGGTGTGGTCGCAGGTATAGGAAAAATTGCCCGTGGCCTCCACCTCCGACACCAATACCGCGCCCTGGAGTCGCTCCGCGAGGGCTGGGCACATGGCGATGAGATCCATGAAGAAAGCCTGCAGCGGTTTAGTGCGGGTCTTCAGATAGTAAGGCCAGGTAACGGCGCCGACGCTGGTGGTGCCGTCCGCGAGGGGAATAAACCAGAACCACCCATGCTCGAACCAGAAGATGGTGATGTGGCCTTCCTTCTTGCCCGGATTGCGCCGCGCGCCCTTGAAGTGGCCATAGAGCGATGAGCTGTTGTGCTTGGGATTCCGGTGCTTGGCCTTAAACCGGTTGCCCAGGAAGGTGTCACGGCCGGAGGCGTCGATCAGGAAGCGACATTGCCAGGACTCCGCGCGGCCATCGTCATGCTCCGCCCGGACGATAGCGCCTTCGCCGTTCGGCAGGAATTCCACGTCGCGCACGCGGCAGCCTTCGATGACGGTGGCGCCTTTGCGACAGGCATTGCGAATCAGGATCTCGTCGAACTCGGAACGTCGCACCTGGTAGGCGTACGGCATGGACTTATCCCAGGCATCCGCGAACTCAAAGGACTGGCTGTGCTCGTGCCAGGGGGAAATGAATTCGGCCCCCCATTTCGCCATGCCGATACCCTCGACCTCGGCACGCACGCCCAACCGCTCGAGCAGTGGCAAATTAGCCGGCAGCAAGGATTCACCGATATGGAAGCGCGGGTGCCGTGCCTTTTCCAAGAGCGTGACCCGGTGGCCTTTCTCCCCTAGCAGGGCGGCCGCGGTAGAGCCGGCCGGTCCGCCACCAATGATGAGGACGTCGCAACAGGGATCGGTCTGGTTTATTTTCATAAGGTCCTATCTTGGTTAGCCAGTCACTGCCTCGGCCGCCCCGTTGTCGCGGCATGGGGAACTCCGCCCATGACGCCTAAAGCCCACCCGGGACCTTCCCGGCTCAAAGATGAACCCGGCTGTCGATGCGATTCTCGGAGAGATCGTGCAGGACGCGTTTAATGATGGTCCGGCAAGCCTCCTCCCCGTCCGCCGCCTTACCCTTACGAATAGCGGCGAAAAAGCGGGCCAGCTCGCGCTGCTCGGCGGCGCTGAGC
The DNA here is from genome assembly GCA_963841065.1 of uncultured Gammaproteobacteria bacterium. Taxonomy (GTDB): domain Bacteria; phylum Pseudomonadota; class Gammaproteobacteria; order Chromatiales; family Chromatiaceae; genus M0108. The sequence continues at coordinate 93,180 of CAWJBI010000049.1, read as the reverse complement.
TCTTCCGTGAACCCCACAACCGGGATCCGGGCCTCCGGGACCTTATCCGGGGCACCCTCGTCAGCAGCCTGGCGTCCGTGGGCCCAGTTCATGGCCCGGGCACTGTAGAGCAGGGCACGGTCGAGCAGGATAAAGGGGAACTTGGGGTTGGACACCGGACCCGCGGTGAAGCGCGCGGTGCCTGGTTTGATCTCGATATCCAGTTTGGCGAGGGCCCTGCCACCCGCGAATCCCAGCAGCCCACCCGCGACGGCACCCAGAAAGGCCGCCCCACCCAGGGAACTCCCGGCCAGCGCCATGTCCACCCCGGCGCCCGTCGCGGCCCCGGCGGTCATGCCGGCGAGGGCGAGCGCCCGCCGGGATAACCCCAAGGCTTGGCCCACCTCATCGGACAGCAGGTCCTTGGCCAGCAGCGAGTCCGGCGGCTGGTCCCAAACATGGTGCCGAAAGTTGGCGCGGATCTGCCGGTGAGCATTGGCCTCCAGCTTGCGCAGACTATTTTCCAACTCCACCATCACCTCGGCCTTGGCCTGGTTTCGCCCGCCCTGCATGTCCAGCCTGGATTCCTTGAAGGTTTTGCTCACCCTCAATCCCAGCGCATCCTTCATGAGGGTCACGATGGTATCCACCGCCTGATCGGTGCGCCGATCCCAGGCACGCTGGAAGGCATCGATGGTCCGCGCCAGCCGCTCCTCCCAGCGCTGATCAATGCTCTTGAGGGCCTTGAGCAGCTTGATGCGCTCGCCATAGGTCGCGCGGTGGGCGTTAAATTCGCGCACCGAGTTGAATCCCTTGCTCAAGGTATCCTGCCACTGGGCCATGTGGCGGGTCTCCTTGGTCAGGTTGTTGAGGATCGCCATGCGCGGCCGCGCGGTGAGACGCATCAGCTCGATCTCGATGCGGTCCTTTTCCTTGATGCGCTTGGAGCCGTCCACCACCAGGATCATGCCGGCCCCCGCCGCCACCGGCTCCAGGAGCGCGCAATCGTGGGAGAACAGGGGGTCGTGGCGATGGGTCTTGACAAACTCCCGGGCCAGGTCGCGAATCTCCGGGTGCGCCTGGAACCACTCCAGAATCGCCCCCGGGTTCTGGAAACCGGGAGTGTCGATGAACTCGATGACCGTCTGGCCGTCAATGATGACCGGATAAAAGTCCGATTCCGTGGTAGTGCCCGCGCGCTGGTCGATGGCGATGCGGTCGTTCTCGGTCAAGGTGGCGACTACCGAGGATTTACCCGCATTGGGGTGGCCCATGATCGCCAGTCTGGGGATCTCACCCCTATCATTCGCCATCACGGCTCTCCATCCGTGTTGAGGGGTGCCAGCATGGCCAGACGCAGGTAGGGGTCGCCTAGCGCGTCGATCTTGCGCTGCCAGTCGGTGAAGTCAAAGGCCCGTACTGGCGGCAAGGGGTCATCGTCCTGGGGATCCCCAACCAGGGTGAGCAGGAGTTGGGCGCGGGTGCCGGCGGCGGCGCGCAGTTCCCGAAGGAAGCTCAGATTCTCGGTGATGGGCGGCTGGGAGCCGTCCATGAGGATCACGACCCGTGCCGGCGGGGCCTGCCAATCCTGCTCCACCAGCCACCGGATCACAGCCTCGGTCATGAGGGTACCGGACCCAAAGCAGGCAGCGCCGGCAACTCGCCAGCCGGTGTGGGCCTCGATCAGACGAGCAAGCCGCGGGCGGTCTTCATCCCCGATCAGATCGTCCACATCGACATGAACCAGCAGCAGGCAGGCATCCGGGGCGATGCCGCCGGCGACGGCGATGGCGGGGGGTAGGGCCGTGGATTCCAGCTCGCCCAGGGGCCGTGGCTGTGACCCGGGCTTAGCTTTGCGAGATTCGCGGGGAATCAGGGGGGCCGGAATGGGCATCGCCGGACCCTGACCGCCGATCCGGATCCCGGTCTCCAGGCGCGGGGTCACCAGGCGTGCGTAGAGGGCCTGGGTGCGTGCGTGAGTAAAGGGGAGCCGTTTAAGGAGGTGCCGCTGGGCAAAAATCGATGCCAACAGCAGACCGAGCCGGGGCAGCAGGCCGTAGGTAAGGACCGCTAGCACCAGGAACCAGCGCCAGGAGCGTAAATGCCCGGCATCGAGCAAGAACAGGGGGTCCTTGAGGTTGATGCGACTGCCGGCCACCTGGTCCAGCGTCGGATAGCCAACCCCCTCGCCAAACAGCCAGGACCAGGGCGTGGCAACGGCGCGGGCCAGTTCGTAAACGGCCTGGGGACCGACATCCAGGGCCGAGCCCCAGCCGAAGGCCAGATCCGTAAACCACTCCAAGGCGACGGTCGTGAGGATAACCCCCAGGTTGAAGGCGACCCCAAATACCTGGGCCGGGACCAGGACCGGCAGATAGGAGACAGGCCCATAAAGCTGATACTGGGACTTCAGCATCCCGGTGCCGGCGAGGGCGCGATCCCTGACCTCCTGGCTCGCATGGGCCAGACGTTGCTGTTGCACCCAACTCCCGAGGCGCCTGAAGAGGGGCCGGATGAGCCGGCCAAGCACCGTGACGTCCTGGATGGCGGCCCCGACGGGCCGAGACCGGCGCAGCACCCAGGCGAGAACGCCGCCGCCAATCAAGAGGAACTGCACGCCCACCAACAGAAAGAGGTACCAGGAGACATTGACCGGAAGGCGCCCGTCGTAGCTGAGGAGGGCGGAGGCCGCGCCGCTACCTATCAGGAAGCCGGCCACGGCCAGGGTCAGGGTCCCCAGCCGCTGGGTCTGCGCAAAGGCGGTGCCGGGCAGCAGGGCGCGCACGTCCGGGAGTTCCGCATCACGGCGCGCCGTCAGCCAGCGGCGCAGGCTCCCGCGCCGGTGCGGGGAGGAATGGGGGTCCGTGCCCGCCAGCGCCGGGGCGACGTGATCCAGGTAGATGGCTCGATCCCGGTCCGCGAGTGCCACGCGCGCGGCGGGGCGCTCGCGCAGCTCTTGTTCGTCGCGTTCGAGGTAATACTCGAAGTCGATCAGGTCCGGGACCGTCCAGCGGTTATCCGGTCCGGGCTTGCGGCCGCCGGCTGGCGAGGCGGGATCGAGCTCTGGGGGTCGGGGGTCCATGGACTTGGGTTTTTACTCCGCTACTAAGTGTCCCGATGTCAGGCCAGTGACCAGCGCCAGCGGCAGTTGGCGGGGTCCTTGCGGGGCGAAGACCGCGGGATGGGCCTGGTGGCACTCGCCCGTCCAGTCAGCCACGGATAAGGGAGAGGAGGTGCAACCGCCCGAGACCGGATCGGGTTCCGATCTTAGCCGCGCCAAGGGCGCCGGGCAAGGCGGTTGAAGGGATGCGGCCAAACAGGCTGTGCAGCAGGTCCAGTCGGCCGATCACCGCGAGGTTGGCAGCGGCGACGTGTCGCTGTCAACCAGGCTCATGGGTGCGAACACGTCCATTGATCGATCGCCTGGATGTCCTCGGGGATCTCGATCTTTGCCTTTGCCCCGGTGGTCCTCACGTTTCGGTTACAGGTTTATCACCAAGTTACTTGCTGGGCATAACCCTGTAACACCGACATCCTGTCAAGCACCGTGTGATTGTATACCGAGACGGAGTTATCCCTTATTCTTAGCCAGGGGTGTGCTGCGCCTCTTGAGAGCAGAGGCACGATGTGCCCGTCAGGTGGCACGCACGCCGTCGAAACGATCCACCCGGAGACCGGCCAACGATGAATCTGAATCTGCATAACGTAAGGCTCAGCCGCGCGAGGTACGAGCGTCGGCTGAAGCGCCTTGTTAGGGCTCATGGCAAATAACTCCTTGAGCGCGCCGAAGAAGCGGACATTCTCTTTCGGTAGCGCCGTCGTTATACGCATAAATCCGTTACCCAGCTTTGGGTCGTTCAAAGGTTTGATTAGAATTCCTCGTGCCTTCAGCGCCTCTGCCAAATACCCGGCATCATGGGGCGCGAAGTCCGCGAGGAAGATATAGGTCTCGGTTGGATAGGTGCGCACACCCAAGGTGCGCAACTGTGCCGCGGGTAGCTCGGTCCATGCGCGCAACTGCACCGCACGCGCATGAATTGGTCCTCGTGCCGAAGCGTGGCGACAGCCGCCGCCTGACTGGGACTGGCGAGCGGATATGCATCGTTGCGGCTGTTCAGATCATCGGCGATGCCTTCCGGAAAGATGCCATAGCCGACACGAAAACCTGCCAGGCTGTGGGCCTTGGACAGGTAGGCGTCACCAGCAGGTTGGGATGCTCGGGCACCAGGTGCGCCACGGATTGTCCTGCCAGGCCGATGAACGCCTCGTCGACCAGAAAGCGCGTCTCCGGGTGGCGGCGCAACAGCTCAGGCAATGGCTTCATGTCGAAGATGCCGCCATTGGGATTGTTCGGATTCACAATGACCGCGAGCGTGGTGCCCTGCGGAATCGCCAATTCAGCAAGATCGAAGGCGAAATCGTTTTCGGGCAGCAGCCGTTGTTCCGTATAGTGCCGGGCGACTTCGGGAAACAGCACATAGGTCGGCGTCAGCAGATGCACCTGCTGACCGAAGCGGTCGAACAACTGGCGCAGGATGGTTTCGGAGCCGGCGTTGATGTGAACGAGCCGTTCGGGCACGCCGATCTGCTCGCTGATGAGCTGGCGTAGCGGCGCCGGATCGGGCTCGGTGTAATAATTGCTGTGCGGCACTTCGGCCTGGGCAGCCGCGATTGCCTTTTCAATCGGCGGCAGCGGGTTTTCGCACAGCAACAGTTTGATGCCCTGGAAAGTGCCGCCGCCTATCTCCGCAACAGTGCTCATGACCGCCCCCCTTCCGTGCATATAGCGCCCCGCACCGCGCCCGCCACCGCCACCTGTGGAACGTTGGGCACACCGCTGAAACGCCGGCAGGTGCCGCTGCTGTGACGCCTCCTGAAGATTGCGGAACACCGAGAGGATGTCCGGGCGCCGGGTCGCCATGAGCAACCGGTCGTACATTTCGCCGTTGGCGATCTCGGCGGCCACACTCGCTTCGCAGGCCGCGTGCACGCTGGCGAATCGATCCACCTTTTCCGGCCATGGATTCTCGGGCACGGGCAGCCGGTAGCGCGCAAATAGCGCACAAAGCGCCTCGACATGACGGAGCTTCGGCTGCGCGGATGTTGCTGAACGGCAGCACCTCGCCGAAGTCGGCAATCACCTGGTCATAGGTCGCCCAGGCGCGATACTCGTCGTCGAGCGCCTCGTTGAGCGCGTGGATTTCGGTTTCGGTCAGTTTATTCATGATTTATCCTCCGTGATGGAAGATAGCGATCGTGCCGATCCCAGCCAGCAGCAGCACGAGTTGGCGCAGGGAAGCGGCAGCAGTGACTTTCCTGTGCAGGCCGGGGATCGATTACTGCCGTAGCAATATAGATGAAACTTGCGGCGGAGATTGCCAGGATGTAAGGCACCGCCGCGCGCGTTTCGCCGAGCCAGAAATAGGCCAGCACAGCGCCGGGCAGCGTGGTGGCGGCAGAGAGAGTATTGAGAATTGTCGCCTTCGTGCGACCGTACCCATTGTCGAGCAGGATGGCGAAGTCGCCGACCTCCTGCGGAATCTCGTGCGCGACGACGGCGAGCGAGGCGGCGACCCCAAGCGGAATCGAGGTAAGGAAGGCGGCGGCGATCACCACACCGTCCACGAAGTTGTGAAACGCGTCGCCGATCAGGATCAGCGGGGCGGCGCGTCCGTGCGCTTCACAATGTGCCTCGTGGCAGTGACGCCAGAGCACCAGCTTTTCCAGCACGAAGAACAGCACCATGCCGGCTAGCACCGTCCCCGTGACCGCGAGCACCGGGGCCAGTTCCAGGCCGGCGGGAATCATGCCGAGGAAGGCGGCACCGAGCAGCGTGCCGGTGGCGTAGCTGACGAGGCAGGGGACGCAGAACCTTGCGGATGCCTTCCGGAAAGCACAGAAACAAAGCAGCCCCGGCGACAGCACCAACGCTGCCCAGGACACTGAATCCGATTATCCACAGTAGCATTCCATCTACCCCGACTCTCGTTCAGACATGGCCGTGTGGGTGCAAGCCCTAACGCGCCGATGAGCGGCGCTGAAGTGCGCAGCACGGAAGCGTCCGCTCCATTGGCTGGTTAGAGCGCACTCTCGATCTTCGTCTTCGCGGGATCTTCTCGTTGCCATTGCACCAGGCCAAATACAGGGTTGGTTCCGAGAATGCGGGAACCCTAAAAATTGAATGCCCAATCTCGTCTCCGCCCATTGCCTCGCAGAATGCCAGAAAATCTTTCTGACGGTCGATAGGTGTTGAGAAGGCATGAACTGACATTACCGCCGTCGTTGCGTGAAAGTCCTGGGCCGTAAGGATGGCTGAGGCGGTTCGGTGAAGCAGCTGGTATCGGATGTCGTCGTGGAAATGGGGCACCTTCAGGACGTGGTGTAGATATTCCAGCCGAAACAATTGGTTTGCCGAAGCCTGGTCTCGCTTTTCCCCGATCCGGGGTCCAAACGGTTCGAGCACTTTTGCTTCGACCGCGACCGCAGCAAGTCCATGGTCATTCAGCAGATTGCCATGACATCCGTGTTGGACGTCGTTTCGCCGCCGGGCAGGGAGACTTCCCATTCCGGAATTGCGGCCAATAGCTTTAAGTCAGCCAAGCCTGGTTCCCCGACCGACGAAAGTAGAGCTTCGATTTCTTTCGGTAAGTTGCTGTTGGCGTCCTCCCAGGATGCCGCCGCGGTCATAGCCGAAGCCCCTTTCTTCCAGTGAAGCTTCGGCTTTTGACGAGGAACGCTGCCAGTCGGTTCGCTCCCGTGTTGGGACGAATATCCGCTTCAAAGAGTTCTCCAGTGCGCTCTAACGTAAAGCTAAGCCGACCGCTGGAGCGTAGCGGAAGCGGGTCGGCTTACAGTGCCATGTTAGGCACAATGCTGAGTTGATGTAAACTTTTTTAACTTCATAAACAAATTCTGGCTTGTTGGCGTATTGCAAGGCCTTATCCCATAGTGGGTTTGTGCGGTCGTTAAGATTATTTGCAAGGGCCTTTATTTCCGGTGGTGCGTCCTCCCGGAAAAAGTCTTTGCTGCTTCAATTTTTATCGTAGCTTATACCTGTTATCTTGAATTTCCGTGACGCCGCGTTCTTTGCCTTCTGCTGTTCAATGTCCCTATGTGCGGTTTCCCAAGTTATAGCTAGCGTGTCATCAAGTAATACGCGCGCTCATCAAATTTGCCATCAATTGTGTATGCGGATTTTGAGGGATACTGCGGTTGTATTTTTCTCTTATATAGGCCGCCTACGACGAATCTGAAATGTAAATTGTCTGAGGACATCTCATAAAGTCGGCAATCGACAATACCTACCCAATGCCCTTTTGCTTGAGCGAGATGCTTCTTAACAAAGAGAACTGCAAAGGCCTCTTCGCTGTTAGCGTATTCGAGGTATTTTTTTAAGTAGCTTTTCGTCCATAAGTCGAAGAGGTCCTGGAATCTGTACATGGTGCCTAACGATGAAGGCGAGGCGCCCGCAGCGGCATGGGCCGCGGAGGGGACGATAGACCACTGGCCCCGGAGCGGCCCATGCCGTTGCGGGTCGCCTCGACCGACGGGTTAGGCGTCACTCCAACCACCATGGCGAACTGGTGTCTTTCCATATGAAGCACGATGGCACCTTCTTCCGTCGTTCTCTGGGGTGAACTGGGCGCGTTGATGCAGTTCGAAGTCGATGTCGATCACAACTCGGGCCCAGGTTGCGGCGTCTTGATGATCTTGTACTCGGCGTCATAGCCTCCTTCGGACTGCTCCATGCCATCTTCGACCCACTCCCGGTATTCCACGTGTCTCGTCGCGGGACCGAAGTGAACTGGCAAGAGCGAGTGCCTGCGCCCGGGCCACCAGTAGTAGATCGCCCGTAGTAGATGCTATGGAGGTAGCGTTCAAAGAGCCGGGGGCGGATGGGCTCGGTTCCGAGCGGTACATGGAGGGGCACGATCCAGAGCAGGGCAATTCCGCGCCTGGATACGCCACCGACCGCTTGACGATCTTGGTTGGCGTCAGCGCGCTGGCTTGCACTTCAATCGCTACGCGCTGCTGGGAGACGCGCCCGCTGATGTCGAGGTCCGGTAGTTCCGGAAGGTCTCTGTCCGCGTTGGCCGGGATCGGGCGCTCTACTGCCCACTTCCCACTCGGGTGGCGCTCCGAGAGGGCGCCGCATATCTCTTCCTTGCATTTCCGGTGAAGCTCAGTCTCGAGCGGCCCGAGGACGGGGGACAGGCGCGCAATGTGGGCGAAGTGGTCGATCTTCTCGGTGCACTTGTGCAGAACAGCATCCGACTTGCAGACTGCGCAGTAGAAGGGACCGTCTGCCTTCGTACTGATGTCTGCGTCGCAGACTTCGTGCGTGTACAGGTTCCGAGCGGAACCCCCAATGAGCCCTGCGCAGCCGACCTCGGTTGCCTCTCGCCAGGAGGTGAGACTTCGGACCGGTGGATGCCATCAGTGCGTGAGTGTGACGCCTAACTACTAAGCGTTTATCCGTCGTGCGCGAGCCCCTGACCCCGCTGTTCCCGCGGACCTTGACGCGCACGACGGATAAACGTCTGTTGAACTAATCCGATCCCGGCACGGTGCCCGGGGCGGGCTCGATCCGGGTCGGGTATAGGGGATTGTATCCCCTGGATGGGGGCGGCAGGCACCCGCGGGAGGTTCCGGTCAGGGAGCGTGCAGCGGCGATGGGGGCGGAAACCGGGCATCCTGGGGGCTCCGAAGGGGCCGTTGAGTGGCGCTTGGGGGTCAAGATTAGCCGATTTCTGTGGTTTCGGACGAGCGCAATCGCAGGCCGCGGGGCGGCCTGTCAGGACAGACGGGGCTCGGCGTGCGGTCAGGGCGGCGAGCGGGTCGGACCTCCTGGGTCGCGGCGCTGAGGGGCCAGATGGGCGATCACCTGCAGCCGCCCCTTGCGACACTTGGGGCAGGGGTAGCCGTCGAAGGGGGCGGTTTCCTCCTTGGCGTCGGGGGCTTGCGGTGGCGGGGCCTCAAGGGCGGCGCGGATCTCGGTCAGGCGTCGGGCCCGGCAACGGTTGGCCAGGAAGCCGAAGTGGCGCACGCGCATGAAGCCCTTGGGAAGGACGTGGAGCAGGAAGCGCCGAACCAGTTCCTCGCCGGTCAGGGTCATGATCTTCTGGCCGCCGTCGCGGTAGTCCTTGTAGGCCAGTTCGACCGATTCGCCGTCGAAACTCAGCAGGCGGCTGTCGGACAGGGCCACGCGGTGGCTGTAGCGCCCCAGGTAGTCCACCACCGTCTCGGTGCGACCGAGACAGGGCTTGGAGTAGACCACCCATTCTTTTCCCATCAGGGCCTTGAGGACCCGGTCCACCTCCGCCCGGTCCCGCAGGCGCGGGAGTTGCCCGGCCTCGAAGGCGCGGCGCAGTCGGCTGACAAAGCCGCCGCGGAAGTGCCGGGAGAGGGCCCGCACCGGGAACAGGTAGGTGCTCGTGGCCGGGTGCCAGGCGCCCCCGGCGGTGATGGCCCCACCGGGGACCAGGCAGTGCAGATGGACATGACGCACCAGGGTCTGGCCCCAGGTGTGCAGCACCGCGGTCATGCCCAGTTGCCCGTCCAGGCGCTTGGGGTCGGTGCCGAAGGCCGACAGGGTCGCCCACACCGTCTCGAACAGCAGGCCATAGACCTCCTGGGGATGGACCTCGACCCAGCCGTTGAGGGTATCGGGGAGGGTGAAGACCAGGTGGTGGTAGGTCACCGGCAAGACCGCCGCACGCTGGCGCTCGCACCAGTCCTGGGAGGCCCGGCGCTGGCAGCGCGGGCAATGGCGGTCGCGGCAGGCGTGGTACAGAAAGGCGCGGTCCTGGCACTGGTCGCACTCCAGGCAGAAACCGCCCAGGGCGGCGGTGCGGCAGTCCAGGAGGTGGTGACAGACCTGGCGCTGGCGGGGGTTCAAGCCGGCGTCGTCCGGGTCCCCGAGACAGGCGTGGATGACCGCTTGCAGGGAGTGCCTAGACATGGCTGGCCCCCAATTGGGCGATCAGGTCCAGCGCCCCCTCGCCCTCGCTGGCACTGGGCAGCCAATGGACATAGCGCAGGGTGGTCTGGATATTGGCATGCCCCATCAGCCGTTGCAGGCGCTCCACCTGCAGACCTGCCGCCAATTGATGGGTGGCGTAGGCATGGCGCAGCCCATGAATGCCGCCGACCTTGGTCACCCCGGCCTGGCGCTTGGCCTGGGTGAAGGCCTTCTGCAAGCTGGTCGGGGACAGCGGCTCGCCGGTGCGCCCGGCGAACAGCCAGTCGGCTGGGCGATACAGCCGCCAGTAGGCGCGCAGGTGCTCCAGCAGGGTCGGGGAGAGCGGCACCAGGCGGTCCTTGGCCCCCTTGCCCTGCTCGACGCGCAACAGCCTGCGCTCGCCGTCGATGTCGGTCACCCGCACCGCGAGCACCTCGCTTAAGCGCAGCCCGCAGCCGTAGCACAGGGTCAGCATGGCGCGGTAGCGGGCATTCGGGCAGGCCGCCAGGATCGCGGCGACCTCGGCGCGGGTCAACAGCCCCGGGATGCGCTGGGGGCGCTTGGGCAGGGACACCTCCAGGTCCAGGGCCGGCCAGTCCAAGACCTGAAGGTAAAGGAAGCGGATGCCGTTGTAGGACAGGCGCACGCTGGCCGGGGCGAGCTTGCGCTTCGTGACCAGGTGCTCGAAGTAGTCCTTGAGATCGCCCCGCTCCAGCGTATCCGGGGCGCGGTGGGTGTACTTGGCCAGGCCGCGCACCGCGTCGAGATAACTCGCGTGGGTGCGCGGGGAGAAGCCACGCATCTGCATGGCCGTGATCATGCGCTCGCGCAGGGATGTCATCGTCGGATCCTCGATCAACGACCCGGATTGGGTCGCAGGCGAGTGTGGACGATGGGGCGTAGGTTGCTGGGGTGCCGGCCGGGACCGGTAATGGATGCAGGGGCGGACTATTGCCAATCCATTGGTCTTTCGGAATGGCTCCGATAAGCCCCGCGGAGCGGATTAGTTCAACAATGAATTGTATGGATCCGCCTATCTCCCCCTCAAGGATGATAGCCCGCCAGCCAGATCATTCTACCACTCTTCAGGTAGGGTGATTAGCGCTAATGTTCAGCATAGCTGAGTTTCGACGCTAATCACCTCAGGTGGTACTTGCTGATTAAACCGCGGTTCACTTCACTTGACAAGAATAATATGAGCTTATAGGCTTCCTTGCTGTAACTCATTCAATAATCACTGGATAGGCAGCGGCGCGAGATCCTGACATGCTGGCAATTCCCCCCGATCTGGCCCGGCTCTACGAAACTCTGTTGGCGCGGAAGGACGTGCCGTCGGAGCAGCACCCGTACTACCACAAGTGGCTTCGTTACTATTTGGATTTTTGCCATAAATATGCCTTGGAACCGACGGAACCACGAAGTTTTCCGCCCTTTGACGAGAAACTGCGAACCAGGAACCAGTCCGACCTCCAGCGGCAACAGGCGCGTCACGCGGTAGCCACCTGCTGGCGGAACTCGAAAGGATACGGCCAAGCCGGGCGCTAGACGGGCACAAACCCAGGGTTTTGCCCCATGGCTGGAGCCCCGGCCCGCCCTTCAGGGTTGCAGCAGGCCCCGAATCGCGGCCACCACCTCCGGGCCGTCGAATTCCTGTTCGCCGGCGAGGCTGAAGGCCAGCCGCCCCTGGGGATCGATGAGGAAACTGGTCGGCAGGCCCTTGATCGGCCAGGTCATGGTCGCCTTCGAGTTGGAGTCGAGCAGGACCGGGAAGCCCGGCGACCCCGCAAAGGCCAGGGCCGTTTCCCGGTCTTCGTCCACGTTCACGGCCAGGACCTCGAACTCCTCGGGCTTGAAGAGTTTGCGCACCCGACCCAGGGAGGGGAATTCCTTGCGGCAGGGCGGGCACCAGGTAGCCCAGAAATTGACCAGCACCACGCGCCCCCGGTATTGGGCGAGATCGATGGTATTGCCCTGCAGGTCTTGCAGCCGCAAGGCTGGCGCGGGCGCGGGCGTCTCCAGAGGCGTCAGGCCCTTGGCCAGCGACCAGGCGGACGGGGAGAGGGCCGCCAGGGCCAGACCCGTGGCGGTGACCAGGAAGCACCGGCGATTCATGGGGGAGGCGGTCAAGGGTCGGGACGGGATGGGCATGAGGGGTATGGCTCCAGGATAAGGATGGTCACCCCGGGCTGGGGTTAGCGGCTCAGGGCCAGCACGAGTTGCAGCAGACCCCAGGCCATGACCCCGGCGACCAGGTCGTCCAGGAGGATGCCGAGGCCGCCCTTGATCCGCTGGTCCAGGGCCCCGATCGGCCAGGGCTTGAGGATGTCGAACAGGCGAAAGAGGATAAAACCCAGGAGAATCCAGATCCACCCCGGGGGGGCCAGGGCCATGGTGACCAGAAAGCCGAGGATTTCGTCCCAGACGATAGCGCCGGGATCGCTGGCGCCGAGTTCGCGGGCCGTCTTGTCGCAGGCCCAGAGGCCCACCAGGAACATGACCGCCAGCACCAGCAGGTAACCGAGGGGCGACAGGGCTTGGAGGACCAGATAAAGGGGAATGGCGGCGAGGGTGCCGACCGTGCCCGGGGCCAGGGGCGAGAGACCCGCGCCAAAGCCGAAGGCGATCCAGTGGTGAGGTCGGCGCCAGTCCCAACGGGGTTTGATGGGTGTGGGATCGGTCATGGCCCTAGCCCGGGTCCGGGAAGTGGTTGAAGCCCGTCCGTCGGGGAGTCCAGGTGGAGCCATCCGGGCAGCGGCAGATCAGACCCGTCCCGGCCTCCCCCTCGGTCCCGGCCAGGATGCGGCCGATGGGGGTCAGGGGGCAGTCCAGTCGCTGGGACAGGGCGGCGAGGCTGGCCAACTGGTCCGGGGGCAGGGTGAAGCAGAGTTCGTAGTCGTCGCCCGAGGCCAGGGGCAGGGCCCAGTCCGGGGTCCCGGCGAGATGGGCCCGCAGGGGTGGTGACAGGGGCAGGTCGGCCAGGCGAATCTCGGCGCCGAGCGGTTGGGGCCCCGGGGCGCCCGCCCGGGCGGCGCTCTCCTCCAGGATATGCCCCAGGTCCGCCAGCAGGCCGTCGGAGATGTCGATCATGGCCGTCGCCAGGCCGCGCAGGGCGAGACCCAGGGCCAGCCGCGGCGTCGGCCGCTCCAGACGGGCGCGCGGGAAGGCCGCGACGGGCTCCCCCGCCAGCAGGCCGCGCAGGGCCAGCCCGGCATCGCCCAGGGTGCCGCTGACGCAGACCAGATCGCCGGGCCGGGCCCCGGAGCGGCGGATGGCCTGCCCCGCTGGCACCAGGCCATGGACCTGCACCGCGATGCTCAGGGGCCCGCGCGTGGTGTCGCCGCCGACGAGGGCCACCCCATGCGCCCGGGCCAGGGCGTCAAAACCCGCGGCAAAGGCCCCGAGCCAGGCCGGGTCCTCCGCGGGCAGGGTCAGGGCCAGGGTCGCCCAGGCCGGTGTCGCCCCCATGGCGGCGAGATCGCTCAGGCCCACCGCCAGGCACTTGTGGCCCAGGGCCCGGGGATCGACATCGGCCAGGAAATGGACGCCGGCCACCAGGGTGTCGATGCTGACCGCCAGTTCCTGGTCCGGCGGCACCCGCAACAGGGCGCAGTCGTCGCCAACCCCCAGGACGACATCGCCCCGCTCCGCCCCGAGCCGGGCGAAGTGGGTACGGATGAGGGCGAATTCCGACAAGGACGCCTCAGGCGTCGCCGTCCGGGACCGGCGCCAATGGGGGCTCCGCTGTCGCGAGGGTCGCCGGCGCCTCCGGCGGCGCGGCGGCCGCGGGCCGGGCGGGCCTGGAGGCCACCGAGGACCCCGCTCGGGAGACCCGCGGGGTTGCCGGGACGGGGGCAGCCGTGAATTCCTCCGGCCTCAGGGTGCGGGCCAGCCGATCGAGGATGCCGTTGACGTAGCGATGGCTATCATCGGTGCTGCCAAATTCCTTGGCCAGTTCCACGGCCTCGTTGAGGATGGCGCGGAAGGGGATGCGGAGGCTGTGGGCCAGCTCGTAAACCCCGAGCCGCAGGATGGCCAGATCCACGGGGGTGACCTGGATCAAGGGCCGGTCGAGGACGGTCTGGAGCTGGCGGTCCAGGTCCTCGACCTGCTCGGGCACGCCCCGCACCAGTTCCTGAAAGAGGGCCATGTCATAGAGGGCGTCCGCCACCGATTGCTGCTCGCCCTTGTGGAGGCCCAGCCCCTCGGCAACCACCTGCATCCAGGCGGGGTCATCAAAGAAATGACGGACAATATCGGCCGGCGCCAGGCCGGTGATCTGCCACTGATAGAGGGCGAGCACGGCATAGCGCCGCGCCTGGCTACGGCGTCCTGACATCTCAGTCGAGCTGGCGCAGCACGTTGACCATCTCGATGGCGGACATGGCCGCCTCGGCACCCTTGTTACCCGCCTTGGTACCCGCCCGCTCGATGGCCTGCTCGATCGAATCCACCGTCAGGACGCCGAAGGCCACCGGCAGACCGTACTGGAGGCTGACATGGGCCAGGCCCTTGACGCACTCGCCCGCGATATAGTCGAAGTGGGGCGTGCCGCCACGAATGACGGCGCCGAGGGCGACGATGGCGTCGAAACCACCCTTGGCGGCGATGCGCTGGGCGGCCACCGGCATTTCGAAGGCGCCGGGAACGCGCACCACCACCAGGTCGGACTCCTCGGCACCGTGGCGCTTGAGGGTGTCGATGGCGCCCGCCAGCAGGCTCTCCACGACAAAGGCATTGAAGCGCGTTACCAGCAGGCAAAAGCGCGTGTTGGCAACCCGCAGGTCGCCCTCTAGGGTCTTGATCATGGTCATTACCGATGGGTGTTACGGATTAAAGACTGTCAGGATTGAGAAAATGGCTCTGGCCACCGCGGGTCGTGGCTTAAGGGCAGGCGCATCCGCCCCCGGTTCCCGGCCCCCCGGCGACTGGATACGTCAACCCGGGAACCGCTAGCTGATGTCGCTACCGACGTATTCGACCACTTCCAGCTCGAAGCCGGAGATACCGTGCATCGCCCGCGGGGCGCTCATGACGCGCATCTTGCGCACCCCGATGTCCGCCAGGATCTGGGCGCCGATACCATAGGTCCGGAGCTCGCTGCGATCCTGACGGCGCGCGGCCAGCCCCTCCGCCGCCGGGGTGCCGGGCCCGAGGGCCTTGAAACGGCCCAGCAGGTCCTCGACCCGGTCGCGATTGCGCAGCACCACGATGACCCCCTCCTCCGCCTTGGCCACCTGGCGCATCACCTCCCGCAGGGGCCAGCCACAGCCGGGGTGTTGGGTACCAAAGAGGTCACAGAGGGAATTCTGGAGATGGACGCGGACCAGGACCGGGCGCTCGGGGGCGATGGTACCCCGCACCAGGGCCAGGTGCAGGTCGTTATCGATACTGTCCCGATAGGCCAGGATGCGGAAGGTGCCGAACTCGGTGGGCAGCTCGCAATCGCACTCGCGCTTGACCGTCTTTTCATGGCTGACGCGATAGTGAATCAGGTCGGCGATGGTGCCGATCTTGAGGTCATGGGCGGCGGCGAAGTGCTCCAGGTCCGGGCGTCGCGCCATGCCGCCGTCCTCGTTGAGGATCTCGACGATGACCGCCGCCGGCTCCAGACCCGCCAGCCGCGCCAGGTCGCAGCCCGCCTCGGTATGACCCGCGCGCACCAGAACGCCACCGGGCTCCGCCATGAGGGGGAAGATATGCCCCGGATGCACCAGGTCCCGGGGCTGGGCCTCGGGGGCGACCGCGGCGCGGATGGTCGTCGCCCGATCCGCCGCCGAGATGCCGGTGGTGACGCCCCTGGCCGCCTCGATCGAGAGGGTGAAGGCGGTGGAATGGGGGGCCTGATTATCCAGGACCATGAGGGGCAGCCGCAGCCGCTCGCAGCGCTCCTTGGTCAGGGTCAGGCAGATGAGCCCCCGGCCATACCTGGCCATGAAGTTCACCGCCTCCGGCGTCACCCGGTCCGCCGCCAGGAGCAGGTCGCCCTCGTTCTCCCGGTCCTCGTCATCCATGATGACGACCATCTTGCCCTGACGCAGGTCCTCGATGATCTCTTCCGTGGTATTCAGGTTCATTGCAACAGCTGCGCTTCCCGGTTGGCTAACAACAAGCGCGGGAGTTTAGCAAATTGGCGGGGGCGAAATCCGCGTTTTTGCCGATCCGGCCCGCATTCAGGCGCACCGCCCGCCTTGCCGTTCGCGCCCCCGCCCACATTTCCAGGTGTCCCGTCGCCCTTCCCTTGACCCTCCATGAGGTTCCCCGCCATGAGATCCCTCCCCCGCGCGCCTCTCGGCCTCCTCCTGCTCATCTGGGTCCTGGCAGTCCCCGCCCGGGCCGCCGCGGAACACTTCTACTTCGTACAAATGACCGACAGCCACTTCGGGGCCGATGACAACCTGGAGCGCGGCCGGCGGGTGGTCGAGCTGATCAATCAGCTCCCGGTGCCGGTGGAGTTTGTCGCCCACACGGGCGACATCCTGGCCGACCTCATCCTGGAGCCGACGGTGGTGGACCAGACCCTGGAGGTGATGGCGGGCCTGCAGGCGCCCCACTTCTATGTCCCCGGTAACCATGACCTGCACAAGACGGATGCGGATAAGGCCCTCGCCGTCTATCTGGAACGCTTCGGCCCCCTGGTGCGCAGCGAGGAATTCGGCGGGGTGGTGGCCATCTTCCTCTATGTCGAGACGCTGGCGCGGGACTGGCCCGTCATCTCCGGCTACGACCCCCTGGCGGAGCTGGAGAAGGCCCTCAAGCAGGCGGGTGACCGCCCGGTACTGCTGTTCCAGCACTCCCCGCCCGTGGGTGGCCACTTTCGTAACGTCATCTATCCCGGCTGGGCGGCGGAGAACCGCCAGCGCTGGGAGGCCCTGGTGCGCGGCCATAACGTCAAGGCGATCTTCACCGGCCATTACCACAAGGATGAGCTGCACTGGATAGGCGATGTGCCCCTCTTCGTCGCCCCCCCCGTGTCCGGTTCCTGGGGGCGACAAAGCACCTTTCGCCTCTACGAGTACCGGGACGGCCGGGTAAGCTACAGAACCGTCTATTTGCAGTAGCCGGGGCTTGGCACTCCAGCAAAGAGGCCCAGCCCGGCGGGGCCAGTCTGGCGGGCTAGGGTCTGCCGCCCTTGCCCAGCCAATCCTGTAGCGCCGACATCTTGATCGCAACCGGTACCGAGAAGGCGTCGGGGCGGGATGTTCAACCCTTTCGGCGTTGGCGGAGGGCCTCGTAGAGGCAAATCCCCGTGGCCACGGAGACGTTGAGGCTCTCGACGGTGCCGAGCATGGGCAGGCGGGCCAGGTAGTCGCAGCGCTCCCGGGTCAGACGGCGCAGGCCGCGGCCCTCGCCGCCGAGGACCAGGGCGATGGGGCCCTGGAGGTCGATGCCATACAGGTCTGCCTCCGCCTCGCCGGCCAGGCCGACCAGCCAGATGCCGCGGGCCTTGAGGGCATCCAGGGTCCGCGCCAGGTTGGTGACCTGGACATAGGGGACGGTTTCCGCCGCGCCGCTGGCGACCTTGGAGACGGTGGGCGTGAGGCCCACGGCATTGTCCCGGGGGGCGATCACAGCCTGGATGCCAGCGGCGTCGGCGGTGCGCAGACAGGCGCCCAGGTTGTGGGGGTCCTGGATCTCGTCCAGGATAAGCAGGAAGGGCGGCCCCGCCAGATCGTCGAGGATAGCGTCCAGATCGGGCTCGCCCCGGCTCGCCGGGACACTGACCCACGCCAGGACCCCCTGGTGATTGATGCCCGGAGCGGCGCCTTCGATCTCCGCGACCTCGACCTGGCGCAGCCTGACTCCGGCCCCGCGCGCCAGTTCCGCCAACTCCGCCAGCCGCCGGTCGCGCCGCCGACGCTCCAGCCAAACCTCCTCTACGCCCGCCCCGCCATGCTTGAGGGCGCCGCGCACGCTATGGATACCCGCGATGGGTGTCAAGCCTTGAGGCCCCTGGGGCGGGACACTGGATGTTGTCATGGAGGGCTCCGCCTATTTGTCAGATGGTTGCCAGGCAACCAAGGGTCACTGTTGGGTGAACTCATCCAGGTATCCGATAGCCGTGCCAGGGCGGGTTCGAGGGGAATGGGGGACAAGTTAACACGCCCGCAAAGCACATCGGAAGCCCAGTCATCCCTATGAGATCCGCGCCCGCGGCGCTGGCGCCGACAACGGATTCGCCGTCCACCTTCCGGGCCTGAGCCGCGACGCCATCGACCCGGCCCACACGACTACGACCGTCGGCACCCAGACCCCGGTGGCCCTGGCCCCTGTTGGCCGATATCCACATTTGGCAGCCCCTGACACGGACGCAACTCGGTGAGGTCTCTTCAATACACCCAGGGCACCAATTTGCTGACCCGTTTCGCATAATCGGCATATTCCGGGTGGCGCTGGCTTAACCAGCCCTCCTCCTTGCCGGCCTTGTAGTCAAAGAAGAGAAAGCCGACGACCAGCAGGAGCAAATGGCCGAGACTCAGGCTGTAACAAACCCAGCCGAGGGCGGCGAATAACTGGCTGCTGTAGAGGGGATGACGCACCCAGCCATAGACCCCCTGGGTCACCAATTGGTTATGATCGAGGGGATAAGGGAGGGGCGTCAGGTTGCGGCCCAAGTTGAAAAGGCCAAGTAGGCCAATGGCGAGGGCGATCAGCCCGCCCATCACCAGGAGGCCCAGACGCGGGTAGGCAGTGTTGGCCATCAGGTCCTGGGTTAACCAGGGGTTCCAGACGGGTATGAAGAGAAAGGCGAAAAAGAGGACGAACTGGAGGACGACGAGTAGCTCGCCGCGCCGCCCCGGCCGGGGGGTATCCGATGACAGTGGCGGGGCGGGGGTTGGAGGGGACGGCATGGAATCTCCTGAGGTCGGCTAGGCAGCGACAAGGTCCAAGATTTTGCCCCGAGCCGTCCGGGAAAAAGCGGACGGATGCGGAGACATCCGTCCCGGGACCCGATCAGGTCTTGCGCCGTCTCGGTCGCGTCCCTGACCCGCTCCGCGCCTGCTCCGCGGTCTTGGCCAGGACGAAGTCGATCTTGCGTTCATCGAGATTGACCGCGGCGACCTGGATGCGCAGCCGGTCCCCCAACCGATGTACGGTGCCGGTGCGCTCGCCGGTCAGGCGGTGGCCAATGGGGTCGAAGTGGTAATAGTCGTTGTCCAGGGCCGTGATGTGGACCAGGCCATCGACATAGATGCCATCGAGTTCAACGAAAATGCCAAAGGAGTTGACGCTGGTGATGATGCCGTCGAACTCCTCCCCCAGCTTGTCCTGCATATACTCGCATTTGAGCCAGGACTCGGCGTCGCGGGTGGCCTCGTCGGCGCGGCGCTCGGTACCGGAACAGTGCTCGCCGATGCCCTGGAGTGCGGTCTTGGTGTAGTCGAAATCCTCGGCCTTACCGCCATCGAGCAGGTGCTTGATGGCGCGATGGACAATCAGATCCGGGTAGCGGCGGATGGGGGAGGTGAAGTGGGTGTAGGCCGGATAGGCCAGCCCGAAGTGGCCGACATTGTCCGAGCTGTACATGGCCTGCTGCATGGAGCGCAGCAGCACGGTCTGGATCAGTCGCTGATCGGGCCGCTCGCGCACCGACTCCAGCAAGGCGGCGTAATCCTGGGTCGTGGGCTTCTTGCCGCCTGGCAGGGTTAGCCCCAGTTCGTTGAGGAACTGACGCAGGTCGTTGAGCTTTTCCTCCTTGGGCGTCTCGTGGATGCGGAACAGGGCCGGCATCTTCTGGCGTTCGAAGTAGCGCGCCGCCGCCACGTTGGCCGCCAGCATGCACTCCTCGATGATGCGATGGGCATCGTTGCGGATCAGGGGGTGAATGGCGGCGATGCGACCCTGGTCAGTGAACTCGAAACGGGTCTCGGTGGTGTCGAACTCAATGGCGCCACGCTCTTTGCGAGCCTGGAGCAGCACCTGGTAAAGGGCATGCAACTCGCGCAGATGGGGCAGGACGGTGGCGAAGCGCGCGCACAGGTCCGGGTCGCCCGCCACCACCATGGCCGCCACCTGGTCGTAAGTCAGACGGGCCTGGGAACGCATCACGGCCGGATAAAACTTGGAGCGCGTGACCTTGCCGTCCAGGCCCACCAGCAATTCGCAGCTCAGGCAGAGCCGGTCCACCTCGGGATTGATGGAACAGAGACCATTGGACAGGATCTCGGGCAGCATGGGGATGACGCGATCCGGGAAATAGACCGAATTGCCCCGGCTGTGGGCCTCGGTGTCCAGGGCGCTGCCCGGCGCCACATAGGCCGAGACATCGGCGATGCAGACCAGTAGCCGCCAGCCCTTGGGCCGGCGTTGGCAGAAGACGGCGTCGTCGAAGTCGCGGGCATCGGCGCCGTCAATGGTCACCAGCGGGATCTTGCGCAGATCAACCCTCCCCGCCTTGGCCGCCTCGGGCACCTCGGCGCCCAGGCCGGTGATCTCGGCCAGCACCGCCTCGGGGAACTCCACCGGCAGGTCGTGGGTGCGGATGGCGATATCCGTCTCCATGCCCGGGGCCATATGGTTCCCCACCACCTCCAGAATGCGGCCGATGGGTTGGGTGCGCTTGGTGGGCTGGTCCGTGATCTCCGCCACCACGATCTGACCCTGCTCCACCTCGCCGAGGCGGTCGCTGGGAATGATGATGTCGTGGGCCAGGCGCTTGTTGTCCGGCACCACAAAGCCGACCCCGCTCTCCCGATAGAAGCGCCCCACCACCGTGCGGGTGTTGCGCGCCAGGATCTCCACCACCGAGCCTTCCAGCCGGCCCCGGCATCACGGCCGGTGACGCGCACCACGGCCCGGTCGTCGTGGAAGAGGGCGCGCATCTGGCGGGGAACGAGATAGACGTCGTCGCCGCCCTCGTCCGGAATCAGGAAGCCGAAACCGTCCTGGTGGCCGATGACACGTCCGACGATCAGATCACGCCGGTTGACGAGACAGAAGGCGTCCTTGCGGTTGCGCACGAGTTGGCCGTCGCGGACCATGGCCCCCAGGCGGCGCTCCAGGGCAATCCGATCCTCTTCGCTATCTAATTCAAGAAGTTGCCTGAGCTCATCGAAGACCAGAGGTACCCCGGCCTGGGTCAGGGTCTCCAGGATGAATTCACGGCTGGGGATGGGGTTCGCGTACTTGCGCGCCTCGCGGGTGCGATGCGGGTCGGCGAGGCGGGGTGAGGCTTCTTTGCTGCGCTTGGTCACTCTTATAGGGTCTTTGCTGCTGACTGAATTGATGGCTAGTGTAACCTTGACAAGCCCCTTCTGTCTCATTAGCATGTCGCGCTTCCTGGAGTTCGGCAGCCTTTGTCCGCTCCTCCAGTCCCCTGCCGGGGTGGCGGAATTGGTAGACGCGCAAGTTTCAGGTATTTGTGGGCGAAAGCCCGTGGAGGTTCAAGTCCTCTCCTCGGCACCATTTTTGATCTACTGGGCTATATGTTTTTTTAATTAGCCTGGTAAGCATGCGGTACGGCTTGAAGACCCTGAATGACATTTAGGGTGTTCAAGCAACCCCTCCTGATGCACCAGGATCCCAACCTGGCACCCTCACGCCTTAATTTTCGTATTTTTCCATTAAATCAGACGTTACGGATCCGACATCCAGATCCTAAATCCACCCAAGGTGGTGGCCCGCAAAGGCCAGTCCCTATTGCAGTTGGTTGGAATGGGAAATATCGACATGGATCTTGGCAAGTGCTCATAAGCTCCCGCTTGCGGCCAGTGCTTGCCTATTCAGCAAAATTAAACACCCCTTCCGGCTCCAGAGCGTCATAAAAGCACGATTATTCGTATGCCAGGGCTCGACATAAATCTCATTTGGCGAGATTGACCCGAAACCAGAGCGCATAAAGGGCTGGCAGGAAGAGGAGCGTGACGGCGGTACCTACGATGATGCCGCCGATGAGAACGAAGGCGAGGGGGCCCCAGAAGGTGTCGGTGGTCAGGGGGATGAAGGCAAAGACGGCGGCGGCGGCGGTGAGGACGACCGGGCGCGAGCGGCGCACCGTGGCATCGATGACGGCGCTGGCGGCCTCCATGCCCTGATGCAGGTTATCCTCGATCTGCTTGGCGAGGATCAGGGTGTTGCGCATCAGGATACCCGCCAGCCCGATGAGCCCCAGCAGGGCGACGAAGCCAAAGGGCCGGTCGGCGATCAGCAGGGCCAGGGTAGCGCCAATGATGCCCAGGGGCGCGGTGGCGATCACCATCAGGGTTCCCGAGAAGCTGCGCATCTGCAGCATGATGACGATGAGGATCAGACCCAGCATGATGGGTTGGACCTTTTGGATGGACGCATCGGCCTTGCCGGACTGCTCCACCGAACCCCCGATGTCGATGCGATAGCCGGGCGGCAGGGTCGCGATCAAATCCTGGAGATCGGCCCAAATGGCCTGGGTGACATCCGGGGGCTGAGCATCGGTCACATCGGCCTGCACCGCCAGCACCGGCTCGCGGTTGTAGCGTTTGAGCACCGGGTCCTCGAAATCGATGGCGAGGACACCTGCCTGGCCCAGGGGGACGGAGCGCCCATCCAGGGTCTTGATATTGATGTCGGCCAGACGGCCGGCCCCCACCCCTGTGGTATCGACCAGGCCGCGCAGGATCAATTGAACATTACGGACATCCTCGCGGATCTCGGTCGCGGGCAGGCCCGAGAGTTCGTACTCCAACTGGCCGGCCAGCTCGCGCGGCGTGAGACCGATCAGGCGCAGCCGTTCCGGGTCGAGCTTCAGCCGGACCACCGGCGCCCGCTCGCCCCAGTCGAGATGGGCATTCAGGGTGTTGGGGTTAGCGGCAACCCGCTCACGCACCTGGCCCGCGATCTTGCGCAGCACTTGGACGTCCGGGCCCACCACCCGAAAGACCACCGGCCAGATCACCGGCGGGCCATAGAGGAGTTTGTGGACCCGCACCCGGGCCTCCGGGAAGTCCCCGGCATCGATATGTGACTGAATCCGCTCCATGAGGTTGTCACGGTCCGCGGGGCTATGGGCCACGATGATCAGCTTGGCGAAGGCGGGGTTGGGGAGTTCGGGGTTGAGGGCCAGGAAGAAGCGCGGCGCGCCGGCACCGATATAAGTGGAGAGCGACTCTACCCCCGGCGCCTCCTTCAGGATCGCCTCGACGCGATCGGCGACGGCCGTCGTGGCGCGGATGCCGCTGCCCTCCTGGAGACTGATGTCCACCAGGACCTCCGGCCGATCGGAGGAGGGGAAGAATTGCTTCTCCACCGTCGTGGCCAGACCCAGGATGGAGAGGATCAGGATGCCGACGGTGGCCGCCACGACCCAGAGCTTGTGACGCACGCAACCGCGAATCAGGGCGCTTAGCCGCAGATAGAGGGGGCTATCGTAGGCTGAGGCCTGGTGCTCGGTGGCGGCCTTGGGCACGGCGAGGAGCCTGGCCCCGATATAGGGCGTAAAGGTCACGGCCACCAGCCAGGAGACCAGCAGGGCAAAGGCCAGGACCCAGAAGATGTTGCCAGCGTATTCACCCACGCCGGAGCGGGCGAAGCCGATGGGGACAAAGCCAATGACGGTCACCAGGGTGCCGCTCAACATGGGCGCCGCGGTCACCGTCCAGGCATGGGCCGCCGCCCGCAGCCGATCCCAGCCCTCCTCCATCTTCACGAGCATCATCTCGATGGAGATGATGGCGTCGTCCACCAGGAGGCCGAGGGCAATGATGAGGGCCCCCAGGGTCACGCGATCCAGGTTGATGCCGCGGATGCCCATGAGGAGGAAGGTCAATCCCAGGGTCAAGGGGATGGCAATCCCGACGACAAGCCCGGCGCGCCACCCCAGGGCCAGGAAGCTCACCAGCATCACCACCGCGACGGCAACCATGAATTTGATCTGGAAAAGGTTCACCGCCCGGGCGATGGCGTCGGCCTGGTTGGTGATGCGGGTAAAGCGGAAGCCGAGCGGCAGTTCCTCCCCCAGGGTCTGTTCGAAGGCCGCGAGGCGCTCGCCGAGGGTCAGGCCGTTCTCGCCGCGCCCCATCACCACCCCCAACAGGACCGACTCGGTGCCGCCGGTACGGATCAGATAATCCGGCGGGTCCTCGTAACCGCGCTGGACCTCGGCGATCTCGCCCAAGGCGAGCAAGTGGTCGCCGACCCGCACCGGCACCTGCCGAATCTGGTCGAGGCCATCCAGTTCGTTATCCAGGCGTGGATACAGGCGTGGCCCCGCCGTCTCCATCCGCCCGGCGGGCAGCAGCCGATTCTGGGCATCCAGGGCATCGCGGATGGCGGCGGGGGTCAGCCCCAGGTTGGCCAGCCGGGCGTTATCGAGTTCGACAAAGACGCGTTGCGGGCGCTCGCCGAGGACCCGGGCCTTTTGAACACCCGGGACGCGGGCCAGGCGATCTCGTAT
This sequence comes from uncultured Gammaproteobacteria bacterium, assembly GCA_963841065.1. Lineage (GTDB taxonomy): Bacteria > Pseudomonadota > Gammaproteobacteria > Chromatiales > Chromatiaceae > M0108. The sequence goes on along the minus strand of CAWJBI010000049.1, from coordinate 68,875 downwards.
CCCCTCGGCCTCGCGGACCAGGAGCCGCCCTGGCAGATCGGGGGCGGACAGGGCATAGAGGGCGAAATAGACATCCGAAAAGTCGTCGTTGACGAAGGGCCCCCGCACCCCGGCCGGCATCTTGCCAACCTCGTCCAGCATGCGCTTGCGGACTTCGTAGAAGAGGCCCGGGATCCGCTCCGACGGGGTGTAGTCCTGGAATTCCATCAGGATATCCAGCCGGCCGGCGCGCAAGGTGGTCTCGAGCTTGTAAAAATACTCCACCTCGCCGAGGCGCTTCTCCAGGGGGTCGGCGACCAGGTCCTGCATCTGCTGGGCGCTGGCCCCGGGCCAGAGGGCGGAGACCACCAGGACGCGCACCGTGAAGGCCGGGTCCTCGGCCCGCCCCAGTTGCAGGAAGGCCAGGAGACCGGCCAAGGCCGTGAGCAGGATGAAGAAGAGGGTGACCGAGCCCTCCCGTACCGCCAGGGCCGAGAGATTGAAGCGCAAGGAACTGGCGGCCCTGGCGTCGGGCTGGCCCGGGTCCTCTGCTGGGTTCTCGCTCATGGCGCGCGCACCCGCACCGCCTGGCCAGGCTGTAACAGATGCACCCCCAAGGCAACCACCGGGGTCCCAGGGGCCAATCGCGAGCGGATTTCGGCATGCTCCCCGACGATCCGCAGCAGCGTGACCGGCTCGGCCACGACGCGTCCCTCCTCCAGCCGCCAGACCAGGGGGCCCTCGCCGCGCTCCAGGATGGCGCCGCTGGGGACCCGGACCCGGTCCGCATCCTGACCCGTCGCCGAGGCGAACAGCAAGGTGGCCGTGGTGCCAAAACCCGGCGCGGGGTCGAGGGGCGGCAGGCGGAAACGGGCACGCCAGGTACGGGTGATGGGGTCGGCGCTGCCCGCGATCTCGCGCAGTTCCGCCGTCACGGGCTGGTCCCGGCCGAGCAAATGGGCCTCGGCCTGGGTGGGCAAGCCCTGCCGGCGGTCCTCGGGCAGATAGACCTCGACCTCGAGGGGCCCATCCTCCGCGAGACGCGCGACCACCTGGCCCGGCGTGACCACCTGGCCAGCCTCGCCCGTGACCTCGAGGATAACGCCGGGGCGCGGGGCCGTGAGGGTCGCGTAGCCAATGGCATTGCGAGCTTGTTCCAGGTTAGCCTCGGCGGCTAGCCGGCCCTGCTCGGCGGCACTGGCGGCGGTTACAGCCCGATCGTAATCCTGCTCGCTGGCCAATCGCTTGGGGATGAGATCAGTCAGGCGGGCGCGCTCACGCTCGGCATTCTCCTGCTCGGCCAGGGCCCGCGCTACCGTGGCCTCCGCGGCCAGGCGCTGCTGGGTGACATCACGCGGATCCAGGCGCAACAGAACCTGGCCGGCCGCCACCCGCTCCCCCGCGTTGATCAGGCGTTCCTGGATCTCGCCCGCAATCCGGAAGGACAGGGCGGGTTCGTAGCGGGGGCGAATCGCGCCGGTCAGGCTCCAGGTATCGGTGGCTATGTCCTCGACCTGGGCGGTGAGGACAAAAGGCGGCAAGGCCTCGGTGGCCGCCGGATCGGAACTCGGATGGCAACCGGTGACTAACCCAAGCCCGATCAGGATCGCGCCGCCCGTCACCAGTCCCTTTATCCCGTCTCGCATGGTTCGCTTCCTGATATACCCAACATACCTGAGTTTTCGGTTTCCCGGGCCGGGTGGTGTCAGGCGGGGGACGCCGTGAATAGGTCCCGGTAGGCTTGGCGACAGCATCCCTGCGGTCGACACCCCCGCCAGCCCCCACCCCGGCCCTCCTGCGATATGCCGGGGAATGACCAGCGCTTATATATAACAGAGGCTGGGTTGGCTACGCCTGGTCGGCATCCCGGGGGTGCGCCAGGGATTTAAACCAGAGATGGCTGCCCCTCGCGCCCGAAGGCCCGGATGCGCGCCACCAGACGCTGGACATCCGCCTCCTCCGGCAGGGTACGGCCCATGAGCCAGCCATGCAGGGTCTGGTCCTGGGCCTCGAGCATGCGGGAGAAGGTAGCCTGTTCGACGGCATCCAGGGTCGGAAAATCCTCATCCAGAAACCGCAGCAGGGCAACATCCAGTTCCAACATGCCGCGCCGGCATTGCCAGCGCAGGCGGCGGATTTCCTCGTCATGAAGATGGTGGGTGGTCATGATGCCGTGCCTGCGGAATGAAGGGTGCCAAAAATTGTATGCCGGCCCCTCGTCAGGGGGTAATCCCAGGGAAAATCCGCCAGGAAGCCGTCAAGGATAGCGCGTTTGGGTTAAGATGCGGCGAGTTTGGCCAGGATTTAGACCGGCTGCCCGGGTCCTGGCCGCAATTATGTAAGCACCGCTTTTAATTGACGGGTTCGACCCCGATTTTGTCAGCCAGAGCGTCATTACGCCGCCCAACCGACCCCAAGAGATCGATCAAGCCAATGAAATACAAGCCCGTTACCATCTTCCTCTGGTTCGCCGCCGGCCTCTGGCTAATGATGCTGATCAACGGCTTTGAGTTCAACGCCGGGCCCAACCCCAGCCGCATCACCTACAGTGAGTTCCTCGCGGACGTCGCGGATGGCGCCGTGACCGAGGTAACCATCCAGGACCAGAATATCCAGGGAACGCGCACGGATGGGAGCTTCTTCGAGACCTACAGCCCCGGGGACCCCGCCCTGATGCGCGATCTCCTCGATAATAAGGTAACCGTGCGGGCCATGCCGCCGGATCGCCCCGGCCTGCTGGCCCAGATACTCGCCTCCTGGCTGCCCTTCCTGGTTCTCATCGGCGTCTGGTTCTGGTTTGTCCGCCGGGGCATGAACGGTGGCGGGGGTGGCGGAGGGGGCGGTCTCTTCAATTTCGGCAAGAGCCGGGCCCGTCAGCATGCCGAGGGCGAGGTCAAGGTTACCTTTGCGGATGTGGCGGGCGTCGAGGAGGCCAAGGAGGAGGTCTCGGAACTGGTGGACTTCCTCCGCGACCCCGGCAAGTTCCAGAAGCTTGGCGGCAAGATCCCCAAGGGCGTGCTGATGGTCGGTCCCCCCGGCACCGGCAAGACCCTGCTGGCCCGCTCCATCGCGGGCGAGGCCAAGGTGCCCTTCTTCAGCGTCTCGGGCTCAGATTTCGTGGAGATGTTCGTGGGTGTCGGCGCCTCGCGGGTGCGCGACCTCTTCGAGCAGGCCAAGAAGCAGGCCCCCTGCATCGTCTTCGTCGATGAGATCGACGCCGTGGGCCGCCGCCGGGGCGCGGGCCTGGGGGGTGGTCACGACGAGCGCGAGCAAACCCTCAACCAGATGCTGGTGGAAATGGATGGCTTTGCTGGTACCGAGGGCATTATCGTCATCGCCGCCACCAACCGGCCCGACGTGCTGGACCCAGCCCTGCTGCGGCCGGGCCGCTTCGACCGCCAGGTCGTGGTGGGCCTGCCGGACCTGGCCGGACGCGAGGCCATCCTCAAGGTTCACATGCGTAAGGTGCCCATCGCCGACGACGTAGAGGCCCGCACCCTGGCGCGTGGCACCCCGGGATTCTCGGGCGCCGACCTGGCCAATCTGGTCAACGAGGCCGCCCTCTTCTCCGCGCGCACTGGCCTGGCCCAGGTCACCATGGCCATGTTCGAGAAGGCCAAGGACAAGATCATGATGGGCACCGAGCGCCGCAGCGTGGTGATGTCCGACCACGAGAAGAAGCTGACGGCCTATCACGAGGCCGGTCATTGCATCATTGGCCGCCTGGTGCCGGACCACGACCCGGTGCACAAGGTCAGCATCATCCCCCGTGGCCGCGCCCTCGGCGTCACCCTCTTCCTGCCGGAAAAGGACCGCTACAGCATGACCAAGCGCCAGCTCGAAAGCCAGATCTCCACCCTTTTCGGGGGCCGGCTGGCGGAGGAACTCATCTTCGGCCCCGAATCCGTCACCACGGGCGCCTCCAATGACATCGAACGCGCCACCGAGATCGCCCGCAACATGGTCACTCGTTGGGGCCTGTCCGATGGCCTGGGGCCCCTGGCCTACTCCGATGACGAGGGCGAGGTGTTCCTCGGACGCTCCGTGACCCAGACCAGCAAGATCTCGGCACGGACGGCGCGGTCCATCGATCAGGAGATCCGCGCCATCATCGATCGCAACTACCAGCGCAGCAAGGCAATCCTCCTGAGCGAGATGGACAAGCTCCATGCCATGGCCGAGGCCCTGCTGCAATTCGAGACCATCAACCTAACCCAGATCAACGACATCATGGCGGGCCGGCCCGCCCTTGCCCCCGAGGACGAGGACAGCGGCGCCAACCCCACCGGCGGCGCTGGCGGGACCACCAGCGGCGAACGACCGGCCGCCAAGGGCCCCTCCAGCGGCCCTGGCCATGTCGGCGGTCCCGTGGGTGAGCACTGATCCCGGGCAGGGCTAGGAGGTAGCGGTCCGTGTCGGGCAAGAAGAAGGAACCCGTGACCCAGGCGGTGCGCCTGCTGCGGGCCGCCGCCATTCCCTTCGTGGGTCACCCTTATCCCTACCAAGCGGGGGGTGGCACCGCCCATTCGGCCCGCGAGTTGGGGGTTGACGAGCATTTAGTCATCAAGACCCTGATCATGGAGGACGAGGCCGGCAACCCCTTGATCATGCTCATGCACGGCGACCGCGAGGTCGCCACCGGCCTCCTGGCCCGGGCCATGGGGGTCAAGCGTATTCAGCCTTGCGACCCCAAGACCGCCGACCGCCATTCCGGCTATCAGGTGGGCGGCACCTCCCCCTTCGGGACCCGCCATCCCCTGCCCGTTTACGCCGAGGCCAGCATCGCCGACCTGCCGCGCATCTATATCAACGGCGGCAAGCGGGGCTATCTGATTGAAATCGATCCCAAGCCGGCCCTGGCGCTGCTTAAGGCGAATCTGGTCCAGGCCGCGGCCTAGCCGGGCGGTAGAACCTGATGCCATTCGGCCGGATTAGGGGCGCACCGCCACCGAGGGATCGGCCCGCCGGCGGCACCAACTCCCAACCCACCCCCGGAGTGCCATGAGCCTGCTTGCCGCCCTCTCCGTCTTTGTCGGCGCCGGGCTTGGGGCCCTGTTGCGCTGGCTCCTCGGCCAGCGTCTGAACCCGGTCTTCCCAAGCATCCCCCTCGGCACCCTGACCGCCAACCTGATTGGCGGCTTTCTGGTGGGCTTCCTGCTGATCTGGCTCAACCGCCACCCCGCCCTACCCCCGGAGTTGCGCCTCCTGGTGATCACCGGCTTCCTGGGTGGTCTCACGACCTTTTCCACCTTCTCCGCCGAGGTAGTGACCCTCCTCTCGCGCGGTGAGTTGTTACTGGGCCTGTCCGCCGCCGCAGCCCATCTGTTCGGCTCCCTGCTCCTGACCGCCCTGGGCATGGGCCTGGCCCATGCCCTCCTCACCCCTCACTGAGACACGACCCATGAACGGCTGTTTTCTCAAATTCTACGTGGCGGAGAATCGCCGCCACCACCACCTGCTGGCCTACGAGTGGCTGCTGGAGGAGGCCCAGCGCCTGGGTCTCCAGGGGGGTTCCGCCTTCCGCGCCCTGGCGGGCTTTGGCCGCCAGGGGCGACTCCATGAAGAGCACTTCTTCGAGTTGGCCGGCGACCTGCCGGTAGAGGTCAGCTTCGTCACCACCCCGGAGGAGGCCGACCGCTTCCTGGCCCGCCTCAAGGGTGAGGGTTTAAACCTCTTCTATCTGCGGGTGCCGGTGGACTATGGTTTCAGCGACGATGCCGCGCCCTGATCGTGACCCATCCGGATACCAGAACCCGTTAATCTTCGGCATAAAAGCAGCAGGGTCGGGTGGCGGCGGGTGGGGGACGCCGTGAATACGTCCCTGTAGGCTTGGCGACAGCATCCCTGCTGTCGACACCCCCACCCGCCGCCACCCGACCCTGCAGGCCAGAAAGCTCTCTGGTGTTCGGTCTATTTCTAACCCTGGGCCAGCGCCAGCCTGACCTGCTGTTCCAACTCGGCCTTTAGGCCAGGCTCCAGGCGGAGTTGGCGCGCCAGTTCGTCCAGGTAGGCCCGCTCCAGAAAATGCTCCTCATTGACCACTAAGACGCTGGCGATATAGATCTCCGCCGCCATTTCCGGAGTGGTCGCGGCGCGCGCCACCGCGGCGGGGTCCAGGGGCTTGTTCAGCTCGGTGGCCAGCCACTGTTCAAATTCGGCATTGCCGCCGCCCAGCTTGGTCAGGGCCTCGTTCATCAAGCCCTGTTCGCGCGCGTCGACATGGCCATCAGCCTTGGCGGCGGTGACCATGGCCAGGAGTATCGCCCGCTGATGTTGCTCGGCCTGGGCCTGGGGCAGGCGGTCCAGGGTCTGGGGCTCGGCCTGGGGGGTGCCCGGGGCCTGGTTGGCCTGCCAATTGTTGTAGGCCTTGTAGGCAATCGCCCCCACCGCGGCCATGCCGCCATAGGTGAGGACATTGCCGACGATCTCCCTCCCGCCTTTATTGCCCAGCAGCAGACTCAGGGCGCTTCCCGCCAGGGCGCCGCCACCGGCGCCGGTGAGGAAGCTACTCAGTGAGGAATTGCCGCCCTCCTGACCCTTATTGAAGAGGCCACCCAGGACGTCCATTACCCCACCACCACCGCCGCCGCCCTGATCCTTGCCAAATAGGCCGCCAAGGGCGTCCAGCGCGCCCCCACCGCTGGCCGGCCCAGCGCCCTGTCCCCCGGTCTGCTGCTTGTTGAGCAGATCCTGTCCAGACTTCAACAATTGATCAAAGAGACCATTTACCATGAGTTATTGCTCCTGATGAGTTTTGATTGAGTTGTGCCACGAAATACCCTGAGCAACCCCTTAGCCGCTGGCCAAAGGCTTAAGCAGGCCGCTAAGCAATTTATCAAAGACAGGCCCAGGCTAGCTCAAGTTCCTCCGCCGATTCCCCTGGCTGGCCAAGCAGCCAGCAAGGGGGTATAAATATCCCCCAGGCCAAGACAAGGATGCAGTCCACCAGGCCAGCCCTGGCGGGGCAGGCCGCCACTACCAAAAACCCGGGGATTTGCCGATGACCCAACTGCTGAGCCTCTCCCGCTCCGCGCGTCTCGCCGGGGTGACCCGTGCCGAGATCCAGAGACACATACGGCGCGGTGACTTGACCACCTTCGAAGGTGAAATCGCGGTCAGCGACCTGTTGCGGGTCTTTCCGCGGGTGAGCCTGGAAAATGATGACGCCCTGGAGCGGGTACAGCGCATCAAGGCCGCGGCCCTGCCCCGCTCCCATGATGCCGACACCATGCTGCCAAGCCCCGAGGTGCTGGTGACGCGCATCAAGGCCATGGGCAAGGCCCTGGTGGCCAAGGCGTCGGCCCTGGATGCCGCCCAGGGACTCCTCGACGAGGTCGAAGCGCGGCTGGCCGCCCTGGTCAGCCAAGGGGCGGATTCCCGTGCCCTGGCCCAGGAACTCGCCGATTGGCTAGCCCAAGCCCGCCTGGAACTGGCGGCCGGCCCACAGCCCGACCGCGAAGCCCAACTCTTTGCCAAGGACACCTTCCTGCGTCTCATGGCCGCCAATATCAAGATCATCCCCAGTGGACGTGACTTTTTCGTGGAGGGCAACGAGAGCATCCTCGACGCCTCGGTACGCGCCGGGCTCAATCTCGCCTACGGCTGCTCCAGCGGCAATTGTGGCGCCTGCAAGGCCCGGGTGGTGAGCGGCGAGGTCTGGAAGATGCGCGACCACGACTACCCTCTCAGTGCCCGCGAAAAACAGATGGGCTATATCCTGGCCTGCTCCAACACCGCCGTCACCGACCTGGTGCTGGAGGCGGCGGAGGCCCTGAGTGTCGATGACCTGCCGCGCCAGGAGATCCGCGCCTCGGTGCGCAAGAAGGAGGTGCTGGACCCGGATCTCATGGGTCTCCAGATCCAGACCCCCCGCACCCACACCCTGCGCTTCATGGCCGGCCAGCGGGCCCTCCTGCGGCTGGAAGATGGCGCCAGCGCCGAACTCCCCATCGCCAGTTGCCCCTGCGATCCCCTCCACCTCCAGTTTCTGGTCCGGCGCCGGCCTGGCAACCCCTTTGCCGAGGCCCTCTTCAGCGACCAGGTGCGGCCAGGCCACCTCGTCAACCTGGAGGGCCCGCTGGGCCGTTTCGTCCTCGATGAGTCCTCCCCGGCGCCGGCGGTCTTCATCGCCTTCGGCGAGGGCATAGCCCCGGTGCGGGGCCTGATCGAGCACGGCGTCTCCATTGATCTGATCGAATCCTTCCATCTCTACTGGCACGCGCCGGCGGGAGAGCCCTTTTCCTGCCAAAACCAATGGCGCTGGTACCGGGCCATGAAGGACGCCCTGGACAACTTTTTCGTGACTCCCATGGTGGATGCCAGCCTGGAGGACATCCTGGCCCTGGTGATCGCCGACCATCCCGATCCTGTCAGCCGGCGCTTCTATCTGGCGGGCCCGCAGGCGCGGATCGAGCCTCTGGCGGCGGGCTTGCGGAGCATGGGAGTCCCCGATAAGCATCTCTCTCTGGAGTTCCTGGAGGCCTGAGGCCGAGCGGCAAGTAAGCATTGCCGCCCTACCCTAGCCCCTCGCAAACAGATGGCAATGCCCCGGGATGGGGCCCGGTGGGACCAGCTAGCAGGATAGGGTTGCCATCTGGGGTTGCCGCTGAAGTTCCATGAGATCGTCCCGCAAGTCTCGCAACCGCTTGTCCAGCCAGTCGCGCTGGGTTTGATCGAGGCTGGCGGCGAGGCGGATGAAGAGTTTGGCGATAACCGCGTCCATGGTGCCTCTCGCCTGATCCAGAGCGGGCGGCATCTCACGCCAATCCACCAGCCAATCCGTCAGGAAGGCGCTGATCCTGGCCTCTCCGGCCTTGGCTTCAAGCAAGGTGATCAAGTTGCCGCGTTGGTAGCCGCGATAGTCGAGATAAAGCCTCCGGGTCTCGGGCATCCGGCCCATGGCCTCGGCCACCAAGGCCTCTTGCCCGCTCGCCAGCGGGCCTGTCCAGTCCTCAAGGGCATCCACCAGGCGCCGGGTCCTTCGCACCCGCTCGGCCGAGCCACCGCCCTCGGCCAACTCCGCCAGGTCCTCCTCGGCCTCCTCCTTAAACCGCTGGTCCAGGCGCTTGATCTGCGCCGGGCTCAGCCCCGCCAGCAGGGGCGTCACCAGGGTCACCGCGTAGCGCGCCTGACGTTGATAGAGGTCGCGGGATGAGGCGATCAGGCAGGTCATATTGCCTTCGTCGAGGCCGAGCCGGCTCGCCCGCAGGACCTGATCCGCATAGGCGGCTAAATAGGGCAGTTCCTCGGCGCGGTGGCGCGCCAACTCCCGGATAAGCAGGGGCTCCCAGCCCGCCACCTGAACCGGCTCCAGATCCAGATAGTCCTTGGCGTAAGCCTTCACGAAAAAATCGGCCCGGTTGTAGGCAATGGTTACCGTACTGCAACCCACCAGGGTCAGTACAGCCACCAGAAACACCAAGGCCAGGCGGGTCGCAAAGGGTGGCGGGGGCATGGCGTAATTCAACAATTATTAATGGGATTCTTGCCAAGATAAGGTTAGTGTATTAGTATTTACTTATCTACTCGCTACTGGAGATTGACATGCTCAATTGTCAAGGCTTGCGCCTCGCCGTCTTCCTCTCCGCCTTCCTGCTCCTCGCCAGTCTGACCCTGGAGTTCGCCGCGCGGCTGTTCAGCTTCCCCGCCCCCATCATGGGTCTGGCCCTCTTCTCGGGGTTGGCCGCCGTCGCTGTCCTGGCTATCACCCTGGTCATCGCCCTCTTGCCCGGCAGCGCCCAGCGTCTGTCTGAATGCCGCAAGTGAAGGCGAGTACGCTCACGCCGGTCCCTTAGTCCCGTACCGGATGATCCGGCCTGACCGGATCATCCCCAGGCTAATCCCCGCCGCCTAATCCGCCAGTATCCGCTCCGCCGTCCCCGGCGTTAGTCCAAATTCTTCCTCTATCATCTGGTTCCAGGCCGCGCGTTTAAAGGTCTCCTGGCTGGGGACATGCCGATGGACCAGATTTTCATGGCAATCGATGCAGCTCTTGCCCTGGGTCTCCTCGCGATGGATAGCCGCCGTATCGGCCCGCTTACCCTGGATGGCCTCCAGGACATGGCAACGCTGACAGGTGGCCGAACCGGTCTCCCGGAACCATTGCCGCGTGGCAAAGGCGGCCTCGGGCAGATGCAGGGCGTTGACGACCGGATCATCGTAATTGGCGCCAAAGAGCTGCTTCCAGAGGTCCTTGCCACCCTTGATGTGATCCCAGGTGGCGGCGAACACCCCTGCCGAGACATGACAATCCCCACACTCGGCCCGTACCCCGGAGACCGGGTTGTAGTGGACCGACTTCTGGTATTCCTCCTCGACATAGGTCATGGAATGGCAGGAGGTGCAAAATTCATTGGTACTGGAGTAGTGATCGAACTCCAGCAGAAAGACCATGAACAGCATCCCACCCAGCCCCCCCAGGATCAGGGCGATGAAGATGGGGCGGCTGATGGGTATCGCGGCGAGGAACCTAGCCATCATCGCCTCCCTTGCCCTGGCCAAGGCCCAGGATGGGATTGACCTGGCCGGGATGGGCCAGCCAGCCATGGCCCGCCTCGTCCGTCAGATGCCGGTCGATGATGGCCTGGGCCTCGGCCCCCGCCGCTTCCCGGACCTGGGGCAGGAAGCGGCCATAGAAGTTACGGCCAACCAGATACATGCCCTCCCACCAGGCATGATTGGGGCTGGCCATGGAGGCACCATGACGGGCGCGGGCGCCCTCGTCGTGCCAGAGTTCCCAGTAAGTAAACTCGATGGGCTCGTCAAAGGCGAGCGGGGTCAGATAGCCGCCCTGGTAGAGGTCGGCCATGATGGCCTTGGCCGGCTCCGCGAACTTGGTATTGAACAACTCCACGAGATTGTCGAACTGCTTCATGAAACCCTGGGTGAGGGCCTTGCCGTGGCACTCCAGGCAGACCAGGCTCATGACCTCGCGCCGGCGCTCGGGCGTCACGACCGCCTTCACCTTAGCGAGGCCGCCATCCAGCTTTTGAATTTCCTCCCCGCGCTTGGGCACGGGCGCGCCCGCGGGGATCTCCAGCTTACCCCCGTCCTCCAGCAGCACCAGATACTGGCGATGGGACACGGGCGAGTTGAGGGCCCAGGCATTGCGCATGCCCACGTCATGGGTCGAAGGCAACTTACCGGCCGCACCCATGTGACAGGTCGCGCAGGTGGGCGCCGCCGTGTAGTCCTTGCCGGCGACCCACTCGGGTGAATCCAGATTCATGCGATGCCGCTGGGAGGCGAAGATCATGCCGTGCTTGGAGGCCGCGAAGATCTCGGCATCGGGCGAGTCCGGCCCGGAATGGCAGCGCGCGCAGGCCTCCGGCTCCCGGGCCTGGGCCTTGGAGAAGAGGTGTCGGCCATGACAGGCCGAGCAGGAGCCCTTGGAACCATCCGGGTTGATACGGCCAATGCCAGAATTGGGCCAGGTGTCCGGGTCCAGGGTGCCATCCCCCTTCACCTTCACCCGGGAGCCATGGCACTGGTCGCAGCCGGCGGCCTGCACCGCCATCCCGGTCAGGTTGTCGGCCATGGCCGGAATGCGATCCTTGATGAGGCTATAGGCCTCGGCATGGACCGAGCCCTGCTGGTCCCGGAACTCGACCTCGTGACAGCGCGCGCAATCCTGGGGTGACACGATGGTGGCGATGACCTGGCCCTCGTGCTTGATGGCATCCGGGTCCGTCGCCTCGGCCTGATGACAGTCCAGGCAATTGACCCCGGACTTGGCGTGGGCGCTCTCCCGCCACTCCAGCGCCAGCCCCGCCGAGGACTTGGTATGGCAGTTCACGCACTCCTCGCCCGCCGGGTTGCCCCAGTGACTGGAATCCAGGGACACCTTGGCCGCCATCAAGGGCTCCCCAAACCACAATAAGCCGAACGCGGCGCCGATCCGAGCAGCGGACATCAAGCCGATAGGGATGTCGGGCATCCGTGATTCCTCCTCTTGATGAAAACAGCCTGGGGCTTCTTATTGTTCGGGGTTAACGCCAGGTTAGGCGTTACCAGGACCACGCCAGACTGCCGCCGGCGGGGAATGACAAGGGCGGGATTATGCTGCGACCAGGCCAATCCAGCAAATATATTAGTATTTTAATTTTTTGTTTATATTAGCTAATACAGTAGTTTATAAAATTACTTGGTTGACGGGAGGGCCATAGGCGACAACTATAGTCTCCAGGCCGGCAATGACCGCCCCTAACACCCAAAAGAGGCACGAGGAGACACACGACCATGCCCAGTCCCACCTTCCTGATCAAGCCCGCCCTCCTGGCGGCGCTTTTTGGTCTCGGCGCCAGCGGCGCCTGGGCCAGCGAACCCATCCAGCAGGTCTCCGCCGAGGTCTGCAAGAACTGCCACCAGGAGATCTACAAGCAGTGGAGCGGGTCCATGCACGCCCAATCCTCCGCTATGAAAGACCCCATCCACGCGGCCTTTTACAACTCGGAGGTCGGCTCCCCGACGGAAGAAGGCCAGGTCGCCAAGGCCAACAAGCAATTCCCTACTTGTCTCGCCTGCCACGCACCCAACGCCGCCCGTGACAAGACCACCAAGCTCGACGCCAAGCCGGCCTACGCCGAGGGCGTCAATTGCGTGGCCTGCCATACGCTGGCCAGCTACAAGGGCATTAATGACGAGGGCGGCAAACTGCGCCTGGGCATCAAGGCCTACGAACTGTCCGACAAGATTCAGGCCCCCACGGGCCTCAATCAGGGCCTGCAGAAGCTCACCAAGGGTGACGACCCCTTCGGCGGCGCGGGCGCCAGCGGGGACCAGAAGCCTAATCCGCACTTTGGCGAGCCCGTGGAGTTCGAGGGCAAGAAGATTCCCGGCTTGCCCATGGAGGGCAACCCCAAGCTGATGCGCACCAACGACGCCTGCATGGGCTGTCATGACAAGCGCAACAACCCTCATGGCGTGGCCCTCTGCGGTACGGGCGACGAATATGTTCAGTCCCGGACTCAGGTGAACTGCATCTCCTGCCATATGCCTGTCTCGGGCGGCCTGGCGGATCACAGCATCGGCGGCGGCCATGACCAGCCCATGCTGGAGCGCGCCGTCCTCTTCGACCTCAGCGTCGAGCCTAAAAAGGACGGCAAACTTGCCATCAATGCCAGCCTGACCAACCAGCAACCCCATGTGCTGCCCACGGGGGCGCCCTTCCGCAATATGTACCTCAAGGTCACCGCCTACGACGCCAAGGGTCAGGTCGTCTGGCAAAACGCCGAGGGTCACCCCAGCGAGAGCGATCCCGAGGCCTACTTCTTCCTAACCCTGGTCAATGACGAAGGCAAGCCGGTACCGCCACCCGAGGCCAAGAAGGCCGGTGCCGACTCCCGTCTCAAGCCACACGAAACCCGCGTCCTGAGCTACGATATCCCCGCCAAGGACGTCGCCCTGGTCCGTGGCGAGCTCTACTACAGCTTGTTGTGGCCATCCCTGGTCAAGAAGTTCGCCCACCTGCCGGATGACCTAAAGACCCCGGTCCTGATCGCGGAGTCCGAGAAGCTGATCACAAAGCCCTGATCTCGGCGGCCAGGCCAGCGGGCCGACACAGGCATCGGGGTGCGCCCCGGTGCCTTTTTTGTTTTTTCCATTTTTTATCAGCCAGTAATCGCTACAGGCCATGACTGACTCCGATACTCAGGCACCCAAGACCGGTCCCAACAACCTCATCACCGACGTCCCCGGCATCGAGGTCGGCCATTACGCCGCCCACCACACCGGGACCACGGTCATCCTTGCCCGTGGCGGCGCGGTTGGCGGTGTCGATGTGCGGGGCTCCGCCCCCGGCACCCGGGAAACCGACCTCCTCGATCCGGTCAACCTGGTGGATCGGATCAATGCCATCGTCCTCTCGGGCGGCAGCGCCTTCGGCCTGGCCGCGGCGGATGGCGTCATGACCTGGCTGGAGGACCGGGGTTTGGGCTGGCCCCTGGGCGACGGTCAGGTCATTCCCATCGTCCCGGCGGCGGTCCTCTTCGACCCCGGCCGCTTTGGCCGGGAATTCCGGGACAGACCCACGGCGGACTTCGGCCGCCGGGCGTGCGAGAACCTGACCGCCGGCACCTTCCCCCTGGGTAACGTCGGCGCGGGCGCGGGCACCATCGCCGGCGGCCTCAAGGGGGGCCTGGGATCCGCCAGTATCGACCTGGGACAGGGCGTCATCGTCGGCGCCCTGGTCGCCGTCAATCCCTTCGGCAGTGTCGTCAACCCTAATACCGGCGAACTGTTCGGGGCCTATCTGGGCATCGGCGACGAATTCGGGCCCCTACCCTGCCCCGGCGCCATCCCGATGGCGGCACCCCAGGCCCCCCAGCCCATCCGCAACACCACGATCGGCGTGGTGGCCACCAATCTGGAGCTGACCAAGGCCCAGGCCACTAAACTCGCCCAGATGGCCCAGGATGGCCTGGCCCGCGCCATCAGCCCCGCCCACACCCTGTTCGATGGCGACACCCTCTTCTCTCTCGCCACCGGCCAGATCCCCCTCGCCGCCCTCCAGGAAGACGCCGCCTGGGGCTCCATCCCGGCCGCCCTCATCCGGGCCGGAGCCGCGGCCGCCGATACCCTCACCCGCGCCATCGTCCACGCCATCCTCAATGCCGACACGGTGGGAGACACCTGGTCTTACCGGGATAGGTGCCTCTCTCGCGGCGGCTGAGACCATCCCCCCCGCGCGGCTAACCCGACGAATCGTCCGGGACCTCAAGGACGCCGAGCGTGTAAACTTCCATCCATGCCATCCAGGAGCCCCATCATGCTCAACCTCGGTATCGAAACCGTCTGCTTTATCATTGCCCGAGCTCGGGAATTTCAAGCCAAGGAGCAGGTCGTCATCCCCGACTCACCCTCAGGGTCCAGCGACGACTGGGCCATGCAGATCCTGGCCGATCACCGTGAGGACCTGACCGTCCAGGAGGTCGAGGCCGCGGTGGCGGACCTGGACCCGGACCTGCAGGCGGAACTCATCGCCCTGATGTGGTTGGGCCGTGGTGATTACGCGATCGAGGAATGGGATAGCGCCCTCGCCGATGCCCAGGATCAGTACGAGGAGCACGACAATACCGCCCATTACCTGCTCTCTCACCCCATGGTCGCCGACCATCTCGAGGAAGGGCTTGTCGTCCATGGCTATTCCTGCGAGGAGTGACGGGATCTCACGACGCTTTTCGTGCCATTGCTTCACGAGGGACTTGCATTTCCGCCCGGCTATGGCCATTCTTACACTCAAATAACAAAAGCTCATCGCGTCCTTGGTGATTTTGCCGCAGTGCGGTCATCAAGCTGACGGTACCTCAGGCTACTGGAACCCCAGTCCAAACCTTTTTTGATAGTCCCGAATGGATCCCTAATCCCATCAGGACACCGACGTTCATTCGTAACCCCCCACCACCACAACGTGGTCCTACCGGTCCCCTGGATCGGCCATCATGGAGTCTTTCCTGTCATAGATGAATCCTTTAAGTCCTAGCCGTCCCGCCATCCATATCAGCGGAGACACCCTCGCCCTCGATCCTCAGATCCGCAATCACATCACCGCCGAGGCGGAACGTCTCCAGCAACGCTACCCCACCACCCCGGTGGCGCTGCGCATCGGCATCAGTGAGGAATTCGACCCCGCCCGAGGTCATCGCGTCCGCTGCGAATTGGCCGCCGACCTCCCCGGGCGGCGCCAATTGATGGTTCGCGAGGCCCAGAAGGAGGCCCTGGCGGCGGTTTCCGGGGTCTTTGCCGGCGCCCGCAAACAACTCCGCCGCCTCGCCTGCCGGACCCTGGGACCCACATCCCCCACGGGCGGGGAGATGCAGCCAGTTGGGACTTGAAGCCCATGCATGAAGAAGCCGCCAAGCTGCTGCCAACCGAGATCAATCTGCATGCCAAATCACGGCTGCTGAGCATCGTTTTCAGTGATGGTGCCCGCTTTCAACTGCCTTGCGAATACCTGCGGGTCTTTTCCAAGGCCGCCGGACCCGATACGCTGGTCACGGGCAAGGAGGCCGTGAATATCGAGCGCATCGACCCTCAGGGCCAGTACGCCATCCGCATCCTTTTCGATGACGGCCACGACACCGGCATCTATTCCTGGGATACCCTGTACGCCCTCGGCACCCACCAGGAGGCCAACTGGGCTGATTACCTGCAGCGCCTGGAGCAGGCCGGCTACCAGCGCCAAGAACCGGACAGGGGCGAAAAGCGCGCGCGGCTGCTGTACTTCTCCTGGCTGGCCAAAAAAATGCGCAAGGAGTCCGAGGATGCGACCCTGCCCGCCAGCGTCACGGACGTAAACAGCCTCTTGACCTGGCTGGGAAAGCGCCGCAAGGGCGCCGGCCCCCTCTTCGACCAGGAGCGGCTGCGGGTGACCGTTAACCGTCAGTTTGCCGAAGCCTTCACCAAGCTGCAGGATGGCGACGAGATCGGCCTGGTACCCAATTCCCCGACCCCGCCCGCGACGCCCGATCTGATCTGAAGGTCGCCCGACCTCTCAGGCATTCACATCGACGACCAGACGCCCCCGGACCTCGCCGTTCAGCAGGTCCGTGGCGGCGGCGATGGCCTGATTCAGCCCGATTTCCCGCGTGATCGCCTCCAGGCGCTGGGGGTCCAGATCGGCGGCGAGCCGCTCCCAGGCCTGAATGCGCCGCTCCCGGGGGACCATGACGCTGTCGATGCCATAGAGGGTGACCCCGCGCAGGATGAAGGGTGCGACCGTGGCGGGGAAGTCCATGCCCTGGGCCAGACCACAGGCGGCCACGGCGCCATTGTAATAAGTCGAGGCGCAGGCGTTGGCCAGGGTGTGACTGCCGACGGTATCGACGACCCCCAGCCAGCGCTCCTTCATCAGGGGCTTGCCCGGGCCGTTGAGTTCCGCCCGATCGATGACCTCGGCGGCGCCCAGGCCCAGCAGGTAGGCAGACTCCATAATCCGGCCCGTGGTGGCGATGACCCGGTACCCTTTTTTGGCGAGCACGGCGATGGCGATGCCGCCAACCCCACCATTGGCGCCCGTGACCAGGATATCGCCATCCCCGGGCCGGATGCCGTGGCGCTCAAGGGCCAGAACACAGAGCATGGCGGTGTAGCCAGCCGTGCCGATGGCCATGGCCTGTCGGGGACTCAAGCCCTTGGGCAAGGGGATCAGCCAATCGCCAGACAGACGCGCCTTCTGGGCCAGCCCCCCCCAATGGCGCTCCCCCACGCCCCAGCCGTTGAGAATAACGGCATCCCCCGGATTCCAGTCCGGATGGCTGCTCGCCTCCACCACCCCCGCGAGATCAATGCCCGGAACCATGGGAAAGCTCCGCACCACCGGTGCCTTGCCGGTGATCGCCAGACCGTCCTTGTAATTGAGGGTGGAATAGGCGACGCGGATACTCACGTCACCGGCAGGCAGGTCGGCCTCGTCCAGGACCTGGACTTGCGCCAGGGTCTTGCCTTCCTCCCGGGTCAGAACAATGGCGTTGAACATAAAGCGTCTCCCGAAATGGATTAACCAGACTCACGAAATCTCATGCCACCGGCACCCCGAGCAGATCGTGCGGGCCGGAACGGGTGATATCGACCTCGATGAAGTCACCGGGGTCCAGTTCCCACTCGCCGGGGATGATGACCTTGCCGTCGATCTCCGGCGCATCGGCGGCGGTGCGGGCCACGACGCGCCCCTCCTCGACCTCGTCCACCAGCACGATGAGCCGCTGGCCGACGCGCTGGGCGAGCTTTTCCCGACTGATCTCCGCCTGAACGGACATGAACTGCGCCAGGCGTTCCTCCCGCAGGGGAGCGGGTACCGGGTCCGGCAGGGCATTGGCGGCGGCTCCCGCGACGGGGGAATAGGCGAAGGCGCCCACCCGGTCGAGTCGGGCTTCGCGGAGAAAGTCGAGCAGCGTCGCGAAATCCGCTTCCGTCTCGCCCGGAAAGCCGACGATGAAGGTGCTGCGCAGGGACAGCTCGGGACAGATCTCCCGCCAGCCCGCCAGGCGTTGCAGCAGCCGCTCCGCCGCCGCCGGACGGCGCATGGCCTTGAGGATCTTCGGGCTCGCGTGCTGCAGGGGCATATCCAGGTAAGGCAGGATATGCCCCTCGGCCATGAGGGGGATCAGCCGATCCACCTGCGGATAGGGATAGACATAGTGGAGCCGCACCCAGGCCGGCAGCTCCCCGAGTTGGCGGGCCAGGGTTTCGATATCGGTGCGCAGCGACTGGCCGCGCCAGATATCGGTCCGGTAACGCAGATCCAGACCATAGGCGCTGGTATCCTGGGCGATAACCAGGAGTTCACGCACCCCTGCGTCCACCAGGCGATGGGCCTCGTCCAGGACCGCGCCAATGGGACGGCTGACCAGATCGCCCCGCAGACTGGGGATGATGCAGAAGGTGCAGCGATGGTTACAGCCTTCCGAGATCTTGATGTAGGCATAATGCTTGGGCGTGAGCTTGACGCCCTGGGGCGGCAGGAGGCTCAGGAAGGGGTCATGCGGCGCAGGCGCCAGGGCATGCACCGCCGCCATCACCGCCGTGAAGTCCTGGGGGCCGGTCACCGCCGAGACCTTGGGATGGGCCTGCCACACCAGCTCCGCCCGCGCCCCCAGGCAACCCGTGACCACCACCTGGCCGTTTTCCGCCAGCGCCTCGCCAATCGCCTCCAGGGATTCCGCCACCGCCGCATCGATGAAGCCACAGGTGTTGACGATGACCAGATCCGCAGCGGCGTAGGTCGGCGAGATGGTGTAACCCTCGGCCCGCAACTGGGTAAGGATGCACTCCGAATCGACGGTCGCCTTGGGACAGCCCAGGCTGACGAAACCGATGGCGGGGTTGGGGTTGGCTCTAATCAAGCGCGGCTCCTTGAGAGGCTGGAAATGGGCTAGGGGGGATAGTAAAGCGGGGACCCCAGCCATTCAAACGGGAAACCGGGGGCATCACGGCTAGGTTGATCTTTTTCCAGTGCCCGGGGGATACTTAGACCCAAGCTGATGCGGAGGCCAGAGCCCGCCCTCAGTCCCTTCCCCCTTCGTCCTCGCGGCTTGGAAATTGGAAGTAGCCAGATTGAAAAATTGCAAACTTTGTCGTTACCGCCGCCTGTGCAACCCCTTGCCCGGCATCTGCATCCTGGTTTTCTACGCCACCGTGGGCGCGGTCGCCATTGGCATGGCCTATGTCTTCATCACCCAAGAACTGATGTGACCGCCATCCTGCCGCCTGGCGCCTTGCCGGCCAGCGACAGCAAGCCGAGCATCCGCTCAGGATCCCGGGTCCTCCTGCACCTCTCGATTCACCTCGGTGACGGCACCGAGGCGCTCTCGACCTTCGGCGAGTCCCCCCTGGAGCTGACCCTGGGCGACGGCACCCTGACCCCTGGAACCGAGCAGCCGCTCCTGGGCCTGACCGTGGGCGCGGAGTTAGAGCACATTGCCGACGGCAACCACCTCTTCGGACCCTGGCGCGAGGACAATCTGCATTGGCTGGCCACGACCGAGTTCCCGGACGCCCTGCCCCAGCCCGGCAGCCTGGTCGCCTTCGCCACCCCGGACGAGGTCGAAACCCTGGGCATCGTCAAGGATATCCAGGGCGACCAGGTCCGGGTGGACTTCAACCACCCCCTCTCCGGCCGGGTCCTGCGCCTGCGTTATCAGATCCTCGCGGTCGCGGACCCCGCCCAAGTGGGCCCGGGTCAGCCCCCCTAACAGCGGCACATCTTCTCCATCCCGACACTAACTTATGAACGGACCGCACAATCTGGCCTCATCCGCCCAACCCTCCTTACATCCAACCTAGGCCTCGCTATCCCGGAATCCATGGACATACTCCTTGCCAATCCCCGCGGCTTCTGCGCGGGCGTCGATCGCGCCATTGAGATCGTCGAGCGCGTGCTGGAACTCTTCGGCGCCCCCATCTACGTGCGCCATGAGGTCGTCCACAACCGCTTCGTAGTCGCGAACCTGAGGGAGCGTGGTGCTGTTTTCGTCGATGAGGTGGACCAGGTCCCCACGGGCGCCACCCTCGTCTTCAGCGCCCATGGCGTCGCCCAGCAAGTGCGGGCCGCCGCCGCTGCTCGCCAACTGCGCGTCTTTGATGCCACCTGCCCCTTGGTCACCAAGGTCCACCTGGAAGTTGCGCGCCACTGCCGCGATGGCCGCGAGGTAATCCTGATCGGCCACCGCGGCCACCCGGAGGTAGAAGGCACCATGGGACAGTGCGGCGACGGGGGCCGCATCCATCTGGTGCAGGAAGTCGCCGACGTCGCCACCCTCCCGGTGAGCGAGCCGGAACACCTGGCCTATGTCACTCAGACCACCTTGTCCATGGATGATACCCAGGCGATCATCGCCACCCTCCAGGCGCGCTTCCCCCTCATCCAGGGCCCGCGCAAAAGCGACATCTGTTACGCCACCCAAAACCGCCAGGATGCGGTCAAGAATCTCGCCCAGCGCTGTGAACTCCTGCTGGTGGTGGGCTCCCCCAATAGCTCCAATTCCAACCGGCTACGCGAACTCGCCCAGAAACAGGGCACCCGTGCCTATCTCATTGATGGCGCGGAGGAAATCCAACGCGAATGGTTGGCGAATACCCCCACCGTGGGCGTCACCGCCGGGGCATCCGCCCCCGAAATCCTGGTGGAACGCGTCGTCGACCGCCTGAAGGAATGGGGCGCCGGCGAGGTCGTGGAACAGTCCGGCATCCGCGAGCAGGTCGTTTTCGCCCTCCCCCGGGAACTGATTTCCCCACCGGCAGCCGCGAAATCCCTCTGAACGTCCTGTCAGCAGGCGATTTTTTCGCCCATCCATCGCCGATTCGCCAGGGATGCCACCTTGAGCCTTGTCCGCTCCCTAGGGATTTCTTATACTTGTCGCTTGATGCCGATGTAGCTCAGCTGGTAGAGCAACTGATTCGTAATCAGTAGGTCGAGAGTTCGAATCTCCTCATCGGCTCCATAATAATCAAAGGCTTAGGCGCTTTAGGGCGCCTTTTTCTTTTCTGGTGTGCCGGAAAATATGCATACGTCTTCCCGCATATATTCCTCATCCTCGGTCACTAGCGCCAGCGGGGCGGCGATTCGTTCGGTATGGGAGGCCAGGTGATCGGTCGCCAGGTGGGCATAGCGCTGGCCCATGCTCGCCGTTGCCCACCCGCCCAACTCCTGGAGGACGTGCAGTGGGGTACCCGCCTGCACATGCCAACTCGCCCAGGCGTACCTTAGATCGTGCCAGCGCAAGTCGGTGATGCTGGCGCGACAGGCCTTGTCTTCAAGCAAGAGTTGTCTTGGACATGGGGTCCACTTCAGACCCTTAAGCCGCCCTTAGGCGGGCAGGACTACCACTATGGTTGAAAACACCCTTGCTACCTTTTCACAGTGTGGGCAACCGGAACAGGTCCTGAAGCTGAACCCGGCCCCTGTTCGTGAACCCAAGGCCGGTGAAATCCTGGTACGGATGCTGGCTGCCCCCATCAACCCAGCCGATATCAACTTCATCCAAGGTGTCTATGGCCTCAAGCCGGTTTTTCCTGACTCTCCCGTTGGTATGGAGGGCTGTGGCCTGGTCGAAGTAACGCGTTCCCCCGCTTTCCTGCCCGGCGATCAGGTGATCCTGCTGCATGGCATCGGTACCTGGGCCAAGTATCTCACCGCTTCCGCCGACCTCTTCCTGAAGCTGAAGGTACCCGTTGACCCCACACAGGCAGCGATGCTGAAAATCAATCCCCCGACCGCCTATCGGTTACTGACCGGTTATCGGGAACTGCAAAGGGGTGATTGGCTCGTGCAAAATGCGGCCAATTCCGGGGTTGGACGCTGTGTCATGCAGCTGGCCCGGCTGCTGGGGTTCAAAACCATCAACTTGGTCCGCAGAGCGGATCGCTGGGCCGAGGAACTCAGGACCCTGGGCGCGGATGTGGTCGTGGGCGAGGATGATCCGCGGGCGGTCCATCAGGTCCTGGCGGCACTAGGCGGCACCAGGCCCCTGCTAGGGTTGAATGCGGTGGGTGGCGAGAGTGCCATACGCTTGATGGAGGTGCTGGGTGCCGGCGGTACCCTGGTGACCTACGGGGCCATGAGTAAACAGAGCCTGAAGGTCCCCAACCGTTTTCTTATTTTCAAGGGGCTGGAACTGAAAGGTTTGTGGATCACGGCCTGGCTTAAACAGCAACCGCAAGAGGACATCGAGCAGCTTTATGACCGGCTGGCCGGGTGGATGGCGAACGGGACATTACATCAGGCTATTGATTCAAATTATCCCCTGGCGCAGGTGACAGCGGCGGTTACCCGGGCTCAGGAGGAATACCGCAACGGCAAGGTCATGCTGCGTCTGGATCAATAACCCGCGATAGCGGGCTCATCGACCCGGAAGGTCTAACCACACAAGATAAACCCCCATGCTGACGACAACGCCATGACCAAGATACGCTACCCTCTGGCCCATCACTCTGCGAGCAAGAACGAACGCTTGGTCATCGCCATCACGCGATACTCGGTGGAGACCGGTGATACACGCCCCCTGTTGGACAAATTGTTACCCCTGGCCCCCAGTCGAGAAGCCCCCTTGCACTGGGAGGGTAAGCTCACCTTTTATTTTGAGGGTTGGGATCTGGACCCCCGGGAAACCCAGGAAATCCCCGAGATCCGTGCCAACTTTCTGGAGGTCACGGCGGAATTTCCCTACTGGCTACACTTTGTTGAGAAGGAGGGAGAGACCTTATTGCATCTGTTCCGCCTGCTGTGCCGGTGCCACAGCGTGCGCCATGATCAGGAACCGGGCCTGGTGGGCTGGCGATTTGACGACCTGAGAGAATTTGACCGTCAACTGGGGTTGTTATTCAACGCCATGAATCATCTCTAGGATAGTCTGGCGCTGTCCGAGGCGTTAAACCAGCGCGTCTCCGAGGAGGTTATGCAACTCATCGGGAATACGCTTCAGTCCGACTGAGACACCATGCGGGAAATTGACCACCACCCGGGGCTTGACACCTCATGAATCCTGACGCCTTACTAACCCTTGCCCTAGTGATCGGGGTGCTGGTCTTGCTGGCCAGCACCCGAATCGCCGCTGACATCATCCTCATGGCCGCCTTGGCCGTGCTGGTGATCAGCGGTATCCTCACGCCGACGGAAGCCCTAGCGGGTTTCGCCAATACAGGCGTTATGACCATCGCGAGCCTTTACGTCGTCGCCGCCAGTCTCGAGGAGACAGGCGCGGTGCAGTATATCGCTCGCTATCTGCTCGGCCAGCCAGCTAGCATCCGCCAGGCTCAGGCGCGCATCCTCGCACCCACTGCGGCCCTGAGCGCCTTCATGAACAACACCGCAGTGGTGGCCATGCTCATCCCGGCGGTGCAGGACTGGTCCAAGAGCATCCATGTCTCGGCATCCAAGCTACTATTGCCACTTAGTTATGCCGCCATCCTCGGCGGCACGCTGACCCTGATCGGCACCAGCACCAACCTGGTGGTGGACGGACTACTGCAGAGCCAACTTGGCATCCACTTGGGGATGTTCGAGATCGCTTCGGTCGGAATCCCCGTGCTGCTGGTTGGTGGGGGCTTTGTACTGCTCTTTGCCGACCAGCTATTGCCGGCACGGCAGGGCATCAAGGAGCAACTCGATCAGGCGCGTGAGTATGCTGTCGAGGTGGAAATCGCCCCGGGCAGCCCACTGGCGGGAAAGTCCATCGCCCAGGCCGGCCTGCGCGGCTTGACCTACACCTACCTGGCCGAGATTGTTCGCCAGGATCAGAGGCTGCGGGCTGTGGCGCCGGATACCCAGTTGAGGGTTGGTGATCGGCTGTGCTTCATTGGCGCCGCCGATGGCGCCAATGAACTGCGGCGTATCCAGGGCTTACAGCCTGCCAGAGACGCAGTGCAAAAGCTCAACCTGGCAGCCCGTCACCGCCATTTGGTTGAGGCTGTCGTTGGCCCCGATTTTCCAGCATTAGAGCGCACCATCCGTGATGGGCAATTCCGCACCCGCTACCAGGCAGTCATCCTGGCCGTCTCGCGTGACGGCACCCGCCTCCCCGGCAAATTAGGCGACATCCGGCTGCAGGTCGGCGATACCCTGCTGTTGGAGGCGGGGCAGAGCTTTGTCGAACAATACCGGTATCGCAAGGACTTCCTGCTGGTCAGCCTCCTCGATGACTCCAGCGCCCCGGATTTTCGCAAGGCACCTTGGTCACTGGCCATGCTTGCGGCCATGGTGGTTGCCTCCGCCAGCGGCTTAGTCAGCATCCTGGAGGCCGCCTTCCTCGCCGCCGGCGGTCTGCTGGCCACGCGGTGCATTAGCGCCAGCAAAGCGCGGCGAGCTATCGACCTTAGCGTGCTGGTAGTGATCGCGGCATCCTTTGCCTTGGGGACGGCAATGACTAAAACCGGCGCCGCCCAGGGCTTAGCCGGGCTAATGCTTGGAGGCGCAGGCCTAAGCCCTTGGCTGGCGCTGGCCTTGGTCTATTTGCTGACCTCATTGTTTACGGAATTCATCACCAACAATGCCGCTGCGGTTCTGATGTTCCCGGTTGCCCTGGCGTTGGCCACGCAACTGGGAGTCAGCCCTTTGCCCTATGCCATTACCATCATGTTTGCCGCATCGGCAAGCTTCATGACCCCGATCGGCTATCAGACTAACCTCATGGTTATGGGCCCTGGGGGCTACCAATTCACGGATTACCTGCGCTTGGGGTTGCCGTTGAATATTCTCGTGGGGATTACAACCGTCGGCATAATACCCCTTTTCTGGAGTTTCTGAATATATCTAGATATATTTCAGTATGTAATGGAGGGCGGAGTCTAGAA
The DNA here is from genome assembly GCA_963841065.1 of uncultured Gammaproteobacteria bacterium. Taxonomy (GTDB): domain Bacteria; phylum Pseudomonadota; class Gammaproteobacteria; order Chromatiales; family Chromatiaceae; genus M0108. The sequence continues at coordinate 44,113 of CAWJBI010000049.1, read as the reverse complement.
TCAAATGCAACACCTCTACACTTATAGGTGTTGTGATGACCAAGCACTTCGAACAACTGTCTGCCGAAGAACGGGCGACGATCATGGTGATGGCCCAGGAGGGCCAGAGTCTGCGCGCTATGGCGCGGACTCTGCACCGTGCCCCCTCGACGATCAGCCGGGAATGGCGCCGCCATGCCGGGCCGACCGCTGCACCGGGGAGAAGCGGCTACGACGCCAAGCGGGCCGGCCACGCAGCCCGGCGCCGCCGCTGCCAGCCGCGGCGGTCGCCCAAGCTGGCCGTGGACGGCGTGCTGTTTGGCGTGGTCGAGCATTTTCTGCGGGAGGGTTGGTCGCCCGGTCAGATCGCCGGCGCCATGAACATGATGTGGCCTGATGCCCCGGAGCGGCGGGTCGCCGCCGAGACCATTGACACCTGCCTCTACGCCCTGCCGCGGGGTGCCTTGCGCCAGGAACTGATCGCCTGTCTGCGCCAGGCCCACCGTGCCCGCCTGCCGCGCTCCCGAGGCACGGATCGTCGCGGACAACTGTCTGATATGCTGAGCATTCATGTCCGTCCACCGGCGGTGGATGACCGTGCCTTGCCGGGCCACTGGGAGGGTGACTTCATCAAGGGGGCGGGTAACCGCTCGGCGGTGGGGGTCCTGGTCGAGCGGAGCTCGCGCCTGGTCCTGCTGGCCAAGATGGACGGATGCCACCGCCGCCTCCGCCTTGGTCGGCTATACGCGTAAGCTCAACAGCATTGCCGCGCCCCTGCGCCAATCGTTGACCTATGACCAGGGGCAGGAGATGGCGCGCCATGCCGAGCTGACCGCCCAGACCGGGGTCAAGGTCTACTTCTGCGACCCCCATAGCCCTTGGCAACGGGGGTCCTGTGAGAACACCAACGGCCTCCTTCGCCAGTACCTCCCGAAGGGCACCGACCTGTCCGTCTACAGCCAGGAACAACTCGATGCGATCGCCGAACGTCTCAACCAGCGGCCACGGGCGATCCACGGCTACTTTCCACCGATCAGTGTCTACCGGGCCATGATGGAGCGTCTTAACCAGCCCAAGAGCGCCGTTCACTGACAAGTGTTGCAATTGATATTGGACTCCGCCCCCTGAAAGGTTTCAGCAGCGGGTGCGAAAGGGGAAATCAGGAGTAAGGCAAGAAGGAAATAACGCATGGGATTAGGTTTTCCTGATAACGGCTGGTTTCATTGGCACCTTATTTGATATCCCCGAGTTTGCTAGAGGTGGTTACCCACTAGCTGGGCCGACCCATCCCTATCGCGCCGCCTCGGGGCTGGCCTCGGCTACAACCAGCCCTTGAGCTTGACGTAAAGAATGGGGACGACAGCGGCGGCGAGGATGAAACCCAACGCCATGGGGTAGCCCCAGGCCCAACTCAGCTCCGGCATGGACTCAAAATTCATGCCGTAGATGCCGGCGATCAGGGTCGGAGGCAGGAAGATGAGGGCGGCGACAGAAAAGATCTTCAACAGGCGATTCTGTTCCATGTTAATGAAACCCTGGGTGGCGTTGAGCAGAAAGTCCGCCTTCTCCGAGAGGAAGTCGTTGTGGGGCATGAGTGAATCGATATCGAGCAGCAATTCGGCACCCAGCTTGCGATACTTTTTGGGCATCTGGGGCTGACGAATCAGGAAGCGGATATCGCGCTGGGCGTCCATGAGGCAGAGGCGAATCTTGCCGATCAGGTCTTCCTGATCCGCCAGGCCGTCCACGGCATCCTCCAGGTCCTCGCTGCGACGGCCCAGAACCTCCTTTTGGATGTCCGAGAGGGTGAGATAGGCCTGTTCCGTCTCGTCGCCCAAGCCTTCGACCTTGATCTCCTGCAGGGCCAGGAGAATTTCCAGGGGCTCGGCCAGGGGTTTCATGCCGAGCTTATTACGACGACGCAACAGGCGCGGGTGGGGCAGGACCTGGGAACAGAGGGATACCAGCCGCTCCCCGTCATGGATGAAGGCGGCGTTGGTATTGCGGGGTTCGCCATCCGGGCGGTGGAAAAAGAGACAGTTGAGCTGGAACCCCTGATCAAAATCCTGGTGATGGGAGCCCGATTCCAGTTCGTCGAGTTCGCGCATCTTGGGTAGAGGCACCTTGCAGAACGGCTTGACCAGGACCAGTTCTTCTGGCTTGGGCCTCACCAGCTCGATCCACTGGGCCTCGGCCAACCATTGACCCTCGGCATCGGCCTCGGGCTTGAGCGTGATGAGCCGGGAATCCTGCAGACGGTAAGCCTTCAGCATGAGAGTGTCTCCGCACCCGGCCCCGAGGGGCGGTCCAGGCGCGCACGATCCGCCTCGAAGGGTTCCTGGCCGGCGCAACCGCGGCCGATGGCGGCCAGAGCATCCCCTGCCCAGCTAGGGAGATCGGGATGGAGGCGATAGTGAATCCAGAGTCCCGCCCGCCGGTCCAGCAGCAAGCCCGTCTCACGCAGGACGGCGAGGTGGCGTGAAATCTTGGGCTGGGGCAGATCCAGGGCTACCGTGAGATCGCAGACGCAACGCTCCCCGATCGGCAAGAGGAGCATGAGGATGCGTAGCCGGGTGAGGTCCGACAGGGCGTGGGTCAGATTTTCCGGGGGAAAGGGCATGGAGAGTGCCTGGGTGGCCTGGTTCAAGGGGGGAATTGTGCCACGCGGGGGCCGATCGACCCAATGGCTTGCGGGAGCGGCAGGCCAGAGCCCCGCGGGCAAGACCCGCGGGTGCGGGATGACCGCTTAACAGGGCGCCGACCCCTGGCCGGCGCCCCTTTAGCTCGGGCGATGGGGCCTCAGCGCCCCGACAGCATCAATCCCGTCATGAGCTTGTTGAGGCGGCCCACGAAGGCGGCCGGATCATCGAGTTGCCCACCCTCGGCCAGCTGCGCCTGGTCGAAGAGGATCATGGCCAGATCAGCCGAAGCGCCCCGTGTCGCTCTCGGACTCCAGCCGCTTGACCAGCAGGTGATCCAGGTTCACCTCCAGGGTCGGCTTGGACGCGGGGGCGTTCTGGCCCACGGACTTGAGGACCCGCGCCAGGTTGGCGCTCATGTCGTACTCGCCGACCACGATGCAGGCGGGAGAATCCACCAGGCGGGTGCTGGCGCGCACGGCATCCACCCGGTCGCCCAGGGCGTCCTTGAGGCGCTTGAGCAGGTCGCCATGTTCCTCGGCGGCCTTCTCGCGCTGCTCCTTCTCCTCCTTGTCCGCCAGGTCGCCCAGGTCCAGGTCGCCCTTGGTGACGGACTGCAGGTGCTTGCCCTTGTACTCGGTCAGCGAGGACACCAGCCACTCGTCTACCCGATCCGACAGCAACAGCACCTCGACGCCCTTCTTGCGGAAGACCTCCAGGTGGGGGCTGTGGCGGGCGGCGGCGGGGGTATCGGCGGTGATGTAGTAGATCTTGTCCTGCCCCTCCTTCATGCGCTCGATGTAGGCATCCAGGGACACGGTCTGGTCGTCGTCCTCCTGGTGGGTGGTGGCGAAGCGCAGGAGGCCGGCGATGCGTTCGCGGTTGGGGAAGTCCTCGCCCGGACCCTCCTTGATCACCTTGCCAAACTCCTTCCAGAACGCCTGGTACTTCTCCGCCTCGTCCTTGGCCATGGTCTCCAGCAGGCTCAGGACGCGCTTGATGTTGGCGCCGCGAATGGTATCGATCTTGCGGTTGTGCTGGAGGATCTCGCGGGAGACATTGAGGGGCAGGTCGTCGGAGTCCACCACGCCCTTGACGAAGCGCAGGTAGTGGGGCATGAGCTTCTCCGCCTCGTCCATGATGAAGACGCGGCGAACATAGAGCTTGACCCCGTGTTTCTGGTCGCGGTCCCACAGGTCCCAGGGGGCGCGCTTGGGCACAAACAGCAGGGCACTGTATTCGTTGGTGCCCTCGACCCGGTTGTGGACCCAGGCCAGGGGCTCCTCGAAGTCGTGGGAGATATGCTTGTAAAAGTCCTTGTACTCGTCGTCGCTAACGTCGGCCTTGTTGCGCATCCAGAGGGCCGTGCCCTGGTTGACGCGCTCCCACTCGGGGGCCTTTTCCGCCTCCTGGTCCTGTGCGGTCTCATCCTCCTCCTCGCCGCCGTAGGACTCCTTCTTCATCTCCACCGGCAGGGCGATGTGGTCGGAAAACTTGGAGATGATGGTGCGCAGCCGCCAGGATTCGAGGAATTCCTTCTCGTCTTCCTTCAGGTGCAGGGTGACACCGGGTCCCGCGTTCGGCCACCTCCAGGGTCTCGATGTCGTACTGGCCGCGGCCATCGGAGGACCACCGCACCCCATGCTCGGGCTCGAGGCCGGCGCGGCGGGTGATGAGGCTGACCTTGTCGGCGACAATGTAGGCGGAGTAGAAACCGACGCCGAACTGGCCAATGAGGGCGCTGTCCTTGGTCTGGTCGCCGGTCATGGCCTCCAGGAAGCGGCGGGTGCCGGAGCTGGCGATGCTGCCGATGGTGTCCATGACCTCCAGGCGGCTCATGCCAATGCCGTTGTCGCTGACGGTCAGGGTCCCCGCCTCCTTGTCCACCTCGATCCGGATGCGCAGGTCCGGGTCCTCCGCCAGCAGGCCGTCGTCCGTGAGGGCCTCGAAGCGTAGCTTCTCGCCCGCGTCCGAGGCATTGGACACCAGCTCGCGCAGGAAGATTTCCTTGTTGGAATAGAGAGAGCGGATGACCAGGTCGAGTATCTGGCTCACCTCGGCCTTGAATTCCAGGGTTTCCTTATGGGCCTCTACAGTCATGGGGATCTTTACCTTCTGTTACGGTCGGGGGTGATGTCAGGTCTGGCGCCAGGGCGCTACAATAGTGGCCCGTACGGGGCGCCTCCTGACCCATAGTATCAGGGCGCCGGAATAAGGCCGATTCATACAACTTCAAGGGGTTTTCACCGATGGAGCCGCAAGTCGTCGCCACCAAGCCCTTCCCGGGCCAGCGTCCGGGTACCTCCGGGCTGCGCAAGAAGGTCAAGGTCTTCCAGCAGCCAGGCTACCTGGAAAACTTCGTCCAGGCCATTTTCGATACCCAGAAGGAGCTTGCCGGTGGCGCCCTGGTCGTCGGTGGCGACGGCCGTTTTTACAATCGTACCGCCATTCAGATCATTTTGCGCATGGCCGCCGCCAATGGCGTAGCCAGGGTCCTGGTGGGGCGTGGTGGCATCCTCTCGACCCCGGCCGCCTCTCACCTCATCCGCAAATACGGCGCCCAGGGCGGCATCATCCTGTCCGCCAGCCACAACCCGGGCGGCCCGGACGAGGACTTTGGCATCAAGTTCAACGCCGCCAACGGCGGGCCGGCCAGCGAGGCCATCACCGAGGCCATCCACAAGCGCACCCAGAGCCTGGACCGTTACCGCACCTTCGCGGCCCCGGAACTGGACATCGACACGCTGGGCGTCGGCAAGCTTGGCAGGATGCGGATAGAGGTCCTGGACCCGGTGGCCGATTACGCCGACCTCATGGCCAGCCTCTTCGACTTCGAGGCCATTCGCCGCCTCTTCGCCAGCGGCCAGTTCCGCATGAAGCTGGATGCCATGCACGCCGTCACCGGCCCCTATGCCATCGAGATCCTTGAGAACCGCCTCGGCGCCCCCGTGGGCACCGTCATGAAGGGCGTGCCCCTGGAAGACTTTGGCGGCGGTCACCCGGACCCCAACCTGGCCCATGCCCAAGAGTTGGTGGCCTTGTGCCAGGGGCCGGAGGGGCTGGACTTCGGCGCCGCCTCCGATGGCGATGGCGACCGCAACATGATCCTGGGCCGCGACTTCTTCGTCACCCCCAGCGATAGCCTGGCGGTGCTGGCGGCCAATGCCCACCTGGTGCCTGGCTACGCGGACGGCATCGTGGGCATCGCCCGGTCCATGCCCACCAGCCAGGCCGCCGACCGGGTCGCGGAACGGCTCGGCATTTCCTGCTACGAGACCCCCACCGGCTGGAAGTTTTTCGGCAATCTCCTGGATGCCGGCCGCATCACCCTCTGCGGCGAGGAGAGCTTTGGCAGCGGCTCGGACCATGTACGCGAAAAGGATGGCCTCTGGGCCATCCTCTTCTGGCTCAACCTGTTGGCGGCGCGCCAGGAGACCGTCGCCGGCATCGTCCAGAAACACTGGCAACGCCATGGACGCAACTATTACACCCGCCATGACTACGAGGCCGTGGACGCCCCGGCCGCCGAGGCCCTGATGGACCGTTTGCGCGCCCTCCTCCCGACCCTGCCCGGCAAGCGGCTCGGTGACTTCAAGGTGGCCTACGCCGACGACTTCGCCTACACGGACCCGGTGGACGCCAGCCGCTCTGAGCGCCAGGGCATCCGCATTGGCCTGGAGGGCGGTTCGCGCCTCGTCTTCCGCCTATCCGGCACGGGCACCGAGGGCGCCACCCTGCGGCTCTATCTGGAGTCCTACGAGCCCGACCCGACTCGACACGGCCAGGAGACGCAGGAGGCCCTGGCGCCCCTGATCCTTATCGCCAATGAACTGGCGCAAATCCAGACCCGGACCAGGCGCGCCGCCCCGGATGTCATCACTTAACGAACTGGTAATGGCCGGGGCGTGGGGCGTGGGGCGTGGGGCGTGGGGCGTGGGGCGTGGGAAGAGCAGGTTAGCCCTCGGCCCTGCCGTAAAATTGAACAACCAACCCAATGACCCTGACCTGGATCAAAAAAACGCCCCGTCACTCCTTGCCCCGACCCGGAAGCGGGGCTATTCTCCTTTCCGTTCCATGAGCGGCGCGAGCCCAGGCCGCGCCCAGCCTTGGATTCGACACCCCATTCAACTCCCGCCCTCGCATCCGCCCAACCGCCCCCAAAGGAGGCCGCCTCGACCATGAGCGCAAACCCAAGCCGTCGCGAATTCCTCCGGACCCTGGCCCTGGGTTCCGCGGGCCTCTTAGTGGCGCCTCTGACCCTGGCGCCCCTCACCCAGGCCCAGGCGGCCTATGGCAGCCTGCAAACCCGCGTCGTCAGTCACATCGCCAGTCTGCGCGCCCAGGGCCTGATTGGCGCCGGGGACATGGTCTCCTGGTCCGTCTATGACTTCACCAGCCGCCAGAAGCTGGTCGCCATCAACGAGGACGTGCCCCGCCAGGCGGCGAGCATGATCAAGCCCTTTGTATGCCAGGCCTGGTTTTATCAGGCTAGCCAGTCGTCCAGAATCAGCTACACACCCGAGGTCCGCAAGACCATGGAGCGCATGATTCGCTCCAGTTGCAACACCTCCACCAACCGCCTCATGACCCTGGTCAGCAAGAACGCCGGCAACCGGGGGCCCGGGGATGTGGAGCGGGTGCTCAAACAGAATGGCCCCGATATCTTCCAAGACATCCGCATCGTGGAGCAGATCCCGGCGGGCGGGCGCACTTACCGCAACCTGGCCTCCGCGGGCGACTACCACCGTTTTCTGGCCGCCTTTTGGCGGAGTCAGTTGCCCTACTCCGACGAGATGCGCGCCCTCCTCTCGCTGTCTAATCGCGATCGCATTGTCGATGGCGTGGACTCCATGCCGGACAATGTCCGTGTTTACGACAAGACGGGTTCCACCTCCATGCTCTGTGGCGACATGGGCATCGTGGTGGCGCCGGGTGAGAACGGCGGCAGTTACCCTTATACCTTCGTCGCCATCATCGAAAGCCCGGTCCCCGTCAAAAAGTATTTCGGCTGGATGAAACAGCGGGGCAATGCCATCCGTTCCGTCTCCAACCTCGTTTACCAGGACATGAAGGATCGGTATCAGTTGGCCTGAACCAACCCGCTGGGGTTATACCGGCTATACCGAACACACCCGAATATGCGGTTTTCAAGGTCTGGTGGCCTAGGATTGACGGGCACTGGGTATCACGCCGGTATCAAGGCTCAAAGCCCCTCAGGTCGCGGATCAACTCCAGGGGATCGGTCAGGGCTGCCGGTCGCTCCGCGAAACCCTGCCGCAGAAAGCGGATCCAGATCACGAACTGAATGATGGCCCACAGCATGGCGCTGCCGTTGCGCGTGTCCCGGCAGCGGGCGATCAAGGCCCGCACCCCATCCGGCCTGAACCAGGGCCGCAGGGCCGGATGTTCCGGGAGCAGGGCGTTCAACTGGACCAGCAGGTCAGCCCCCATCCAGTCACCCATGGGGACATAAAACCCGCGCTTGCCGGCGAACAGATAATCTTCGGGTAGATCACGCCGGGCCCAGCGCTTGAGAAAGAACTTGCCGACTCTGCCCGAGACCTTCAGCTTGTCGGGCAGGCCCAGACCAAATTCCACCAGGCGATGATCGAGGAAGGGCACCCTCCCCTCCAAGCCCCAGGCCATCATCATGCGATCCGCCTTGACCAGCAGGTTGTCAGGCAACGCCTGCGTGAGATCGATGTACTGCCTGCGCTGCAGGTCGCTCCAGGCCGCGGGGGTTTGCCGCCAGCCCTCGACCACCAACTGCCTGACCAGCGGCAACTGCTCCCGCATCTCCGGGGTAAACAATTTCCGCGGCCACTCCCCCCGAAAGGTGCCTCGGGTCCGGAAACCCTTGGAGCCGGGAGCCAGGAGGTTCTTGAACCACAGTTCCAGAGGCGAGCTGTGATAGCGGCCATAGCCCGCGAAGACCTCGTCGCCGCCCTCGCCGGAAAACACCACCTTCAGCTCCTGGCCGGCGGCCTGGGCGAGCAGGGCCGTGGGCATGTTGGCGTTGTCCCGCATCAGCTCATCCGCCGCCCAGATGGTGAGGGGAAAAGTCTGGAAGATATCCCGGGCATTGGGGCGGATCTCCCGATGCTGGCTGCCGAAACGCCGTGAAATCGCCTGGGCCAGAGGGAGTTCGTCCTTGACCGAGGTCCCCGGGAAGCCGACGGAGAAGGTACGGATCGGTTGATCGGCATGCTGGCTCAACTGGGCCAACAGGACGGCGGAATCCACGCCCCCGGACAGGAAGAGCCCAAAGGGCACATCCGAACGCATATGTTCGGTGATGACCTGCTCCATGAGGGCGTCGAAGCGGGTCGAGGCCTCCTCGAATCCCAGGTCCAGACGTTGCACCTGGAGGGGCGACCAGTAGCGGTAGCGGCGCGCTATGCGGCCCTGTTCGATCCAGACGCTTTCACCCGGCAACACCCGTTCCACCCCTTGCAGCAGGGTGGTCGCCCCCGCGGCAAACTGGGTCTGGAGATAGCGGGCCAGCCCCAGGGCATCGATGCCGGGGGGGCTGTCCAGGAGCGGCAACAGGCCCTTAATCTCCGAGGCAAAGGCCACGCCACTGCCGCCCTCGGCCAGGAAGAGGGGCTTGATACCGAGGCGGTCCCGGGCCAGAATCAGGCGGTCATGGGCACTGTCGAAGAGGGCGAAGGCGAACATGCCCAGGATGTGCTCCAGGAAATTCTCACCGTATTCCCGGTAGGCGTGCAGGATCACCTCGCAGTCGGAGTGCGTGAGAAAGCGGTGCCCCCGGGCCTCTAGCAGGGCGCGCAACTCGATGAAGTTATAGATCTCGCCGTTGGCGATCAGGGTGAGGGTGCCGTCGGCGGTCTTCAGGGGTTGATGCCCGCCGGCCAGATCGATGATCGACAGGCGGGTGTGCCCCATGCCGAAATGACCCGAGACAAAGGTCCCCTGGTCATCGGGTCCGCGATGGGCCAGACGCGCGACGGCGGTCTCCAGGGCCGCGATCCGGACGGGGGCGCTACGATTGAAGAGGCCGACGATGCCGCACATGAGGCTAATCCACTTAAAGGGGTCGAAGGTTGAGCGCCCGGAGGTAGGCGCTGGTGGCATTCTCGATTTCATAGGGCCAGGCGGCCTGCCTCAGGAAATCCTGGTCCGGCGGGTCGTGCAGGGTCGCTAGCATGGCGGCCGCCAGGGCCTGGTGATCGCCCACGGGCACCAGGGGGCCGAACTTGCCGTCTTGCAGGATCTCCCGGGGTCCGCTGGGACAGTCCGTCGCTACCGCCGGGACCCCCACCGCCAGGGCCTCGATCAAGGCAAACCCGAGACCTTCCAGCGTCGAGGTGAAGGCGAAGAGGCTGGCCTGGGCCAGATAATCCAGGGGTGCCTCCACGAAACCAGGCAGATCAAGGGACGCGGCGATGCCCAGCTCTCGGGCCAGGGCCAGGAGTTTGTCACGATCCTTGCCGCGCCCCAGGATCATGAGACGCGAGGGGTATTCCCTCTGGATCAGGGCGAAGGCGCGCATCAGGGTGGGGAAATCCTTCCGCGCGCACAATTCGCCGAGCCCCATAATGATGGGTGGACCGCCATCGCCGAACCAGGGGTGCCGGGGTAGCTGGCAGCGGCCCGCAAAGACCGAGGCGGGCACCACCGGGCAAGGCACCACCTCGATCAGGTCGCGCGCGAGGCCGGTGTACGCGGCCATGTCCTCGGCTACCCCCTGGGAGGTCACGATGACCCTGTCGGCATAGGGATAGAGCTTCCCCGTCGAAAAGCGCGTCTTGAGGCCATGGAACCAGCCGCGCCGGGCGCAATCTAGGGACAGGGTCGTGCCCGTGCCGACCGCGAGAAAGGTGCTGGGGCGCGCCAGGCCCTGGGCCAGGGCTCGGGCCAGGATGGCGGTATGATTGATGCGGTCCTTGTCGCAATAGAGGCTCGCGGGTCGCTCGCGGCGTAGATAGCGGGCGAGAGCTGGCAAACTGGAATAGGCGTGGGCAGTCCCCAGCTCGATGATGCGCACCCCCTCCGGAACCTCCTGGAAGTTCGGCCCATGCCCTTGCACCTTGAGCACGTCCACCCGGTAGCCCCGGCGGGCCAAGGCGGGGACCAGATTCCGGGCCAGGCGGTCCACGCCGCTGTGGCCGGAGGTGGCAAAAAATATCGCGAGATCAATGCCCATTCACGGCACCCTGGCCCGATGGCACTCGATGTCAGGCTGGACGAAACCGCCAGCAAATCATCAGCCTAGAGCCTCTTTGTCGGGGCGATCCGTGCCGGCTGGCGCGGAGCGTGAAACCGAACGTGAGAGTTCGTACCCATCCAAGGCGGCGGCGGCGTCCGCGAGATCCTGGGGGCGGAGGTGGGCATAGACCCGCGCGGTCATGCCCACGTCCCCATGCCGCAGCAGTCTGGACACCCGGTCGATGCTGACGCCCGACTGAACCAGCCAACTGCCGCACGTCCGGCGCAGGTCGTGCGGGTGGCAGTCCTCGATGCCGGCCCGCTGGCAGGCGGCGAGGAACCCGGTGTAGATGCTGAAGAACCGCGCCCCTGCCCTGTTGCAGAAGACCCAGGGCGCGCCCGGGCAGTGGGTGGCCCGGAACCGGGCGCGACCGAGGAGCGCGGCTCGGGCCGAGGCGTTGACCGGGATGGTCTCCGCCTTGCCGTTCTTCTGGTCGCCGGCCTCGAAGCGGATGAGATTGCGGCTCAGGTCCACGCGGCGCCACTCCAGGCCGAGGGCTTCACCGATGCGGAGACCCGTAGCCAGAATGAGGCGGATGAGGTCACCCAGATGCTGCGCCTTAGAACTGGGGTCCTCGGCGGCGGCCAGCAGGGCTACTGCCTCCTCCTGGGACAGGAAGCGGGTGCGCCCCGAGGGCTCGCGCAGGAAGCGGGAGCGCCAGGGGTTGCCCACGTCCCATTCCAGCTCGTCCTTGGCCCAGCGCATGGCGCCACTCATTAGACTAATCTCCCGGTTGATGCACCCTGGCTTTCGTCCCTGATCCAACCGGCGCGCGATGTAGGCGCGCACCTCCTGGGCGCCAATGTCCGCCAGCAAGCGCCCCGTGAAGTGCGGGAAAAGGGCGCGCGCGGCGGCATGGTACCGCCCGGGTGCCCGCTTGCGGATCACCACCTCGGCGAGATAGGCCAGCACCAGGTTATCGAAGGTGGCCCCCTCCCCTGTTCTCTGCGTCTGCCCCTCGGCCCGCCACTGGGCGCGAACCGCGGTGGCCTTCAGGCCCTCGGGGTCTTCGGCGATGGGAACCCGAGTACTGCGGCGAGTGCTGCCCCCGCCTGGGCGTGGGAAGCTCGCCCACCAATAGGGCGAGTCCGCCCGCTGGTATATCCCGTCCTGGTCTCTGACGTGTTTACGTGGCATGTGTTCTCTCCGTGCACCGCCACCCCGTGGGGATTATTGCCCGCGGCGGTCCGGCTGGCAATATAGGCGGCGAGATCCGAGGCGATGATGCGGCGGGCCGACAGGATGCGCACCGAGGGCAGGTCCCCGGCCGCGATCAGGCGGCGCACGGTGCGCGGTGAGACCGCCAGCCGGGCGGCGGCGGTCTCCAGGTCGAGGAGGTGCGGGGCGTCGTCCATGGCTCAGAAGGGGATGTCGTCGTCGAAATCCAGGGTGTCCGGGGGCGGCGCGGGCTGATAGCCGCCCTGGCGCTGGGGCGCGGGCGCGTGCCGGGGGGGTGCGGGTCGCTGGGGCGGCGGGTTGTGACTCGGTGGCGGGGTGTAGGCGCCGGTCGCCGGGTAGCCCGGCTGACTGTAGGCGGGCTGCGGGGCATAGGCTCCGGCGGCCGTGTCGGTGGGCCGGCCGCCCAGCATCAGCAGATTGTCGGCGTGGATCTCGGTGGAGTAGCGATCCTGCCCGCTCTGGTCCTGCCATTTGCGGGTGCGGATCTTGCCCTCCACAAAGACCTTGTCCCCTTTATGCAGGTACTGGGACGCGATCTCCGCCAGCTTGCCCCAGAGGGTGACCCGGTGCCATTCGGTCTCTTCCCGGGCCTCGCCGGTGTTCTTGTCGTTCCAGCTCTCGGAGGTGGCGACCGACAGCCGGCAGACGGCCATGCCGGATGCCAGGGCCCGTAGGTCGGGATCGGCGCCGAGGTTCCCGATGATCTGGGCGCGGTTGAGTGAGCGTGACATTGCAGTTCCTCCGGTGATCAAAATAGGGCTTGTTGGGCGCGGCGAGACTCGGGGACCTGGCGCTCGGCCAGGGCCTCGCGGGCGCTGTCCGTGGCGATGGACAGGTCATAGCTGGCGCGCCGGGTGGTCCGGGTGGCGCTGGCGTGGGCCAGGTAGTAGCCGGCCCAGTGCAGCAAGGTCCGGGCGGTCTCCAGGCAGACGCCATCGCTCATGAGCCAGGCGTCGGGTAGCGCGATATGGTCCATTTCTAATGATGCCGATCGTGGCGACGCAGCCAGGCCTCTAAGGCCAGGGCCAGGGCGAAGCCGCCGCAATAGGCGGCGGAGATCCAGGCCAGGGCGGCGAGAAACTGGCTCATGGCGCGGCGTCCGCCCAATGGCTGCACCAGGCGCCTTTGCGCGTGGCGAGGCCCAAGGACTGGCAAAAGGGGCCGGTGCGTACCCAGGGGCCAGGGCCGGCGACAAAATGGGCGCAGGTGGCGCAGCGTCCGGTCTTGCCGGCGGCCCTGGCTTGGGTCGCTGACAGCCAGTGCGCGGCATAGCGGATCGTTTCGGTGGGGGTGCCCCATTTATCGGCACGCATGGTCCCTGCTCCTCAATAGGTGATAGACAAATGGAAGACCTGGCCCCGGGCGATGGCGGAGATGAGCCGCTTGCCGAGGGCGGTGGGGATGCCGAGGTCCTCCAGGTCGGCGAGGATGGCGCGATGCACCAGGGCGCGATCATCGCGCACGGGTGGCGGCGCGGCGGGCGCGGCGCGCATGGCTGGCGTTGGCTGCTGGGCAACCTCCGCCAAGGTGGCGGCCGCGGGCTGCGGCGGCGGCTTCCTGCCGGATGTGCTCCTCGTGTGCCTGGCGCTGGGCGCGGGCGGCCTCTTCCTGGACCAGGAGCAAGCGCGCATGACGCTGGGCGGCTTCCAGAGCGTGCAGCAGGACCATTGCCGTCTTGTCCTTGATCCCCTGGGCTTCGTGGATGTACTCCTCCCACTCTTCATCGATCTCGATGTTGCCCACGGCTTCGATGCGGGCCAGCAAATCGCCAATGGTCAGCCCCCCAAGGTCCAGGGCTTGCGCTGCGATGGCGTCTAGCTGCTCCTGAAAGCGCTCCTGCCGCGCCCGGATGGCGTCCTCCCAGGCGGTGAGCGGCGCCCGGATCTCGTCTTTCAAGGCATCCAGGCGCAGGCGCATGGCGCGGCGCTCGGCATCGACGCGTTTCGGTAGCTCCTTCAACTCGCTGACGTACACCTTGCCGAGTTCATCCAGGTAGGATTTCGAGCGGTTGACTTTGGCGGCCATCCGCGCGATCTCGTCTCGCCCGCTCTGGGTAACGACACTGGGGACGAGGCTCCGGGCTTCGCGCTCGATCAGGGCGCAGATTTCGACGGTGCCGCCCGGGGCGAAAAGGGCTCTGGGGCTCGGGGTTGTGCAGGGGGATAAGGTCGGGCATGGCGGTTCTCCGGTGGCCGTCCCTGGCCAGGTGGGGTTAGCGGGCGCTGGGCGCTTCGTGCAGGCAATGGGCCATGACCTTCATGCAGTGTTCAAGCTGGCTGACGAGGTCCCGAGTGCTCCAGGTCTGATCATGTTCGAGCTTGGCGATGAGTGCGGACATGCACTCCAAGGACTCGTTAACCGTCAGGCCGGTCAGCTCGACCAGGGTCGGCAAGCGGCTGTAATAGTCGGGGATGTGGTTGTATTGCATCGGGATACTCCGCTATTGGCCGTGGCTGGCGGGGCTAAAGTCCGCTAGCCATTCTTCGTTGGTCTGCTCCAGGCCGATTTGCTGCCTGCTCCTCCGCGTATTCCCGGCCGGCCCAGTTCTCCATCCGGATGAGGAGCTCGGCATAGCGGGCGGCGGGGATCCCCGACAGGTGTTCGACCTGCCACGCCCGCGCCAGCCACGACTTGAGCCGCTCGCGGTCCAGGCCGAGGGCGGTAATACGGGCTTCGAGCAAGTGGTGTTGGGCCGCGCTGATAGGTGCCGCAGGCTGCCGCCCGGGCTGCGGCGCCCCGGTGGGGACCGGCGGGGGGACCGGCGCGGCGGTGATGGCGTGCCCATCGTCGTCATCCTCTGCGGTGACGATCCCGAGGGCGGCGGTGAGCGCATAGCGGCGGCCATAGGTCAGGGCCGACCCGGCGGCTTGGGCGCTGTTCATCCGCGTCTTGTCGTCGATGGGGACGCGAAACGTCGTAACCTCCGAGTGACCGCCGACGTGGTGGATTTTGGCCTGGATGACATAGCCGCCCGGATCCTGGGCGGTGTCGAACGACACGCTGAGACCGCAGTCCGCCAGGGCCGGCGCGATGGCGCGCTGGATGTCCGCCAGGTCCGCGTACCGATAGCGAGTAATTGCCCTTGGAGCTGGACACCCGCGCCACCTGATTTTTGGGGATGGCGGGGATTTGCGACTGGAAGCGCGACAGGGCGCCGAAGAAACCCGCCCGCGACTTGCTCCGCTTGGAGTTCCCGGCGCATGGACAGGAGACGCTCCAGGGCGTCAACGGAAAGACCCGATTGGATGCCCTGGGCGAGGAGTGCCCCGGCGTCAACGAGGGCGGGTTTGATGGGCGTGACCGTGGCGAGTGGGGCGGAGGTGCTCATAGGTCACCCCCCTCGCGACCGAGCGGAGGCGAGTTCCAGCAGGTGGCGCGTGATCTCCTCCCGTTCACTTTGTGAGAGCTTGCGGTCCAGCCAGGGGGCCGAGCGCCCCCGGCGGTCCAGCAGATCCCATTCGATCTCCTCGAAGCCGTAATAGTCCCAGTCCGAATCGCATCGGAAGGGGGAGCCCCGGAAAGGGGCCTGGTAGGAATAATGGGTGACCCCGGCCAGCGCGGGGATACCGGCGGCCCGAATTTCAACAAGCGCTTGGTACATCACGACCCCCTTGATGCAGTAAATAAGCGCAATATGCGCTAAACGAAGGCAAAGGAAAGCACGGAAACCGTGCCGACCGGGGGGCCTACCCCAGCAGGCCCCCATGCCTTAATAATAGCGCATATTGCGCTATATTGCTAGCCTCACGTCATAAAATTTCAGGCCGGGTAGGCGGACCAGCTTGGGAATAAGCCAGGAATTGAATAGCCTCTAGCAGAAAATGCAGGTCGTCCCAGGCGCTCCCCTGCGCTAAAACGCCGTCCTCGAGGTCGAGGGCGAGACGGGCCGCGACCACGGCCAGATGGGAGATGGTTTGGAAAACGTGACGATCATGATCCATGGTCATAACTCCGCGTAACTAGACGTTGTTTTATGCCAGCCAAACGCTGGCGGGGCCTAGTTTCCAAACCCAAGATCACGAAAATTCCGGGCAAAAAAAACCGCCCTGAAGGGCGGTTTGGTGGAGGTGGAGGCGGAGGCCGACAAACTAAGCTGCGAGCGCAAGCGCAGCCTGCCCCGATGCCGGCAACCGCCAGCACGGCACCCCGACGAAAGACCCCGCGGCCCACGCCCCCGGCACCGGCGGCGGCGGCACCAGAGCCGCAACCGTGATGGCGTACACCGGGAGCCCCAGCCCGGCCAGGGACGAGGCCAGCAAGCACGAGCCCGGCCCCCAGGCGCCATCCGACACGATAACCCCGCCCGACGTGGCGGCGCAGGCGACGTGCGAGGTACGCGCGCGCAACCGCGCGACAATGGGCAGGTCCGGGCCACCCCCGGCCCAGGGCACGATGGCCGCGCCCGCGGCTTTGGCGGTGGCGACCGCATCCACGGCAGAACTCGAACAGGTGCCAGCCGCGGCAACCGCCCCGCGCAAGCGTGTGGACGGGGCCAAAAGCGGAGAACATCCAGAACCGCGACGCGAAACCCGCACCGGCCGCGCACTCGATGATGGCGGCATCCGCGCCCGGCAACAGCCAACCGCCAGACGTAGCCCGGGAGCGCAGCAACTGCCCCGCGACATACTGCCGCGAGCGCCTGGCCAGACTGCGACAAGTGCGCGCGAACCACCCACCGCCCAAACGTCATAGAACTAGAGCATGGAAAGCATCCTCCGATAGAGGCCCCATCCGTGGAGCGGTTGCAGGTTAAGCGTCGAAACCGTCGAATTCACCCGAGTCCGCGATGTCCCCTAGCTCGGTGACGAGGCCGTCGAAATCCTCATTGGGTCCCAGGGCCGATGCCAGCATCCAGGACGACATAAAGCGGTAGCTCGTATTCCCCCGCCAGGTCGGCGAGGTACTGGCGGCGAGTGCGCCCGGCATAAGGATCGTGCATGGCATGTGCTCCTTTAGAGGTGAGTGTCCAGGCCCGTAACGTCGGTAAAGCACCGGCTGCAAGCTCCCGCAATCGATGTCGTCACGTTCTCCAACAGCACCCGGTAACGTCATGCCCCGGATCTGGCCAAACTGCAGGTCATAAAGATCCATGCCGTTCAGCCTGATTTTCACAAAGTTGATGTTTTGACGGGCGAACCTGCTCGGGTAACTTGAAGGACAGGGCGTCCCCATAGTCCGCCAGGCAGCGCGCGCCCGTCATGGCGATAAAGCGGCGTCCGCCCAACTGCTCAAGGATGGTGGTCGCGATGTTCACGATCTAAGCTCCTGCCCCGCGCGAGCGGGGCCATGATGATTTAACGGGGATCAGCGTTGGCTACCTGGTCTAATGCCCAGTGGGCGGCATTGCCTTGGGTCCCAACAAAGCGGCCAGACCCGCAGCAAGCGGACCAAAGCCGCGGGCCGAGGCGGTAAACCACCGCGCGCACGTCATCAGCCCGCGCTCAACCACCCAGCCATGGTCCGAACCATCCCGGCCGCGCACCTGCCGAAACTCAACCCCGTACCGGGGTGCCTCCGCGACGATTTCCGAAAAGCGCATGTTTGCTAGCTCCCGAGAAACCCGCCCGCCAGGGCGGGCAATAGTGAAGGGCGATCATTTGCCCGAGCAACCATAGGGCGGCGACAACGCCGCCATCCGTGCCAGCCGGCGCCAGTAGCCACCCGGCGCCAGGGGCGGCAGGCAGTACCAGGGGAAACCGCAGGCGAGCGCCACCACAGGGAGGCGACGCGCGGCAACAGCGCCCGCCAGGACTAAAGACCCCGGCGAGCGGGCGGACGACACGGCAACCAGACAACCGGCGGCGGAGTGCAACGCCAGGGCGCGCGAGCGGGAGGCCAGACGAGCGGACAGAGCCAGGGCGGGACGGGCCACCCGCGAGCCACGGACACAAGGCCCCCCGCGATGAGCGGCGAGCACATCCGCAAGCGCAGTCCCCGACCAGGCGCCCGACCCGACCGGCGAGCAAATCGCGAAGACATCCGCCAGCCGTGGCGACACCAGGCCGCGCAGGGCCAGGGCATCCGCGCCAACGGAGCAACCCACTCCCAATCGGCGCCCGGCAAGCTGCCAAGCGGCGGCCAGATCCACCAGGAAAGCGAAGGCGCCCGGTCCGGCGAGGTCACGCGAACCACCCACCGCCAGCCGGCCAGACCCCAAAAACCGTACGAACATCAAACATGGCAACCCCCAGGTAAAGGCCCGGCCACCCAGCCGGGCCAGGCAAAGACCCTATTTGGACGGCACGAGACCCAGCCACCGCGCCAGCAGGGCGCGACGAGCGGCGGCGGCGGACAACCGCGGGGCCAGCTCAATCTTGACGACCGGGCCAGACGCAAAGCCGGCGAGCGGGCCAGACGCGAACACCGCGCACGACTCCGCAGGCTTAACCCACACCCGGCAACCGATAGCACCCGCGGCCAACGCCAGCCCAGCCGCGGAGGCCATATCACCGACTGGCCAAAAGACGCAGGCCGGCGAGGGCGCTTGACCCGCACGAGGCGCCCGCCAAGCCCAGACCGACCGAGTCGCGCCATGCAGGCGCGCCACGACGCGCCCGTTAAACCGCGCCGGCACCGAAAAGAAGCGAGAAGCGAAAGAGGAACTAGACACGGCAACCCCCACAAGCGACCAGAGACCGGGAGACCGCCCGGCCGGTGGGGCCCCCCGGCCCCGCCCCGAGGGCAAGCCCCCGTTACCTGTAATTATAGCGCATATTGCGCTATTAACAAGTAAATAACTGTTAAAACAGGCGGATGGAATAGGCTGCAAGCCGCCAGCAACCCCCGGAAGGCGCCCCAGGAGGCCACCAGAGCCCCCTCGCGCCCGCCGCAGGCCCCGCCCATGCTGATGCGAGCCCTGCTCCCCCGGAGGGGGCGGGGGGGGCGATCAAAATCTTAGGTTGCGCAGCACAAAACCTGCTGGGTGCGCATACCGACCCCTTTTATTCCCATGCCGACGCTTCGCCCTGCCTCTTCGGTACCCCGTGGACTGGGGCGGAGTGCAGTCGGAAAATAAAAAAACACAAAACCAAATCCAAATAAGCGTTTTTTTTATTTGGAGACGGAATGGAGCCCCAGGCCATGGGGTACTCTTTGGGCAGGGCGAAGTGCCGGCATGGGAAAGGGGTGCGCGACGAGCCCTCTTCGCAAGCCAGGGATGGCGCGCAGTCTTGCCAGGACGGCCTACGGCCTAGCCAACCCCACGATGCAGGGCCAGCCGAAGGGGCCAGGGTGGCGGCGTTGTGTGCCGCGACCCTGGCCCCGAGAGGCTGGACCGGGACCCGTGCCACCCCGAGCCCGAAGCTGGAGCGGTGCAGGCCCGACGATGGCCAGCGCAAGCCCGGGTGGGGAGCTTGCGACCCTCCCGGGCGCCGTGCTGGCCGTTGGCGGGCCGGGCCATTGGGCGCCAGCGCTCAAGCCGCGATCCTGCGGGGGCAGGATGCCGCCGCATCTTTGCCATGGACGGCTCTTGCCCGGACGGACCCGGGCACGGCGCAGCCTGCGCGCCCGGCTACTGCCGAGGCGCGAGGGCGGAGCGTCGAGGAATGATGGGCCGCTATTCGCGGGCCATGGCCAGGGCCGGCCAGCCCGACACCGCCA
Organism: uncultured Gammaproteobacteria bacterium; assembly: GCA_963841065.1. Classification (GTDB taxonomy): domain Bacteria; phylum Pseudomonadota; class Gammaproteobacteria; order Chromatiales; family Chromatiaceae; genus M0108. The sequence goes on along the minus strand of CAWJBI010000049.1, from coordinate 24,487 downwards.
GCAGGCAGGGGTGCGGGCTACTGACCGCTCCCCTGCCCTGCCAGGACCTGCGAAGCCGCGACGGTGGGCCCCTATTCGGGGGCCACGCCCCGGGCTCTCCGGTGCGATGGCGACGGCGGGCAGGGGTGGGGTTATTTGCCCCTCCCCTGTCCCGCACTGACCCCGAAGCCGCGACCGGGCGGTGCCTGCTTCCCGCCAGGGATGGCGGGGCTGTCACAGGGAGGTGAAGGGCTAGCTAGGGGCATAGGACCCGAAGCGGTAATGATTTGCCCGCCGCCGCGCTGAGGTCGGCCAGGGGCGACGACCGCCAAGCCGCCCCGGTTTGGGGTGCTCTTGTGTGCCGTTGGCCCGTTGGACCAGACGTTGGGTGCGGTTGCAACGCCGCGCACCCACGCCATGGGTGGCGGAATCGAGGTGGAAGTTACCAGCGCTGCGCGGCACTATCGCGCAGCGCCCGCGTGGACTGCCGGGTTAGACCGCCACTTTTTGGCTGGGGCGCAGCCTCCCGCTCATTTTCAGACCGTCACGGATGTTCATACCCATCAGCGTGAGGTTCACCGCGCCAACCAAGAGTTCCAATGCTTGTACGCCATAGAAAGTGGTGTCGAAAGTCCCGGCAGCCGCCCAATGGTTGAGGACAATGGCGCAGGGGATCATGACCAGAAGACCATTGGCGGCAATGAAAGGCATGCGCTGCTTCTTGGCCTCGACTAATCGCCCTTGTCGTGACTTGGACAGGAACCAGCCGCTGCCACCGGTCGCTGCTAGCGCAGGCACCAGAATGAACAAACCGGGCATGACAATCCAGGATTTCACCCCCGCAACGGCCTCGTGCGTTCCAAACAGCTCCACCCCCAGCGTTGCCAGGAAGAAGGTGGCAATGGTCAGGGTTGCCAGCAAGCCAGCGATGAAATGTATCTGCTTTGGCATGACATTTAACCCTGATTGCTATGGGCCGACACAAAGATTCGGCACCGTCAGCCGACTGAAGAGATGCGGCGAGGCGATGGCGGAAGCGGGGTAGTGCTCCAGCGCCTTCTTGAAGTCGGGATGGTTGAAAGCGGCGCTAAAGAGAGCGGTCGATTCCCACACGGCGTAGTTCATGAAGACCGTGCTGTCCGCGATGCCTCGATGTAACTGCGTTGAGATATACCCTGGCTGCAGCTTCATCCAATTGGCATCCGCCTCCCACGCCTCGAGCAGTGCTGGAATGTCCGACGCGGCGACCTTGAAGATGTTGACGAGAACAACCGGCGACACTTCCGCTCCCAGTTGTTGAAAAATGGGGACGGTTTCATCGAGTGGCTGAATTTCAAGCATTAACAGTCTCCTGGGTGTGGGTGGTAGTAAGTTGCTTGCGCTCCAACGCGTTCCAGATCGAGACGGGCCAGTGGTGGGCTAGGCCGCGTTATGATCCTGGGGTGCTGTTGGCCACGGGCCGCTAGGTATTAGACCAAATACAGCCGCATACAGCCGACTACCCGGCATCCCTTGGCAGTCTCGCAGTCGTCGCTGCCTTGCAACCCTGGTGCGTTGATCCGTGTCAAGATTCCGCCGGATAAACCGCCACGGTCTCGGTCCGGCTCACACCGCCGACGGCTTGCGGCTCGCCAACCGGCGGCGGGTCTTGAGGCCGAGCATGGCGGCGACCCCGATGCCGATAACGAGTGACAGCACCCAATCGAGCGGGGTGAAAAACCCCGTCGCCACCAGCAGCGTGACCATGCCGTAGGGCAAGAGCAGGAAGGAGTTGGTGAGGAGCCCGGGGTTGTACGCCGGTTTGTCCCCCTGGAAGATGATGGTGTGCGTCGCATTATTGATGACCAGCTCGAACCAGATCATCGCGAAACCGAGCCAGGGCGCCACGCCGGCCAGGAGGGCGCCCAGGATCACGATCGGGTAAGCGATCAGGATATTGACCTGGAAGACGTAGGCGTCATCCAGCGGGAAGTCGGGGTCGGTCCGCGAGCCGAAGGGGGTCTTGAGGTTAAAGAACTCCTTGAACCCCACGGGCGCCAGCACGTATTCCTCGGCCTCGTGGAGCATGAGCAAGGGCAGGTGCAGGCACAGGAGCCACTGGTAGAGATCCATCTCCGGCTTGAACCAGACGAGGAGCACGATGAGCGGCGGCGCGAGGAAAAGCGTTGCCGACTGCCAGATGCGGTTGACGGTGCGATAGTTCATTGCAGTCTCCGGCGGTGACGGTCGTTGTCTGGACGGCACCGCTCGCTTGTCACCTCTTGCCACGCAGGGTGCCGTGCCCGCTCTCTGCGAGTGGACCCCACATGGGCGACACCCCCTGCAGAACGCGGCGGGGCAAGGGGGGTTACCGCTGCTGCCGCAACGCGACAGTACCGCGCTCAAGGCTCCCTTGGCTGCCGCGAGACCCCCTCGGCTAGGGGGCCTTATGCGCTTCATAGTTCGTGCACGCTGCTTCTTTCCGCTTGCGGTTGAACCTAAGGCCGCGGGGCTGGCGTGGCCAGGAGAAGGGTAGGATGCTCTGAATCTAGCGCCTTTCCCGGTACCGGGCAAGCGACGGCGCCGACCCCGAGGGTCCGACAGGGGTTAGGGGTGCGGGTGCCGACGGGGCCGGGGCCAGGGGGAATGGCATTTTTCAGGTCGTGGCCCGGAGTCAGGGATGGCGCAGGCGGGACACCAGGTAGGACGCCCGTCCCGCCATGGACGGCTATCTCTGGATCTGGTGGCCGTGCGGGCTATGCCGCCCGCGCTGCCCTACGCAGTACTTTATTCCCGCAGCGACGAGCGCAGCGCCCTGGGCGAGTACCAAAGATGGCTGCAAAGCCGGAAGCGCCAGCCAGGAGCAGGGAGCGACGTGCTGGGCGGGGCGGCGGGGCGGGGTCACGGGCGGATGCGCCGGCACGGCCGGGCCGCGGTTCGGACTCTCCGCCGCTACGTTGCCAGCAAGGGCCCTCCTGATTTACAAGCTTCTTCAGTCCACCCCCTTTTCGGCAGGCAAACAGCGCATACTGGCGGTTCACCCACCCACGCGGCATCGGTCATGGCGATGTGCAGCACCGCAGCCCTCAAGCGTCGCGGCGCCCTGATGCCGCCGCCGCGCTGGCACCACCACCGCTACCCGGGTGTGCTGGCACCTCATGCGCCGCTGCGTCTGGCCGCCACCCCTAATCATTATTCCTTATCTGCCATCAGCATGGATTCCATGCCCGAGAAAATGCTCGAACACCTACGAGAGTTTTCGTCCCTTTGTGCCGATTTACCCAGCTTCCGCTGGGGAGAGCGCAGCGTGCGACCCCTGCGCGTCGCTAGCGTCGCAGGCGCGGCTCTCGGGACATTTACGTCGGCCAGTCGGCTGCTAGGCCCTGCGCTTGCGACCGCTGCTGTCCCGGCGGTCTTTGCCGTGGCCTGCACCGTCGCGCGAGGTACCCATGGTTGAGCGTGCGGCGAGGGCCCGGCGATGGGGTGACCCATGGGGACCCTGGCCTTTTGCCTCGGTAGATCGGCTGGTGCGGCGGACGGTTAGGGCGCATCCGTTGGCGGCGACCCTGGTATTGGCCCTCGGAGCCCTGGTCCTGGACTTCGCCGTCGGACAGGAGTTCCACTTCCCACTCGGCTTTCTGGTGCCCGTCGCGGTGGCGGCCTGGATGGGGCGACCCCGGCTCGCCTACTTCCTGTCGATCGGCATGCCGCTGGTGCGGGTGTGGTACTACGGGATCTGGCAGGTGCCCGACCCCTGGCCTGTGGATCTCGTCAACGCGGTGGTGGAGTCTTGCGTGCTGGCGTTCTACGTGCCCTTGGTGCGGCGGCAAGGCGAGCAGGCCCGCCAGATGCGCAGCGCCATCTCCGCCAAGGACGAAGCGATGGAACATCTGCGGGCCTTTACCCGCAGCGCGGGCACTACCCTCCAAGGGCGGCCCGTGTCTCCCGGGCTGGCGGAGGGGGTCGCCTTCGTCTATCGGGGCGATCTCGACCCTCCTCACGTCGTCGCGGTGCTGGGCGAGGCCGAGATCGGGGGGGAGCTGAACCGCCTCGATCGCGCGTTGGCGGCTTGCGCTCGCGAGCTCGAGGAGACCCGCACGCGCTATGGCGAGGAATGGCCGGAGGGTGTCGAGCTGGCCGAGGTCCGCCTGGCCATGGTGAGCGACCCCTATTTCGCCGCCGAGTGCCGACGGCACATCCAGGAGGAGCGGCTCGACGCCCGCGGGGCCGTGGTCGGCGAGATCAGCCAACTGGAGCAACGGCTCCAGTCCCTGGACCAATCTTATCTGACGGCGCGCAGCGCGGACATCCGCGACCTCGGCCGCCAGATTCTGCGCCATCTCGCCGACCGAGCCCCGGGCGCGATGCACGCTTTGGCCGCGCTCCCGCCGGGGGCGGTCGTCGTCGCCGACGAGATCCTGCTCTCGGATGCGCTGCAAATGGATTTCCACAACGTGGCGGCTATCGTCACCGAGCGCACCGGGCCCGCCTCCCACGTCGCCATCCTGGCACGGCTCAAGCGCATTCCCGCCGTGTGCGACATCAAGGGGGCCGGCTCGGCGTTAGCCTCGGGGGTGCATCTCCTGGTGGATGCGGACCAGGGCACGGTCACCGTCGCCCCCACGTCGGCTCAAGGTGCCCGCTTTGCCGCGCGCAAGGCGCGCTCCAGCGCGCTCGATCCCGAGACCGAGGGCCCGGCGCTGCGCTGCGTCACCCGCGACGGACACGAGGTCGGGCTGCACGCCAATATCGCCCACCCGGACGAAGCCGTCATGGTCCGGGAGCATGGACTGAAAGGAGTGGGTCTCTTCCGCTCCGAGTTCATGTTCCTCGACGCCGCCCGTCCGCCGGACCTCGCATCTCAGACCGCGGCCTTGGATGAGGTCGCGGCCATGCTCTATCCGCGGCCGGTGGTCGTGCGGACCATGGACCTGGGGGGCGACAAGATTCCCCGGTTCGCCGCGGGCGGGAGTGATCCGGCCCTGGCATCGGGCCTGCGGGGCCTGGCCTATTCGCTCGCCGAGGGCACCCTGTTTCGGACCCAGCTGCGGGCCATCGCCCGCGCGGCCCGGCGGGGCAATATCCGGGTGCTGTTTCCGATGGTCATGGGCCCCCTGGACCTGCGGGAGGCGTGCGACCTCTTGGCCGAGGCACTCGCCGCCGAAGGCTGCGCGGAGCAGGTCCCGGTCGGCGCCATGATCGAAACGCCGGCCGCCGCTTTCCGCATCGGTGAGCTGCTGGAGATCGCCGATTTCCTCAGCCTCGGCACCAACGACCTGAGTCATGCCATACTGGCCATGGACCGCGGCGCGGCATGCCAGGACGCGGTGGCGGCCTTCCTCCACCCGACCGTCCTGCGGGTGACCGAGCAGGTTGTTCAGACCGCCCGCAAGCGCGGTGTCCCCTTGACCCTGTGCGGTGAAGCGGCAGCGGATCCTGTCATTGTCCCCTTCCTGCTCGGCATCGGGGTGACGGAGCTCAGCTTGAGCCCCTTCTTCGCCGCCCGGGTCCGTCGCGTGATCCGCGACCTGACCCTCGACCGGGCCCAGTCCCTGGCGAAGAGCGCACTGGGCAAGCGCAACGCCATCGAGGTGCGGCGGCTCCTGTCCTTTGGCCCGATCACTTGAGTCCGGGCCGCCGGGCCCTCACGCCCCTTGCCCGCCGCGGTCGCCGCGGCCGAGAAATACGGGGAGAACCATAGGGGACCGAGCAAACGAGGGGACGTAATACTTAATCCCTGACGGAAGTTGATCGACTTCGCGTGCTCGTCTCGTCAGGGTTGCACCCGATTAGCAAGCTACTTCAGCCCACCCGGTTTTCGGCAGGCCAACAGCGCCTACTGGCGGTCTCCCCCACTCACGCGGCAACGGTCATGGCGAAGCAGCGCCTTCTATTGCAACCCCGGTCTCGCGTTGCCCATGTTCATCGCGCCGTTCGGTAGGGTTTGCCACCGCATACCAGACCACGACACCCAGAAATACCGGCACACCGCCCGCGCGCCCTACCCTCACGGCGTGGCGCGGGCGGCGTAGCGCTTGGCCCCGGAGGGGGTAACGCAGAACCGACCGCCGCGGCTGCCGGTGCAGAGATGGGTGCCCCCGCAAGAACAGTTGCTCAAGTCGCGCGGGGTGGGTGCGGGCTGATGGCGGTAGTCCCAGGGGGCCATGGGGTGGGCATCCGCCCACAGAACCCGCCGGGCGGTCCGGGCGGACAGCTCGGCGGCCGCGTAGAGCACGCGATCCACCGCGCTTTGCTCGTCGGCAAAGGCGCGATACCACCAGGCGGAGCCTTCGCGCACCAGTTGCAGCCCCACATCCCGGTCAGCGCCGAGCAGTGTCCCGACCACCCGCCCGATACGGTCGCGTTTCTCCCAATCAACGCTGACCGCCTGGCCGCCGGCCAGGTCCGCCAGGCGTTGTTTGGCCTGGGTGCCAAAGGCTTGGGTTTTCTCGGGCGCATCGATGCCGCCGAGGCGCACGCGTTGGGTGTGCTGGGTGGCGTCGAGCACCTCGACGGTATCGCCGTCGAGGATGCGCACCACTTGCCCCGCCAGCGTCGCGGCGGTGACCGGGGCCAGGAGGACCAGCCCCAGCAGCAGGCCGGCGAGGCCGCCGAGCGGCCCGCCGGCCTTCATACCGGTGGCGGGGGGTGGCCGGAACCGTGGGTAAGCAGTTGGTCGCGCAGGGCCGCCCGCGCGCCCAGGGCGGCGGCCAGCACCTCGGCCAGGGGCGTTTTAACGTCGCTGGCGGCCCAGGCGGCGCCAAAGCCACCGAGCCAGTAGCGTTGCGCCTCGGTATCGTCCAGGGGCGGATACTGGGCGACCTTCTTCTTGTTGGCGCCCACGCGGGCGCCGGCTTTGAACCAGTCTATGAGGTATCCCTGCTAACACAGCACCCCCAATCAGCGGAGGGGGTATCCCGTTACGCCAGCCTAACACGGTGCCCCGGCGGACACGGCTGTTCACTTTTATATTTAAGAACCTCGGCACGCAAAGGGGTGCCGCGCGCCCAACAAGACCCCCAGCCGCGCAGAGGTCATCGACCCATCCCCCCCAGCGGGGGGGCAGGGGGGAGAATCGAATCATCAGCCGTGACAACCCAAGCCAGGATGGCGCGGAGTGCTAGCCAGGACGGCGGAATCTCGGGGAGGGACGGGCGCAGGGCTTGCGGCTGCCCCGGATGGGGGCGTAGCCGCCACCGTGGAGCCCCCGCAAGCCCTGTGCCCGGCCCGACGGCAAAGCCTGAAGCCTAGCAGACCGCCAGGAGCGCCGTGCTGGCCAGCAAGCCCAGGGGCTGAGGGACGAAGCCCGTGGGCGCAGCAGGCCAGCGCAAGCGGACCCGCCCCCCCGACCGACTGTCCAGGTGCGAACTTCTCTTGAATCATAGGCCCTGGCCCGGAGCCATGGATGGCGCAGGCGGGACACCGGGCAGGACGCCCGCCCGCCATGGACGGCTATCTCTTGAATAAGGTGCAGTGCGGGCTATTCCGCCCGCGCTGCCAACCCTAGCTCTGTATTCCCGCCGGGAGCGGGACGGCGAGCCGTGGGCGCGGAGTGAGGAGCGGAGGCGGGGGCCGACGGCGGAGGGAGCGAAGCGAAGCGACGCAGGAGCGCAGCTTTGCGACCGGGGGAGGAGGCTCCCCGCCGCAGCGACGAGCGCAGCGCCCGGGGCGAGCGCCAGGGATGGCTTCGATGGCGGGCCGCAGGCCCTCCTTGCCCCCCTGAGGGGGGAAGGGGGGGATTCAAATCCTCCAGTGTGGGGCGGGCGCGGGCCTTGCCCCGCCCTGACTGCGGCGCCGTTTGCCGCAGACAGGGGGGGATGATGCAAGGCCCGTGACCGCCCCACCACCAAGCCGCACAACGCCAGCAAGGGGAGAAGGAGCGCCGTGCTGGACGGGGCGGCGGGGCGGGCGGACAGGTGCCGTCTGGACGGTGCACAGCCACGGACGGCGACGCACCGGCCAGGGGCACCACCGCCCGCGCCGCTGCACCGGCCAGCGCAAGCGGGCCCGCCACCCGCGACGTGCTCTCCAGGTGCGACTATCTCTGGAATCTTCAGGCCCTGGCTGGGCGCGCTATTCCGCGCGCGCAGCCAACAACACCGCAGAGCCAGAACCGGGGAAGGGACCAGCCGACCGCCTGGCACCCCGGGCGACACGGAGGAGGCGAGTGAAGCGTAGCTTGCGGAGCTTCGCGAGCCGGGGGAGTGGCGCCCGGTGGGACGGGCGGTGGGCGGGACGATGCGACGGCCTCTCTGATTCTTCAGGTGAAGGCCCCCTTGGGGCCGACCACCACCCCCCCATCGGGGGGGCAGGGGGGAGAATCGAATCTTCAGGTTGTGAGGCCCTGGCGCGCGCCCTGCCCGGCCGTGGGTGGCGGCGTCGTTTGCCGCGACCCCTGGGCGGATAGCAGGGCGCGTGACAGAGCCGAACACAAGGCCATCAGGCGCTGGCAAGGGGCATGTAGCGCAGTGCTGCCCCACCAGCTCCTGGCCCTGAGGTACGAAGGGCGAGGGGCGCCGGGGGACAGCGCAAGCGGGGTCGGGAGTTGCGCCGGCCTATCAGTGAGCGTCTTCTAAATCTTGGGGCCAACGGTGCGGGCTATTCTGCCCGCGCCGTTACCTTAGCCTCTTGCCCGCAGGGAGCGGGCGCCAAGCGGGGGGAGCTGGGTAAGACTGGGACGGGCGGGCGCCTCCCTACCGGCAGGGAGCGCAGCGACCGTGCGCCCGCCCGGCCCAGGCTTGCACGGCGACCCGCGCGCAGGGCCATGGACGGCTATCAATAGCGTGCCGAAGGCACACAACCTCCCCCGGAGGGGGCAGGGGGGGAATCAAAATCTTAGGTGGAGGGACTGGCCTGACCCGTGCCGCCCTGGCCGTGGCGATTTGGGACAAAGCGCGACGGGCAGGGCGAATTGCACGGGGCAGGACAGGCCCGACCACAAAGCCTGAGGGGCTGGCAAGGGGCATGGAGCGCAGTGCTGGCCCGCAAGCCCCTGGTGCCGAGGAACGAGGCACGGGGGGCGCCGTGGGCCAGCGCAAGCGGGGCTGCGGGTTGCGAACTGGGCTCAGAGGGCTCGATTCAAGCGGGGCGGTCCCGGTGCGTCTGGGCTCGCAAGCGGAAGTTGCAGGCGACGTGCCGGCGTACCTGCTCGCGCCAGTGGTCGGGGACCTCGGCCAGCCGTCGGCGTAGCTCCTCCAGGCTGGGGCCGCGTTCGACGTAGGCATTCCAGGTGCAGGGCAGGGATTGGACGGTCAGGACGATTAAACCGCCGGTGGCGGAGAGCAGTGTGAGGATGATGAAGCCGCGCGGTAGGCGTTGGTTGCTGGAAACCGAAGCGCGCGCGGATGCAATGAGGCGGCCTGGCGTTACCTTTGCCCGGCCCGATAACGTCTGAATTGAGCGGCCCGCGCGGCTTTTCGCGCAGGTCCGCTCGAATGATGGGTTAGGTTTCGCTCTCTTGAAGGGCATTCTCGATGCGTCGGTCAGGAATAAGCCACATTATTGCAACGGCGATATAAATTAGCTGTGCAACCCAAGTAAGCCAAAAAGCCACAATTACTGCGATGACGTAGAGCACCAATGAGGCTTTGCCTTTCCTATCTTGACCCACGGCAGCCTTGAGTAGGGATTTCTCTCCCTCAGAAGAAATGATTGCATGCTGAAGTATGAAATAGGCACAAGCGGCCATCAGTAGAACCATGCCGTAAAGGGCGCTGGGTAATGCAGCGAAGTGGCTTTCGCCAAGCCAGCCGGTAGCGAAGGGGAAAAGTGAAAGCCAGAAAAGCAGATGTAGATTTGCCCAAAGAACAGAACCAGAAACCCGCTTTACGGTATGCAACATGTGATGGTGGTTATTCCAGTAGATACCGACATAGACAAAGCTAAGAATGTAGCTGAGAAAAACGGGGAACAGGGGTAACAAGGCATCAACTGTTTCCCCGTGAGGCACTTTCATTTCGAGCACCATGATGGTGATGATGATGGCAATGACACCATCACTGAACGCTTCAAGACGGGTTTTCCCCATAAATCATCCCCTGTCAGAAAAGTGAAATTGCGCGAAGAAACCTAACGCTTAGCCCAAGGCGGCGCGCGCTACACGGACCCTGCAAACCAGCTCGAGCCCGATGGCGCGCGCTCGCTCTTTGGGCGTTCGTTAGGCAATCGCTTTCTGGTTGCTAAACGTGACTTTCGACATACGGCCGGCGAGGTGCCTCATCCAAGTGGCGACACGAGGCGCGCGGAAAAGCCCGATTGCAAGACCTGACCCCATCGCGAGTTGACACCATCGCTGTTTTCATTGTGCGATCTGCGCAAGCTCACGAATACAGTTCTCTGCCTTGTTTGGAGGTTTCCAGTATTCGAGCTTGATAGCGTTGGACTGGCGCGGTTAGTTGATCTGCCATACTTGGCGGTGAGGGTATTACGAGCTTTCCCAATATCCAAGCTGCGCCAGTTGTCGAGAAGCACCCTAGGCCGCCCGATTGTCGAGGCGTGATTCGGCGAAAGAGGCTTCGCTGATTCGATCAGAGCATCGCGAAGAGTTGCCTCGCCAACCCGCTGATGCGCCGATTCCATTACTGGCCATGATCGAGAAATAGCATCATTTAGCACCTCGATTTCGATTCTTCCGCCATTCGCGATCTGCCGACGCATGACTTCAGACATGTGTGATATCTCATCATTTTATATAATGGTTTCTGCTCCTCGAGAGTAAGCGCGTAGTTGCCTAATGCTTGGTTGCGTTCGCTTCTCTTGCTTTGAAGGACTGATGGAATCTTTATTGACGCAAGAGACTCGATCAGGAGTCGCTGAATCCGGTCGAAAGCTTTAGCGCGTTGGCATATCTTGAATCCACTATAGATTTCAAACCAGCATACGGCATTTGTATTCATTCTGGTTTCCTCCAGATATATTTAATTACTTTTATCAACCGATACCCTATCGGATTTCAATAGACGCTTCTCTGCACATAACGTGTTCTAGGTTGAGATGGGCCGCTCTTGCACTAGGCTGGAACGGGCCGCTGGGGTACTAGATAGAATTGAGCCGCTCAGCCAAACCCGCCGGTCAGCGCCCTGGCAACCATCCGCCCCGCCGGGCCGCAGGTTTTCTGCCGCGTCTGACGGCGGCGGCGACCGCGAGATCCTTCTTTCAGGTAACGGACCAAGTGTAACTACCTTGCTCGCCGTGTTTCCAGCGCGTCAAGGCGGCGCAAGGGCCATCCTTTGATTTAGATCACGGTCCCGTCAATAAATGACCGTTCCGGGCCATCGGCAGCCAGGCGTCCCGGCCGGTGCCACGTTTAACGTAAGCGTTCCAGGTGCAGGGCGAGACGCGGTCAGGCGTCACGGTCTCGGCTCGCGCGGTGGCGGGAGGATCTCGCGACAGGCGATGCCGACGAGCAGCGATTCAGGCAGGTCGGACAGCCCCGTCGGCTTCTGGTGGAGGGCCGCATCCGGGCGACAGGCGCAGGCCGTCAACAGGCCGGCCAGGGTCAGCGTCGCCACCGTCGGCAGGCGTCTAGGTCCAGTGGGACGGCCAATCATCATCGAGGTACCGGGTCTGCGTCATGATGGCGGCCCGGGCGGGGGTGAGCCAGCGGTCCAGGGTCTCCCGGTCGCCAGGGGTGCGGTCCGGTGCTGGACAGCGATGGGTTTTCGGTCGGTGATTGGGCTTCCCGGCGCGTAATTTCTTCCGTTTCCTGCCCATTGTTTCATTCCCTCATGTGTACGGACACCTACAGGCCCAAACATGGCCATCCGTTACCTGCCCCCCTCCCCCCTATATCCCCCCTCCCCCCTCCGGGGTCCTATTTCGCGATGGAGACCAGGGATTGGACGGTCAGGACGATTAAGTCGCCCGTGGCGGAGAGCAAGGTGGGAATGATGAAGCCGAGCAGTTTGCGTTGGTTGCTGGAAACCGAAGCACACGAGGATGGCACGAAGCGGCCTAGCGTGAAGCCTATAGCGGAGCCCACCCCTGATGCCCTTTCAAGTTAGCACCACGCCGGTGGCGTGCGCTCGTTCTTAAGGCGTATGTTAGCCCTTGGCAGCGAGCTATTTCGAAAGGTAGTGAGTATTACCGCGCACCCATGCCAGATGAAGCGAGACGCCAGAACGTGAGCCAACAGAAATCATCCTATCTTCTGTTGCGCTACCGCCCATGAGTGAAACAAACGCCGCGTAGTCTTGGAACCATTCACTGGACTGGCTAAACGAATGAACCAGCATGACCGCATGGGCCGCGTTATAGCGCCGAGCCTCAATGATTGCCGATGCCGTGCGATGCAGCAGTTGGTAACGGGTAGTGTCTGGAATGGAGGACAGGCCGAGCAAAGACAGGATGTATGCCAGGCGCTTGACTTTGCCAGGGCTGGACTCTGTTTGCCACTCCTGCACGGTCGGGCCGAATGGCTCTGACACTTTGCCTTCTACGGCCATGGAAATGAGCTGATTTTCGGAGCGGGCGAGCATCCAGATGTCGTTTTGCGATGATCGCGCACCACCCGGCAGTGGCACCTTGTGCTCTGGCAAGGCCAGCAGCAGCTCTGCCGATGGGAAAACCGACGCCAAAACAGATCCAACCTCGGCGGGAAAACCATTAGCCTCTTGCCACGCATAGGCTAGCGTGCGGGCAGAATACCCCTGACGCCACTGCTTGACCGGCTCCGCGAGAAATTCCGCCCATTGCTCCGCGCTTGAAGTTGGAATGTAAATTTTGCTCAAGGCGCGGCACTCCGAGTTGTCAAAGTTAACGGCCGGCGGTAAGCGGCGAGCGCAAGCGAGGTCGCTTGACCGCCGGGTTAGGCACTGGGCCGGCTTGGGTAGGGGACGCCAAGGGCGGCAGCGATAAGATCGAATCCGAGTTCATTCTTGAAGGGCTCGAGGTCGAGGTGCCTGGTCTTTACCTTCTCCCAACCCGAGGCCACGACCGTGTGGTGTTCCTTGATGAAGTCCCGCGGAAGTGTGTAGAACTCGGGATCGCAGAGTCCCTCTCGGGCTGGACGCTTCCGATAGAAGTAGCCGATGTTTAGGAACGCAATGATGAGGAAGTCGAAGGCTGCGAAGGTGCGCTCCTTTACCGGAAAGGCACGATCGCAGTCCGTCTGATAGCGGCTCTTGACCTGAACACGCACGGGCTCGACGGTGCGGCGCGGGTCCGGGTGGATGCAGATAAGGTCGTAGCCTTCGTTATTCGGTGGCGCCTTGTAAGCGAGAACATTTCTTCTCATAAGGTGGCCGATGACGAGAAACTCAGCACCGAGCGAGACGACAGGAAGGCGGAGAGCGTCTTCGTTGCTCATATGCAACCTCATGGCGCCGGCAATGTTCTTCGAGGCGGCTGACGTTGCCGGTGATGATGTCGTGCTCGCTGATGGCTAGGTGGTGGCAACCCAATTATTCGAATCGCCCTGCCGGTGGGGCCGTAATCTCAATGAGCTGCTCGCCCTGCATCAGTGCTGTCTCGATGGCAGGCATAAGTTGGGTGAACCCGTCCAATAATTCACGGCGCGTGGTATTGCCGATACGGACCCAAATCAAGGCAGGTCCATCTGCCAGGGTGGTCCGCAAATGGACAAAGTCCTCATCCTTGGAGATGAGGACCGCACCCCGGCGTTGGGCCTCGGCCCAGATCGCAGCATCCCTGGCCTCCAGGAGGCCATGATCGAGCACATGCGTCGCCTCATGGCCCCGCGCCGATAACCAGCGCGCCAGAGCCGGCGGGAGTTGGGCATCGACCAGAAAGCGCACCGCTCAGGCAACCCGCAGGATGGGGTGGTCGGTCTGGTGGGCGGCGAAGGCTAGTGCCGCCGCGATATCCGCGGCTTCCAGGTAGGGAAAGTCTTCCAGAATCTCCTCCTGGGTGGCGCCGGCGGCGAGCATCGCCAGGAGGTCGGTCACCCGGATCCGGAGTCCGCGGATACAGGGTCTGCCACCGCAGACATGGGGGTCGATGGTGATTCTGGGGGCTGTGTTCATCGGCTGATGGCCTCGCGTGACCTCGACCCGGGGCTTGACTCGCACCCATCTCGGCAGTGGATAGGGTTAATACTACGGCATAGCCGGGAGCCTAGCCCGGATATTTGCCCGCCTGGTGTCCTATTTCGCGATGGAGACCAGGGATTGGACGGTCAGGACGATGAGACCGCCGGTCGCGGACAGCAGGGTGAGGATGATGATGACCATGAGCTTGTGCTGGGCGGTGTGCTGCTCCTCTTCGTGGTGTTGGAAGCGCTCGCAGAGTTGATTGATGTTGCGGGTGATGACTTCATGCTCCGCGATGGCGTGGTTCAGGCTGGCCTCCAGCACTTCGAGGCGGGTGGTGTGGCGGTGGACCTCGTTGCCGATGCGGTAGGCAACGGTGTCGCGATAGGGCTCGTGGAAGTCGCCCAAGTCATCGAGGAGGGGTGGCGTCATCGGTATAACCAGGGGGTTTGGTGGAGGCCCGGGCTGGCCCAGATGCCGGCGCGCTTGGCCTTGGCGATGGCTTGGGCGGCATGGTAGGCCGGCTGGGTGGATGGGCACATCCAGAGGGCGGCATAGCCGCCGAGGACCAGCCGCAGGCCGAGGTTGCCGTAATCGCGGGTGCGCAGGACCTCGGCGATGAGGCGGCCGTATTTGTCGTAGCCGTGGAAATTGACGGCGATGGACTCGTTGACGTAGAGGAGCGTTCGCAGGTAGGACCGGGCGCGGATGCCCCAGATCCCTTGCGCGATCTCCGGGGCGTCGATGAAGGCCAGCCGGAGTTTTACCTGTTCCTGCTGGTCGTTCACCGTGCGCCAGGCGCCGAGGGTGTCGCCGTCGTAGGTGTAGGTGAGGCGCATCATCTCGCTCATGGCAGGGCCTTGGCCTGGGCGCCGGTCAGGATCTTGCCGAGGGCGGTGACGGCCTGGAAGCCGCTTGCTGGCCTGGCCGGCTGGGGCATCTGGCGCCAGGCGCCAATCGTGTCACCGTCGTAGCTGTAGATGAGGCCCATCAGTCCGCTCATGGGATCGCCTTCGCCTGGGCGTCGGTGAGGGCCTTGCCGAGGGCGGTGCCGACCTTGAAGCCGAGGCTCGGGCTAAAGCTCACGCCGCGGCCACTGGCGCCCCAGGTGGTGCTGAAGATGCCCAGGTCGGCGAGTTCGACGGTGCCGCCCTTGCGGATCACGTCCTTGATGCGCAGCCAGAGCTTGAGCTGCGTGCGGGTGACGAGGGTGCCCAGGTTCACCGGGGCGCTGGCGCCGAGTTGCGCGGCCAGGGCGTCCCTGACCCAGTCGCCGAGTTCGGTGCTGTCCAGCTCCTCCCGGCTCAAGCGGTCGGGGTTCAGGAACGCGGGGGGGTTGATCTCCTCGAAGCCGGGGATTGTGACGGGCAGCACGGCCCAGGTGATGGGCCCGTACTGATTGCGGGCGACGGCGGCCACGCCAAAATAAACCTTGGTCAAGCCGATCGAGCGACCTATCAGGAGGGCGACGCCCTCGGCCAGGTATTCGGACTCCTGGTGATCCGCCACGCCAATCTGCGTGAGGGTGGTTTTGCTGCCTTCCGTAAACTTGACGAAGAGGCCGACGGCGCCCGGGTGCCGCCAGCGGACCCGCGAGAGGTCCGCCAGGTAGGGGGTGGCCTGACGCAGTAGCTCGGCGCCACACCACTCGGGGACGGCGGTGGGGCGCACATCCGGGGTGCTCAGGTACTCGCTCACGCTGGCCCGGGGGCTGGTGGCGGTGCCGACTTGCTGCCAGGCCGACACCGTGACGCGATGGGTGCGACCATCGCCGGGGATCTCGGCGCCCTCGATGCGCAGGATGGCGGGCTGCGTTTTCCCGGGATTCTCCCAGGTGGCGGCGGGCTGCTGCTCCGGCTGGTCGTCCACCTGGTAGGCGACCCGGACGGCGCTCGGCAGTCCCCAATACCAGAGGCGCAGGAACTGGTCGATGACCAGGTCCGGGCGCTTGGGGTCGGTGATCAGGTGCATCTTCATGCCCAGGCCCCGCGGGGCGGCTCGGCGCGACCCGCTTGCCGACCAGGCCGATCCGGGCCAGGGCCTTCAGCATCAGGGTCCCCAGGGAGCGCATGATGCCGATAGCGCGCACGCTGAGGGCACCGACGGCCCGCAGGGGCTTGAGGGCCATGATGACCAGGTTGGCCTGGCCGACGAGCGCCAGGGCCGCGCGCGCGGCCAGGGCCAGGGGTCCGCCCGTGGCCTGCGGTGGGCACGAAGCTGAAGGTCAGGCTATCCCCGCTGGGCGGGGTGTAGGCGGCCTGCCCCGAGAAGCTGAAGCTCAGGCTGTCGCCGTTCGGGATGGTGTAGCTCATAGCGGGATCACCCCGCCGAGGATGAGGTCGTTAAAGGTGACGCCGTCGTCATCGTCACGGCAGACGATGAAATGGGGCACGTCCCGCCGGGCGGCCAGCATGAAAGAGCCGTCCGCGGTGCTGCTGAGGTCCACGTCCACGACCTCGCAGGACAGGCCGTCGTGGAGACTCAAGCGCCGTTCCGCGGGCTGGCCGTTATCGTCCAGGACATGGCCGGTGACCGCATACTGCCGGGCGTCATAGACCAGGGCGGTGGCTTGCAGGCCCCCAACCAGGGTGCTGCCGTCGTGCGCCAGGGCCAGGTTGAGGCCCAGGTTCTCCCAACCCCAGGGGGCCGCGCGCAGCATCGAGGCCCTGGGTGACCAGGTGCCGTTGGCATAGTCGAGGGTGACGATCACACCCTGACGTGCTTCGGTGTCGCCCCAGTGGGGGGCGCCCACATAGAGGCGGGTGCCGTTGGGCGAGAGGGCGATGCCGGAGCCAAAGGCGCCGCCATAGTCGCCAGCTTCGATCGTGTCGCGGAGTTGGAAGACCCCGCCGACCTTGGCCAGGAGGTAAGCCCTGCCGGTGAAGTAGTCCGACTCCTTGGCGCCCACGGCCAGGAGGGTTTCATCGAGGTTCACGGCCACCGCCGTGCCCAAGGCTTCGGTGCCGGGCAGGGTGATGCGGGCCGACTGCACCCAAGCCGCCCCTACCAGGTCGAAGATGTAAACGGCGCCCGCGTCGTTGTCGTAGCCGGGGGCGCCCACATAGAGGCGGGTGCCGGACTGGCTGAAGCAACAGGAGGCGCCAAAGTATTCATCGGCTACCCCACCGCTCGGGGTCAGGGTGGCCACCTTGGCGATGGCGTCCATGGCATAGGTGAATTCGTAGATGCAGACGGCGCCGGCGGGGCGGCTGTTGTAGCTGTCGCCGCAGGCGATGCGCATCCCGTCGGCGTCCATGGCGACGGCGTTCAATTCGCCGTCCAGGTCGGCGGTCAGGTCCAGGTCCGGGATCTCTTCCCAGGAGGTGCCGCGACACCCTTCCGGCCAGCCAGGTCGGGTGACGAAGGTTGAGACGCCGCGTTCGCTGCCCGTATCCCACCCGACAGCAAGGCGGGTGCCGTCGCCGTTCACGCCGCAGAAGGTGGTGTAGCCGTTGGCAACGCGCGGTTGGAGGACCGCCCGCTGCAAGAGGGAAGAGGGGTGGCTCATGATGGCTTATCCGATGTGAATTTCGAGTTCACCGGCCAGGAAGACCGGGACATCGCCAGCCGCGACGGGCTTCGGGGTGGTCAGGGGGACGACCAGGCGGGGGGTGCCGTCCTGGTCCTTGAGCACCACGGTGGTGATCGAGGCCCAGGGGGTGGTCGCGGTGGGGAACTGGATGGGCGCCAGGTTGCGGAAGACGGTGGCCCCGCTGGTCTGGCTCGCGTCCTTGGCCCAGCGCTCGGCGCCGGGATCGCAGCGCACGGGGGCATAGCTGGCGCCGGTGATCTCGGTGCCGCCCAGGCCGTCATCGGTGGGGGCGGCGCTGTAGAGGTGGACCTGCCATTGGGCGATGGCGAGGGGTTGGCCCAGGAAGAGGGCGGCGCCGATGCTGGCTTCGAGGCTGTCGGTGGCGTTCATGGTGCGGACTCCAGGCAAAAAAAGACCGCCACGCGCTCACGCGCGGGCGGTGGTGGTGGGTTATGCCGCGGCCTTGGCCTGGGCGTCGGTCATGATGCTGCCGGCCTTGGTGCCGGCCTTGAAGCCCGTGGAGGGGGCAAAGCCCAGGCTGCGGTAGGCGGGGGTGATGACGGGCTCGCCGGTGCTCGGGTTGCGGCCCAGGCGCTCGGAGGTCCACTTAGCGGCGAAGAGGCCAAAGTCCGCCAAGATCCACGCTGCCGCCCTTGGCCACCACGTCCTTGATGCGCAGCAGGGTGCTGTCGATAGCGTTGTTGACGATGGCCTGCCCTTCCGTGGGCAAGGCGCCCAGGGCGGTCAGGACATCGGCGAACACTTCCGCCTTGAGGACGGCATAGAGGACGTCACGGGCCGTGCCGGCGATCTCGTCCGCCGTGGGCGGCACGACCGCCTTGACCTTGGAGGTGATGTTGATGGGCGAGGCGTAGGTCTCGCTCGACTTGGCGCTGAGGTTGGTGGCGACGATGTGGAAGCGATAGGGCCGCGCCACGGCGGGGCCTTCGTCCTGGACGACGAAGCGCGAGATGTTCTCCAGGCGGACGCTGGTCTCGATGCCGTTGCTGGTGTAAACCGCGTGCTTCTTGCCGACAAAGTCGGTGACGTAGATCTCGATGCCGGTGCCGGGGCTGACCGGGTCCTTGACCCAGTGCAACTCCACCAGGTCGGAGATGACGTCGTTACGGTCGCGCAACAGGGTCGAGGTCAGGGACACGCAGGGCATAGGGGCGGCCATGTCGTACACCATGAACTCATTGGCCAGGTTCACCCAGGCGCCCGGATCGCCGGAGACGTTGTAGCGCATGCGCAGGCCGACGGCGTGGCCCATGCCGTCGCGGGGCACGATCTGGTCGAGGGACTGGACCAGGGACAGGCCGACGCGAGGATTCGGCGTAGGTGGTGACGTTTTCCAGCTCCACGGGGACGAAGCCGCGCGGATCGGTGATGTCCTCCACGTCGGCCTCGACCTCGATGAGGCTCGGGCACTTGCCGGTCCAGCGAAACAGGATGTCGTTGCCCTCCAGCACCTCGCCGGTGATGGCGTCCTTGCCCTTGGCCTTGACGATGGCGACGGGGGCGGCGGGGGCCTTGACGGTCCAGATGGCTGCCGCCGGTGGTGGCGTGGTTGGCCAGGGTCTCGTAGAGCAGGTATTCCTGCGCGGCGGTGACGGCGGGGGTCGGACGACCCGGGTCGGCGGCGTCGAAGATGGACTCGTCGAGGACCTGGTAGAAGTCGCCGGCCTCGATCGCGCGTCAGGTAGACCGCTGACCGGCGCGGCGGGGTTGGCAAAGGTGGGCGTGGCGAACAGGGGCTCAGCTGCCGGTGGCGAAGGTGATGACCTTGGACAGGAAGCCGGCGGGGTTGTCGGTGCCGTCGACCAGGCTGGCGGGCGTCGAGGAGTGGCGCCGGTGGCGTCGATAGAGCGCCAGGGCGCTGATGGTGTTGGTATCCGGGAGGAAGACCCGGAAGGAGGTGCTGGACTTGGACATGATGAGGGTCCTGTCAGTGGGTGGAGGTGGTGGGTTTAGTCGCGGGTGTCAGTGAAGAAGGCGCCGATGGCGCCCGCGATGGCCATGCCGGCGGCGGCGATGGCGGCCTGCTGGTCGGGGCTGACGGCCAGACCGGCGGCGGTGAGGAGCCACACCAGGCCGCGCCAGGTGCTCGGCTCGGTGAGGAGGGATCGCCAGTTGAGATTCATGGGTGGGTCTCCGGGAGGTTAAAAAGGGGCCACGGCGGCGCGGAGGGGCACGACGCCCCCGCGCTCCCGTGGCCGAACAACGGAGAGGAGCGTCGTGAAATCATGCCGCCTGGGGCTCCAGGGCATGGGCCAGGGCCAGGGCGGCGCGGCGGGCGCGCTGGACGCGGCGGGTCCAGCCGGCGCCGAAGTGGCGCCAGGTCGGCAGGTCCCGGTAGAAGTCGAGGCGCAGTTCGGTGTAGCGCGCGATGAGGTCGTCGCGGTCGGCGACGGCGACCCCGGCCAGGGTGACGGGTCCCATGACGCCATCCTCGGGGACCCCGACCAGGTGCTGCAGGAGGCGGATGGCGCGGGCCGGGCCGGCGTTGACGGCGTGATCGAGGACCAGGAGATCCAGACCGGCGGGGAGGGCCTCGCCCTGGATCGGTGCCCAGTAATCGCGCTGGTAGATGGCTTTGGCCTCGTCCAGGGACAGGGCGCGGATGTCGAGGGCGGGATAGCTACGCTGGCTGATGCCGAACTTGGTGACCCCGCCGGGGTCCTTGGGGTCGTTGACCAGGCCGCCCTCGGCGGCGAGGACGTGGGCGATGCAGTCGGGGAAGGTGTGCATGAGTGGCTCCGTGGTAATGGGAGCCATCTTTCATGAGATGGGCGGGGTTGGTCGGGCGGGTTATGGACGGAATGGAGGTTAGGGGGAGAAATTCAGGCTAGGAGTGGCTGGCAGGCCCGTTAACGGCCAGCGGATGCGCGATCCTGCCGGGGTCTCGGGTCATGACACGGCGTAGGCGCTTGGGCACCGCGAGCACCCACTGGCGCACCGGCAGGGGCGGGCTATCAGAGGTCAGGGATGCCCGCCCGGACCTCAGAACCGCACACGCGATGTTCGTCGCACACACCTTAAGCCCCGGGAAGGTACCGCGAAGCGCCCGGTGACCAACAGGTTAGAGGCGAGAACGCAGCACAGGGCGAGCCATGGAGGAGTGTCGCGGGTGGCGTGTTTCTCAGGCGAGCATGGCACTGCGCGAAATCGCCGACCTTGCTTGGGTCGTAGGGGGGGGATTCGTCTTCCTCCGGCCAACTGCGGACGCAGGTGCTATGCCGGCGATGGTCCTCAGTCGCGTGGATAGCTGACCCTCGCCACGCCCACGAGTCATGTATACTCCGCGCCCCACCCCCGGAATTTCAGGGATCGCCCTGCCCTAACCGGAAGGGTGCGCCGGGCGGGATCACCGAACCACACACCCAACACAATGCGCATTTCAACCATCCACCGCAGATAGGCAGGTTCGCAATGAAGACACCTAGTTTCACCCCAACTCTGCTGCTGGCGGTGTTACTGATAGCACCCATCCCCGGCTGGACGCAGGCGCAGGTCGCCACCCAGGCGGAGCAGCCCAACATCGTCATCATCTGGGGCGATGACATCGGGCAGTCCAATATCAGCGCCTACTCGCGCGGCCTGATGGGCTACCAGACGCCCAACATCGACCGGGTTGCGACGGAAGGCATGATGTTCACCGACTACTATGCCGAGCAGAGCTGCACCGCCGGCCGGGCGTCGTTCATCACCGGCCAGTCCGGCCTGCGCACGGGCCTGACCAAGGTCGGCTTGCCGGGCGCTACGGTAGGGCTGCAAAAGGAAGACCCGACGATTGCCGAACTGCTGAAGGCACAAGGCTATGCCACCGGCCAGTTCGGCAAGAATCACCTGGGCGACCGCAACGAGTACCTGCCCACCGTGCACGGCTTCGACGAGTTCTACGGCAACCTGTATCACCTCAACGCCGAGGAAGAGCCGGAACTGCCGGACTACCCGAAAGATCCGGCGTTCCGTGCCAAGTTCGGCCCCCGCGGCGTGATGGACTGCAAAGCCTCGGCCACGGACGATCCGACGGTCGATCCGCGCTTCGGCAAGGTCGGCAAGCAGGTGTGCAAGGACACCGGCCCGCTGACGAAGAAGCGGATGGAAACCATCGACGATGACGTTGCCGACCGGGCCGCGGACTTCATCCGCCGGCAAAACGCGGCCGGCAAGCCAGCGTTTGTCTGGGTGAACTTCTCCCACATGCACTTCCGCACCCACACCAAGCCGGAGAGCATCGGCCAGTCGGGACGCTGGCAGAGCCCGTACCACGACACCATGATCGACCACGACAAGAATGTCGGTACGGTCCTCAAGGCGCTGGACGATCTGGGCATCGCGGACAACACCTTCGTCATGTACAGCACCGACAATGGTCCGCACATGAACAGTTGGCCGGACGGCGCGATGACGCCGTTCCGCAGCGAGAAGAACTCGAACTGGGAAGGCGCCTACCGGGTGCCGGCGATGGTCCGTTGGCCGGGCAAGATCAAGCCGGGCAGTGTGTCCAACGACATCGTCGCCCACCTCGACTGGCTGCCGACCTTCGTGGCCATGGCTGGCGACACGCAGGTTAAGGACGAAGCTGCTCAAGGGCTACAAGGTCGGCGACCAGACCTACAAGGTTCACCTCGACGGTGACAACCTCGTCCCCTACCTGACCGGCCAAGTCGCGAAGAGCCCGCGGGAATCGTTCCTTTACATCAACGACGACCAGCAGGTGACCGGGCTGCGTTACGACAACTGGAAGCTGGCGTTCATGGAGCAGCGCGCCCAGGGAACGATGCTGATCTGGTCCAACCCATTCACCAGCCTGCGGGTCCCGAAGATCTTCAACCTCCGGACCGATCCGTACGAACGGGCGGACATCACCTCGAACACCTACTACGACTGGCTGCTCGACCATGCCTTCCTGCTGGTGCCGGCGCAGGACTACGTGGGCCAGTTCCTGATGACGTTCAAGGACTATCCGCAGCGGCAGAAGGCAGCCAGCTTCAATCTGGACGAAGTCATGGAGAAGCTGAAGGACGGCGGCGCGTCGAAGTAGCGCGCAAGGCGGGGCGCTTCGATGCAGGTGCCCCGCCAGGACTTCCGGTCAACAGAGGCAATGCAATGAAACACTCAGCGACTAAGGTCTTGCTCGGTCTGCTGCTGTTCGCGAGCGCGGCCTTTGCCGCCGACCCGCTTCCTTCCTGGAACGACGGACCTGCCAAGCAGGGAATCATCAGCTTCGTGGAAAAGGTGACGAAGGAAGGTTCGGCGGCGTTCGTCCCGCCTGCCGAGCGGATCGCCACCTTCGACAACGACGGCACGCTTTGGTCCGAGCAGCCGGTTCCCGTGCAACTGTATTTCGCGCTCGACCGGGTGAAGGCGCTCGCACCGCAGCACCCGGAGTGGAAGACCCAGGAGCCGTTCGCCTCGCTGCTCAAGGGCGACATGAAAACCGCGCTCGCCGGCGGTGACCACGCACTCCTCGAAATCGTCATGGCCACACACGCGGGCATGACCACCGTGGAGTTCGAGCAGATCGTCAAGGATTGGATCGCCACCGCGAAGCATCCGAAGACCGGTAAGCTCTTCACCGAAATGACCTATCAGCCGATGCTCGAACTGCTCGCCTATCTGCGGGCCAACGGCTTTAAGAACTTCATCGTCTCCGGCGGCGGCATCGAGTTCATGCGCCCGTGGGCGGGACAGGTGTACGGCATCCCGCCGGAACAGGTCATCGGCAGCAGCATCCAGACGCAATTCGAAATGCGCGACGGCAAGGCCGTGCTCGTGCGTCTGCCGGAACTGAACTTTAATGACGACAAGGATGGCAAGCCCATCGCCATCAACCGGCACATCGGCCGCCGTCCCATCGCCGCCTTTGGCAACTCCCGCGGCGACAAGGAAATGTTGGAATACACGCGGAGCGGCAGCGGCCCCAGTTCTTGAACTGCTGGTGCTGCACGACGATGCAGCGCGCGAATACGCCTATGGTCCGGCTCGTGGATTGCCGGACGTCAAACTGGGTGCCTTCCCGTCCGCACTGGATGAGCAGGCGAAGAAGGAAGGCTGGGTCGTGGTCAGCATGAAGACCGATTGGAAACAGGTCTTCCCGGTCGCGCAGCCCGCGGTCACCGCCATCGACATTCTGCTGGAACCGAACGCCACCATGCTCCAGCATGCCGCAGCCAACAACGCTCGGCTGCTCGAAGTTAACCCGCAAGGCTTCGCCCTAGATTCGGCGCACCGTCCGCATATCACCCTGATCCAGCGCTTCGTCCGCACCGCGGACCTCGACCAGGTCTATGCCGCCGCCGGGCAGGTGCTCTCCGGCGCCAATGTGAAAGCCATGAAGTTGGAAGCCTTGAAGTACTACTATGCGCCGGGCAAGGATGTTGGCGTTGCGGGCATTGTCGCCAGGCCGACCCCTGAGCTAATCCAATTGCAAGAGAACCTGATTGCCGCCGTGGCTCCGTTCACGGTGGAGACCGGAACCATCGCCGCATTCACGGGCGCACACGACGACCCTGCTCTTGACGCCGCCATCATAGAATATGTTTCGTCATTCGTGCCGAAGTATTCCGGCGAGCACTTCAGCCCGCACGTCAGCACTGGCGTCGCTTCCCGAGACTACCTTGACAAAATGCTTGCCGAGCCATTCGATCCGTTCACCTTCTCGCCCGCGGGCGCGGCCGTTTATCAGCTAGGTCCGTTCGGAACGGCGGCGAAGAAGCTCAAAGAATGGGATTTGTAGCTGTGATGCGCTCGCAGCAAAGAGCCGCATCGGGGCGAGTCGATGGAGCCGCCCAACGATTGCTTCGACACCGATGCGCTTCATTAGTCCGTAAACGTATCCATAGCGGGCACTTGCGAACACGGTACCTGTGCTGGTTCTGAGTCGGTGACCGCCCTCCCGGGGCCAAGGCCCCGCCAGCGCTGGCACGATGAAGACGATTGAGGCCCCCTGTCCCTGGCCGATCAGGCACTGCGAGTGGTGACCTGGAACCTGGAGACGGTG
>CAWJBI010000048.1:0-56192 GCA_963841065.1 uncultured Gammaproteobacteria bacterium | reverse complement strand
TGCGCCCTGCGGGGCTCGAACCCACGACCACCTGATTAAAAGTCAGATGCTCTACCAACTGAGCTAAGGGCGCGAAAGAAGCGGAATTATAGGCTAAGCCGAGGCTTTTTTGAAACCTTGGTTAAGGCCTGGGCAGGGTAACCCCTCGCTGGCCCTGGTACTTGCCGCCGCGATCGCGGTAGGAGGTCTCGCAGCCCTCGTCCGATTCGAAAAAGAGGAGTTGGGCCACGCCTTCGTTGGCGTAGATCTTGGCCGGCAGCGGGGTCGTGTTGGAGAACTCCAGGGTGACATGCCCTTCCCACTCGGGTTCCAGGGGGGTGACGTTGACGATAATCCCGCAGCGAGCGTAGGTGCTCTTGCCCAGGCAGATGACCAGGACGTCGCGAGGGATGCGCAGATACTCGACGGTGCGGGCCAGCGCGAAGGAGTTCGGGGGGATCATGCAGACGTCGGATTTGAGATCCACGAAGCTATTGGCGTCGAAGTTCTTGGGGTCGACGATCGCGGAGTTGATATTGGTGAAGATCTTGAATTCATCGGCGCAGCGGATATCGTAGCCGTAGCTGGAGGTGCCGTAGGAAATGAGTCGGTCGCCGGCGGGGGATTCCCGCACCTGACCGGGCTCGAAGGGCTCGATCATGCCCATTTCCGCGACCATGCGGCGAATCCAGCGGTCGGCTTTGATGGCCATGAGGGGTAATCTCCAGAAATGCCGCGGCGCCGGGCGGCAAGGTTACAGCGCCTTGGCGGCCCTGTCAGCCGCCCCTTGATGCCAACGTCACTTCCCCGGCCGCACCAGACCGATCAGCCCGACCTCTTCCAGGGCCTCCATCATCAGGCGCCGCACGCAGCCAGCGTCCTCGCATTGCCGGGCGATCTCCACCAACTCACGCGCCTTGGCGCGGCTGAAGTTGCGCACCACCCACTTGACCCGGAGCAAGCTGCCGGCGCTCATGCTCAGGGAATGCACGCCCATGCCAATGAGGAGCGGCACGGCCAGGGGATTGCCGGCCATCTCGCCACAGATGCTGACCTCGCGATGATGGGCGCGGGCGCCGGCCACCACCAGTTCCAGGGCCTTGAGGACGGCGGGGTGGAGTTCATCGAAGAGCTTGGCGACGTGGGAATTATTGCGGTCCACCGCCAGCAGGTACTGGGTGAGGTCGTTGGTGCCCACGGAGAGAAAATCGACCCGGCGCGCAAGGGCCTCAATCAGATAGACAGCCGCCGGCACCTCGATCATGACGCCCAGTGGCGGCATCTCGATCTCGTGGCCCTCTTCTCGCAACTCGTCGCGGGCTCGGCGAATCAGGCGCTTGGCCTCGTCCACCTCACCGACCGAGCTGATCATGGGCAACAGCAGTTGCAGGTTGCCCAGGCCTAGGTTGGCACGCAGCATGGCGCGGGCCTGGGTGAGGAAAATGTCTGGGTGATCCAGGGTAATGCGAATGCCACGCCAGCCGAGAAAGGGATTGGACTCCTCGATCGGAAAATAGGGCAAGGGCTTGTCGCCGCCGATGTCGAGGGTGCGGATGGTCACCGGGCGAGGATGGAAGGTCTCCAGCACCTGACGGTAATTGTTGTACTGCGACGTCTCTCCGGGGAAGCGGTCCCGCACCAGGAAGGGCAATTCGGTACGATACAGGCCAATGCCGTCCGCTTGCTCGATACCGATGGGGCGGTTTTCCGAAACCAGACCGCTGTTCAGAAAGAGGGGCACGGTATAGCCGTCGGGGGTCTCCGAGGGCAGAGGCCGTAAATTCTCCAATTCGTTGGTGAGGGCCAGGTCGTCATCGCGCAGACGTTGATATTCCGCCCGCACCACCGGGCCGGGGGCGAGATAGACGCGGCCCCGGTAGCCATCCACCACCACCTCCTTGCCCTCCAGGCGACCCACCGGCAAATCGGCCACGCCCATGGCCACGGGCACACCCATGCCTCGAGCGAGGATGGCGATGTGAGAGGAACTGGAGCCCTTGATCGAGACGATGCCAGCCAGGCTTTCACGGGGCACGGCGGCGAGCTGCATGGCGCTGATCTCCTCGCCCACCAGTATGGTGTCCGGCCCATAGGTGACGTGCCGGGGTTCCACATTCTGCAGGTGCATCAGGATGCGCCGGCCCAGGTCGCGCACATCCGAGGCGCGCTCGCGCAGATAGGGGTCATCCATGGCCTGGAAGACGCGCGCATGCTCGGAGATGACCTGGCGCAGGGCGCCCGGGGCCCAGTTGCCGGCCCGGATCTGTTCCACCGTGCCATCAAGCAGGATATCGCTCTCCAACATGAGGCGCCAGGCATCGAAGATGGCGCGATCCTCCGGGCGCAGGGCCCTGGCGGAACGCTTGGCGAAATGCTCGATCTCCCGCACCACGGCGGCGACGGCCTCGCGGAAGGCCGCCTCCTCCTGGGCGGGGTCCTGCGCCACCCGGTCGGGTACCGCATCCAGATCCGCCAGGGGATAGACCACGACCGCCGTGCCGATGGCGATGCCGGGCGAGGCCGCCAGGCCCTGGAGAAAACGATTGGGCAGGTCCTCCGCCCCCTGCAGGCGGGCCAACTCGCCACTGGCGCGGGCATGGGTAATGGCCCCCGCCAACTGCGAGGCGATGGTGACCACCAGGGTGACTTCGTCATCCCCGAAGCGGCGCGCCTCGCGGTGGCGCAGGACCAGGACCCCCAGCACCCGACGGTTCTGGATGATGGGCACGCCCAGGAAGCCCCGGTAGCGTTTCTCACCCGTCTCGTGGATGAACATGTAACGGGGGTGGGTGGAGGCGTCGTCCAGATTCACCAGCTCGGCGCGCTCGCTGACCAAGCCGATCAGGCCCCGGTTCAGCGGCAGTCGCACCCGTCCGACCGCGGAGCGGTTGAGGCCGTCGGTGGCCTGTAGCACATGCTCCCGCTTGTCAAAGTCACTGAGATAGACCGAGCAGACATCGGCACCGACAGTCTTCTTGACCCGGCGGACGATGATGGCCAGGGCCTTTTCGAGATCCGGGGCCTCGTTGACCTCTTGGACGATACGGAGAAGTTGCTCCAGCATGAAAACAGCATCCGGAAAAAAGGGTCCGTGACGGGGAAATTAGTCAAGGGCGATGGCGTCGTGGGCTGCGCGCTCCAAGCCTGGCTAATCCGTGGATAATTCACATCTCAATCCGTGAGGGCTCTTGGCGAAGGCATCCCGCTCGGTCAGGGCGCACCCCCAGCACCACTCAGCAGTTACGGCAAGGGGGTCTGGTCTAGCCGGGACAGGGGCCAATGCCGCTCGGGTACCCCTTCCGGATAGAGCAGGGGGCTCAACTCATCCAGGGCCTGTTCGTAGACATGGCGCTTGAAATAGACCACCTCGCGCAGGGGCTGCCAGTAACGCACCCAGCGCCAGCCATCGAATTCCGGCTTACGGCAACGATCGAGGCAAAAGGCATCCTCACCGCAATCCACCCGCAACAGGAACCAGCGCTGCTTCTGGCCAATGCAGACGGGGCCGCAGTGGTGCCGGATAAAGCGCTTGGGGAGGCGGTAACGCAACCAGCCCCGGGTGCTGCCGAGCAGGGTCACCTGATGGGGCTGCAACCCCACCTCCTCCTCCAGTTCGCGAAACATTGCATCCAGCGGGGATTCCTCGGTGCGGATGCCACCCTGGGGAAACTGCCAGGCATTCTGACCAATGCGCCGGCCCCAGAATAGCTGGCGCTCGGCGTTGCACAGAATGATGCCCACGTTTGGGCGAAAACCTTCCGGATCGATCACGGTGGCTACCCTGGCTGAAGTTGCTCCAATTGTCCATGGAATCCGCAACCTGAGCAACCGCCATGGGGCGATCCATTTCGGAAAGCAAAATCTCCGCCATCCGGGTACTTGCTGGCGACCGCGCCGGCTAGCGCCACCCCGCCAGATCCCCTGAGGGCGACAGGCCGGGCTATTTCACTCCAGCCCGCGGGAGGGTCTCCCGGTTCAGTTCAACCGCCATCAGGGCGTCATAGTTGCCATCCGGCGCCAGTTGGTAGCCCCGGACCTCGCGGCGGGCCGCGTAAAACTGGTCCTCGTACCAGAGAGGGATATAGGGTAGGTCCGCCAGGATCAGGGCCTGGATCTGGCGGTAGAGTACCGCCTGCCGCCCCAGGTCTGGCTCGGCCCGGGCGGTCTCGATCAGGCGATCGACTTCCGGGTTGCGATAGCGGCCACGATTGGCCCCCTCCGGCGGCGCTGAGGCACTATGGAAGACGTAGCGGAAGATGTCCGGGGTACGGATGCCGACCCAGGTCAGGCCATAGAGCTGAAAGCGGCCGGCCTTGATGTCGCCAAAGAAGGTCCCCCAGTCGTAGCTCTGGATGCGTGCCTCAATGCCCACCCGCGCCAACTGGGCCTGGATGATGGTGGCGAAGCGGATGCGGAAGGGGTCGCTGGAGGTCTTGTAGCTCAGGCGCAGGGGCCGATCCGGACCATAGCCGACCTCCGCCAGCAAGGCGCGGGCACGCTCCGGGTCGAAGACCGGCGTGGCGAGATCCGGGCTGGCGGCCCAGTGTTCCGGCGGAAACAGGCCTGTCGCCAGGCGGCCATCGCCCTGGAGGAGGTAGCGCAGGATCTCCTCGCGGTCGATGGCATGCGCCAGGGCCTGACGCACCTGCGGCAGGCCCGTCACCGGGTCCTCCAGATTGAAGCCGAGATAGGAGAAGTTGACCCCGGGTGCCCTCTCCACGCGGACCTCGTCCCGACCGCGCAGAAAGCCGATCAACTCCGGCGACAGGTCGTTCTGCAACAGATCGATCTCGCCGCGCAGCAGTTTCATAACCCGGACATTGGGGTCCTTGACCGCCAGCAGTTCCAGGATCTGCCCATCCCGCTGGCGCCTCAGGACCAGCCGGCCCGGCTGGGGCCAGGTCTCGAAGCGCAGGGGCCCGCTGCCCACCGGCGCCACCGCGAAGGGGTGCCCCGACTGGATCAGGGCCGCCGGCAGGATGCCCATGCCCAGATAGGCGGGAAAGAGGGGATCGGGCTCCCGCAGGTGGAAGTCCAGGCGGTCCGGCCCCTCGGTGGTGATCTCAGTGATGATCGCCAGGGTGGCCCGGTGGGGGGAGGCGGTCGCGGGGTCCCGCACCGAGTCGAAGGTGGCCTTGACATCCGCGCTGGTCAGGCGGCTGCCGTCGCTGAAGTCGCGCCCCTCCTCCCCCAGGGTAAAGCGGTAATGGGTGGGCGACAGCGCCTCCCAGCGCGCCAGTTCGGGCGCGGGCAGGGACTCGGCATCGAAGGTCGTCAGCCGGCGATAGAGGAGACGGTTGACCCGCTCGGAGGTCGCATCAGTGGCCAGCCGCGGGTCCAGGTTACGCGGGGGGCCCGCCAGGCCCATGCGGATGGGGAGTTCGCCCGCCTCGCACCCGCAGCCAACCATCGCCAGGACCAGCAGGCAGGCCAGGCTTAAGCGGGACAGTGGCGCATGGCCGCGGAACCCCGCGCGCCGCCGCCCGAACGACATCACCAACGCCGATAGGGATTCTTGGCCAGATTGACGTTGAAGTAGCGCGCATCATCCGAAACCTCCTGGCCGACCCAGTCGGGCATGACAAAGGCCTCGTCTTCCGCCGACAACTCGATCTCCGCCATCACCAGACCCGCGTTCTCGCCGGCGAAGACATCCAGCTCCCAGACATGCCCATCGTGGGGGATGCGGTGCCGGACCTTATCGATGGGCGGCAGGGCCGCCAGATCGCGAAGCATCTCCTCGGCGTCCACCACCGGGATAGGGTATTCGTATTCACTGCGGGTCACGCCCCGCGACTCCCCCTTGATGGTCAGAAAGGCCCGATCGCCCTTGACCCTGACCCGCACCGTCACCTCCGGGCTGCTGGCGAGATAACCCTGCATGATGTGGGACTCGGAGGCCACCTGGCCGCGCCAGGCATCGCCTTCGACCAGAAACTTGCGCTCAATTTCAACGGGCATGATTCGGACGGACTCCATAATGATGGGGAAAGGAATGAATGGTAAAGACGGCCACCGCCAAGGCCGGCGGCCGGGCGGGCGGTGCCGTGTGACCCGGCATCAGGGCCGCTCGAACACGGCCATGGACTCCAGATGGGCCGTGTGCGGAAACATGTCCATGGCCCCCGCCTCCAGCAGCCGATAGCCCAAGCCATTGACCAGACGCTCGGCATCGCGGGCCAGGGTGGCGGGAAAACAGGACACATAGACCAGCCGCCGGACGCCCAGGGCTGGCAGAAAATCCAGGACTTGCAGGGCGCCGGCCCGGGGCGGGTCCAGCAGGGCCTTGTCGAAGCGGTCGCCCGCCCAGGGCATGGCGACGTTGGCGCCATATAGGTCGGCGACCTGAAAAGTCGCGTTCTCGATGCCGTTGGCCTGGGCATTGCGCCGGGCGCGTTCGACCAGGCCGGCGTCGCCCTCCACCCCGACGACCGCGCCCGCGCGCCGCGCCAGGGGCAGGGTAAAGTTGCCCAGGCCACAGAAGAGATCCAGCACCCGTTCGTCCGGCCCGGGATCGAGCAGGTCCACCGCCCGCCGCACCATGAGGCGGTTCAGTTCCAGATTGACCTGGGTGAAGTCGGTGGGCTCGAAATGGATCTGGACCCCGAAGTCCGGCAGGCTGTAATGAAGATCGACCGCCTGGCCCGGCAGGGGGCGGACGGTCTCGAGGCCGCCCTCCTGGAGATAGACCCGCACCTGGTGCGCGGCCGCGAAGGTCTCCAGACGCGCCAGGTCCGTCGCGGAGGGGGCCGCGAGCACCCGAAACACCAGGACACAGGGCCCCTCGCCCTTGGCGATCTCGATCTGAGGCACCTGCTCGCGGATGCTCAGCCCGTCCACCAGCTCGGCCAGGGCCTGAATCCGCTCACCCACATCCGGGTGCAGCACCTCGCAACGACTCAGGTCGGCGAGAAAGCCCGAGCCCCGCTCGCGAAAGCCCACCAGGGTTTTGCCCTTCTTGGCCACATAGCGCACCCCCACCCGCGCCTTGCGGCGATAGCCCCAATGCCCCGCCGCCAGGGGTGGCAGCCAGCGCTCCGGCGCGACCCCGCCGATGCGGCGCAGCACATCCGCCAGGATCTCCTGCTTCATGGCGATCTGGGCCTCCGGGGCCTGATGTTGCAGGCTGCAACCGCCGCAGACCCCAAAGTGAGGGCAGCGGGGTGCCACGCGCTGGGGCGAGGCCTCCAGCACCTCCACCACCCGACCCTCGTCGAAATGGCGCTGCAGCCGGGTGTAGCGGAAGCGGACCCGCTCCCCCGCCAGGGCGCCATCGACAAAGACGGCCTTGCCCTCGACCCGGGCCAGCCCCCGGCCCTCGTGGGTCAGGGACTCGATCAACACCTCGACGGGTTCCGCCGGCAGGGGTTTGCGTTTCGATTTCGACAAGGTCGCTCCAAATCCCTATCCAGGGTGTGTCCGCCGGCGCCTAGCGCCAGGGCGCGCCGCCGCTCAATGATAAAAGGCGGCGCGCCCGAGGAACCGCCGCCATGAACCGGGTCGCCGACGGGCCTCAGCTTTCGTTCAGATAGCTCAGGCTGGCGACGGTGAAGGCCTGGGGCTGGATGCCCAACAGGGGGTAGGCGCTCGCATCCGCGCAGACATTGCCCTCCAGCAGCATGGTGATCTGGTCACGCGTGATGGGGAACCAGGGGAAGCGATCGAAGAGGGCGGCGGCCGTCTTGACCCCCAGGGCGGGGGCCGGCAGCATCATTTTGCGCTTGCCCACCGCGGCGGCGATGGTCTCCAGAATCTCCCGCCAGCTTTTCGGTTCCGGCCCGCACAGTTCGAAGCTACGACCCTCGGTCTCCGGCCTGGCGAGGGCCCGGACGAAGGCCTGCGCCACGTCCTCCACCGCCACGGGGGCGAGCTGGAAACTACCCGCCCCCATGGGCAAGAGGCCCGGGTAGAACAGCGGTGCCGGGAGCGGGCTATCGATAATGTCCCGGCGCAACTGGGTACAGAACTCCATGCGCCCCTGGGGCCTGCCGAAGATGACGGAGGGCCGGAAGATGGTCCAGCGCAGACCCGAGGCCTTGACCGCCTCCTCCGCCTGGAACTTGGTGCTTTGGTAGGCGGTGCCATCCGGCTTGACGCCATTGGCGCTCATGAGCAGGAACCGTCCGACGCCCTTCAGGTTGCAGGCCGAGAGGGTCAGGGCGACGCCGCGGGACTGGAGACCCTCGAAACTGATGCCGCGCGCGGGAAATTCTCGCAGTATGCCAATCAGATAGATGACGGCATCGGCACCCGTGACGCACTGGGTCACCGCCGCCAGGTCCTCCACATCGCCCAAGACCACCTCGCAGCGATCCAGCGGCAGGCCATGGCCGCTCTCGGGGTGGCGCATCAGCAAGCGCGGCACATGTCCGGCCGCGATCAGCGCCGGCACGATATGGGAGCCGACAAATCCGGTGCCACCGATCAAGCTGACTTTCATGCGCTTTATTCTCCAGTCTGTTGACCTGGACCGGGACCACGCCAGGTTGTGTCTAATGATAAGGCTGATCGACGAGGGATAGGCTGAAACTCGCCAAGGCCAACCTACCCCGAGCCAGCCCCGGTGCATCCTAACCAGAGCGCCGCGATGCGGCAACGCATCCTTCGTCATTCCCACCCTATCGACGCGGGCCGGATTCTTCAAGCTGTTGATACGACTCAGGTCGGCCAGATGTTGATCCTCGTCCAAGGGCCCCTATTCTGCGAGTCGGCGGACCGAATGAGTTGCGAGAGAGGGCCCCAGGCACCGCGCCATCCAGCCCGGTCACCTGGGGGGTTGGCGCTCAGGCGTGCCGGGGCGGAGCTGGCGTGGCCCCTGGCGAGGCTAGCGGTCAGGCGGTATCATACTGAAATCAGGCCTTCCCCGGAGAGATCAATCCCATGGGCAACGTCGTCGAACTTTATGAAGCCCTGGCCAGCGCGCCGGACGACCGCGCCCGGGCGCGCCTCATCGCCGAGGCCTTTGAGCGCCTGGACGAGCGCTACCCTCACCTGCCGGACCTGGCGACCCAGCAGCACCTGCGCGAGACGGAGCTGCGGCTCCTGAAGAGATCGAACAATTGCGCGGCGAGGTCAGGACCGACATCGAGCAATTGCGCGGCGAGGTCAGAATTCAGATCGAACAACTGCGCGGCGAGATCAAGACCGACATCGAGCAGTTGCGCGGCGAGGTCAAGACCGACATTGAGCAACTGCGTGGCGAGGTCAGGACCGCCATCGAACGCAGCCGCAACACTCTGCTGATGTGGCTCATTCCCCTCATGTTCGCCCAGGTTGGCGCCATGGCGGCGCTGGTCAAACTCCTCTAGGCGCGGGCATAACCCCAACCGGTCAGAGGTTGCGCACAGACCTCCCTGCCCCGGCCACCGCTGTCATCGGCATTCGCATCCCCACGTCCGCCCAAGTTGCCCACGCGCTCCTCCTGAGTCGGCATGAGTCGGCATTCCCACGGCCCGCCGGGGGCTGGCCGCCGCATGGCCACCCTCCCCGCCGTCCCTCCCCTGCGCCAGCGCCAGGACATCAATTACTCTTCAAGATTGCCAATGCCCCCAAGGCCCGGCGGCGGGCGAAATCGTGTTCCACCAGGGGCTCGGGATAGTCCACCCCAAGGCGGACGCCGGCGGCGGCGAGGCTGGCCGGGTTGGCAGCGAAGGGGGCGTAAATGTCCTTATCGGACAGGTGGCGTCAGTTCCGGCAGCCAGCGGCGGGCATAGTCGCCGTGGGGGTCGAATTTCTGGCCTTGGAGCACGGGATTGAAGATCCGGAAATAGGGGGCGGCGTCGGCGCCGCAGCCGGCGACCCATTGCCAACCGCCGGCGTTGTTGGCGAGATTGGCGTCCACCAGGGTGTCCCAGAACCAGTCCTGGCCCTGTTGCCAGGGCACCAGCAGATGCTTGACCAGGAAGGAGGCTGTCACCATGCGCACCCGGTTGTGCATCCAGCCGGTGTGCCAGAGCTCGCGCATGCCGGCATCCACCAGGGGATAGCCGGTCTGGCCCCGGGTCCAGGCCCTGAAGGCTTCTCCGTCATCCTGCCAGGGAAAATCCGCGAAACGGGGGTTGAAGGGCTGCTCCGGGAGCCGGGGCCAGTGATGGAGCAGGTGATGGCAGAACTCGCGCCAGCCCAACTCCCGCAGAAAGGCATCCCCGCCCCGGGTGGTGGCGGCCTCCGTTGCCTGGACCCCGCGCACGGCCTGCCAGACCTGGCGCGGCGAGATCTCGCCGAAGTGCAGATGGGGGGAGAGGCGGGAGGTGCCGGGCCGGCCCGGCTGGTCGCGGCCGGCCGCGTAGCCCGTCAGGGCCTCCTCGCAAAAGGTCTCCAGGCGCAACCGGGCACCGGCCTCGCCCGGGCGCCACTGCTCCCGCAGACCCGCGGCCCAGTCGGGCGTCCGGGGCAGCAGTTGGAGGCTATCGAGCTCCAGCCCGGTCACCTCGGGTGGGGTTGGCGCCAGACGCGCCGGGGCGGGCAGCGGCGCCTCGGGCTCCGGGAGCCGCAGACAGGCCTTCCAGAAGGGGGTGAAGACCCGGAAGGCTTCACCGGCACCGGTACGGACCTGCTCGGGCTCCTGGAGCAGGCGGCCGCGAAAACGGCGTATCTCCAGCTTCTCGCCCAGTTCCCGCCAGAGGCGCTCCTCCAGGATGGCTTGGGCGGGCTCGTGGCTGCGATGGAAATAGAGGGCCCGCGCCTGGCATTGGCGGACCAGGGTGGTGATGACCTCCAGGCTGTCGCCACGCCGGATGACCAGGCGGCTGCCCAGGCCCGCCAGATCCGCGGCCAGGACGGCCAGGCTGTGATGCAGCCACCAGCGACTGGCGGCGCCGGGCCGCCATTTCCCAGACGTCGTCTCATCAAGGATAAAGAGGGGAATGAGGGGGGCGCCGCTCGCCACCGCCGCCCGCAAGGGGGCATGGTCGGCAAGCCGTAGATCGTCGCGATACCAGAGGATGACGGGGGGCGCTGACATGGGATTCCTGGCTTTCTGAGGATAGAGAGGTGGGAACTCGCCGCGAGGGTGACCTAGGGCGACCCCAGACATTCGCCCAGGCGCCGCAGCGCCAGGTTGAAATCCGTGCCGAGGACCCGGGCGCCGGCCGCCTGGATAAGCTGGGGCCAGAGGTCCGCGGCGGCGCCACCCACCAGGACCGGCACGGGCGTCAAGGCCACCAGGGTCGCGACTTGTCGGGCCAGGGTTTCCGGCTCGGCCCGGGCGGAGACGGAGAGCAGCACCGCTCGTCCGGCCGCGATGTGCACGGCGGAGGCGATCTCGGCCTCGGGGACATCCGCCCCGAGCATGACCAGGCGATAGCCTTGGCCGGCGGCAGCCAGGGCGAATTGGAGCAGGCCCAGATCGTGATACTCCCCGGACGGGCAAGCAGCGACCAGGCGGGGCCCCTGGGACAGGGCGTTCAGGTGGTGGAAGCGGGCCCCCAGCTTGTTGCGCAGGAAATTCGAAAAGAAGTGCTCCCGGGCGATGCTGGCCTCCTGGTCGGGCCACTCGGCGCCCAGGCGCTCCAACACCGGGCGCGTGAGGTACTGGGAGACCCGATCAATAGGGTACAGCGACAGGGCATCGTTGTAGATGGTATCCAGGGCGAGGGTGTCGAACTGACGCGCCCCCGCCAACATGCCCTCCACATAGCCCGGCCAGGGGTCCCCGGTCTGGACCGAGGCCGGCGCGGGCTCCGGGGCCCGGGGCGGCGCCATACCGGGTGCCGCGTCCGCGGCGGTCTCGCGCTCCTCGGGTGCCAGGAGCGACCCCGCTTGACCCACGGCCACCCCTCGCTCCAGGAGCGCCACGACCTGGCGGACCCGGTCCACGTCCCCCTCCGTATAGAGTCGATGGCCCTTGTCGGTACGGGTCGGGTGGAGGATACCGTGGCGCCGCTCCCAGGCCCGCAAGGTCACCGCCGGCACCCCCGTGAGGCGGGAGACGGTACGAATCGGATAAAGCCCCGGTCGGTGTGGCCCCCGCTCGACTGCCCTCCCCTTCCCAGCCCTCGCTCATCACCCGCTACCTGCTGAAGCCGTGTTCATGACTCGCTGTCCTGGCACCCGTCGTTTAACCACCCGCTTGCGCCTCGCCGCCCTTGAGCCCCCAGAAAAGGGCTTGCCGCAACGCCTTTTTATGTTATACCATAATTATACAAATATTGTACAAACCTGTTACACGATAGGTAGCCGCCATGATCAGCATCAACCACCTGGAGTTACCCCCATTCGAAAGCAGCCAGATTGCCGAGCGCGCCCGTGAGCGGGTGGCACCGGGGGCCATGATGGAGCTGGAACTGGACCTCCAGTTCGAGACCGGGGGCGTGACCTGCCGCGACAGCCGGGTCATCCGCAAGTCCAACCTCTGGCGGGACTTCTTTCCCGGGGACCTGGACAGGCAACTCCTGGGGCTCCCGGTGGGCGAACGGGTCGAGGCCGCCTTCGGGCCCGGCACCCTCACGGATTACCAGGAGGGGGAGTGCTTCACCGCCCCCCGCGCCGCCTTCCGCACCCGCAAGATCGCCCGCCGCGACCTGGAGCCACGCTTGGGGCGCTTCTATCCCCGGGGCTTTCTGGCGGGCCAGCGGGGGCTCTTCTCCGAAGACCGCCGGCCTTTAAGGGTCACGGGGCTGACCGATCAGCGGATCGCGATCGACAGCCGCCACCCGCTGGCGGGGGTGTCCCCGCGGCTCGGGATCAAGGTCCTGAGTACCTGGCAGGCGGGCGAGGAACATGGTGGCATGTCTAACGATATTGGCATGCTCGCGGCGGGTGAAGGACCCGGGATGCAACTACCTCTGCCCACCGGGACCAGCGATTTCTGGTATCCCGAGGCCATGGGCCGCCTGGACAGCCGCGCGGACGAGGTCTTTTACGAACGCACCCGCCTGGTCCACCACCTCGACAGCCATTGCCGCGACCAGATCGAGCGGCTCTACGGGTCGCTGATTCCCCCGGGTGGCCAGGTCCTGGACCTCATGTCGAGCTGGGTCTCCCATCTCGACCGCATCGATCCCTCCTGCCGGGTGACGGGGCTGGGCATGAATCGGGCCGAGCTGGAGGCCAATCCCCGCCTGGCCGAGCGGGTTGTCCGGGATCTGAACCAGGAGCCGATCCTGCCCTTCGCCAGGGCCCAATTCGACGCCGTGGTCTGCACCGCATCCTTTGAGTATTTGACCGAGCCACGCCGGATGGTGGCAGAGATCGCCCGGGTGTTGAAGCCAGGCGGTTACTGTATCATCGCCTTCTCCGATCGCTGGTTTCCCACCAAGGCCATCCAGGTCTGGACCGAGATTCACCCCTTCGAACGCCTGGGATACGTCCTTGCCAGCCTGATGAGCGATGAGCGCCTGGACCACTTCAATACCTTCAGCCGCCGCGGCTTGCCCCGGCCCGAGGACGATGCCCGCGCCGGCGAACTGGAGTTGTCCGATCCCCTGTTCGCGGCTTGGGCGCGGCGCCGACCCGAGCATTAATCCCCTGGGGCACCAACCACGATGAAATATCTCTCCGAGTCCGATTACCCCCACGGCCAGGTGGCCAGAACCGGCATCCTCCTGGCCAATCTGGGCACCCCAGATGCCCCGGATCGGGTCTCGGTGCGACGCTATCTCAAGGAATTTTTGTGGGACCCCCGGGTCGTGGAGATGTCCCGGCCCCTCTGGTGGCTGATTCTGAACGGCATCATCCTCAACACCCGCCCCCAACGGTCGGCCCACGCCTACGCCAGCGTCTGGAGCGAGGAGGGTTCGCCCCTGCTGGCCATCTCCAAGGCCCAACACCAGCGGCTGGCGGAGTCCCTGGGCCCGGATATCCGGGTGGAACTCGCCATGCGCTACGGCCGCCCCGCCATCGCCAGCGGCCTCGAGGCCCTGCGACGAGCCGGGGCGCGGAGAATTCTGGTGCTGCCGCTTTATCCTCAATATTCGGGCACCACCACCGCCAGCGTCTTCGATACCGTCACCGCCGAGATTCGCCGTTGGCGCTGGATACCGGAACTGCGCTTCGTGAACCAGTACCACGACGATGCCGGCTATATCCAGGCCCTGGCGGATTCGGTGCATACCTTTCAGGATGCCAACGGCCGTCCGGACCGGCTCATTATGTCCTTCCATGGTCTGCCCCAGACCTATTTCGATGCCGGTGATCCCTACTACTGCCACTGTCAGAAGACCGCCCGACTCCTGGCCGAAAGCCTGCAACTCTCCAGCGAGGACTACCGGGTGACCTTCCAGAGCCGTCTGGGGGTCAAGGCCTGGCTCAAGCCCTACACCGACGAGACGCTGAAGGCCTTGCCAGCCCAGGGGGTTCGCCGGGTCCAGGTCCTCTGCCCCGGCTTCAGTGCCGACTGCCTGGAGACCTTGGAGGAGGTGGCCATGGAAAACCGGGACTACTTCCTGGGGGCGGGTGGCGAGTCCTACCAGTACATCCCCTGCCTCAACGACGGCGCGGGACACATCAACTTCCTGCGTGGCCTGATCGAGAGACACCTCCAGGGCTGGGAGTTGGTCACCGGCGGTGACCCCGCGACCCTGGCGCGGGCCCGGGCCCTCGGGGCGAAAGAACCGCAATGATCACCGCCGAGAGCCTCGCCATCGACTGGGTGGAACAGGGACGGGTACCCGACCTGCTGATCCGCCAGGCCATTCGGCATATGTGCCGGCGGCGCCTGGAGGATATCGCCGAGGCCGATTGCGAGGCGGCAATGGCGGGCCTTCAGGCCTTCATCGCCGACATGGCCAGGGCACCCATCGCCCCCCTGCCGGAACAGGCCAATGCCCAGCATTACGAAATCCCCGCCGCCTTTTTCGACCAGGTGCTGGGGCCACGCCGCAAGTACAGTTGCTGCTACTGGCCCCCGGGGGTGACGGACCTGGCGGCGGCGGAGACCGCCGCCCTGGCCCTGACCTGCGAGCGCGCCGGCGTGGCGGATGGCCAGGATATCCTGGAACTGGGCTGCGGCTGGGGCAGCCTGACCCTCTGGCTGGCTGAGCATTTTCCGGCGGCCCGCATCACCGCCGTCTCCAACTCCCACGCCCAGCGCCAGCACATCGAGGCCCTCGCCGCCCAACGCGGCCTGACCAACATCCAGGTCATCACCGCCGACATGAACGATTTCGACACCGAGGGACGCTTCGACCGGGTGGTGTCGGTGGAGATGTTCGAGCACATGCGCAACTGGGGGGCCCTCTTCGAGCGCATCCAGGGCTGGCTGCGGCCGGGTGGGCGCTTCTTCATGCACATCTTCTGTCACCGCGACCGGCCCTATGCCTTCGAGGATAAGGGCGACGACGACTGGATGAGCCGGTACTTCTTCTCCGGCGGCATCATGCCCAGCGATGCCCTGCCCTCGCGCTTCCAGGAGTCCTTGCGCCTGCTCGACCAGTGGCGCTGGTCCGGCGAGCACTACGAAAGGACCGCCAATGCCTGGCTGGCCAACCTGGACCAGCGCCGGACCGCCATTCTGCCCATCCTCGCCGGTGCCTATGGCCCGGACCAGGCCGCGCTCTGGTGCCAACGCTGGCGCCTCTTTTTCCTGGCCGTCGCCGAGACCTTCGCCTACGACCAGGGCCAGCGCTGGTGGGTGAGCCATTACCTCTTCGAGCGGCGGGAGCCAGCGGCATGACTGACGTCAGCGGCCCGCCCTCCTCCCCGGTCCCGGCCCGGGACCAGCCCTCCTGGGCCCTGAATCTGGTGGCCTTTCAGGTGGGCTGGTGGGCCCTGGTGCTGACGGCGGCCCAGGGCCGGCCGGAACTCGGTCTTGGGGTGGTGGCCCTGCTCCTGGTCTGGCACCTGGGTCGGGTGCGCACCCTGGGCTCCGAGGCCTTCCTCATTGGCCTGGCGGCCCTCATCGGTTTCGGCTTCGACAGCCTCTTGCTGGTCAGCGGCTGGGTCAGCTTCAGTGGCGGCGAACTGACGGGGGGCCTGGGCCCGGACCTGCCCCCCCTCTGGATGACGGCGCTCTGGGCCAATTTCGCCACTACCCTCAACGTCTCCCTGGTGAGCCTGCAAACCCGCCCCTGGCTGGCCGCCCTGCTGGGGTTGGTGGGGGGACCCGCCGCCTACTGGGGTGGCGCCGCACTGGGCGCCATGTCCTTTCTCGACCCCACCGCGGGCCTCATCGCCCTGGCCTTGGGCTGGGCCATCCTGACCCCGCTCCTCCTGGCCCTGGCCCGCTTTCTTGACCGGAGGACCCCCGCATGACCGACCCCCTTGCCTGGGAGAGCTCCTTCCTGGCCCTGGCCTGGATGGCGGGCGCTGGTGTCGCGACCTGGCTGGCGAGCCTGGTCCTGCGCAATGTAAGTATCGTTGATAGCCTCTGGGCGGTGATGATCACCCTCGGGGCCTGGGTCTATGCCCTCGCCGCGCCCCAGACCGGCCCCCGTGAGACCCTGGTGCTGCTCCTGGCCAGCCTCTGGATGGTCCGCCTCTCGGGCTACATCACCTGGCGCAACTGGGGCCACGGCGAGGACCACCGCTACCAGGCCATCCGCGCCCGCAACCAGCCGCATTTCGAGTTTAAGAGCCTGTATCTGGTGTTCGGCCTGCAGGCGGCGCTGGCCTGGATCGTCGCCTGGCCATTGCTGGCGGCCCTGTCCGGCGTTCAACCCTTGGGCCTCCTGGATATGCTGGGTGCCGGGCTCTGGCTCTTTGGCATCGCCTTCGAGGGCATCGCCGACCAGCAACTGGCGCGCTTCAAGACCGACCCCGCCAACGCCGGCCGGGTTATGGATCGGGGCCTCTGGCGCCTCAGCCGCCACCCCAACTACTTCGGCGAATTCTGCGTCTGGTGGGGCGTCTGGCTGGTGGCGCTGGCCGCGGGCGGCGGCTGGACAATCCTCTCGCCCCTCCTGATGACGGTGCTGCTTCTCAAGGTCTCCGGCGTCGCCCTGCTGGAGCAGGATATCGGCGAGCGCCGCCCCGCCTATCGGGACTACATCGCCCGCACCAGCGCCTTCTTCCCCTGGCCGCCCCGGCCGGCCTACGCCGGCGGGGTCGCGGACCCCTTTCAGGCGACGACCCGCCCCGCGGCCGAGCAATCGTCCGGCGCAAGCCCATCACCGGGTCAAACCGGGACCGGTCCTGGCCGCCACGCCAGTTCTGGCCACGCCCCTTCCTCAGCCGGCACCCCCAACCCGGGTGGTAGCGCCGCCGGCCCAAC
Source organism: uncultured Gammaproteobacteria bacterium (assembly GCA_963841065.1). GTDB lineage: Bacteria > Pseudomonadota > Gammaproteobacteria > Chromatiales > Chromatiaceae > M0108. The sequence continues at coordinate 39,064 of CAWJBI010000048.1, read as the reverse complement.
CGACCGCGAGCCTTGATGATGAAACGCCTCCTCTGCTTCCTGTGCGCCGGCCTGCTCGCCGGTTGCCAATCCGCCTCCCTGCCGGCCCTGACGACGGTTCCCCAGGTGGATCTGGACCGCTTCATGGGCGACTGGTATGTCATCGCCCACATCCCCACCTGGCCGGAACGCAACGCCTGGAATGCCATCGAGTCCTACGCCCGCAACCCGGATGGCAGCATCGCCACCACCTTCACCTTCCGCGAGGGTGGCTTCGAGGGCGAGGCCAAGAAGATGACCCCCACCGGCTATGTCACCGACACCCAGAGCAACGCCATCTGGGGCATGCAGTTCCTCTGGCCCTTCAAGGCCGACTACCGCATCAGCTACCTGACCCCGGACTACCGCATCACCGTTATCTCCCGCGAGAAGCGCGACTACGTCTGGGTCATGGCGCGGACCCCCGAGATCAGCGCGACCGAGCGCCAGGCGGTGGATGAGCATCTCCAGGCCCTCGGTTATAAGCTGGCGGAGGTCCGGGACGTGCCCCAGCGGTGGGAAGCCAAGCCGTGAGGATTGCCATCGTCGGCAGCGGCATCGCCGGCCTCACCGCCGCCCATCGCCTGCACCCCGAACATGACATCACCCTCTTCGAGGCCGGCGACCACGTCGGCGGCCATGTCCATACCCATGAGATCAACCTGGGCGGGCGCGACTACCGCATCGATACCGGCTTCATCGTCTTCAACGACTGGACCTACCCGAACTTCATCGCCCTGCTGGCGGAATTAGGGGTGGCGAGCCAGGCCAGCGACATGAGCTTCAGCGTCTCCTGCGGTCCCAGTGGCCTGGAATACAACGGCGCTACCCTCAACAGCCTCTTCGCCCAGCGCGCCAACCTGCTCAAGCCGCGCTTCTGGGGCATGCTGCGGGACATACTGCGCTTCAACCGCGAGGCCCCCGAACTGCTGGCGGAGGAAGGCAACGAGCTCAGCCTCGGCGACTACCTCACCGCCAACGCCTACGGCCGCCTCTTCCGGGACTACTACATCCTGCCCATGGGCGCCGCTATCTGGTCCACGGACCCGAAGCTCATGCTGGGCTTCCCGGCGCGCTTCTTCATTCGCTTCTTCCTCAACCATGGCCTGCTGGCGGTCAAGGATCGTCCCCTCTGGCGGGTCGTCAAGGGCGGCTCCCGGTCCTACGTCGACCGCCTCATCGCCCCCTTCCGGGAGCGGGTGCGTCTCGCTTGCCCGGTGACGCACATCGAGCGCCAGGAGGATGAGGTCATTCTCCACAGCCCAGCTGGAGGCGCCGAGACCTTCGACGCCGTCTTCCTGGCCTGCCACAGCGACCAGGCCCTGGCCCTGCTCGGGGATCCCAGCCCGCCGGAGCGGGAGGTCCTCGCCGCCATCCCCTACCAGCCCAACGAGGCGGTGCTGCACACCGATATCCGCCTGCTGCCTCGCCGGCGCCTGGCCTGGGCGGCCTGGAATTACCTCATGCCCGAGGGCCCCGGTGGGCGCCTGGCCCTCACCTATGATATGAACATCCTGCAAGGGCTGGATGCCCCCGAGACCTTCTGCGTTACCCTGAATGCCAGCGAGCGCATCGATCCGGCCAAGGTGCTGGCGCGGGTGCCCTATCACCATCCCCTCTTCACCCTGGAGGGGGCCGCCGCCCAGGCCCGTCATCGAGAGATCAACGGCACCCGGCGCACCTATTACTGTGGCGCCTGGTGGCGCAACGGCTTCCATGAGGACGGCCTGGTCAGCGCCCTGGCGGCGCTGGACCACTTCCGCGCGGATTTCGGCCTACCGCCGGGACCCGCCCCGCTCCCAGGGATTAGCCCCGGCCACACCAAGCGTCAGCCGGAGGCGATGACCTTGACCCGCGGCGCCTCTTCCCAGACAACCGCCAGGTCGCGGTCGGCGCGCGACGGGTCCCCGCCTCCGTCCGCCGAGGCAATAGCGGCTTACGCCTGGCAAGGCAAGACCGCCCGGACCCTGGCCGCGCCCTTGGCCGGTCACCCCTACCCTGCGGCCACCCCCTGATGGAAAGCTGCCTCTACGAAGGCTGGTTGCGCCACCGCCGTTTTTCACCCAAACGGCATGAATTCCGCTACCCGCTCTTTATGCTCTGGCTGGACCTCGGTGAATTGGACCAAGTCTTCCAGGGGCGCTGGCTCTGGTCCACCCGTGGCCCCAACCTGGTCTGGTTCCGCCGCGCCGACTACGGCGGCGACCCGGCCCTGCCCCTGGACGAGGCCATCCGCCAGTTGGTGGAGGCCAAAACGGGCCGGCGTCCGGCGGGCCCGGTGCGCATCCTCACCAACCCGCGCTACTTTGGCTATTGCTTCAACTCCATCAGCCTCTACTACTGCTACGCAGCGGACGGCCGGACCCTGGAGACGGTGGTCGGCGAGGTGACCAGCACCCCCTGGGGTGAGCGCATCCACTATGTGTTGCCCATGAGCGTCAACGAGGGACGCCCGGCGAAGCCCCAGTTCCGTTTCCCCAAGGCCATGCACGTCTCGCCCTTCCTGCCCATGGACATGGAATACCACTGGCACCTGAACCTGCCCGGGGAACGCCTCACGGTCCACATGGACGACCGGCACGGAGCGGAGAACATCCTGGACGCCACCCTGGTACTCGATCGCCGGGAGATCGAGAGCCGCAGCCTGGCCCGCGTTCTCTGGCGCTACCCCGCCATGACGCTCCAGGTCATCTTCAATATCCACTGGCAAGCCCTCCGGCTCTGGCTCAAGGGCGTGCCCATCATCGACCACCCGCCCCCCGCACCCCCCAAGGAGGCGCCTGGCCAGGCGTAAGCGCATGCACGAAGAGACCCTTACCGCCCATCTTCCCCTCACGGCCCCCCGGCGCGCCTCCACCCTCCAGGCCCTGGCCCGCCGGCTGGTCCTGGACAAGCTTGCTCGTCTCCAGTCTGGACAACTCATGGTGCGCGAGGCCGGCCGGCAATGGCAACTGGGCACCGGCGAGCCACGCCTCCAGGTGGAGGTGCGCAATCCCGCCTTCTGGCCGGCCCTGGCCTTTGGCGGCACCGTCGGCGCCGGCGAGTCCTTCATGGCCGGCGACTGGGATTGCGAGGACCTGACGGGCCTGGTGAGCCTGCTGCTGCGCAACCGGCCGGCGATGATGGACATGGAAGGGGGCATCGCCCGGCTATCCGCGCCCCTGCGCGCCCTGCTCCATCGCGCCCGCCGCAACGACCGCGCCGGTAGTCGCCGCAACATCGCCGCCCATTACGACCTGGGCAATGATTTCTACCGCCTTTGGCTGGACGAGACCCTCATGTACTCCAGCGCGGTCTTCGAGCGCCCGGACATGACCCTGGCGGAGGCCTCCACCGCCAAGCTGGAGCGCATCTGCCGCAAACTGAACCTGGGGCCCGCCGACCATGTCCTCGAGATCGGCACCGGCTGGGGCGGCTTTGCCCTCCATGCCGCCCGTCACCACGGCTGCCGGGTGACCACCATCACTCTGTCGCACCAGCAGTATCAACTCGCCCGTGAACGCATCGCCGGGGCGGGGCTCGCCGATCGGATCGAGGTGCGCCTGGCCGACTACCGCGACCTGGAGGGCCAGTTCGACAAGCTGGTCTCCATCGAGATGGTGGAGGCGGTGGGCGCCGAACATCTGGATACCTTCTTCCGCCAGTGCGGGCGTCTCCTCAAGCCGGCTGGCGCCATGCTGCTCCAGGCCATCACTATCGCCGACCAACGTTACGAGGCGGCCCTCAAGGAGGTCGATTTCATCCAAAAGTACATCTTCCCCGGCGGCTTCCTGCCCAGCGTGACGGCCCTCGCCACCGCCATGACGCGGGGCTGTGACCTGCGCACTGTCCATCTGGAGGACATTGGCCTCCATTACGCCGAGACCCTGGCCCGCTGGCGGGACAACTTCCTCGCCCGCCTGGACGCGGTGCGGGCGCTCGGCTTCGACACGCGCTTCATCCGCATGTGGCACTTCTATCTCAGCTATTGCGAGGGGGGTTTCCGGGAGCGGGACCTGGGCACGGTGCAGATGCTCCTGGCCAAGCCGGGCTGGCGCGACCCGGTTCCCCTTGGCGGGCCCATAGGGCCCCTTGGCCTGGGAGCGGCTCGATGAACCCGCCCCGCATCTCACTGCTCATCCCATTCCTGGCCCTGTTGCTGGCCGGGTGCACCGGCGTACCCGAGGGCGTGCAACCCGTCCGCGGCTTCAACCCGGAGCGCTATCTCGGCACCTGGCACGAGATAGCCCGGCTGGATCATTCCTTCGAGCGGGGCCTCGTCCAGGTCACCGCCACCTATACCAAACGGGAAGATGGCGGCATCGATGTCCTCAATCGGGGCTACGACCCCGTCACGGGGGCCTGGAAGGAGGCCGAGGGCCGCGCCTATTTCATCGCCGAACCGGACCTGGCCAGCCTCAAGGTCAGCTTCTTCGGCCCCTTCTATGGCGGCTATCACGTCTTTGCCCTGGACCCGGACTATGGCTGGGCCCTGATCTCGGGTCCCACCCGGGAATACCTCTGGATCCTGGCCCGACAGCCCCAACTGCCCGCCGCGGTCCTGGACGACCTCTTGGCCAAGGCCAGAAGCGCCGGCTTTGATACCAGCGCCCTGATCTTTCCCGTATCCGGCCCGGACTCTCAAGTTCAAGCGGCTGCGGCGGACCAGTCCTGATCCCTTCTACCCTGCGAATATCCCACCCGGAGACCTGCCAGTATGATGACCTTCACCCGCGACCCCATCACCCTCAATGACGTGACGAACCTGGAAGAGGCGCCCTTCATCATCGAGGGCAGCGGCGACAGCAGCATCAAGATTTACTTCGAGTCCGAGGCCAACAAGCAGGAATACCTGGAGACCGAAGTGCATGGCTCCCTGAACTCCGAGGGGCTGAAATCCATTTTCGACGACATCGCCGACTGCCCCATCACGGGTTCCATCAATTAAGCGGGAAGTGATGTCCCTGGCTCCGGCCAGGGACGGCCAGCGGGGGCTTAGACGCGGATCAGGTACTTGTTCAGGCGATAGAGGAGGGTATCCCGGGTCAGACCGAGCAGGCGGGCGGCGCGGCTCTTGTTGCCGCCCGCCAGCGCCAGGGCCTGGCGAAGGACGTCGATCTCCAGGTCCTGCAGCTTGATGCCGGAGGCTGGGAGCTTGAAGCCAGGACCCTCCTCCCCGACCACCCCGCCATGGCGGATCTCCGGGGGCAGGTTGTCGGGCCCCAAATCCCGACCAGGACAGAGGATGACCATGCGTTCGCAAAAGTTGCGCAACTCGCGGAGGTTGCCCGGCCAGGCATAGCGACGCAATTGACGCTGGGCGGTGAGGGAGAAGCGGGGCCGGGCGACCCCGTGGGTCGCGGCGGCGCCGGCCAAAAAATGCTCCAGCAGGGGCCCGATGTCCTGGATGCGCTCCCGCAAGGGGGGCAATTCGAGGGGGACGACGCACAACCGATAATAGAGGTCATCCCGAAAGCTACCGCTAAGCACCAGGCCCCAGAGATCCTGGCGACTGGCGGCCATGACCCGCACCTCCCCGCCCGGCCCCTCCAGCCAGCGCAGGAGGCGCGCCTGACCACTGGTGGTGAGTTCCCCCACCTGATCCACCAGGAGGCTGCCGCCCCGGGCCGCGAGGAAGGCCCCGTCCAGGGCCGCCACGGCATCTTCCTGAGTCAGACCGGCGACCCGCACCACCTCGAAGGGGCCGTCCCGCCGGGTACCGAGCCGGTGAATCTCCCGCGCCAGGCACTCCTTGCCGGTCCCGTCCTCGCCGATCAGGAGCAGGCTGGCATCCGTGACCGCCACGAGCCGGGCGGCATTGAGGAGCCGGCGAAAGGCCGGCGCGTCACCGATCAGTCTTTGGGGCCCGGATTCGGTCATGACCTACTCCACGAGATATCTCTGATAGTTAGTCGGTTCCGGTCCCTGAACCGGTATAGGCAGCGGCGCCGTCATCCATTGAAGCCCATATTGTAGTCTTGGAATGTCAAGGTAAAAAGCCCGAGTCCCGCCACGCACAGACCCGCCAGGAGTCGCGGGAGCCCCTGGCCCGCGAAACGATGGAGGCGGCCAGCGAACAGGCCGGTGGCGATCAGCACTGGCCAGGTGCCGAGACCAAAGAGGGCCATATAGAAGGCCCCCGCCAGGGGACCGCCTTGGCCCGGGGCGCCGAGCAGCAGGGTATAAACCAATCCGCAGGGGAGCCAACCCCAGATAGCCCCATAAAGGGCGGCCTTGGGCAGGGAATCCACGGGCAGCAGGCGTCGCCCCAAGGGCTCGAGATGTCGCCACAGGGGTTCGCCCAGGCGTTCGATCCCGTCCAGGCGGGGCAGCCAGCCCGCGATAGAGAGCCCGACCCCAACCATGACCAGGGCCGCCAGCCAGCGCAAGCCCTCATACAGCCAGAGGTGACCCGTGCCCAGGAGGGCGCCGCCGAGAGAGCCAAACAGGGCCCCCGCCAGGGCATAGCTCGAGACCCGGCCGATGTTGAAGGCCAGCAGGAAACCGAGGAAGCCAGGCCAGGCGGCGCGCTTCTCCGCCGGCGGCAAGAGGCTCAGGGCCCCGGCGATGCCGCCGCACATGCCAATACAATGCAGGGCGCTGAGCAAGCCGATCACAAAGGCGAGGGGATAGGCGGTGTTCATCTCAAAGGTTCAAGGTATATTTGCAATTACTTATGATCCCGGAGAAACTTGTTGCCCGAGCCAGTCCCGATCAGGATCCTGGTCTGGGCGCCGGGCGGTTACGGGCGGCCTGCGGAGAACATTAGCATGACGGCACTCAATCTTGACCATCTGCGCCCCCTGCGGGACAGGCTGGCCAGTCATCCCATTTACGCATCCCTACAAACCCCTGACGACCTGCGGGTCTTCATGGGGCACCACCTCTTCTCGGTATGGGATTTCATGTCCCTGGTCAAATATCTGCAGCGGCACCTGGCCCCCGCCCAGGTCCCCTGGATGCCCCAGGGCGACCCCGCGGTGCGGCATTTCATCAATCAGTTGGTCCTGGAGGAAGAGTCGGATATAGCCCCCGGTGGCGGCGAGGCCGGGTACGCCAGCCATTTCGAACTCTACGTCAGGGCCATGACGGAGATCGGCGGCGACGGCGAGCTGGCGACCCGTTTCCTCGACCAGGTACGGCAGCGCGGCGTTGACGAGGCCCTCTATTCGGACCTGGTCCCCCTCCCCGCCCGCTATTTCACCGAGACCACCTTCGCCTTTATCCGGGACGACAAACCCCACGAGGTCGCCGCCGCCCTCGCCCTGGGTCGCGAGCAGGTGATCCCGGACATGTTCCGCCGCTTCATCGAACTGAGCCGTATGGGGGTGGATCAAGCCCCCAGCTTCCACTATTACCTGGAGCGCCACATTCATCTCGATGGGCAACTCCACGGACCTATGTCCCTGCGCATGTTGGAAATCCTCTGCGACCAAGATGCCGTCAAGATCGATGAGGCCGAAACCGCCGCCGAGGAGGCCCTGTGCGCCCGCCTCCGCTTCTGGGATGGGGTGCTGGAGGCCATTGAGGCCGCTCGCGCCGCGCGGGCCGCCTAGGGAACGCCCTCGGTACCGCGCTGCCATCATGACAGCGGGCTCGTAAGGGGCGGCTTACGGGGCTCCCGGATTGGAATCCGCGGCCAAGATCCCAATTTAGGATCCAACATCACAGGGTTTTCCAGCCAAATACTAACCGGAGGCACCAAATGACAGTCAGCGTTCCCGTGGACGGCGAAGGTTTTCTCATCAATCGCGACGACTGGAGCGAGGAAATCGCCATCGAACTCGCCAAAGCCGATGAATTCGAGATCACGGATCAGATCATGGGTTACATCCGCGAGGCCCGCGCCAGGTACGAAAACGATGGCGTCGTCCCCCCCATCCGCAAATTCGCCAAGGAACTGAATATTTCCACCAAGGAGCTCTACGATATTTTCAAGAAGGGCCCCATGAAGCTCATCTGCAAATGGGGTGGCCTGCCTAAGCCCACCGGTTGCGTCTAATCTCCTTCAGCCCGGCCCAGAGCCGGGCTGATGCTTTCTTAAAGTGGCCTGAGTTCGGCATGACGTCTGAGCACGGCTGCCTTGCTCGGCGCCAGCACGACGTCGAAGCGGCGCAGCACCGTGAGCAGCAGCATGACGCGCTCGTATTGCGGCGGACGGTAGGGACCGCGCAACAGGTCGGCGACTGACCAGATGAAATTGGCGAGTTGCTGAAAGCTGGCGCTCATGGGCGGGTCCCTGACTGGCGTTATGGTATGAGGTGGGCGTGCCTTCGCCCGGATGTTGTCCGACTGGGCGCGGGAGGATGGGACCGACGCACCCAGGCAGCCCGCACCAAACCCCCTACTCCAGATCCGCCAGCAACTCCCCCGGGTCACAGACGATGCCCTCTCCGTCCGCGTTCGGCTCCAGCATCAGCAGCCGCCCGGCCTTGGCCATGCCCGGGAGCCAGGCCCCGCGCAACTCGGCGAGCCCGACCCGCTCGGGCTGGCAGTCCGCCCAGTCGGCGGTGACCAGGGCCTGGGCCGCCACGGGGCTGGACCAGAAGGGGAAGCAGGGCCCCTCCTCATCGTGGAAGGCGACATAGCCGCCCTCCCCCTTCAGGGTCCACAGGGCCCCGGCGGCCAGGACCCGGGTGAGGAACCCGGCGTAACCATCATCGGCGCCCGCAACTTCTTGGGTCGTTTCCTTGCTCATATCCCCTACCCCGCTAAAGGCTTGAGTGCCTTGGCCAAGGCCTCGGCCACCGCCCGCCGGCAGCGGGCAAGTCCAATAGGATGACTGATCCACTCAGCCCCCACAGGCTCATTACCCGCCCACGCCCCCATGATAGGGCCGGCTCAGTTCATGGACGGCCTCTACCAAGGCGGAGGCGTGATCAGGCTCCACATCGGGATGGATGCCGTGGCCGAGGTTGAAGACATGTCCCGTGCCCGGGCCATAACTGGCCAGGATGGCGGCGGCCTCGGCGCGGATGCGTTCCGGACTGGCATAAAGCAGACAGGGATCCATATTGCCCTGCAGGGCCACCCGACCACCGACCCGCTGGCGGGCGTCGGCCAGGTCGGTTGTCCAATCAAGGCCCAGGGCATCACAGCCGCTGGCGGCCATGGCCTCCAGCCACTGGCCTCCGCCCTTGGTAAAGAGGATGACGGGAACCTTGCGACCATCGGCCTCGCGGGTCAGGCCTGCGACGATGCGGGTCATGTAGGCCAGGGAGAAGTCACGGTAGTCGCGAGGGGTCAGGGAGCCGCCCCAGGTATCGAAGATCATCAGGGCCTGGGCGCCGCTGGCGACCTGGGCGTTGAGGTATTGGGTCACGGCCTCGGCGACGACGGCGAGCAGATCGTGCATCAGGTCCGGCTGGTCGAACATCATAGCCTTGCTGCGGGCAAAGGCCTTGGAGCCACCGCCCTCGACCATGTAGGTGGCCAGGGTCCAGGGACTGCCAGCAAAGCCGATGAGGGGCGCGCGCCCGTCCAGCTCGCGGCGGATCAAGGACACGGCGTCCATGACGTAACCCAGATCGGCCGCCATATCCGGCACCCCCAGCCGCCGCACATCCTCCCGGGTGCGTACCGGGCGCTCGAAATGGGGCCCCTCCCCCTCGGTGAAATAGAGACCCAGGCCCATGGCATCGGGCACCGTGAGGATGTCGGAAAAGAGGATGGCAGCATCCAGCGGGAAGCGCTCCAGGGGCTGCAGGGTGACCTCACAGGCCAGCTCCGGATTCATGCAGAGGTCCATGAAGCTGCCGGCGCGGGCCCGGCTGGCGCGGTATTCCGGTAGATAGCGGCCGGCCTGGCGCATCATCCAGATGGGGGTGTAGTCCACGGGCTGCCGCTGCAGGGCGCGCAAAAAGGTATCGTTCTTGAGTTGGATCACGTGGTTAGATTCCGGGCGATGGTGGCAAAGAGATGTTTTTTATTCTAGGGGAATTCTACACTCAGGAGAGCCCGCAATTGGCGCGGGCCGCGTCTTTGGCCTGCGGGAGAGGAATCAGGCCAGGGACTCGCCCTCGTAGTGTTCCAGCAAGCGATGGTAGTCCCCGAAGCCAACAATCTCGCGCATGGTGGCGAAATCGACCCGGCGCCCGGGGACGCGGCCGGCATTGAGGTCCGCCAGGGCCTCGCGCATGGCGAAGACGGCGCTGTTGAGGAGGGTCAGGGGATAGGCGGCAATCTTGTAGCCCATCTCAGCGAGGGCCGCCGGTGGCAACAGAGGGGTAACCCCCTCCTCCAGCATATTGGCCATCTTGGGACCGGGCAGGGCCTGGCAGAAGCTTCGCATCTCGGCCTCATCCTCGGGGCTTCCAGAAAGAGGATATCGGCGCCGAGATCGGCAAAGGCTTGCAGGCGCCACAGGGCCTCGTCCAGGCCGTGGCTAGCGCGGGCGTCGGTCCGGGCCATGATGAGGATGTCGGCACCCGCCTCCCGGGCCTCCACGGCGGCGCGGATGCGGGCGCAAGCCTCGGCGCGGGCCACCACCGTCTTGCCCGTGGTGTGGCCACAGCGCTTGGGGGCGACTTGATCCTCGATCATGATGCCGGCGAAACCGGCGCGGGCGTAGCCCTCCAGGGTCCGGCGGACATTGAGGGCATTGCCGTAGCCCGTGTCGCCATCGGCGATGACGGGAATGGTGACGGCCTCCAGGATGGAGCGCCCCTGGTCGAGCATCTCGCCATAGGAGATCAGGCCCGTATCCGGCCGCGCGAGCCGGGCGGCGGCAACGGCGAAGCCGCTCATGAAGGTGAGGGCAAAGCCGGCCTGTTCGATGAGACGGGCGGAGAGGCCATCGAAACAGCAGGGCATCAAGAGGAAATCAGGACCGGCGAGAAGCTGGCGCAGAAGATCGGCTTGGGGGTTCATGGCAATCTCGGCTCTTTTGGCTCCCGCCGACACCGGTTGCGCCAGATCGATGCGAACGGGAATTCCACGGAAATCCGCCAGGCGCAAAAAAAGGGCGGGGTTCGCCCGCCCTCTTGGCTTAACCTCTCCGTGACGAGAGGTTATCCGGAGACCCGCATCAATCCTTAACCCAGTCACCGAAGTTATCGGTGGACTTCTCCTCGCCATCGGCGTAACCGGCCTCGTAGGCCTCGGTCAGACGCTGCTCCTCGCGCTTTGGGTTCAGCAAAAACCCACATTGCCAACCCTGAATGTACTCGTCATCGACACCCATCTGCTCCATTTTGGTGACGGCGTCGTAGTAGAACTGATTCATTTTCCTGTCTCCGAGCTATAGCGATGATGAGGTCAAAGCCTCCGAAACTTATGATTTTTTTCGCGGTTTAACAGTAACGGTGATCTCGCGTCGGATCCAACCTGTCCCGCACCGCTCCGCGTGCATCTCGTCGCTGGGCAACTTCCCGGGGTTATCGCTACACCAATTGGGTGTCCGCCAGCCAGTAACCCGAGAAGTACGCCTCGCCAAATCAGACCAAGGGTCCACCCCGGACCCGACCTCGCCACATCCACCGGGGCCTCTTCGCAAGTCCAGCCAGGATCCCAGGTGCGCGCGAGGCGTAAGAGGCATAAGAATACTTCGTTTTTCTAATAGGCGCCAGTCCTGCGAGACCGCCTGGAAATCCATCACATTACGGCTTGCGATGACATGATGGGGGCCTTATTTTGCCAAGAATCCCGGCCTCTTCTCCTTAACCTCTAAATAGCCTGACACCAACGCCATGCGCCCTGCCCACTTGATTCGCGTCCTCGATCGGGAATTCACCAGTACCCGTCAGGGTCATCACACCCCCGTCATGCTCTGGGGGCCGCCCGGGGTCGGCAAGTCACAGATGGTGGCCCAGATCGCCGCCCGTCACGGTACGCCCATGATCGATATCCGTCTGTCGCAAATGGAGCCCAGCGACCTGCGCGGCATCCCGTTTCGCGTCGGCAACAAGGTCGAGTGGGCGATACCGGCCCTCCTGCCCAACCTTGAATATCATGGCGCCAGTGGCATCCTCTTCCTGGACGAGATCACCTCGGCCCCACCGGCGGTGTCCGCCGCCGCTTATCAATTGATCCTGGACCGCCGCCTCGGTGAATACGAGGTACCGGAGCACTGGGCCATCTTCGCCGCTGGCAACCGCCAGGGCGACCGGGGCGTCACCTATACCATGCCGGCGCCCCTGGCCAACCGCTTCTCCCACTTCGAGGTGGACACCCACCTGGACGACTGGGTCGCCTGGGCCTATGCTCACGAAATCGACGAGCGCGTCATCGCTTTCCTGCGCTTCCGCCCGGAGTTGCTGTTTGACTTCGACCCCGCCCACAACCCGATCGCCTTCCCCACGCCCCGGTCCTGGGAATTCGCCCACCGCGGGCTGCGCAAATTCGAGGACGACGCCGATCTGCTTCAGGGCGCCCTCCAAGGCTGCGTCGGCCCGGCGGCGGGTATCGAGCTGAACGCCTTCATCAACAGCCTGGACCGGATGCCGGACCTGGATGCCATCCTGCGCGGCGAGGAGGTGCCGGTGCCACGCGAGATCGACCTCCAGTACGCGGTCGCCGCCGCCCTGGTAGGTCGCGCCATTCGCTCCCAGACCGAGCCCGAGGGTGCCGAGAAGATCGGCCATATCCTGGCCTATGCCGGGCGCTTCCCCCAGCGGGAAATGGGCGTCATGCTGGTCTCCGACCTGCATCGCGCCATCGGCAACCGGCTGTTCGAGGTGCCGGCCTTTGGCAACTGGGCCCAGTCCATCTCCGACCTCATGCTCTACGCGTGATCATGGACGCGCAACGCAAGGCCATCGAAATCAAGCTGGCCGCGGCCCGCACCCGGCTGATCCTGGATAAGCCCTTTCTCGGTGCCCTGGCCCTGCGGCTGCCCATCAAGGCGGCGGACCCGGATTGGTGTCCCACCACCGCCACGGATGCCCGCGCCTTCTATTACAACCCCGACTACATCGCCGCCCTGAGCCTGGACGAGACCCAGTTCGTACTCGCCCACGATGCCCTACACTGCGCCCTGTCTCACTTTGCCCGCCGCCAGCACCGGCTGCGGCGCAAATGGGACCTGGCATGCGATCACGCCATCAACCCCCTCCTGATCGAGGATGGCCTGACGCCACCCCCCGCGGCCCTGAACAATCCCCGTTTCAAGGGCCTGACGGCGGAGGAGATCTACCCGCTGCTGGAGGAAGAGGACGACGCCGAGACCCTGGATCGGCACGTCTATGACGCGGACAACCAGCGGGGTGGCAACCAGTCCGGCCTGTCCGAGAAGGATCTCGACAAGTCCAACGAGGGGGACGAACCCCATCCAGAAAACGGCGAAAAGGGTGGTGGTAATCAGTCCCAACCCGGGGAAGGCCAGGGCCAGGAAAAGGCGGATGGCGCCCCCCAACCCAACCCCCTCAGCCCTGACGAGCAGATGGATCTAGCCGTGCAATGGCATCAACGTACCGCCGGCGCCGCTCAACAGGCCATGCATCATGGCAAACTCGGCGGCGAGCTGGCGCGCCTCATCGACCGGCTGCTCCAGCCCCAGGTCCCCTGGCGCCAGCTCCTGGCACGCTTCATGACCGCTACGGCCCGGGACGATTTCAGCTACAGCCGTCCCTCCCGGCGCGAGGGCGACTTCATCCGGCCGGCCCTGCGCAGCCAACAATTGGAACTGGTGGTGGCGGTGGATATCTCGGGCTCCATCAAGGATGCGGAGATCCAGGAGTTCATCGGCGAGATCGACGCCCTCAAGGGCCAGGTCCGCGCCCGCATCACCTTGCTGGCCTGCGATGCCTGCCTCTGCCCGGGCTCGCCCTGGTTCTACGAGCCCTGGGAGGAGTTTCGCCGCCCCGAGGAGATGAAAGGCGGGGGCGGCACCCGCTTCCAGCCGGTCTTTGAATGGGTTGACCGCGCCGGCGTCCGCCCGGACCTCCTAGTCTATTTCACCGATGCCGAGGGTGAATTCCCGCCGCTGGAGCCGAATTTCGCGGTGATCTGGCTCGTCAAGGGCCAGGCCAAGGTGCCCTGGGGGCAACGTATTCAGCTCAATTGAAGGCTTCCCCGCTTTTTCCATTCTCGCCAGCGTGGCTCCGGGGGCATAATCTAAAGTGAAACCCTGTCCCTCATCGCCGGTCCCCATGACCCATGAAAAGCCTGCCTTGCCTTAGCCGCTTCGCGCTTGCCCTCCTCGCCGGCCTGCTGGTAACCGGGGCCAGTGTTCGGGCGGATGACCCCTTTAAGCTGCCGGATTTCGGCAGTTCCGCGGACACCGTCATGACGGGTGCCCAGGAGCGGCAACTGGGCAAGGCCTTCATGCGCAGCGTGCGCAAGGCCCTGCCCGTGCTGGACGATCCCCTGCTGACGGATTATCTGGAGGATCTGGGGGAACGGCTGGTGGCCTCTTCCGAGGCTAGTGGGGGCAAATTCACCTTCTTTTTCATCGACCAGCCGATGGTCAACGCCTTTGCGGGTCCCGACGGCCAGATCGGGGTCTTCGCCGGTCTGGTGACCACCTCCGAGACCGAGTCCGAACTGGCGGCGGTCATGGCCCATGAAATCGCCCATGTCAGCCAGCGCCATCTGCTGCGGTCCATAGAGGACCAGCAACAGATTGCGATCCCCGCCACCCTGCTCATGATCGCCGCCGCCATTCTTGGGGCTCAGGTGGACGCCAATGCCGGCATGGCGGCCATCGCCAGCATTCAGGGCCTGGCCCTCCAGCGCCAGATCAACTTCACCCGGCACAACGAGGAAGAGGCGGACCGCATCGGTATCTCCACCCTGGCGGACGCGGGTTATGACCCCTTTGCCATGCCGGGCTTCTTCGAGCGGATGAGCAAAACCAGCCATACCAGCGACACCAGCGCCCCCGAATTTCTGCGTACCCACCCGGTCAACCCTAACCGCATCGCGGACGCCCTGGCCCGCGCCGAACATTATGGCTACAAGCAAAAGGCCGACGACCTGCGCTTCCACCTGACCCGCGCCCGTCTCCGGGAACGAAGCTTCAAGGACCCGGAAAGGGCCGTCGCCCACTTCAAATCCAACCTGAACGCGGGGCGGGTCCGCAATCGCACCGCCGAGACCTACGGCCTGGCCCTGGCCCAGTTACGCGCCGGCCAGACCCAGGAGGCCCGCCGCCTCGCTAGCGAATTGGTCAAGGAACACCCGCATCTGGCGGAGTTCGTTGTCTTGGATGCCCGTATCGACACCAAACTCGGTGCCAACGACGAGGCCATCCGCAAACTCCAGTCGGCCGTGGGGCTGAATCCGGACAACCGGCCCCTGCGGATCGCCTATGCCGAGGCCCTCGTCGACGACGGCAAGGCCGACCGCGCCCTCGCTACCCTGGAGGGCGCGGCCAGGCAAAGGCCCGGCTCGGCGTCCATGTATCAACTGATGTCGGATGCCGCCCTCAAATCTGGCAAGAAGGCCGCCACGCACCGCTACCGGGGTGAGTCGCTCTACCTCAAGGGTGATCTGGAGCCCGCCATCCACCAAATGCAATACGCCCTGCGCACGCCCGGGATCGGCTTCCATGAGGCATCCGAGATCCAGGCCCGGCTTGACATCCTGGAGGAAGAGCAGGA
The DNA here is from genome assembly GCA_963841065.1 of uncultured Gammaproteobacteria bacterium. Taxonomy (GTDB): domain Bacteria; phylum Pseudomonadota; class Gammaproteobacteria; order Chromatiales; family Chromatiaceae; genus M0108. The sequence goes on along the minus strand of CAWJBI010000048.1, from coordinate 23,528 downwards.
GGAGGCGGAAAAGGATAAGTCGAAATTCAAGTCCAAGAAGGATGAGCGCTAGCAGCCTGGCGCTTCTTGATGGGTGGACGCCGGATGGCTTTCGCCCCAGACCAAAATCGTTTTGCAGCCGAGAGTGGCTGGGGTAATCTAGCCCGTGATCCAGGACAAACAGGGTCTGCGGACGCGGCCAACCGCCACGACCCACTCCCCGCCCCGGCGGCCCATCGCCACCGGACTTAAATCAGCCGGATCCTTCGTCGGTATCCGGGACCTCAACCTCATGACAATGCTCGACAGGAGACTTTCATGATCGACGCAAAACGCAGAATTCTGCTCAAGGGCTCCCTGGCCGCCAGCGCCATTGGCGTGGCAATCGGGGCTGGTCTCTTGACCCCCCGCCTGGTGCTGGCCGCCTGGCCCGAGGCTGCCTTTAACGCCCAAAACCTGGATGACGCCCTCAAGGGCCTGCTCGGTAGTGCCGCTCATGAACCCAGCGACAAGATCGACCTCAAGGCCCCGGACATCGCCGAGAATGGCGCCGTGGTCCCGGTCACGGTCGAAACGACCCTGGAGGGCGCCACCTCCATCAGCCTGGTCGCCTCTGGCAACATGATGCCTCTGCTCGCATCCTTCGAGTTGGGTAAGGGCACCCTGCCCTTCATCTCCACCCGCATCAAAATGGGCAAGACCGCAAACCTCATCGCCCTGGTCAAGGCCGGCGACAAGGTCTATAGCGCGTCCAAGGAAGTCAAGGTCACCGTCGGCGGTTGCTGATACCGGCTCATGGCCGGATCACCCACAACGAATATGATTGCGAGGTAGCAGAGCATGGCATCCCAGATGAAGATCAAAGCCAAGATCAAGGGCGATGTGGTCGAGGTCAAGGCCCTCATGACCCACCCCATGGAAAACGGCATGGGCAAGGATAAGGAGTCGGGTGAGGTCATCCCGGCCCATTTCATCCAGAACGTCGTCGCCAAGGTAGGCGATCGTACCCTCCTCACCGCCCTCTGGAGTGGCGGCGTTTCCAAGAATCCCTATCTGTCCTTCAAATTCACCGGCGCGGCCAAGGGTGAGAAGCTCGAGATCTCCTGGACCGACAACAAGGGCGCGACCGAGAGCGAGACCGCCGAGATCGAATAGCTGGCTGCTTGAATGGCGAGGGGGTGGACCGAGTCCCGCCGTACCCCTCGCCTCTTGCCTTACGGCCGGTCAGCAGGGCCCATGATAGGGATGCGGGCCACCATCGGGACGCGTCCGAAAGCGTTTATAGGACCAGACATACTGCTCCGGGCAAATCGCCACGCAGGCCTCCACCCCCTGATTGAGGGCCCTGGCCGCCGTTTCGTCATCCTCCGCATCCACCCCATCCGGCGCCGGCAGGCAATGCAGGGCGAAGCCCCTCCCCCAAGGCAAACGGCGTGCGAAGAGAAAGACCACGGGCGCCCCCGTCTTGCGTGCTAGCCGATTGACCAACAGCATGGTCAGGGCCGGCACGCCGAAAAATGGTGCGAAAACGGAGCCTTTTTCCGCCTTCGGCTCCTGATCCGGCAGTATCCCCAGATATTCCCCGCGCCTGAGGGCCTGGAGCAGACGGCGAATCCCCGCATTATCCGTGGGCACGAGATCGGCCCCACCTCGCGCCCGCGCCTGACGCACCAGGACGTCTCCCAGCGGCTGGGGCTTGTAGAGGGTGGTGGTGGGACCGCGGGTGGAGAGATAGAGCCCCGCCAACTCCCAGGCCCCCAGGTGGGGCGAGAGGACGATCAAGCCCCGGCCCTGGCCGCGCTCCAGACATTCGAGGCCATGAGTCTCCCGGATCAGGGCCAGGACGCGGGGCACGGGACGCAGCAGGAGATAGGCGATCTCGATGAAGGTCTTCGACTCCTCGCGGAGGGCACAATTGCGGAAGCGCCGGGCCTGGGCCTCACTCCAGTCCGGCCTGCAGAGGCGCAGGTTGACGAGGGCGTTGCGGCGCTGCTTATTGGGGATCAGCACCAGCAGGGTGCCGGTCAGCCAACCCAGGGCCTGGGCCGCGCCGAAGGGCAAGAGGGCCATACCGCGCGCCACACCCTCAAGAAGCCATTCCTTCCAGGCGGGCGAGGTCCGTCGCCCCGATCGGGCGGGGGCGGTCAGGCCAGACCCCGCGGCCGAGGTCCCCTGGGTTGGATTCCTTGAATTCAGCATCAATCATCTAAGCGGGCCAGAAAAGGCTGACGGCAACTCCGCGATCCGGGGCTACAATCGCCCCCGGCACGCACCCTAGATCAGAAAGATAACCGAAAACAGACCCAGCACCAAAGGAACCGACGCCATGACCGAACCACAGCATCCCAAGGAATTGACCCCCCAGCAGGCCTGGCAGATGCTCCAGGAGAATCCGACCGCCCTGCTGGTGGATATCCGCTCCACCATGGAGTATCTCTTCGTCGGCCACCCCACGGGGGCCGTGCACGTGGCCTGGATCGACGAACCCGAATGGACCGTCAATCCCCATTTCGATACCGAGATCCGCAAACTGCTGCTCGGTGGCGCCGTTTGCTCCGAGGACAATCCCTGCACCCCGGTCATTCTCATCTGCCGCAGCGGCAAGCGCTCACACGAGGCCGGCAAGGCCCTGATCGCCGCCGGCGTCCGCAACGTCTTCCACATCGATGAAGGTTTCGAGGGTGACCTGGACGAGCACCATCACCGGGGCACCGTCGGGGGCTGGCGTTACCGGGGTCTTCCCTGGGAGCAATGCTGATCGCGGATATGCGACCCGCGCCAACCGGCGCGGGTTTATTCTTCCCGCTCTTCCAGCCAGGCCATCTGAATGGCCTCGAGAATCTTCTCGCCGGTATGGGCGGGGTCGTCTTCAAAATCCGGCAGGTCCTGCACCCAGTTGCGCAGATCGACGAAATTAACCCGGCGCGGGTCGGCGTCCGGGTGGGTTTCGTCCAAGGCAATGGCGATGTCCAGGGTGTCCGTCCACTTAAGGGCCATGGCGTCTCCTAGGTTTAAGGAACCAAGCTGACCAAACTTGACCGAGGCGGATGAGGATCAAGGCCGCCAGGTCCGGCTAATGATGCTCCGACACCATATTGATGGTGTACTTGGGTATCTCGATGACGAGATCTTCATCCCCGACCTTGGCCTGGCAGCTTAGGCGCGACTCAGGCTCCAGACCCCAGGCCTTGTCGAGCAAATCCTCCTCGACCTCGTCCGCCTCGGGCAGGGAATCAAAACCCTCGCGAATGATGACATGACAGGTGGTGCAGGCGCAGGACTTTTCGCAGGCATGCTCGATATCGATGCCACCGGCCAGGGCGGCGTCACAGATGCTGACGCCGGGCTCTGACTCGATAATGGCCCCCTCGGGACAAATCTCCTCATGGGGCAGAAAAATCAACTTGGTCATGTTTGAAACTCCTCGACCTTGTGTCCGGCCATCGCGCTTTGGATGCTCCGATTCATGCGTCGCTCCACATAGAAACCGCAGGTGCGATCCAGGTTCTCCATGGCCGCCTTGAGGGCTTCCTCATCCTCGCCGGCCAGCCTGAGCTCCAGTTCCGCCAGGGCCTGGTCGATGCGTCCCCGTTCCTCCGCCGACAGCAGGGCCTCGCCATCCCTGCTCAGGGCGGCGTGCAGGGCCTCGACGGTGCGCTGGGCCTCCACGCGCTGTTCCCGCAGGCGCCGGGCCTCCATGTCCTCGCTGGAATGGGTCAGGGATTCGCGCAACATGGACTCGATCTCGCCATCGGTCAAGCCATGGGAGGGCTTGACTTCCACCCGGGCTTGCACGCCGCTGGTCTGTTCCACCGCCGACACATTCAAGCAGGCCATCGGCATCGACCTCGAAGGTCACCCGGATCCGGGCGGCGCCGGCCACCATGGGGGGGATACCGCGTAGCTCGAAACGGGCCAGGGAGCGGCAATGGGCCACCAGATCCCGCTCGCCCTGCAGGATATGCAAGGCCATAGCCGTCTGACCATCCTTGAAGGTGGTGAATTCCTGGGCGCGCGCCACCGGGATGGGGGTATTGCGCGGCACGATGCGCTCGACCAGGCCGCCCATGGTCTCCAGCCCCAGGGACAGGGGGATGACGTCCAGCAGCAGCATGTCGCTATCGGGCTTGTTTCCCGCCAGGACATCGGCCTGGAGGGCGGCGCCCAAGGCGACGACCCGATCCGGGTCCAGGTCCACCAGGGGGTCATGCCAAAGAAGTGCCCTACCCGCGCGCGCACCCGAGGCACGCGGGTGGCACCCCCGACCATGACCACGTCCTTGACCTCCTCGACCTTGAGTCCGGCGTCGCGCAGGGCGCGGCGGCAGGCGGCGATGGCGCGGGAGATGAGGGGGTCGATGAGGTCATCGAAAGTATTCCGGTCGATCTCGCCTTCCCAGTGTCGGGCATCGGGCAGGGCGATACGCAGGGGGGCCTTGTCCTGGTCCGTCAGGCGTTCCTTGGCGTCGCAGGCGTCGCGCATGAGGCCGCGCAGGATCCGGTGATCGGCCTCATCGCCAATCCCGGCCTGGGCCATGATCCACTCCGCCAGGAGCAGGTCCATGTCATCGCCACCCAGGGCGGAGTCGCCTCCGGTAGCCAGGACCTCGAAAACACCCCGGCGCAGGCGCAGGATGGAGATATCGAAGGTGCCGCCGCCCAGATCAAAGACGGCGTGGATACCATCCGCCTCCCGGTCCAGGCCGTAGGCCACCGCCGCCGCCGTAGGCTCGTTGAGCAGGCGTAGCACCTTGAGTCCAGCCAGGCGAGCGGCGTCCTTGGTGGCCTGGCGCTGGGGCTCGTCGAAATAGGCGGGGACCGTAATGACGACCCCGGCAAGGTCACCGCCGAGGGCGACCTCGGCGCGCTGGGCCAGGGCCCGGAGGATCTCGGCGGAGACCTCCACCGGGCTGATATCCCCGGCGCGGGTGCGGATGCGCGGCACCGCCGTATCGGTACGCACGAACTCATAGGGCAGGCGGGTGCCCAGGCCACGGACCTCCTCAATGCCACGACCGATGAGACGCTTGGCGGAGGCCAGGGTGTTGAGGGGGTCCTCGGCCGCCGCCGCCTTGGCGGCATGGCCCACGACCAGGCCCTCCTCGGCATAGCGCACCACCGAGGGCAGCAGATGGCGTCCCTCCCCATCGGGCAGGGTCTCGGGCCGGCCGCTACGCACGGTAGCGATCAGGGAGTTGGTCGTCCCCAGGTCGATCCCGGCGGCAAGCCGGTGCTGGTGGGGGGCGGCGGAGCGGCCCGGCTCCGCGATCTGAAGCAATGCCATGGATTCTCTCGGTCAGGAGGCAAGGGACAAAAGATTAAGGCTGAATCAGAGGGCCTCGTCGAGTTCGGCCTCGAGGGCCTCGGCCTCGGCCTCGCATTTGCGCACGAACTGGAGCTTGCGGATCAGTTCCCGCGATGCCTCCTGGTCCAGGTCCGAGTCAGGCTCCAGGGACGCCGCCAGTTGGGCGATCAGGTGGCGCGACTGACGTGAGAGCCGGTCCCGCACCGTCGCGACGCCCGCGAAGGGATCAGGCGCCTCGCGGGCCTCGGCCAGGGCCTCGCGCAGTTCCATCTGCTCCAGGAGAAAGGCCATGTCCTTGGTCGTTTCCTGGTCATCCCCCTGGCCGCCGGTGAGCAGGGTCAGGAGATAGCGGGCCCGTGCCAGGGGATCCTTGAGGGTCTGGTAGGCCTCGTTGACCTGGGTGGAGGCCTGGAGGGATAGGCGCTTTTCACGCTCCCCCGCCGTGGCGTACAGATCCGGGTGGACGGTCTGACGCAACCGCAGGTAACGCTCGGACAACTCATCCAGGTCCAGCGCGAACTGCTCGGGCAAGCCAAAGAGCCGGAAGTGATTTTGGTGGAAGTCGAGCATCCGGACATCCTGACTCAGATGTTGAAGCTTTCGCCGCAACCACAGGCGTCCTTGACGTTCGGGTTGTTAAATTTAAAGCCCTCGTTGAGCCCTTCCCGGGTGTAATCGAGTTCGGTACCATCCAGATAGAGCAGGCTTTTGGGATCCACGATCACCTTGACGCCCAGGGACTCGAAGACCTGGTCCTCGGGCTCCAGCTCATCCGCGAATTCGAGTACATAGGCCATGCCCGAGCAACCGGAGGTACGCACCCCCAGGCGGACGCCAAGGCCCTTCCCACGATTTTCCAGGTAGCCGCGCGACATGATTGGCGGCGGCCGTCGTCATCGAAATCCCCATGTCCGTTATTCTCCCGCCCGCCATGCCGGCAGGGCGATACTGCAAGAATCAGCCAGGGGTGGCGTTGGGATTAGCCACCCAACCCCTGGCCATGCCGTCAAACCCATCAGACCCGCTTCCGCTCGAAATCGTGAATCGCGGCCTTGATGGCATCCTCCGCCAGCACCGAACAGTGGACCTTGACCGGCGGCAGGGCCAGTTCATCGGCGATCTGCTGGTTTTTGATCTCCAGGGCCTCGGCCAGGGTCTTACCCTTGACCCACTCGGTCAGGAGGCTGCTGGAGGCAATGGCGGAACCGCAACCGTAGGTCTTGAAGCGGGCATCCTCGATGACCCCGGCGTCGTTGACCTTGATCTGCAGGCGCATCACATCGCCGCAGGCCGGGGCGCCCACCATGCCGGTGCCAACGCTCGGATCGGTCGTATCCAGATTGCCCACGTTACGCGGGTTTTCGTAGTGATCCAGAACCTTCTCGCTGTATGCCATTTCAAATCACCTCTCTAGGGAGTGGCGGCCGGGGGAATTCCCCGGACGCCGCAAATGGGGTAGTCCTCAATGCGCCGCCCACTGCACCGAACTCAGGTCAACGCCATCCCGGTACATGTCCCACAGGGGGGAGAGCGACCGCAGGCGGGTGACCTGGTCACGGATCTTGGTGATGGCGTAGTCCACCTCTTCCTGGGTGGAAAACCGCCCCAGGGAAAAGCGAATGGAGCTGTGGGCCAGTTCATCCTCGCGGCCCAGGGCGCGCAGCACATAGCTGGGCTCCAGGCTGGCGGAGGTGCAGGCGGAACCGGAGGAGACCGCCAGGTCCTTGAGGGCCATGATGAGGGATTCACCCTCGACATAGGCGAAACTGACGTTCAAATTACCGGCTACCCGACATTCTTCGTCACCGTTGAGGTAAACCTGCTCCAGATCGCGCACGCCATCCCAGAGGCGACGGCGCAGGCCCAGGACCCGCTCGTTCTCGGTGGCCATCTCCAGACGTGCCAGCCGGAAGGCCTCGCCCATACCCACGATCTGATGGGTAGCCAGGGTACCGGAGCGCATGCCGCGCTCGTGGCCACCGCCGTGCATCTGGGCCTCCAGGCGCACCCGGGGCTTGCGCCGCACATAGAGGGCGCCAATACCCTTGGGTCCGTAGGTCTTGTGGGCGGAGAAGGACATCAGATCGACCTTGGTGTTTTCCAGATCGATCGGCACCCGGCCAGTGCTTTGGGCGGCATCCACGTGGAAGAGGATGTTGCGTTCCCGGGTCATCTCCCCAATCGCCTGGATGTCCTGAATGACACCAATCTCGTTATTGACGTGCATCAGGGAGACCAGGATGGTGTCGCCGCGCAGGGCGGCCTCCAGCTTGGCCAGATCGATGAGACCGTTGGGCTCGGGGTCCAGATAGGTGACCTCGAAGCCCTCGCGCTCCAACTGGCGGCAGGTATCCAGGACCGCCTTATGCTCGGTCTTACAGGTAACGATGTGCCGGCCACGTTTTTGGTAAAAGGTGGCCGCGCCCTTGATGGCCAGGTTATCGGACTCGGTCGCCCCGGAAGTCCAGACGATCTCCTTAGGATCGGCGTTGACCAGGGCCGCGACCTCGCGGCGCGCCTGGTCGATGGCATCCTCGGCCGCCCAGCCAAAGGCATGGGACCGCGATGCGGCATTGCCAAAGTTGCCGTCCATGGTCAGACAAGCGCACATCTTCTCGGCCACGCGGGGATCCACTGGGCTGGTGGCCGAATAGTCCATGTAAATGGGTAATTTCATCTCTTGCTCCGTTTCCAGTAGAACCCTTAGATACCCGCGGCCATCCGCGAGGCTCCGCCGCGCACGGGGGGCAGGACCCTCCGCTCCAAGGTCGTGGCGGTGCCACGCCGACGCTCGATCATTTTTTGCACCTGTTTGCGCTCGACCAGATCCTGGAGACTGACGCCCTGCAGATAACCCCGGATGTGGTCGCTCAGATCCTGCCAGAGGGAGTGGGTCAAACAGACACCCTTGGACTGGCAGTCGCGTTCCCCACTGCAACGGGTGGCGTCCAACTGTTCGTCTACCGCCGCGATGACCTCGCCGACAAAGATGGTAGCGGCGTCGCGCGCCAGCTTGTAGCCCCCACCGGGCCCCCGCATGCTGACCACCAGGGCTTGCTTGCGCAAGGGAGCAAAGAGTTGCTCCAGATAGGACAGCGATATCCCCTGGCGTCGGGCTATGTCCGCAAGATTAGTCGGCTTTTCTCCCGCGTGGATCGCCAGATCCAGCATGGCGGTCACTGCGTAGCGTCCCTTGGTAGTCAGTCTCACGGCCTTTGCCACTCCTAGTCGTTCATCTTGGTTAGCAGCCTACAATAACCAAGTATTTCGGTCAAGTATTGTTGAGGCAAAGGTGGGGACTGGCTCGCGCTTTGACAAGGGCCCGCAGGATAGCGCCGAATATCCGAGGCCGCCAGCCGGATGAACCGGGGGATGGCCAGGCCTCTCGCCGGGGCCTATTCCGGCCTCGGAACCCTGAAGAGACGAACTACTAGGAACCCGGGGTTGAGGCGGGAGACCCGGGGTCCTTGTCCGATTCGCCGTCATCGGCGGTGGAATCGATCTCGCGGACATCCAGGTCGGGTAAGCGGCTGAAATGGTCCGTAATGCCCTGGCGTTCCAGGGCGTCGGCCATGGCCTCCAGTCGCTTGTCCATGAGGTGGATGTGATCCAGCATGCAATTCACGGCATGGGCGACCGGGTCCGGGGTGTCGCGGGTGGCGCCATAGGCATCAAAGCCGATCCGCTTGGCCGTGTTGGCCCGGCGTTCCGCCTCCGCGCCGGTGGGGCGCTCCACCAGGCGGCCGGGGACGCCAACCACGGTGCCGCCGGGCTTGACCGACTTGTTCACCACGGCGTTGGAACCGATGCGGGCGCCCGCGCCAATCTCGATGGGACCCAACACCTTGGCGCCCGCCCCAACCACCACGTCGTTGCCCAGGGTGGGATGACGCTTGCCCTTTTCCCAACTGGTGCCGCCCAGGGTGACGCCATGATAGAGGGTGCAGTCATCGCCAATGACCGCCGTCTCGCCAATCACCACCCCCATGCCGTGGTCGATGAAGAGGCGCCGGCCGATATAGGCACCCGGATGGATCTCGACCCCGGTAAAGAGCCGTGCCATATTGGCGATGACGCGCGCCAGCCACTTGAAGTTGGCGTGCCACAACCGATGGGTGAGGCGATGGGCCATCACGGCATGGAGGCCGGGATAGGTGGTCAGGATCTCGAAGGCATTGCGGGCGGCGGGATCGCGGTCGAGGATACAAACGACGTCCTCTCTGAGCCGTGCAAACACTGGTCAGCTCCCAATACAGAATCTTTCAGGTTGGACGCCGGGCCGGGCCAGCCTCAACCGGCGGTGCCGCCATCCCGGGGCTGGCGACGAAAACGCTCGGGATCCTTGCGACCCTGAGCCGCGCTCAGGATACCACGCAGGATATTGATCTCGGTCCAGTCCGGACGGGCGCGATGAAAGAGGCGCCGCAGCCGGCGGCTCAGCTTAGCCGACTGCTCGGGATCGGCGAAGCCGATCTCCACCAGGGTTTGCGACAGATGGACGTGGAAGCCCTCCAGGGCTTCCGCCGTGGCCAGGTCACGGTCCTCCCGCGGCAGGGTCTCGTCCCGCCCCTCGCGATACCTCTGGCGGATTTCATAGGCAAAGACCTGAGCCGCCGCCCCCAGATTGAGGGAACTGAAATCCGGGTTGGTCGGAATATGCACCAGGAAGTGGCAGAGGGCCAGTTCCTCGTTGGTGAGGCCGGAACGCTCACGGCCCAGGACCAGGGCCACCGGGCCATCCCGGGCCTCCCCCAGCAAGCGTCGGGCGCACTCGGGAGGTTCGAGCAGGGGCCATTCCACCGCCCGCAACCGGGCGCTGGAGCCAATCACCAGCCGACAGCCGGCGATGGCATCCGCCAGACTGGCGTGGATGCCGGCCTGGGCCAGGAGATCATCGGCGCCGGCGGCGCGGGCCATGGCCTCGGCGTCTGGCGGGGTCTTGGGGCGCACCAGGTGGAGTTGACTCAGACCCATGGTCTTCATGGCGCGGGCGGTGGCGCCCAGGTTGCCGGTATGGGTGGTCTCGACCAGTACGAAACGAATGCGATCCAGGAGGGGGTGGCTGTCCATCTTCATAACCGTGAGACTTCAGAAGAAGATCGCTAAATTGTCAAGCTTTAATGTAACCGGGCTTTCCGGTATCGTGCGTAGCCATGCAACCGACCCTCACTATTGCCATTCGCGCGGCCCGCGCCGCGGGGCGCATCCTGATGCGCTACCTCGACCGCGTGGACCAGCTCCATATCCAGGCCAAGAGCCAAAACGACTTCGTCACCGAGGTCGATCGGGCCGCCGAGGACGCCATCATCCACGAATTGAGGTCTAAATACCCGGACCACGCCATCCTGGCCGAGGAAAGTGGTGCCAATGGCAAGAGCGACTTCGAGTGGGTCATCGACCCTCTTGATGGCACCACCAATTATCTGCATGGTTTTCCGCAATTTAGCATCTCCATCGCCCTGCGCCATCGGGGACGCCTGGAATGCGGGATCGTTTACGACCCCCTGCGCGAGGAAATGTTCACGGCCGAGCGGGGGGGTGGCGCCCAGATGAACGACCGCCGCATCCGGGTCGCCAACCGTCTCGGCCTGGAAGGCGCCCTGATCGGCACCGGCTTCCCCTTCCGTGATCAGCGGCAACTGGATACCTATCTGGCCATGTTCCGGACCATGATCCTGAACACCGCCGGCCTGAGACGCCCCGGCTCGGCGGCCCTGGATTTGGCCTACGTCGCCTGCGGGCGCACCGATGGCTTCTGGGAATTGGGTCTGGCGGAATGGGACATGGCCGCCGGCGCCCTGCTGATCAACGAGGCGGGTGGCACCGTCACCGATCTGGCCGGCGGTGACCGCTATTTCCAGACTGGCAACATCATCGGCGGGAATCTCAAGTTGCACCGGGCCCTGCGGGAGGCTCTGCAACCGCATTTGAGCCCATCCCTCTCGGCTTGATCTCTGACGAATCAGGCCAGGTCATTCCGGCGGGATCAGCCCTCCGGAATGATCAGCACCTGGCCAACCCGCAGACTGCCGTCCTCCAGCCGATTCAGGCTCCGCAGCGAGGAGACGCTTACCGCGTATTGCTTGGCGATCCTCCCCAGAGTGTCACCCTTGCCAATCACATGCTGGCGACCGCCGCCCTTGCTGGCCCAGCGGGTGCCTGGCGGTGGATGGTTGGCGAAGTACTCCTTAATCCCCTCCATGATGGCGCTCGCGAGCTTCGCCTGGTAATCCGGGCTATTCAACCGTTTTTCCTCTTCGGGATTGGTGATGAAAGCCGTTTCCACCAACATGGAAGGGATGTCCGGGGCCTTGAGTACGGCAAACCCCGCCTTTTGTACCTTGCCGTGATGCACGACCCCGACCTGACTGAGATTGGAAAGCACCGCCTGGGCAGCCAGGTTACTGAATTCCATGGTCCCGCTCTGGGCCATCTCCCAGAGGATTTTGGACAAGTCCGGGGCCTTGTCCACCGCATTGACGCCCCCGATGCGGTCCGCATTATTCTCTTTTTCGGCGAGCCACTTGGCCTGCTTACTGGTGGCCCCGTCCTTGGAGAGGACAAAAACCGAGGAGCCTGACGCGTCCTGATCCTGTTGATTGGCATCGGCATGGATGGAGACGAAGAGATCGGCGTCGTATTGGCGCCCCAGTTCGATGCGCTTGTAAAGGCCCAGGTAATAATCACCGTCGCGCACCAACTGGGCGCGCATCCCGGTCTCCCGATTGACCAGGTTCGCCAACTTGCGGGCGATGGCCAGGGTGATCTCCTTTTCCGGGGTGCCATTGACGCCGATGGCCCCCGGGTCCTCGCCCCCATGCCCAGCATCAATGGCGATAATGAGATCGCGCGGACCATTGCCGGCGGGCTTGGCGGCGGTTGCCGGGGAGGCCCCCGCCGCCGGGAGCGCAACCGCCTTGGGCGCCATGTCCACCACCAGCCGATGGCCATACCGTTCGTTGGGCTCCAGGACAAAGCTCTTGGCACGCACGCCCTGCTTGAGATCGATGACGATGCGCAGTTGGCCATTTTCGAGCACGCCGCTGCGCACGCCCTTGACCAGCCGGTCCTCGGGCTCCGCCAACGGCAGCTTACCGGTCACCCGGCCCTCGGGGATATCGATGATGAGCCGGTCGGGAGCCGAGACCGGGAATATCTTGTGCTCAATGGCGGCGTCCGCGTCGATCACCAACTGCGTCTGGTCGGGCGCGATCCAGAGCCGCGCCCCCCGGATTTCCACGGGAGCGGTCAAGGCAGACAAGGGCAACAGGAGCAGGAAAAAGGCAATCAGTCTCGACATCGCAAACCAAAAATTAAGCATTACCCAGGGAAGAATGTTTTCATTAAAGATAGCACCAGCGCCCCTGCCAACCAAACCAATCCCTTATTCAGGGGTTAGGGTGGTGGCCTCATCCTCCAATCCAGGAGATGCCGCCAAGGCCCTGACCAGTTCAGCGCCCGCCGGGCTGCGGGGCACTCAGGTCCAAGGCCCGACCTGGGCCGCGATAGTCGAGCCGGACCTCCAGGTCCGGCGGTGGCAGGGCACCGCCACCCCTTTGGGGCCATTCGACGAAGAGGACGCTATCCCGATCCAGGAGATCGCGCAAACCCAGGTACTCCAGTTCCTCCGGGTCCCCCAGCCGATAGAGGTCCAGGTGGTAAAGGCGCAGGGGGCCCAGTTCGTAGGGCTCCAGCAAGGTATAGGTCGGGCTGCGCACCGCGCCACGATGACCAAGCCCGCGCAGGATGCCGCGGGTGAGGGTGGTCTTGCCCGTGCCCAGGTCCCCCTCCAGATAGATAATCAGAGGGGGGCGCAGCAGGGGGGCCAGCTTCCCACCCAAGGCCTCCTGGGACGCCTCGCCCTGAATGGTGAGCTTCATGGCCGGGTCACCGCCGCATTGAGGGTGGGACGGATGGCCGCGATCAGGTCAGTCGCCAGCAGCCCTTGCTCGCCCTCCGCCGCCGCCCTGTCGCCTGCCGCCGCGTGCAGGCAGACCGCCGCCTCCGCCGCATGCTCGGGGTCGAGACCCCGCCCCAGCAAGGCGGCAATCATGCCCGTCAGCACATCGCCGCTCCCCCCGGAGGCCATGCCGGGATTGCCCTGGGAACAGACGCCCGGTGGGCGCTGGGAGGGACCCAGCACCAGGGTCCCCGCGCCCTTGAGGACGATGGTCCCCCCATAAAGATCTTGCAGGTGACGGAGGGCGGAGAAGCGATCCGCCTGGACCTCGGCGGCAGTACAGCCCAGCAGCCGCGCCGCCTCGCCGGGGTGTGGCGTCAGCACCCAATCATCACGACGCAGCCGCGCCCCGGCCAGCCAGTTCAAGGCATCCGCATCCATCACCAGGGGCTTGCCCGCCGCCAGCACCCGTTCGATGAGACCGATACCCCAGGGTTCCCGACCGAGGCCAGGGCCAATGGCCACCGCGCTGGCCCGCTCCAGCAGGGGCGACAGCTCCCGCGGCTCAACCACACCCCGGACCATGAGTTCCGGACGACCGGTGTTGAGATGGGCGGCGTGAGTCGGATGCGTCGCCACCGAGACCAGCCCCGCGCCTGCCCGCAGGGCCCCCTCCCCCGCCAGCCGCGCCGCGCCACTGAAACCCGGGGCGCCACCCACCACCAGCACATGACCGAAATCGCCCTTGTGGGCGTCGCGGTGCCGGGGTTCCACCCGGTCGGACACCTTGGCCCAATCCAGGCGCCGCGCGGCCAGGATCTCGCGCGCGTAAATGACCGCCGGCACCCCCAGGCCGTCGAAATAGATATCTCCGCAGCAATCGGGCCCGGCGCCGGTAAAAAGCCCCTGCTTGAGACCGATGAAGGACAGGGTGGCCGCGGCCCGGATGGCCGTGCCCAATACCCGGCCGGTATCGGCGTGCAACCCGGTGGGGATATCGATGGCGAGGACCGGGGCGCGCTGGGCGTTAACCGCCTCCACCGCCCGCGCCCACTCACCCGCGACCGGCCGCTCGAGACCTATGCCGAGGAGGGCGTCCACAATGACATCCGAGCGCCGAGGCAACTCTTGGAAGGCCTCCAGCCTGCCGCCCATCCCCAGCCAGGCCTCCAGCATCCCCTTGGCATCCGTCCCCAACTGGCTGACATCGCCCAATTGAAAAAGGGTCACGTCCAGGCCATCCGCGCGGGCGAGCCGAGCCAGCACATAGCCGTCGCCGCCATTATTACCCGCCCCGCAGAGCAGGGTGATCCGTCGTGCCTCTGGCCATCTGGCCCGGAGCCGTTGATAGGCCGCCTCCCCCGCCCGGGCCATTAGGGCCCCGCCGGGCATACCGCTGGCAATGGCCGCCTGGTCGAGGGCCCGGACCTGCGCAGCGGTGTAGAGGGCATAGGGCAGGGAGTCGCTGGGCGGCAGGGGGCGTGACATGGTGGGTTATCCCGATAATTGTGGGGCACCGGTTGGCAAATTCGCGATCCAGAATCCGCGCATCAGGCAGGAAACCGGCCCCGGAAGGTTAGCAAACCCAGCCCAGGGGTGCCACCGGCGGCTGGGCGCTGACTTGACCGCCCCGCCGATTGGGTTTCCAATGTGGCACATGATCACCGCCGCCCTCCTGATCCTCGCCGCCTACCTGCTGGGCTCGGTCTCCAGCGCCATCATCGTCTGCCGGCTGATGGACTTGCCGGACCCGCGCACCCAGGGCTCAAACAACCCCGGCGCCACCAACGTCCTGCGGATTGGCGGCAAGAAGGCGGCCGCCATCACCCTGCTGGGCGACAGCCTCAAGGGCCTGATCCCCCTGCTGGTGGGCCACGCCCTAGGGCTAGGCACCCCCGCGCTGGCGGCGGTGGGGCTCGCGGCCTTCCTCGGCCACCTCTTCCCCGTCTTTTTCGGTTTCCGCGGTGGCAAGGGCGTGGCCACCGCCCTCGGCGTCCAGTTCGGGCTCTACTGGCCGCTAGGCCTCACCGTGGCGGCCATCTGGCTGTTCGTCGCCAAGGTGCTGAAGATCTCCTCTCTCTCCGCCCTCATCTCCATGGCGCTCGCCCCCTTCATCCTCTGGGTGCTCTGGGACGACCCCTGGCTCATCGCCATGCAGATCCTGATCAGCCTGATCCTCTTCTGGCGTCATAAAAGCAACATCCAGAATATGCTCTCGGGGGCCGAGGGCCGAATCGGCGCTGAAGAGAATGGCTCGGACTAAAGCCCTCCCCCTTCACCCGACGCCCAGATAGCGCCGCCGGCTCGGCGGCAGGGGCCCCATCGGTCTCACAGCGGGGCCAGTCCCGCCATATCCCAACGCGCCCGCGGGGCGAAGGACAGGGGTTCGGTTTGCCCCGCCTGGAGCCGATGCCAGCCCGCGAAGGCGATCATGGCCCCATTGTCCGTACAAAAGGCGGGACGGGGATAGAAGGCCCGCGCGCCCTCCTTGGCCAAGGCCCCGTCCATGGTGGCGCGCAGCCGCCGGTTGGCACTGACGCCACCGGCCAGGACCAGGCGTGGGAAGCCGGTCTGACGCACCGCCCGCCGGCACTTGATCGCCAGGGTATCCACGACCGCCTCCTCGAAGGCGCGGGCGATATCGGCCCGGGTCTGCTCCCGGTCGGGGCGCGCCGCCTGTTCCTCGCGCCAGGTATTGAGGGCGAAGGTCTTGAGCCCGCTAAAGCTGAAATCCAGGCCGGGCCTGTCGGTCATGGGCCGGGGAAAGCGGTAACGCCCCGGATCGCCCTGCTCCGCCAGCGCCGCCAGGGCCGGGCCCCCGGGGTAAGGCAGCCCGAGGAGCTTGGCGGTCTTGTCGAAGGCCTCGCCCGCGGCATCATCCAGGGATTCGCCCAGCAGTTGGTAGCGGCCAATGCCCGCCACCGCCACCAACTGGGTGTGACCGCCAGAGACCAGCAGGGCCACGAAGGGAAACTCCGGCGCGGGCTCCTCCAGCAAGGGGGCCAGCAGATGGCCCTCCATGTGATGCACCCCGATCGCCGGCACGCCCCAGGCCCAGGCCAGGCTCCGACCCAGGGCCGCCCCCACCATCAGGGCCCCGATCAGGCCCGGGCCGGCGGTGAAGGCCACCCCGTCGATATCCGGCTTGGCCAGACCCGCCTCGTCCAGCACCTGCCGGATCATGGGCAGGGTCTTGCGCACATGATCACGGGAGGCCAATTCAGGCACCACCCCGCCATAGCGGGCGTGGATCTCGATCTGGCTATAGACGGCATGGGCCAGCATGCCGCGCCCGCCCTCGTAGACGGCAACCCCGGTTTCGTCGCAGGAGGTTTCGATGCCTAGTACACGCATGGCTGTCAATCTGGCCCTGGCAAGAGTAGGTTCATGGTAAGGCTATTTGGCCCGAGGGCGCGAATCGGCTTTGCATGTCCCCGTTCCGATCAGTTAGAATTTCGCGTCTTTCCAAATCCTCAGCTCTAGCGAGCCCTAACCAGAAAACGACAGGATAAATGTTTTATGCCCAGCGTCCGCGTTAAGGAAAATGAACCCTTTGAAGTTGCCATGCGCCGCTTCAAGCGCTCCTGCGAGAAGGCCGGCGTTCTGGCCGAGGTCCGCCGTCGCGAGTTTTACGAGAAGCCTACCTCCGAGCGCAAGCGTCGCAAGGCCGCCGCGGTCAAGCGTCACCACAAGAAGCTGCAGCGCGAAACCCGCCGCTGGGAACGCACCTTCTAAGCCCATCCCTTAGATCCCCCAGCCTCGCCCAGATCCCGTTTCGATCCAGAAGCCCAACGCCATGCTCAAGCAGCGCCTCGTCGAGGACATGAAGACCGCCATGAAGGCGGGCGAAAAGCGTCGGCTGGGCGTCATTCGGCTCATCAACGCCGCTATCAAGCAGCGCGAGGTGGACGAGCGGATCGAACTGGACGACATTCAGGTGCTCGCGGTGCTGGACAAGATGCTCAAGCAGCGCCGCGACTCCATCACCCAATACGAGGCGGCCAAGCGCGAGGATCTGGCGGAGCAAGAGCGCTACGAGATTGGCGTCTGCCAGGAATACCTGCCCACAGCCCTGACCGCTGACGAAATCGCCGCCCTGATCGAGGCCGCCGTCGTCGCGTCGGGGGCCGTCTCCCTCAAGGACATGGGCAAGGTCATGGCCCTCCTCAAGCCCCAGGTCCAGGGCCGGGCCGACGTCGGCGCCGTCAGCGCCCTGGTCAAGCAACGCCTCGGCCCCTGAAGGCAAACCCCGCCCATTCGGGGGCCAGCCTTCCCCCTTCTGCTCGCTGATTCCCATGGCTGGCAGAATCACCCCCGACTTCAAGAGTGACTTACTCGCCCGCATCGACATCGTCGATGTCATCAATCCGCCATGTGCCACTGAAGCGCCGGGGCAGCCTGTTTTCGGCCTGCTGTCCCTTCCACGACGAGAAGTCTCCCTCCTTCACCGTCACGCCCGCGCGGCAGACTCTACCACTGCTTCGGCTGCGGCGCCCATGGCAACGCCATCGATTTCTTAGTTGAATACAAAAATCTCAATTTCCCAGAGGCCGTGGAGGAGTTGGCGCGTCAAGCCGGACTAGAAATCCCCGAAGACCATGAGGCACCGATCCGCAAGGGCCCCGACACCCGCCCTCTTTATCCCGTCATGGAGCAGGCCGCCCAGCTTTACCAACAGCAACTGCGCCAACACCCCCAAGCCGGACGGGCGGTGGACTACCTCAAGGGGCGCGGCCTGAGCGGTAAGATCGCCCTGGCCTTCGGACTTGGCTATGCCCCACCAGACTGGGATTTCCTCCTCGGCCGCCTGGGCCGCACCGAACAAGAGCGCCAACACCTGATCCTGGCGGGGCTAGTCATTGATCAGGATGGCAAGGTCTATGACCGCTTCCGCGACCGCGTGATCTTTCCCATCCGCGACCGCCGGGGGCGGGTCATCGGCCTGGGAGGCCGCATCCTGGGCGATGGCAAGCCCAAATACCTGAATTCCCCCGAGACACCCATCTTCCACAAGGGCCGGGAGCTCTATGGCCTGCACGAGGCTCTCAAGATTCACCGCCAACCCGAGCGCCTGCTGGTGGTAGAGGGCTACCTGGACGTCATCGCCCTGGCCCAGTTTGGCATCGACTATGCGGTGGCGACCCTGGGTACCGCCACCACCCCGGAGCACCTGCGCCTGCTGCTCCCCCAGGCACCGGAACTCGTCTTCTGCTTCGATGGCGACCGCGCCGGCCGCGAGGCCGCCTGGAAGGCGCTGGAGACCTGCCTGCCTCAGGCCAGCGGCCAGCAGGAGATCCGTTTCCTCTTTCTGCCCGAGGGCGAGGACCCGGATACCCTGGTGCGCCAGGAAGGTCGGGAGGCCTTCGAAGACCGAATCCGCCAGGCCACGCCCCTCTCCGACTTTCTCTTCGAGCAGTTATCCAAGGGCATTGACCTTGCCAGCCTGGATGGTCGCGCCCGCCTGGGCTCCCGCGTTACACCCCTGCTGGCACGCCTGCCCCCAGGCCTGCTGCGCGACCTGCTGCGCGACCGCCTGAGCCGTCTCGTGGGCGTCGGCGTCACCCTGCCCCGCCTCGACGCCGGCACCGGCCGTCTTCCGCCTGGGTCAAGCCCCGCCAGCCGCCGCCGGGCGGGCGCCAACTCCGGCCGCCGTCCCGCCACCAGCCCGCTCCGCCTCGCCATCGCCCTGCTGATTCAACACCCGGAATTGGCCAGCGCCCTGACCGGCCTCGGCCAGGATTGGCACCATCTGGACAACCCAGGCATC
This sequence comes from uncultured Gammaproteobacteria bacterium, assembly GCA_963841065.1. Lineage (GTDB taxonomy): Bacteria > Pseudomonadota > Gammaproteobacteria > Chromatiales > Chromatiaceae > M0108. The sequence continues at coordinate 4,578 of CAWJBI010000048.1, read as the reverse complement.
CGGCTGCTGGAGCGGCTCATCGCCACCCTTGCCACCCAATCCGGCCTGAGTAGCGCCGCCCTGCTGGAGCGCTGGCGCGAGGAAGAGGACTTCAAGATCCTGATTCAACTGTCCGATCCCCGCCTGCTGGCCCACATCCCGACCGAGGGACTGGAGCCGGAACTCACCGGTGCCATCCAGCGCCTCAACCAGGAGGCCCTCACCACCCGCAGCGGCAACCTCTTCAACCGCGCCAGCCCCGGCGACTGGACAGAGGAGGAAAAGGCCGCCCTGCGCCAGGCCGTTCAGCCGAGTCAAGGCTAGTCGAGGATCCGTGGGGGTCGCGATCCGCCATCGCCCAGGTCCGCCCCTCGCCCCCACCAAGGCTTAAATCATCTTTCCCCCGAAACAAGTTCGCCGGGAGACTTGGAAAATCGCCCCGAACGTCTATTTTAAGTTCATCGGATGCAGGCCCAATGCCACCAACGCCTTCACCACCTGTCCGGGACCCCAGACCCTGATATTTGGCTGGTGATGATGAGTTGGATTCTGTTATGCTTTCCGGCTGACTTTTTGGCCCCATCCCAGCGTCCAAAACCTCTAGCCTCCTCCCAAAACCCAGGGTGCCCCGCATGGATCAACAGCAGCAGCAACAATCACAGCTGAAGCAACTGATAACGAGAGGCAAGGAGCAGGGCTACCTGACCTACTCCGAGGTCAACGACCACCTGCCAGAGGGCATCGTCGAGCCCGAGCAGATCGAAGACATCGTCCGCATGATCAACGACATGGGGATCGAGGTACACGAGACCGCGCCCGCGGAGCTCGACTCGACCCTCAGCGACTCGGCCGTCTCCGATGACGACGCCGCCGAGGCCGCCGCCGCCGCGCTGGCCAGCGTCGATTCCGAATTCGGCCGCACCACCGATCCCGTGCGCATGTACATGCGCGAGATGGGCACCGTCGAGTTACTGACCCGCGAAGGCGAACTCAAGATTGCCAAGCGCATCGAGGAAGGCCTGAATCAGGTCCTCGCCGCCCTCTCCATGTACCCGCGCAGCATCGAGCGCCTCCTGGAAATCTTTGACCGCGTCGCCAGGGATGATATGCGGTTGTCCGACGCCATCTCCGGCTTCACGGACACCGAGGAGCATATCCCCGCCCCGGTCGTGGTCATCGTCGCCCCGCCGCCCGTGGAAGAAGTCCATGCCGAGGAGGAGCCCCACGAGCCCGCCGACGAGCATCACGAAGAGGAAACGGAAGAGGTCGCCGCCGTGGATACGGGTCCGGACCCCGAGGAGGTCGCCCGCCGCGTCCAGTTGATGCGCGATCGTTACCTCTACCTCAAGACGTGCCTGGAGCAACACGGACGCATGGACGACCGCACCCGCCAGGCCATGGAAGAGGTCTCCGAGGTCTTTCTCCAGTTCAAGCTGGTCGCCAATATCTTCCAGGAACTCGCCGAGACCCTGCGCGCCACCATCGAGCGGATCCGCGCCCAGGAGCGTGTCATCATGGGCCTGGCCGTTGAGGCCTCCGGCATGCCACGCAAGACCTTCATCGAGACCTTCCCGGAGCACGAGACCAATCCCGATTGGCTCGAAGGGCCAGACTCACCAGCGGTCAGTCCTACGCCACCGCCCTCGCCGGCCATGCCCAGGACATCCGCCGCGCCCAGCGCCGCCTCCAGGAGGTGGAGCGCGAGAACTTCCTCACGGTCAGCGAGATCAAGGAAGTCAATCGCAAAATGTCCATTGGCGAGGCCAAGGCCCGCCGCGCCAAAAAGGAAATGGTCGAGGCCAACCTGCGCCTGGTCATCTCCATCGCCAAGAAATATACCAACCGCGGCCTGCAGTTCCTTGATCTCATTCAGGAAGGCAACATCGGCCTGATGAAGGCGGTGGACAAGTTCGAGTACCGGCGCGGCTACAAGTTCTCGACCTACGCCACCTGGTGGATTCGCCAGGCCATCACCCGTTCCATCGCCGACCAGGCGCGCACCATCCGCATCCCGGTGCACATGATCGAGACCATCAACAAGCTCAACCGCGTCTCGCGCCAGATGATTCAGGAAATGGGGCGCGAGGCCACTCCCGAGGAACTGGCGGTCCGCATGGAGATGCCCGAGGACAAGGTGCGCAAGGTCCTCAAGATCGCCAAGGAACCCATCTCCATGGAGACCCCCATTGGCGATGACGAGGATTCGCATCTCGGTGACTTCATCGAGGATTCCGGCGTCGTCTCACCCGTCGAATCCGCCACCATCGAGGGCCTGCGCGAGGCCACCCAAAACATGCTCGCCAGCCTCACCTCCCGCGAGGCCAAGGTCCTGCGCATGCGCTTCGGCATCGACATGAACACCGACCACACCCTGGAAGAGGTCGGCAAGCAATTCGACGTCACGCGCGAACGCATCCGCCAGATCGAAGCCAAGGCCCTGCGTAAACTCCGCCACCCCACCCGCTCCGATAAACTCCGGAGCTTCCTCGACAACGAGAGCTAGGGCAAAAATTCGATATTTTTCCTTCCAGGGCCGTTAGCTCAGCGGTTAGAGCAGGGGACTCATAATCCCTTGGTCCGGGGTTCAAATCCCTGACGGCCCACCATAAAAACAGAAACTTACGCCAGGCTTACCACCCGGCCTTTTGGGTGTCGAGAGGGAGCCACATGCTGCGTAGCGCACAGGACCTACTCGAAGAACTCAACGCCAGTGACGAGTCGCCTCGTATCGAGGCGAAGCGGTCGCGGGAGATCGGCAAGTCGATACTCGAAACGGTGATCGCCTTTGCCAACGAACCCGGCATGAACGGCGGCTGGCTGCTGCTGGGTGCCGACTGGGCGATCAACGCCAAGGGCGATACCGTCTATCGCCCCGAGGGCGTACCCACCCCGGACAGGCTACAGCAGGATCTGGCCTCGCAGTGTGCCAGCCTGCTGAATTACCCGCTTCGCCCGGAGATCGGCGTCGAACGGGTCGAAGGCAAAACACTCATCGTGGTCTATGTGGCCGAAATCGACAGCGGCCACAAGCCGATCTATCTCAAGGCCACCGGCCTCCCACGCGGCGCCTTCCGCCGTATCGGCTCGACCGACCAGCGCTGCACCGACGAAGACCTGTGGGTGCTGCGCGGCGACACCCGCCCGCGGACAGGCCCCGACCAGACCCTCGTCACCGACGCCCGTCTGGACGATTTCGACCCCGCCGCGCTGGCCGAATACCGCCGGGTGCGCAGCCGCCTGAATCCGAACGCCGAGGAACTCGGTTACAGCGACGAGGATCTGCTTGAGGCGCTCGGTGCTGTTCGACGTGCCGAGGGACAGCCCCGCCCCACGCTCGCTGGCATCCTGCTGTTCGGCAAAACCATGGCCCTGCGCCGCCTGCTGCCAATGGTCAAGATCGACTACATCCGCGTGCCCGGCGTCGAGTGGATGGAAGACCCGCACGAACGCTTCCAGTCCATCGAGATCCGCAAGCCGCTGCTGCTGGCACTGCCGTTGGCTGAGGCCAGCATCATCGACGAGTTGCCCAAGGGCTTTCACCTGCCTGCGGGCGAACTGCACAGCGTGCAGGAGCCGATCATCCCGCGCCAGGTGATCCGCGAGGCCCTGGCCAACGCGGTGATGCACCGCAGCTACACCCAGCACAGCCCGATCCAGATCATCCGTTACAGCAACCGCATCGAGATCCGCAACGTCGGGCACTCGCTCAAGCCCGTGGCCGAACTCGGAATTCCCGGTTCTCGGCTGCGCAACCCCACCCTGGCCGCCGTACTGCACGACCTGAACCTGGCCGAGGCCAAGGGCACCGGTATCCGCAGCATGCGCCGGCTGGCGGCTGAAGCCGGTCTGACGCTACCCGAGTTCTACTCCAGTCGGGAGTCGGACGAATTCCGCGTAACCCTGTTCCTGCACAATCTGCTCTCCGAGGACGACCACGCCTGGCTGCGCTCGCTGACCACCGAGGCGCTGGATGCAGACGAAGTGAAAGTGCTGATCTACGCCCGCGCCACCGGCGCCGTGGACAACACTGCCTGTCGCGATTTCAGCGGACTGGATACGCTGACCGCCAGCCGGGTGCTGCGGCGGCTCCGGGACAAGGAGCTGCTGGAGAAGCGGGGAGCCGGCAGCCAGACGCATTACGTGCTCACACGACCACCCAGTGCGCCATCCCCAGCTCAGCGCCCGGGGCATGTCACGCCGGGTATCGGCGATGCAATCCCCCCAAGCTCGCCTGCCCAAGCATGGGGGGATTCGGCCGCGAGCACGGGGGGATTTCCGCCATCCCCCCATGAGCTTGCAGCCATTCCCTCCGAGTTGCGGGCACGTATCCGCGCCGCCGGCGCCAAGCCCCGCAAGGCCAAGGTGCGAGAGCTGGTACTGGCCTTGTGTGCCCTACACCCCTTCACCGTCAGTGAACTGTGCCAGGTGCTGGGCCGCAGCGACACCAAGGAACTGCGCCGCACCTACCTGCGCCCGCTACGCGAAGAGGGCTTGTTGTCCCTGAAATACCCCGAAACCGAGAAACACCCACACCAGGCCTATATCGCCGCCGGGGATGAGGACCAAGCAACAGGTTGACATGGGTCCAGGGTTAACATC
>CAWJBI010000047.1:0-225081 GCA_963841065.1 uncultured Gammaproteobacteria bacterium | reverse complement strand
GCCCTTATTCAGGCCGCCGGCCTTGGCAATGGCATCCACCAGGCTGAACATCGTCTGGAGCGGATAGACGCCGGGCTTCACCACCTCGCCGGCGATGGTGTAGTTCAGGCTATTGAATTGCTGCACGGCCACGGTCACTTTGGCAGACAGCAGGTACTGACCCAGGCGCTGGGTGAGGTCCGCCGTCAACTCATCCACGGAGCGTCCCTCGGCCATGACATCCCCCACTAAGGGGAAGGAGATATGGCCATCCGGGCGTACCGGGACATTCTCCATGGTCAGGTCCGGCTCGTCATAGACCGAGATATTGAGAATGTCCGCCTTGCCCAGGCGGGGCTTGACACCCAGGGCCGCGACCATCTGGTTGAGCTCCGCGAGTTGCTGCTCGGTGGTCTTGCGCTGACTGATCACCTGGGGGGGGTGGCGGCGTAGCGGCGACGAGCATAGGCGCCGCCACGGCACCGGGAGCCTCCACTTGTGGCGTCGAGACGCAGCCCCAGAAGAGGGTGCCGATCAGGACGCCCGCCAGGAGGCCAGCCAGCAAAGCAGAGGTGATGGTGGCGAAGGTCAGGCCGCATGTCCGTTGGCTCCGGCGGGTTGGTCTGGTTGGGCTTGCTTGAAGCGCCAACGGCTAGGCTTTTTGGGGCCTTTCGGCCGGCGCTCTTTCGTGTCTTTCGGCCGGGGCTCGAAGATGGGTTTGATGCTCATCAGCTCGGCGGGGATCCCGGTGAGGACCACCGCGCGGAAGTCGACCCCACGCGCCTCCAGAGTGTCAATGATGTCGGCGAAGTCCCCGCGCCGGCTATGGCCGCTGCGCAGGACCAGCAGGACATTACCGATGACGGCGGCGGCCTCCAGCACCGTCTCCTGAGCGGTCAGGGGGGGAAATCGAACAGGATATGCCGGCCGGGTCCCGCCAACTGGGCCGTCAGTGACGCAAACTGGCGGCTACCCAGGCCCCCAAGCCCTGATCATCGGGCGGGAGTGGATTGCCCGCCTCGATGAGCCGCAGCCCCGGGGTGGGGGTGTTGCGCAGGAACTCGGCGGCCCCCCGCCCCGCAGGCTCGGGTAAAGGCCCTGGGCGCTGACGTCGAGACCGAGCAGGGCGGGAGGGCGGTAGCCAGTCAGGGTGCGCAGATCGGCGTCCACCAGGATAACGGTCCGCTCCTTGAGGGCGAGGGCCAGCGCCAGGTTTAGGGCTACCAGGGAACGGCCCGCCTCCGGTTCCAGGCTGATAACGGCCATGGTGCGCCAGTCATCCTCGTCAAGCTGACTTTCCACTTCATTGATAAATTTACGAAAGAGGATGGCGATTTCCCGGGCGGGCCGGCGAGGGTCGATCACCCGGTCCTCACCCTCCGGGACCTGTTGAAACTCCGCGACCAGATCCACCCCGGCGGCGTCGGCGGCATCGCGCCGGCTGCGGACAAAGGGGTCCATGAGCTCCAGCAGCAGGGCCATGAAGAGCCCCGCCCCGATGCCCAGCACGGTGCCGCCGATCGCCACCAGCTTGCGGCTGGAGGGCAAGGGCTCCAGGGGAAGCTGGCGGCGGGCTCGAGGATCGCGAAGTTCGACTCATTGCGCTGTACCATCACATGGGCCTCCTCCACCCGGCTCACCAGATTTTTTTCCAGCACCTCGGCCGCCTCTATCGGCTCGCAGCATGCGATATTCCTTCTGTTTAGCGGCGAGCAGGGCGAGCTTGTCCTTCATGCTCTGGGTGGTGCTCTCCAGGGCGGACACCTGGGCCTCGCGCACCTTGATGGCATCGATCATTTCCTGGAGACGCAGGTCGAGGTCCGTGCGCAGGCTGTTGGGCGAATAGGTGTTTCCCGGCGCCGATTCGTCGTTGCTCTCCTTGATCATCTGCTCCAGGACCTCAATGCGCTTTTCGAGCTTGATGACCTTGGGATTCTGCGAGTATAACGGCTGCGCGCCTCCTGCAACTGCCAGGCGTAATCGGCGAGCCGCTGCTTGAGGGGGCTGCGGTAGATGGTGGAGGTCACGATCATTTCCGGCCGCGCGGCGATCAGGGCCTCCAGCCGGATGCGACCCGCCTCCATGGCCTCCGCCTCGGCCAGCTTGGTCTTGTACTCGGCGTCGAGGCGGAAGAGATCGCCGATGAGCACCTCGATCTCGGCCTCGAAGTCGGGAATCTTGTTGGCCTCCTTGAAGGCCAGGAATTCGGCGTTGATGGCGCGCAGCTTCTCCCGGCTTCATCCAACTGGGCGCCGCAACTGGTGAAGGTCTCCTCGGCATCCTGCCGACGGATGGTGCGGCTGCGCTCGACGAAGGCGGCAGCCACCTGGTTGGCCAGGGCCGCCGCCGCCTTGGCATTATCCCAGGTAACCTTGATCTGAAAAATATTGGAATCCTTCCCCACGATGACCTCGATAGCGCCGGCCAGGGGGGTGCGGGGCAACACCTTGATGCCAGTGTTTTCCAGGACCTCCTGCAGGGAACTGGGCAGCTTGAGGGTATCGAGCAGGGTCTTGAGGTTGTATTGTTGGGGCTTGTACGCCTGCCCGGCGCCGAGGCTAAACTGGTCCTGCTGAGTGCGCATGATGAGCGCGACCACGGCCTCCCACTTGGAGTGGATCATGGTCATGGCCACCCCCAGAAAGCCGGCGCTGATCACCAGGGCGATGCCGGCCACCAGCCATTTGCGATTCCAGATACCACGGAGGAAGCGCATCAGGTCCAGGCCACCCCGCTTGGCCTTGACGGGCGCCTCTTCCTCATCACCTAGACCGGGGAAGCCGGGGAAGCCGGCGAGGATGGTGCCGTAACGGCGGCCGTGTCGCTGGGGGGGGCGGGACCGGGGGCAGAGTGTCCCCGATATCCCAGGCCGCCTCGCCCAAGGCAGCGTCCCGGTGGGCGGCTTCCGCCGTCAGGGGATCGAAATCCCCGCCGGCGAGGCGTTGCCGGCTATGTCGCAGGCTGAGTTCGTCGCTCATAGGGCGTCGGCACTGGCCTCTAACAGACCCCCATGCCGACGCAGATCTTTCACCACCGTGGCAATGACGGCTCGTCGAAGTCACCGAGCCCCTGGTTGCGCACATGCTCCAGCGCGAGCTTGCTGATGCGGTTGATCTCCCGGGGGATGCCCCGACTGGAGCGGTGCAGGAGTTCCATTGCCTCCGCGGAGAAGGGGAAGCGGCCCTGGTAGCCGGCCACTTCAAGGCGATGCCGCAGATAGGGCTCGATCTCGTCCTGGGCCAGGGCGCCCAGGTGATAGCGGAGGCTGATGCGCTGGTCAACCTGGGGCAACCGGCGGACGCGCTGGCGCAGTTCCGGCTGGCCCATGAGGATGACCGTGAGAAAATTCTGACGTTCGGAGGCGATATTGGTAAGACCCTTGAGGGCATCGAGGCTTTCGGGGTCGAGCTGCTGCGCCTCATCGAGGAGGACCACCAGATGGCGATCGCGATTGGCCACCAATTCGGTGAGCAAGCGCTTGAAGGTGGAGATCCGGCTGTAGCGGTCGGCCAGATCACGGGATTCGACGCGCTCGCCGCGCATCTGGCTGATGATCTCCAGCAGCAGATCGTCGAAACCCAGCAGGCCATTTTCCACGCTCACGCGCAGGTGCTGTTCACCGCCGAGGCGCGAGTGCAGCACGGTGCGTAGCAGGGTTTTGCCGGAGCCGATCTCGCCCGTGAGCAAGCCCATGCCCATGTTGCGGTCCTCGGCCAGGAACAGCAGGCGCGAAAGGGCCTCCCGCATGCCCGCTCGAATGAAAAAAATAGCGGGTGTCGCGGGTGTTATCGAAGGGTTGTCGGGGCGGGTTGGTCTCGCTCAACCCCGCCGCTGGGGACGTATCCATGGGTGCGCCGCGTCTGTGCCTGCGTTCGTTGGTCTCGATGGTCGGCTGGGAAAGCGCAGTATATGACACCTCGTCTCGCGGTGGTCAGGCCTGATGGCCAAACCGAGGCCAAGGATACAAACCCGGAACGGGTAAGGTCTATATTTGATGCAAACCGCAGTCCTGGGAGCCAAACCGGGGCCAGGGAACCAGCCCCCCGACATCGATCCCCCCGGGTTCGGGTCATGCTTAGGCCGCCCCCTTTCCGAAACGTCGCCGGTACCAGGCCTCGACCGAGAGCCAGGCGGGTGCCTCGAACAGGCCGCCGATGCCCAGGCGCTTCAGGAGCCAGATCACCAGCATGGGCAGCAGGATCCCCATCAGGCACCCCACCAAGAGATGAACCCCGGCGTCCCGCACCCCCAGGAACCGGCCCAGCAGGATCCGAGCCCCGCTGCCAGCGAGAATGTGCATCAGATAGATGCCCATGGAGGCGCCACCCAGTGCCAGGACCCAGGGCGCCGGCCTACGGGCGAGCCAGAGGGACAGGCTGGCCACGGCCAGGATAGAAACGATCCCCACCAGCAGGGAAGCGACCCCCTTGTCCCCATGCAGCAGCCCCAGTTCGACATGGAAGCCATACTGCACCACCATGAAGCCGATGATGCCGGTCGCCGCCCAGCGCCCTGGATACGGGGCCAGGCGATCCTTGACGGTATGGAACCAAACCCCCAGGGCGAAGAAGACGAAGTTCTTGATCACGTAGTCCGAATGCAGGGCCGAGGGAATACTGGCCTGGAAGACATAGGCCAGGCCCGCGAGGGCCAGCACCCCCAGGATCAGCGCCCGGGTATCCCGGCGATAAACCAGGATGGCGGTCAGGATCACCAGGAAGAGGGCATAGAGAAACCAGAACTGGGCCCGGGGGTCCCACAACGACAGCACCTCGGCCAGGGTCACCTGGCCGGTGGTATAGCGGCTGAGCCAGACCTCCGTCAAACCCTGGATCAGGGACCAGAGGATGTAGGGGTAGAGGATGGTATCGATCTTGTTGGCGGCCAGGGCCGCCGGGCCGCGCCGATGCAGGGAATGAAAGAAGAAGATTCCGGAGAGAAAGAAAAACAACGGCATGTGGAAGCTATAGATGATGCTGTCCACCCGTTCGTAGAGGGACAGGTCCATGGGGATGCCAGCGTTGAAGATGCCGCGCGCCACATGACCATAGACCACCAGGACGATGCCGATGGCCTTGGCGTAATCGACCCAGGCATCGCGCCCGCCCGTGGGAACTGCTTGCATGCTTGTCATGGCTTTAACCCACCCGCGCCGTTGGCGCCGCAGGCCAGGCAACCCCCTTGAGGGCCTGGGTCATGGCGGCGTAATACAAGGAGAAGACCAGCCCCAGGGCGAACTGGGTCAGGACCAGGGTCGCCCCGGTGGGCAGGGCCAGCGGAGTCACCAGCACCAGCGCCAGCAGCAGGAGCCAGGCGGGGAATCTGGCCATGAGCACCGGGATGCGGAGGGCCCCGAGCAGGGGCGGGAGAACCCACATCAAGCCGATGGAGGCCACCCCTACGAGGGGCCAAACCCAATAGGTCCCCCAGATACCCTGGGTGTAGTGCAGGATCAGCCAGATCACGCCCATATGGACATAGAGAAAGAGGAGCGAGAATTTACCGAGCCAGAGCAGCGGGGACAAGGGCCCTGCCACGAAGGCCGGGGACAGCCAACGGGCGACATAGAAGGCTACCGCGGTCAGGAAGAGGGAGAAGAGGAAGTAACCCAGGGTCATGTCCCACCGATTGTCGATCCCCAGTGGCAGACCCAGGCCCCAGGCCAGGCCCATGGCGAGGAGCGCCGCCCCGGCGAGCCAGAGGTTGTGCCGATTGGGGGACAGGTGGCAGAACATGCCGAGGAAGAAGGGGAACAGCCAGGGGATGATGACGAAATTACCCGGTTCCAGGAAGACATAGGCCAGGTAAGCCCTCCACCCAGTATCCGACAGGGCATCGGTGGCAAGCTTGAGGGCAAAGATGGCCACCGCGGCCCCGAGGTGAAACCAGGGACCTGGCTTGAGAAAGCGCTGCACCAGATACAGGATCAGGACGCCCACGGCGATGATCTGGAGTATGTCCATGTCGAAGGGGACCCAGAAGGTGCTGAAGTCCTCCCGGGTCATGGCGGTAAAGCTCAGGCCCAGCAGGAAGATCATGGCATAGGTGATCAGGATCCCGGCAACCGGGTACTTGCGTGCCTGGAAATTGGCCGTGATCCCTGAGACGGCGAAGAAGAGGATGGGGGTGAAGCTGCCGAGGAAGGTCAGGACCTTGGACGGCAGGTCGATCTGGAGCTGGGTATGGGCTAGGACCATGAGGATGCAGGCGACACCCTTCAACAGATCGAGGGAAAGGTCTCGCACGATAGGGCTCCCCAGAAGTCGTTGGTGGGATGGGTTGATTCAGCGCCGCCGGAGGCCAGTGGCGGGCCGGCCCAAGGGGCGGCTAACGGGTAGCGGCGCCGCGGGCTTGGGCGCGCCCTGGCGCTGGGTCATCATCTGAAACCACATAGTCAGGCGATTTTTTTTGTCCTGCTCATTTTTCAGCCGCTCCCGTTCTACTCGATCCAGTGAGGTAAGGAATCCGGCGAGCATGAAATACACAACCGTAATCTGGATGATGCGGAAGTTCCACTCCAGGGTGCCGACGAGCCAATTGATAACGAAGGCAGTCAGGACCCCGATGGCAAAGACCCGTTCCAGGCTGTCCTGGCGTTTCAGGATAAAGTGCACGGCGATCCACATGAAATTCCCGGTCAAAAGGACGAAGAGGACGACCCCGATGATGCCTAACTCGGCATAGTGGAGCCAGAAGATATGATGGGCAATGCCGCGATCCAGAGGGGCCAGGTCCTCGCCATAGACCATGTAGTTGATGGCATAGGAATAGTTGTTGATGCCCACGCCGAAGAAATAGTCCTTCCCCATTTTGGCGGAGGCAATGTTAGCCCCGTGGCGCGACTCTCCCGACTCCTCCGGGGCCGTTTCGAAGCGCTGAATGATCGGCGGCAGTATCACGGCCAGGGCTGGCAGGGAAAGCAATATCATCAAGCCGATAGCCGTGAACTTCTTTTTGTTCTTAACCGCTTTCTGCTTGAGGAAAAAGGACATGACGATGATCATGGAAAACCCCATGACCGTGGTCGCCATGCCCCCACGGGACAGGGTGGCCACGCTGGTGAGGACCCCTGCCCCGAGGGCGCCCCAGTAGATCAGGGTACGCTTGTCGAAAAGCTTCTCGCTATCCTGCATTAGGACGGCAAAAATGATGAAATTCAATATGTTCTGAAAGGTTGCCAGTCCGTTCTGATGAGGGAAGGAGCCGCGCGGCGGAAAGACCCCGCGAGTGTACTTGTCCATCAGGACCTGGGAGAAACTGTAGAAGGTCAACCCCACCACGCACCAGATGACGAAGCGCAGGTCGTCCTCGCTGCGGATGAAATTGTAGGCGACCCAGAAGGTCGCATAGGCCCGGATCAGCTTGGTGACGCCAAAGAAGGCGAATTGAGGGAATAGGGCGGTAACGATACTGAAGATGCAATAGGCCAGATAGAGGGCCATCCACACCTCGTTGGGATTGCGGGTGTAAATCTTGCGCTTTTGCCAGCGGGGGGCCTTCAACATCGTCACGATCATGGTGATGGTGAGCCAGTCGGTGACGCCGAACTCGATACCGCGGATGTCGCCACGATAGAAGGTATAGCTGAAGAGGGTCACGTCCACCGGGTTGATGGCCATAAACAGGATCCCGGCAACGCAAGCACGGTCCATCCAGGCGTGCTTCAACGCCATGGGGATGGCGACGGCCAGGAAGCCGGCCGTCATGACGGCGAAGATCAAGTGCTTGGCTTGGATCGGCTCGCCAAAAAGTTCGGGTGGCAGCGTCAATTGGAATTCCCAAGAAATATTAGGCGGCTATAGGTCATGGCCGGGATTTCTTCAGAATGGGCGGACATGGGGATGATCTGGTTTCTCAATGACCGCGGTTAAGACCCAGACCCATGTTCTTGGGCATTGCCTGCATCCCGGTTATGTCCCGAATGGTTCGAACCCAGTCGCGGGCCCCGGGGTTGGGGCAGCCTGCCCACGGCCCACCTCAAATTTAGGGCACCTTCCCCATGGCGTCGATATCCTCCTTGAGTCCACCCTGACGCAGTAATCCATAGCTGTCAAGATTAGCTGCTCGCCGCAGGACTAATGCTCCTGCTGGGATTCGGCATCGCTCTGGGCCGGGTTGTTCATGAAAAACTGGATGCGGGCCGGTAGCGGGGGGGCCCGGAGCCGGTGCTCCTGGCGGGCCTGGCCGGGATAGAGCGGCTCGGCCGAAACCCGGATGAAGCGGGTCTGGCTGTTGTACCAGAGGGGATAGGTGATAGGGGTGCGGCCGATGGATTTTCCCTCCACGTAAATCTCGGCGGTGGTGGGGTTGGAGAGGATCTCTACCAAGGCCTGGTTGGCGCCGACCGGCACCTCGGCGCAGGCTGCGGGTGGCTGTTCGCAAATACCGACCAGGCTATTGCAACGGGCAGCAACGCTGAGACAGGTACGCTGGGGCGGAGCGCACCCCGCGGCCAGAAGCGCGAGGGCCAGCCCGCCCCGGAGGCCCCATCCGCTCATGCCCTGGCCACTCGCCGCAGTTCCTCCAACACCTCGGCCGCGGCGGTGTCCCAGGAAAAGAGGGTAGCACGTGCCAGGCCCAGGGGCACCAGTCGCTCCCGCAAGGCGGGATCACCCAGGATCCGGCCCAAGGCGGCGGCGATCGCCACCGGATCCTGGGGATCGAACAAGATTCCGGCGTCGCCAACCACCTCCGGGATGCTTGAAACGTCCGAGGCGCAAACAGGCGTCCCCGAGGCCATAGCCTCCAGCAGAGGGATACCAAAACCTTCGAAGAGGGAGGGAAAGGCCAGGACGTCCGCCGCCGCGTAGAGCACCGGCAGGGTTTCGTTCGGCACGAAACCTGGCCGGATCACCGCGTCCTCGAGCCCGAGTTCCCGAATCCGGGCCTCGATGACCTCAGCCCCACCCCACCGGCTGCCAACGAAGACCAGCTTGTGGGGGAGCCCGGTATCCGCCCTGAGTCGGGCAAAGGCCTCCAGCAGCATGACGTGGTTCTTGCCGGGATGCTCCAGCCGCGCGATATAGAGGATGAAATCCGGGGGAATACCCAGTTCCCGGCCGACCTGGTCCTTGGCGGCGGCGCGGTCCCGGGGGTAGAAGCGGCTGAGGTCGGCCCCGTTATGGCTGACGTGGATCTTGTCCGGGTCCACCCTGGCATAGTCCTCGAGATCCTTGCGCGTCGAGTGACTGACGGCAATCACCCGCGTCAGTTGGCGCATCATGCGGGGCAGGATGCGCATCACATAGAAGGTGCGGAAGGCATCGTATTTATGGGGCACGTGCAACTGGGAGAGATCGTGGATGGTGCCGACGCTGGGCACCCCGTACCACCAGGCCAGGCGCCGATTGCCGGCGGGCAAGAAGACGGCATCGCAGTGATGACGACGCAGGGCGGCGGGCAAGCCAATGAGATGCCAGAAGATGCTGATGACCGGATGGGCGGTCCAGGCCGGGTAAGCGATCACCTCCAGGCGAGGATGCCAGGACTGGATGAGATCCGCGTCCACCCGATCGATAAAGACCACGAACTGATCCTGGGGTGCCAGGTCGGGCAGCCGACCCAAGATGTTGGCCATATATTGGCTGATGCCGGACTTGCCCCCGTCAGCGGCGAAGGCCGAAATGCCGATTCTCATACCACCCCTCCAAAATTGTCAGCCATCGCCGCCCGAGGGCCAGGATCCTATATTGAACGGGGCAGGTCCGGCGCGTAACATGCCGAGGATAAAAAATTCAGACCATTCGCCATGATTGCGCAGTCCGCCAAGTTCATCAAGCAACTCCTCCAGGGCGACGCCCTCCCGACCTATGTGATCTTTCGCGAGCCGGCGGTGCTCATCAGCTACTTCGAGGATTTCGTCAAGCACCGCGACGCCATCCTAACGGCCCTGGGCGGATCTAAACCGCACTTGCTGTTCCAGTTCGGCTGGCATCGGGAGACCCAGGAGCGCGCCGAGGAGGTGGCGCGGGAGGCTACGGAAGTCAGCCGCTTGCGTCCCGAGGCGGAGATGATCTTTCTCTGCAATTCCGAGCGCGAGACCGCCCTGATCACCGGCGTCGGCCTGCGGGCCGCCTATTGTCACCAGAATGCCTTTCTCGACGAGGGCCATTATCGAATCTACAACCGGCCCATCAAGTACGACGCCATTTACCTGGCCCGCATCACGCCCTTCAAGCGCCATCACCTGGCCCTGGGGATCACCTCCTTGCGCCTCATCGGTGACCACTCTCCCCAGGAAGCGGCCTATTTCGCCGAGGTGATGCGCCAGTTCCCCCATGCAAGCTGGAAGCGCAAGGTCTTCTCCGGCTTCGTCTCCCGGGCCATCGACGAGGCCCATTGCGGGCTCTGCCTGTCGGCGGAAGAGGGGGCCATGTTCGTCAGCGCCGAGTACCTCCTGTCCGGTCGTCCCCTGGTCTCCACGCGCAACCTGGGCGGGCGCGACGCCTTTTTCGAGCCGGCCTATGCCTACATCGCCGAAGACAATGCCGAATCGGTCCGTGCCGGAGTGGAAGCCATGAAAGCCTGCGCCCTGACCCCGGCCGAGATCCGCCAAGGGACCATCGAAAAGTTCCAGCCCCATCGCCAACGGCTAATCGCCATCCTCCAGGACATCTGCGACCGGGCTGGCGTTAAGCACGACGCGGCGGCGGAGTGGCCGAGCTACTTCACCCACAAGTTCGGCCTGCGCTGCTTCAACGGGCCCCGGGTGCGGCTGACCCGCATCCTCAAACGCCGTACATAGCCGGTCGCCCGGGGCTAGCGGTTCGGGAGGGGCCCCAATCATCCCGCCGAGGCAAGACCCGGAGCGATACCGCACTAATACCCCCTCCCGAGCCTCGCTTAGGCGGCTGACGGGAGGGCCGGGTGGCGGTGGGCGGGGGTGTCGACAGCAGGGATGCTGTCGCCAAGCCTACAGGGACGTATTCACGGCGTCCCCCGCCCGCCGTCACCCGGCCCGGAATACCGACAACTCATCAATGTAGGATCACCTCGCTGACCAGGGCGAGGGCGGCGCTGGAAAGCTCGTCAAGCCGCCTCTGCCAGGATGACCATCAGCCGATCCAGATATTGGGCAGGCTGAAACTCCGCCCGCACCCGCGCCAGTCCGGCCCGGCCCAAGGCGGCGGCCCGCTCCCGATCCCCCAGCAGAGAGGCGATAGCCGCCCCCAAGGCGCCGGTGTCCGCCTCCGGGGCCAGGAGACCCGTCACCCCAGCGGCGAGCCAGTCCGGGATGCCGCCCACGGCGAAGGCGACCACCGGCCGTGCCCGGGCCATGGCCTCCACCCCCACCATGCCGAAGGGCTCCGGCCAGCGCGACGGAACGACGCAGACGGCGGCGCGGCCATAGTAGGATTCCAGGTCCTGGTGGGGAACCCAGCCGGTAAAGGTCACCCGCTCGGCGAGCTTGAGTTCCCCGGCGAGGGCCCGGCATGCCTCCAGATGGTTGCCCGTGCCGACGATGGTGGCATGCCAATCGCCCGGCACCCCGACCAGGGCCTTGAGCAACAGGTCCACCCCCTTACCCCGGATCAACTGGCCCACGAAGAGGACCTCCGGCTCCAGTGACGGCGGCACGGGCTGGGCGTCGGCCAGGGCCGCGGGGATCGGCGGGACTATGGCCACCCGCTCCGGGTCCAGCCCATTCATTACCAACTCCCGCTCCATCCAGCGGCTGCCCACCATGAGCCGGCGCACCTCGCGGTTGGCGCGAATGGCGGCCTTGACCTCCCCCAGGCCTTTCAGGGCGATGGGCAGGGCCGACCCCGGCGCGGCCCGCTGCACGCAGCACAGATTGAGGTAGCAGGCCGTCCCCGCCGGCCGGTCGCAGATACGGCCGGTGAGGGGAAAATACTTGTGGCGGCGCAGGCAGACCAGGTCATGGTCATGGACCATCCGCACCGTGGGATAGCGTCGCGCCAGGTCCGCGACCCGCGCCGGGTCCTCGACCTTGTGCAGGAAGAGGATGTCCGGGGCGAAGGCGGCGATCAGGTCGTCGCCGGTCCCGGATTGCGCAAAGGCCGCCAGGTAATCGGCCTGGGGCTGGGGATCGGCGTGCAGCAGCCCCTGGGGCCAGCCCCGGCCCATGAGCCCGCGGGCGGTGTCATGGAGGATCTGCTCCACGCCACCATAGAAGCCGGCACGCTCGTGGATGTGCAGGACCCGCAATGCGGTACCGGGTGGGAGAGTTGGGTTGGGCATCTGATCTCTGTTCGAATGGCGAGGATTGACCCTGGAATGACAAGCAGTCCGCTACTTACCCGCTTTTCCGCCGACCTCGTTTCCAGAACCCTGTTCCGGGCGGACCGCCAGCCAGTCTCGACGGGCAATACAGCAGCGGTATTGACCCGGACGTTCGTGAAACCAGCGCCCCTGCTCATCCACCCCATAGAGGGTGCGGCGACCACCGGGGAAAATGACCCGGTCGCACACGCCGATGCCCCCAAGCTGGTGCCTTAGCCCCTCCAGAACCCGATAGTCCGCTTCCGAGGGCATCTCGTAGCCGAGCTCGCTCCAAGGGCTCGGGTGAGTATGGAAACAGGGCAGGACCAGATACTCGGGGGATAGCTGGAGGTAGAGTCCGAGGTCCGAGAAGGCTCCCCCATCCGTGCCGCGGGTGATCAGGGGGAAGGGCAGGCGACGCCCGCGATCGTAAACAAGTTCCAGAGCCAACTCCGAGCCGCTCCGGGCCTGGTAGGCTAAAGCCAGACTGGGACTCAGTGGCCCAACGGCACTGTGGTTGTCGCCGGGTAGGCCGAGGATCAGGTCAGCCAGATCCCGGAAGCGGCGAGCGGCCGTGAGCCACTGGTCCCGCTCGCGGAGTATTTTCAGATAAACCTCCGCCAGGGCCTGGTTCTTACCGGGCAGGTCCATGGCCATGACACCACTGGCCGCCGCCAACATTGCCTTAAGCATGTGCCTGTTCTCCCCCGCTTGAGGTCCAGGATGGCGGCCAGACTCCACCTTGGTGATCCGGCGGGGAAGGCCGAAACCGGTGACAAGACCCTATTACCGACGCTCGGTGGGCGCCATAGCGCGCCATGTTCAGCCTCGCCGCCCTCGCGGCAATTCCCGGTAGATAGCGACCAGGCGCGCGGCAATCGCCGACCAGGCATAGTCCCGCCGGGCCTTAGCCTGCCCCGCCGCGGCGATGCGCCCCGCGAGTTGGGGATCGCCCAGGACCTGGATCAGTCGCGCGGCCAGGTCGGCAGTATCACCCGGTTGAGCGTGGAGGATATCCTGGCCGTCCTGGGTGAAGGAGGGGATGCCGCCGACGCGGGTGGCGACCACCGGCCGGCCGGCGGCCCAGGCCTCCAGGATGACGATGCCGAAGGGCTCGTGCAGGGACGGCAGGCAGAAGACCTCGGCGGCATGGTAGGCCGCCGGGAGCATGGGATCATCCGGGCGCAGGCCGGGAATCAGGGTGACCCGCTCCGTCAGTCCCAGGTCCTTGACCCGGGCGAGCAACCGCTCATGGTATCCCGCCACGGTCACGGGCCCGATCAGGACCAGGTGGGCCCGCGGGACCTGGTCGGCGACGGTGGCCAGGGCCTCCACCAGGCCGATCTGGTTTTTCTGGTAGTCGATACGGCTGACGCAGAGGATGATGCGGCGATCCGCGGCGATGCCATGGGCGGCGCGGAAGCCAACGGCATCCCCTTGGGCGAAGGCATCGCAGTCCACGCCGTTGGGGACCAGTTCCACGCGCTGACCGGGGAGCTTGGCCTTAGCCGCGGCGTACTCGTCGCCGCCGACACAGACCACGGCCGCGGCATCCTCCAGCACCCGCCGTGCGCCGAGCAGGGCCCCAAAGACGCGGCCCCACTCGGGGCGATTCTGGATGGGGGCCAGCATCTGGTCCATCTCGCCCTTGGGGACCTCGAAAAAGCCCCCGTGCAGGGTCACCACATAGGGGATGCCCCGCAGCCGGGCGGCGGTACGGACCACGCCCCCGACGCGCTTGCCGGTGTGGGCGTGAATCAGGTCCACCCGCGGCTCGCGCAACAGGCCGAGCAGCAGGGACAGGGAGAGCAGATTACCGCCCTTCTTGTCCATGTCGCGACGGTCATCGGCGGTGAGGCCGAGAAAGGGATAGCTGTAGGGGAAGCGCCGCACCGGCACCCCCTGGATGGTCTCGCGGCGCTGGTTGGACAGGGCCAGGCTGGTGAAGATGGCGGCCTCGTGCCCGGCCTGCTGGAGGGCGCGGCTGGTCTGGAGGATGGTGGTCTCGGTGCCGCCCCACTCGGACACCACGAAACGTCGGGGTACCTGGATGATCTTCATGGCGCCTCCTCCGCGATCTCCGGCGCCCCCGTGCGCCGACCCACCACCCGGGCCGGGACGCCCACCGCGATGGACCAGGGCGGAATCGAGCGGGTCACCACGGCCCCGGCGCCGACAATGCAGCCGTGCCCCAGGGTCACCCCTTGGAGAATGACGGCATTGAGGCCAATCCAGACGTCATCCTCGATCAACACCGGGCCGGTCAGCACGGGCTGGTCGTTGATGGGGATATCGCAACGCTCGGCGGCGTGGGAGACGGTGTTGATGGTGGTGTGCCCGGCGACCAGGACATTCTTGCCGATGGTCACGCCACCATTACCATACACCAGGCAAAAGGGACCGAGCCAGGAGCGCTCGCCCAGGGTGACAAAGCCACGGTTGGCATTGATGACCACGGCATCGTTGATGTTCACCCCCTTGCCGAGGGCGATGCCGGGGTTGGCATCGGTATTGGCGCGCAGGGCGGCGTTGCGCCCGATGCCGACCCCATCGCCGAGGCGGATGCGCCCCGGATATTGGAGACTGACTCCAGGGTCGATATGACAGTCGCTCCCCAGGGCCCCCAGGCGGAGCCGATACCAGTTTCGCCGCAAGGCCTCGCAGGTCCGACGGACGATGCTCAGCGGTCCCGGCATGATGGCTCCTGATTAGCTTAGGGTGTGGTGGGGAGGCAGGGGGCTGGGGCGGCCACGCTGCCGTATCCGGCGCAGCTTGCCGGTGATCAGGGCCCGCTCCGCAGGCACCAGGCCGATCCCATAGAAGACTGCGAAATAGACCAGAGCGCTGACCGCACCCTCCAGGAAGATCCAGACGAACCCGGTGATGGGCTGCCACTGGGCCAGGAGCCAGGCCGTCCCCAGGGCCGGTACCAGGGCCGGGAGGGTCGGCCAGATCGCCTGGGTCACGAAACTGAACGAGCGGCAGGCCTTGATCGCGGCAGGCCCGCGGCACCACCAGGGCGAACTCGACGACCAGGGTGGCGATCAAGGTCCCCAGGGCGATACCGATCAGGCCCAGGATTTGGACCAGGATGATGGACACCACCAGATTGAGCAGGGCGGAGCCGCCCATGGCGAAGGCGACGAAGCGGTGCTTGCCGGTCATGCCCAGCACATTGGCGGCGTTCAACTGCACACTCGCGAACAGCATGGCCAGCAGCAGGATGCGCAGCACCGGGACGGACTCCGCAAACTCCTCACCCATCCAGAGCAGCACAAAGGGCTCGGCATAAAACAGCAGCAGGACGATAAAGGGAACCGCGATCGCCAGCAGGAAGCGGGTGCCGTCCACCAGAATCCGGCGGACCGTGGCGGTGTCGCCGGCGCCCTTGGACTGGGACACCAGAGGCATCAGGGCGTTGGAAAACTGCTTGTTGAGCAGATAGGTATATTCGGCGATCTTGGCCCCGACGGCATAAATGGCCACGGCGGTGAGCGGCAGGAACATCTTGATGACCACCGGGTCCAGGCGCAGGATGATGAGGACCGCCACGTTGGCGATGAAGAAATAGACCGAGAAGCCCAGCAGTTCACGCACCCGGGAGCGGCTGAAGAGCCGGGGCGAGACCGAGAGACCGGGCGTGAGGCGAATGGCCAGGGGCAGCATGACGATGGGCCCCAGGAGCATGGTCACCGCCGTGGCGATGGCCATGCCCATCAGGCCCAGCCCCGCCTCCAGCAGGATCACCACCAGGGCGGCATTGACCAGGGTAGTGACCAACTCGATGGCGTTGACCAGGTGCATGCGCCCGCTGCCGATGAGGATGGCCTTGATGAGGCTGGCCGGGAAGTTGATGGCCACCACGGTCCCCAGCACCCAGAGGACCAGGGTGAAGGGCCCGGCCTTGTCGGGACTCAAGGCGAACCAGCCGGAGGCCGGGCCCGCCAGGATGGCCACCAAGAGGAGGCAGACGAGACCCAGGGCCCCATAGACCACCAGCAAGGTGGACAGGACCTGATTACGCCCGGCGTGATCGCCGCTTGCCGTCAGCTCGGCGACATATTTCATGGCCGCGGTGGCAAAGCCCAGGTCCAGCAGGCCAAAGAGCCCGACCACGGCGAAGACCAGTGACCAGAGGCCGAACAGGTCCAGGCCCAGGTGCCCGACCGTGAAGGGGATGAGGAAAAACATCACCGCGATGCCAACGATGACGCGCAGGTAGTTACTGGCGATGTTGAGTACCCAACGCATAATCGGCGGCCTGGTTGGTGGGGGTTCCTAGACGCCGGCTTCGGCGCGCATCAGATGGAAGACGTCGGTGATGACCTTGGGATCCGTGGGGGGCTCGACATTGGAGAGCAGGGAGGCATCCGAGTCGGCGTCGTCCGGGTGGTAGCCGTGCATGCCGGTAATGGGCTTGGTGCCCATGTGGCTCGGCACGATGAGGACGCCGGGATTCGTCAGGAAGATCAACTCGCCAAATTGGTCGCCCTCGAAGTCACAGCCCAGCCGCTTGAGCTCTTCCAGGGACAGGATGCGACCCCCGGGCACCTGTTCCAGTAATTGGGTGATGCGTTCGCGGCTGCCCGCCTGGTGGAACCAGAAACGCCCCATGGTCGAGTCGTAGGTCGCGGTGTAGTCGCGGCCAAAGACCAGGCCGAGGCCCTCCACCTGACTCATCAGGTCCAGGTGGGTATGGATGGTGGCCATGCCGTGATCGGAGCAGATGAAGAGACGCACCTCTTCATAATGTTCGGCGGCGAGGCGCAACACCTCCTTCAGTTGGGTCTCGTACCAGGCGAGCTTGTCATCCACGAGGGGGCTGGCCTTGCCGACCTCGTGCAGGAGGGCGTCCATGGCGGCCATGTAGAGGAGGGCGAATTTGATCTTGCCCTGGCTCAGGTCGGCCTTGAGGGCCGCCAGGTTGCTCTCCTCCGATTCCCGCCAGTTGGAGACGTGAAACGGCACCCCCGCCTGGGTCAGGTGATCGAAGATGTTCTTACCCCGGTTCATGCCACCCGGGACGAAGAGGTCCTGCTTCTCGCAATAGTCGAACTTGTCGATCTGGTCGAAGGGGATGTTATAGAGCTGGAAGTAGCCCGTGTAGCCATAGGCCCGCTTGACCAGCTTGCTGATCAGGTTGCGGACCCGGCCGCGATCCACCAGGGACTTCGGCAGGAAGCCGAGGGGTTTGAGGGGGCGGAAGGGCGAGGTCTTGGGGGAGTAGTAAAAAAAGGACCAGTGACGATGCTCCCGCGGCAGGAGGCCCGTGAGAATCGAGGGGATGCAGGCGGAGGAGAAACCGAACACCGAGCGCAGCTTACGCCGCACAGGCAGTTGCGCCTCCAGGAAGCGGCGTCCCTTGAGGACTTCCCAGCCGAGGGCATCGATGAAGACGACCATGGAGATTTTGGGGGCCTTGTGGTCACTCATGGCAGTCGTCGTCTCTTAGATTGCGGGGTCGCGGCTTCCTCAGCCAAAGGCGCGCAAGGCACCGGGTTCGTCATCGAAGATCTGGAAGACCGTGTGCAACCGGGTCAGCTCGAAGAGGGCGCGCACCGTATTACTCATGCCGACGAGCAGAACGTCGCCGTCCCGTTTACGGGCCGCCTGGAGACCGCTGACCAGGACCGCAAGACCACTGGAATCCATAAAGGAGGTATCCGTGAGGTTGAGGACCAGCTTGCCGCTGCCTTGTTCGATGATTTCCTTGAGGGTGGCGCGGGCATCCGCGGCGTCGGCCATCATGAGGCGCTCGGGCAGCTTGATGATATCGACGCCATCTTGGGTACGATGTTCGAGGTTCACTATGTCATTACTCCGGTGGTGCAGCCGTGTCTCGGTCTGGGGTGACGTGACTCTCATCAGGGTCACGGGTACCCGAGGCCATCCGCGGATACGGGGTTAAGGCAGACGATGGGTGAGGGTCAGCACGTTTTCCTGGGTTTCCCGGGTGTAGCTCACCGAGTCCGTCCACTCGCGAATGATATGCCATCCGCGCCCGGACTCCGCATCGGATCCAGGCATGGGGGAGGCATCCGCCGCCAGGTCGGGCATGGGGTGGCCCTGGTCGCGGATCTCGATGGCAACCTCTCCCGGGTTTTTGGTCCAGATGAGGTCGATGGGGTGCCCCGTCTCACCGCCATAGGCATGCTCGATGCAGTTGTTCAGGGCCTCGACGATGGCGCTGGTCAGTTTAAAGGCGGCCATGTCATCCAGACCCGCCTGAGTACACAAACTCAACAGCCTAGCCTGGAGATCGGCCAGCCCCTCGGGGTCGCTTTGTACCAGGAGATGGATAGGGGCGGAGTCCCGCCGTCCTTCCTGATCCATGGGTCCCTCCCGATGCATAGGGTCTTCTTGATTCATGGGTTGGCCCTTTTTAGGTTTGTTGACGGGTCCTCGTCCCTAAGGGTGTCGTCTCGCGTGGCCAGGGGCCGTTCGAGAGCAAGCATGGAGATGTCATCCTCGAAGTGAATGGGGCCCCGCCATGCCCGTAACCGGCGGTCCAGGGCGGTGGCCAGGGAGCGGGTCCCGGCGACCTGGATGGCCTGGGCGAGTGTCTCGCGAAAACGCTCATAGCCGAAGGCCTCCCCGCTCTGGTCGCTGCATTCGGGGATGCCATCGGAGTAGAGGATCAAGCGATCGCCGGGGTCCAGGCACAGCTCCTGGGTGTCATATTCGACGTGGGGAAACATGCCGACGGGGAGGCCGCCCTGCCGGAGATACTCGATCGCGCCGCCTTGACGGATCAGGATGGGATAGGGGTGTCCCGCCAAGGCCAGCCGCACCCGGCCGGTATGCTTTTCGAGGGTGCCATAGGCGATGGTGGCGTAGTTCTGCACCTCCCCATCCCGGTTCGTGAGTTGCCGGTTGAGGTCCACAAGAAACGTCGCGGGGTCGAGGAAATTGGTACCCGCGACCCCAGGCCCGCCACCCGGTACCAGGGAGTGGGCCAGGCTCACCGAGAGCAGCGCCGCCGGGACGCCGTGACCGGAGATGTCGAGGTGGTAGAAGCCGATGAGCCCCGGGGTCAGCTCGAAAAAATTGAAGCTATCACCGGACACCTGAGCGGCGGGGAGAAAGAGCCATTCGGCCCGACAGGGCAAGGTGGCCTGGTCGGTGGTCGGCAGGAGCTGACGCTGGATGCGGGCGGCGATGGCCAGATCCGCCTGTATCTGGTTATAGGCACTGGCGAGTTGGTTGCGCGATTCCTGGAGGTCATGGTTTTGGTCCGCGAGTCGTTGCTCCAAGGCCAGAATCCGCTCGCCCACCCGCAGCCGCGCCCGCAGGACCTGGGCCTCGAAGGGTTTCGTGACGAAGTCGTCGGCCCCGGCATCCAGGCCTTCCACCAGATCAGCGCTGTCCGAACGGCCCGTCAGGAGGATGATGTAAACATAATGTCCCAGGTCCGTGGCCCGCGCCGCGCGGCAGAGATCCGGCCCGGACATGCCAGGCATCATCCAGTCGCTCACCACCAAGCGAATGTCGTTCGCCTCCAGGCAGGCAAGGGCTTCCTGACCATCCGCCGCCTCCACGACCTGGTAGCCCCAGCGTTGCAACAGGAGGCGCAGGTAGAGTCGAAAATCAGCGGCGTCATCGGTAACGAGGACTTTCACGGCATTCCTGGGGTGGTTAGGGGACTGACCGGCAGGGGCAAGGCCTTACCCTTGAATTGTCCCATTCTGAAACCACGAGTTAGAATGTCAATAATTTCGTGCTGCATCCGACCGCGAATTTCCTTGAAGAAGCCGTTGTCCCGAGGGCGGATTGCCGCGAATCCTGGCCCTCTCCTGGCCACGGCCTTCATCAATCTGGTCCTGCTTTCCCTTCTCGGTGTTTTTTCGTGGCTGAGGGAGCAGCCTCTGCTCTGGCGTAACATCGGCGGTTGGCCCCTCTGGCTGCGGGATCTGGTGTGGCTGCTCTTCTACCCGGTCCTCATGCTGGAGATCGCCTTCCTGCTCACACTGACCGCGGCGGTTGCCCGCTGCATCAGTCTGCGCTGCCCCTACCAAGGCCTCGCCATTGTCATCCTGGTGATGCTCTGGGGACTCTGGCTGGTGATCATGATCCTCGTGTTATGGAATAATCTGGAAAATCTTGTTGCTGGACGACCGTTACATTGGCATAAGGGTTGATGCCACTCTCGATAGTTTTGTCCAAGAGGCCCTTAACAACCCCGGCGTCGTTTATGCCCGGGTGAGCAACGCCGACGGGAAAATATTTGCCAAGGGCGGTAATACCGAGGCCCTCGCGCAGGCCTTCTCCCCCGATACGGATCCCTCCCGCATCGGCGATGGGCCTCTGATAGCTTTGCCACGTCAAGGCGGCGGGCACCGCCTTTGGCAGGTTGAGGCGGAACTGAGAAACCAGATCGGCGAACGCGAATACGCCGATCTGGCACTTGAGGAGGCGCGGCAACAGACGGAATTAGCCAGTGAGGCCAAGTCACGTTTTCTGGCCACCATGAGCCACGAAATCCACATGCCCCTGAACGCCATCATCAATACCAACGACCTTCTGCAAACCTACCTCGACGGCGAGCAGTACGGCTATGTAAAGTTGGGACGTAAGGCTGGGCGGAATCTGCGCGCGATCGTCAACAGTCTTCCCAATTTCTCCAGGATCAATGCAGGACTGACGGCACAGCATCCCGAGCCTTGCGATCCAGAGGAGTTGGTTACGGCCGTGGCCTGATTGCTGCTGGCCAGAGCACCTTGACCAAGGGGCGCGAACTCACCCGCTTCGTGGATCCGCGCCTGCCTGAGGGCTTCACGACCGACCGCAGCTTGCTGCGGTAGATTCTGCTCAATCTCGTCGGTAAGGCCATCAAGCTCACCGAGCAGGGCGGGGGACGGGTGCACTTGAGGACCGGGCCCCGGATGGACGACAAGCGGTGTTCGCGATCCAAGGCAGGTCTTACGGCTTGGCGTTGATGGGCGTCGCCATGCCCCTGCCTGGGCAAGGAGGCCCTCGCAACACGCCTGGATAACAGGGGCGCCGCCCCTGTGCCCCGGAGTCCAGACTAACGCAGATAACGGTCGTCCAGGTTCGCCGGGCAGAGCACATCGCGCATGATACCGATCAGATCCAGCAACTGGGGGTTGCGGATGCGATAGAAGATGCGGTTGGCCTCCTTGCGGGCCACCACGATGTTCTTGTTACGCAACTGCTCGAGGTGCTGGGAGATGTTGCTCTGGGAGGTGCCGGTACGTTCGACGATCTCCCCCACGGACAGCTCCCGGTCGCCCAGGGAACAGATGATCTTCCACCGCAAGGGATGGGCCATGGCCTTTAGGGCATTGGCGGTCAGGGAAGTCTCTTCATCTTCCGGCAGAGTGTTGTGGTCTGGCTCGGTCATGGACGGCTCCTAAAGGGGTTCTTGAGCGGTCTGAGCCGCGTCTTCCATATCCTGATCGACACGGACATAGCCCGTCATGTCCTTGGCGATACAGATGATATCGGAGATACCGCCGTCCGGGTCGCGAACGGCGGTACGGGAAAAGAGGATGGGCACGCGGCGACCATCACTGGCAATGAAACGAGCATCGATCTTGCTCAAGGCCCCGGCGCGGATCAAGGCCTCCAGCCAGAGACCCATGAAGGCGCCGGCCACCTCGTCGCCCTCCTCCTCGAAGACGTCGCCAATGGACATGCCCCGCAAGTCCGATTCCCGGTAACCTAGCATCCGGCAGGCGGCGGGATTGGCGGACTTGATCTCCCCCTCGGGGTTCAGGATCAGGAGGGCCTCGCCCATGTAAGCAATGATATTTTCCAGGTACTGCTTGGCCTGGGCCAGCTCGGCGGTACGCGCGGCCACCTGCCGCTCCAGCACCTGGTTGAGGGCCCGCTCCTTCTCGATCAGCCGGAAGTAGGTGCTGATCTTGTTGATGAGTTGGTTGTCCTCGATGGGCTTGAGCAGATAATCGACCGCCCCAATGGCATAGCCGCGCTGCTGAAACTCCTCGGATTTAAAGGCGGCGGTGAGAAAGATGATGGGGATATCGCGGGTGCGCTTGCGCATCTTGAGCAGGGCGGCGGTCTGAAAGCCGTCCATCTCCGGCATCTGCACATCCAGGATGATGAGATCTATGTCCGGATGGTGCAGTGTCAGGTCGATGGCCTGCTGTCCGGATGTGGCCTCGAGGATGGTCACATCGGTGCGGGCCTCGATCAAGGTCCGCAGGGTGAACAGATTGTGGACATGATCATCAACAATGAGGAGTTTGAAGCCGGAATAGCGGTTCATGCCGTCTCTTGCTTGCTCCGAGGGTCACCGGCGCCCAGGTTGGCGGCGAGAACCGCCGCCAATCGGGACCGCGTCACGGGTTTGGCGACAAAATCATGGGCGCCCGCCTCAAGATAGCTGTCGCGGGCTTTCGTCTCTCCGAACCGACCGATAATAACGAGCGGGAGGGTTCCCGCCGGGGCATCCAGGCGAATAGCCTTAAGCGTATCACAGGTATTGGCCACAGACACCATTTCGGCCAAGAGCACCAGGGCGCAGCCGGCCTCCTCGCGCAGGGTTTCCCGTGCCTCCTCGGCATCCGCCGCCATCTGGATACGCAAGCCGAAGGACTCCAGCATCCTCGTCTCCGCCACCAGACTGGCGGCGTCGCTTTCCACCAGCAGTACCCAGCGCCCCGCGTAATCGCCGCCCTTGGTGGCGACCTCTGGCTGCTCTTCGAGCATGGGCGGGAAGCCTTGTGGCTCGTCCGGCTCACCCCCGGGAGGCTCCTCCTCCAAGGATCCCGTATCCACCTCCACCGGCAGACGCAGGATAAAGCTCGCCCCACGCCCCTCCTGGCTCTCGACACGAATGCTCCCCCCGAGACGCTGAGCCAGTTCACGGCTGATGGTCAGGCCCAGGCCGGTGCCGCCGAAGCGGCGCCGGGTGGAGCCATCGGCCTGCTGAAAGGCCTCGAAGATCAGGACATGCTTGTCCGCCGGGATACCGATACCCGTATCGGTCACGCTCAGCATCAGATCACCCTGGCTCCCCCGGTCGAGGGTGACAGTGGCACCGCCCTTCTCGGTAAACTTGACGGCGTTGGCGAGAAAATTCTTGAGAATCTGACGGACCTTGGCGGGATCGCTATAGATCCGCGCCGGGGCCGCCTCCCTCGCGTCCAGACGCAAGGTGAGACCCTTGTCGGCGAATTGGGGCGAAACCAGTTCCAGCACTTCCTCGGTCATGAGGCGCGGATCGATCCACTCCAGGTTGAGCGTAACCTTACCGGCCTCGATGCGCGAGATATCGAGAATGTTATCGATCAGAGCGAGCAAGTCACGCCCGGCGGCGTTAATGACCCGCGCCTGGCGCTGTTGGGGGGTGGAAAGTCCCGCCTTGTCGTCCGCCAGCATCTTGGACAGCAGCAGGATGGAATTCAGCGGGGTGCGCAGTTCGTGGCTGACGTTTGCCAGGAACTCCGACTTGTAGCGGTTGGATCGTTCCAGTTCCAGGGTATGGGCGCGGGCGCCCCGCAGATACTCGACATGGGTCTTGGCCAGGGCCGTGAGCTGGTCGCCAAAGGCCCGCACCTCTAGCGGCCCTCGCCAGGCGAAGTGCACTCCCTCGCCCGAGCGCACCACCCGATCCACACCCGTGGTCAGTTCCCGGCCCATCAGCTCTAGGCGACGGGTGATCCAGCCGGCCATGATGAGTACCGCCAAAATCAGGACCAGGATGACGGCTCCAACCCGCAAGACCAGGGCGTTGCGGAAGCTATCGAGGGGCGAGGGGTCCACTGGCCGGCCTACCCACAGGGGCCTGGCGTCCTCGGTGACAAACATGGGCACCCAGAAGACCTGGGTGCCGCGTTCGCCGCGCCAGAGCCCTGGCATATGCTGGGTGAAGATCTCATCCAGGCCCGGAAAATCGGCGAAGGCCAGGGCCTCGTCGCGCCAGGGTTGGCCAGGGCGTAGATAGTGGCCCTTGTCGGTGACCCAGAAGGTATCCCGATAGAACTGGGCCAGGCCGCCCACGTCAATGGTCATGACCACAAGCCCATCCGGTAGGGACTGCGGGTCCTTGGCGATGGGGCTTAAGAGGCTCAAGCGCATGAGTTGACGAGGATCGGCGCCATCGGCGTACGGCTCAATGCGGATGCGGCTGACCAGCACCTCTCCCGGCGGAATGCGCAGGCCAGCCTTCTCAAGCTCCTCGCTGGGATGGTCCGGAAGCCGAGCCGTCGGCCGCCATTCCTGAGTCTTGGCGTCGCGCTCCAACCAGAAGCGTTCCTGACCCTCGGCGTCGTGAAAGAGGATTTGCACGATATCCCGCTGCTCGCCAAGGATCTGGTTGATCCAGCTCGTATAGCGAGCCCTGGCCAGATCGATCTCCTCCTCGTTGCCCTGTTCTCCGAGAATGAGCCCCGGCTCCGGCAGCTTGGCCAGGAGACGAATCATCTCGTGCCGGCTAGCCAAGTGCTGATCAAGGTCCCGGAAATCCGCCCGCAGATTTTGCAGATAGGCCTTCTGGTAAAAAAGGGCTATCCGCTCAAGAACTAGCGGTAGGTTAATGGCCGTCGCCATGAGCAGGGGCGTCAGCCCGAATACCAGGAGGAACAGCAGGATCGAGCCACGGAGCTTCACGGGCTTGGGTTATCCCTGGTTCCTCACAGATCCTTCAAATACTTCACCATCTGGGCGGCGTGGCCCTTGGGCTTGACGTCGTAAAGGGCCTGGCGGATGGCACCCGCCTTATCGACCAGGAAGGTGGAACGTACGATCCCCAGGCGTTTCTCGCCCTGACGCTCACGTTCCTGCCAGACGCCGTAGGCTTGGCAGACCTCACCCTCGAGATCCGCCAGCAGCCGGACATTGATGCCATGCTTATCCCGAAAGGCCCCATGGCTGACGCAGCTATCCATGCTGATACCGACAACCTCGGCATCCAGGGCCTCGAATTCCGGCTGTAAGTCCGTGAACTCCAAGGCCTCCAGGGTGCAGCCTGGGGTATCGTCCCGGGGGTAGAAGTAGAGCACCAGGTTCTTCTTGCCTTTCAGATTCTCTGAATGGAAGCGGTCCATGTCCGCGTCCGGAAGCGAGAAGGGGGGGGCGGGATCGCCGGGTTGCAGCATTTATGAATACTCCGCTAGGTGGTCGAATCAGCCGTAACCTGGCCGGTCTTGGTCGCGTAAGCCGGCCAGGCCCTCGCCCCTGTCCGTCTTGGCGCGGACTTGGCCGGAAAGCGGAATTTAGGCAGTGCCGTCGATGGCGTCAACTGGATTCGACGCGCTATGAGCGGCCAGGTTGCCCCAGGCACCTTGCCCAGCCAACCGGAGGCAGGCGATCAGGCCCCCACCGGGCCGTGGCTCCAGGCGCAGATCGATGCCGTTGGCCAGCGCCAGTTGGCGGCTGACCGCCAATCCCAGGCCACTGCCGCCCGTGGCGCGGTTGCGGGATTGCTCCAGACGATAGAAGGGCCGGAAGACGGCCTCGCGCTCCTGCTCGGGGATACCCGGGCCGCGATCCATGACCTGGATTTCCGGGGGTTGGGCGCAAGCCAGACGCACCTCGACCTCACCCTGGCTGTAGCGCAGGGCGTTCTCCATCAAGTTACCGACGATGCGCCTCAGGGCCAGGGGATCGACCGGATGGCAACAATCGGACACCGGCTGCCATTTCAGGCGTGGATTAGCCTCGCACAGGTCTCCGAGTAACTTGCCCAGATCCACCCACCGGGGCTCGCCCCGGCCCAGGCTTTTTCCCAGCTCCGCCGCCTCGCCGATCAGGCCGTTCATCTCGTCCAAGTCCCCTTCCATGCGCTCCAGCAGGTCCAGTTGCGCCGGGTCGCGGGGCAACATCTCCAGGGCCAGGCGCAGGCGCGTCAGCGGGGTGCGCAAGTCGTGGGAAATGCCGGCCAGGAGCAGGGTGCGATTCGCCAGGAGTTCCCGCACCTGACGGCTCGTCTCGTTGAACTGCCGCGCCAGGTTGGCAAGTTCCCGGGGGCCGGTTTCCGGCAGGGGCGTGGGCGAGAAACCCTGAGCGACCTGTTCCGCTGCCTTCGAGAATCGCTCCAGGGGAATGGTGACACGTCGCGCCAGCACGGCCGCCGAGAGGACGAGGAGGATGAGGGAGACGAAGACAACCAGGGCCAGGCCCTCGAAGGGCCGACTCCCCACCCGCTCCCGCGGGAAGCCAACCCAGACGACCGCGCCTTGAGCGGGCAGACGCACCCAAAACCAGCGTTCGCCATCCTCGAAATTGCTGCCCGCCGCCACCGGTGTCCCGACGCGCTCCCCCAGCGCCAGTTTCAGGCGCTCCATGTAGGGAAAGTAGTAGTCGGTCAGGTCCTGGGGCACCTGACCCGGCGCGAGCAGGCGCAGGCCATGGTCACGGTCGATGCTGGCACGAAAGGCCGCCTGGTGCCCCGGATCAAGGTGGGCCAGAGTGTCGGTTGCCAGGAGCATGAGGGCAGTCAGGTCTTGTGTTGAGCGATCGGCCACCGGTATCAGGGCGAACTGGACCACGGCGGCGAAGGCCACAACAGCGAAGAGCCCAAAGGTCACGACCAGAGTCAGCAAGGCTCGGCTGAAGAGCGACAAACGCATGGCGAGAGGCTGTTAGGGTTCGGCCTGGGGGGTAAAGATATAGCCCTTACCCCAGACGGTACGGATATAGATGGGGTGCTTGGTATCGGGCTCGATCTTGGATCTCAAGCGTGCCACCTGGACGTCCATGCTGCGATCAAAGGGGGAACGCTCATATCCCTTCAGCAGATCCAGTAGGCTGTCACGATTCAGGAGGCGATTAGGCCGGGCCAGAAAGACCTGCAGCAGATCGAATTCACTGCTGGTCAGGGCCAGGGGCTCGCCGTCACGGGTCAATTCCCGACGCTTGGCATCGAGCCGGTAGGGACCGAAGACCTCGACCGGTGCCTCGGGATCCTCCGGCGCCGGCGGGTCCGGGGCTGGCTGGCGACGGAGGACGGCACGAATCCGCGCTAGGAGCTCGCGGGGGTTGAAGGGCTTGGCCAGATAGTCATCGGCGCCCACCTCCAGGCCCACGATGCGGTCGATATCCTCCCCGCGCGCCGACAGCATGACGATCGGCACGCGCGACTCCCGCCGCAGGCGCCGCGCTACCGAGAGGCCATCTTCCCCCGGCAGCATGAGGTCGAGGATCACCAGATCCGCCTGGTTCCGGGCCAGCCACTCATCCATGGCGGCACCATCCTCCACCCCGGCCACGGCAAAACCCTCCTGGGTCAGATAGCGGGTCAGGAGTGCTCGAATATGTTTGTCGTCGTCCACGACCAGAAGACGGGTGGGGTGATCGGTCATCAGGGCAAGCTACCTCCTTTTTTCCCGACGCCTGGGCTGGTCACCGATCACCAGCCCAGCACCATTATCCGAGCGCATATTGCCAGGTCACCGGGGCTGCCAGGGCCGGGTCCAGCAGTTACACTTTGTAACAAAATAATTATATGCCGAAATACTGAAGAAATCATTGGGCCTTACACTCATGGGGTACCACTATGGGCATCCAGATTAAAAGTGCTTTCAATAACCTTTAGTGTAACGGAGAAGCCAACATGAGCTTTGACGCCTTGACCATCGGGGGCTTTGTGCTGGCTCTGCTGGCCGCTGGCCTACTCATTGGCATCGTGAGGGGGAACGACAAGGCCTCCGAGGTGCGTCGCCGCTTGGCGAAATCCGAGACCTTGCGCTGATCCAGC
Organism: uncultured Gammaproteobacteria bacterium; assembly: GCA_963841065.1. Taxonomy (GTDB): domain Bacteria; phylum Pseudomonadota; class Gammaproteobacteria; order Chromatiales; family Chromatiaceae; genus M0108. The sequence continues at coordinate 197,198 of CAWJBI010000047.1, read as the reverse complement.
CAGGGGTCTATTCAGTGAGCATTTTCCGGATGGCCAGGGAAAGTCGCCCTCTGGATTTACGAGAAGTCAGAACCCGCTAGAAGCAGGATGCCACGGGCAGGGACCCCTCCGGATTGCCTGAGGGTCCACCATAGTTTCTGGGCAGCAAGCCAGTTGGGCCGCCAGGGTGGACACACCCCATTCTAGCGGCCCTTTTTTATGCCGGGCCCTGACCATGATCGCGCCGGATCCCTAAGTGGATGGATGCCGCGGGTCATGAGTACTACGCCACCCCCGATGCAAGGACTCGCCCCCGGCATCAGGCCGAAAGCCGATCGCGCGCCCGTTCCAGGATGGCCCTGGCCTCCGCGGCCACGGCATCGATCTCCGGGGTTCTGGCAAGGGCCAGCACGCTCACCGGGTCCATGAAATCGACGGCGGTGCTGGCGGCATTTATGGCCCGGATCACCACGTTGCAGGGCAGCAAGGTACCGGCGGCGGGTTGAGCCTGGATCACACGCCTGGCCAGGCCTGGGGCACAGGCGCCCAGGATGCGGTAGCCGCCGATATCCTCGCCCAGCTTGGTGCGCACGATACCGCCCACGTCTACCTCGCTCACCAGACCCAGCTTTTCGGCACCCAGGGCTTCCTTGACCCGTGCCACCGCCTCCTCGAAGGGGGATTCGAGCACGACTCCAAAAACATACATGACATAGCCTCCCGTGATGAAATAGCTGCCCCGTCCGGGCGGGGTTCGAGGAAATCAGGTTAGCATCCGAAGGAGAAAAAATCCCACCAAATACCCCGCAACCTGCTAAAGGTAAAATAGATGGGCAGGCAGGAGCCAGGACCCTGGCCTGCCCGAGACCCCCGCGGCCCAGAACAGCCGGAGCTGACCCAGACACCCGATGGATACCCTGAAACTGCGGCGGATCGCCATCGATACCTACCGCGAGAACGTAGCCTTCCTCCACCGGGATTGCCCGCATTACCGCAGCGAAGGCTTTCAGGCCCTGAACAAGGTGGAAATCCTCTCCGGCCAGAACGCCATGCCGGTGCTGGCGGTCCTCAATGTGGTGGACGACGGCGCCATCGTCGGCCCCGACGAACTGGGGCTGTCGGAGCAGGCCTTCGCCCAGATCCGCCTGCCCGAGGGTACCCCCGTTACCGTCTGCCAGGCCCAGCCACCGGCCTCCCTGAGCTCCGTCCATCGTAAGATCCGGGGGGAGCGCCTGGAGGAAGCGGAATACGTCGCCATCGCCCGCGACATCGTCAACAACCGCTACTCCAAGATCGAGATGTCCGCCTTCATCGTCGCCTGCGCCCAGGTGGGGCTGGAGCGGGAAGAGGTCTTGTACCTGACCCGGGCCATGGTCGACAGCGGCGAGCGGCTGGACTGGGGCGCCGATCTGGTGGCGGACAAGCATTGCATCGGCGGGGTGCCCGGCAACCGCACCACCCTGATCGTCATGCCCATCGTCGCCGCTCATGGCCTCCTCATCCCCAAGACCTCCAGCCGGGCCATCACCTCCCCCGCCGGCACCGCCGACACCATGGAGGTCCTGGCGCGGGTCGATCTGTCCCCGGACCAGTTGCACGAGATCGTCCACCGGGAACGCGGCTGCCTGGCCTGGGGCGGCACCGCCCGCCTGGCCCCCGCGGACGATGTCCTCATCGCCGTCGAGCGACCCCTGTCCCTGGACTCACCCGGCCAGATGGTGGCCTCCATCCTGGCCAAGAAGGTCGCCGCCGGCTCGACTCACCTGCTGATCGATATCCCCGTCGGCCCGACCGCCAAGGTCCGGCATCACCAGGATGCCCTGCGGCTGCGCAAGCTCTTCGAATTCGTCGGCGACAGCCTGGGGCTGCATCTGGAGGTGGTGCTGACCAACGGCAGTCAGCCCATCGGCCGGGGCATAGGGCCGGTGCTGGAGGCCCGGGACGTCCTGGCGGTGCTGGATAACGACCCCCAGGCCCCGGCGGACCTGCGCGACAAGTCGCTGCTGCTCGCCGGCCAGATCCTGGAGTTCGACCCGGAGGTACGGGGCGGGGCCGGCTGCGCCCTGGCCCGCGACATCCTGGAATCCGGCCGCGCCGCCGCCAAGTTCCGGGCCATCATCGCCGCCCAGGGCGCCAACCCGGACCCGCCGCCCCTGGGCAGCCTGCGCCACGAGGTGCCCGCCCCGGTGGACGGTATCGTCACCGCCATCGACAATTTTCAGATCGCCCGCATCGCCCGCCTGGCGGGGGCCCCCATGGACCAGGGCGCCGGCGTCGAGTTGCACCGCAAGCTCGGCGACCCGGTGCGTCAGGGCGAGACCCTCTACGCCATTTACGCCCGCTTCCCCGCCGACTATCGCTTCGCTCGCGCCCTGGCCGGCCAGGATACGGGGTATGCTATCGCCGCGCCCCTGAACAGCCAAGGCCATGGCGGCGACTGGCGCATCCCCGTGCGGGGTCTCGGCATGAATAACTAATGCCCGGACTTGCCGGTAGGCAAGCCCATAACCCCTGATTGCCCATTCGTGTAACGATCAAGAATCCACGTGACAGCCACCTCCCATCGCACCCTCATCCTGGGTTTTCCCGACTACCGGGAACAAGCCCAGCACCTGGCCAGCGTAGCCGGTCTCGACTATGCCGAGGTCGAGATTCACCACTTTCCCGACGGTGAGAGCCGGGTGCGGCTCCCCGCTGGCCTGGGCGAGCGGGTGATCCTGTGCCGGAGTCTGGATCACCCCAACGACAAGCTCATCGAACTTGCCCTGACCGCCGCCGCCGCCCGCGAGTTGGGGGTACGCCACTTGACCCTGGTCGCCCCCTACCTCTGTTACATGCGCCAGGACAAGGCCTTCCGCCCCGGGGAGGCCATCAGCCAGCCCATCATCGGCCAGCTCCTGGCGGACTGGGTAGAGGAACTGATCACCGTCGATCCCCACCTTCACCGGGTTCCCCGCCTGGAGGATGCCATCCCGGTCACGCGCGCCCACTGCCTCACGGCGGCGCCCCTGATGGCCGACTTCCTCGCCCGCGAGCTGGAAAACCCTCTGCTCGTCGGCCCGGACGAAGAGGCTCACCAGTGGGTATCCGCCATCGCCGCCCACACCGGTCTCGACTACCGGGTCGGCGCCAAAGAGCGGCACGGTGACCGGGAGGTCGAGGTCCACTTCCCAGACCCACCGCCCCCCGGACGTCATCTGGTGCTGGTGGACGATGTCGCCAGCACCGGCCACACCCTGGAGAATGCCGTCGCCGCCTTGGCATCCACCCGGCCCGCCTCCTTCTCCGTCCTCGTCACCCACGCCCTCTTTCTGGAAGGCACCCTGGAGCGTCTGCGCCAGGCCGGGGTGACCCATATCTGGAGCACCGATAGCATTCCCCACCCGACCAACCGCCTGGAACTGGCCCCCTTGCTGGCGGGCGCCCTGACCCTCTAGCCCGCGACAAGCATCGAGACCCCCATGGAACACTGGTACGCCGTCCACACCAAGGCCCGTGACGAAAAGCTGGCGGAGGAAAATCTCCAGCGACAGGGGTTCGCGACCTTTTTGCCTCGGATCAAGGGTTCGAAACGCCGGCGCGGGCGTTGGCTGGAAGTCATCGAGCCCCTCTTTCCGGGCTACCTCTTCGCGCGGCTGGATCTGCTGATTCAGGACACCTCACCCATCCGCTCCACCCGGGGCGTATTGGGCCTGGTGCGCTTTGGGGGGAACCCGGCGCCCGTCCCGCCCGGGCTGATGGAGCAGCTCATGGCCGCCACGGCGAGCGAAGACGGCGTGGTGCGCCAGGAACATCTCTTCCAGCCCGGCGACCAGGTCGAAATCATCACCGGGCCCTTCGCCGGTCTACCTGCCAGCATCCTGGCCGAGACTGGCGAGGAGCGCGTCGAGCTACTGCTCGAGCTGCTCGGCCGCGCCAATAAGGTCGTGATTTCACGCCACCAGCTCACGCCAGCGCCATAGGGACCGGCCAAGACAAACTCCCATCCGCCAGCCACTATGCGAACTGGCGGCAGGAGCACCTTGATGAAGCTCCATTCATCAAGAAGCCGCCCGACTCAGGTGCAAGACCTGGGTAGGGCGGCTAGGGACGGACGAAGGCCAGCCCGATCAGGGCGGGCTTAGAGCCAGAAGTTATTTGGCCGCCAGTTCATCCAGGGCCTTGGCGGGGATGATCTGGGCGTTGAGGGCGGCGTCCTTGGCGCTGCGGCCAAAGGCGACGGCCATGAGGTTCGAGTAATAGACCACGGGCATCTTGAACTGGGTGCCGTAGGTGGCGTTGATCTCGTCCTGATAGACCTCGACGTTCATCTGACACACGGGGCAGGGGGTGACGATGAGGTCGGCGCCATGGTCATAGGCGGACTCGATGATACCCTTGACCATCTCCTGGGACTTAGCCGGTTCGGAGAAGGCCAGGGCACCACCGCAGCATTGCACCTTCTTTTCGTAGCCGGGGAGGGAGTCGCCGCCCAGGGCCTCGACCAGCTTGTCGAGATACTGGGGATTCTCGAAGGACTCACCGGCGATGCCGAAGGGCCGGTTGGTCTGGCAGCCCACATAGCCCGCGATCTTGATGCCCTCCAGGGGCTTCTTGACCTTGGCGGCGATAGCCTCGAGACCGATATCCTCGATGAGGACCTCCGCCATATGCTTGATGGGGGTCTGGTTCCTGAGCTTGAGGCCGGCCTCCGCCAGGGCGGTGTTGCACTCGGCCAGCAGGGACTGGTCCTCGTGCAGGCGCTCGGCGGCCTCGCGGGTGGAGAGCCAGCAGGCGGCGCAGGTGGCGACGATGTCCTGACCGGCGTTGTGCTGCTCGGAGAGGGCGATATTACGCGCCGACAGGGTCAGGCGGGGCAGTTCGCCGCCACCGCCATAGCCGATGGAGGCGGCGCAACAGTTCCAGTCCGGGATCTCATTGAGCTGGATCTCGAGCTCCTGGCACATGGTCTGGACCGAGACCAGATAGTTGGAGGAGGAGGCACCCTTCTGGGAAGAGCAGCCGGGATAGAAGGAATATTCTCGCTTAGCCATGGATGTCTTCTCCTCAAGCGCCGTGCTTGGCAATACGGGCGTCTTCCAGTTCCTGGGCCTTCTGGATGACCTTTTGGAAGCCGCTCAGATCCTTGACGGCATGACCGCCGAGGATCTCCATGGGATTCATGCGGCCGGTCTTCATCATGTTCATGCCCAGCTTCTGCTTCTTGAGGGCGATCTTGATGCCCTCGCCATAGCCGTTCATAAAGTAGAGCGCCAGGCCGAGCTTGAGCTCGTTGACGCGACCCTTCTTCATGAGGTTATTCCAGAAGAGTTGGGCAAACTTGGCCGTGGGCTGGTTCGCCGCCACCAGGCCGAGGCGCTTGGCGTAGCTGGCCAGGCCATGCATGATGTGGGTGATGGGCAATTCCCGGGGGCAGCGCACGATGCAGTTGTAGCAGGAGGTGCACATCCACATGGAATCGGAGGACAGGACCTCCTCGCGCTTGCCGGCGCGGATCATCATGAAGATTTCCTGGGGCGGGTGGGCCCAGAACTTGCCCAGGGGGCAGGAGCCGGAGCACACGCCGCATTGCATGCACATCTTGACCCACTCGCCCTCCTCGACATTCGCCTCCACCTCCTTGAGGAAGTTGGTGCGATACCTTTCGATCATCGCCGTGTTCAGATCGCTCATTGTCGGTATTCCTCTCGTGGGGCGCGCGGTCGCCGCGCGCCCCAGGCTCGTCAGAACTTGAAGGGGCTCATGCCGATCTTTTCGACCGTCGCGGCCATGTCGTTGATCAACAGCGGCACGCGCTGGACGTCGGTGATGGCGACCTCGTAAACCACGACGCGCTCGGTCTCCAGCCTGAGCTGCTGGAGGGTATCGCCGACCTTGCTCAGACGCTCGGCGGCCATCTTGGAACCGCGCACGAAGTGACACTGGTAGTCGTCATCGCGACGGCAGCCCATGAGGACGATGCCGTCATAGCCGGAGTTGAGGGCGTCCGTGATCCAGTTCAGGTTCACCGAACCCAGGCACCGCACCGGTATGACGCGGGCGAAGGGGCTGATCGTGGACCCGCCGGCCTGGGCGGCCATGTCCAGGGCCGGGTAGGCGTCATTCTCGCAGGCCAGGACCAGGAGGCGCGGCTTCTCCGAGAATTCGTCCGGCACATCCACGGCCTTGATCTGCTGGCCGACGGTCTCGATGGAATAGTTCTCGAAGGAGATGACGCGTACCGGGCAGGCACCCATGCAGGTGCCGCAACGGCGACAGCGGGCCTCGTTGAACTGCGGATACTTCTGCTCGTCCTCGTTGATGGCGCCAAAGGGGCATTCCACGGTGCAGCGCTTGCACTGGGTGCAGCCTTCCTTGCGGAAGGTCGGGTAGGAGAGGTCGCCGACCCGCGGATGGGCGCCAGCGCCCCGGGCGGCATTCTCGGCGGCCTGAATGGCCTTGAGGGTAGCGCCAGCGGCGTCATCGATGGCCTGCTTCATGTCCATGGGCCGGCGGACGGGACCGGCGGCGTAGATGCCGGTGCGACGGGTCTCGTAGGGGAAGCAGATGAAGTGGGAATCGACGAAGCCGTGCTTGAGCTGCGGCAGGTCGGTGCCCTGACGATAGTCGAGGTTGAGGATGGACGGCGGCGCGACCGCCAGGGCCCGGCGGGCGGCCTCTTTTTCCTCCTCGGTGGGGGCCTCGTCCACGGCCAACTGGGCGTAGGGGTCCGGACCCGTGTTGGGCACCTGGCCGGTGGCGAGCACCACCAGGTCGCACTCCATGGCCGTATCCTCGTTCAGGATCAGGTCCTTGAACTTGACCGTCAGCTTGCCACCCTCGACCACCACCTCGCTGGCCTTGCCCTTGGAGAAGGTGACCTGGGCCTGCTGGCCGGCGCGGTAGAAGTCCTCGCCGGCGGCGCCCGGGGTGCGCAGGTCGTCGAAGAGGACAGTGGCGTCGCAGTCCGGGTTCTGGGCCTTGAAGTACATGGCCTGCTTGATGGACTCGGTGCAGCAGAAGCCCGAGCAGTAGGGGAGATGCCCTTCCTGCTCGGAACGCTGGCCGGCGCACTGGATGAAGGCCACGGCCTTGACTTCCTGGCCATCGGAGGGGCGCTTCAGCGGCCCGCCATTGGCGGCCTTGGCCAGCTTCTCCATCTCGAAGTTGGTGACCACGTCCGGGCTCTTGCCGTAGGCGAACTCCGGCAACCGCTTGGCATCGTAAGGCTTGTAGTCCGAGGCCTGGACGATGGCACCGATGTTCTCGGTGACGGTGCCACCGGACTCGGTGCTGATATCGGCGGAGAAGCGACCGGGCGCGCCGGAGGTCTTGGTCACCTTGGCATTGAGATGGACGCTGATACGCGGGTTAGCCTGGACCTCGGCGATCATCTCCGCGATCCCGGGCTCCTCCGGCTGGGGCAGCGGGGCGGTGCGGGCGTTGGAGACACCCTGGGGGGCGGCGCGGAAGGGCACACGCTTGTAAAGGTCCTTGTAGACGCCCCCCAGCACACCCTCGTCGCACACCAGGTGAACGCCATAGCCGGCCTTGGCGGCCTCCAGGGCGGAGGCCATGGCGGTGACGCCATTGCCCACCACCAGCAGGTTGCGGTTCAGGCTTTGCTCGCCGGAGCCGCTGGGGACGGTCATGAAGCGGACCTCGGCGCAGGCCATGCGCACATAGTCATCCGCCATCTCCTGGGTGGTCTCCTGGTGCTCGTCGCCCTCCGGGCGCAACCAGATGACGCCCTCGCGCAGATTGGCGCGGGACATGGCGATGTCGGTGAAGTTGAAGGCCTCCATCTTGGCGCGGCGCGAGCAGGCGGCGATCATGACGTGGGTCGCGTTACCGGCGGCGACATCGTCACGGATGAGCTGGACGCCCTCGGCGGAGCAGAGCATGGGATGCGACTTGCAGGAGGCCATCTTGCCTTCGCGCGTGGCCACCATGGTCAGTTGCTTGGCGTCGAGGCGCTCGCCGATGCCGCAGCCGGTGCACAAGTAGCCGGCGAATTTCTTATCTACTGCCATCTGATTAACCCTCCACTCCGGCGGCGCCGTTGACGACCTGGATGGCGCGCAGTGCCGCGCCGGTGGCATGCTGAACGGCGCGGTTCACATCGAGCGCATCCGAGGCGCAACCCGCGGCGAAGACGCCGCCGTTGCCTGGATCGGCCTCGATGAAGCCCTCGCGATTGAGGACGATATCGACCGGGAAGCTGTCCTTGTCCACGGAGGGCTCCATGCCCACGGCCAGGACCACCAGGTCATGGGTGTCGGCGAAGCGCTTGTAGCCTTCCGTGTCGACGCCATGGACCACCGGGTTGCCGTCCTTGTCCGCCACGACGGAGGCCGGCTTGGACTTGATGAACTTGACCTGCTCGATGCCCCGCACCTTGGCGTAAAAGTCCTCGAAGCGGTCGATGGCGCGCATGTCGATGTAATAGACACTTACGTCGGCCTCCGCGCCCCAGGCATCGGCCACGTAGGTGCATTGCTTGAGGCTGGCCATGCAGCAGATGCGCGAGCAGTGCAGCAGATGATTGCGATCGCGGGAGCCGGCGCACTGGATGAAGGCGATCTTTTTCGCCTCCTTGCCATCGGAGGGACGCACCAGCTTGCCACCGGTCGGGCCCTGGGGGTCGGCCAGGCGCTCGAACTCGACGGAGGTGATGACGTTGGGGAAGCGGTCATAGCCGTAGGGCTGAATCTTGGCGGCATCGTAGGGCTGCCAGCCGGTGGCCCAGATGACGGCGCCACAGGGGAAGTCGAGGGTCTCCTCCTGCATCTCCAGATCGACGGCGTCGTACTTGCAGGCCGCCTTGGCCTTGTCGGCCTCCTCGGTGCCGATGAGGCGCGGGTCGATGACATACTGGGTCGGCATGGCCATGCGGTAGGGCAGATAGGCGCCCTTGCGCTTGCCGAGACCATAGTTGTACTCGTCGTCAAACTCCGCCGAGACCGCCTTTTCGCAGTCACCGCAAGCGGTGCAGTTGCCGTTGACGTAACGCGGGGACAGCTTGACGGTGGCGGTGTAGTTGCCCTTGTCGCCCTTGATGCCCGTAACCTCGGCCATGGTGAGGACGCGGAGGTTGGGATTCATCCTGGCGCGGCGCTGGTTGATCTCCAGGCCGCAGGTGGGGAAGCAGAGCTTCGGGAAATATTTGTAGAGTTGGGAGACACGGCCGCCCAGATAAGGACGCTTTTCAACGAGCACGACCTGCTTGCCGGTTTCGGCGGCCTCGAGAGCGGCGGTCATGCCGCTGATGCCACCACCGACCACCAGAATGGTCTCATTGGTTGCGACGACTTCCGTCATGGACTTTCCTCCGTCAAGCGGAATAAGTGTAGCGAACAACCGAAGTGGTGAGCGGGCGTCGCGCCTCAGCGGTTGCCGTTTATTGCGGACCCCTTGAAAATTCCCATCCCGGCAATATTTTCAAGTTACAAGTCCAGACAAGGGTCTGGACTTGATGTGTTCAACCCGCAACGCCCAGGCAAGATTGGTTAACCCTAACCAATCCCGGGCTTATGCAAGCCCCGCTCGACGGGTCAAACTTTTCAATGCGGCAGAATACTGTCTCGAGGGCTGACCCGCTACTACTCTTCGGGGATATTCGTCGCCCGGGGATGGGGTCTGCCCAGCACTCCCTAGCACCCCTCAAGCAGAGAAGAATCCCGCGAGCACGGATATGAATTCCCGTGCCCGCATGACTGACCGCCAGCGCCCGACCCTCGTCCCCCGCCCTTGAGCGCGGGGACCCAGGCTAATAGCTCAGCCCTTGCGCAACCGGATATAAATCTCGTCCTTGAGTTCCGCGCGGCGGAATTTCATCGACTCGATGCTCTCGTCGGCGATGGGCAAGCCGCGTTCTTCCAACTCGCGGATCTCGTCGTCGAGACTGTCGTGACGCTGCACCAACCCGGTGAAATCGGCGTCGATGGCGCACAGAGCCACCAACTTCTGGTGGTATTCCGGAAATTCGTGATCGATGTCGTGGTGCTCGGAAAGCATGTCGCCTCTCTCTTGCATTTCAGGGCAGCGGATCCGGTTGGCCCGAACCGCGCCATCGGGTGCCTAGCCAAGCCCGCCGACCAGGCCGGCGGGCATCCAACGAAGGGGGGCCGAGGGATCAGCCCTTCTTACGTTCTTGGACCTCCTTGATGACCGCCTCGGCCACCGTCTTGGGGCAGGGCAGATAGTGGGAGAATTCCATGGAGAATTGACCGCGCCCGGAGGTCATGGTGCGCAGATCGCCAATGTAGCCGAACATCTCGCTCAGGGGGGCATCGGCCTTGACACGCACGCCATTGGGCCCCGCCTCCTGCGCCCGGATCATGCCCCGCCGGCGATTGAGATCGCCAATGACATCGCCGACATGATCCTCCGGGGTAAAGACGTCCACCTTCATGATGGGCTCCATAAGCTGGGGACCCGCCTTGGGCACCGACTGACGGTAGCCGGCCTTGGCGGCAATCTCATAGGCAATGGCGGAGGAGTCCACGGCATGGTAGCTGCCATCGATCAGACTCACCTTGACATCAAGCAGCGGGAAGCCCGCCAACACCCCCTCCTTCATGCTGTCCCGGAAGCCTTTGTCCACCGCGGGCCAGAACTCGCGGGGCACGGTACCGCCGGTGACCAGGGATTCAAACTGATAGCCTTTGCCGGGCTCGCCGGGCTCGACGGCATACTCGATGCGAGCGAACTGGCCCGAGCCGCCGGTCTGCTTCTTGTGGGTATAGGTGTCCTCGACACGGCGGGTGATGGTCTCGCGGTAGGCCACCTGAGGCTTGCCCACCTCGACCTCGATGCCATGGGTACGCTTGAGGATATCGACCTTGATATCCAGATGCAGCTCACCCATGCCCTTGATGATGGTCTCGCCGCTCTCGATATCGGTCTCGACGCGGAAGGAGGGGTCCTCCTGGATCATCTTATTGAGGGCAACGCCGAGCTTCTCGGAGCCGCCCTTGTCGCGGGGGGCGATGGCGATGGAGATGACCGGGTCGGGGAAGACCATGGGCTCCAGGGTGGCCGGGTGCTTGGGGTCGCAGAGGGTGTGGCCGGTCTGGGTGCCCTTCATGCCGACGAGGGCGACGATGTCGCCGGCCTGGGCGGAGTCGAGTTCCTCGCGGGAATCGGCGTGCATCTCGACGATACGACCGATGCGCTCGGTCTTGCCGGTAAAGGTGTTGAGCACCGAGTCGCCCTTCTTGATCTTGCCCGGAGTAGATGCGGGTGAAGGTCAGGGCGCCGAAGCGGTCGTCCATGATCTTGAAGGCCAGGGCGCGCAGGGGCCGGTCGGGATCGACGATGGCCTTGAGGCCCGTCTCGTTGCCCTCCAGGTCCACCTCCGGCTGCGGCTCGACATCCATGGGATTGGGCAGATAATCGACCACGGCATCCAGTATCAACTGCATGCCCTTGTTCTTGAAGGCGGAACCGCAGTAGGTGGGGAAGAAATCGAGCTTGATGGTCCCCTTGCGGATGCAGGCCTTGAGCGTTTCCAGGCTGGGCTCCTCGCCCTCCAGGTACTTGCCAAGGGCCTCGTCGTCCTGCTCCAGGGCCGTCTCGATGAGCTTTTCCCGCCACTCCTCGACCTTGGCGACCATGTCCTCGGGGACATCCTGCAGGTTGTAGTTCTCCGGCATGCCCGACTCGTCCCAGACCCAGGCCTGGCGCGTGAGCAGATCGACGACGCCGACAAAGTCACCCTCGACGCCAATGGGCAGGACCATGACCAGGGGATTGGCGCCCAGGATATTCTGGACCTGGTCCACGACGCGATAGAAATCAGCGCCGATGCGGTCGAGTTTGTTGACGAAAATCAGGCGGGCGACGCGGGAATCATTGGCGTAGCGCCAGTTGGTCTCGGACTGGGGCTCGACGCCGCCGGAGCCGCAGAAGACGCCGACGCCACCGTCGAGCACCTTGAGAGAGCGATACACCTCAATGGTGAAATCCACGTGGCCGGGGGTGTCGATGACATTCAGCCGACAGCCCTTCCACTGGCAGGAAGTGGCGGCGGACTGGATGGTAATACCGCGCTCCGCTTCCTGCTCCATGAAGTCCATGGTGGACTCGCCGTCATGCACCTCACCCAGGCGATGGATCTTGCCCGTCAGTTTGAGAATCCGCTCGGTCGTCGTCGTCTTACCCGCATCCACGTGGGCAAAAATACCGATGTTTCGGTAATGTGAAAGGTCTGTCATTGCTGCTTCCTGAGTTCTACCAAGCCGGACCTGGTGGGATAAGGGACGAAACCGCGCCAAGGATCGGGGGGACGGGCGAGGCGGGACCACGCGGGCCCGTCTCCGTGAAACCCTCAATTATAGGCAAGTATTGTCACTGCTTACAAGAATTCCTGGCGGAAAATCACTTGGCAACCACTTTCACGGGCGCCGGGGGACTGGCGGAGGGGCAGGGCCTGGCATCCAGGCTCCCGGCGCGGGCTCAGAGGTTGTGAACAATTCGGTTTTCGCGGGCTCGTCGTGACGCAATCTCACGGATCATGACGAGATGACCCGTACCCGCGTCACGGCCGAGATGCCGCGCCGTGGGTTTCCGCCCAGGGCCGATGGGCGGACTCCCGGAGCGTTTCTTGTGATATCAGCACGTTATATTGCCATTAGGGGTTCTGTGGGCGCACCGTTCCCGTACCCGGGCAGCTCGGGCGCCAAGGCGAATGTACGCATCAGGTGGTGAGCGAGGACATGCAGCAGCACGCAACGCACGCTGGGGGTGCTGCGTACCCGCCGGCGGGTGAGGCCGCGCGCGCCTGGGCGGTGACGCACTCGGCCGTGGCGGCCCGTTCCGTGTAGAGGGCCTGCGCCGCGTCGGTCCCCAGGCGTTCGCGCCAGGCAGCAACGACCGCGCTGTCGCCCGCTGTGGCGACGTGCGGGTCGGTGTCCGCGTCTTGCGGCTTGGGGACCGGGGCCTACACGACGGAGGACTCCGCCGCCCGTTCGCGTTGCGCGTGGGCCGGGTCGTCGACCAGCCATGTGGCGGGTTGCTGCCCATAGCGGTCGCTGACCTGCTCAATCATGGGGGTCAGTTGCGCCATGTCGGTGCCCGCCGTGACCGCTGCCATGCCGACAATGACTGGCGATGCCGTGTCGCTGACGAACTGGCCGTTGTAGGCGGGACGATAACCGCCGTCAGCCCTCTTCATGACGGGCGCTTCGGGATCGGTCGTGGCGGCCCGCGCCGTCTCCGCTTTCTTGCCCTGTTTCGTCTTGATTTCGGCCAACTGCGGCAAGCGCTGGAACGCTTGCTCAATCCGCGCTTGCCGCTCGCGGCCCGCGCGCGCGGGCCGCCTGTTGCCGCCGGGTCACGGCGCCGGGGTCATCCTCGCCCTGGCGCTTCGACGCCTCGACCGGTGCCCGCGCCTCCTCCAGGCACCGCTCCAGCGTCTCACCACGCCGGAACGACGCGGCGCCGGCACGGGCGCGGATCCCCTCTTGGGCCACCCGCTTGAGCGTGACCGCCCCCACCGCCAGCAAGCCCGCCACGGGTACGTCCGCCCCCCCGGCGACCGCACGGATGACCGCATTCAGGCCGCTCAAGTCCGCCCGCTCGACCCACCCCAGACCAGGCGCGCCCATGCCCCTCAGGAAGCCATGCCTCCAGATCGCAGGGGCGCCGCTCCCGTTGCGTCCGATCCGGCATCAGAACCCGCGCCACAACACCCGCGGCCACCGTGGTCGCGATGGGCGCGGGCCTCGGCGCACCACGGGAGTCGTCGTCAAAGGGACGGGGTGGCGGTTCGTTGGACATGACGCGTCGCTCACCGACTGTCTGTTCGATGGGGCCATGTTACTCCCCACCCCAGCGCCGCGCATGGGTCGGGAGGGTTTTTCACAAGCTCTCAGTCAGCAGCACCGTCTTGCCCACCCCCGTGCTACCGAATAGGCCCGCCTTGCCGCCACGTTCCAGCGGCATCAGCACGTCGATGATCTTGATGCCGGTTTCGAAGATCTCGGACTTCGTGGAACGGCGTGCCAGCGGCGGCGGCGACCGATGCACAGACCGCCACCAGACATCGGATAGGGCCGCTTCGCGGTCGATGGTGTTGCCGAAGACATCGAACATGCGCGAGAGGATGCCCTTGCCCACCGGCGCCTGCAGCGGTCCGCCCGTGTCCTCCACCGCCAAGCCGCGCGCGAGACCCTGGGTGGGCGTCAAGGCAATCCCGCGCACCCGCCGCGCATCCAGTTGCGCCAGCACCTCGATGACGATCTGCTCTTTCAGCGCCCGTGCGCAGTACCGAGTAAATCGGCGGCAAGTGCTGATCGAACCGGATATCGACGACGCTGCCGCGCACCGAGACGACGATGCCGGAATTCGAAGACACTGGGGGCCATTTCCATTTCCCTGCTCGGCTTCACAAGGCTACGCCTCTTCCGCCACGGCGCACGCGGCAGGCGTGGCCCTCAGGGCCTCGCGTACATGAGCCAGCCGTCGCTCGATCCGCGCCCGGTCCTGCGGGGCGGGGAGGCTTCGACCGGCCAGCTCGGCGATCCACTGCGCCTGCTCGTCGAGCGCTCGCCTGTGCCTCGGGTTGTCCGTCAGGCTGCCAAGGGTATCGATGGCACCGAGCATGCGTGCGATGATCGCGACATTGCCTTCTGCGCTCCCGCGGATCTGATCGAATGCCTCGGCCAACAGGGCCTCGAAGGTCGGAACGGTGGCGATCACGCGCAGGGCATCGCCCTCGTAGCGCTGCGATGGTGGGTGGCACCTGCCGCTCAGCCGAGCCAGGATCGCCGTCAGGTAGTCCACGCACATCACCGCCGTCGAGGTGTCATTCACGCCCGGCGACAGGGCCTTCAACGCAATATCCACGATCTGCCGGATACCAAAGGCGGGGTCCCATTCAATGGTCCGATGGGCGCTGATGGTGTAGGCCCGATTCAGGGCGGTGATCGTTCCCTGATCCGGCGGGTAGGTCAGGGCGAGCGATGCCAGCGCCGCTCCCTCGACCGCGAACGCGCCGATGCCACGCTCCATCCGCACGATGGTCCTGTGGTTTCGCGCCAGGTCCAGGATCGCATCCTCATCCACCCCCTGGATGTAGCCGCTGACCTGCGCCGGCACGGGGTACCAGGTGCGCTCATCCAGGGATGCGAGGACCTGTTCATCCACCGCGTCGTCGGTGCCGTCAGGCTCGCGCCCCTGCATGTGCGGAAACACCCGATCCATGGCCGCGTTGGTCTCCTGGGCGACCGAGGCGATGATGCTGACGGCCTGGATCGACGAGGCAATGTGGTGGATGAAGAAGATCAGCACGACAACCCCGGCGAGCGCCAGCACAAAGGCGAAAAACACCGCCCCGCTCGGGATAAATCCCTGCATCGCCGCCGCGAATCGAGCGCAGTACGATGAGGCAATAGGTGAAGATACCGGCGAAGACCCCGAGCGTCGTCTGGGTCGCGCGGTTCTTCATGAAGTTCCGCAGGATGCGCGAGGTGTATTGGCTGGAGGCCAAGGCCAGCGCCACCAAGGTCATCGAGAAGGTAATGCCCATGAGGGACATCATCGAGCCGGCCAGGGTGGCCAACAGCTGGCGCGCACCCTCCGCCCCCACCCCAAAGAGGCGTGGCCACAGGGCCAGCCAACGATCGCCCCACACGGCGTCCGCCTCAATCAGCACCAGCGCGGCGACAATGCCGTCAACCACCGCCAGTGAGGGCACAAACCAAAAGCTCGACCGCGCGTCGTTGAAAAGCTGTCTTAACCTCTTCATGTCCCACCGGGCCTCATGCCGCCTAAAAGGGTTTCCGGCCGGGGCCTGCGACGTACCAAAGGATAACGCCGATCAGGGGTAGGATCAGTACCGCCAAGCACCAGAGCAGCTTCTCAATATCCTTCGCAGCGCTTTGAAAGATCATCACGATCGCATAGACATCGGCGATCAGGATGAGCAGGGCGCCAATTCCAGTGAGTCCCATCGTCATTCTCCAGGCATGGAGTTATAGGGTATTAATCAGTGTAATCCTTTCCACTTCCAGTTGCGGATCTCTGGCAGGTCGAGGCCATGCTCGTTGATGAACTGCCTGTACTCGACCAGCTTGTCCTTGAACTGCTGCTTCAGGTAGATGGCCTGATCGCAGGTCTGCGGCAGACGCTCAATGGTGTCCATCACGAGGTGGAAGCGGTCCAGATCGTTCAGCACCGTCATGACGAAGGGCGTGGTGATGGTACCCTCATCCTTGTAGCTGCGGACATGGAAATTGTCGTGGTAGGAGCGGCGGTTGGTCAGCCGGTGGATCAGCCATGGAAGGCGAAGATCATCAGCCTGCCCTTGGAAGACGAAAAAACGAAGGAACCTCACTCAGGGGCTCCCAGTGGCTTGCGCCTTCCCGCCACCCGTCAGGGGGACGAAGGCCACGCCCAGCACCTCGGTCAGGGATAGGGCGCCGTCCAGGCCCTTTTCCAGCAGGAGGAGGTCTTGGTGGGCATAGGGTTGCCCCACCGGGATGACCAGGCGGGCGCCGGGGCGGAGCTGATCGACGAGGGCGGGCGGAATCGCCCGGGCGGCGGCAGTCACCAGGATGCCATCGAAGGGGGCCTGCTCGGGCCAGCCATGATGGCCATCGCCCTGGCGGACATTGACATTGACATAGCCCAACCGTGCTAAACGCTCGGCGGCGGCCCTCGCCAGTTGGGGAATGATCTCCAGGGAATAGACCTGCCCCACCAGCCGCGACAGCACCGCCGCCTGATAACCGGAGCCCGTGCCGATCTCCAGCACCCGGTCACCCGGGCCACAGGCCAGCAGGTCCGTCATCAGGGCCACGATGTAGGGTTGGGAGATGGTCTGGCCCCAACCGATGGGCAAGGGGCCATTGGCGTAGGCCTGGTCCCGGTCGCCCTCGGGGACGAAGAGGTGGCGCTGCACCTCGGCCATGGCGGCCATGACGCGCGGGGCGAAGGCATCCCGGCCGATCAGGGTGCGGGTGTAATGGATCTCGGCATCGATATCCCTCAGCATTTGAGCAGTGTCGGGCCGCATGAATTTCCTCTCTCGCCAATGATCGCCATATCCCGCGCGCCTGGGCTGTAAGAGTCCCCCCGGGCCGCGCGCCTCTCTTCACAAGTCTAGGGCAGTACGCGCTTGGCGCAAGGTACGCATCAAGGCCGACTCCAGGGCCAGCGTGGCCCGGTCGCCTGGGTGCCGATCAGCCCTGATTCTCCAGCCCAAACTCGGTAGCCGCGCCCGGCCAGTCCGCCGGTGGTGGGAACTGCTTCATGAGGCTATCGGGCACCTCGCCGCGCCCGGCCTGATAGAGGGCGCCCGACTCCAGCATGATGAGCACCATGAGGCCGATGAGCAAAGGGGCGATGGCGACCCGCTGCAGGGCCACGAACATGAGTTCCTGCATCCCGTGGGTCTTCTGGGTGGTGGACAGCAGCCAGCCCATGCCAATCAGGCCAGCCCCCACGGCATAGGCCATGAGCAGAATTTTGTAGCGAGCCGTGGCCAACCGCCAGTGGGCGGCCACGAACCAGGGCCCTTGGGCGGCCAGCTTGCCCGCCTTAGCGAAAGTGAAGGCCACGATGCCCAGGGATACCCCCCAGGGGACCAGGACACCGACCAGCTTGTAGTCGGCCAGGGGGGACCCCTGCTGCAAAAAACTCCCCGCCAGGAGGGCGATCAGCATCGGCAGGTTGATCAGCAGTAGATTGAGCATGGCCAACTCATGGGCTGATTTGGCCTGGCGGCGACTGGCGTTAGGGACAGGGAAGAACATGGCAAGGGGTCCGGCTAAGTGGGCGATGAGGGATCTATAGCGAAAACCCCGCGCCTTGTCATTGCGCATCGGCAAGGAAAGTGGCCACCCCGGGCCGAAACATCGGGGACTTGGCCCTTGGGGGGCGAATCGGTAGGATGGCACGCATAGAGCCAACCTCGTCCTTCCCTGCTTCCGGAGACAGCGCCCATGACAGACCCCATCCTCATCGGCAAGGGCCTGGGCCCGGTATATCTCTTGCCCGCCATGGCGAACCGGCATGGCCTGGTCGCCGGAGCCACGGGGACCGGCAAGACCGTCACCCTCCATCGGCTGGCGGAATCCTTCAGCCGCATCGGTGTCCCCGTCTTCATGGCGGACGTCAAGGGCGACCTGGCGGGCATTGGCCAGCCCGGCGGCGGTAACGCCAAGGTCGAGGCCCGGGTGGCGGAACTGGGGCTCGGGGCCGAGGACTTCTCGACCCAGGCCTGCCCGGTGACCCTGTGGGACATCCTCGGCGACCAGGGTCATCCGGTGCGCACCACCCTCTCGGAAATGGGTCCCCTGCTGCTGGCGCGCCTACTGGGCCTCAACGAGACCCAGGAGGGGGTCCTCAACCTCGTCTTCCGGTTGGCGGACGACAACGGCTGGCTGCTGCTGGACGTCAAAGACCTGCGCGCCCTCCTGACGTATCTGGCGGACGACCCCGGTGCGGTCGGCGGCGACTACGGCCACGTTTCCAAGGCCAGCGTCGGCGCCATCCAGCGCAAGTTGCTGACCCTGGAGGAACAGGGGGCCGGCAAGCTGTTCGGCGAGCCGGCCCTGGACATCGCCGACCTGATGCAGACCGACGAGCGCGGCCGGGGCTACATCAACCTGCTGGCGGCGGACAAACTCATTCACACCCCGGCCCTCTACTCAACCTTCCTGCTGTGGCTGCTGTCGGAGCTGTTCGAGCAATTGCCCGAGGTGGGCGACGTCGCCAAGCCGCGCCTGGTCTTCTTCTTCGATGAGGCCCACCTGCTCTTCGACAGCGCCCCCAAGGTGCTGCTGGACAAGATCGAGCAGGTAGTGCGCCTGATCCGCTCCAAGGGCGTGGGCGTCTATTTCGTCACCCAAAGCCCGGCTGACGTGCCCGACGATGTCCTCGGCCAGTTGGGCAACCGGGTCCAGCATGCCCTGCGCGCCTTCACCCCCCGCGACCAGAAGGCGGTGCGGGTGGCGGCCCAGACCTTCCGGCCCAACCCGGCCTTCGACACCGAGGCCCTCATTACCAACCTGGGGGTTGGCGAGGCCCTGGTCTCGACCCTGGACGAGACCGGCACCCCGACCATCGTCGAGCGCGTCAAGGTGGCCCCGCCCGGCAGCCGCATCGGCCCCATCACCCCCGCCGAGCGCCGCGCCCTCCTGGCCGATTCCCTGGTCAAGGGAATCTATGACGAGGCCCTGGACCGGGAATCCGCCTACGAGATCCTCCAGGGCCGGGCCGCGGCCGCCAGTCGGGAAGAGGAGGCCGCGCGGGAGTCCACCCCGGCCCCCGCCGCCCGCCGCGGCTCCAGCCGGCAAGGCCCCCTGGAGGCCTTCGCCACCAGCGCCTTGCGCTCCGTCGGCAGCCAACTGGGCCGCAGCCTGATACGCGGCCTGCTGGGCTCCCTGATGGGCGGCAGGCGATGATCCGGGACCCCGAGGCGGAATTCAACCCAGTTCCCGACGCCACTCGGCAACCGCTGGCCGGACCCGGCCAACCCTTCGCCGAGCCCGGCCAGGCCCGACGCCCGAGCCCAGCCAAGGCCCCGAGGAGCCCCGCATCGACCTGCGGGTCGGCGACACCCACCTGACCCTCCTCGGCACCGCCCACGTCTCCCGCGCCAGCGCCGACAAGGTGCGGGAACTCCTGGAGCAGGAGCACTTCGACGCCGTGGCGGTGGAGCTCTGCCCCAGCCGCTATCAGGCCCTCCTGGACCCGGACGCCCTGGCGCGCATGGACCTCTTCGCCGTCATCCGCCAGGGACGCGTGGCCATGGTAGTCGCCAGTCTGGCCCTGGCCGCCTACCAGCAGCGCCTGGCGGATCAGTTCGGCATCGAACCCGGGGCCGAGCAGCGCATGGCCATCGCCCAGGCGCGGGAACGCCATCTGCCCGTCCTGCTGGTGGATCGTGAGATCGGCGTGACCCTCAAACGCGTCGCCGCCAACCTGAGCTGGTGGAAGCGGCTGGAACTCTTTTCTGGCCTGGTCCTCACCCTGGTCTCCCACGACGAGGTCCCCGAGGCGGAGATCGAGCGCCTCAAGGAAGGGGATGTGCTGGAGACCACCTTCGCCGAGTTCGCCCGCGACCGCCAAGACCTCTTCCTGCCCCTCATCGACGAGCGCGATCGCTATATGGCCGCCCGTCTGCGGGAGGAGATCGAACGGGAGGGCCACGGCCGGGTGCTGGCGGTACTGGGGGCCGGCCACCTCAAGGGGGTCGCCGGCTACCTGCGGGCGGCCGAGCCCAAACCCAGCCCGGACGCGACCCTGGGGGCGCACCTTGAGCCCCCCGCCGCGCCAGGCCCGGACCCGCGCCTCGAAATCGAGGCACTGGAGCGTTTGCCTCCGCCCAGCCCCTGGCCCAAGCTCATATCCTGGCTCATCCTGGCGCTCATTCTGGCCGGCTTCGCCTTCGGCTTTGCCCAGAGCCCGCAGGACGGCTGGTCCATCGTCTGGGACTGGGTCCTCATCACCGGCTCCCTCTCCGCCATCGGCACCCTCCTCGCCGGCGGGCACCCCCTGACGGTGCTGACGGCCTTCGTCGCGGCGCCCCTGACCACCCTCAACCCCGCCATCGGCGCCGGCATGGTGACGGCCCCGGTGGAACTCTATCTGCGCAAGCCCAACCTGGGCGACTTCGGCCGCCTGCGCCAGGACGCGGCCCAATTTCGGGGCTGGTGGCGCAACCGGGTGCTGCGCATCCTCCAGGTCTTTCTCCTAAGCAACCTGGGGGCCGCCATCGGTACCTATATCGCCGGTTTCCGCATCTACGACCGTCTCTTCTCCTGACCCCCGGTTCTCGCAGCCACCGGGGCGGGGGGCGCCGGCACAAGCGGCCGCCCATGACCTTGAGGTAACGGGCCGACAGGACCCCGTCACCCCCCCGCGGCCACATCCGGCCAGGTCGATTCCCGGTAAAAAAGGGTAAACTGGACCCTTAGCCTTACCGCCCCCCTCAGGATCCAGCCCCGTGAGCGATTACAAGACCACCCTCAACCTCCCCAACACCGGTTTTCCCATGAAGGCAAACCTCTCCCAGCGGGAACCGGAGTTGCTCGCCCACTGGGAGGCCATGGACCTCTACGGCCAGATTCGCGCCGCCCGGGCCGGGGCCAGGCAGTTCATCCTTCACGACGGCCCGCCCTACGCCAACGGCGACATTCATATCGGTCACGCCGTCAACAAGGTGCTGAAGGACATCATCGTCAAGTCCCGCACCCTGGACGGCCTGGACGCCCCCTACGTGCCGGGCTGGGACTGCCATGGCCTGCCCATCGAGCTCCAGGTGGAAAAGAAGGAAGGCAAACCCGGCGCCAAGATCAGCGCCGCCCAGTTCCGGCGCGCCTGCCGCGACTATGCCGCGCGCCAGGTGGACGGCCAGCGCCGCGACTTCCAGCGCCTGGGGGTCTTTGGCGACTGGGAGAACCCCTACCTGACCATGGACTTCCACTTCGAGGCCAACATCATCCGCGCCCTCGGCGTGATCCTGGCCAACGGCCATGTCCAGAAGGGCTACAAGCCGGTGCACTGGTGCATCGACTGCGGTTCCGCCCTGGCGGAGGCCGAAGTGGAATACGCCGACAAGGAGTCCATCTCCATCGACGTCCGCTTCCCGGTCCTGGACGAGGAGGCCCTCTTCACCCGCTGTCACTCAGTGCCCAACGGGCGCGGCGACGGCCCCCTGTCCGTGGTCATCTGGACCACCACCCCCTGGACCCTGCCCGCCAACCAGGCCGTGGCCTTCAACCCCGAGCTGGAATACGTCCTCGTCCAGACCGAGGGCAACCCTGGCCGCGAGCGCCTAATCCTCGCCGAGGGTCTGATGCGCGACAACCTGGACCGCTGGGGCATCGATCGCTACCGGGTCATCGCCTATGGCCGGGGCGACGCCTTCGAGGGACTGCAACTCCAGCACCCCTTCTATGACCGCGAGGTGCCCATCATCCTCGGGGAGCATGTCACCCTGGAGGCCGGCACCGGCGCCGTCCACACCGCCCCCGGCCATGGCCTGGATGATTATCTCGTCGGCAACCGCTACGGCCTGCGGGTGGAGAACCCCGTGGGCGGCGACGGCCGCTTCCTGCCCGGACACCCCCCTCTTCGCCGGCGAGCATGTCTTCAGCGCCAACGAGAAGGTCGTGGACACCCTCAAGGCCCGGGGCGCCCTGATCCAGGCGGCACGCTTCACCCACAGCTATCCCCACTGCTGGCGCCACAAGACCCCCATCATCTTCCGCGCCACCCCCCAGTGGTTCATCGGCATGGAGCGGCAGGGCCTGCGGGACGCCGCCCTGCGCGAGATCGAGGGCGTCACCTGGACCCCGGACTGGGGCCGTTCCCGCATCGAGTCCATGATGCGCAACCGCCCGGACTGGTGCATCTCGCGCCAGCGGACCTGGGGCGTGCCCATCCCCCTGCTGGTCCACAAGGAGACCGGCGCCCTGCATCCCCGCACCGCGGAGCTGATCGAGGAGGTCGCCCGACGGGTCGAGGCCAAGGGCGTCGAGGCCTGGTTCGAGCTGGAGGCCGCGGACCTGATCGGTGTCGCCGAGGCGGCCCATTACGACAAGGTCCAGGACACCCTGGACGTCTGGTTCGACTCGGGCGTCACCCACGCCTGCTGCCTGGAAAAGCGGGAGGGCCTGAGATCCCCGGCGGACCTCTACCTGGAGGGCTCGGACCAGCACCGCGGCTGGTTCCAGTCGTCCCTGCTGACCTCGGTGGCCATGTACGACCGCGCCCCCTACCTGGGCGTCCTCACCCACGGCTTCACCGTCGATGCCAAGGGCGAGAAGATGTCCAAGTCCAAGGGCAACGTGGTGCGGCCCCAGGACGTGATGAAGACCCTGGGCGCCGACATCATCCGCCTCTGGGTCGCGGCCACCGACTATCGCGGCGAGATGAGTGTCTCCGACGAGATCCTCAAGCGCACCGCCGACGCCTACCGGCGCATCCGCAATACCGCCCGCTTCCTGCTCGCCAACCTCAATGGCTTCGATCCAGCGGTCAACCGGGTCGCGGCGGCGGACATGCTCGAACTGGACCGCTGGGTCGTGGATCGCGCCCACCAGCTCCAGGAGGAGATCATCGCCGCCTACCGGGACTACCAGTTCCACCTCATCTACCAAAAGATCCACAACTTCTGCGTGGTGGACCTGGGTGGCTTCTACCTTGACGTCATCAAGGACCGCCAGTACACCACCCCGACCGACGGCCGGCCCCGGCGCTCCTGCCAGACCGCCATGTACCACATCGCCGAGGCCATGACCCGCTGGCTGGCGCCCATCCTCAGCTTTACCGCCGACGAGATCTGGCGCTACCTGCCGGGTGAGCGGGAGCCTTCGGTCTTCCTGGCCGAGTGGTACCCGGGGCTCTTTGCCCTGGACGCCGGCGACGCCTTCGATCGCGCCTTCTGGGACCAGGTACTGGCGGTGCGGCTCGCGGTCTCCAAACCCCTGGAAACGGCGCGCCAAGGCGGGCCTCATCGGCTCCTCCCTGGACGCGGAGATCGACCTCTACGCCGCCCCCGAGCTGGTCACGACCCTGGGCCGCCTGGGCGACGAGTTGCGCTTTGCCCTCATCACCTCCGCCGCCCGGGTCCTGCCCCTGGCGGAGCGTTCGGACGAGGCCCAGGACACGGAGCTGGAGGGCCTCGCCATCCAGGTGCGCAAATCCACCCACCCCAAATGCGTGCGCTGTTGGCATCTGCGGGCGGATGTGGGGCAGGACCCCACACACCCGGAACTCTGTGGCCGTTGCGTTGATCAATGTCAGCGGGGCGGGGGAGGAGCGGCGCTTTGCTTAAATCTGTTTCCGTCCTTAGGGGGGCTGGTCGGATGAAGCTCATTGCCAATCCCGCCATGGCCCGCTGGCTCTGGCTCTCGCTGCTGGTGGTGGTCCTGGATCAGGCGACCAAGTGGCTGGCCGAGGCCCTGCTGGAGCCCTTCCGGCCCCTGGCCCTGGCACCTCTGCTCAACCTCACCCTCATGTACAACGAGGGCGCCGCCTTCAGCTTCCTCTCCAATGCCGGCGGCTGGCAGCGCTGGTTCTTCGCCGACCTTCGCCCTGGTCATGACCATCGCCCTGGTCATCTGGCTGGTGCGCCTGGCCAAGAGCGAACGCGTCACCGCCGCCGCCCTGGCCCTGGTCATTGGCGGCGCCATCGGCAATCTGATCGACCGGGTCCTCACCGGCCGGGTCGTCGATTTCATCGACTTCTACGTTAACAACTGGCACTGGCCCGCCTTCAACATCGCAGACAGCGCCATCACCCTCGGCATCGTCCTGCTTCTGGCCACCGGTTTCCGCGAGGAGTTGCGCAAGAAACCCTCCCCCGATTGACCCCGCTGGGTATCAACCCTTGCCGATTGGGTCCTGGGCGCAAGCTGGCTTGCAAAGGTGCGGCGAGAAGGTGGCCCCGTCCTCCGTGGCCTGGGTCCAAGCGTTAGCCGGAATCCTTCCACCGAGGGCTGGGTCAGCCAGGGGTTATCCACCCGCGGTTGACGTTCGCCCCCTCAAGGCCAAAGCCAAATTCCGAGACCCATGAGCACCGGCGTGGCGATGGTAAGGGCGACATTGATGCCCATGGGTGCCCGCAGGGCGGGGAGCAGGCTGCCGCCCTGGCCAAGAATGCGGCGGACGGCGAGATAGACCACCAGGGCGGCGGGCAGACTCAGGAGACCGACCAGGGCCCCCGGCGGTAAGAGGCTCGCCGCGACACCCAGAACCAGACTCAGGTAGGCCAGGAGGGCGAAGAGGCCGTAAACCGGGAGGGCGCCCTCAAGACCGAGGGCAATGGGCAGGGTGTCGCGGCCAACGGAGCGGTCCGGCTCCACGTCGGGAAACTGGTTGAGCAGGAGCAGGTTGTTGACGAGAAAGAAGGGCACCAGGGAGGCGAGGGCGGCACCCGTGGACCAGGTGCCGGTGATGGCGTAGTGGGTCCCCAGGACCATAAGGGGCCCGAAGCCCAGGCCGGGGGCGATGAGACACAACCAATGGTAATGGTTGATGCGGCTGGTGTAGAAGTAGATCAACCCCATGCCTAAGGCCCCAATGGGCAGCAGCCCCCAGCCCACCCGGACCGAGAGGATGAGGCCGCACAGGGCCGTGAGCGCCAGGCTAATCAAGCCAATGAGGTGCACCTGCCACGCCAGGTTGGGATGGGCGACCAGGGTACCGGTACCGCCGCTGAAGGGGGTGCGCGAGGTGCGCAGATCCAAGCCGGAGCGGAAGTCCTCGTATTCATTCAAGGCATTGACGCTGATATGGGCGAGGGCGGCGCCAATTAGGGCGATGAGAGCCGCCCCACCATCCAGGGGCAGGTTTGCGCTGGCCGCGACCACCACCCCGAGCAGGACGGAGACCGGCGTCAGCAGCAGGAAATTAGGACGGGTTGACCCCAGGGCGGCCAAATTGGCTGGCTTCGTCATCGGAGGCATCTCCAGCGCGCTTCGGGGCAGGTGGGAGGACAGCCAAAACAGAGCCCCAAGGTATTGCCTCGGGGACATCACAGGGTCAAGAGGCCGAACATCCTTGGTGAGGAGGGGCTGGACCCGCCCGCGGGGCGGATCCGTGGGGGTCATCAGTCGATGTTGCCCTTCTGGTGCTGATCGTATAGATAACCGCCCAGGGCACCCACACCCGCGCCAATCAGGGCGCCGGCGCCGGCCTGGGCGCTCAGGGAACCGATAAGGGCACCGCCCGCCGCACCCATGAGGGCGGCGCTGCCGGCCCGCTCACCCGTGGTGGTGCCACAGCCGGTCAGGGACATGGCCGAAAGGGCCAGGATGGAAACAGTCACAATCTTTTTCATAACATTCTCCAAGGTCGAGCAATTTCGCGCTGAAATCGCCCCGGGAAGAGGTGTCGCGGCCGCCTTACTTCTTGCAAGGGTACTTGGCCGCCAGGGCACGCACCAGGCTGACGACGGGCTGCTCCCCCATCAGCTTTTTGTCACCGGCCTTCTTCTCGGCCCAGGCCAGAAAGGCGACGCGCCCTTCCTCGGTGGTAGCCGTTTTTGGCGGGCAAATCAAGGGCTTGAGCCTCTTGCGATCGGCCACTTCATCGTGATACTGCACCGTGGCCTCGATGAAGGCCTTACAGGCGAGGGTGGCCGTCAGATACTCGGGGGCCGTCGCCGGGACCGAGCAGACCTGAACCAGGTCCTCGGTGGAGTCGAAGCGGAAATCCGCGTCCTCGATGGCCAGGGCGGACGAGGATATAAGCCCCGTCAGGGCGGCAACGGCGAAAGAACTGCTCAGGAGCCTGGTTTTAGCACTCATAGGAATACTCTCGTGGGTGGGTGAATCCGGCTAGCCGAGTGGCTGGCCGGGCAAAGGGGGTGGAGATAAGGAGATGGGGATTATCGGCTCCCGACCTTCCGGCGTCTAGCCTGCCCGCCGACTCGGGTCCGCCAAGATGCCGGGCATCAGAAGCAGGTCGGCAGCCCCTGGGCCAGGTCAGGGTGGCGCAGGTTCAGGCCCAGTTCCTCCCGCAGCCGGCGGTTGCTCAGACGCCGGGATTCGGCCAGATAGGACATCATGCCCGGGGACAGTAGCCCCGCGGCCTCGCTGAGCGGCACGAGGGGCGGTCGCGGCAGACCGGCGGCGTCGGCGACGCGCAGGAAATAGTCGGTCATGGTGGAGGGATGGCCATCGCAGACGTTATAAACACGGCCCGGCGCGCCGCGCGCCATGGCGGCGACGCAGGCGGCCACCAGGTCGTCGGCGTGGATGCGATTCGACCAGGGTGAATCCTCCTCGCGCGCCAGGGGCAGACCCTGACGGATGCGCTCCAGCGGCAAGCGGCCTGGCCCATAAATGCCCGCCACCCGCAGAATCACCAGGTCGGCGCCCGATTCCCGGCTCCAGGCCCGCAGGGTCTCCTCCGCATCCCAACGCCGCCGCGCGCGATCCGCCACCGGCGCCGGCGTCCGGGTCTCGTCCACCCAGTCCCCGCCGCAATCGCCATAGACCCCGGTGGTGCTCAGATAGACGAGGCGGCGGGGATGACCGGCCTGGCGGAAGGACGCCACCAGGTGCCGGGTCAAGCCATCCTCGACCCCGTCCGGTGGCGGCGGGGCCAGGTGAAACAGGTCCTCGCCCGCCCAGCCCAGGTCATCCAGTGGCTCCCGGGCCAGATCCCGGGCCAGGGCCTGGAGGCCCGACCGGGCCAAGGCCAGGCGGCTGGCCTCGCTCCGCGTCACGGCGGTGACGGGATAGCCCTGATCCCGATAAGTACTCGCCAACCGCTGGCCGATATAGCCACAGCCCAGTATCCACATGGCATCATTCTCTGCACGCCCGTCCGGCGGCGCCGGATTCTGGCCGGGAGTTTATTGCAATTAGGGCCTACTGGGCGCATCTTTTCCCACCAATCGGGCACCGCACAAACAGTCGCCCCGCCCCTAGCCCTTACTCCGACGAGGCCCAGCGCGCCATGACCTTCGACATCCAGACGCAACCCGGCGGCCGCCATTTCCAGGCCGAGGCGGGCGAGACCCTGCTGGAGGCGGCCCTGCGCCAGGGCATGGTCCTGCCCTACGGTTGCCGGGGCGGCCAGTGTGGCTCTTGCCTTGCCACCCTGATCGCGGGGCGGGTGGCCTACCCGAGCGGCAACATCCAGGCCCTGGCAGGCCGCGAGCCCAGCGCCTGCCTCGTCTGCCAGGCCGTGCCCGAGAGCGATCTGGTCCTGGGCGTCACCGAGATCCGGGGTGCCGCCGAGATCGAGGTCCGCACCCTGCCCTGCCGGGTGGTGGACAAGGAGGCCCTGAACCACGACGTGGTACGGCTGCACCTCAAGCTGCCGGAAAACCAGCGCCTGCCCTTCCTGGCCGGTCAGTACCTGGACTTCCTGCTGGAGGGCGGTAAGCGGCGCGCCTTTTCCATCGCCAACGCCCCTCATGACGACGCCCTCATCGAGTTACACGTGCGCCATGTCCCCGGCGGCCAGTTCACCAGCTTCATCTTCGACGCCCTGGCGGAGAAGGCCATCCTGCGCATCCAGGCCCCCCTGGGGACCTTCACCCTGCGCGAAGCCTCGGATCGCCCCATCATTCTGGTGGCCGGCGGCACGGGCTTCGCCCCCATCAAGGGCATCATCGAACACGCCTTGTACCTGGGCATCGACCGCCCGATGCACCTCTACTGGGGGGCGCGCCAGCGGCAGGATCTCTACCTGCCGGACCTGCCCCGGCAATGGGCCCGGGATCATGCCCACTTCCACTACACGCCGGTCCTGTCGGAACCCGACCCGGACTGGACGGGCCGCACCGGTTACGTCCACCAGGCCGTACTGGCCGACCACCCGGACATGAGCCCCTTTGACGTCTATCTGGCTGGCCCGCCCATCATGGTCGAGAGCGGCAGCAACGCCTTCGCCACCGCCGGGCTCAGCCGGGAGCACATGTTTTCCGACGCCTTCGAGTACGCCAAGCCCACCTGAAGACCTGAGCGCCGCGAGTCACGCGGCCAGGTCGGAGGAACCTTCTTTTCCCGGCCGGCGCGAAACTTCCCGCGCCAGGCGTAAATTCGTTACCATTAACAAGCCGCTCCGGGCGCGCGCATCTTTATTACCCCATCCCAACTGGAATATCCGTGGCCACGACCCTAACCTTCGAACATCCGCTCAACGAACGCGCCCGCACCCAGATGCGGCTCGAACACCTGTTCGAAAAGCTAGCCTTCCTCCAGCCCCAGGACAACCCCTGGGCCTCGCGGGCCCTGATCGAGACCTTGCTGGATATCGCCACCATCAGCTCCCGCGCCGACATCAAGACCGAGCTCATCAAGGAGCTCGACCGTCAGGCCGCCACCCTGGAGCGCGTCCGCGACAAACCGGGCGTCAGCCGCAAGGCCCTGGAGGGTTTCCTCGCCGAAATCAACACCGCCGTAGAGGGCCTGCGCAACCTGGAGCGCCCCATCGGCCAGCGTATCCGCGAGAACGAATTTCTCAAGGGCGTCGCCCAGCGCGGCAGCCTCCCGGGCGGCACCTGCGGCTTCGACCTCCCCCAGTACTATCACTGGCTGGCCCGGCCCGTGCGCGAGCGTGACCGTCAGATCGCCCTCTGGACCGAGGACCTGGCGCCCGTCAGAGCCGCCATCCACCTGCTGCTCGACTTCATTCGCCGCAGCGGCGCCCCGCGCCGGGTCATAGCCCACGAGGGCCTCTATCAGGAGTCCCTGGAATCCCCCGCGCCGGCCCAGTTGATTCGTATCACGGTGGAGACCGACCCCTCCCTCTTCCCCGAAATCAGCGGCCACAAGAACCGCTTCGCTATCCGCTTCCTGCGCGGTGGCATCGAGGAGGCCCCGGAGCCGATCCGCGACGACCTGGAATTCAGCCTGACCTGCTGCGTGCTCTAAGGCCCCCGGCGGGAAGCGTCATGACCGAGACACGAGTAGCCTGTCCCCATTGCGGCGCGTCCGTCCCCTGGACCGCCGCCTCTCCCTGGCGGCCCTTTTGCAGCGAGCGCTGCCGCCTCATCGATCTGGGCGCCTGGTTCGACGAGGGCCACCGCATCCCCGCCGCCCCGGAAGAGGACCCCGATGCCGCGCCGCTGGAGTCGCCGGAGGCATGGGAAAGTCACCAGGACGACCACACCGGCGCGCGCTCACACTGACCAGAGACCCCGGATCGCCGCGATGCCCTGGGCGCCCCGCTCGATCGCCTGATCCAGATCTCCAGTTCCCAGACCGCCCAAGGCATAAACCGGCAGCCTGGCGTCCGCCACCAGGACCGCGAACCGCTCCCAGCCGAGATGAGGCGCCCCGGGGTGCGGGGACTTGGGCCTGAGGGGCGAGAGGAGGGCATAGTCCAGACCCAGGTCCGCCGCCCGCGCCAGATCCGCCGCCCCGTGACAGGAGGCCCCCACCAGAGGCCATGCGGGTGGACGCTCCCTCAGGCCCGCCAAATGCTGGCCAGTCAGATGCAGACCATCGCCGGCCAGCCCCCGCGCCCGCGCCGGATCACGGTTCAGCAGCAACCGCACCCCCTGCCGCCGGCAGAGATCACGGGCCGCGAACGCCAGGGCAGCGTAATCCGCGTCCGGCAAGTCATGGGCGCGCAGTTGCACCAACTCTATCCCCTCCGCCAGCGACCGCGCCAACCGCGCCAGGAACATCGCCGGCTCCGCCGGGTCGTCCCCGCTGATGAGATAGCGGGAGGGCAGCCGCAGGGCGGTGATAATGGGCCGGTCGGCGGCGGGAAAGGTCTTGGGGTCCAGGTCCTCCGGATGCCGCCAGGCCAGGGGCTGGCCCTCCCGACCTATCGGCTCCCCCGCGTAGGCCGTCACCCGATGCACCTCCAGCACGAGCCGCCGGTCACCATAGTCGTGCGGGACGCGGATCAGGGGCCGCGTGGCCAGGACCCGAATCCCCAGCTCCTCCTCCAGTTCCCGCGCCAACCCCCGGAGCGGGGTCTCCCCCGGCTCCAGCTTGCCGCCGGGAAACTCCCAGAGCCCGCCCTGGTGCACCCCCAGGGGCCGCCGGGCGATCAGCACCCGCCCTTGGCCATCCTGGATAGCACCGGCAACGACATGGATCAGGCTCATGGCGACGGGACCTCTTGGTGGCTTAGCCATTGTGTGATGGAATGACGATCGCCTTGCAGTCACCCGCTGCACAGGGTGAAAATCAAAATATTCGATTATTTCATTGCAAGGGACATCCGGATGATCGCCCATCACGCCCTGGTCCTCAATCTCCACCAGCCGCCCGGCAACCTTCAGGCCATGCTCGACGAGGGCAACTGGGAGGCAACGGAGATTCTTTACGCCCTGGACCGCATACCGCGCAGTCTTTGGGGTTACGAGGACCTGGCGCGGGTCCATCTGTCCCTGTCCGGCACCCTGCTGGAGACCCTGTCGGACCCGGCCTTCCAGGAGCGGGTCTATGGCACCGTGGATTGCGGCGCCCTGCTGTGGCAGTTCCAGAACCAGGACCTGTTCGAGATCCTCGGCACCGGCTATTACCACCCGGTCCTGCCCCTGACCCCCGAATCCGACCGGCCCCTGCACCTGCAAGCGCTGGCTGGACATGGCCCGACATCTCTTCTGGCGGCCCGCCTTCCAGGGCTTCTGGCCGCCGGAGATGGGTTTTTCGATGGAACTCATCCCCCTGCTGCGGGCCCATGGCTATCGCTATGTCCTGGTGGATAGCGAGCACGTCAAGCCGATCACCCCGATGAAGTGGCACGAGCTGCGTTACCGGCCCCATATCGCCCGCTACCAGGGCGCCGAGATCCTGGTCATCGTCCGCGACCGGGACCTGTCCAATGCCCAGGAGTCCGGCATGGAGCTGGACTGGTTCCTCAAGGAGGTGGAGGAGCGCACCCGCTGGTGCGACTTCCCGCCCCTGGTGACCACCTGCACCGATGGCGAGAACGGCGGCTGGTTCCGCAACACCACCCCCGGCGCCAACTTCTGGAGCGCCTTCTATCTCCCCCTGCTGGAGCGGGTGCGCGCCGGCCGGTCGCCCGTGGCGCCCACCTTCATCTCCAATTATCTGAACGCCTATGGCCCCATGGGCGAGGTCTCGGTCGAGACCGGGGCCTGGAACACCGGCTGGCACGACGGCCGCGACTTCATCCAGTGGACCGGCTCCAGCACCCAGAAGGCCTCCCTGGAGGCCCTGCTCATCCAAAACCGCGCCCTGGATGCCGCCCGCGCCCAGGTCCGGGACTTGGGTCTGAGCCAGGACGAGGCCACTGGCGCGCGACCTGGAGGAGGCCACCTGGCGCCTGCTGCGCGCCGAGACGAGTTGTAATTTCTACTGGGGCGAGGCCTGGGTGGACCGGTCCGAGGCCGATCTCGTAGTTTCCCGCCAGGCCCTGGAGCGGGTCAGGGGGCGCTTGCCCGAGCCGCCCGCCAGCCCGGCTCCCGCCGAGTCCCCCGCCCCGCCGGACCCCGATGCCCTGGCGGGGGCCCCGGACTCCCCCGCAGCCGCCGCCCCATCCGACCCTACTCCCCCATCCTCAACCCCAACGGAAGGTTCCCAACCGTGAATCCGCTTCCCGAAACGATCGAAGGCGTCCCCAATGTCTCTGGCCGCGAGGCCGACGTCGCGCACACCCTGGCCGCCGGCGCCACCAAGACCCTCTTCCGGGACCGGGGGGGCATCGACTTCGGCCAGGTCCGCGCCGCCTCCGCCATCGCCCTGCACATGCACCAGCCCCTGATCCCGGCCGGCGGCGGTGACCTGCGCAGCGCCGCCCTCATCGGCAACCTCCAGCACATGATGGAGAACCAGGGCATCGGCGATAACCACAATGCCCCCGTCTTCGCCTGGTGCTACAAGCGCATGGGCGAGTTCATCCCGCAATTGATCGGGGAGGGCAAGTCGCCGCGGGTCATGCTGGAATACTCCGGCACCCTCTTCCACGGCCTGCGCCAGATGGGCCGGGGCGACGTCCTCGACGCCCTCAAGGGCGTCACCTGCAACCCGGACTACAACTGGGCGGTGGAATGGCTCGGCATGCCCTGGGGCCACGCCGTCGCCCCCTCGACCCCAGCCCAGGACTTCCGCCTGCATGTGCGCGCCTGGCAGCACCACTTCGCCGCCATCTTTGGCTGGGAGGCCCTGGAGCGGGTGCGCGGCTTCTCCCCCTCCGAGATGGCCCTGCCCAACCACCCGGATCGTGGCCTACGAGTTCGTCAAGACCCTGCGGGATTGCGGCTACCAGTGGGTCCTGGTCCAGGAGCACACCGTCGAGCAGCCCGAGAACGGCCGCCACCCCGAGCGCCCCCACCTGCCGCATCGCCTGGTCTGCACCAACTCCAAGGGCGAGACCGCCGACATCATCGCCATCGTCAAGACCCAGGGCTCGGACACCAAGCTGGTGGCCCAGATGCAGCCCTGGTACGAGGCCCAGGGCCTCAACCGCCTGGAACTGGCTGGGCGCTCGGTGCCGCCGCTGGTCACCCAGATCGCCGACGGCGAGAACGGCGGCGTCATGATGAATGAGTTTCCCTCCAAGTACCTGGAGGCGGTACGCGCCGCCAGCGGCTCGCCCGTGCCGCTGCTGAACGCCAGCGAGTATCTGGAGCACCTCTTCGCCCTGGGCATCCGCCCCGCCGACCTGCCGGTGGTCCAGCCCCTCTTCCACGGCAAGATCTGGGAGCGGATGCAGCCCGGCGACGGCCCCCAGCGCCTGGCCAGCGTCATCGAGGAGCTCAAGCGCGCCGATCATCGCTTCCACATGGAGGGCGGGAGCTGGACCAGCGACCTCTCCTGGGTGCGCGGCTATGACAACGTCCTCGGCCCCATGGAAGAGGTCAGCGTCCTCTTCAACGAGAAGGTCCTCAGGCCCGGCGTGCCCAGCGATCAACAGCGCTATCGCAACGCCCTCTTTCACCTCATGTCCTCCCAGACCAGTTGCTTCCGCTACTGGGGCCAGGGCCTCTGGACCGACTACGGGCGGGAGATCTGCCGGCGGACGGGGGAAATACTGCGTAATGACTTTGGCTGAGGGCGGGGTTGAGGGTGGTGCGGCAATTTCATTGGTGCGAACCGCATCGGGACTAGATGCTCACCTGCAACCCCTTACCCTACCCGGGTGGCGCTGAGATCGACCTCTTCCTCGGCGCCGAGGCCGATCTTCCTCGTCACCGGCCTGACCGAAACCCTGCGCTGGCCGGGCTCCCAAACTCAGTTGCGTTAACGATCCGCCTAGAGCGGGAGCGCCACCCACTGGCCCAGCAAGCCGATAAAAACGATCGTGGCGCTCCTCGCTTTTAAGGCGGCTTTTAGGCATTTTTCAATTGCTTCAGTAGGCCGTTATATTCCGCATGAGTTCCCGCCCAGAACCATACGATTTTCTCACCGTTCAAAGTTCCGACTGCTCTGTAATCTTTCGTGATGCGCACGGAGTAAACTGGAAGGCTTGAATGGACTCTCTTGAAGTTCAAACTTGGATACCACGGATCGTCACGAAATAAAGTATAGGCATCTTTCGCCTTGTCTTGAATATCTCGTGGCAATGCCCGAAAGCATTTCCAGAATTTTTCGGTGGCTCTTGATATCACAGCTTATTAGGGTCCAGTTCTGTTGTCATACCTTGCGCTTCCTCCCGCAACGCCTCGGCAGCCATCTGGGCCAAAACGTCCTCCGATTCAGAAAAAAGTTCATCCCATTTTCTTTCTGATTCGATTTCGTCAAGAAGTGTTCTGGCAAGAATGTTTTGCTCTAAGGTAGGGAGCTTTGAGGCGACATCAAAGGCTTTCTCAAGCAAGCTAGTCATGGCACTCTTCTTCTCTTACTTCACTTGTGTATGACGACAGAAAAGGGCTCTGACCCCTTTTCCCCTTTTTTTCCCTGACCCCTTTTTCCATGGCGTCATTTGTCAACGCGCAGCTTGAGGGGCGCTGAAACAGGCGGCGAAGCCGGCTACTGGAGCATCCCTCTCGAAACGACGGTTAGGTTATATCCCACGATTCATAGTGATGAACCCAACATTCAATAACGAATTTCTCCATGCCGGGAGGAATGACGGCGTGAACCCATTGCTCGCCGGCAAAGCCCCTGAGCGCAGCCTCATTTTCCCACTGGGAAACCATTGAATATTCATCTGGTGCCCATTTTGTGGGCTTAAGAATGGTTACGGAGAGAAAGTCTTGTGCCTCGTTTACGGCACGAATTGATATAGAAGAGAATTTTTCTTCGAACTCTTCCCTTAGCTCAGGAACGATTCGAACTCGAAATATTCTGGTGATTGCCATTATGCTGCGTGCTTTTCGTATTTGGGCCTAACGTATCAGGCTAAAGCGGGCGCGCGTACCGCGGCGTTGGCGTCAAGCGGCAGTGCTCGTGGCGCGCCGCGCTTTTGAGCCTGTTATTAGGCTTTAAGGTTCCAGTCATTGCATTGAAGGGAGCATTTGAGGAAACGGCCAGCGATGCTCGTGGATATATTGAAGCAAAGGAAGAGCGAGTCGTTCCTTTGATGAACCAGCCAAAAATTCCGGGGGGAAAGGAAGACCTCGGTTCATTTCAAGAAACATGATGTATTGAGTCAGAATTTCACGGAGTAACCGCCGATATTTCGTAGGCATTTGATGAACTTCAAGCAAGTTGAGCGGGCCGCTGATCAATCTTGAAAAGACGTAATTTTCTGCCGATAAGTCAAGAGGTTCTTCGCCCTTCTCGCCGATGAAACAGCGCTGAGTGAAGTTATAAAGTACTTCCGCAACATCTGCACCTCGAAGAACCAAAGCGGCCTGTGGAGCGCTGCGGGTGGGGGCCTGGCTTTTCGTGGCCTTCCTTATTGGGGCAATGAGGCGAGCAGCTTTCTCCTCGAGCTTTTGGATTCGAGACAGGAATTTTTCCGCCTTTTTGACAAACTGTTCGCGCTTATACGCGTAGCCATCAGGTTTTTGCGCGGTGTAGAAGCGGGCAGTAGTTGAGCCATCTGCGAGGCGTGAAAGAGCCGCATCCACTTGGGAGATTAGTTGTATTGCTGACGAGTAATCTTTGGCGGCGATGAGAGCCTTCATCCATTCCTCAAATCTCCCGGTGTGGATAATAGAATCCATGTCGCGTTCAAAGTATGTAAATTCATCCTGGATGGAAGACAAGTCCCCTAATGCCAACCGCAGAGGGTAGAAAACTTCTCTGTATCGGACTTCATCGGGATTAAGGTGGCAAGCCCTTTCCAAAAAAGGCAACGCATGTTCAGGTTTGCCATTAACGCGCAGAAGATTGCCCTGGCAGTATGTTTTCACATCCTCCGGAAGATCAACAAACTCGGATAGATCGCAGCCGGCGAGCACATACTCGAAAACAGGCAGAGGGTGTCTTACGGCCTTCTTTTCTGTGCGGATCGCGTCGGCGATGATGGGATCGCTTTCTCGCGCAAGCGAAAAGTCGTGCGCTTTTGATATTCCTCGTAATGGATAACCATAGTCATCTAATTTGACCGGAAAACCAAGTGCCTTCCATGTGCTTGCACGTCGAACGGTATCAAGATACGGCAGCAACTTTTTCGGCGCTTCGCTAACAAGGCAACGAGGCCGGAGTATCAGATAAGGATCAGACGATTTCATGTAGGAACCGGCCCCTTCTCTTTGAGCCTAACGTGAAGCCTAAAGCGGCGCGCGCCCCTATGAGCTACCGAATTAGCACAACGCCCGTGGCGCGCGCTCGCTTTTGAGGCAAAGGTTAGGCAATTGTCTGTTTCATGGCCGAACGAATTAAGTAAACCGCCCCGGAGCTTGCCATTTTCCTTGGCCTTTTCCTTGGCATTAATACTCCCAACGAATAAGCGTTTATCCGTCGTGCGCGCCAGGCGTCGCGCTCCGTCTTGGGGTCAGTGCGGCGCGCACGACGGATAAACGCTTATTCGCTAGACAGAATCTATGTTTGCTAAACTAGACAGAATCTGTCTTGCCTGTAAACTTCCCGTCGGGAACATACCATTGGCTACCCCGTTCCGCTCTATCCCGCAGCCCGTTGCCGAGTGAACCTATCATTTGGCAGAAACCCCGTCAACCACTGAGGACAAGATCCGCTCCTTCTGGGAAGGCTACATACAAAGACTTTATGAATCAGGTGTAAAGTCGCCGTTCGACCGTTGGATGGTCGTCCGTGCCGAGCAGTACATCGCCGCCCACCCGGATCGTCGTCTGGCCGATCAGACCCCCGCCGATGTGAATACCTACCTGGCGGACCTGGGCCGGAAAACCGGTCTCAAAGCTTGGCAGTTTCGCCAGGCTGTGGATGCTATAGTTCTTTAAACTAAAATGCCAGTTGATAGCGTGAACCGACGTTGTCGAGGATCTCGTTGACATCGGCTTCAAGAGTCTTGGCATCGCGGTGTTTGGCAGCCATCCAGGTATGTTTGACCAGATGCCAGAGTTTCTCGAGGCGGTTCAACTCGGGGCTGTAGGGCGGTAAAAAGTAGCGGGTGACACCTTCGCGGCGCAGGACCTCGAGGTGCGGCTGAATGGCGCGCGCGTTATGAAAAGAGGCATTGTCCAGGATGATCGTCAAGGGTTTCCCGACCTGCTGGCGCGGCGGCCCCAGGAAGCCGACAAAGAGCAACGCATTGAAGGTGCACCACAAGGCCGCCTGACGACCTGGCCTGTTGAGAGGAAAGCGGCGATGACGTTCAAGCGCTTGCCACGGATCGCCTCGATACGGTGTTGTTGGCCGACCGGTGTCCAGGCGCTGCGATTAGGATGGACTTGGGCGAAACCCGCTTCATCCAGATAGGCCACCGTGATCTCGCCCGCCGCCGCTTGCCGTCTCAACACGCTAATTCCTGTTGGGCTTTGGCAAATTTCACGTCGTCGCGTTTTTTTTAGACTATGCCGGGTGCGTTTCCAGACAAAACCGGCACGCCTCAAGACCCCGGTGAGCGTGTTGACATGCACCGGCGTCCCCCCAGCGGCTTCATGGCGCGCCTTCAAGCCCGTCAAGGTCAGCGGTGCGGCGCGGGCCCACGTCAACAAGCGCTGCCTCTCCGCGGCGGTGAGCTTGGACGGTGCGCCGCTCCGGGCGCGTCTGGCAATCCCGCCAGCCTTGGGCCAACCAGCGGCGACGCGTCGCGCTGACCGTCTGCATGCTCAGTTCCTGCTGATCCGCTCCTGCTGCAGTCGTCCCGCCAACAGAAACTGTTTGAGCTTGTTGGGGTGAACTGGCTTGGCGAGGTGGACTGGGCGCACTGGCGCGATTCAGCACAGGGATTAGAGGCGACGCACCCGACGGTGGCGCGGGACTACCTACCCTTACCGGCCGCCAATGGCCGTGGGACGTCGCCGGATTTGGCGGGAGGGCTTCGGCGAGGTCTATTTGCCCGATGCACTCGCCCGGAAATTCCCGAATGCAGCGAAGGACTGGCGTTGGCAGTACGTCTTTCCCAGCGCACGCCTGTCCACGGACCCGCGCGGTGGCGCGGTCCGTCGGCATCAGGTGCACGAGAATGCCCTGCCAGAAAGCCGCGAATCAGGCCGCGCGCCAGGCGGGTATCATGCAGCGCCTGGGGACCCATACCCTGCGGCACACCCCTTTGTCAGCCCGGGGGCTGGCGAAGATGGCCTAGAACCCATAGCATCATCCCTCACCCACCCACCGACCATAGGCTCTCGGACGCCATGCCCAGACTGACCCCCTTGCAATGGTCCCTGTTCGCCGTCTTTCTGATCTTCTACGGCTTCGCCGTTTTCGCCTTGACCCGGGATTACTACCTGCGCCACCCGCCCAGAAGTCTGGCCAGCGCGGACCCGGCGAGCCAGGCAGCGCCCAAGACGGCCCCCACGGCCACGCCCCCCACCTTCATCCAGCGTGAGATGCTCGCCGCCGGCGCCCCAGCCGCCTCCCCCACCGGGACCGACCCGGAGCAACTGAATGATGCCGGGGACCAGTTGTTCGGTCAGAAGCGCTACGCCGAGGCCATCCCCTACTACCGGCGTGCCCTGGAACTCGCCCCTGGCGACGCCGACGCCAGCAATGACCTGGGCCTGGCCCTCTTCTACACCGGCCAGACCGCCGAGGCCATCAAGGTCCTGCGCGCTGGCGCGGAGCGCTCCCCGGACTTCCAGCGCATCTGGCTCACCCTCGGTTTCGTGAGCGGCGGCGCTGGCGACAAGGCCACCGCGCGTGCCGCCCTGGAAAAGGCGCGAGACCTGGGCCCGGACACGGGCATCGGCCAGGAGGCGGCACGCCAACTCAGCCGCTTGAGTGACGGCTGATCTCGTCCATCACCTGCACGACGGAATGACAGCCAGACCCATAGACTCCGGGCCATCGCTATCAGAATGAGAGGAATCCACCATGCTCCCCAGCACATTGTCTCCCTGCATCACCACCGACAAGGTAGCAGAGTCCCGCGATTTCTATATCAAGCACTTCCGCGCCAAGGTCACCTTCGACTGTGGCTGGTATCTAAACCTGGAGCTCGGTAAGGAGACGGCCTCTCTGCAATTCATGGCCCCTCAATCCGATCAACCCCTGTGTAACCCTGCCGGGCTGACCTATAACTTCCAGGTAGCTGATGTTGATGCTGAATATCAATCACTGATGGCCTCAGGACTGACCGCCATCATGCCCCTTGAGGACCATCCTTGGGGCGATCGCGGCTTTGCCATTCAAGACCCCAACGGCATCGTCCTCTATATCTTCTCGGCGCGGGAGCCTGGCCCCGAGTTCAAGCAATATTATCAACCCTGAGTTTCTCCCCCCGCCCTGGCGTTCGAGCCCATGCTGACCGGGCGCCGGGGAATCGGGTCAGGCCGGTCCCAGCTCGGTCATTACCCAGAGATCATCCCTCGGGGACCACCCTCGGGTCTGATCAGAGCATGACCCCTGGCGGACCGGGGCGTAGACCACGGTGTGCTCGGCGGCTTGATCGAGCTGCTCATGGGCCGGATAGCCGCCATCAACGAGCCATTCCGCGGGGTGCTGTCCGCACCGCTCGCCGACTTGCTCGACCATGGGCACCAGTTGCCCCATATCGCTGCCGAGGGTGACCGCCTCAACGCCAACAATGACCTGGCTTTGCGTGTCGGTGGCGTACTGGGCGTTGAAGGCGGGGCGGAAGCCACCATCGGCCATCTTCATGACCGTGGCCTCGGCATCGGTGGTGGAGGCCCGCGCCGTTTCGGGCTTCTTGCCTTGCTTGACTTTGAGCTTGGCCAACTCCGGCAGTCGCTCCAGGGCCTTCTCGACTCGCTCCTGACGCTCCCGGGCGGCCCGCTCGCGCGCCGCCTGCTGGCGCCGCGTCACGGCGCCGGGGTCTTCCTCGCGCTGCACCTTGAGGGCCTGGACTTGCGTGCGCGCCTTCTCCAGGCAATCGCTCCAGGCTCTCACCGCGCCGAAACGAGGCGGCTCCGGCACCAGCGCGCACCCGCATCCCGTCCTGCGCCACCCGCTTGAGCGTGACCGCCCCAGCCGCCATCAAGGCCGCGACGCTGTCGGTCAGCAGCCCGTCGAGCGCCTCGGTGTGCGCATTGCGGAAATCCGACAGCGTGTGGTAGTTGACCCGCACGCCTCCGCAGATCCAGCGGTAGGCTCTCAGTCCCTGACAGCCAGGGCGACCGTGTAATGGGCGCCCTGCTTGAGCTTGTCATAGTTGCCGAAAACCTCGGTGAGATTGCGCTTCATGAATTCGCGCAGACCGTTGATGGTGACCACATAGAGGCGCCCACCGGGATTGAGCCGCTGGCGGGCGTCATGCAGATAGAGGCTCAGGGCCTCCTTGCCGACCTTGGCGGGGATGTTGCTTGCGATGAGGTCGAAGCGCAGGGTGGGATCGATGTGACGGAAGCCATCGCTCAACTGGGCGCGGGCGTTGGGCAGGCGATTGAAGGCGACATTGCGGTTGCTGAACTCGACGGCGACAAAGTCCTTGTCCACCATGAGGGTCCGGCCTCCCGGTGCGAGCGCCGCCAGGGCCAGGCCAATGGGGCCATAGCCGCAGCCGAGATCCAGGCAGTTGTCATCCGGTCCCACCTCGACATGCTGGAGCAACAAGCGGGTGCCCTCGTCGATCTCGCGCGGCGAGAAGAGGCCCCAGGTGGAGCGGAAAACGAAGGGGCGGCCCACGAGTTGGGTCTCGAAGACGATGTCTTCCCGAAATTTGTCGAGTTGTTCTTTGGTCAGCATGACTTCACCTTGGCTGTGAATGGTTCCCATGGGATGATCCCTGGAGTTGCCCCCCGGAGACTCCCGGCGCCCGATCCCCTCCTGGTGACGCCACGGTACGGGACCTTTAGGATGGGCGCATTCTCCCAGAAACCTGTGCGCCCTGGCACACTTGCCGCGATTTTATCCCCATGACCGATCTCTCGGGCCGTCTCCGGATTCACCTGCATCGCCACCCGGGGGGGTTGGCGGTCACCATCGACTCCTCGCGCCTCGTCGGGGCCAGCCGGGTCTTCATCGGCAAGGGCCCGGCGGAGACGGTTGCCACGCTCCCCAGCCTCTTCAGCGTCTGCGCCACCGCCCAGGCCGCCGCCTGCGTCTCCGCCTGCGAGGCGGCGCTGGGCCAGACTCCCAGCGCCACCCTCATGGGGGCACGCCGCCTGCTGGTCGATGTGGAGACGGCGCGGGAGCACCTCTGGCGCCTGCTCCTGGACTGGCCGGGCTTGCTCGGCGAGGGACCGCGGGGGCCGGCCATGGCCCGGGTCATGGGCGCCTGCGGTCAACTGCGCTCGGCCTTGGCGGCGGGTGGTGATCCGCTGGTGCTGGGCACCCCAGGCCTCCAGCCGGACCTGGCGGCCGCCACGGTGGCCTTGACGGCCCTGGCGGATGTCGCCACCTCGCAGGTGCTGGGCCAAGTCCCCCCTGACTGGCTCGCCGCGACCCCCACCGCCACGGAACTCGGCCACTGGGCCGCGGCCACCGACACCGCCGCCGCGCGGCTGCTGCGTCTGGTCGCCAGCCAGGGGTGGAGCGCCGTGGGTCGTTCCCCCGTGCCGGCCCTGCCGCCCCTGTCCAGTGCCGCCCTGGAGGCGCGCCTGGGCGGGCCGGGGGCGGACGACTTCATCGCCGCGCCCCTCTGGGCTGGCGCCCCGGCGGAATCCTCCCCCTTCACCCGCCAGTCTGGCCAGGCCCTGGTAGCCGACCTGACCCGGGAGCAGGGCAATGGCCTGCTGACGCGCCTGGCCGCGCAACTGGTCGAACTGGCGGTAATCCTCGCCGGCCTGCCGGTACGCCTGGCGGCCTTGGCGGCCGGCGGGGATGGCCCCGGGGAGAAGGCGAATGGGATAGACGGCGGGGCGGCGGAGGCCAGCCTCCCGGATGGGGTGGGACTGGCCCAGGTTCAGGCGGCCCGCGGCCTCTTGGTGCACCGGGTCGCCATCCAGGCGGGCCGGGTGGCGGACTACCGCATCCTGGCCCCCACCGAGTGGAACTTCCACCCCCAGGGCGCGGCGGCGCTGGGCTTGGCGACCTTGCCGGACGCGGACGATGAGACCCTGCACCGTATCGGCGGGCTCTTCGTCACCGCCCTCGACCCTTGTGTTGCCTACGATCTACGCATAGCGCCGGGGCCTGGCGCGGACCACCCTTAGGGGCCAAGGAACGGGGCGACTTCAGTCGCCTCCCCCCGACGTTCGCTCCCATCGCCTTCAGTCACCCCCCGAGGTCGCGTATCATGCGCCCAAGGACTGCATTGATTGACCGAGATTTGCCCATGTGCCTGGCCGTTCCCGCCCGCGTCATCGCCCTTGATCCCGCCAACGACATGGCCACCGTCGCCCTGGGTGCCGTCACCAAGAAGATCTCCCTGGCCCTGGTGGAGAACACCGAGGTGGGGGACTATGTCCTGGTCCACGTCGGCTATGCCCTGGGGCGTATCAGCCCCGAGGAGGCGGAGCGCACTCTGGCCCTGATCGCGGCGGCGGGGGGGCTGGCAGCGGCATGAAATTCATCGATGAGTTCCGCGATCGGGACCTGGCCCGGGGCCTCGCCACCGCCATCGCCCAGGAGGCCGCCAGGGGCCGGACCTACCGCCTCATGGAGTTTTGCGGCGGCCACACCCACGCCATCTTCCGCTACGGCGTCCAGGACCTGATGCCCGCCCATGTGCGCTTCGTCCACGGCCCCGGCTGCCCGGTCTGCGTCCTGCCCACCGCCCGCCTCGACCTGGCCATCGCCATGACCGAGCGCCATGGCCTGACCCTCTGCACCTACGCCGACCTGATGCGGGTCCCGGCCTCCAACCGCTACAGCCTGCTCAAGGCCAAGGCCGCCGGGGCCGATATCCGCATGGTCTATTCGACCCAGGACGCCCTGGCCATTGCCCGCGCCAACCCTGAGCGCCAGGTGGTCTTTTTCGCCATCGGCTTCGAGACCACCACCCCGCCCACCGCCGTGGCCCTCAAGCAGGCCCAGGCCGAGGGGCTCGAGAATTTCAGCGTCTTCTGCAACCACGTCCTGACCCCCCCGGCCATGCGCGCCATCCTGGCGACCGCCGGTCCCGAGGGCATCGCCATCGATGGCATCCTGGGGCCCTCCCACGTCAGCACCGTCATT
Source organism: uncultured Gammaproteobacteria bacterium (assembly GCA_963841065.1). GTDB lineage: Bacteria > Pseudomonadota > Gammaproteobacteria > Chromatiales > Chromatiaceae > M0108. Next base: position 154,290 of record CAWJBI010000047.1, on the reverse strand, counting down.
GGCTCCGCGCCCTATGACTTCGTCGCTCGCGACTTTGGCAAACCCCTGGTCATCGCCGGCTTCGAGCCCCTGGACGTGATGCAGGCGACCCTGATGCTGATCCGCCAGATCAATGCTGGCCGCGCCGAGGTGGAGAACCAATACAGCCGCGCCGTGACCCCAGAGGGCAACCGCAAGGCTCAGGCCCTGATGGCCGAGGTCCTGACCCTGCGCGACACCTTCGAATGGCGCGGCCTGGGCTTTCTGCCCGACAGCGCCCAGCGCCTCAACGAGGCCTTCGCCGATTTCGACGCCGAGCAGCGCTTCCGGGTGGCCGTCCCCCCCAGTTGCGAGGTCAAGGGCTGCGAATGCCCCGCCGTCCTGCGTGGCATCAAGGAACCCGCCGACTGCCGCCTCTTCGGCACCGTCTGTACCCCCGACAACCCCATGGGCTCCTGCATGGTCTCCTCCGAGGGCGCCTGCGCGGCCTATTGGAGTTATGGGCGCTTTCGGGACGCGGCCTGAGGCAGACCTGTTTTTGGTAAAGAACACCCTCACCCACCCGCCGAGACACCCACGCCTATGACCGCTCAGCCACGCCCATTCGCCCAGGGCCTCGATATCAAGCGCGGGGCGGTGGACATGACCCACGGCAGCGGCGGGCGGGCCATGGCCCAGCTCATCGCCGAGCTCTTTCAGCGCTTCCTGGACAACGACCTGCTACGCCAGGGCAACGACCAGGCCCTGTTCCAGCCGCCGCCGGGGCGCCTGGTGATGAGCACCGACGGGCATGTCATCTCGCCCCTCTTTTTCCCCGGCGGCGACATCGGCTGCCTGTCGGTACACGGCACCATCAACGATGTCGCCATGGCCGGCGCCCGGCCCCTCTACCTGGCGGCGGGCTTCATCCTGGAGGAGGGCTTCCCCCTCGCCGACCTGGCGCGGATCGTGGAGAGCATGGCGCGGGCCGCCAACGAGGCCGGGGTGCCAGTGGTGACGGGCGACACCAAGGTGGTGGAGCGCGGCAAGGCGGACGGCCTCTTCATCACCACCACCGGCCTGGGCGTGGTGCCGGAGGGCCTCGACATCTCCGGGGACCGGGCCAGGCCCGGGGACGCCATCCTCCTGAGCGGCACCCTGGGGGACCACGGCGTGGCCGTCATGTCCAAGCGCGAAAATCTGGGCTTCGGTACCGAGATCCTGTCGGACACCGCCGCCCTCCATGACCTGGTGGCCGCCATGGTGGCGGCGGTGCCGGACATCCACTGCCTGCGCGATCCCACCCGCGGCGGCTTCGCCACCACCCTCAACGAGTTCGCCCGCCAGTCCGGCGTCGGCATGCGAGTCCGCGAGACCCAGATCCCGGTGCGCGAGGCGGTGGCCGCCGCCTGCGAACTCCTGGGCCTGGACCCCCTCTACGTCGCCAACGAGGGCAAGCTCATCGCCATCTGCCCGGGGTCGCGGGCCGAGACCCTACTGGCGACCATGCGCGCCCATCCCCTGGGCCGGGACGCCGCCATCGTCGGCGAGGTGGTGGCGGACCCCCACCAGTTCGTGCGCATGGAGACCGCCTTCGGCGGCGAGCGCGTCGTCGATTGGCTCACCGGCGAACCCCTACCCCGCATCTGCTAAGGCAGGGGGGTCGCCAGGTGGGTCAGGTCTATAAAGGCAGCATTTGGCTCTGGCCCTCAGCCCTGCCGGTAGAGAGTCCACCGCCTCCGCAGGGCAGCGAAGAGGGGGCAGCCAAGGGACAGCCCGTGGCCGGTGAGCTAATCCGACGGCGGGGTCAGGTCTATAAAGACAGCATTATGGTCTTTACCTCTGGCCCTCAGCCCTGCTGGCAGCGCGTCTCCCGCATCAGCGGAGCGGCGACGAGGGCGATGAGGGCGCAGCCAAAGGACAGCCAGAGGCCGTTGAGGTAATCGGCGCGCCCATAGAGGCGGACACCCTCGCGCATAGCCCCGTCCCAGGTCAGATCCAGTACCCAGCCGAAGGCCGGCTGCATGACGGCGGCGCCCAGAAAGAGCCCGGTGTTGACCAGGGCGATGGCCATGCCCGCCACCCGGGCCGGCAGGACCTCCTTGGCGGCGGCATAGACCACCACGTTGCCCCCGGCGGTCAGCCCCAGCAGGGTAAAGATCAGCAGACCACTCCAGCCCGGTCCCCAGGGCAACAGGATTAGGGCCAGCCAGGCCAGGCAGGACAGGGCAGTCCCCGCAATGATCACCGGGCGGCGCCGGCCGATGCGATCCGAGATCCAGCCCACCTTGAAGGCGCCAATGGCGAAGGCCGCCAGGGTCACCGTGGTGTAAAGGGAGGCGCTGGCGCGATCCAGTCCATGCAGATCCCGCATCAGCGGCACCGCCCACAGGCCGGCGAAGGCCAGGAAGCAGCCGGTGAGGCCAAAATTGACCCAGAAGCCGGGCCAGACGGCGCGCGTCGTCATCACCTCCCGCAGATCCCGCAGCCAGTGCTGATCCCGGGCCGGGTGGGAAGGTAGGCCCTCCTGCTCCCGGAGCGAGGGAAAGCCCGCGTCCTCGGGCCGGTTCCGCACCAGGATCAGGGTCAGCACGGCGAAGGCGATGGAGACGAAGCCCGCGCTCACGAACACCGAACGCCAGGACACCTCCACCAGCAGCAGGGCCAGGGGACCGGCGGCCATGATCGAGCCCAGGTTGCCCAGCAGCAGGGTGAGCCCGCCGATACGCCCGTACTGGCGCTCGGAAAACCAGACCGCATTGCTCTTCATGAGCCCGATGAAGACCACGGACACCCCCAGGCCGACGAGAAAGCGCCCCCAACTGGCAGTGGCAAAATCCGGCGCCAGCCCGAAGAGGATGGAACCCGCCCCCGACACCAGGCCACCCAGGGTGACGCTGATCCGCGGCCCCAGGGTATCCGCCAGCACCCCGGACGGTATCTGCAGGGCGGTATAGATATAAAAATAGGTCGCCGCCAAGGAGCCGAGCGCCGCGCCGCTGGTCTGGAAGGCCTGCATCAGGTCCGCCGCCACCACGCCCGGCACCATGCGGTGAAAGAAGACCATGATGTAGGAGGCGATCAGGGTCCAGAAGACGGTCCAGCGGACCCGGTTGAAGCGGGCTTGATCAAAGGCGGGGGTGTTCATGAGAGGAGCCTGCGGGCCTGGGGGCGGGAAAAGGGGCAGGATGACCCGCCGGTAACATTTTGGCAATCTGGCGCGCGCGGGGCTCTGTTACCATCCGCCGCGTTTCAACCACTGGGAGCGATCATGCCGTCCGACCCCCTCATTGCCGAAACCAACCCCGCGGAGTCCCTGGCCGCCATCGACCTGGGCTCCAACAGCTTTCACATGATCGTCGCCCGACCCCTGGAGGGCGATTTCCAGGTCATCGACCGGCTCAAGGAGATGGTGCGCCTGGCGGAGGGCTTGACGGAGGACCGGGACCTGAGGCCCGAGGTAGCGACTCGCGCCCTGGCCTGCCTGGAGCGCTTCGGCCAACGGTTGCGTGGCATGCCCCCCGGCAGTGTGCGGGCCGTGGGCACCAACACCCTGCGGCAACTGAACCCCTCAAGCGGCTTCCTGCCCCTGGCCGAGGCGGCCCTGGGGCATCCGATCGAGATCATCGCCGGCCGCGAGGAGGCGCGACTCATCTACCTGGGTGTGGCCAACGGCCTGGCCGCCGGCGACCAGCGCCGCCTGGTGGTGGACATTGGCGGCGGCAGCACCGAGATCATCGTCGGCGAGGGCTTCACCCCCCGCCTGCGCGAGAGCCTGACCATGGGCTGCGTCAGCGCCTCCCTGCGCCACTTCGGCGACGGGGTCATCACCGCCGAGCGTATGCACCGGGCCGAGTTGGCCGGGGCCCTGGAGATCCGGCCGGTGCGGGAGCGGTTCCGCCAGTCCGGCTGGCGCGACGCCGTCGGCAGCTCAGGCACCATCAAGGCCATCGCCGCCGTGGTGGCGGCCCAGGGCTGGGGCACGGACGGCATCTCGGCGGACGCCCTGCGCCGCTTGCGGGAGGCCCTGGTGGGTTTCGGCCACGTCGCCGACATCGCCCTGGATGGCCTCACCGAGGAACGCAGGCCGGTCTTCACCGGTGGCGTCGCCGTGCTGAGCGCGGTTTTCACCGCCTTGGGCATCGAGCGGATGCAAGTCTCGGACGAGGCCCTGCGCGAGGGCCTGCTCTATGAAATGATGGGCCTGGTGCGGCACCTGGACGTGCAGGAGCGCTCGGTCGCCGTGCTCGCCCAACGGTTCGGCATCGACGAGGCCCATGCCGGGCGCATCCGCGACACGGCCCTGGTCCTCTTCGGCCAGGTGGTCCGCGATTGGGGTCTGACGGACCCCCTCATGCCCAACCTCCTGACCTGGGCCGCGCGCCTGCACGAGATCGGCCTGGCCGTCGCCCACAGCCAATATCAGAAGCATGGCGCCTACCTGGTGGCTAATGCGGACCTCTCGGGCTTCAGCCGCCCGGAGCAATGCCTCCTGGCCAGCCTGGTGCTGGGCCACCGGCGCAAATTCCAAGCCCAGGACTTCGCCGGGCTGGCAACCCCCTGGCGCCGCGCCGCCCCGCGCCTCTGCGTCCTCTTGCGCCTGGCCATCCTCCTGCATCGGAGCCGCTCAGCCGCCGCCAAGCCCTCTCCCATGCTGACCGCCAGCGAAGACGGTCTCCTCATGTGCTTCCCCCCCCACTGGCTCGACGACCATCCCCTGACCCGCTTTGAGCTGGAAGAGGAGGCCCAGCGGCTGGCGGCGGCGGGCATCCAACTGGATTTTGCCTGATGCGCCCGGTCCAAACTGCTAGAATCCCTACCAGAGGCGCCATTAACCCGCGCGCCCGCGACAACAAGAGCCACCCAGCCTCGGCCGCCACGGCCGGGGTCTATAAACCCAAAACCTGGAGGATTTAACCCATGGCCGCACTCTTTTCCGACGCCTGGATGAAGCAACTCATGGATGCCTGGAACGGCGAACCCGAGGTCAAGGACAAGCTCGCCGAGATCGGCTTCGGCTCTGTCATTACCTGTGGATTCAAGAATGAAGATAACCCTCGGGGTGTCTTCGTGGTCGAAAACGGCGTCTGCATGCGCGCCGGCTCCTGGAGCCCCAGCGACCCCGCCCCGAACTGGGACATGCGTGCCGATCTGAGTGATTGGCTCAAGTGGGTCGAGAAGGGCATCGGCATGGCCGGCATGGGCATGGCCTTCATGACCGGCAAGCTCAAGTTCAAGGCCGGTGACTACAAGGCCATGATGAAGGACCCGCGCATGGCTAACCCCTTCGTCAAGAGCTTCGGCCTGATGCAGAAGATCGGCGCCGACGAACTCGGCTGAGACCCGGCCCCGGCCCCAAGAGCCCGCCCCTGGCGGGCTTTTTAAAGCTCGCGTGCATGGGTCCTACCACCAGACATGCGCTCGCGTCCCCGCCATCAGCGGCCAGGCGAAATGCCAGACGCCCTTAGTGTTTAAGGAACGATCATCCGGGCAACGAGTCTCACCGGCTGGGGATTGCAGCCCAACGTGTTCACGCCGGCATTTGGCACCCCCGGGCGGGATCGGTAACCTGATGGCCGCTGGCTCATTTTCGGAGCCTGCTGAATGTTTATATCCCTATCGTTTTCAACTACCTGCAATGAGGAGAATTAACCCATGAACTGGAAGGAACATCTCGACAAAGCCGTTGCGGCGATTAAAGAGGCCGCCACCAGCGAGAAGGCGCAGGAAATCGCCGCCAAGGCCAAGGCCACGGCTGGAGTTCTGGTGGAGAAGCTCAAGTCCGGGGCTGTGGACGCGGCCGATGCCATCGTTGAAGCCAATCGCGACCCCTCGGCCCTCTCGGTGCGTTTCATGAACGTGGACCTCACCATCCTGTCACCCGGCGAGGGCATCTCGATCACGCGGCCGGATGCCGCCACCCTGGTGGTGGGCGATGGTCAGGGAAATGGGCTGGTGATCAATGCCGCGGCCGATCCCGCCTACGTCGCCGAAATGATCGGCACGGTCGCAAGACTGAATGGCAACACCTACGACCTGGGTGCCGAGGACGGCGTCAATGTGGTGATCACCAAGTTCTGATTATCGCTGGAGTCCCTGCGGCAGCCCCCGTTAGCCCGCCCCTGGCGGGCTTTTTAACCCCTGGGTTCTCGCCGGGAGAGTGAGGGGATGTGCTCCTCACAGAGAACCCGCATCAGGCGACCAACCGGATCGGCTCGCCGGACATGAGAAAGCGCGCATACCGAAGAGAGGCGATTCCCGCCACCCACCCCCAAGGACTACAATCACCTAAGGCGCTTCACGGGGATCTCCACTATGCCGCTTTCCGCCCGCACTTGGGTGCCGATCGCCCTGGCCGCCGCTGGCCTGGGGGCCTGGTGGTATCTGCGCGAACCCGAACCGGTGGTGGTCAAGGCGCAAGCGGCGGCCCTGGGGACGGTGGAGGAGATCGTCGCCAACACCCGGGCGGGGACCCTCAAGGCCTGCCGCCGGGCACGACTGGCGCCGAGCATCGGCGGTCAAATCAAGGTCCTGGCGGTACGCGAGGGGGATCGGGTCAAGGCCGGCGATCTGCTGCTCGAACTCTGGAACGACGACCTCGCCGCCCAGGTCACCCTGGCGGAACGGGAGGCGGACGCCGCCGAAGCCCGGGCGCGCTCCGCCTGCCTCAACGCCGAGAATGCCGAGCGCGAGGCCGCGCGCCAAGTCAAGCTGCAACAGCGCCGGCTGACCTCGGAGGAGATCCTGGACCGCGCCATCACCGGCGCCAAGGCCGGTCGCGCCGACTGCGAGGCGGCGGCGGCCACGGCGCGGGTGAGTGCCTCCCAGATCGGCGTCGCCCGGGCCAACCTGGCCAAGACCCGGCTGACCGCCCCCTTCGCCGGCATCGTCGCGGAGGTCTCCGGCGAGTTGAGCGAATACGCCACCCCCTCGCCCCCCGGCATCCCCACCCCCCCGGCGGTCGATCTCATCGACGACACCTGTCATTATGTCTCGGCCCCCATCGACGAGGTGGACGCCGCCAAGGTGCGGACCGGCGCCGAGGTCCGCGTCACCCTGGACGCCTTCGGCGATCGCGTCTTCCCCGCCCGGGTGCGGCGCCTGGCCCCCTATGTCCTCGACGCCGAGAAGCAGGCCCGTACCCTGGAGGTCGAGGTCGAAGTCATTGACCCGCCCGCGGAGCTAGCCTGGCTAGCGGGCTACAGCGCCGACGTCGAGATCCTCGTCGAACGCCGCGAGGGTGTCTTGCGGGTGCCCACCGCCGCCCTCAAGCCCGACGGAACCCTCCTGGTCCTGGACCAAGCGGCCGGCCGGCTGCGCCAACGCACCGTCCAGACCGGCCTGGCCAACTGGGAGCAGACCCAGATCACCGGGGGTATCGAGCCTGGCGAATGGGTCGTCCTGTCCAGCGATCAGGAAGAGGTGGTGGACGGCGCTCGCGCCATCCTGGGCGAGAAGGCCCCATGATCGAGATCGCGGGGGTCTCTCGCACCTTCCAGGTTGGCGGCCAGCCGGTCCACGCCCTGCGCGCCATCGATCTCAACTTCGCGGATGGCGAATACGCCGCCATCATGGGCCCCTCCGGCTCGGGCAAAAGCACCCTGCTGCATATCCTCGGCCTGCTTGACCGCCCCGACAGCGGCCACTACCGCCTCGACGGCCTGGAGACCACCGAAATCGACGAAGAGCGCCGCGCCCAACTCCGGCGCGACCGCATCGGCTTCGTCTTCCAGTCCTTTCACCTGATCCCGCGCCTGTCGGCGGCCGAGAACGTGGAGCTACCGCTGGTCCTGGCGGGCCTGGCGCCCGCCCAACGCCGGGAGCGGGTCACCCGCATCATGGCGGCCGTGGGCCTGGCGGATCGCGCCCACCACCGCCCCGACCAGCTCTCCGGCGGCCAGCGCCAGCGGGTCGCCATCGCCCGCGCCACCATCATGGAGCCAGGCCTGATCCTGGCCGACGAGCCCACCGGCAACCTGGACCGCGCCTCCGGCCGCGAGGTGATGGAGACCCTGGAGGCCCTTAACGCCCACGGCCTGACCTTGCTGATAGTCACCCACGATGCCGAACTCGGCGCCCGCGCCCAGCGGCGTATCCGCATGGATGACGGCGCCATCCTTCCCGAACCCTCATTATGAAGAGGATAGCCCTCGACTTAGCGTTCACGCCCGCGGCATGGCCGTATCCCAATCCGGTAGCGCATATCGCACCCGGATTTCTGGAATAATCCATTGGGGACCTATTGCTTCGATGTCATCGGAGCCACTCCCGACATTCCCTGCCTGGCATCGCACGCCACTCCGTGCAAGGAGAATCGCCATGCCCAATCTTGCCCTTATCACCCCGGCCACGACGAGCGTGCGTCTCTTCATGTGGGCCGCCTTCATCTTCGTCGCGGCGGCTGGGCTCTCCCTTTTCCTGCTGAGTGAGCAGACGAGCCACTTCTTCGCCTGGACCATCCAGCCCCCCATCACGGCGGCATTCCTCGGCGGCGGTTACCTCGCGGTCACCACGGCCTTGGGACTGGGCTTGCGCGAAGCGGACTGGGCGTCGGTCCGGGTAGGTGTCTGGGTCGTGGCCACGGGACTCGTCTCCATCCTGATCGCCAGCCTCCTGCACCTCGACAAATTCCATCTGCATAGCCCGATCTGGACCGCCAAGGCCTGGGCCTGGAGCTGGCTCGTCCTCTATGTCGCCCTGGTCCCCGGTCTGATGGCCGCCCTCTGGGCGCAGTGGCGCCAACCGGCGACGACGTCCAGGTCGGGGCCGGCCCTGCCCCTCGGCTTACGCCTCGGCCAGTGGGCGTTGGGTGGCCTGATGGTGGTGATGGGCGCCGCACTCTTCGTGGCCCCGGCCAGCGCCGAGCAACTCTGGCCCTGGCCCCTCACCCCACTCACGGCACGCATGGTCGGCAGCTTCTATCTCGCCATAGGCGTGAGCCTCTTCGCCGCGGCGCGCGAGAACGCTTACGCCCGTATCCGGGTCGCGAGCTTCGCCTACCTGGTGTTCGCCCTTCTGGAACTCGTCACGGTGCTACGGTATCCCCTTGTCGACGGGTGGAAACCGTCGGGACTGTTGCTCGCCGCGGTCCTGCTCGCCCTCTTCCTGCTCGGCTTGATCGGGATACGCGGAAGCCTTAAGACCCGTACCATGCCTTGAGCAAAACGGACCGCACCTGCGGTCAGCCCGGAAGCCAAGCTTGATCTAATACCTGCCGCGCACTCCAGGGACAGATATCAGGAAAATCCGATAATCCCGTCTCCTCGGCCACCTCAGCCGTGGCGTCATCCCAGACACCGGCCCACCAGTCCGGCCCGGCGAGCTTGGGGCGCAGGCTTGGGGTTTCCTCCAGGCGGCGAGCGATGCCGCGGCGCTGATTGCGGATGCTAATCTCCCAGCTTGCGCCACGCTGCGGGGGCTGCCGCTGCCACTTGAGTAGATGGGCCAGGAGGATGGCCATACGGTTGGCCAGTTCTCGTTGTTCGCTCTTGCCCACGTCTTCGATCTCCTCGGCAAGGTGCGCGATATCCAAGAGGTCGAACCGGCCCTCGCGGAGCAGGCGCGCCTGTTCGCTGGACCAGGTGACCACATCATCTTCGTAGCGTACGGCGGTTGTCATTGCCTCTTCCTCAAGGGCGGTCATTTGGGTCACTGCTTTTGCTTGCAGTCGAGTATATTCGCTTACCTTGGCCCTGCGTCCAGCCTTTCCAGAACTCCGCTATAACCTATCTCGTCCTCAACCACCATGCGCCTCGAAGATGCCCTGACCTTTAGCCTGCGGGCCCTGACGAGCCAGCGCTGCCCGGACCTGGCTGACGCTGCTGGCCATGGGGCTGGGGACGGCGGCGGTGGTGGTGCTGAGCTCCCTGGGGGAGGGGGCGCGCTCCTATGTCACGGGCAAGTTCACCCAGCTTGGGACCCACCTGCTTATCGTCCTGCCGGGGCGCAGCGAGACCACGGGCGGACCGCCGCCCCTGATCGGCGGGACGCCCCGGGACCTGACCCTGGACGATGCCCTGGCCCTGCTGCGCTCGCCCCTGGTGGAACGGATCGCTCCCCTGAGCCTGGGCTCGGCCCCGGTCTCCCACGGCAACCGGGAGCGGGAGGCCAATATCGTCGGGACCACCGCCGATTTCCAGCCGGTGCGCCAGATCGAGCTGGCCCAGGGCCAGTTCCTGCCCCCGGGCGATCCCCGCCAGGGCCAGGCCGTCACCCTCCTGGGCGAGAAGCTGGCCCGGGAGCTTTTCGACCAGCAGTCCCCCCTCGGCCAATGGGTGCGCATCGGTGACCGCCGCTTCCGGGTCATCGGCCTCCTGCAAAGCTCCGGCTTCTCCCTGGGGGCGGATCTCGGCGACACGGCCCTGATCCCCGTCGCCTCCGCCCAGGCCCTCTTCGATAGCCCGGCCCTCTTTCGCATCCTGATCCAGGCCCGCAGCCGCGCCGCCCTGGCCCCCGCCGAGGAGGCCATTCTTGCCATCCTGCGCGAACGCCACGAGGGCGAGGACGATGTCACCCTCATCACCCAGGATGCCATGCTGGCCACCTTCGATAAGATCCTCAACGCCCTCACCCTGGCGGTGACGGGCATCGCCGCCATCAGCCTGCTGGTGGCGGGGGTCCTCATCATGAACGTCATGTTGGTCGCCGTCTCCCAGCGCACCCCGGAGATCGGCCTCCTCAAGGCCCTGGGCGCGGCCCAGGGGCAAATCCTCGCCCTCTTCCTCACCGAGGCCCTGCTGCTAGCGCTGGCGGGGACGGCCCTGGGTCTGCTGGTCGCCTACGGGGCGGTGGCCCTCTTCAACGCCCAGGTCCCGGCCTTCAGCCTGGTCACGCCCCTCTGGGCGCCGCTCGCGGCGGCGGCCGTCTCCCTGGCCACCGGGCTCCTCTTCGGCCTGCTGCCGGCCCTGCGCGCGGCGCGCCTGGACCCGGTCGCGGCCCTGTCCGGGGGCTGACGCCATGCTCGCCCGGGACTATGCCCGCTTCAGCCTGACCGCCGTGGGTGCCTATCGCGCCCGCAGCCTGCTGACGGTGACCGGCATTGCCATTGGCATCGCCGCCGTGGTCCTGCTCACCGCCATCGGCGAGGGCATCCATCGCTTCGTCCTCGCCGAGTTCACCCAGTTCGGCACCCATTTGCTGACCATTGCCCCGGGCAAGGTGACGACCCTGGGCATGTCGGGGGCTATCGTCAGCAATGTGCGCCCCCTGAGCCTGGAGGATGCCCAGGCCCTGAGCCGCTTACCGGGGGTGGAGGCCCTGGTGCCCGTAATCCAGGGCAATGCCGCCGTGGAGGGCAATGGCCGGACGCGCCGCACCCTGGTGCTGGGGGCGAGCAGCCAGGTGCCCCTGGTCTGGCGCATGCAGCCCGAACTCGGCCGCTTCCTGCCGGACGAAGGGGGTGGCGGGGGGCGGGCCCTGGCCGTGCTGGGCGCCAAGCTCAAGGCGGAGCTCTTCGGCGCCGCCTCGCCCCTGGGGGCCCGCATCCGCATCGGCGGCGAGCCCTATCGCGTGGTCGGGGTCATGGAGGCCAAGGGCCAGATGCTAGGCTTCGACCTGGACGATACCATCTTCATCCCGGTGGAGCGGGCCCTGGCCCTCTTCAATCGCGACAGCCTGATGGAGATCGATATCCTCTATGCCCCGGAGGCCAGCAGCGAGGCCATGGCGGAGCGGATGCGCCGGGTCCTGCTGGAGCGGCATGGCCACGAGGACTTCACCATCACCACCCAGGATCAGATGCTGGAGGTCGCCGGCTCGGTGCTGGACGTCCTGACCCTGGCCGTTGGTGCCATCGGGGGCATCTCCCTGGCCGTCGGCGCCATCGGCATCCTGACCATCATGACCATCGCCGTGCGCGAGCGTCGCCGGGAGATCGGCTTGCTGCGGGCGCTGGGCGCCTCCCAGGGCCAGATTCTGTGGCTCTTCCTGGGGGAGGCCCTGGTCCTCGCCCTCCTCGGCGGGCTGGCCGGCCTCACCCTGGGGCTGGGCGGGGCGGGGCTCATCGGCGCCCTGGTGCCGGCCCTGCCGACCCACATCGCCTGGCAATTCGCCCTCGCCGCCGAGGTCAGCGCCGGCCTCATCGGCCTGGTCGCCGGGGTCCTGCCGGCCCTGCGCGCGGCCCGGCTCGATCCCATCCTGGCCCTGCGGGACGAATAAGCCCCTGTTCGCCAGGGCTAGGAGGCGCCGGCACTGAAAATCGGCCATACCCCCCCTCCGCGATCATTTCCCTGATGTTATACCCAGCCCTTGCCACTCGTCGGCCCATCCCAGGAGAGTCGGGTGGAGGCTAGCGGGGGTGTCGACAGCAGGGATGCTGTCGCCAAGCCTACAGGGACGTATTCACGGCGCCCCCGCCAGATACCACCCGGCCCGGGAAGCCGAAAACTCCAGTGTGTTGGGTATACAATGCCGCCCATTCAGGCATTCTGGAGGAGAGATCCATGGCCGGTCATAGTAAATGGGCCAATATCAAGCATCGCAAGGCGGCGCAGGACAAGAAGCGCGGCTCGATGTGGACCAAGCTGATCCGCGAGGTCACGGTGGCGGCGCGGGAGGGCGGCGCCGATCCGGGGATGAACCCGCGCCTGCGCCTGGCCATGGATAAGGCCTTCACCGCCAACATGCCCCGGGACACGGTGGAGCGCGCCATCAAGCGCGGCGCCGGGGGCACCGAGGGCGAGCAGTACGAGGAGATCCGCTACGAGGGTTACGGCCCCGGCGGGGTGGCGGTGATGGTCGATTGCATGACCGATAACCGCAACCGCACCGCCGCCGACGTGCGTCATGCCTTTTCCAAGCATGGCGGCAACCTGGGCACCGGCGGCTCCGTGGCCTATCTCTTCACCAAGCAGGGCATGATCAGCTTCCCGCCCGGGGTGGACGAGGATGCCCTGATGGAGGCGGCCCTGGAGGCGGGCGCCGAGGACGTGGTCAGCAACGCGGACGGCTCCCTGGATGTCATCATGACGCCCGAGGATTTCGGGGCCGTGCGCGATGCCCTCACCGCCGCCGGCTTCGCCAAGGGGGAGGGCGATATCACCTATAACGCCTCGACCCAGGCCACCCTGGACGACCGCGACACGGTGGAGAAGCTGCTCAAGATGATCGATGCCCTGGAGGACCTGGACGATGTCCAGGAGGTCTATTCCAACGTCGACATCCCGGACGCCATCCTGGCCGAGCTGGAGGCCTGATCCTGGCCCCCCTCTCGCCCCTGGCCCAGCCCCGGGACGTCGCGTCCAGCCCCCTACCGATCCTGGGCCGGGCCGCCGGCCGGGCCCTGCGCCATCGCATCCTGGGCATCGACCCCGGCTCCCGCAACACCGGCTTCGGGGTCATCGACACGGACGGCCAGCACAGCCTGCGCATCGCCAGCGGCTGCATCCGGGTCGGCGACCAGCCCTGGCCGGACCGGCTGGGGCTCATCTTTGACGCCGTCGCCCAGGTGGTGGCGGATTATGCCCCCCACGAGATGGCGGTGGAACAGCTCATCTTCGCCCGCGATCCGACCGCCGCCCTCAAGCTGGGCCAGGCCCGCGGCGCCGTGCTCTGCGCCGGACTCAAGGCCGGCGTCCAGGTGCACGAATACAGCCCCAAGTCCGTCAAGCTGGCGGTGGTCGGCAGCGGCGGGGCGGAGAAATCCCAGGTCCAGCACATGGTCCGCATCCTGCTGGCACTCCCGGAACTGCCAGCGGAGGACGAGGCCGACGCCCTGGCCCTGGCCCTCTGCCACGCCCACTCCATGGGCATCCCCGCGCGCCGGCGCGCCGCCGCCTCCTGGCGGGATTTTCGGCCATGATCGGACGCCTGCGCGGCGACATCATCGACAAGCGGCCCCCCTGGCTGCTCCTGGATGTCAACGGGGTCGGCTACGAGCTGGAGGCCCCCATGTCCACCTTCTACGACCTGCCCGCGGTGGGCGCGACCGTCACCCTGGTGACCCACCTGGCGGTGCGCGAGGACGCCCACACCCTCTATGGCTTTCTGCGCGAGGCCGACCGCGCCCTCTTCCGCGACCTCCTCAAGGTGACCGGCGTCGGGGCGCGCATGGCCCTGGCCATCCTGTCCGGAATGGATGCCCGCCGCTTCGCCCAATGCGTCGAACAGGAGGACCACACCGCCCTGATGCGCCTGCCCGGCATCGGCAAAAAGACCGCCGAGCGCCTGGTGATCGAGATGCGCGACCGCGTCGGCGCCCTCGCGGCGGGACTCCCCGCGACCTCCGCGGTCCCCTCGCGGGCCCCGGCGGAGGCCGCCCCCCTGAGCGACGCCATCGCGGCCCTGATCGCCCTGGGCTACCGGCCCTTGGACGCCAACCGCATGGCCCGCGCCGCCGATGACGGTGCCAAGACCTCCGAGGAGATCATCCGCGCCGCGCTGAGGGGGGTGGCATGAAGCCTGACCCCCAGACTGCCCCACCGGGACCCTCCGGATTCCCACCCCACCTCTGGAAGCCTCTGCCATGACCCCCATCGACCGCGACATCATCCCCCTGCCGAGCATCCGCGAGGTCAAACCGGGGAGCTTCATCTTCGCCCGCCCCAACGCCCTGCCGCCGAGCTTCTGCGATGAGGTGATCGCCCGTTTCGAGGCCCACCCGGAGCAGCAGCACGAGGGGCGCATCGGCCAGGTTCAGGCCAAGGATCTGGCCATCAAGGCCACGACGGATCTGGTGGTGAGCGACAAGGAGGACTGGCAGGATGTGGACCAGATGTTCTTCCGCTCCCTGGCCGCCGCCCTGCGGGAGTTTCGCGAGACCTATCCCTATTTCAAGGGGCCCTTCAAGGACATGGGCTATCAGGTCCAGCGTTATCAGGCGGGGGAGTACTATCACTGGCACATCGACGGAGGCAGCCACGAATTCAGCCAGCGCCAACTCGTCGCCCTCTGGTATCTCAATGAGGTGCCCGGCCCCGGCGGCGAGACCCAGTTCGCCTACCAGGAGGTCAGCATCAGGCCCCGAGCGCGGCACCCTGGTCCTCTTCCCTCCCTTCTGGACCCACGAACACCGTGCCGCTCGCCTGGAGGCGGGGGTGAAATACATTGCCACCACCTGGGTGGTCTTCGCGTAAGGCAGGTGGCCGTCCCCGGCGGACGGCAGCGGGGTAGCGCGAGACTCGGGCAGTGGCGGTGCTGTCCCGTCCGGTTCAGCCCCCCGGTATTGGCGGCAAGAGCTCGGACAGGCGCAGCGGCTCCAGCCCCAGACGGGCCCGGTAGATGATGCGGTAGGCCAGGACCCGCTCGACATAACCCCGGGTCTCGGCGAAGGGAATGGCGACAATCCAGAGGTCCGCCTCGGTGCAGGCCTCGGGGAGCCAGCGGGCCACCCGGTGGGGCCCGGCGTTATAGGCGGCGGTGGCCAGGGCCGGGTGGCCGAAGCGGTCCCGCATCCGCGCGAGATAAGTGCTCCCCAGATTGATGTTGCGTTCCGGTTCCAGGATGGCGCCGCGCCCCGGCGCCGGCTCACCGGTCGCGACCGCCAGTTCCTGGGCGGTACCGGGCATGAGTTGCATCAGCCCCAGGGCCCCGGCCTGGGAGGCGACCGTGGGATTGAAGACGCTCTCCTGACGGATGACGCCATAGATCCAGTCCTCGGGTAGCCCCGTCTGCCAGGCCTGGTCCGCCACCAAGTCGCGATAGGCGAGGGGAAAGCGCAGTTCGAGGTCGTCCCAGTAGTCGGTGCGGGCCAGGGTAAAAATCGCCTGGTCATGCCAACCCAGCCCAGCGGCCAGGGAGGCGGCGGCCCGCAGGTCGGGGGCATCCAGGTCGCGGGTCAGGGTGCGCCACTCCCGGCGCATGTCCGCGTCCCGGCCCAGGCGCTGGAGTTCACGAATCCGCTCCAGGGCAGGCGCGGTGGCGAGGCGGCGGAGGCGCTCGGGCTCGGCGGGTACCGGGCGTGACTCCAGGGGATAGGGGAGCTCGAGCCGGTCCGCCGCCAGCAGGCCCCAGAGGCTGCGTTGGCCAGCCGCGGCCGCGAAGCTCTCCCGCGCCGCCGCGTCCCGACCCAAGGCGGCCTCGGCGCGCCCCTGCCAGTAGAGCCAGCGATCACGCTTCTCCATCTGGTCGGGCATGCGCCGCACCCACTCCGCCACCCGCGCCCAATCCCGCTGGCTAATGGCTGCCCGCAGGCGCCGCTCCTGGGCCTCCAGGTTGTTGTCATGCGCCGCCATCCGGTCCCACAGCGCCAGCCCCCGCGGGCCATCGACCGGGGTGAGGGCCTGGCCCACCGCCGCATGGGCGCGGTCCCAGGCGAAGGGGTCCGGCTCCAGGGCGGCACGCCTGGACTCCAGGGCGGCGGCGGCTTGCTCGGGCTGAACCCCGGCGAGTTTGACGATGCCCATCGCCAGGATCGCCGCCGCCAAGGGGGATGGGACCGGGTCGGCGCCCGCTGGGGCGCTGGGCCGGGCCCTGTTCTGGGCATTGGCCCGGGCGCTCGGTGGGGTGCTGGCCTGGCCGTCCGCCCGTGCCGGTTCCGGCAGGGGTTCCAGCACCAAGGCCGGGCGAGCCAGAACCTCCAACCCGTAATCGAGCCAAGACCGCTCCGACGTCGGCAGCCAGGTGCCCAGGTGGCGGGCCAGTTCCAGCTCCCCGGCCTCCAGGGCCAGCCGGATCCGCCCCCAGACCAACTCCCCGCTCAGCCCGCCCCGGGCCCGCCAGGCCCCGAACAGGGGATCGCAGGCCGCCGGCTGGGGGCTTGGCTTCAGCCAGAGGGGCTCCAGTCGTGCGGCGACGAGGGCCTGGTCCCCCGCCCCCGTCTCAATCAGGGCGCGCAGATACAGGCAACGCCGCTCCACCGAGTCACCATCCTCCCGGTAGATCCGCGCCAGATCACCCCAGCGCCCGGCTTGGGCGAGGCGCTTGACATAGGCGGCGCGCAGACGCTCCGCCAGGGGGGTATCCGGGAACTCGGCCAGGAAGGTCTCGATGGCGGCATCCGGCGCCGCCTGGAGATCACCCAGCTCGGCAAAACGCAGGTAAGGAAAAAGCGGATAGTCCCGGAGTTCGTCCCGCAGGGCCTCGAAGGCGGGGCGGTCCCCATTCTTCAGCGCCCGCTCGGCCCGAAGGAAGGCCGCGCGGTCGGCATCCTGTCCCAGGGAGGTGGGCGATACCGTAAAGGCAGAAATAAACAGTATAAATAAAGCGTTAGGCCTGGTCATAGCAAGACGGGACATCGGAATCTGCCTGGGTTTCGTATCGGGGTCGGGGAGCCTGTCTTGATCCTATTGGGTGCAACCTCGACCGCGAACCTTGACGTCTCAACGACCAACCGCACCTCGGGGGGATTCAAACCAGTCACTATTTAAGCCGTCCCCAGGGCGGCATGCCCCTGGTACCAGGCATAAGCATCCCGCAGCCCCTCCTCAAGCCCAATCGAGGCCTCCCAGCCCAGAGCCTTGAGGCGCGCCACGTCCAGCAGCTTGCGTGGGGTGCCGTCCGGCTTGCTGGGGTCGAAGTCCAGCCGCCCTTGGAAGCCGGTGACGCGGGCGATGGTCTCAGCCAGTTCGCGGATGGTCACGTCCGTGCCGCTGCCGACATTGATGTGGGACAGCATGGGCCAGGTGTGGGCTTGGTAGCTTGCCGGCTCCAGTTCCATGACATGGACGCAAGCGGCGGCCATGTCATCGACGTGGAGGAATTCCCGCCGCGGGGTGCCGCTGCCCCAGATGGTCACCTGGTCGGCGCCGGTTTGCACGGCCTCGTGGAAGCGCCGCAGCAGGGCGGGGATGACGTGGGAATTCTCCGGGTGATAGTTGTCCCCGGGGCCATAGAGATTGGTGGGCATGACGCTGCGGTAGTCGCGGCCATGCTGGCGGTTGTAGCTCTCGCACAACTTGATCCCGGCGATCTTGGCGATGGCGTAGGGCTCGTTGGTGGGCTCCAGGGTGCCGGTGAGGAGGGCGGCCTCGGCCATGGGCTGGGGGGCGAGCTGGGGATAGATGCAGGAGGAGCCGAGGAAGAGCAGCTTCTGGACGCCCTGGGCATGGGCGGCCTGGATGAGGTTGGCCTCGATCATCAGGTTCTGGTAGATGAAGTCGGCCGGGTAGGTGTTGTTGGCGTGGATGCCGCCGACCCGGGCGGCGGCCAGATAGACCTGGTCGATGGGTTGGTCGGCGAAGAAGCGGTTGACCGCGGCCTGGTCGAGGAGGTCGAGCTG
This sequence comes from uncultured Gammaproteobacteria bacterium, assembly GCA_963841065.1. Taxonomy (GTDB): domain Bacteria; phylum Pseudomonadota; class Gammaproteobacteria; order Chromatiales; family Chromatiaceae; genus M0108. The sequence continues at coordinate 136,178 of CAWJBI010000047.1, read as the reverse complement.
GGCATGGCTGGCGGTGAGGAGGTTACGGTAGCCTAGGGCGCCCAAGCGGCGGACCAGGGCAGAGCCGACCATGCCGCGATGGCCGGCGATGTAGAGGGTCTGGTCCAGGTCACGGGGCATGGGGTCAATCCTCCACCGAAATGGGCGCATCGTGGCCATGGGCCTTGAGGAAGGCGTGGCGACGGGCGATCTTGAGGTCCTGGGCAACCATCTCGGCGCACAGGTCCCGGACGGTGATCTCGGGCACCCAGCCGAGGCGTTCCTTGGCCTTGGTGGGGTCGCCGAGGAGGGTCTCCACCTCGGTGGGGCGGAAGTAGCGCGGATCGACGCGCACGATGCTGTCGCCGGGCTTCAAGGCCGGGGCCTGGTCACCCTCGATACGGTCGACGATGGCGTGCTCGTCCAGGCCCTGGCCTTCAAAACGCAGGGTGAGCCCCAGTTCCGCGGCCGACCAGCGCACGAAGTCGCGCACCGTATGCTGGACGCCGGTGGCGATGACGAAGTCCTCGGGCTGGTCCTGCTGGAGCATCAGCCACTGCATGCGCACATAGTCCTTGGCGTGGCCCCAGTCGCGCAGGGCGTTCATGTTGCCCAGATAGAGGCAACGCTCCAGGCCCTGGGCGATATTGGCCAGGCCGCGGGTGATCTTGCGGGTGACGAAGGTCTCGCCGCGGCGGGGACTCTCGTGGTTGAAGAGGATGCCGTTGCAGGCGTAGAGGCCGTAGGCCTCGCGGTAGTTGACGGTGATCCAGTAGGCGTAGAGCTTGGCGACGGCGTAGGGGCTGCGCGGGTAGAAAGGGGTGGTCTCGCGCTGGGGGACTTCCTGGACCAGGCCGTACAGCTCGGAGGTGGAGGCCTGGTAGAAGCGGGTCTTTTTTTCCAGACCCAGAAAGCGGATAGCCTCCAGCAGGCGCAAGGTGCCCATGGCGTCGACGTCGGCGGTGTATTCCGGGGACTCGAAACTCACCGCGACATGGCTCTGGGCGCCGAGGTTATAGACCTCGTCGGGCTTCACCTCGCGCAGGATGCGGGTGAGATTCGAGGAGTCGGTCAGATCGCCGTAGTGGAGGCGGAAGCGCGGGCTGGTCGCAGTGGGGGTCGACGTAGAGATGATCCACCCGCTGGGTGTTGAAGGAGGAGGCCCGGCGCTTGATGCCGTGGACCTCATAGCCCTTCTCCAGCAGGAATTCCGCCAGGTAGGAACCGTCCTGGCCGGTGATGCCGGTGATGAGGGCGCGTTGGGTCATGATGCTGTTTCCTTATGTATTCTGTGCAAGGGGTTCGCGGCGGCCCGCAACCAGCGGGCGCTAGGGCTATTCGGCTGCCGGCGCCGGGGAAAGGGGGCCACGCCCCAGGCGTTACTGCTTGCTCGCCAGGTCCTGATGCGCCAGCAAGGCCCGGCAGGCGGCGGGCATGGGCGGGATGGGCTTGGCCCCACCACCTCTTTTCGGCTTGCGGGCCTCCTCGGTAAACCACCAGGCCAGCTCGGCACCGCAGCCCTCGCCGGCACCGATGGGGGACTGGGCCTCGCAGGCCGGGCTGTCTTTGGGACACTTGAGGCGAACGTGGAAGTGGGCGTCATGACCCCGCCAGGGGCGCAGCTTGCGCAGCCAGTAGCGATCCCCGGTCTCGCTCTCGCACAGGGCCTGCTTGATGGCGGGGTTGACGAAGATGCGCTCGACGCGGGCATCCTCGGCGGCGTGCTTGAGCAGCAGCCGCTGGTCCTGACCCCAGAAGCCATTCACTGCCAGACCATCGGCCCTGACCATGGAGGGCGGACTCCGCGACTCCGGATAGGCGCGCTGGGCCTGGCTGGGGGAGTCGGCGAACTGGAACCAGATATCCAGATCCAGGCCATTCTGGTGGCTGCGATGGGAGGAGGACATGAGACCGCCGCGCGGTTGGGAGAGGTCGCCGATCATGACATAGCGGCCGGTGCGCTGGGCCTGATCCGCACCCAGATCCATGACGAAGGCCAGGGTGACGGGGTGGCCGAAATGGCGCAGGCGCTCGCGGCGAATCTGGACAAAACCCTCGCCCTGGACCGGTAGGGAGGCCGCTCCGGCCAGACAACCATTGGCGGCTTCTCCGATGGCTGCGGGGGGGCCGGGCGAGACGGCCCGGACCGCTGCCCAGGGACTGGCCTGGGCGGCGGGGGCGAGGGCCAGGACCAAGGCCAGGCGTACGCCAGCGGTAACAACAAAGGGTGACAATTTCATTCTAGGATAAAGGGATTCCAGGGGACGTTGGGTCTTTGACCGGGGGACCCAAGTACCGGCGCGCCGGCACTTGGGCGACTCGCTCCCAGGACGGCCCGCCAGGGGCGGGCGTCCTGGCCAGCTTGTCCGCCTAGGCATGGCCGATCAGTTCATCGACATGGGTGCTGACGCAGCGGCCCAGGGCGTTCAGTTCGTAGCCGCCCTCCAGGCAGGAGACGATGCGCTCGTGGGCGTGCTTGCCCGCCAGGTCATGGAGTTTGCGGGTAATCCAGCCAAAGTCGGAGGTATGGAGGTTGAAATGGGCCATGTCGTCCTCGGCATGGCCGTCGAAGCCGGCGGAGATCATGATCAACTCCGGCGCGAAGGCATCGAGGCGCGGCAGCCAATGCTCCGTCACCGCCGCCCGATAGGCGGGGCCGTCGGTCAGCTTGGGCAAGGGCAGGTTGGCAATGTTGGTGGCATCGGTCTCCCAGCCAGGACCCGGATAGAAGGGGTGCTGGAAGCTGGAGCAAAAGAGGATCCGCTCGTCGCCCTCGAAGATGTTTTGGGTGCCGTTGCCATGGTGGACATCGAAATCGATGATGGCAATGCGCTGGAGGCCATATTCGGCCAAGGCGTGGGCGGCACCGACGGCGACATTGTTGAAGAAGCAGAAGCCCATGGAACGGTTGCGTTCGGCGTGATGCCCCGGCGGGCGGACGCAGCAGAAGGCGGCGTGGTGCTTGTCGCTCATGACCAATTCCACGGCCATGATGGCGGCGCCGGCGGCGCGCAGGGCGGCGGGAAGGGTGCCTCTGCTCATGGCGGTATCGCCATCGATCCATGCCAACTGGCCATCGACCTGGGGCGCCGAGTCGAAAATGAGATCGACGTAGTCCGGGTCGTGGACCCGCAGCAACTGCTCCCGGGTGACCTCGGGGGCATCATAGTGGGTGACCAGCATTTCCATGCCGGAGGCGATCATGCGATCAGCGATGGCATAGAGCCGCTCCGGGCACTCCGGGTGGTGGCCGCCGGGCTTGTGCTCCTGACAGAGATGGTGGCCGATAAAGGCGAGGTTCATGATGCTGTTCTCTCCCCGTTTTGCGCGCGATTATTAGTGCCCCTGTCCTAACGGGCAAGACTTATTATCAGGTATATTGATGACTGATAGGATGCGAGTTCCGGGTGGGTCAGCCCCCCGTCACTACCCTTAGCTTAACCTGATCGCACCGCGCGATTCGACTTCTATCCCTTAATTTCCACCAAAACCCACCAAACCCATAAAGGGAACCCAATCGTGAAGCTGTCAGACGTGGATCCGCTGTTCGTTCCCACCGGCGTTGCCGTATTCGGCGCCAGCGACAATCCGGAGTCCATGGGCGGCATGGTCTTCCGTAACCTGATCGAGGGCGGATTCAAGGGACCCTGCTTTGCCATCAATCCCAAATACGAGGAGGTTGCCGGCAAGCACAGCCATGCCAGCCTGGAGGAGGTCGATAAGCCTATCGATCTGGCGCTGATCGCCACCCCCGCAACCGCGATACCGGGCATCCTGGACCAATGCGGCGCCAAGGGCGTGCACATGGCCGTCATTTATTCGGCGGGCTTCGCCGAGGCTGACGAGGCCGGCGCCCACCTGCAGGACAAGATCGTGGAGACGGCGCGGCGCCATCGCATCCGCATCCTCGGCCCCAACACCCTGGGCATGCTCCGGCCCCAGAACCGCCTCAACGCTACTTCCGGCGTCGCCACCAAACTGGTGAGCGGTAACGTCGCCCTGGTGTCCCAGTCCGGCGCCGTCTGCAGTGCCATGCTGGATTGGTCGGTGCCGCGCCACATCGGCTTTTCCTCCATGGTCTCCCTGGGCGCGGCGGCGGATGTGGACTTTGGCGACGTACTCGACTTCCTGGCCCTGGACGCCCACACCCAGTGCATCCTGCTTTATGTGGAGGGTATCCGCGATGCCCGCCGCTTTATGAGCGGCCTGCGCGCCGCCGCCCGGATCAAGCCGGTGATCGTGGTCAAGGCGGGCCGCATGGCGGCGGGCTCCCGCGCCGCCAAGTCCCACACCGGCGCCTGGGTCGGCTCGGCCGAGGTCTTTCGCGCCGTCATGGAACGAGCCGGGGCGGTCCAGGTCGATGCCCTGCACCAACTCTTCGCCGCCGCCCATGTCTTCGGCGCCAACAAACGCCTGGGCGGTGACCGCATCGCCATCATTACTAATGGTGGCGGTCCTGGCGTGCTCGCCGCCGACCGCGCCGCGGAACTGGGCATGACCCTGGCCACCCTCTCGGAACAGACCAATACCAAGCTCGGCGAGGTCCTGCCGAGCTGCTGGTCCCATGGCAACCCGGTGGACGTCCTGGGGGAGACCACGGTGGACCGCTACGGCAAGGCGGTGGAACTCTGTCTGGCGGACAGCAATGTCGATGGCGTGGTAGCCATCCTGGCCCCCCTGTCCATGACCGACACCACCGGGGTGGCCCAGCGCCTGGTCGAAATCGCCAAAATGAGCCGCAAGCCGGTGCTGGCCTGCTGGATGGGGGCGGGCCTGGTCGCCGAGGCCGTGGCCCTCTTCGCCCAGAACCGGGTGCCCCATTTCGACAGCCCGGAACAGGCGGCGGAGGCCATGTCCTACCTGGCCAACTACCACCGCAACCAGAAGCTCTCCATGCAGTACCCCGGCCCCCTCTCCGAGCGCCGCAACCCGGACGTGGAGGGGGCGCGCCTCATTATCGAGGGCGTCATGGCCGAGGGCCGCAAGACCCTGGGCATCGTCGAGGCCAAGGCCATCCTCTCCGCCTTCCGCATCCCGACCATGCAGGCGGTGGCGGCGCGCTCCCCCAACGAGGCCCTGATGGCGGCCCAGGCCCTGGGCTTTCCGGTGGTGATGAAGATCAGTTCGCCGGATCTTGCCTACAAGTCCGACGTGGACGGGGTGCGGCTCAATATCCGCGATTCCCAGACGGTGCGCCGCATCTACTCCGAGTTGGTGGAACGGGCCAAGGTCATGCGACCCGAAGCCCGCATCGAGGGCGTTACCGTGGAGCACATGGTCTCCACCCGCGCCGCCCGCGAACTCATGATCGGCGTCGTGCGCGACCCCATTTTCGGCCCCATCATCAGCTTCGGCGCCGGCGGCATCGAGGTGGAGGTGCTGGAGGATCACGCCGTGGGCCTCCCCCCGCTCAATGACTTTATCATCGAGACCATGATCAACCACACCCGGGTCGCCCGGCTCATGGGGGCCTTCAGGCACATGCCGCCCATGAACCGCAAGGCCCTGGCGAAGATCCTGCAGCGCGTCTCCGAAATGGTCTGCGAGTTGCCAGAGATCATCTCCATGGAAGTCAACCCGCTGATTGGCAACGATAAGGAAGTCATCGCGGTGGATGCCCGCATCCAGGTCCAGTATCGGCCACCCCAGTTGCCGCCCTATGGTCACATGGCCATCCACCCCTATCCGGTCCATCTCATCGAGCGGGCGCAGATGCCCGATGGCACCGATCTGGTGATCCGCCCCATCCGGCCCGAGGATGCCCAGATGGTGCAGACCTTCGTGCGCGGCCTGTCGGAGCAGACCAAGTACTACCGCTACATGCAGGCCATCAAGGAACTGACACCCGAGATGCTGGTGCGCTTCACCCAGATCGACTATGACCGCGAGATGGCGCTGATTGGGGTCAAGGAGGGGGTCGATGGCGAGGAAATGGCCGGGGTCGCGCGCTATTCCTCCCATCCCGGCGGCGAGACCTGCGAGTTCGCCATCGTCGTCTCCGATAGCTGGCGGGACCGGGGCATCGGCGCCCGCCTCATGCGCTCCCTGATGCAGAACGCCCGCGACCGTGGTTTCCGCAACATGGATGGCGAGGTATTGACCGCCAACAGCCGCATGCTGGCCCTGATGCGCTCCCTCGGTTTCCGGATTGAACGCGATCGTCAGGACCCCGGGGTGCAATTGGTCGAAAAGGTGCTCTGATTTTGTCCCGCCGGCAGGGGGAAGCGTTTAGAATCCCCGTCCCTGGCCGGAAATGCCACGCTGTCATTGATAAACGCCAGCCTCACAGACTAAAACATAATTAAACCAAGGAGATACCTAGATGAGTCGAGACGTTGTTGTCCTGAGCGCGGTGCGCTCCCCCATCGGCACCTTCGGCGGTGCCTTGGCCGAGTTCGATGCCAGCGAGCTGGCCGGCATCGTCATGAAGGAGGCGGTCACCCGCTCCGGGGTCGATCCCCAACAGATCGAGTACGTGACCGTCGGCAACACCATGCCCACGGATTCGCGCTACGCCTACGTCGCCCGCGTCGCCTCCATCCAGGCCGGGCTGCCCATGGAGTCGGTCGCCATGCAGGTGTCGCGCCTCTGCGCCTCGGGCCTGCAGGGCATCGTCACCACCGCCCAGAACATCATGCTCGGGGATGCCGACTATGGTATCGGCGGTGGCGTCGAGGTCATGTCCAAGACCGCCTACCTGCTGCCGGCGCTGCGTTCCGGCGCCCGCATGGGCGACACCACGGCGATTGACGCCATGGTCGCCGTCCTCACCGATCCCTTCGGCGTCGGCCACATGGGCATCACCGCCGAGAACCTGGCCGAAAAGCACGGCATCACCCGCGAGGAGCAGGATGCCTTCGCCGTGGAGTCCCAGCGCCGGGCCCTGGCTGCCATCGCCGAGGGCAAATTCAAGTCCCAGATCCTGCCGATCGTCAAGCAGACCCGCAAGGGCGAGGTCGTGTTCGACACCGACGAGCATCCGCGCGCCGGCACCACCCTGGAGACCCTGGCCAAGATGCGGCCCGCCTTCAAGAAGGACGGCACCGTCACCGCTGGTAATGCCTCCGGCATCAACGACGGCGCCGCCTTCTTTGTGCTGGCCGCCGCCGACGTGGCCGCCCAGGCCGGCTTCAAGCCCATGGCCCGCCTCGTCTCCTATGCCGTCGCCGGCGTGGGCAACCACATCATGGGCGAGGGCCCGATCCCGGCCTCCCGCATGGCCCTCAAGAAGGCCGGTTTGACCCTGGACCAGATGGATGTCATCGAGTCCAACGAGGCCTTCGCCGCCCAGGCCCTGTCGGTCGCCAAGGTCCTCGGCCTCGACCCCGCCAAGACCAACCCGAACGGCGGCGCCATCGCCCTCGGCCACCCGGTGGGCTGCTCCGGCGCCTTCATCGCCACCAAGGCCCTCTATGAACTGGAGCGCATCGGCGGCAAGTACTGCCTGGTCACCATGTGCATCGGTGGCGGACAGGGCATCGCGACCATCTTCGAGCGGCTCTGAGGGGTGAACCCCGGCGGTAAAGGGCTGTCTTTCGGCTGAACCCAGCCCGGGCGTCCTACCGCCCGAGCAGGCCCCGGGGTTTGATGGGGCCCACCCTGCCGGCTTGAAGCCGGTCCGGTGGGCCCCTTTTCTTTTGGGCCAGCGCCACCGCCAACCGACCCTGGCCTTGAACTAAATCGGCCACAGCAGCACTAAAGGGATTCAATACTTCATCACCTAGCCCAGGGAGGCTATAGCCATGAACGAACAAGAAAAAGGCATGATCGAGGGTCTCTTCCAGCGCCTACAGCAGGCGGAGTCCCAGATGGGCAAACGCGATGCCGAGGCCGAGGCCCTGATCAACGGCTTCATGACCCGCCAGTCCGCCGCCCCCTATCTCCTGTCCCAGGTGATCCTGGTGCAGGAGCAGGGCCTGAAGAATCTCCAGACCCAGGTCGAGGATCTGGAGCGCCAACTGGCCGAGCGCCCCCAGGGCGGCGGCGGTTTCCTGGGTGGGCTGTTCGGGGGTGGTAGCCAGCCAGCGGCCCCCGCTCAACCCCGCCCAGCCGCGAGCGGTGGTTGGAGCAACAGCCCCGCCGGCGCTCAGGGCCTGACCCGGGGCGGGGCGAACGCCTTCCAGCAACAGCCTGGCGCCCAGGGTGGCGGCTTCATGGCCGGCGCCTTGCAGACCGCCATGGGCGTAGCCGGCGGCGTGCTCCTCGGCAATGCGATCGGTGGCCTCTTCTCCAGCCCGGCCGAGGCGGCCGAGAAGCCGGCCGAGCCCCCCGCGGAGGCACCCGAGGCGCCTGCCGAGGAAGAGGGCGGCGGCATGTTTGACAGCTTCTTCGGCGGTGGCGAGGAGGGCGATGGCGGCGATGAGTGGTAATCGCTCTTGGGGGATACCGAAAAGCGCCCCCATAGACGGGTGTAAATAGAATAAAGCAAGGTTTCCGATGGCATGAAAACCACACCCCCTTGAAACCCCCTCCAGCACCCCGCCCCTAGCCGGGGTGTTTTTTTGTGGGCGGATTGACCAGCGAATCGCCGAGCTGGTTGAGGCCCAGACCGGCACAAGGGAAGTTCGGCCTCGACATCGCGCGGACGGATGAACTCCATACGCGCCAGAACCACCCGCCGGTCGCCGCTCACTGGGGATGGTCACCGGCCAAGGTACTCGCCCTGGGCGGCGGATGATGCGCGCGGCCTACTTACCCAGGGTCAGTTGGAATCGCTGAATCCCTGAGCCATAGCGCAAACTCGGATTCGGATAGATTGGACGCGGCTAAATTCTCGATCATAACGACGGCCTCGGGCTCCGGCGCATCCAGGCTGAAGCCGTTCAATTCCAGAAAAAGGGCCGCGATGGCAAGGGCCGCTCTTATTGTTGCCATCGATGAAAGGATGATTCTTCGCCAGCCCAAAGCCATAGGCGGCAGCCAGGTCAAAAAGGGTGGACTCGGGCTCGTAGGAGAAACGCTGTCGTGGCCTTGAGAGGGCCGATTCCAACAATACCTCGTCCCGGATACCAGGCCTGCCGCCATGCTCGTCGATCAGGAGACAATGTACGGCAACCACGACTCCCTTGAGCACCCAACGCGGCTCATTCATTTGGCCAACTCGTGAAGGGCATTGCGGTATCTTTTCAGCACCTTTTCCGCGACCTGCATCTGGGCTTCAAAATCCCGCTGGTAAGGTGTCAGGGTAAAACCTTCATCATTCTCGACCAGATACAGGGTGTCGCCCTTGCCGACCTTGAGTTTGGCCAGCGCTTCCTTCGGAAGAAGAACGCCCATGGAGTTGCCAATGGCAGTCACTTTTATTTTGAGCATCGGGATTTTTCTTAGGTCGTTATAACATGAGTTATGACCCAGCCTAGTCAGATTCCATTCTGGCGTCAATACGGATAATCAACGGGGCATCCCTCTGCCTATTTTGAGGGCAGACCAGGATTGGGCAGCGCCCCAATGCTCAGGACGCACCTTGCCTAACAGCCAGATACATAAGGCTTAATCTAACATCCATCCTACGGATTTTGGCGCTACCCGCTGACGCTTTACACCTCCTGGCCAGCGCCCATTGCTCGGAATTCGCCACCTTCGATGGTCGCCGCTTTGCCCGCCGTGCCAACCGGCTTGGGGTGCGGCCTGCCGTGACCGTGCCCACCGCGTGACTGTGGGGGTGACAGTGTTTGCTGGCCCACTGCCCGGTGCCAGCCGCTAGCGCAGGGGTCGGTGGACAAGCGAGAGAGTTGGTGAAACAGGGGCCGGGGCTAACCCCCGGCCCTTGCCCTCCGCCCTAGCGGCCCTGTCCGATCTCCACCCAACCCTCACCGGTCCGGCCGTGTTGCCGGGGCCGATACATGTCCTCCACGGTGGCGGCGGGGTGCAGGAAGCGGCCCGGGGTGACGGCGCGGACCCGGTAGGCCAGTTGGAAGCGCTCCGGCTCGCTGGACTGGCGATCCACGGCGGCGACGAACCGCTCGGCGCGGAATTCCTGGTGGGCGCTGGTCTCCAGCAGCCCCAGCCAGGGGATGCCCTGGAGATCGCCGGCCCGCAGCAGGCTGGGATTCTCGATCTCGAAGCCGGCGGGCAGGGGGTCATCGACGAGCAGGCGCGCCGCGCCGGCCTGGTCGGCGGTCACCGTGACGAGGACCACCAGGCGCTGGCCCTGGGTCAGCCGGTCGGGCTGGACCCGCTTGCCCTCCGGGTCATAGTAGGCGCGCTCGATGCGATAGCCCTGACCGCCGGCGGGGGGCGCCAGCCGGGGGATGCCGGACAGGGTGACCAGGACCTCGATGGGCTGCTTGCCGCGATTGACGAGGGTCGCGGGGGCCGCCGCCAGCGCCTTGGCCTCGAAGCGCCGGAAGAGGGGGCCCTCGGAGGGCTGGCCATTCAACTCCAGCCGGGGCTTGGCGGCGCCCTCCATCAAGGCCTGGGCCGCGAGCAAGAGCCAGGCCTGCTCCTGGGTGCTGAGACGCCCGTCCAGGGCCCCCAGCTTGTCGATCCGCGCCGCCAGGGCGTTCAGATCGATGGCCCCGGTGCCGCTCTCGGCGGCCAGGGCCAGGAGGGCGGCGGCGTCACGCAGACTGGAGCCAAAGTCGAGCCGCCAGCCCAAATCCGCCTCGCCCTCGTTGAGCAGGGCCAGGGCCGAGGCAAAGGCGCGGTCGGCGCGGGGCTTGTCACCATAAAGCGCCAGGGCGGCGCCCAGCTGGGCCCGCGCCATGGGCGTGGCAAAGGCATCGAGCTTGGCCTCGGCGTAATAGCGCAGATCACCGATGACGGCGCGGGCGTTGCGGGCCAGGACGTAGAGGGCATAAGCCAGATCCTCGCCACCCGCCTCGCTCCCAGCGTCACCACCCTCCCCGTAGGCGGATGTCCCGCCAGTGCCCCCCCCCAGATCCCCGGCATAGGCCAGGCGGTTGCGCAGCTTGTCCAGGGCCAATTGGAAGGCGACCTCGGGCACGGCGTGGCCGGACTCCCGGGCGCGGGTGAGGAAGTCGGTGACATAGGCGTCCAGCCAGAGATCGTCACCGCCAGGCCCCCAGAGCCCAAAGCCGCCGTCCGACCCCTGCTTACCGATGAGATCGGCGATCGCCTCCTTGATACGTGGCCCCGCCTCCCGCTCGCCACTCAGGCCGGCGGCCAGGGCGATCTGGTTCAGGTAGAGGAGGGGCAGGGCGCGGCTGGTGATCTGCTCGGCGCAGCCGAAGGGATAGCGATCCAGGGACTGGAGCAGGCCCGGCAGGTCCAGCCGGCCGGCGCCGCTGGCGGAGAGCAACAGGGTGCCGGAATCCGGTTGCAGGTCCTTGAGCAGATCCTGGGTGAGCACCAGGCCCCGGCCACCGGGCTTGAGGGTCTCGACCCGGGTCTGGCGCTGGGGTGGGCGATAGTCGCGCACCGGCAAGCCGCAAGGGCTTGACGATCTCCTGGCCATCCGGGGTCTTGAGCCGGACCCGCAGGCTGGCGTCGCCCACGGCCAGGGCGCGCACCGGCACCTCGCTACGGGCATGGCCGCCCGCGCTCAGGTCCAGTTCCCGCCGGGCGGCCTGGGCATCCAACTCGATCAGCCCCCCTTCGGCCTCCAGCCCCAGCACGACCCGGCCCACCGGTCCGGAGACATGGGTCAGCTCGATCAGAACCCGGGAGCTGTCGCCCGGGGCCAGGAAGCGCGGCAGGCTGGCCTGGATGACGATGGGGTCACGCATCATCAGATCCTGAGCCCCATGGCCGACCCCCGCCGCCGTCCAGGCCATGGCCATCAACTTGATGGTGCCGTTGAAGTCGGACGGCGCAAAGCTGACCCGGGCCTTGCCCTGGGCGTCCAGCCGCAGGATGCCGGAGTGAAAGGCCACCAGGTCCTCGGTCGGCGGCGGGCCTTGCAGGCGCACCAGGCCGCCATCGCCGCCGGAACGCACCACGCCCGGCGCGCCCTGCATCCGGTCGATGAGCTGGCCGTAGAGGTCACGGATCTCCATGCCCAGCCGCCGCTGGCCGAAATACCAGGCATCCGGGTCCGGCGCGGTAAAGCGGGTCAGGTTGAGGATGCCCACATCCACCGCCGCCAGGGTGACATAGGCCTCCTCGCCGGGTGGCAGGTTGGGTACCGCGACCTCCAGATTCAGGGGCTGACGCGGCGCCACCGGACCCAGGGGCGTGACCGCCACTTGCAGCCTGCGCTCCCCCGGGGCCACCCCGGCCCAGGCCAGGCCGATGGCCCGCCCCGGCATGCGCTTGGCGGCCAGGTCCATGGGCCGGTAGAGGAGGGCGGTGACATAGGCCCCGGCGCCCCAGTCGGCGGTCACCGGGAGCTCCACGGTCAGGCCCTCGGCGGGGACCTGGACCTCCTGCATGGTCAATCAGCCGGTCGCCCAGGGCCAGCACCAGGGCGGTACCGGGGAAGCGGGCCTCGATGCGCGCCCGCGCCGTGTCCCCCACCTGATAGCCCGGCTTATCCAGAGAGACCTTGAGCAGGTCGGGGGTGTCGATGGCCTTGGGCGCCAGATACCAGCCGGCCTCGAAGGCCAGGCTGACGGGAACCGGTCCCGTCCCGGCCCCGCTCCCCGTCGGACCGGCCTTGGCCGCCGGGGCGGGCGCCACCGCCAGCTCATAACCGCCCCAGGCCACCGGGGCCTCGATGCGGGCCGGGGCACCCGTGCCCAGATCCAGGTCGCCGCTGGCCACGCGTTCGCGGCGGCTCACCGGCTCATAATCCCAGCGCCCGTCGGACTGAAACCACTGGAAGCTGGGTCGTCACCCGCGACAGGGTCCAGCGCAGGCCCCGTTGGGCCAGGCGCTGGCCGTTGGGGGCGATGGCGATGACCTCGAAGGCGGCCTTGCCGCCCTCGTCCACCGCGCCCTCGAAGAGGGGCTTGAGACCGAGTCGGGCCTGGGTATCCTGCACCGGGCGCTCCAGGGTGCGCTCCACCGGCCGGCCGCCGCCTTCCAGGACCCGGACCTCGACCTTGGCGATATTGGGACGGCTTCCGGCGGGCAGGACCGGTAGCTCCAGGGGCAGGCTGGCCTGACCGGCGGCATCCGTCCGCGCGGCGGGCAGGGGCGCGCTCGCCGGCCTGGGCTCCTCGTCCGCCAGACCGAAGCGATAGCCCGGCTGGCTGGCCAGGCGGTCGCTCTGCTCGATGCGCACCTCGCCCTCCACCTCCAGCCCGGCGGCGGGGGCGCCAAAGAGGAAGCGGGCATCCAGCCGGATATCCCCCGGGGCGGCGGGATCGATGGTGGTGGCAGCCAGGGTCGGCTCGAAGGCCAGGCGCTCGGGCTCGAAGTCCTCCACCAGGAAGGGCTGCTCCGCCAGGGGCGGGGCCTCGGGGTCCGCGTGGATGGCGGCGCGCCAGGTGCCGCGCATGGCCGTGGCCGGCAGGTCCAGAGCCAGATGGCGCCCGCCCAGGCCCTGATCCGGGAGCAGGACGCGGCTGTGCTCGACGCCATCCGGGCGCCGGATCTTGAGGGTCAGGGGCAGGCCCGTCAGGGCCAGCGCCTCGCCATTGCGGGCCAGGGCCGTGACCTGCACCCGCTCGCCGGCGCGATAGACGCCGCGCTCCGTGGTCAGGAAGACATCCACCGGGCCGGGCGCCGGGCGGCCATCCACGCCCCGGTCCGCCAGGTCGAAGGCCGACTGGGCCAGGTCGAGGAAGGCAAAATCACCGTCGGGCCCCTCGGCCACCAGCAGGGCGGGCTTGTTGCCCCCCTCCCCACGCAGCAGGCCCGGCTCGAAACGGGCATGGCCGGCCGCGTCGGTGGTGGCGCGGCCCAGGATCTCGTCGTTGCGGGCCACCAGGCGCAGGCTGACCGTCGCCAGGGCCTGGGCGCTGGACAGGGAGCGGACGAAGGCATGGAGGCCGTCATTGCCGGTGAGGGCCGAGAGCCCCAGGTCGGAGACGACGAACCACTGGGTCGCCAGCTCCTCGCCCTGGTCCGCCACCTCGGCGGGACGGGCGGTCAGGACGTAGGCGCCAGGCTTGAGTTCCTGGATCAGGGCGCCCACCGGCACCGCCGTCGTCATTTCCCGATTGAGCTCCATCCCCACCTCGACCTCGCCCGACCAGATGGCCTCGCCCTGACGATCGCGGATGCCCTCGGCCGAATAGGGGTTCAGCGACTTGAGGAGCGGCCCGCCTTCCCAGGCCGCCGAGGCCAGGGAGCGGTCCCCCAGGCGCAGCACCTGGGCCTTGACCAGGCGGGTGTTGATCGAGACCAGGGGGATGGCCGCCTCGCCACCCTTGGGCAGCACATAGGCGCGACCCTGGAAGCGCACCGAGGGCGAGCGGTCGCGGACATAGATGTCCAGGTCCGCCGAGGAGGCCAGGGTCTCGCCATCGGCGGCGGGCAGGCCCGCGCGCACCCGCAGGCGGTAACGCTCGCCGTGGACTACGCCATCGACGCAGAGGGCCTGGGGGTCCACCTCCACCGTCAGGCCACGGCCGGTCTCGATCTGGAGGAAGTCGGCCAGGCCGGCGCGGTCGCGCGGCAAGGGGTCGGAGATCTCGACACAGATGCGCGGATTGGCGGCGTCGGCATCGACGCGATGGCCGGTGATGCGGAAGCCGTGCTCCGCCAGCCACTGGTCGTAAAGGGCGCGCACCGCGGCGTCCTCCTGGACCGCCAGGGCGGCGCGCAGGGCGCGAATGGCCCCCCGCCACTGATCGCGGGCCGCCAGGGACTGGCCGAGGGTCACCAGGGCGCGGACGCGCTCGGCATCGGTCCCGGCGATCAGATAGGCGTTGATGGCGGCGGCGGACCCGGCCGCCAGCAGCCGTTGCCGTGCCTGCCAATCGTTAGGGTCATGGTTAAGACTGGCCCGCGCCAGGCCCAGCCAGGCCGCGGGCGCCTCGGGGGAGAGGCGCAAGGCCTCGGCATAGCGGGCCAGGGCGACTTGCCCATTTTGGGTACGCTCCGCCTCCTCGGCCTCCGCCAGCAGGCGATCGAAACGGGCCGCGACCGGCCGGGGCCGGGCGGCGATCTCGGCCGACTGGCGCCGCGCCTCCTCGGCGTATCCCCGGGGGAGGAAACCCAGTTCCGCCAGGCGGCGGGCCTGCCGCTCCTGGGCATGCGTCTCCCCCACCGCGATGTGACCCGAGACGGCGTTGGGGAAGGGGCGGGCGTCCTCGAATTCGCTCTTGAGGAAGCACCAGCGGGCCTTGCGGTTGTAGGTGAAGGCCCGGCAGCGCCCATCGGCGAGGCAGGCCGCCTGGCAGGCCTCCAGGTCGATGTCCTGGCGGGTCTCCAGGTCGCGGCCAAAATAGTCGACGCCTTCCACCACCACCAGTTGGCGCCCGGCGGCTTCGCCCGCCTCGGCGGGGAGGGGTTGGACCAGGGCCCAGATCGGGGCCAGCAGAGTCAGGAGGAGGGTCGCGAGAAGCTGGCGCCGTGACATGGGGAACCCCGCAAAAAGGCCGTGGATCATGGGCTCCGAGTCTAGCAGCCAGGCCGGAAACTTGCCGTCCTTATCCTCATCATCCGGCTTGGCGGAGGGCGGGACGGGACGCGACGGAGCATATTGCTATTTCAGAATTTTCTAATATACTAATTGCCCATGGGTCCGGATGCTCCATCAGGCCCAGGACAACAACAAGCTTTGCCAGCCCTTCATTTCCTTTGTTATTTCGAGGTGTGTAACCCAATGAACAAGATCGTCCTTGCTGTCTCGGTGGCCGCCCTCGCGGCCGTTTCTTCTTCCGCCAGCGCCTGGTGGACCGGTGCCCCCCAAGGAGATCCGGCCTTCCAGGAGGAGATGCGCCAGCAGGCCGCCCGCCACGCCGAGGAGCTGGCCAAGATGCAGGCCGAATGGCAGGCCGCCATGCGTCAGGCCAGCCAGCCGCCCGCCATGGACCCGGCCTTCGAGATGCCCAAGAGGCCCGAATTCCCGGCCATGCCCGAGTTCCCCGCCATGCCGGAATTCGCCCAGCAGCCTGAATTCCCGCCCATGCCCGAGTTTGGTCGGATGCCGGAAATGCCCCCCATGCCCGAGTTTGGCCAGATGCCGGAAATGCCCCCCATGCCCGAGATCGCGGGCGCTCCCGCCCAACCCGACTGTCAAGACCAGCAGCCGAGTCGCCCGGTCCATCCCATGATGGCCAAGCAGGCCGAACGCCGCCAGCAGATGGAGGCCCGCCACGCCGAAATGCGCAAGGCCGCCGCCACCCGCCACGCCGAGGCCATCAAGGCCAGCCAGGAGCGCCGCGCCAATTTCATGAAGCGCACGGACCCCAAGGCCTGATCTAGTCCCCCACCCCAGGCCCTGCCACCGACCCTGCCGCCGGTGGCAGGGCCTGATAGCGCTGGATCGCCAGCCGCGCATTAAACAGCAACTGGTCCCGGCCCAGGCGGTCGGCCAGACCCGCGTTGCGCACCACCTCCAGGACGCCGGGGTTGAGCCCGGACAGCCAGAGGGCAAAGCCCCGCTCACGGGCCCGCCGCTCCCCCTCTATCAGCGCCTGCAGCGCCGAATACTCGATGTCCGGCACCCGACTCAGGTCGAGCAGGACGACGCGGGGTTGGTGTTCCTCCGCCAGGGCCAGCATCCGCTCCCCAAGCTGGCGCGCGTTGAAGAAGAAGATCCGCCCCTCGGGACGCAGGATCAGCAAGCCCGGAAAGGTCTCGTCGTCCGGGTGCTCCGGGGACAGGGGCCGCAGGACGTCCACCCCCCGTTTACGACCGATGACGTACAGGTTCGGTCGGGCCTCCTGGCTGGCCAGCCCGAGCAGCGACAGGATGATCGCCACCACGATGCCCTTGAGGGTGCCGAAAACCAGGACCCCCAGGCAGGCCACCAGCGCCCAGCGGAACTCCATCCGTCGCACCTGGCGAATGGCGAGAAACTCGGCCGGCTGGATGAGCCCCACCGAGTAAACGATCACCACCGCCGCCAAGGTTGCATAAGGCAGCAGGCCCAGCACCGGGGCCAGCAGCAGCATGGTGGCCGCCGCCACGCCCGCCGTTACCAGCGCGGCCAGCCGCGTGCGCCCACCGGCGGCGCGCACCACGGCCGTCTGGGAGGTGCCACCACCCGCGGGCATGGCGCCGAACAGGGCCCCACCGAGATTGGCCGCCCCCGTGGCCAGCAGTTCGCGATTGGCATCGATGGGTGGGTCGGTCTGCTTGGCGAAGGCGCGTCCCGCCGCGATCGACTCGGTGAAGCTCATCAGGGCGATGCCCAGGGCCCCCGGCAAGAGCATCTCGACCAAGGCGGGATCCGGCAGGGTCAGGGCGGGCAGTCCCTGGGGAATGAGGCCGACGGTTGACACCCCCAGTTCCGGCAGTCCCAGCAACCAGGTGGCGGCGATGGCCCCGCCCACGGCGACCAGGGGGGCCGGCGCCTGGGGCCAGCGCCGCTCCAGGAAGATCAAGACCAGCAGGGTGGCCGCCGCCATGGCCAGCGTGGTCAGCGAGGTCTGCGGCAACTGGTGGACGAGACTGAGGACATCGCGGAAAAAGTCCGCCTTCTCGATATGGACCCCGAGCAACTTGGGCACCTGATCGAGCACGATGACCAGGCCAATGCCGGCCTTGAAGCCGGTCAAGACGGGAGTCGAGATGAAGTTGGCGACGAAGCCCAGGCGCAGGACACCCGCCAGCACCAGCATGACGCCCACCAGGCCGGTCAGGGTCGCGGCGGCGGTCACGAGCTGGGCCGGGTCGCCGCTGGGCACCGCCAGCCCGAGCTGGGTTCCGGCCAGGATGGCGAGGGTGGTGGTCGAACTGACGCTGAGCACCCGCGAGGAACCGAGCAGGGCATAGATGACCATCGGCACGAAGGCGGTATAGAGGCCCACCGCCACCGGCAGGCCGGCCACCGTCGCATAGGCCATGGCCTTGGGCACCACGACGGCCGCCGCCGTGAGGCCGGCGACCAGGTCGAACCGGATGGACCCAGCGATCGGATGGGTTGCCCCCGTGGTTTGATCCCTACTCATCATGTCTCCTCCACCGCTTGGCCGGATGGCAGTATTTCTGGATTGATGGTTACTGGACGGACCCTGGCCCCGGCCGAGCCATTGGCAAGCCGGCGATTCAGGGACATCCCAGCCCCTTCCGCCCTGACTGATTGGGATCAGGCAGGGACTCTTGGTTCCTGATCCGCGATCTCCAAGCCTGGGGCGACATCCCCGACCAGCGGCGAAAGGCGCGCGTCAAGGCGCTGATCTCGCCATAGCCAAGGATAGCCGCGATCTGGCCGACGGACAGGGCCGTGTTCGCCAGCAACTGGCAAGCGATGTCATACCGGACCTCCGCCACCAAGGCCTTGAAGCTGGTGCCTTGCTCCGCCAGGCGGCGGTTGAGGGTCCGGGGGTGCAGGGAGAAGAGTTCCGCGACCTCTTCCTGGGAACCCCGGGAGGTGGTGAGCAGGGTGCGCAGCGTGCAACGCAAACGGCCGACCAGATCGGTCTGGCTTAGATTAGCCAAGGCGACAATCCGCTGCTCGATTTCCTGGCGCCGAGCGGGATCGGCCCCGGGGAGGGCCTGGTTGAGCCACTTCGCGGGAAAGACCAGGGCCGTCTGTTCGCGATCGAAGCGCAAGGGGGCCTGAAAGCAGCGGCGGAAGGGGGCGACATCCTCGGGTTGGCGGTGAGCAAACAAGACCTCGCTGGGGAGCCAGGCGGGACCGCACAGCGAACGCATGATATTCAGGCAGATGGCCATGCTACCGTCATTGATCTGGTCGGTTCCCTCTCCCGGGCGGTAAATCAGGTAGCTCAGCACCGCCGTCTCTCCCTCCAGGGACAAGAGGGGCGCCGCGCCCCGGTCGTGCAGGTGCAGATTGAGCACCAGACTACGCAGGGCCGTGCCAACATCCGGCGCATGGGGGAGCAATTGGCCGATCAGACCCAAGCACTCAGGCCCCAGTGCGCTGGCCGAGCAGCAGGCCGAAATGAGGACAGCCTGTCCGTGTCGCGCAGGCCTGCAGCAACCGGCCCAGGATCGGGAAGGCGATCATATTCTCGGCATCGCTGAACAGCGTCTCCACCAAGCCCAGGGGGCCGATCACGGCCGCCAGATCCACGCCCAACTCCTCCAGCAGCGCGGGCACCCCGACCAAGGGACCGACCCTGAGGCTGCCTTCAAGGACGGGTAGCTCCCGAAGACCTGCTTTCGGTAGCGCCATGCCATGGGACGGGCTATCAATCATTGATACAGACCCTCGGAAATTTGTCGCAATATGTCAAGCAGACGCCTGCCCTTCAGGTAATAATCCCGCCTGAGTGCGAGTTGACCAAGCCGCGCTCAGGGTCAGGCGCTTGATAGGGAGCAACCCGGCGTGTGCATCTTACGCACATCAAGCGGAGGAATAAGAAAAACCCCGCACCCGTCCCAAGCCAGCCCTCTCCAGGGGCTTTGAAATTATTAAGAATCCCATTACCGCCATCCAGTCATCCTTGTGGAGAAGATTCGCATGAAGACATTTTCGGTGACCTTGCTGGTCGCCCTGGGTCTTGTCGCTGGCATGAGCCAGGCGGCCGACCCGGGGCCGGGCCATGTCCCTTCGGGCTCCCCCAGCGCGACGACGACCATCAGCGGCAAGCAACTGCCCGCGCCCGAGCCCGCCTTCGGCGGCGTGATCAAGCACGATGCCCTCCAATCGAAACCCTGGTGGGCGCCGCGCATCGTGCCGCCCAAGGAGGCGCCCAACGTCCTGCTCATCATCACGGATGACGCCGGTTTCGGCGTACCCAGCACCTTCGGCGGCGTCATTCCGACGCCCACGATGGACAACATCGCCCAGAATGGGCTGCGCTACAACAACATCCACTCCACCGCCCTCTGTTCGCCGACCCGCGCCGCCCTCATCACCGGGCGCAACCACCACTCGGCCGGTTTCGGCGTGATTTCCGAGCAGTCCACCGGTTTCCCCGGCTACAACAGCATCATTGCCGAGGACAAGGCCACCATCGGGCGGATTCTGCTCGATAACGGCTACGCCACCTCCTGGTTCGGCAAGGACCACAACACCCCGGCCTTTGCCGCCAGCCAGGTCGGGCCCTTCGACCAATGGCCGACCGGCATGGGCTTCGAGTATTTCTATGGCTTCGTGGGCGGCGATGCCAACCAGTGGCAGCCGAACCTGTTCCGCAACACCACCCAGATCTACCCCTTCGAGGGCAAGCCGGGCTGGAACCTGGTCACCGGCATGGCCGACGACGCCATCGATTACCTCAATCGCGTCAACCAGACGATGCCTGAGCAAGCCCTTCTTCGTCAAGTACGCACCCGGCGCCACCCACGCACCGCATCACCCGACCCAGGAATGGGTGGACAGGATCAGCGCCATGCACCTCTTCGACGACGGCTAGAGAAGCTGCGCGAGCGGATCTTCGAGAATCAGAAGCAGCTCGGCGTGATCCCGCCGGACACCCAGTTGGAGCCCTGGCCGAAGGATGTCCTCAAGCCCTGGGATGACCTGACCCCCGAGGAGCAGAAGCTCTTCATCAAGCAGGTGGAGGTCTTTGCCGCCTATGCCGCCTACAACGACCACGAGATCGGGCGGGTCATCCAGACCATCGCGGACATGGGCAAGCTCGACAATACGCTCATCATCTACATCAACGGCGACAACGGCACCAGCGCCGAGGGCGGCCCGCTCGGCACCCCCAACGAGGTCGCGTGGTTCAACGGCATCAACCAGATGCCCGTCGCCGACCAGATGAAGTGGTATGACGTCTGGGGCACGGAGCAGACCTACAACCACATGTCGGCGGGCTGGTCCTGGGCCTTCGATACCCCCTTCACCTGGTTCAAGCAGAACGCCTCCAAGCTCGGTGGCATCCGCCAGAACATGGCCGTCTCCTGGCCGGCCCGCATCAAGGACAAGGGCGGCCTGCGCGATCAGTTCATGCACGTCATCGACGTGGTGCCCACCATCCTCGATGTCGCCGGCATTCCGGCGCCCGAAACGGTGGACGGCATCAAGCAGGCGCCGATCGAGGGCACCAGCTTCGCCTACACCTTTGACGAGAAGAACGCCAAGGCGCCGTCACACCACAAGACCCAGTATTTCGAGATGATGGGCCAGTGGGCCCTGTATCACGAGGGCTGGCTGCTCAGCACCAAGGTCAACCGCGCGCCCTGGGAGGCCTTCGGCGCCGCCAATCCCGACCCGCTCAACAACCAGGTGCTCGAGCTCTATGACCTGAACAAGGACTTCAGTCAGTCCCAGAACATCGCCGACCAGCATCCGGACAAGGTGAAGGCGATGAAGGCGCTGTTCATCGAGGAGGCGAAGAAGCATCAGGTCTTCCCGCTGGATGCCTCGGTGGCCGCCCGCATCGTCGCCCCGCGTCCGAACATCACCGCTGGCCGCACGGAGTTCGTCTATACGCACCCCATGGTCGGTCTGCCCCAGGGCGATTCCCCCTTCCTGCTCAACAGCTCCTACACCATCACCGCGGACATCGAGGTGCCGGCGGGCGGTGCGGAAGGCATGATCCTGACCTCGGGCGGACGCTTTGCCGGCTACGGCTTCTACCTGCTCAAGGGCAAGCCGGTGTTCCTCTGGAACCTCAGTCGACCTGAAGCGGGTGAAATGGGAAGGCCCCGAGGCGCTCACGCCCGGCAAGCACACTCTCGAGTTCGACTTCAAATACGACGGACTCGGGGTCGGCACCCTCGCCTTCAACAACATGAGTGGCCTCGGTCGCCCCGGCACCGGAACGCTGAAGGTGGACGGCAAGGTTGTCCAAACTCAGACCATGGAGAAAACCCTGCCCATGATCCTGCAATGGGACGAGAGCTTCGACATCGGCTCCGACACCCTGACCGGCGTGAACGACGCGGACTACCAGCCGCCCTTCCCGCTGACCGCCAAGCTGAACAAGCTGACGATCAAGGTGGACCGGCCGGAGTTGTCGCCTCAGGACATCAAGAAGCTGGAAGAGGCCGATGCGCAATAACAAGGCGAGCGAGTAGCCTCGTTATCGTCGTTGAACGCGCTGGTCATCCCGTATTCCCGGAATGGCCAGCGCCTTGCCACCGAACTACAGACAAGATGACAGGAGCAAGTCAAGCATGAAACGCCATTTATTAGGTGTGGCCTTCCTTGCCGCCGTAGCGGCTACGGCCATGGCCAAGGATTACCAGATGACCACGCCCATCGCGCCGGGCGTCGCCACACCGGACACCCTCGAAACCTCCATCGGCACGCTGCACTTGAGCGACGGCTTTCCGAAGCCCCACACCGTCGAGAAGATCTACGACAACCTGGATCGTTCGCGGGCGCTGCAGGCCTATCTGCTGGCCATCCCCATCGTGAACCAGGCCGGGATGCGGGACTCGATGCGCCAATTCGGGCCGGACAACCAGACGGACGTCATCTGGGAGACCCTGGTCGACCCCAAGACCGTCGAGCTGACGGCGAACGACAACACCATCTATAACTTCATCTGGATCGATACGCACCAGGGGCCGGTGGTGGTGGAGATCCCGCCCATGTCCCTGGGTGCCATCGACGACTTCTGGTATCGCTGGGTTGCCGATGTCGGCATCACCGGCGCCGACCACGGCAAGGGCGGCAAGTACCTGATCCTGCCGCCCGGCTACACCGGTGAGGTCCCCGAAGGCTACTTCGTCGTGCGCCCGAGCACTTACGGGAACTGGGTACCTTTTCGGACCTTTCTCGTGGATGGATCGCCCAAGCCCGGCGTCGAGTCGGTCAAGAAGCACCTGAAGATCTATCCGCTGGCCGATGCGGCCAATCCCGCCCCTGTGAAGTTCGCCAACGCTTCGGGCGTCCCCGCCAACTTCGTCGCCCCTGGCGACTACTCGTTCTGGGAGCTGCTCGACAAGGTCATCCAGGAGGAGCCGAGCGCAGGCTCCGACCCGACCACGCTGGGTCTGTTTGCCTCCATCGGCATCGAAAAGGGCAAGGCCTTCAATCCAGATGAGCGCATGAAGAAGATCCTGACCGACGCCGCCAACATCGGCGCCGTCACCGCGCGCACCCTGGCCTTCAAGATTCGCGAGCAGGACGCCTTCTTCTATCCTGACAGCGCCTGGCGCCTGCCCTTCTTCGGCGGCTACAAGTTCGAGGTCTCGCCGGGGGTTGCCAATCTCGACGGTGCGGCCTTCTTCTACTACTTCGCCACCGGCGTGACGCCGGCGATGGAGGAGAAGATGGTCGGCAAGGGGTCGCAGTACCCCTGGACCGCCCTGGACGCGAACGGCAACCCCTTTGACGGCGCCAAGACCTACAAGCTGCACCTGCCGCCCAACATCCCGGTGAAAGACTTCTGGTCCGTGATCCTTTACGACAATCAGACTCGCTCCATGCTGCAGACCGACCAAAAGGCGCCGAGCGTGAGTAGCCAGGACAAGGACATCAAGATCAATGCTGACGGCTCGGTGGATGTCTATTTCGGCCCCAAAGCCCCCGCGGGCAAAGAAAGCAACTGGGTGCAGACCATTCCCGGCAAGGGCTGGTTCATGATCCTGCGCCTCTACGGCCCGCTGGAGCCCTGGTTCAACAAGACCTGGCGGCCTGGCGAGATCGAGCTCCAGCCTTGAGCGGGTCTTGATCCCCTAGTTCTTCAGTCGGGTGAGCCCAGCGAAGCCCGACTCTATACCACCGGATCGTGGCATTTACCCGGTCCGAATTATTGACCCTGTAATGGGGCCTACGGACCCTGACACGCTGGATCGCCCCCTCCGGGCGGACAGGGGAAAGCGCACGGCGGCAATGTAACCCCTTGTCACGTAGTGCAACTGACTCAACGCCCAACCAGGACCCCTCCCGGTTCGGCGTAACTCAAGACAACATCGGAGAACCTCATGACCACTCGACGCAACCTGATTGCTGGCGCCGCACTGCTCGCGCCGCTGGCGCTCACCCTGAAGACGGCCTCTGCCACCGAACCTAAGAACAAGGAGGACGAGGCCCACGCCAAACCCCAGTTCCTCTTCGTGCAAAGTGCCGAGGGCGTGACCTACGCCGACGGACGCCTCACCCTCACAGGCATCAGCCCCATCACCATTCTGTTTTCGGATCGCCCGGATCGGCTTGCCGGCCACATGGCCACCGCTGACTTCGTCCCCTTCTGGGATGAGGGCGCGGACAGCTTTAAGTCCGACCCGCCCAATGCAACCCTCTCCGTGGTGGAGGGCGGGACAATGGATAACGTCGTCATGACCTTGCGCAACCCGCGGCTGGCGGGCCGGGATCTGAGCTATGAGGTGGAGGTGCTGGAAGGCAAGGCGCCGGCCACCGGGGGTGCGACCTCCTTGTTTATCGACATCATCGGCAGGCCGCTCACCCCGGTCTCCTTTGCCGGTGCAAGCCGGCGTATGTGGCGCCGGTCTTTCTACTGATAAGGGCGCGGTGGGACCGCCCCCACCAGCGGCGGTCCCACCAGGGGAAGAGGCCCGGCTTGACCCTACTGCCTGGGAGGCAACTCATGAATCACTTGGGTCACGAGCCCCGTCGTTCACCTGCCGGTCTGGCGCTGGTCGGGGAAGGAAGCTGCCGCATGGCTGCCCTGCTCCCCCTGCCCGGGCTGCTGCGGGAGCTCGGCCAGGACCCCGACCGCCTGATCGGCGAGGCCGGCCTGGACCTCGCGCTCTTCCAGGACGCGGAGAACACCATTCCCTTCGTGGCGATGGGCCGCCTGCTGATCCACTGCGCCGAGGCGACCCAGTATCCCCAACTGGGCCTGGAACTCGGGCGGCGCTCCGGGCTGGAGACCCTGGGCCTACTCGGGAAACTTGCCGCGGCCGCGCCGGACCTTGGCAGTGCCCTGCGCGCCATCATCCTGTATTCGCATCTGCATGATCGCGGGGCTGTCCCGCTGCTCTGGGAGCGGGGTGATCAGGCGCGGATGGGCTATGTCATCCACTGGCCGGACGTGCCGGGCACCCATCAGATCTACGACGGCGTCCTGGCGATCCTGTTCAACATCCTGAAGACCCTGGGAGGTCCGGATTGGCAGGCCACCCAGGTCGCGCTGCACCCGGCACCGAATCGGGATCTGGCCCTTTACCGGGCCTTCTTCCGTTGCCCCCTGCGGATGGGGGCCCAGCGCGCGGCCGTGTCCTTCCCCGGCACCTATCTGACCCGGCCGCTGGCGGAGGCCGATGCGGCTGCCTATGTGCGCATCCTGCGGGAGATCGAGGCCATGGAGGCCCTGCGCGGTATCGGATTTCGCAAGCGGGTCGAACGAGTTCTACGTCGCTTGCTGATCGCCGGCGACCCAGTGGGCGGAACCAGCCTGGAGCAGATGGCCGCGCTCTTCAGACTGCACCCGCGCACCCTCAATCGGCGCCTCCAGGCCGAGGGCACGAGCTTTAGGACCCTCCTTGACGAAAGCCGCTATCGGATCGCGCGCCAGCTCCTGCGCGATACCCTGCTCAGCATCGAGGGTCTGGCGGTGACGCTCGGCTATGCCGATGCCACGGCCTTCAGCCGAGCCTTCCGCCGCTGGTCCGGGACATCCGCCAGTTGCTGGCGCGCCAACCAGCCCCGGGGTTGAACGGACGTACGCCGCCGGAGGCGGCCGCGACCCGCCTGGGCCGGCCCCCGACCTGGAGCCACGCCTGTGGTGTGTCGAGAAATGTCAGCTCGGCCCCGCCGGATCACGCCATAATCGCGCGGCGCATCGCACACGCCCGATCTACGGATCGATCCGACCATGTTCCAAAATTGACGGCAGTACCTTTACTCCCGCGTCGCCGATAACCCAAAGGAAAATCCAATGAAAGCCGATATGCACGTCCTAGATTCGGCACTCTGGGGGGCCGCGCTCGTACTCGCGGCCACCTCCTGCCTCGCAACCGAGATACAGACCACCGGGGCGCCAGGTTCTCCTGGCGCCACCACGACCATCAGTGGCCATCAACTGCCACCACCCGACCCGAAGTTCGGCGGGGTCATCAAGGAGAAGGCATCCGATTCGAAACCCTGGTGGGCGCCACGCGTCGTGCCGCCGAAGGGAGCGCCCAACGTGCTGCTCATCATGACCGACGATAGCGGCTTCGGTGCGCCGAGCACCTTCGGCGGCGTCGTCCCGACCCCCGCATTGGATCGCATCGCGCAGGACGGGCTGCGTTACACCAACTTCCACTCCACCTCGCTGTGCTCGCCGACGCGCGCGGCCTTGATCACCGGGCGCAACCATCACGTGGCCGGTTTTGGGGTGGTGGGCGAGATCGCGACGGGGTTCCCCGGCTATGACTCGGTCATCCGCAAGGAGAACGGCACCATCGGCGAGATCCTGAAGGGGAACGGGTACGCGACCTCGTGGTTCGGCAAGAACCACAACACGCCCTTCTATCAGGCGACCCAGGCCGGTCCCTTCGATCAGTGGCCGAACGGCATGGGCTTCGAGTACTTCTTCGGCTTCGTCGGCGGCGACGCCAGCCAGTGGCAGCCGAACCTGTACCGCAATACGACGGCTATCTACCCCTTCGAGGGCAAGCCGGGCTGGAACCTGACCACGGCCATGGCCGACGAGGCGATCCAGTACATGAAGGAGTTGAAGGAGATCGCGCCCGACAAGCCGTGGCTCGTCTATTACGTGCCGGGCGGCACCCACGCCCCGCATCATCCGACGCCGGAGTGGATCGAGAAGATCAGCGACATGCACCTCTTCGACGAGGGCTGGAACAAGATTCGCGAAACCATTTTCGCCAACCAGAAGCGCCTCGGCATCATGCCCGAGAATGCGGCCCTGACCGCGTGGCCGAAGGAGCTGCCGGAGTGGGATTCCCTCAGTTGGGATCAGAAGAAACTCTTCATCAAACAGGCCGACGTCTTCGGGGCCTACCTCGCCTACACCGACCATGAGATCGGCCGGGTCATCCAGGCGGTCGAAGACCTGGGCGAACTCGACAACACCCTGATCATCTACATCGCCGGCGACAACGGCGCCAGCGCGGAGGGCATGCTCAACGGCACACCGAACGAGTTCACCACCTTCAATGGCGTTGAAGTGCCGGTCAAGGACCAATTCCTCTGGTACGAGTTCTGGGGGTCCGACCGGACCTTCCCGCACTTTGCGGCGCCTTGGGCCTGGGCGATGGACACGCCCTTCAAGTGGATGAAGCAGGTGGCGTCGCACTTCGGCGGGACGTCTCAGGGCGTGGCCATGTCGTGGCCTGGCCATATCAAGGACGTGGGTGGCATCCGCCGCCAGTTCCATCACATCATCGACATCGCCCCGACCATCCTTCAGGCGACCGGCATCGCGCAGCCCGAGACGATCAACGGCGTCAAGCAGCGCCCCATCGAAGGCGTGAGCATGGACTACACGTGGGACAAGGTGAACGCCAACGCGCCCACCCGGCACGCCACGCAATACTTCGAGATGCTCGGCAACCGCGCCATCTACCACGACGGTTGGTTGGCGGCCACGACCCCGGCGACGCTCCCATGGGAACTCAGCAGCAAACCGGCGCCCGACGTCATCACCGGATACCAGTGGGAGCTCTACCACGTCATGGATGATCCCACCCAGTCCAATGACCTGGCCGCCAAGATGCCGGACAAGCTCAAGCAGATGCAGGGCATCTTCTACGCCGAGGCGAAGAAGTATGACGTGCTGCCCCTCGACAACACGTCGCTCGCGCGCTGGAACGCGCCGAAGCCGAACCTCACCGCGGGTCGCAAGGTCTTCAGCTACACGGGTACGCTCACCGGCGTGCCCAACAGCGGCGCTCCGAGCATCCTGAACAAGTCCTACAGCATCACCGCCGAGGTCACGATCCCGGAAGGTGGCGCGGAAGGCATGATCGTCACCGATGGCGGGCGCTTCGGCGGCTATGGACTCTTCCTGAGCAAGGGCGAGCTGGGCATTGGCCGGGGCAAGCCGGTGTTCCTCTACAACCTGCTCGATCTCAAGCGCACCACCTGGGAAGGGCCCGAGTTAGGCGCCGGCAAGCACACCATCGTCTTCGACTTTAAGTCCGATGGTCCAGGGTTGGGCAAGGGCGGGACGGGCGTGCTCTCCGTGGATGGCAAGGAGGTGGCCAGGAATTCCATGGAGCACGCCACCCCGATCACCTTCCCGGAGGACGAAACCTTCGACATCGGCCAAGACACACGCACCGGCGTCGCCATGATCGAGTATCGCTACGAGCCGCCATTCACGTTCACCGGCACGATCGACAAGGTCACCTTTAACCTCGAACCGGAGCAGTACACGGCGGAAGAACAAAAGCAGATGCCGGCCATTCGCGACCGGGCCGCGCGCGCGAAGGACTGATCGCGTGACACACACCACCGAGAAATTGCTGGCCCTGGCCGCCGTGGCGGAGGCGGCCACAGGCCTGGCCCTGCTGTTGGCCCCGGCGTTCGTTGCCCGCCTGCTGCTAGGCCCTGACGACCTGACCGGGATCGCGGTGGTGCTCGCACGGGTGACCGGGATCAGCCTGATCGGGCTGGGCCTGAGCTGCTGGCCGGGGGACAGGGCGCTGGCCGGGATGCTGACCTACAGCGGGGGCGTGACCCTGTACCTCGCCCTAGTCGGTCTCGCCGGCGAATTCGTCGGGGTTCTACTGTGGCCGGCCGTGGTATTGCACGCCCTGCTGACAGGGTTACTGACGTGGGCCTGGAGGAGAAGGCCTGTGATTCCGCGGTCCCGGATCTGAATCCCCGAATCGTCGGCGGTGTCACGGTCAGGATGGAGCAGTGCCCCCTACCGCGACCCTGCGGTGAAAACGCATCGCGTCATCGACGCGATATATCATCCAAGCTGTCTGAGTCTAAATCCTATGAACAAAATGTTGTGGAGAATGACCCGTGTCGCCGTCCTGGCGGCGGCCCTGCCCCTGTTCACGGCCTGTAGCACCCTGGGGACGGACGACAGTAAGGAGCCCGGCGCCTTAGTGGTCGAGACCGTCCAGATGACCGCGACCGTCAAGGCCGTGGATCGGCGCAATCGCACCGTCACCCTCGCCGGCAAGAACGGCAAGCGGGAGACCTATAAGGTGGGCAAGGAGGCGGTCAACTTTGACCAGATCAAGGTGGGCGACCGGGTGACTGTCAAGGTGACCGAGGCGCTGGCCGTGTTCCTGCGGCCTCAGGGTACCCCACCCAGCGTCGGCGAAGGGACCGCGGTCGCCTTGGCGCCGAAGGGGGCGATGCCGGGCGGCATGGTAGCTACCACGTCGGAGGTAACGGCCCGGGTGGTATCCGTGGACGCTGCCAGCCATCACGCAACCCTTCAGCTCCCCGATGGACGCAAGAGAACGGTGAGCGTTAACCCGAGCATCGACCTGACGAAGGTTGCTCCGGGTAGTGCCGTGACGGTGCAGGTCGCCGACGCCCTGGCCATTTCGGTGGAAAGGCCGTAGGGCTGAACGGCGAATGACCTCTGTCCTGCACTGAACCAGGCTCACTGGCCGACCGGGAGCCTCCCGGTCCGGCTACAACCAATGGCAACATCGGAGAACCCTATGACCAGTCGACGCGACCTGATTGTTGGCGCCGCCTTGCTCGCACCCCTGGCCCTCACCCTGAAGACGGTCCAGGCCACGGAGCACAAGGAGGGCGAGGCCCACGCCAAGCCCCAGTTCCTCTTCGTGCAAAGTGCCGAGGGCGTGACCTACGCGGACGGACGCCTCACCCTCACAGGGCATCAGCCCCATCACCATTCTGTTTACAAAGGCAATCCAAGATGAATAAGCCGTTATTGCAAGCGGGAGCCTGGTTGGCGATTACTGGCTTCAGTCTCCTGGCATCAACCGGTTCCGCCGTGGCCGCCAAGGTGGATAGTTACGACGGGCAATGGCATTACAACTTCACGCCCTATCTGTGGTTTCCGAATATCGAACAGAGGCTTCAACATACGAACCCCTGGGGGGGCGGCAAGAGCGTCGAGGTGGAAGTCAAGCCTGACAGCTACCTCAGCAACCTCAAATTCGGCCTGATGGGCACCCTGGAGGCTCGCAAGGGAAACTGGTCCCTGGTCACGGATCTGATCTACACCGACTTTGGCCATCAGGATGGGCGAATCAAGCAGGTGCAAGGGCCCTTGGGCGCCGAACCACTTGCGATCGACCGGGATGTCGATGTGAAGGTTCAAGCTCTGATCTTGCAAGGTGCCGCCGGCTACACCCTCGCCCGGGGTGCCGCGGGGACTCTGGACCTCTTGGGCGGCATACGCTACCTGGGTATGGACACCGAAACCGGCCTGAGTTTCTCCGGTCCCGACGGCATCCTGTCACCCTCGCTCAGCCGTTCTCAACGGCTGGACGTCTGGGATGGCTTTGTGGGGGTACGCGGGGAGCTGTTCCTTGGCGATGCGAATCAGTGGTTTCTGCCCTACTATCTTGATGTCGGTGTGGGCAATTACTCAAACTGGAGCTGGCAAGGCCTGGTTGGGCTCGGCTACCGCCTGGGCTGGGGCGATCTCCTGCTGGCCTTCCGCACCCTCAACTACGCGACGACAGGTGATGAGGTCTTGCAAAAGATGAGCATGACCGGCCCGGCCCTTGGGGTCACGTTCCATTGGTAAGGATTGCCCCCTAACGTGGACCTGGGCGACAGGCCCGCCGCAGCCTGTCGCGAAAGGTCAAGCATCCAGGAGTCCGAGCGGTAATAATTCTGGACGATTGCCGGTAATCCCGCCCTTAATTCCTAACCGAGGTAGTCACGTGTTCAACAAAATGTCCAAAGCCATCCTCCTTGCGACCCTGGCTCTGTCCTCGGTCCTGGCCGTTGAAGTTGCCCTTGATGCCGGGCTGATCGTCCAAAAGGCGCATGCCGTTATAGGCAGGCCCCTGACCCCGATGAGCTATGCCGGCGTGGCCCGCCGCACCAGCCGCCGCATGATCTATGCGACGTCCGTCTATGCGGCAACCCTGCCCGCGGGCTGTCGAACGGTCATCATCGAAGGGACTTCCTTATATCAATGCGGGGGGACCTACTACCAGACCAGCGGCAGCCGCTACGTGGTGGTAAGGGTGGATTAACCCCGGTCTTCCCATCTATCCCCAGCAAACATCGATGGCCCCGAGCCATCAACACCCACCCCAGGAGTCGATCCCCTTATGAAAGCAAGTTACCTCGGAACCATCCCCAACTGCCTCCGCCTGGCAAGCCGTGGCTTAATACTGGCGGGGGCACTGATCACGGCCTCGACCGGCGCCCAAGCCGAGGCGGGCGACGATGCCAAGGCCATTCTCAAGGCCATGTCGGACTTTATGGGCAGCCAGCAAACCATCGAGCTGACATTTGACAGCGATATCGAGGTCATCACCCCGGAATTGGAGAAACTCCAGTTCACCAATTCCGGCGAGGTGCTCTTGAGCCGCCCGGACAAACTGCGCGCTCACCGTAAAGGCGGCTATGCCGACGTGGAGATGGTCTTCGATGGCAAGACCGTCAGCATCCTCGGCAAGAATCTCAACGGCTATGCCCAATTGGAGGCACCGGGGAGCGTGGACCAGTTGCTTGAGGCCCTGCGGGCGGGTCATGGTGTCGCCCTGCCGGGGGCGGACCTGCTCCAGTCGAAGTCCTATGACACCCTGGTGGCCGGGGTACTGGAGGCCAAACATATTGGCCGCGGTGTCATCGATGGGGTGGAATGCGAGCATTTGGCCTTCCGCAACTTTGATACGGACTGGCAGTTATGGGTTGAGGTCGGTGACCGGCCGATGCCGCGCAAAATGGTGATCACCAGCAAAACGGTGAATAACGCCCCGCAATACACCCTGCGGGTCAAGAGCTGGAAAACCGACGTCGTGCCAGCGGCCGATGCCTTCACCTTCCTGCCACCGGCCAACGCCACCCAACTGAGCCCGGATGCCCTTGCCGAGCTTGACGAATTGCCCAAGTAAATTCCCCAAGGAGAAAGCTCATGACTCGCATTACCCCCAGGGTTGTACTCATGGTTGGCCTGGCTACCGCCGGCTGGCTGGCTAATGGCCACTTCGGGCCCACCATGCCCGGTTTTCTGGTCGCCACCGCCGGGGCGGTGGTCGGCCGTCCCGCCACACCCGTCAGCTATGCCGGGGTCGCCCGACGGTCCACCGTCGGCGTCGGCGCGCCCGGGGTCGGCGTCACGCCCGGGGTCGGGGTCGGTGCGCCGGGCGTCGGCGTAGCGCCCGGGGTCGGGCTCGGCGCGCCCGGGGTGGGGGTTCAGCCCATGAACCGTGGCGGCCCCGTGAACCGCGTGGGGATTCGCTAACACCAAAGCCCCCGGCGACCTCCAACCGAGGGCCCAAGGGGCCGAAAACCCAATCTCACGCCTCTTGGGCCACCCTTGCCGGGCATCCTATGCTTCCCCACGCGTCACGTACCCCAGGAGCAGCCCCATTATCCCGCCGCTGTTCATGAAAGGGCCGGCCTTCCTCGGTATCCTGATTGTTGCGCCACCCGCCGCTTGGGTGCGCTGGCTGCCGATCCCGATGGCGCTGTGCCTCATGGCCGGAATCGTGCGCGGCCAAGAGGCGGAGTATCCGCTGCAACCCCCGGATCGCGGCAGCCCCCGCGCCACCCTGGTAACCTTCCTCGCGGCTGGCGATGCCCTCGCCGCCTATCTGGCTGACGAATATCTGGCTAATCCCACGCGGGAGAAATTTCAGCACGTCATTGGACTGGGCGCGGCTGCGGCGGCCTGTCTGGACTTGAGCGAAACGCCACCGGCGGAGCGTCTCAAGGCTGGCCGGGCCGCGGCCGTCGCCCTCTACGAGACCCTGAGCCGGCTACCTCTACCGGCCATCGAGGACATTCCCGCCGCCGAGGCCATGAGTCAGATCGGCAGTGATGCGGCCAAGGCTTGGGTCATCCCCCACACCGAAATCACCCTGGTGAAGATAGAAAAGGGCCCCCAAACCGGTGAATATCTTTTCAGCCCCACCACCGTTGCCCATGCCAGTGATTACTTCGAGAAGGTGCGTCCACTGCCTCACACCCGCGCCCTGCCCCTGGAAAACTTGCCTGCCATTCTGGTCAATGGCGGCGGCTGGATGATCCCCTACGCCCGGATCCAATCCTTGCCAGGCTGGCTACAGACCCCGCTGGCCGGTCAATCCCTCTGGAAATGGCTCGCTGCTGGCCCTGGTCCTGGCGATCTTTTTGCTCTTTCTGCGCTGGGCCTATCGCCTATCGCGACTGGCCGAGCATGAACGCCCCTTCCTCGGGGCTCTGGCCCAGATGGCCTTGCCGACCTATTTGCTGCTTGCCAGTCCCACCATCGCCTATCTGGCGCTGGTACAACTCAACCTGATCGACGTCGCCGCCGCCGCGGTCGGTCTGGTCACCACCGCCATTACCTTCCTGGCCGGGGCTTGGCTCGCCTGGCGGCTGGCACCCGTGGTTGCCGAGGCTATCATCGCCTCGCCCAAGATTCCCCTGGAGAGCGTCGATGCCCATCTGATCCGCATCACCGCCCGCCTCCTGGGGGCCTTGGGCGCGGCCGGGCTGCTGGTCCTTGGGGCCGACTGGTTAGGCATCCCCCTGTACGGCATCATCGCCGGACTGGGCGTCGGTGGCCTGGCCTTCGCCCTCGCCGCCAAACCGAGTCTCGAGAATCTGATTGGCGGCCTCAACCTCTTCGCCGACAAGCCCATGAAGGTGGGCGACCTCTGCAAGTACGGCGCCGAGATCGGCTGGATCGAGGCCATTGGCATCCGCTCTACCCGCATCAGAGGGCGGGATCGCACCCTGACCAGCATCCCCAACGGCATGCTCGCGACCATGCCGGTCGTGAATATGAGCCAACGCGATCAGATGCTTATCCAGTCTCTGGTCACGGTGCGCTACGAGACCAGCCCGGAACAGCTCCGCTATCTTCTCGCCAAGATCCGCGAGATGTTGGTAGGCCATCCGCGTATCGACCCCGATTCGGCACGGGCCCGGTTCATCGATTTTGGCGCCAGCTCGCTGGATATCGAGGTCTACGCCTATGTCCAGACCCGGGACTGGGCAGAGTTTCTCGCCATCAGGGAAGACCTTCTGCTGCGGATCATGGACATCGTCGCTCACAGCGGGACCAGCTTCGCCTTCCCCTCGCAAACGCTCTATTTTGCCAGCGACGGTGGACTCGATGCCCAAGGTGCCCTACTTGCGGAAGCCGAGGTGCGCCAATGGCGGGAAGAGGGCAGCCTGCCCTTCCCGAACTTCCCGCCAGAGCGCCTGGAACAGATGCGCGGCCAAGTCGCCTATCCGCCGCCGGGTTCTCCGGGGGCGACAACCGCGGCTTGACCCCCACTAGTCCCCAAGCGCCCGTACCCTGCCGACCAGTTCCTCGCCCAAGAGCATCGAGCTCGGCGAGCCGCGCCCGCCGGCGTTTACCCTTGCCGGCCTTGGCCTTATCGACCAGTCCAGCCGCCAGGGCGTGAAGTTGGTGATGCCGGGCCTGAATGAGGGCGTACTGGGATCACCCGTTCAAAGCCCGCCAACGCGCACATAGATGAGGCAGCCGACCTCGGAAAAGGGGGTGTGCTGGCTTAGATGCGGGCTGCGCAGCCAGGTCCCCGCGGGGTAACGACCCTGCTCGTCGGCAAACTCGCCCTCCAGGACCAGGATCTCCTCGCCGCCCCAATGGGAATGGCGCTGGAAGTAGGTGCCCGGCGCCCAGCGCACCAGCGCCACGCTCTCGGGATAGCCGCCCTGGGCGTAGAGGGGCCGGACGCTGAGCCCCTCCACCAGCCCGGGGCGCCAGCCGGCCGGGTCCCGGGTGTCCTCGACCAGCCGTGGCCGGTCCTCGCCCGGATACTGGCGCAGCCGCACGAACAGGGTGCAGCCGGGCGCGGAGCGCGGTGTATGCCGGCTGCCGTGAGGATTCATCAAGAAGGTACCGGCCGGATAGTCGCCATGCTCGTCGGAGAAGACCCCGTCCAGCACCAGGATCTCCTCGCCCTCCGGATGGGCGTGCTCGGGAAAGGCGCCGCCCGGGGCATAGCGGACCAGACTGGTCACGGGCCCAAACTCACCGCCCGTGCGATACAGCGGCTTGCGCCAGACGGTGCCACTGGGACTCGGCTCCCAGGGCATCTCGTTCGTGTCGATCACCTGGCGCCGGGTGAGATCGGCATTAACGTCGGTCAGCCCAGCGGGCGTCTGGGGTGCTATTGCCGGCAGGGGTTTCTCGGGGTCAGTCATGGCGGCGCGTATCCTCGGGTTTCCAGGGAGGGGACCTGCCCATCAGGCCTTAGATTGACTATGAGGCAGGGTTTTCTAGACGAGGTCAGGGGTCACTGCTCGTCGTCACTGAACAATGTCTTCAAGTTCCTTGCCCCATGCAGAACGCGAACCACCTCGACGGCATCAAGGGTGGCGCGGTAGAGAAGGAGGTAGTTGTGGACGACGAGATAGCGCAGATCTGGCGCTATGTCCCGCCGGAGTGGGACTAGGAAGGGATGGTCGGCAAGTTGATTGATCCGCTCATCCAAGGAATCAAGGAGATGGTCGGCGGCGATCGGGTCGTCGTCGGCGATGTAATTCCAGATCGCGATGAGATCCCGTCGCGCTTGATGGGTAAGAGTGACAGTGGCCATGTAGGTCAGTGCGAGACCTTCACCTGGCGCGCGGCGCCCTTGATCTCCGCCATGTCAAGTGGTCCGGCGGAGCCGCTCGCCAAGCCTGCCTGCCACAAGCGGCGGAGGTGCTCTACCGCTTCCCGCTGTGTCGCGCGCTTGAATTGCCAGTCACGCAGGGCCTCGCGGATGACTTCGCTGGTGGAGGCATACTCGCCAGCGGTGACCGCATTGCGGACGTTTTCGGCGATCTCTTTGGTAAGCGCGATGGTGATCTTTTCGACGGTGGGCATGGTGGTGGGTTACCTGGAAGCGGTTCGGTATGACTTATCTGTTTGGTGACAATTAACTTGACCGGTCGATGACAACTATCTTGGCCGCTTTTGAAGGCTACGGTAGCCGGCATTTTCGCAACCAGAAGGAACGCGAATGTCGGGCAGTCGAATCACCATGCATCAGGTCAGGTCATACATGAGCAGCAGAAAGCAAGGTCAGACACAGGAGCAGGCCAGCGCCAAGGCGGGGGTGAGCGAGCGCAGCGGGCGGCGGATCGAGGACGGACAGATCGGCGTATTGCAGGCTCGGGAGCGGCACTGGCGCACCCGCAAGGACCCGTTCGAAGCGGTGTGGGAAAGCGAGGTCGTTACGCTGCTGGAGAAGCAGCCGGGCCTGGACGCCACGACCCTGTTCGAGGATTTGCAGGACCGTCACCAAGGTCGGTTCGGCGACGGCAAGAAGCGGACCTTCCAACGCCGGGTCAAGGCGTGGAAGGCGCTGCATGGGGCGGATAAGACGGTCATGTTCCGCCAAGTGCAGGAACCCGGTCGCCAGGGGTTGTCGGATTTCACCCTGCTCAAGGACGTTACGGTGACCATCTGCGGAGAACCGCTTGTGCATCGTCTCTACCACTTTCGGCTTGCATACAGCGGCTGGAGCCACGTCACGGTCGTGCTGGGCGGGGAGTCGTTCAGCGCCCTGGCAGAGGGGCTGCAAGAGGCGCTGTGGCGCCTTGGCGGGGCGCCGCGGGAGCACCGCACCGACAGCCTCTCGGCGGCGTACAAGAACCTCTCGGTCGACGCCCAGCGAGACCTCACCGAGCGCTACGAGGGGCTGTGTGCACACTATGGCATGGTGGCCACGCGCAACAACCGCGGTGTCAGTCACGAGAACGGTGCGGTGGAAGCGCCCCACGGGCACCTCAAGCGGCGGATCGCCCAGGGATTGTTGCTGCGCGAATCGGCTGATTTCGCCTGCCTCGAGGACTACCGCCAATGGCTCGACGCCTTGGTGGGGCGCTTCAATCGGCGTTGCAGCGAGGCGCTGGCCATCGAGCGCGAGCAGCTCCAGGCGCTGCCCGTGCGGCGAACCACCGACTACAGCGAGCAGGTGGTGCCCGTGACCACTTCGGCCACCATCGAGGTCAAGCGGGTGCTCTACAGCGTCCCGGCACGCCTGGTCGGCGAGCGTCTACGCCTGCACCTCTTCGACGACCGTATCGAGGCCTTCGTCGGCGCGGCCCGGGCGATCACCCTGCCGCGGGTCTATGCCGTCAACCATGAGCGGGCGCGCTGCATCGACTACCGCCACCTCATTAGCGCCCTGGCCCGCAAGCCGCAGGCATTCCGTTACTCGCAGCTGCGCGAGGACCTGCTGCCGAACGCCACCTACCGCGCCATCTGGCAGCACGTGGACCGCCACCTGGAGGCGCGTGCGGCGTGCAAATACATCGTCGGCATTCTCGCCCTGGCGGCCCGCGCCGAGTGCGAACAGGCCTTGGGTGCGTATCTGAGTGCACAGATCGGCGCTGGCAGCATTCCCGCCCTTCAGGCACTCGAACAGCGCTTCGAATCGAGACGCCCGGTCGGGGACTGTGTCGACCCCCATGCCCTGCACGATGGGCAACACCCGCTCTGGGTGTATGACAGCCTCCTGCCCTCCCACCGCCAGTCCCTGGAGCTGCACTGACATGGTCCACACTGCCACCATCCCTTTGATGCTCAAGCAGTTGCGGCTCACGTGCATGGCCCGTCACTGGCAAGACTTGCTCGGAAAAGCCGAGCGCAACGGCTGGAACAGCGGCCAATACTTGGCCGCATTGTGCGAGCACGAGCTTGCCGATCGCTGCAGCCGACGCATCGCCCGTTATCGCAAAGAGTCCCACCTGCCCGTCGGTAAGACACTGGCAAGCTTCGCGTTCTCTGAGGTTCCCGACCTTCCATCGGGACAAATTCAGGCCCTGGCCGGCTCCTCGGACTGGACCGTCCAGGCACGTAACGTCCTGCTGTTCGGCCCCAGCGGTGTGGGCAAGACCCATCTGGCCGCCGCCATTGGCCATGGATTGACCGAGCAGAGCGTACCGGTGCGTTACTTCGTCACCACCGCCCTGGTCCAGCACCTGCAACTGGCCCGCACGCAGCTGCGCCTGGAGGATGCCCTGCACAAGCTCGACCGCTATCGCACCCTCATCCTCGACGATTTCGGCTACGTGAAAAAGAGCGAACAGGAGACGCAGGTCCTGTTCGAGCTCATCGCCCACCGCTATGAGACCGGTAGCCTGATCATCACCTCCAACCAGCCGTTCGCCGAGTGGGATCGGATCTTCCCCGATCAGATGATGACCGTCGCCGCCGTTGATCGCCTCGTCCACCACGCGACAATTATCGAGGTGAGCAGCGACAGTTACCGGCGTAAGGAGGCCCTTGGGCGGATCGCTGGCGTGGCGGCGACAACGACCGCACCGACAGCGACAACTAGAACGTCCCCACCGCACACGCGCAGCGCCGACATTGGCCTTGAGCCTGCACCCTCAGGGTGAGGGTATCGGGCGGGTAGTTGTCACCGCCTCGCACGTCCCTGGGGCCGCGACAACTATCCCGCCGCGCCTCGCCGCGCCCCTGGCTGGGCCGAGCACGTCCAGTCGCCCTACGGGCTCCTTCCCGTGCTCGGCCCAGCCAGGGACACCCACAGACACCCTTGCAACACAGGGGACTCCGCCCCTAAAGAACAGCGACAACCAACCGGACAAGATAATTGTCGCTGACCGGCCAAGATAGTTGACACCGGATACCTTGGCGTCGCTCCAACGGTTGCAAAGGCCAACATAGCCGTAATTCAGTGAGAGCCCGAGAAACATCCAGCCGTACAGCATTGACGAGTTGGCGCTCAGCGGCCAGGGAAATATGGTGGCGCCTTCAGGGTCAAGGCAATGCCAACGAGTAGCAGGGTGATCGCAAATACCCAGGTGGAAAGACGGACGAGTCTCGGAGCCGGTCGCGGATCCACGCGGTGATTTGTGATGCCCCAAAACCAGAGGGCGGCACCCTGAAGCGCAACGAGGGCATAGCCCACGAGCTGGAACGAGGTGATCTGGGGATAGCTCCCTGCATCGATGTAGACCCGTGATCCCGGCCGCGCCCATCGGGTCGCCGCCGCGCCGGAGTAAGCTCGTTGGCGACGTTGGCCCGCACCACGTTGGTCTCGGTGGGGGAGTGGGAGACGGTAGCTTCCGAGCGCTCCGAGGTTGCCTTGGGTCCAGGGTTAACATCCCTAGCCAGCCCACCCCTCCTCATGCCCCAGCGGCGCCTGTCTCAACATCTCCCGATACTGCCGCCACTGCGGAACATGCGTCTCCAACAGCGCCGTGAACCGCTCGTTGTGATGCCGCTCCAGCAGATGCACCAGCTCATGCACCACGATGTATTCCAGGCACTGCACCGGCTTCTTGGCCAGTTCCAGATTGAACCAGACGCGGCGGGCGGTGGGGTTGCAGCTTCCCCACTTGGTCTTCATCTTCTTGATGCCCCAGTCGGCGACCTGCACGCCGAGGAGCGGCTGCCACTTCTCCAGCAGGGGCGGGATCAGCGCCTTGAGTTGCTCGCGATGCCAGCGCAGCAGCACGGCCTCCCGCTGCTCGGCAGCTGGTGCCGGGGCGCACGAACAGGTCGAGGCTGGCGATACCGCGCACGGCGACCCGGGCCGGGGCATCCTGCTCATGCACGCGCAGGCGGTAGCGCTGACCCAGAAAGTAGTGGCTCTCGCCATTCACCATCTCGCGTTGTGACTGGCGCGGTTGCTCGGCGAACTTGGCCTTCTGCCGCCTGATCCAGCCCAGCTTGTCGATCACCGCCAGCCGCACGGCTTCATCGCTGACCACCAGCGGTGCCGCCACCCGCACCCGGCCATGGGGTGGATAGACGCCCAGATGCAGGTTCTTGATGTCCTTGCGCACCACCTCCACCTTGATGCCGGTGACGGTCAGCGTCAGTGCGTCTCAGTAGTCATTCTGGTGCTTCGCCAGGTCGAGAATCCGGTCGGTGTCCGCCTCCGGATACGTCGCCCTCGGCCATGTCCTGGTAGGCTGCCATGCAGACCGGGCCGCGCCGCGAGGGCGGCCGCTTCCAGGGCGCCCTTGATCGCGATCCGCACCCTCTTGGTCTTGATGGGGTTGGTCCCGCCAACCATCCTGCGCGCTGCCCTGAATCGCCGCATCCACCGCCAGCGCCAGCCCCTCGTCCTTGCCCAGATTGTTGTACAGCGCCCGCTGCGCCGCCGTCTTGACGCTCGCCGGATAGCCGCCCGGCCCGCCACCCGGCATCGTCGCCTCCTTGGTCAGCTTGGCGATCTTCTCCAGATACTCCTTGTAGCTCACCACGCCCTTGCGCCGCTGCTCGATCAGCGCATCCAGCAGCTTGCGACATCTTGTCGTAGTAGGCCGGATCGACCGGCGACTCGTTGATGATCAGCTTGCGGACGTTGTTCTCGATGGTCTCGGCCACCGCCTCCTCGGTCTTCATCGATGCCCTTGAGCTTGGCGTCCACCGCATCCGGGCCGCGCTCGACGATCAACTGGATCAGGCTCATGTCGTCGAAGGCGGAAATCTTCTCGCTCTCCTCGGCGCGGATGTAGGTGTCGATCAGGTGGCGCATGGCCGGCTCATACGCCTTGAGGTCGATGTAGTCGCCGCTGGCGAGCTGCACCTCGTCGCGCACCTTGCTGTAGTGATCCACCTCGGCCTTGATCTTCTCGATCTCATCCGGCGTTGTAGCCCGCCTCGGCCAGTTCGCTGGCGATGCTGGCGTAGGCCCGCAGCAGGGCCGCCACGAACTTGTACAGCTTCAGCCGTTTCGGCTCGTTGTCCTTGAGCTGCTCGGCATTACCCGAATCCTTGGCGCAGAAATAATGCAGGTAGGCCGCCGAATCCCTGGGGCGCTGCCACCG
The DNA here is from genome assembly GCA_963841065.1 of uncultured Gammaproteobacteria bacterium. GTDB lineage: Bacteria > Pseudomonadota > Gammaproteobacteria > Chromatiales > Chromatiaceae > M0108. Next base: position 95,584 of record CAWJBI010000047.1, on the reverse strand, counting down.
GCTCGCACAGCGCCTTGACCGCCTCGCGGGCCTCTTCCAGATCCTCCCGCGCCTTGTCCAGCCGGTTCTCCAGCAGCCCGGCCACGTCGTCCTTGTCGTAGCCGTCCAGCGCGCCGCTGGTGTAGTCCTCCACCGCGCCTTCCAGACTCTTGAACAAATCCTTGTAGTCGATGATGTAGCCGTATTCCTTGTCGTCGCCATCCAGCCGATTGACGCGGCAGATGGCCTGGAACAGGCCGTGGTCGCGCATCTGCTTGTCGATGTAGAGGTAGGTGGCCGATGGCGCATCGAAGCCGGTGAGCAGCTTGTCCACCACGATCAGCAGCTTCATCTGGCCCGGCTCGTCGATGAATTTCTTCTTCACCTCCTGCTCGAACTTCTCCACCTTGCTGATGGCCTTCTCGGCCGGCTCATCGAACCAGTCGGCCAGCATCTGGGCATAGACCCCGTACTTGAGCAGATTGTCCGTCTCGCCCTCGCCGGTGGTCTCGCCCTTGGTGTCGGCCATGCTGGGCGCGTAGCTGGTGACGATGGCGCACTTGCCCTTGAGTTCGGTCTTGGCGAACAACTCATAGAACTTGCACGCCTCGTAGATGCTGCCGGCCACCAGCATGGCGTTGCCGTGGCCGTCCATCAGGCGCGGCTTGGTGCTCATGTCGAGCAGGATGTCGGCGACGATCTTCTCCAGCCGGTCCTGACTGGACAGCACCCGCTGCATGGTTCCCCACTTCTGCTTGAGCTGCGCCTTGGCCAGGTCGTTCAGCCCCTTGGTCTTGGCCTCGAACCACTGGTCGATCTTGGCCGTGTTGGTCAGCTTCTGGTCGATGTCCCGCGCCTCGTAGCGCAAATCCAGCACCACGCCCTCGCGCACGGCCTGGTCGAACTTGTAGGTGTGGATGTAGCGGCCAAAGACCTCGATGCTCTTTTGCTTGTCCGCCTTCAGCAGCGGCGTGCCGGTGAAGCCGATAAAGATCGCATTCGGCAGCAGCGCCTTCATCGCCTTGTGCAGGTCGCCGCGTCTGGGTGCGGTGGCACTCATCGACGAACACATGGATGTCGCCCTTGGCCTTGAAGTCCGGCGGCAGCTTCTGGATGGCGGCGATGAACGCCTTGGTGCCCTCGTCGCCCTCCGCCTCATCGTTGCCCTGACGGCCAAACTTATGCACCAGCGAACAGAGCAGCGACTCCTCGGTGCCGTTCAGCTTCTCGATCAGGTCGGCGCCGCTGGTGGTGCGGTAAATCTGCTCATTGACGCCCATGAAACACCTTCTCGATCTGCTCGTCCAGCTCGGTGCGGTCGGTGATGATCAGCACCCGCGCGCCTTCGCGGTTCTCGCGTATCCACTTGGCCAGCCAGACCATGGTCAGCGACTTGCCGCTGCCCTGGGTGTGCCAGATGATGCCGCCCTCGCGGCGGCGGATGAAGTCCTGCGCGGCCTTCACGCCGAAATACTGGTTCTGGCGGCACAGCTTCTTGATGCCGGCATCGAACACCACGAAGTCGTGGATCAGCTCCAGCAGCCGCGCCTTGTCGCACACCTGCAACAACTGGCGGTCCAGCAGGTTCGGCTCTCGCGCGAACGGGCCGCTGTCCTCCACCCAGCGCAGGTAATACTTCTCCGGCGTCTCGATGGTGGCGTAGCGCAGCCCCTCGGTATCGTTGCCCGCCATCACCCACTGCAGGGTCGAGAAGAAGGGCTGGATGAATTCCTTCTTCTGGTTGTCCAGATTCTGGCGGATGCCCTCGGCCACCGACACGGTGGAGCGTTTCAGTTCCAGCACGCCCAGCGCGATGCCGTTGATGTAGATCACCACGTCCGGGCGCTTGGTGCTGGCCTTGGCGCATCGCAGATCGCCCCTTGACCGTCACCTCCTCGGCGATGGCGAAGTGATTGTTCTCCGGGTGCTTCCAGTCGATCAGCCAGACCGTGACCCGGTTCTCGCCCGCGCCGGGCTGCACCTTCACGCCATAGCGCAGCAGGTCATAGACCTCCTTGTTGCGGTCGTAGAGGTTCTTGCTGGTATCCGTCGCCACCTTGTTCAGCTCATGCAGCGCCCGGTTGATGAGCGTGTCGCTGACGCCCTGCTTGGTCAGCCAGCCGCGCAGCAGCGTCCGCTCGATGTTGCGGTTGTCGAGGTCGATCCGGTCGCCCAGGTAGTCGTAGCCCAGCCGTTCCCGGAACAGCGCGACGACGCGGGCCTGGGTTCGCTTTTCGATCTGGCCGACGGTACTCACGATGCTCTCCCTTTCTTAAATGCAGCCAGCAAGGCGATGCCCTTGTCGGTGATGCGGTACTGCTGCAAGCGACTATTCGGCTTGTCGGGAATTTTGTATGCCACGGTTTGATCCGCCAACGTTACGCGAATGAGCCGATTTATACCCAACACATCTGAGCTTTCGGTCTCCCGGGCCGGGTGGTGTCTGGCGGGGGACGCCGTGAATACGTCCCTGTAGGCTTGGCGACAGCATCCCTGCTGTCGACACCCCCGCCAGCCCCCACCCGGCCCTCCTGCGATAGGCCGGCGTGTGACCAGCGTTGGGAATTCGAGGTTCACCCACCCGTACCAGACATGGCTATCCGCAGGATCATTTGAGGCATTCCCAATCCGCCGTCATCCACCGTCGGGTGCAATTAGATCGCCGAGCGTCCGGCCCTTCCCGGCGATGTCGGGATGCGGCTGACGGTGTTTCGGACACGGCAAGTGCGTTGGTCATCAAGGGTCAGCGCGATCAGTTCGATGCGGTGATTGACGAAGGACTCCGGCAGTTCGATGAGGATTTGCCGGTCGGTCGACGTCAACAAATTGCCGTTGGACTTGCATAACGAGCTCCGTGGATCAGGTTGCCGCACCGGCGGCCAAGTTCAGCGTCCTGTTCGATGGTAAGCATCAGGGCTGACCAGGCGAATCCTCCCGGTCAGCAGTTCCTGCATCATGCCCTGCTTGAGGGCGCGGGTCTTGTCGCGGCGGGCTTCGAGGGCGGCGAGTTCGGCGTCCATGTCGGAGAGGACGGTGGCGATGGCGGTTTGTTCTTCGTAAGCGGAAGCTATGAACAATGCTTTGAACGTCGCCGCTTGGTCACGATGTGTTGCCTGAGCTGACTGAGCTATCGACAAGTGAATCTGCTTCGATAGACTCGGCAGCTTTGGAGCTTGAGCATACATGAAAGTAGATTGATACGTGATCGATTCGGATCATGAATTGCGAAACACCGCTATCGAAGTGCAGTCTCGTCAACACAATGCATGCGACCTTCTCCAACGAGGCGCATTTGCCAATAGACATCGCCTTTCGCGCTTGCATTTCTGCCAAACTCGAACGTCATCTCTGTTGCGATAGATAGCGCAGATCGGCATGTCGATTGGTCAATGTCAAGAGATTGTTCCGAATCAAGCAACCTGGAACACCTTTGTCTGTACATCTTGAGCGTACGTAGGCCATGCCGACGCATCACGTGATTTCAGCGACACTCCACTTCAGTCGTTTCACCTCCCACTCCCCGCTAAACCCCGGCAGGCGGGTCTGGCCGGTGAGGAGTTGCTGCATGGCGGCCTGTTTGAGGTCGCGCTTCTTGGCGATGAGCTGGTCGAGCTTGGCGAGCAGGGCATCCACATCCGACAGCGCGGCGGCGATGGCGCGTTGTTCGGGGAGGGGTGGGATGGGTACTGGCAGCTTCTCAAGATTCGGTGTCATTGATGCTGCTTGACGTTGGTCCGCATGACATCACTCACCAGCCAATCGCCAGCTCGTAACTAGTGATGCGGCACTGCATAGCAACGTGGCAGCAGTGATTCTGCTGATCAGGCCGAACCGAATCAGAAAGCATCGGTAAGATACAAGCGGCTCAGTCGCTCATTACAACCGATATGATCTACCAGCGCTTGCGCGTGGTCGCCGTGCATGACGATCAGTCACCATCATTCGAGGTAGTACCTGAGAAGATCTCGGAACTATCAGCGATACTGGTTTCTGCTGGAGAACCGCTCATCTTCTGTGAATGTCCGTGAATCACGTGCTCATGATCAGAAGACGGTCATCGAGCGGAACGGCAGAGGCATTGATGCCATCGCGATGACCGACTATGAGGCATCGCCGAAATGCTTGGACATCCCAATCCTCCGGAATCACCCCCACCTCGGTCTGCTTGTACCCCGCCGGAATCGCGCTCATCGCAGCAGCGCTCCCGCAGAAAGTCGGCGCTGGCGGGACAGCGATTGGCGCAGCCGGTTCATGCTTCTCCCTCCCGCATAGGTGTTCTCCCGCCTCATAACGCCTCCCCCCCTTCGTTAAGGATGTTCAGGTAGGCGTCGTAGACGAATACCCGGTTGCGGCGCTGGCCGGTGAGTTCGCGGGCGATGCCCAGGTCCACCAGGGTCAGCATGGCTTTGGCGGCGGTGGGGAAGCTGATGCCGGCTTGTTGGCCGATCTGGCGCAGGCTGGACAGGGGGCGCTGGCGCAGTGCTTCGAGTAGGCGCAGGACAGTGGCCGCGCCGCGTCCGCCCGCCTGGACCCGTTGGCTGTCCCGTTGGAACAGATCCACCAGACGGCGGGCGGTTTGCACGGCGCCGGTGGCGGTTTGCTCGACGCCTTCGAGAAAGAAATCGACCCAGGCCTCCCAGTCGCCGCTGGTGCGCACCCGGTCCAGCAGTTCGTAATAGCGGGCGCGGTGCTGCTTGAAGTAGAGGCTGAGGTAGAGCAGCGGCTGGGCCAGCGCGCCGCCCTGGTGCAGCAGCAGGGCGATGAGCAGGCGCCCGAGGCGGCCATTGCCGTCCAGGAAGGGGTGGATGGTCTCGAACTGGACATGGGCCAGCGCCGCTTTCAGCAGCACCGGCAGCTTGGCCGTTTCACTGTGGATGAAGGCTTCCAGCGCCGCCATGCAGGGTTCGACCTCTTGCGGTGGCGGCGGGACGAAGCGGGCGTTGCCGGGGCGGGTGCCGCCGATCCAGTTCTGGCTGCGGCGGAACTCGCCGGGGGCCTGGTCCGCGCCGCGCCCGCGCGCCATCAAGTGCTCGTGCATCTCGCGCAACAGCCGGTTGCACAGGGGAAACCCTTCGCGCAGGCGGGCCATGCCGTGTTCCAGCGCGGCGACGTAGTTGGAGACTTCCACCACGTCGTCGAAGGGCACGCCGGGCATTTCGTCCAGCTCGAACAGCAGCAGGTCGGACAGGGAGGACTGGGTGCCCTCGATCTGCGACGACAGCACGGCCTCGCGCCGCACATAGGCATAGAGGAACAGCTGCGGATCGGGCAGCAGCAGGGCGATGCTGTCGAGCCGGCCCAGCGCCAGGGTGGCCTGTTCCAGCGCCGCCTGCCGCGCTCCGTCCAGATCCAGCGGCGGCACGGGCGGCAGCGGGTCGGGCACAAAGGCGCGGACGGTTTCTCCACCGGCCAGGCTGGCGACATAACGACCGGTAGCGTCACGAAGCATGGTGATCGATCCTTTAATAAGATTTCGCGTTATTAAAGCAAATGGCGATTTCTTTAATAAGCGTCCAGGGCCGTAGGGCGATGCGCAACCCCCTGGTCGGCCATCAGGGTGAAGGCATCGCACTGATGCAAGGCGTTGCCGCGGGCCCTCATCACCAACTGAACCCCATCTTTTTCAGGTGCTCATCGACGCGGGCGGCGAGCGTCTCCACTTCTTCCGCCAGCCGGGGCAGCGGCGTGGCGTAGCGTTCGGCCAGTTGCCGGATGCGTCCGGTCAGCGCCTGGCTGACGCGATCCAGTTCGCCCTGCACGCTGGCGGCCAGCGCGGCCAGCCATTTGTCGTCCACCACCAGGGTCTTGATCTCGGCCTCGGTGAGCTTGGCGTATTGGGCGGCGACCTTGGCGTCGAGCGCCTTCTGCGCGTCCTTCACCGCCTTGCCGGCGGCGGCTTCCTGTTCGATCAGGTCGGCGTAGGCATTGAGCAGCTTGCGCTCGTCGGCGGCCTCCTTGTCGTGTTTGATCTCGGTCAGCCGCGCCTTGACGCTGACCTTGGTGAGCTTGCCCTTGTCGTTCTTGGCCTCGGCCAGCAGGCCCTCCTCGCCGCCGTGTTCCTCGTCCATCTCCTCCATCTGGCGGCTGATGGCGTCGCGCTCGGCTTCCAGTTGCTCGATGGCGGCCTGCTCGGCGGCGAAATAGCGGGCGACGATCAGCGCGGGCGGGATCAGGTCGGTGTTGGGTTTGCCGTCTGACCATGGCCTTCCAGCCGTCGCTGGCGATCATCCAGGCATCGTCCTGCATGGTCTCGGCCCAGTAGTCCATCAGGTGCTGATAGACGCCGTAGGGGTCGATCAGCGAGGCGATGGCCTCGCCGCTGCGGAAGGTTTCCAGCAGGCTTTCCGCGAGCGTCTCGATCAGCGCCTTGGGGCGGTCGCCCTGTTGGATGCCGGTGAGCAGCGGGGTGTTGGCGGCTTTCCATGTGCGCGAACAGCGCGCGTCACCGTCTGGTTGAAGGCGGTGAATTCGGGGTGGGCGAAGATGGCGGCCTTGATCTGGCTGGCTTCGACCTTGGGCTGGCTGTAGCCGGGGCGGTCGGCAGCGGCAAAGAGTTCGCGGCGCACGCTGGGGAAGACCTGCCAGTAGGCGGCAAGGCCGTCGATGTCGGCGTTGGGGATGCCGCCCTTGAGGTGGGCCGCGATGTCCTGCACGTCTTCCGGCTCGGTGCTGTCGATGTAGCGCGGCAGGTTGAGGTTGAAGTCGTTGGCCTCGATCTCGGCCAGCGGCACCATGCGCGAATACTTGGGCGTTTCCAACTGACGGGTGAAGGTATCGACGATCTTGTGGATGTCCTGCGCCCGCAGGCGGTTCTTGTTGCCGTCCTTGATGAAGCCCTTGCTGGCATCGACCATGAAGATGCCCTTGCGCGCCGGCCGCGCCTTCCTTGTCCAGCACCAGGATGCAGGCGGGGATGCCGGTGCCGTAGAACAGGTTGGCCGGCAGGCCGATGATGCCCTTGATGAAGCCGCGCCGGACGATGTTCTTGCGGATCACCGCCTCGGCACCGCCCCGGAACAGCACGCCGTGCGGGTAGAATCACCGCGCCCTTGCCGGTGCTCTTGAGCGAGGTGAGGATGTGCAGCAGGAAGGCATAGTCGCCGTTCTTGGCCGGGGGGATGCCGTAGTCGAAGCGGCCATAGAGGTCGTTGGCCGGGTCGAGGCCGCTGGTCCAGGCCTTGATGGAGAACGGGGAAATTGGCGACCACGAAGTCGAAGGTCTTGAGGCTGCCGTCGGCGTTCTTGAAGTGCGGGCTGCGAGAGGGTGTTGTCCTGCCAGATTTCCGCCGTCGGGCAGTCGTGCAGCACCATGTTCATGCGCGCCAGCGCCGAGGTGGCGTTGTCCATCTCCTGCCCGTAGAGCGCCAGGTCCAGCCCGGTGCGGCTCTTGGCTTCGTCGTGGGCCTTGAGCAGCAGCGAGCCGGAACCGCAGGTGGGGTCGTAGATGCTCTGCGCCGGCGTGGCTGGCCTTGCCCAGATCGATGACCATGGACATGATGCGGGAGACTTCCGCCGGGGTGTAGAACTGGCCCTTGCTCTTGCCGGACTCGGTGGCGAAGTGGCGCATCAGGTATTCGTAGGCGTCGCCCAGCAGGTCGTCGCCCTCGGCGCGGTTGCCGCCGAAATCCAGCCCCTCGAAGATGGCCACCAGCTTGGTCAGCCGGTCCACCATCTCCTTGCCCTTGCCGAGCTTTTCCTCGTCGTTGAAGTCGGCGACGTTGATCGCGCCCTTGAGGCTGTCGTTGGCCTCGGCCAGCCTGCCGATGATCTTGTTGATCCTGTCGCCGATCTCCTTGTCGCCCTTGGCCGCCACCATGTCGGCAAAGCCGCCGCCCGCGGGCACGTCGATCAGGGCGTTGGGATCGCCGGCGTACTTGTCGGAGACGTATTTGACGAACAGCAGGATGAGGACGTAATCCTTGTACTGGCTGGCATCCATGCCGCCGCGCAGCTCGTCGCGCCGGCGTACTTGTCGGAGACGTATTTGACGAACAGCAGGATGAGGACGTAATCCTTGTACTGGCTGGCATCCATGCCCCCGCGCAACTCGTCGCAGGATTTCCAGAGGGAGGAATAGAGTTCGGATTTTTTGAGGGCCATGAGGAGTCGGGGTCGCCGTTTGATGCCGATGGGCACAGGCGTGCGACTTTACCGCATGGATGGCGGCGGACATAGGGCGATCTAAGCAAGGCCTGGCGATCCCGGGGATCTATCGGCGGGTGCTTGACGCCGCTTGGCTCTCACCCAGGTTTGGGCTCGGGCAAGCCGATTCTTGGCTTTCCGCCGTCCCCGCTCAAATCGCCAGGCGGTCCGGGATATCTACCCAGCGCTGATCACACTATGGCATCCAGCGGGAGGGTCGGGTGGCGGCGGGCGGGGGTGTCGACAGCAGGGATGCTGTCGCCAAGCCTACAGGGACGTATTCACGGCGTCCCCCGCCCGACGTCACCCGGCCCGGGATACCGATAACTCAAGGGTGTTTGTATGGTGCACCGGAGGCGAGGATCCGGGTGACGCTGACCACTGATCTCCCGACATGATATGACGCGAAATAGGGTCGCCGCATCGCCAGCGCGGTTGGTTTAGCCTTGGTTATGGCCACGGCCCCGGCGACGTTCGGGGTCGACTTTTAATATCCTATTTTGGGTGGGGAGTTGTCTTGACAGAAGGGTCCACCTCAGCGAAAGGTGGTTTTGCTTTGTGGCTGAGCTGCGCTTATTCACCCTGCGCACCGCGGGTAGCCCGACTTGACCCGCTCGCTGATGGCTCTGCCTCGAGCAATCGGATGGTGTTGATCGGCAGATAGAGCTTCAAACCATCCCCCCGCAGCGGCAGGAACCCGAACCGCCGGTAAAACCCTACCGAATCCGGCTTGCTATCGACAATCACGCATTGCACGCCGATGGTGTCGGCGGCGCGCAGCGCCTGCTGAAGCGCGTGAATCAACAGCCGCGTGCCGATACGCAAACCGGCCGTGCGGGCCCGGCGGTCGCTGGCCAAACGCCCGATCAGCACCGCCGGCACCGGATATTTAGGCAGGCGGCGGGCGAGATCGTCCGGGAGCTCGTCATGACCGAGCGAAGCGGCGGACAGGGTGTAATAGCCCAGCACCCGGCCCGATTCCTCCTCGGCCACGTAGACCCGCGCCAGATGATGACGCAGGCTTTGGCTGGCGTAACGCCGCAGATACTCGTCCAGCCCGTCATGCCCAGAGTCAAAACCGCCTCGGTCATGGCGGCGCGGATCAAAGGCGACGATCTTCATTCCAGACCGGCATCCCGATAGTCAAGCCAGGCGGTGCGCAGCGCCTCGTTGGGTTCGGGGGGATGTTCCAGGGTATCGACGAAGCGTTGCCAGTCCTCGGCGTTCAACCGGAAATGCTGGTGGCTTTGCAGGATGTCCCGGGCCTTGTCCATCGCGGCATTCAGGATGAGCCCGGTGAGGGTGTTGCCGCTGATTTCCGCCGCTTGCATCAGCATCTGCTTGGCGTTGGCGGGCAGGCGGATATCGAAACGTTCGATGCTTTCGGACATGACGGTACTCCATACGGGATATTACCGTACAGACTAGCACCATCAACCCCTAGCGCCAAGCGGACCCCATCTTTCTCAGTGGGGGTTAAGGATATCCTGTTGCCGGTCGGGTAACGAAGGGACTGTGCCAGTCTGCTACCTCAGGGAATGCCCAACACCTTATGCATCTGCAAGCTCAGCCGCCAGCGGGGATGGGCCAGGCAGTAGGCCAGGGCCTGCTGGGTATGGGCGGCCCGGTCCGGCCCATCCAGGGGCTGGAGGAAGAAGTAGCGGAAGTCGAGCCCGGCGAAGCGTTCCGGGGGGGCCTCCGCTTGGGGATAGACCAGCTTCAACTCATCGCCGGACGCGCAGGACCAGCTCGGCATCGGCCTTGGGGCTGACGCAGACCCAGTCCAGCCCCGGTGGCGCCGGGCGGGTGCCGTTGGTCTCGACGGCGACCTCGAAGCCGCGGGCCTGGAGGGCGGCGATCAGGGGGGCGTCCAGTTGCAGCAGGGGCTCGCCGCCGGTGCAGACGACATAGGGCCGGATGCCGGGGCCAGGGTCGCCGCCCCAGGTAGCCTGGATCCGCTCCGCCAGTGCTTCAGCGCCGGCAAACCGGCCGCCCCCGACCCCGTCGGTACCCCGAAACTCGGTGTCGCAGAAGGTGCAGACGGCCTTGGCGCGGTCCTGCTCGCGCCCGGACCAGAGATTGCAGCCGGCGAAGCGGCAGAAGACCGCCGGCCGGCCGGTCTGGGCGCCCTCCCCCTGCAGGCTGTAGAAGATCTCCTTGACGCTATAGCTCATGCCGGCAGGGCCGGCCCCAACTCACCCCAGCAGAGGCTGACGCCGCAGCCGGGGGTGTCGTAGAGGTCGATGCGGTCGAGTTGGGGGAGCGCGGTGGCGATCTCGCCGCGCATCCAGTGCGCCAGGCTGGCGGGGTCGGGGTCCGCCAGCCCGGGGATCTCGTCGAGCCGGTGGTGGTCGAGGCGGCGGTAGACCGGCTGAAAGAGGGCCTTGACGTCGCCGTAGTCCACCGTCCAGCCGAGGACCTGGTCGAGGGGCGAGGTCAGATGCAGGCGCAGCAGGTAGCTGTGGCCGTGCAGGCGCCGGCGGCTGTCGCCCTGCGGGGCGCGGGCCAGGCGCAGGGCGCCCTCGAAGCGCAGTTCCTTCCAGATGCGGTAATGTTCCCCGTCGAAGTGGCAGCCGGCGGTGGCGGTCTCGTAGACGCTGACCCAGGACAGGGCCGGCAGGGTGGGCCGGAGGCGGTCCCACAGCCAGTGGGCGAGCAGCTCGCTGGTGGGGTTGGCCAGGCCGGGGATGTCGTTGAGACAGGCGTGGTGGAGTTCCGCCTGGAGGGGCGCCCAGCGGCGGGCCAGGTCGTCGAAGTCCAGGCCCATGTCCTGGCCCGCCAGGTCCTGGTCGGCGTGGAGGATGACCTCGAAGCCGTGGCCGTGCATGCGCCCGCAGGGATGGCCCGGGGGGACGTGGGGCAGCCGGTGGGCGGCCTCGAAGCGGAAGCGGTGCCAGAGGTGGCAGTGATCGGCGCCGTCCAGCTCCGCCCCTTCGTCGCGGGTGCTCTGGACGCCCACGCTGGCGAGGCCGGGTACCGCGAGCCGGTCGCGCAGCCAGCGGGCGAGGTTTTCGTCGGTGGGCACGGGGAGCTGGTCGTTGAGGTAGCGGTAGTCGAGGGCGGCGACGGCCCTGGTCAGGGCTGACGCCAGGGCGCCGCCCTCGCCCCCGGGGAAGGGCGCCCAGCCGCTGGGCAGGGCGGCCCGGACCCGGGCCAGGAAGCTGTGACCGTGGAGGCGCCGGGAGCGGTGCCCGGCGGGCAGGATCGCGACCTGGCGGGCGGCCTCGAAGGGGGCGGTGGCCAGGTAGTGGAGTGGCGCGCTCATCTCAATCACCTCGGACCTGGCCATGCCGGATGAGCAAGGGGTCCGGGACCCCGGCCTCGCGGAAGCCCTTGGCCCGCAGTTGGCAGGAGTCGCACTGGCCGCAGGGCTGGCCCGCCGCGCCGGGGTCGTAACAACTGCTGGTGAGGCCGTAGTCGATGCCGAGGGCCAGACCCCGTTGGATGATCTGGCCCTTGGTCAGGTCGATCAGGGGGGCGTGGATCCGCAGCTGCTGACGCCCCTCGACCCCGGCGGCGGTGGCCAGGTTGGCCATCCGCTCGTAGGCGGCGAGGTACTCGGGCCGGCAGTCCGGGTAGCCGGAATAGTCCAGGGCGTTGACGCCGATGAAGAGGTCGCTGGCCTCCAGGACCTCGGCCCAGGCCAGGGCAAAGGACAGGAAGATGGTATTGCGGGCGGGGACGTAGGTGATGGGGATGCCCGCCGCCATCGTCGCCAGCGGTTGGTCCTTGGGCACCGGGATGTCCGCCGTCAGGGCGGAGCCGCCAAAGCGGCGCAGGTCGATGTCGGCGATGAGGTGCTCGGCCACGCCCATGACCGAGGCGACCCGCTGGGCGGATTCCAGTTCGACTAAGTGCCGCTGGCCATAACGAAAGGACAGGGCATAGGGGGTGAAACCCTCGGCCTGGGCGATGGCCAGGGTGGTGGTCGAATCCAGGCCGCCACTCAAGAGGACGACTGCATTGGGCATGGGATGGTTTTCCTCCTGGTAATGGCGACCCTCGGCCAGACCAGCCTGAACGTCAAGGTACTCGATCAGTGCCTATTCGCTGCGCCTGACGCCGGGCAAGTTCGGCGGGCGCTGACAAAGTCGCGGGCATGCCCGGGCCAGAACTGGGCATTTATTGCCTGGCAGGTACATTTCAAGCCATGGGGTGGTCACTATCCTAACCCCCCTGGGCAGTGGCGATGATGCTCCCAGCTCTCGCCTCGGGTAATGGGGATCAAATCACCCACGCCAATCCCAGCATGATGGCATATCTGGCCCCCTTGCCCAGGGCCGTGAGCAGGAGGAAAAGGGGAAATCTCACCCCCATCAGGCCGGCGATAAAGGTCAAGGTATCCCCGACGATGGGCGCCCAAGAGAAGAGCAGGGACCAGATTCCATAGCGTTGGAACCACCCTTGGGCGAGGCCCAGGGAATCCGGCTTGAAGGGAAACCAGGATCGATCTTGATAGTGAAGCAAGTAGCGGCCCAACAGCCAGTTGACCGCCGCGCCGAGGGTGTTGCCCGCCGTGGCCCATGCCCAGAGCGCCAGAGGGTCGTAACCCGCCGCGAGCAGGCCCACGAAAAGGACCTCGGAATAGGCGGGCAGAAGGGTCGCAGCCAGAAAGGCCACGAAAAACAGGCCCAAATAGCCTTCGAGCATGGTGATTACAAGATGCGGTCTTAAAGCGCTTTCAAGATAGGATTCATGGCATTATAGGTCTTAGTGATTGGCTGATGGGGCTTTGGGATGAAGATTTTTTGGTTAAGAGGCTTTGCAAGAACATCTGGCGTCTGGGCCCAAGTCCATCCCTTTCTGCTCCTGGCTTGGCTATGCCTCCTCGCCTCCCCCGCCCAAGGGGAAGGCATCCGCGCCGACGCCACCCTGGAAATCCAGGATACTCAACAGGGCCTGGTAGCGAGCCTGCTGGTGGAGATTGCCGATACCCCTGCCGCGCGGGAGCGGGGTCTGATGGACCGGGAACTGCCGGATGACAAGACGGGCATGCTGTTCATCTTTCCCGCGGCGGCCCCGCGGACCTTTTGGATGCGCAACACTCCCGCCTCCCTGGACATGTTCTTTGCCGACTCCGAGGGACGTATCATTCATATCGCCCCGGAGACCCTCCCCTTCTCCGACCAGCATTATCCATCCCATGGCCCGGCCAGGTACGTACTGGAGACGCGCGGTGGCTTTGCTTCTCGCCATGGCGTGGTGCCTGGCATGCGGCTCAGGTATTTCGCGGCCCCTTTGGGACGCCCCCCGGACCCCGGCGAGTCCAAATCCACGCCCTAGCCCCGCCCCAGGCAAGTTATCCCGCTGGCCCCCGCCCGGAAGATACCCGATCGGGCCGCCCGGAATTGGACTATCATTTCACTCCCTTTCGGATAAGCCCGGGTAACAAAATGCGCCAAGATGACCAGGATCCCAGCCCCCGTGACCGCATCACCCTGGCTGGCAGCGGCCTGTTGGACTATGTCAAGGGGCTGCTGGCGGAAGTCAATATTCGGCGCCTCATTATTCGCAAGCCGGATGGCACCAGGCTACTGAATGTGCCTTTATCCGCGGGCATCGCCGTGGGTGGCCTTCTCATGCTGATGGCACCGATCCTGACTGCCCTGGGCGCCATAGCCGCCTTGGTAGCCAAGGTCCAGGTTGAGGTCGTGCGCCGTGACGACGGTAAGGATTAGGGAGGGGACGCGACGATGACGGCGCCCCTGCTTTTTTCGGTGGTCGAATCCCCGGGGCATCCCAACTTTTCGGCCCTGTACCGTCAACTGGGAATCGAGGAACGCCGCCTGCCCTCCCTGCGCAAGGCGATCCAGGCCCTCAAGACCGCTCCCCCCCAATGGGTGGTTGCGGAATTCTTTCATGGCTTTGGCAGCAATTATGCCGGAGCCAATCTGAGCAATCTGGATGTCTTGCTGGCCAGCCTGCAAAAATACGCCCCGGCGGCACGCATGATAGTTCTGGTCGAAAAATCCCAACGGATCTATGTGGACAAGCTGGCGGAGCGGTTCCCGCTACATGCCGTGCTGGTGCAGCCCGTGGCGGCCGAGACCCTGGCCAACCTCTTGCGCACCTGAAGGGCCGGCCATGCACCCAAAATCCAACGCCGAGTCCGATTGACCGCCATGCTTGCCGTCCTCGACCGCTACCTGCTGAAAGAGGTGATGAAGGTCTTTCTGGCCGTCCTGGGCACCGTTCTGCTGATCGTGCTCAGCCTCCTCATGCTGCGGGCGCTGGAGGATGTCAACGCCGGGGCCTTAGGCTCGGACATCGTGCTGCGCTTCATGGGTCTGCGTATCGCCAGCGATTTGTCCAGCCTGCTGCCGCCTATCTTCTTTGCGTCCGTCCTCATGACCCTGGGCGGCATGGCCCAGCATAGCGAACTCATTGCCTTCGCCGCTTGTGGTATTGGACCCGTCCGGACTTACCGCGCCCTCTTCTACGCCGCCATCCCCGTCGCCCTCGCCGCCGGCTGGCTGACCCTCTATGTGCGCCCCCTGGTGGTGACCGAACTCATGCAGATGCGCGCCAGCCAACAGGATGAAGCGCAGCAGCTCTTTGGCATCAAGCCTGGGCGTTTCTACCAACACGATAATGGCCAGATAACCCTTTTCGTCGATGATATTCAAGACAGTAGCCACCTGCGCAATATCTTCATCCACGACCAGCGGGAAGAGGTGATCAAGATTGTCCTGAGCGGCGAGGGCATGCTGCGCCGGGACGAGGAGACCGGGCAGCAGTTCATCACCTTGATTGATGGCCGCCGCTACGACGGCAAGCCGGGCACCGCGAACTATGCCATTGGTGAGTTTGACCGTTACAGCCTGCGCCTCAAACAGCGGCAGACGGAGGATGTCCAAACCCAGAAGCGGGCCACCTTCCCGACCTCAAGCCTGCTGGGCGCCGACAACCTCAGGGACAAGGCCGAACTCCAATACCGCTTGTCGAGCCCGCTGGCGGTCATCACCCTCACCCTGCTCGCGGTCCCCCTGACCGCCCGCTCGCCGCGCCAGCGCAACACCTGGCGCCTCTTCGTCGCCTTCCTGACCTACATCAGCTTCTTCAATCTCCAGCGGGTGGCGACCAATTGGTTCGAAACCGGAGCAACGCCCGAGTGGCTCGGCAGCCTCTGGTATCAGGCCCTGGTGCTGGGACTGGTGATGGCGGTCGTGCTCCCCAACGGCAACTGGTGGCGACGCCTCCGCCCCAACTCCCGCCCGGTGCCCGCTTGATGGGCTCTGGCCAGCGGAAGCAGCCAGCCCTGTCCGCTTAGTATTACCCACAAACGACAAGGCCGATCCTGTTAAAACCAGGATCGGCCTTGAAGGTTGGCACCCTAGGTCCAGCGCGCGGCGGCTAGAACCAACCCCAGGGTTTCAGGGGCCCTGGGATCAAGGGTTCGGGCCACCGCGAAACCTCACCTCACCTGCGGATCCAGCTCGCCCTTCAAATAGCGCTCGGTCATCTTGTCCAGGGACATGACGCCCCCGGCGACGATCTTGCTGGCATTGCCGGCGGTACCAAAGGCCTCGTAACGGGCCACGCAGATGCCCTTCATGGCCTTGGTGGCGGCGATGAAGTACTTGCGGGGGTCGAACTCCTTGGTGTTCTCGGCCAGGAACTTGCGGATGGCGCCGGTGGAGGCCATGCGCAGGTCGGTGTCGATGTTGACCTTGCGAACGCCGTTCTTGATGCCCTCGGCGATCTCCTCGACGGGGACGCCATAGGTCTCGCCCATGTTGCCGCCATACTCGTTGATGATGGCCAGCCACTCCTGGGGCACGGACGAAGAACCGTGCATGACCAGGTGGGTGTTGGGGATGCGGGCGTTGATGTCCTTGATGCGCTGGATGGCGAGGATGTCGCCCGTGGGCGGCCGGGTGAACTTGTAGGCGCCATGGGAGGTACCGATGGCGATGGCCAGGGCGTCGACGCCCGTCTTCTTGACGAAGTCGGCGGCCTCCTCGGGGTCAGTCAGGAGCTGGCTGTGATCCAGGGTGCCCTCGGCGCCAATGCCGTCTTCCTCGCCGGCCTGGCCGGTTTCGAGCGAGCCCAGGCAGCCCAGTTCGCCCTCGACGGAGACGCCACAGGCATGGGCGATCTCGACCACCTGCTTGGTGATGGCCACATTGTATTCATAGGAGGTCGGGGTCTTGCCATCGACGCCCAGGGAGCCATCCATCATGACAGAGGAGAAGCCGAGCTGGATGGAGCGCTGGCAGACGGGCATGGAGGTGCCATGATCCTGGTGCATGCACACCGGGATCTGGGGAAACTCCTCAATGGCGGCGAGGATGAGGTGGCGCAGGAAGGGGGCGCCGGCGTATTTGCGAGCACCAGCGGAGGCCTGCACGATGACCGGGGAATCGGTCTGCTCGGCGGCTTCCATGATGGCACGCATTTGCTCCAGGTTGTTGACATTGAAGGCGGGTACGCCGTAGCCGTGCTCGGCGGCGTGGTCCAGCATCTGACGCAGGGAAATCAGGGCCATGTCTTGTCTCCTCGTTTCGGTGGATGGGTTGGCGGATGAGGTGGGGTTTGGGGTTCAGTCGTGGGTCAGCAGGGTGTGCTCGCCCACGCGCATGATCTTAAGGACATTGGTCTGGCCTTCGACGCCGCGGCGGTCGCCCTTGGTAATGATGACCAGATCCCCCTCGCGGACCGTGCCGGCGCGGAGCAGTTCCTCGATGACCTCACTGTTCACGGCGTGGATATCGGTATGGGCGACGTCGAAGCTGATCGGATAGACGCCCCGCATCAGGGTGACCTGGCGACGGGTGGGCACGTGCCGGGTGAGGGCATAGATGGGGATGCCGGAGCTGATGCGTGACATCCACTTGACGGTGGAACCGCTCTCGGTGAGGGCAGCGATGGCCTTCACCCCCAAGTGGTTGGCGGCATACATGGCGGCCATGGCGATGGCCTCGTCCACGCGGCCGAAGACCGAATCCAGCCGGTGATGGGAGCGGGTGACGAGGGCGTTCTTCTCCGCCTCCAGGCAAACGCGATGCATGGCCTCCACGGTCTTGATGGGGTACGCCCCCACCGAAGTCTCGGCGGAGAGCATGACCGCATCCGTGCCGTCAAGGACGGCATTGGCCACGTCGAAGACCTCGGCCCGGGTCGGCACCGGGTGCTCGATCATGGACTGCATCATCTGGGTGGCGGTGATGACCATGCTATTCAGGGAGCGGGCCCGGTGCACCAAATCCTTCTGTACCGAGGGGAGCTCGGCATCGCCGATCTCAACACCCAGGTCGCCGCGGGCGATCATGATGGCATCGGCGGCGATGATGATGTCATCGATGGTCTCCAAGGCCTCGGCGCGCTCGATCTTGGCAACGATACCGCCCTCGCCGCCCGCCTCGGCAAAGATGGCGCGGGCCTGGCGCACATCCTCGGGACCGCGCACGAAGGATACCGCCAGGTAATCGGCCTCAATCTCAGCGGCAAAGCGGATGTCACGGATATCCTTATCGGTCAGGGCCGGGGCGGAGAGACCGCCACCGCGCTTGTTGATACCCTTGTTATCCGACAAGACCCCGCCCATCACCACCTTGCAGCGAATCGCCCCGCCCGCCACCTCCTCCACCCAGAGCTCGATGGCCCCGTCGTCGAGAATGAGGCTGTCGCCCCGCGCCACATCATCGGCCAAGGCGCGGTAGGTGGTACCGACCCGGTGGGCATCACCCCCGTCCAGGGGGCAGGTGGCATCGATATCGAAGCGATCGCCATCCGCTAGCCGGATGGCGCCGGTAGCGAAACGGCCGATGCGTATCTTGGGTCCCTGGAGGTCAACCAGCACCGCCACGTCACGGCCCAGGGCCTGAGCGCTGGCCCGCAGCCGAAGGGCGCGCTCACGGTGGCGCTCATGGGAGTCATGGGACAAGTTGAGGCGGGCCACATCAATACCGGCGGCGACGAGCCGGTCAAGGGAACCCTCGCCATCCGTGGCGGGTCCGAGGGTGGCGACGATCTTAGTGCGTCTGGGGGGCATGGGACGACAGGTTAACTCTGGGCTTGGGGTGGACGGGGTGACGGGCGGCGATGGGCGGCGCCCGTAGGCGAACCGACCTCAGCCCTTGGCCCGCGCCTCGAGCATGGCCACGGCCGGCAGGGTCTTGCCCTCCAGGAATTCCAGGAAGGCGCCGCCGGCGGTGGAGATGTAGGACACCCGGTCGTAGATATCGTACTTCTGGATAGCGGCAATGGTGTCGCCGCCACCCGCCAGGGAGAAGCCCGGGGCCTCGGCGATGGCCATGGCCAGGGTTTTGGTGCCGGCGCCGAACTGGTCAAACTCGAAGACGCCAACCGGGCCGTTCCAGATGATGGTGCCGGCCTTGGCGATAATGTCCGCCAGTTGCTGGGCGGACTCGGGGCCGATGTCGAAGATCATGTCGTCATCGGCCACTTCGGAGGGCTTCTTGAGGACGGCGGGCTCGTTCTCGGCGAACTGCTTGCCGCACACCACGTCCACGGCGATGGGGATGGTGGCATTGCGGGCGGTCATCTTGCCCATCAGATCCTTGGCAGTCTCAACCAGGTCGTCCTCGCACAGGGACTTGCCGACCGGATAGCCGGCGGCCTTGAGGAAGGTATTGGCGATGCCGCCGCCGACCACGAGCTGATCGACCTTCTGGGACAGGGACTCCAGCACCGTCAGTTTGGTGGAGACCTTGGAACCGCCCACGATGGCGACCATGGGCCGGGCCGGGTTGGCCAGGGCCTTGCCCAAGGCGTCCAGTTCTTCCGCCAGCAGCAGGCCGGCACAGGCTACGGGGGCGTAAACGCCGACGCCGGTGGTGGAGGCCTCGGCGCGATGCGCGGTGCCGAAGGCATCCATGACGAAGACATCGCAGAGGGCGGCGTACTTGCGGGCTGTCTCCTCGAGGTTCTTCTTTTCGCCCTTGTTGACGCGGCAGTTTTCCAGCACCACCAACTCACCGGGGGCGACCTCGAAGCCACCGTCCACCCAGTCCCGAATCAAGCGCACCGGCTTGCCCAGGCGCGCGGAGATATTGTCCGCCACCGGCTGCAGGGACACTTCGGGGGTCCATTCCCCCTCGGTCGGCCGCCCTAGGTGGGAGGTGACCATCACCTTGGCCCCGGCCTTGAGGCAATGCTCCATGGTCGGCATGGAGGCAGTGATGCGCGCGTCCGAGGTCACCTTGCCCTCCTTGACGGGGACATTGAGGTCGGCACGGATCAGCACCCGCTTGCCGGACAGATCGAGATCGGTCAACTTGATGAATGACATGAAACTGCTCCCCCGTGTCTTGGTTGTGGACGACTAAAGTGATTGGGAAAACGGGCATGGCTTTCCGAATGACTCTGGTATGGGTACTGCCAGGGGTCTGACCAGCCCTTGAACCCTCCGGTTAAGCGGGCGGCATCCGTGCCGCCGTTCACCGGCCGGTGGCCCGACGCCTATTAGGCTACGTGCTCGACCATGCGCAGCATATTGCAGGTATAACCGTATTCGTTGTCGTACCAGGCGACGACCTTGACGAAGGTCTTGTCGAGGGCGATGCCGGCCTCGGAGTCGAAGATCGAGGGGGTGGATCTGCCGCGGAAGTCGGTAGAGACGACCTTCTCGTCGGTGTAGGCCAGGACCCCGGCCAGGTCGCCCGACTCGGAAGCGGCCTTCATCGCCTTGCAGATGTCGGCGTAGTCCGCTTCCTTGTTCAGCTCGACGGTGAGGTCGACCACGGAGACGTCGGAGGTCGGGACGCGGAAGGCCATACCGGTCAGCTTCTTGTTCAGCTCGGGCAGCACCACGCCCACCGCCTTGGCGGCGCCGGTGGAGGACGGGATGATGTTCTCCAGGATACCGCGACCGCCGCGCCAGTCCTTCATGGAGGGGCCATCGACGGTCTTCTGCGTGGCGGTGGCGGCGTGAACCGTGGTCATGAGGCCGCGCTTGATACCCCAATTGTCGTGCAGGACCTTGGCGACCGGGGCGAGACAGTTGGTGGTGCAGGAGGCCGCCGAGATGATGGCCTGGCCGGCATAGGTCTTGTGGTTGACGCCATAGACGAACATGGGGGTGGCATCCTTGGAAGGGGCGCTCTGCACCACCTTCTTGGCACCCGCCTCGATGTGCTTCTGGCAGGAGGCCTCGTCCAGGAAAAAGCCCGTGCACTCGATGATCAGCTCGGCGCCGATCTCGTCCCACTTGAGGTTGGCCGGGTCGCGCTCGGCGGTCAGACGAATGCGCTTACCATTGACGATCATGGTGTTGCCGTCAACGGCGATGTCGCCCGGGAAGTTGCCATGGACCGAATCATACTTAAGCATGTAGGCCAGGTAGTCGGGGGCCAGGAGGTCGTTGATACCAACCACCTCGATGCCCGGAAAGTCCTTGGCGATAGCGCGGAAGGCCATGCGGCCGATGCGGCCAAAACCGTTGATGCCCACTTTGATCGTCATGCGTTTGCTCCTGGTCTGGTTGTTAAAGGAGATAAAGGGAGATGCGGGGCCTCCGATAAGGCCCCGCCGCGGGTCTTAGAGGAGGCCCTTGACAGTGGCCACCACCTGATCGACCGTGAAGCCGAAGGCCTTGAAGAGATCGCCGGCGGGGGCGGACTCACCGAAGCGGTCGATACCAACCACGGCGCCCTGGCAACCGACATACTTCCACCAGCCGGCGGTGCAGGCCGCCTCGATAGCAACCCGGGTATTCACGGCACGGGGCAACACGGACTCCCGATAGGCAGCGTCCTGGGCATCGAAAACATCGGTGCTTGGCATGGAGACCACGCGCACGGCCTTACCGCCCGCCGCCAGGGCATCGGCGGCCTTGACCGCCAGTTCCACCTCGGAACCCGTGGCGATGAGGATGGCATCCGGCGTACCGGCGCAATCGCGCAGCACATAGCCGCCGCGGGTGATGCCTGTCATCTGGTTGGCGTCGCGGTCCATGTGGGCCAGGTTCTGGCGGGAGAAGATGAGGCAGCTTGGGCCCGTCTTGCGCTCGATCGCCAACTTCCAGGCGACGGCGGACTCGACCGCGTCGCAGGGACGCCAGACGCTCATGTTGGGGATGAGACGCAGGCTAGGGATCTGTTCGACGGGCTGGTGGGTGGGACCATCCTCGCCCAGACCAATGGAGTCGTGGGTATAGACGAAGATGCTGGGCACCTTCATGAGAGCCGCCATGCGCAGGGCATTGCGGGCGTATTCCGAGAACATGAGGAAGGTGGCGCCATAGGGGACGAAGCCCCCATGCAGGGCGGCGCCGTTCATGATGGCCGACATGCCGAACTCGCGTACGCCGTAATAGATGTAGTTGCCCGAGGCATCCGTGCGGCTAACACCCTTGCAGCCTTTCCAGATCGTCAGATTGGAGCCGGCGAGGTCGGCGGAACCACCCAGCAGTTCCGGCAGCAGCGGGCCAAAACCGTCCAGGGCATTCTGGGAGGCCTTGCGGGAGGCAATGGTCTCGGCCTTGGCCACCACGGCGGCAATGAAGGCATCGGACTTCTCGGCCCAGTCGGCGGGCAGGTTCCCGGCCATGCGGCGCTGGAACTCCGCCGCCTGGGTGGGATAGGCCACGGCATAGGCCTCGAAGCGGGCATTCCATTCGGTCTCGGCGCGGGCACCCGCATCCCGGGCATCCCAGCCAGCCTGGACATCCTGGGGAATCTCGAAGGGGGCATGACGCCAGCCCAGGTTCTCGCGGGTCAGGGTGATCTCGTCGTCGCCCAGGGGGGCGCCGTGGCAGTCTTCCTTACCCTGCTTGTTGGGCGAGCCAAAACCGATGATGGTCTGGCAGCAGATCAGGGACGGCTTGCCATCAATGGCGCGAGCCACCTCGATAGCGGCCTTGATGGCCTCGGGGTCATGGCCATCGACCTTGGGGATGACATGCCAGCCATAGGCCTCGAAGCGCTTGGGGGTGTCGTCCAGGAACCAGGCCGGGGTATTGCCGTGACCCCGTACCTCGCCATCGATGGAGATGTTGTTGTCGTCGTAGAAGCAGATCAGTTTACCCAGACCCAGGGCGCCCGCCAGGGAGCAGGCCTCGTGGGAGATACCCTCCATCAGGCAGCCATCACCCAGGAAGACATAGGTGTGGTGGTTGACGATCTCGTGGCCGGGCTTGTTGAACTGACCGGCGAGGACCTTCTCTGCGAGGGCCATGCCCACCGCATTGGTCAGGCCTTGCCCTAGGGGGCCCGTGGTGGTTTCGATGCCGGGGGCATAGCCGTACTCGGGGTGCCCTGGGGTCTTGGAATGAAGTTGCCGGAAAGACTTGAGGTCCTCGACGCTGATGTCATAACCCGTGAGATGCAGCAGGGAGTAGATCAGCATGGAGCCGTGCCCGTTGGAGAGCACGAAGCGGTCACGGTCAGCCCAGTCCGGATTGACGGGGTTGTGGCGCATGTAGTCGTTCCACAGCACCTCGGCGATATCCGCCATGCCCATGGGGGCGCCTGGGTGACCGGACTTGGCCTTCTGAACCGCATCCATGCTCAGGGCGCGGATTGCGTTCGCCAGTTCTTTGCGTGAGGACATGAAGCCCCTCCTCGTAGTTGTTGTGGAGACCGAAGTCTTGTGGTCGGCGTCTGGCTGGGTTGGCTGCGCGCCCCTGGCCAGCATGGCAAAAGGTCGTATATTTTGGCCCCATTTAGCCCCTCACCGCAAACCAACTGGGCTTATGGAGGCAAAAATACTTTTATAGATTCTAATATACTGATTTTGTTACAGAGCCCCACGCCCTGGCCCGGGGCGGTAAGGAAAACCTTCAATCTTCCCGCCACTTGATGGAGCAGCCCATGCTGGGAATCTGGTCTCGCGGGCCTGCCCCGGTGGCTGCCACCGCCTTCATGGCCTCGAAAAGGTCGCGACGGACGTCCGCGGGGGCGGCCTCCTTGCGGCTCTCGTCGAGGCGGCCCCGGTACTGGAGTTCCAGGTCGCCGTTGTAGCCGAAAAAGTCCGGTGTGCAGACGGCGCCAAAGGCCTTGGCCACCTCTTGGGTCTCGTCAAGCAGGTAGGGAAAAGGAAAATTCAACTCCTGGGCGATGCGCCGCATGTTGTCAAAGGAGTCTTCCGGGTAATCGCTGGGGTCATTGGACATGATGGCCACACACCGGACGCCGAGGGGCGCCAGGTCCCGGGCGTCGCGGATGATGCGGTCGATGACCGCCTTGACGTAGGGGCAATGGTTGCAGATAAACATGACCATTAGCCCCTTGTCGCCCTTGCAGTCGTCGCGTGTCCAGCGGCGGCCATCCACGCCGGGCAGGTTGAAATCCGGGGCTAACCGACCAAAATCGCAGACGGGCGTTTGCAGGGATACCATGGGGACCTCTCCTCGCGGGGATCTGAATAGGGCAAGACGGAGCGTGAAACCGCTTCATCTTACCCCTTGGGCGGAAAAATCCAAGACTGCTACTAGGAATGAAGGGCCAAGGGCCCTAAAATTAGCTGTTTTCATCCGGCGCCCTCGGGGAGCCACAGTAAGGAGCCCCTATATCCCACCATGTCGAAAGAAACCATCTTCACCTCGGAGTCCGTCTCCGAGGGTCATCCCGACAAGGTCGCCGATCAGATATCCGACGCGGTCCTGGACGCCATCCTGACCCAGGACCCCGACCCGCAGCATGCCCGTGTCGCCTGCGAGACCATGATCAAGACCGGGGCCGTGATCGTCGGCGGGGAAATCACGACCAACGCCTGGGTCGACCTCGACGAGGTGGTGCGCAAGGTGGTCTGCGACATCGGCTACACCAGTTCCCATGTCGGCTTCGATGGATCGACCTGTGCCGTCATGTCCCTGATCGGCAAGCAGTCCAGCGACATCGCCCAAGGCGTGAACCGTTCCGCCCCCGAGGAACAGGGTGCCGGCGACCAAGGCCTGATGTTCGGCTACGCCACCAACGAGACCGATGTCCTGATGCCCGCACCCATCACTTACGCCCACCGCCTGGT
Organism: uncultured Gammaproteobacteria bacterium; assembly: GCA_963841065.1. GTDB lineage: Bacteria > Pseudomonadota > Gammaproteobacteria > Chromatiales > Chromatiaceae > M0108. The sequence goes on along the minus strand of CAWJBI010000047.1, from coordinate 71,533 downwards.
GCAGCGCCAAGCCGAGATGCGCAAGACCCACGTCCTGCCCTGGCTACGCCCGGACGCCAAGAGCCAGGTCACCCTGCGCTACTCCGACGGTAAGGTAGTCGCGGTGGATGCGGTGGTGTTGTCCACCCAGCACGACCCGGAGGTGGACTACAAGCACCTGTGCGAGGCGGTGATGGAGAACATCATCCAGCCCATCATCCCCAACGAATGGATCCACAAGGGGACCAAGTTTCACATCAACCCCACCGGTTCCTTCGTCATCGGCGGTCCCGTCGGCGACTGCGGCCTGACCGGGCGCAAGATCATCGTCGATACCTACGGCGGGGCGGCCCGTCACGGCGGAGGCGCCTTCTCCGGCAAGGACCCGTCCAAGGTGGACCGCTCGGCCGCCTACGCCGGGCGCTATGTGGCCAAGAACATCGTCGCCGCCGGGCTAGCCGACCGCTGCGAGATTCAGGTTTCCTATGCCATCGGCGTGGCCGAGCCGACCTCCATCTCCATCGAGACCTTCGGCACCGCCAAGATTGACGAGGAGCGCATCGCCCAATTGGTGCGCGAACACTTCGACCTGCGCCCCTACGGCATAGTCCAGATGCTGGATCTCGTGCGGCCCATCTACCTCAAGACCGCTGCTTATGGGCACTTCGGTCGCGAGGAGCCGGAGTTCACCTGGGAACGCACCGACCGCGCGGAGGACCTGCGCGCCGCGGCCGGGCTGTAGGCTCTAATTCTTCCCTCACCCCACCCCGAGGAGCGTTGCGACCCCCAGCAGGGGCCAGGCTCGGTGGTGGCCAACCTTTACAACGGCGCTCACTCTGATAATCACTGGAGTTGACTAGCATGAGTGAGTTTACCGACTACAAGGTTGCCGACATCGCCCTGGCCGCCTGGGGCCGCAAGGAGATCGCCATCGCCGAGACGGAGATGCCGGGTCTCATGGCCCTGCGCCACAAGTACGCGGCCACCCAGCCCCTCAAGGGCGCCCGGGTCACCGGCAGCCTGCACATGACCATCCAGACCGCGGTCCTCATCGAGACCCTGGTCGACGCTTGGCGCCCAGGTGCGCTGGTGTTCCTGCAACATCTTTTCCACCCAGGACCATGCCGCCGCCGCCATTGCCGCCGCCGGCGTCCCCGTCTATGCCTGGAAGGGCGAGACCCTGGAGGAATACTGGTGGTGCACCGAGCAAGTGGTCAACTGGCCCGACGGCGGTGGCCCCAATATGATCCTGGACGACGGCGGCGACGCTACCCTGCTGGTGCATAAGGGCGTCGAGTACGAAAAGGCCGGCGCCGTCCCCGCCCCCACCGCCCAGGACAACGAGGAGTGGCGCGCCATCCTCGGCGTCCTCGGCCGGACCTTCCAGCGCGACAACCAGCACTGGACCCGGCTCGCCGCCGAGATTCGCGGCGTCACCGAGGAGACCACCACCGGCGTCCATCGCCTCTACGAGATGGCCAAGGCCGGAACCCTCCTCTTCCCGGCCATGAACGTCAACGACTCGGTCACCAAGTCCAAGTTCGACAACCTCTATGGCTGCCGTGAGTCCCTGGTGGACGGCATCAAGCGCGCCACCGATGTCATGATCGCCGGCAAGGTCGCCATGGTCTGCGGTTATGGCGACGTCGGCAAGGGTTGCTGCCAGTCCCTGCGGGGCCTGGGCGCCCAGGTCTGGGTCTCCGAGATCGACCCCATCTGCGCCCTTCAGGCCGCCATGGAAGGTTACAAGGTCGTCACCATGGAAGAGGCCGCGCCCCTGGCGGACATCTTCGTCACCGCCACCGGCAACCTCGACATCATCACCCATGACCACATGCTGGCCATGAAGGACCAGGCCATCGTCTGCAATATCGGCCACTTCGACAACGAGATCGACGTCGCCTCCATCGAGGGCTACGTCTGGGACGAGATCAAGCCCCAGGTGGATCACGTCATCTTCCCCACCGGCCGGCGCATCATCCTGCTCGCCAAGGGCCGCCTGGTGAACCTGGGCTGCGCCACCGGCCACCCCAGCTTCGTCATGTCCAACAGCTTCACCAATCAGATCCTGGCCCAGATGGAGATCTTCAACCATCGCGACCAGTACCCGATCGGCGTCTATGTCCTGCCGAAAAAGCTGGACGAGGAGGTGGCGCGCCTGCACCTGAGCAAGATCGGCGTCCACCTCAGCCAACTCAGCCAGTCCCAGGCCGACTACATTGGCGTCCCGGTGGAAGGCCCCTACAAGCCTGAATACTATCGATATTGAGGGTTGATCGAGGCGCCAGGACCCCCTGGGGTTCGGGCGCCTCCCGCCTCGCTAGAGGCGGGTCCGCTCACTCCGGGCACCCATGGCGTTGCAGGCATGGGGGGCGCGGGCCCCTCCTACCCCGCAGCCCCGTACAAAACGCCCAGGAACACCTTCACCCTCCCCTGCCCCGAGGCAATCCTCTCGCCCCTGACAGGAGCACCCATGCCAGCCCCTCATCCCCACCAACCCGCTTTCAGCTTCGAGTTGTTCCCGCCCAAGACCCCGGAGGGGATGACCAAACTCGCCGCCAGCATCGACCTGATGAATGCCGTGGGGCCGGAGTACTTCTCGGTCACCTACGGGGCCGGCGGCTCCACCCGGGACAGCACCTTCGAGACCCTGAACCTGCTCCTGGCCAGAGGCATCGCGGCCGCCCCGCACCTGGCCTGCATCGGCTCCACCCGGGCCGAAATCCGCGGCATCCTGGGCCGTTACCAAGGCCAGGGCATCCGCCGCCTGGTGGCCCTGCGCGGCGACCTGCCCTCCGGCATGGGGCTGGGTGCCGCTGGGGACTTCCGCAACGCCAACGAACTGGTCGCCTTCATCCGTCAGGAGACCGGCGACCATTTCCGCATCGAGGTGGCGGCCTACCCCGAGGTCCATCCCCAGGCCGCCAATGCCGATCAGGACCTGGCCAACTTCAAGCGCAAGGTCGAGGCTGGCGCCAACGGTGCCATCACCCAGTATTTCTATAACCCGGATGCCTACTTTGGCTTCATCGATCGCTGCACGGCCCGGGGCATCCACATCCCCATCCTGCCCGGCATCATGCCGATCACCAACTTCTCCCAACTCGCCCGCTTCTCCGACGCCTGCGGCGCCGAAATCCCGCGCTGGGTCCGCAAACGCCTGGAGGCCATGGGCGACGACATCGCGGCGATCCGCGCCTTCGGTCATGAGGTGGTCCTCGGCCTCTGCCGACGCCTCCTGGACGGCGGCGCCCCGGGCCTGCACTTTTACAGCATGAATCAGGCGGGTCCGGTGCTGCGGCTATGGCGCGATCTTGGCCTACAAAGCGTCGTCTCCCTTTGAAGGACTAAACAGCATTAACCGAATTTAAAGAAGTTAAAGTCTTGGCGATTAACGCTCAGCTACCCCTATAGCCCGATCCATGTACCCAGCCGTGATCTCATCTCGCCAAGCCTTTTCTGTCGGCCATCACCCTGATAAAGCGGCAGTCGCGTCAAATGGTGGCCGCGGCGGCTATTGCCATAATCCGCCCCAGGGACCCACGAGGCGCGGCTAATGAAAGTCAACAGGGTATCACCAGTGGCATTGTCCCTACCACCCCCCTTGGCGTACATCGTCGGAAAAGATACTCTTCCGTGGGCAGATGCAGTGAGATGGCGCCAAATCAGTCTAAGAGGTTCTCGGCATCATCGAGCAACGTCGTTGCCTGCGACAAAACCGTCGTGATATGCACAATCGACGTATTGAGATTTGACTGCGCAATCAGGTATTTTGCTTGCAATGATGCCAACTGAACAGTGTAATCACCACCATTCTGCTGCAATGCGACGTACTCGTCATATGCGTCGGTAAAATGAGCCAAACGCCCCGTTGCCCAGAACAGGTCTCCTCTAGCAGGATCATGCCGATTGATCACCATTTCAGCATAAACCGGCTTGCTAATAAGCGCACCCTCCCACATGCCATAGATGTTACGTAAGACTCCCGCTGATTTGGTTGCATTTCCCATTGTCGAGAAATGAAATCGACTTGCGTAATGCCTCGCCATCATTCTGATACTGTTCGTGCGGATACATCTCTTGTTCATAGCCGCCGACCGAAATAAGTCCTGAAGCTATAATTTCCTGAGCCAGTAAAAGCTTATCATTAACGGCTATCGATAATGGCAGCATTATTATTCGTCTGGGCCAGTTGCCTCACGCGATCCGCTTTTGTCTGAAATGCGGTTATCTGATCGTACAGAGGCCCAACATCAATACCCATTTTGGCAAGCGAATTATCCTCCAAATGCGCCTTAAGATCATCACCCCAAACGGCAAGTCCATACGGCAGAATATCTGAGCGGTCGAGCCTCATGATCGCAAGACCGTTTGCAATAGCACTCATGGTAAGATTGTCCCGCGATACCAGATCCATTGTATCCATCTGCGTGTGGAACTCGTCAAAGTCTGTAAGAGGATCTGTGGCACTGAAGATGCTCATCACGGGAATGCCAGCGGCGGCATAGGAGAACTCATCTACCCAGGTTGACGGAAGACTGTATTCGGTACTTGCAGCCTTATAATAAGCAGACCATGGATATGTCATTTCAAAGTAACTGTCGAGAACCCGAATGAGGTCTTTTCGAAATGCCTGCGATTCCGGTGTTCCTCTGACAAAGATGGTATTGTCATCAAGCCTTCCCGCCAGGTCATCCATATTGAAGAACGAAAGCGTCCTCCCCGCCCAATCCGGGTGAATGCGATTGATAACTGACCAGGAACCGATCGCCCAATCGTAATTGGTATTGGTCCAGCCGTACTCCTCCGCGCCATGGGCCACAAAGACAATCGTTCGATCGGGCCGATAGCCTGAATCCACCATCGCCTTGGCAACAGCAAGCATCTGAGCGACCCCACCACTATCATCTCTAGCTCCATACCACCATTTATCGTAATGGGCTCCCAGGATGATCAGTTGATCGGGATGCGTTGTACCAGGTATATATCCAACAACATTAAACGATGTCTCACTGGTATCAATTTTAACATCGGAGCGTATCGAAACGGTCACAGGCTGTGGCCCTTCGGTGAACGACCTAAGTGTAGCGAAATCGTTGTCACTGACAACAACAGCGGGAATAGTTTGCCTTGCCGACGCATTGGTAGAAAATATCGAATCAGCCAAGGGCTGAAACTCTATCCACCGCACGATCATACCTGATGCACCATGGAACTCCGCCTCATACTGCGGAACATGGAACCAATTCATGTCCGCGGTACTAATTTCGACCAGCACAATCTTGCCGGTAACATTTTTACCCAGGTAATCATCCTTGGTTCCGAGACCGACATACACTAGCTCGGCGGAAAGATCCGTCCGACCGGTACCTATCACGCCACCCATGCCGCCGGCAAGCATAATCGCACCTGGAGTCGGCGAGACAACCTGCACCGAAGCCCCCTTGAAGGTATAACCATGCACAGGAAACCCTTCCTTTGCAACATTCGAAAGACCGATATCCCGCATTTCCTGTTTAATAAATTCTGCCGCCTCATGTTCGGCCTTACTTCCCGCCGGCCGCCATGCTTCCCCAAGCGGCATGTCGATCGATCCAAATTTATAGGCCAGTTTCTCGGTCATCCGATAGGCATAAGCACCCATCGTATCCTTCCGAGCGACAAACCGCTGCTCAGCGGGAGATAGTGTGCCAGCCAGAGCTGCAAATGCGGCACTTGCCACCCATCCCGCCATAAGCGTCTTGAGTAAAAATCGGCTTACCATGCGCATTACCGTTGACTCCGAAGTTAAGTAAAAAAACCACCCATTCTAAGTGGTTAAGATAGACAGCGACCTATCGGACTCACTGGATTGCATTTTCGTAGCCAAGACTGTAGACAGCCGCCCAAGCGACGGCCTGAATCGCCGTAAGTCCAAGGAGTACCAATGCCATCACTACCCGCGATCCAATTTCCTTTCTAAAGAAAATGATGACCTGTTCCGGCCCGCTCCAGACGGCAGCCTGGGCAATCACCACTATAAAAGCCAGAATACCCGCTAACCGTGACTTAGCATGGATCTCATCGACGGCGCGCCGAAAGTCATTACCAAGCGTAATGTCTATACCCGTTCTTTTCCAGAAAAGTATAAAGGCTCCGGCAATGACAATATCGAACGCCCAGAGTCCAAGGAAAATCGATGGGAACTCGACGCTCATTGCCTTCATGCCGATAACAAGCGCCACCGAAACCCCCATCAGCCAATAGTCGGCAGCGATATAGACGAATCTTCGCGCGGCGAAACCCGCCATCTTAGCCGTTACGGTTAACGCACCATCCTCCTCCCCCACTCCAAACAACGCCGACCCGACATCACAGGCTGAATCCAGGGTTTTGGCGACACAATGCTTAGCGCACTCGATCACGGGACGATTCCTCCAAGCGAGTCTCACGAATGGGTCGATAAGGCCATTGATGCCAAGCGCAGCAACTTCATCGTGCTAGAATATTTGGAAATTTTGACAATGCAATGATTTGTTAGCCAAATGAGATCTTTCTCTCCAAGAATTCCTGAAAGTACCCCCTATATCTATGTTGTAACTCCGGGATTTTCCAATCGTTAGCTGTTACTAGCTTCCGGCATCCCTTAGCACCACACTGGCAATCTAGCTGATAGGCGGATATTGGGTTATCCGACTCAAAAAGAACCATGGCGTAATCAAATGTTATTTCCTCGAATCGTGCCACGGGACGCATTGTCACAAGTCGGATTTGTCCGATAAATCCACAATTAGGTTCGCATGAGTGGTTGATATAATCCGATACTATAAGATCATCATGATGTCTTGGAGCAATCACAAGATCATCGTCAATCTGGTGCGCGAAATCCCTAAGTGGTTCTGGCAGATTAGCCTCTTCCTCCAATGTCATCACATATCCCCCATACATGACCACGGTGGCACCCTTTTCGAGATCTGTTGTTGTAAATACGCCATACCCTCCCGACCGAGCATCCCTCAACTTCAAGGAAGGGCATATCCACGAATGACTGGTTTCTTTCCTCAACTGAGACATGATTGATAATCCTCAATTTCCACCTGTTGGAAACCAATAGGTTAGAATAACTTAAATTCAGACTTAATTCGCGTCGACTTAACGACGATCTATGCCCCGGGCGTAGCCTGCCCGAGCCGCAACAGCAAAGGCGTATGCGTTTACTTGGTCAATCGGGGAATCGAATAGCCTACACCCGGAGCTGTTCAATCATGTTTAGCCAAGAGGAGTGATTTCCCGATCCGATTACCATGCGGGATTCTCATCATTGGCCGCCCGGTAACCAGCCCCATTGTTCCAGCAGAGCCCGGTCTCTTTCCAGGAAGGCTTGACCAATGTCGGTACGATAGAACATGCGGGGCACGACGATATTGCCTAGTCGTGCGTACAACTTCTTACGAGCCTCGTGGATGTCTTCACCGAAGGCCGAAACATGCAGCACATAGCCGGTGTCACCCGCTATAACATACTCGGGGTCACCATCCGGGCTATTGCCAAGCGCTAATTCCTCGGGATGAAGATGGTCCCAGTCCATGTCTGAAGGTGGTTGATGAAAGCGCAACCGGAGGCCACGTGGCGTGAGATCCTGCCGCCCCATCGGACTGAAATATGGGAAGGGGGGAGTGGCTACGAGGGCCACCACGCCATAGCCCTGCCGCCACTGGAGGGAATAGTCTTCACCCTTCGCAACCGCATACAGGAATTCACCCCAAGGCGACCGCTGTATTTCTGTTTGAACTTGAAGCGCTGGGTAACCAAATCGAGCGGTGACCTCGAGGGGAAACGCGCCTTCTTCATTCACTATGCAATTAATGGCGATGTCACCGCGAAAATCAACTTTAGCGAGATATGCCGAGAGCTTACCAAGTGTTTCCTGGAACAATCGATTTTGTTCATCGGCATCGTACCACATGAGGGTGCCCATTTCTCCGGTGTTCGGGCCAAGCCCCCCGGGAAAGAGGTTCTTATGCTCGACGTTCATCTCAATAGGACCGACCCAGTGGCGTCCATTGAAATAGCGTCCCACCCCAATCTCGACACCCGACGCACATTGCTGCAAGACAAAACCACCTTTATCGCCATACGCCTCTGCGTATCGCGTTAATAGATCGATCACGTCTGAACCATCCAGCAACTTGCCGACATAGCAAAAAGTGCATTCGGGGTGTCCGTTCTGCTTGATAACCCAGGGGCCGGAGGCGCAATGGTGGCGCACGTGCGCGATGGCATGGGCAGCATCCGGGAAATACTGGGTAATCAGGGTAGGGATGCCGCAGTCAGCAAAGACGCGCTGACACCATGGCCGATCTTCTTCTAGCCTATCGCCACCGGCACTGCCGCCAACTACAGTGTAGCCTTGCGTGCGCAGATCATCTTGTAGATGACCGAAGCCGACACAGTCAACAACGATAAGACCTTCTTTGCCGACCCAGGCAAGACCTTGGTCCAGGCCGGATACCTTGGCGACGATTCCATCCAAGACATTCGCTGAAAAGCCCGAAGGATCGGACATTGCAGCTCGAACTTCGTGACCCTCCCTCACGAGCCGGAAGCACAGGCCGGTACCCCATAAATCTTCAGAAATGAATAGGATGCGCACTCGCTCTCCCTCTTAGGCTTGGCCGCAGCACCATGGCCGACGACCCGCAATGTTATTCATGGCTCTCTCCAACCCAAAAGGCCGAACCCCTCGCACGACTGTCGAGATGGTCGCTCTTGACACTCCGACAATTTATGGCACAGGATCCGTGCGGTTCCGTCCCTTTCATCAATAGATATGCCCAGCCGCCCCCTTTCCGCGCCGCACCGCTGCCAAAATACTTGAACTCATCGAAGGGGACAACTTCAATACATGGAAGTGTGATTTATGTCACCAGCACGCCCCGAGGCAACCCCGTCCGCGCCCCTGACAGGAGCACGCTGGCAGCCCCCAGTCCCCACCCAGCCTCCTTCAGTTTCGAACTGTTCCCGCCCAAGACCCCGGAGGGGATGACCAAACTCGCCGCCAGCATCGACCTGATGAATGCCGTGGGGCCGGAGTACTTCTCGGTCACCTACGGGGCCGGCGGCTCCACCCGGGACAGCACCTTCGAGACCCTGAACCTGCTCCTGGCCAGAGGCATCGCGGCCGCCCCGCACCTGGCCTGCATCGGCTCCACCCGGGCCGAAATCCGCGGCATCCTGGGCCGTTACCAAGGCCAGGGCATCCGCCGCCTGGTGGCCCTGCGCGGCGACCTGCCCTCCGGCATGGGGCTGGGTGCCGCTGGGGACTTCCGCAACGCCAACGAACTGGTCGCCTTCATCCGTCAGGAGACCGGCGACCATTTCCGCATCGAGGTGGCGGCCTACCCCGAGGTCCATCCCCAGGCCGCCAATGCCGATCAGGACCTGGCCAACTTCAAGCGCAAGGTCGAGGCTGGCGCCAACGGTGCCATCACCCAGTATTTCTATAACCCGGATGCCTACTTTGGCTTCATCGATCGCTGCACGGCCCGGGGCATCCACATCCCCATCCTGCCCGGCATCATGCCGATCACCAACTTCTCCCAACTCGCCCGCTTCTCCGACGCCTGCGGCGCCGAAATCCCGCGCTGGGTCCGCAAACGCCTGGAGGCCATGGGCGACGACATCGCGGCGATCCGCGCCTTCGGTCATGAGGTGGTCCTCGGCCTCTGCCGGCGCCTCCTGGACGGCGGCGCCCCGGGCCTGCACTTTTACAGCATGAATCAGGCGGGTCCGGTGCTGCGGCTATGGCGCGATCTTGGCAGGTCGCTGCGGATCGTTCCTGAGTCACGAACCCCCATCCCAAATCAGGTGGACGGCTCCACAATCCTGGCATGGGCGAAGTGAAGGGACAGATCACCGGGGAGTTTGGCAGGGTTCGACCCCGGTAAGCATTAGAAGAGACGTTCCCTGATCGGCCCCCAAGGCGTTGTGCATGCTCTCAAGACGCACCCGCAATACCCCGTGTGAGTAAGCTGCGCCGAGGCCCTGGACTAAATTTCCAGCCGATAGCCAACCCCGGACACGGTGAGCAGGTGTTGGGGCCGCGCCGGTTCGTCTTCCAGTTTGCGGCGCAGGCCGGCCATGAAGACCCGCAGGTAATGGATGCGATCCACATGCGACGGTCCCCAGACCTCCTTGAGCAATTGCCGGTGCGTCAGGACGCGACCGGCGTGGGTGAGCAGCACAGTCAACATGCGGTATTCGAGCGGCGTCAGGTGTACGGCTTGGTCGGCACGAGTGACCGTGCGATGGGCCAGGTCGATGCGCAGATCGCCGAACTCGACCAGGGCCTTGCCGCCGTCTTCGATGCGAACCACCCGGCGCAGCAAGGCGCGCAGGCGGGCCAGCAATTCCGGTACGCCAAAGGGCTTGGTCAAATAATCGTCGGCGCCCGCATCCAGGGCCGCCACCTTCTGGGCTTCCTCGCCACGCGCGGAGAGAATCAGGATGGGAATGGGGGTCCAGGCGCGCAGATCGCGGATGACATCGAGGCCATCCCGGTCGGGCAGTCCCAGGTCGAGAATGATCAATTCCGGCTGGCGGGTGGCAGCCTCGATCAGGCCACGCTCGGCGGTTTCCGCCTGCCAGACCTGGAAGCCGGACGCGCCGAGGGCGCTATGCAGGAAGCGGCGAATTTCCTTGTCGTCTTCGATCAGCACCAGGTTCACGACCGGTTCGCTCATGCCGATTCCTTGATAGCCGGTGGCTGGCCCATTGGCAGGGTGAAGAGGAAGCAGGCGCCAACTTGTGGGTGCCGATCTCGTGCCCGGTTGCGCGCCCAGACACGACCGCCATGCGCGACGACGATGGCGCGCACGATGGCCAGCCCCAGCCCGACGCCGACGATGGGGCTTTCCTCCTGGCCACGGGCGAATTTCTCGAAGATGACCTGCTCGCGGCCGGGTGGCAGGCCGGGTCCGTTATCGCAGACCGAGACCTCGATATCCGCCCCGACGACGCGGGCGGCGATTTCGATGACGCTGCCCGGCGGCGTGTATTTCGCGGCGTTTTCCAGCAGATTGCTGAACACCCGTTCCATCAGGACCGCATCCAGCTCCAGCTCGGGCAGGTCGCCCGGCAAGTCGATGCGCACGGTATGGCCACCGAGGACAGTGGCGCAGGCTTGTAACGCTGAACCAACGGCATCTTCCAGGGGTTGCCATTCGCGCTTGAGGGAGACCTTGCCAGCCTGCAGGCGCGCCATGTCGAGCAGGTTGTTCACCTGGGCGTTGGTGCGCAGCGCCTGTTCGCGGATCGCGCCGGCGAATTCCTGGTGCGGCGGCGGCAGTTTCGGCTCGATCAACATCATGGCGTCGATCAGGCCGATCAGCGCCGTCAGCGGGGTGCGCAGATCGTGCGAGATACTGGACAACAAGCCATTGCGCAGGCGTTCCGATTCCATGCTGACCAGGGCTTCCTGGGCGACAGCGATGTAATGCACCCGTTCCAGCGCGATGCCGATCAGTGCGGCGAAGGTATCGAGCAGGCGCTGTTGTTCCGGGTTGAGCAAACCGCCTTCCTGGCGCGGCGCGATGGCCATGACGCCACGCACCCGCATGGTGGCCTTCAACGGAACATAGAGAAATGGGCTGGCCGGTAGGGTATCGGTGCCGCAACCGGCGGCTTGACCGTGATCCAGCGCCCATTGCGCGATGCCCAGGTCGAGCACCTCGCCGCGCGAAAGGTTGACGGGCAGCTTGCCCTGGTCGTCGGGTAGCAGCAGATGGGCATGGACGCCGAAGGTGCTGGAGACGAAGCGGTCGCCGATTTCTTCGATCTGCTCCAGCACCAGTGCGCTCGATAGCTCCCGCGCCATTTCATAAAGCGCGCGCATGCGCCGCTCGCGGCTTGCCGCCACGCGCGCCTGGAAGCCCAGGCCGGTGGTCAGGTGGGCGATACTCAGGGCGACCGCCAGCATCACGGCGAAGGTGACCAGATACTGGGCATCGTGGACCGCAAACGTAAGCCGCGGCGAGACGAAGAAGAAATCGAACGCCGCCACCGACAAGAATGAAGCCAGCAGCGCCGGGCCGCGCCCGAGTTTGAACGCGGCAAACAGCACCGCCAGCAGGAACAACATGACGATGTTGGCCAACTCCAGGATGTCGTGCAGCGGCGTGGCGAACAGGGTCACCGCGACGACGGCGGCCAATGCCAGGCCGTACTGGCGCCAGCCGGTGCGGCCGCCAGCCTTGCCGATGGGGTTCGCGAACGGGGTTTTGACCGCTTGCGCGGCGTCTTCGCGCGCTTCGCCGCCCAGTTCCACCAGGATCAGGTCGATATCCGGGGCGAGGGCGCCCAAGCGCGTGCTGAAGCGGCGCTGCCAGGGGAAACGGTAGGCGCGCCAGCCCACGGAGCGGCGGCCGAGGACGATCTTACCCAGGTTGTGTTCGCGGGCGTAAGTCAGCGCGACCAGCGCGGCATCCTCGCCGGGGAGGGTGGCGGTTTTCGCGCCCAGTTCGGCGGCCAGCTTGTGGATTCTCAGCAGGCGCGTGCGCCGTGCCTCCGGCAGGCGCAGCAGCTCGGGCGTTTCCACATAAATGACATGCCAGGGCACATCGAACTGCGCCGCCAGGCGGGCGCCATTGCGCACCAGCTTCTCGCCGCCCGGCTCGGGGCCGATGCAGACCAGCAGCGAGTTCTGCGTCGGCCAGACCGCGGCCACCGACTGGTCGCGCCGGTAGGCCACCACGTCCTCGTCCACCCGGTCGGCGGTACGGCGCAGCGACAACTCGCGCAAGGCGAGCAGATTGCCCTTGCGGAAAAAATTCTGGATCGCCCGTTCCGCCTGTTGCGGCAGGTAAACCTTGCCTTCCTTCAGTCGCTGCAACAGTTCATCCGGCGGCAGATCGACCAGCACCACCTCGTCCGCCATGTCGAACAAGCGGTCCGGCAGCGTCTCCCACACCTTGATGCCGGTGATGCCGCTGACCACGTCGTTGAGCGTTTCCAGATGCTGCACGTTGACCGTGGTGTAGACGTCGATGCCGGCGGCGAGCAGTTCCTCCACATCCTGCCAGCGTTTGGGATGACGCGAACCGGCGGCGTTGGAATGCGCCAACTCGTCCATCAGCAGCAATCCCGGCTTGCGCGCCAGCGCCGCGTCCAGGTCGAACTCCTTGAGCAGGTGGCCCTTGTAGGCGATTTCCCGCGGAGGGAGCACTTCCAGCCCCCGCAGGAGTGCCGCGGTCTCCGAACGGCCGTGGGTCTCGACCACGCCAACCACGACATCCACCCCCTGCGCCCGCAACTGCCCTGCCGCCACCAGCATGGCGTAAGTCTTGCCGACGCCCGGGCTGGCGCCGAAGAAGATCTTCAGCTTGCCGCGCGCCGCGCGCACTCCCTCGGCCTCCAGCTTGGCGAGCAGGGCATCGGGGTCGGGACGGGTATCGGGTATCGGCCATGGCGACAGTTTACGGCTTGCCGCAGACGATCCAGCGCCAGATTCAGTGTCAGCACGTTGACCCTGGCCTCGCCCAGCAGGCCGAGCTGGCGGCCCTCGGTGTGTTGTGCGACGAAGCCACCTACGACGTCGGCGGCAGGCCGCGCAGGCGGGCGATGCGTGGCGCCTGCCAGCGGCGGCGGCGGGGCTGATGTGGGGATCGAGGCCGCTGGCGGAGGCGGTGACCAGGTCCACCGGGATCGGCGCGGTCTGGCTCGGGTCGGCGGCCTTCAGGGCGTCGATGCGGGCCTTCACCGCATCTTCCAGCGCCGGATTCAGCGGGCCCTGATTGGTGCCGCTGGAGGCGGCGGCGTTGTAGGGCATCGGGCCGGTGGCGGAGGGGCGGCCCCAGAAGTATTTCGGGTCGGTGAATGGCTGGCCGATCAGGGCCGAGCCGACGAGCTTGCCGTCCTGTTCGATCAGGCTGCCGTTCGCTGCGTCAGGGAACAGCCCTTGCGCGATGCCGGTGACCAGCAGGGGGTAGAGCGACGCCGGTGAGCACGGTCAGCGCCAGCAGCATGACGAAGGCGGGTTTGAGTTCTTTCAGCATGATGTTTTCCTAAACAGGGATAGAAAACCTGTCACCCCGGCGAATGCCGGGATCCAGTCCTGACGACGAGATGAAATTAAGGTGGCCTGGATACCGGCCTTCGCCGGTATGACGGGTTTGGATGGATTGCCCATGAATTCCAACACTTCGTTAAGCCAGATTCAGCCCGACCAGAATCAGGTCGATGGCCTTGATGCCGATGAAGGGCACGATGAGGCCGCCGAGGCCGTAGACCAGCAGGTTGCGGTTCAGGATGGCGGCGGCGCCCAGGGGGCGGTAGTTGACGCCTTTCAGCGCCAGCGGGATCAGGGCGACGATGATCAGCGCGTTGAAGATCACCGCCGACAGGATCGCGCGAGGCCGGCGTCGCCAGGCCCATCACGTTGAGCGCGCCGAGCGCCGGGTAGGTGGTGGCGAAGGCGGCCGGGATGATGGCGAAGTACTTGGCGACGTCGTTGGCGATGGAGAAGGTGGTCAGCGAGCCGCGCGTCATCAGCATCTGTTTGCCGGTCTCGACGATCTCGATCAGCTTGGTCGGGTTGGAATCCAGATCGACCATGTTGCCCGCCTCCTTGGCGGCCTGGGTGCCGGTGTTCATCGCCACCGCGACGTCGGCCTGGGCCAGCGCCGGGGCGTCGTTGGTGCCGTCGCCGGTCATCGCCACCAGCCGGCCTTCGGCCTGGTACTGGCGGATCAGCTTCAGCTTGGCTTCCGGCGTCGCCTCGGCGAGGAAGTCGTCGACCCCGGCCTCGGCGGCGATGGCGGCGGCGGTGAGGCGGTTGTCGCCGGTGATCATCACGGTCTTGATGCCCATGCGGCGCAGTTCGATGAAGCGCTCCTTGATGCCGCCCTTGACGATGTCCTTCAGTTCCACGGCGCCGAGCACGCGTGGTGCCATCGACCACGACCAGCGGCGTCGAGCCGCGCCGGGCGATGTCGTCCACCGCTTCCTGCACCGGCCGCGGCCAGGTGTCGCCCTGTGCCTCGACGTAGCCACGCACCGAATCCGCCGCGCCCTTGCGGATGTTGCGGCCCTGCCAGTCGACGCCGCTCATGCGGGTCTGCGCGGTGAAGTGGACGAAGCTGGCGCCGTCGGCATGAATGTCGCGGCCGCGCTGATGCAGCGTCTCCTTGGCCAGCACGACGATGGAGCGGCCTTCCGGGGTTTCGTCGGCCAGCGAGGCCAGCAGCGCGGCCTCCGCCAGTTCCGCCGCGGTCACGCCGGGCGCGGGCAGGAAGGCGGTGGCCTGGCGATTGCCCAGGGTGATGGTGCCGGTCTTGTCGAGCAGCAGCACGTCGACGTCGCCGGCCGCCTCGACCGCCCTGCCCGAGGTGGCGATGACGTTCTTCCCCAGCATGCGGCCCATGCCGGCCACGCCGATGGCGGAGAGCAGGCCGCCGATGGTGGTCGGGATCAGGCAGACCAGCAGCGCGATCAGCACGGTGACGCTGATGACCGCGCCGCTACCCGCCGTTGCCACGCTGAAGATCGAGAACGGCAGCAAAGTCGCCGTGGCCAGCAGAAAGGTCAGGGTCAGCGCCACCAGCAGGATGGTCAGGGCGATCTCGTTCGGCGTCTTCTGGCGTTTCGCGCCTTCCACCATGCCGATCATGCGATCGAGGAAGGTCTCGCCCGGATTGACGGTGATGCGTACCACCAGCCAGTCGGACAGCACGCGGGTGCCGCCGGTGACGGCGCTGAAATCGCCGCCCGACTCGCGGATCACCGGGGCCGATTCGCCGGTGATGGCGGATTCGTCCACCGAGGCCACGCCCTCGATCACCTCGCCGTCCCCGGGGATGGTGTCGCCGGCCTCGACCAGCACCACGTCGCCCCGGCGCAGGTCTTCCGCTGGTAGCCTGTTCCATGGGCTGCCGTGCCGTGGTTCCAGCTGCTTCTTGGCAAACACGGTCTTTTTCAGGCCTTTCAGTGCCGCCGCCTGCGCCTTGCCGCGCCCTTCCGCCATCGCCTCGGCGAAGTTGGCGAACAGCACCGTGAACCACAGCCAGAGGGTGATGGCGAGGATGAAGCCGGGGTTTCCACACCGTGCGCGTCGCCCTGGCCGACCAGCGCATGGATGAACAGCCCGCTGGTCAGCAGGCTACCCAGCCAGACCACGAACATCACCGGGTTCTTCAGTTGGTAGCGCGGCGACAGGCGCTTGAGCGCATCCCGTGCCGCGGTTTGCAGCAGATTCGAGTCGAACAGAGAAGGTGTTTTTTTCATGGGATGTTCCTTAGTGCACGCCGAGCATCTGCAACTGTTCGACCACCGGCCCCAGCGCCAGCGCCGGCAAGAAGGTGAGGGCGCCGACAACGATCACGCTGCCGATCAACAGCAGCACGAACAGCGGGGTATGGGTGGGCAGCGTGCCGGCCGAGGCGGGGACGATTTTCTTGGCCGCCAGCGAGCCGGCGATGGCCAGCACCGCAATCACCAGCCAGTAGCGCGCCATCAGCATCGCCAGCCCGAGCATGCCGTTGTAGAAGGGCGTGTTGGCCGACAGGCCGGCGAAGGCGCTGCCGTTGTTGTTGCCGGCCGACGAGAAGGCATAGAGGATTTCCGAGAAGCCATGGGCGCCGGGGTTGGCGATGCCGGCCACGCCGGCATCCACCACCACCGCGATGGCCGCGCCGAGCAGCACCGCCAGCGGCGGCACCAGGATGGCGACGGCGGCCATCTTGACCTCGAAGGCCTCGATCTTCTTGCCCAGATATTCCGGCGTGCGGCCGATCATCAGCCCGGCGACGAACACCGCCGACGATGGCGAACATCAGCATGCCGTAAAGGCCGGAACCGACGCCGCCGAAGATCACTTCGCCCAGTTGCATCAACCACATCGGCACCATGCCGCCGAGCGGGGTGAAGGAGTCGTGCATGGCGTTGACCGAGCCGTTGGAAGCGGCGGTGGTGGCGGTGGCCCACATGCGCGGAATTGACGATGCCGAAGCGCGCCTCCTTGCCTTCCATGTTGCCGCCGGCGGCTAGGTCGGAGGCCTGCGTCGCCAGCCCCAGCCGCTCGAACAGCGGATTGCCGGACTGTTCGGCGCCGACGCAAACCGCACCCAGACCCGACCAGCACGATGGTCATGGCGGCGAGGATGGCGACACCCTGGCGCATGTCGCCGACCAGCTTGCCGAAGGTGAAGCACAGCGCCGCCGGGATCAGCAGGATGGCCAGCATTTCCAGGAAGTTGGACAGCGGCGTCGGGTTCTCCAGCGGATGCGCGGAATTGACGTTGAAGAAGCCGCCGCCGTTGGTGCCGAGTTGCTTGATGGCGACCTGCGAGGCGGCCGGACCGACGGCGATGGTCTGCCAAGTTTCCGTGACCGATTCCATTACCGGCTTGCCCGCGGCGTCCTGCACGGCCTGGCCGTCGGCATCCAGTTTCGCCTTTTCGTATTGCACCGGCTGGCTGAGTTCGACGGTTTGCGACGGCGCGAAGGTCTGCACCACGCCCTGGCTGACCAGCACCACAGCCAGGATCAGCGACAGCGGCAACAGGATGTACAGGGTCGAGCGCACCAGATCGACCCAGAAGTTGCCGATGCTGTCCGCTTCGCGTTTGACGAAGCCGCGCACCACGGCCACCAGCACGGCCATACCGCTGGCGGCGGAAACGAAGTTCTGCACGTTGAGGCCGAGCATCTGGGTGAGATAACTCATCGTCGTCTCGCCGCCGTAGCCCTGCCAGTTGGTGTTGGTGGCAAAGCTCACCGCCGTGTTGAAGGCGGAATCCGGCGTGACGTTGGCCAGCGCCTGCGGATTCAGCGGCAGCCAGAGTTGTAGCCGCTGCAAGGCATAGACCGCCAGCAATCCGAGCAGGTTGAACGCCAGGAAGGCCAACGCATAGCGCAGCCAGGTCATGCCTTCGTCCGGCTTGATACCGGCCAGTCGATAAAGCCCATTTTCCAGCGGACGCGACCAGCGGACATAGACTGGCAATTCGCCGGCGTAGACGCGCGCCATGTACAGCCCCAGTGGCCAGGCCAGGAGCAGCAGCGCGGCCAGATAGAGGCCGATTTGCAGATAGCCGTTGCCGGTCATGAAAATTTCTCCGGAAAGAATAGGGCGATGACCAGGTAGACGAACACCCCGGCCGCCGCCAGTAGCGCGATGAGATAGAGGGCGCTCATGTCAGCGCTTCCGTAATTTTTCGAAAGCCGCCGCCAGCGCAGCGGTCATGCCGAAGAACGCCAGTACGGCGAAGAGATAGACCAGGTCCATAACGCCTCCTGTGAATGTGAAAGGGTACGGAATGAACTCTAGGAGGTTTCGGGTCAAGAAGTGACCAATACCGGGGCTATCCGCGTTAAGAAAGCGTCAAGACGGAACAGGCGGACAGGTGAAGCATGGTGCCACCCGGATAAATGGCACCCCAGTCGGTACGCCACGGCTTCCAGCCTTCCTCCCCGATTGACTGCTCTGAAACCTGCCGGTGGCGATCCTCTGGAGCCTGGCTTTCCAGATACCTGGCGCTGATCAGGTTGGATGGTGTTCGGACGAATCCCTGTTTCAGCCTTCCAGGGCCGCCAGCTCTTGCCATCCACCGCCAACCCCCGCGCCAACTCAGCGGCGTTGTGCAGCCCGCCCTGGGCGTGGGCGTGGGCATGGGCGAACATGGTCCAGAAGCGACGCAGGGTCTCCGCTGGGATGCGCGGGCCGATCTGGGGGATGTCGCGCTCCAGATAGGGCAGGTTTTCCCAGTCCTGATCATGCGGACATTTGACGCGGGCCCGCCCGAACCACAGAATCCCCGGCGCCCCTTATCTCACAACCTTGTTGCCGCCGCCCCTTACCCCCATGCTGACTCTCGAAACCCTGTTGGGCTTTCTCGCCGTTTCCGTCGTGATTACCCTCGCGCCAGGCCCGGACAATCTGATGGTGCTGGGCCAGAGCCTGGCCCGGGGTCGCGCGGCAGGTTTCGGCATCGCCGTCGGCTGCGCCCTGGGTTGCTTCACCCATACCTTGTGGGCAGCCCTGGGGGTCAGCGCGGCGCTTGCCTCGTCGCCGACGGCATTTTTGCTGCTGAAGCTCGCGGGGGCCGCCTACCTGGGCTGGATTGGGGTCCAGACCTTGCACCATGCCGCGGCGCCACGCCTGGCCAGCCTGGAGGCCGGGACGCGCGAACCCTGGTGGCGTTACCTGCGGCGGGGGTTCATCGCTAATGCCATCAATCCCAAGGTGGCCCTGTTTTTCCTGGCCTTCCTGCCGCAATTTACCAACCCGGCGCAGGGCCGGCCGGCCCTCCAGATGCTACAACTTGGGCTGGTCTTTGCCATCCAGACCATTCTGGTATTCGGGGCCCTGGCCTTCGCGGCGGGCGGGGTCGGCAGGCTGCTGGCGCGCAGACCGGGGGCGGGGATATGGCTTGATCGCGGCGCCGGCTTGCTCTTTATCGGCCTGGCGTTGCGGCTGGTCCTGGATGGGGTGGCGTTTGGCCCCGGCACCTAGCCAGCGGGTGAGCCCGATGGCTAGGGACGCTGGAAGCTTAGGCTGGCAATCCCAAACCACGGAAACCTGGCCTTCCCTCGCTCCGCATCGCCAGGCAGGGATTTCAACCTCCCCGCCATTGCAAGGTGCTTCGGGCCAGGATGCCGGGCGGAGTTAAATTTACTGTCCCTGGAACTGGATTAGCGGATCTGCTCCTATCCCTTATCATGTAGATACGTTGCACTTTCCGGGTATCCGTATGACCATCACGACCCTTTCCAGCCGCGAATTCAATCACGACACCGGCCGCGCCAAACGCGCCGCACTCAAGGGTCCCGTTTTCATCACCGACCGGGGGCGTCCGGCGCTGGTCTTAATGTCCATCGACGCCTATCAGGCGCTTCAGCCACAACAGGCCAGCATCGCCGATCTCCTGGCCATGCCCGAGGCGGAGGCGGAGGCGGAGGCGGAGGCGGTTGAGTTCGAGCCACCCAGGTTGGAAGGTCCCTGCCTACTTGAAGCTGACTTATCCTGATGTATTTACTGGATACCAACGTGATTTCGGAACTGCGTAAGACCAGGAGCAGTCAAGCTGACCCCCAGATGCTCCAATGGGCACGCGGCGTAGCGGCACCACAACTCTATATGTCCGTCATCAGCGTTCTGGAACTGGAGATGGGTGTCTTGCGCATCGAGCGCCGGGACGCGCGCCAAGGCGCCCTACTGCGGACTTGGTTGGAGCAACAAGTGTTGCGTAACTTCCAGTACCGTATTCTGGCTGTTGACGTTCCGGTGGCCAGGCGTTGCGCCCAACTCCTTATCCCCAACCCCTGTTCGGATCGGGACGCCCTGATTGCCGCCACGGCTCTCATTCATGGCATGACCCTGGTCACCCGCAATATTCGCGACTTCCAGTCTAGTGGTGCCATCCTCCTTAATCCTTGGGTGGCAAACTGACGAGGCCTTGAGTGCCCAGGCCCCGCCACACCTGACCCCCGGCCCGCCTACTTCTTGTCCTTGCGGTGATCCACCACCCGCACGGCCTTGCCCTGGGAACGGGGGATCTCCCCGACCTTCTTGACCATCACCTGACAACTCACGCCGATGAAGTCCTTGATGTCCTTGGTGGCGCGGGCGGCGACCTTGCGCATGGCCTCCTCGCCCTGCTCGGCCAGGGGCGGGCTGGCCTCGACATTGACCACCATGGTGTCCATCGATCCCTCGCGATAGACATCGATCTGGTAGAAGGGCGAGAGGATCTCGGTCTTCATCAAAACGGATTCGACCTGGGAGGGATAGACGTTGACGCCACGGATGATGAGCATGTCGTCCGTGCGGCCGGTGATGCGGGACATGCGCACATGAGTCCGTCCGCACTTACAGGGGGCCGGATTGAGGGAGGCGATATCCCGGGTCCGATAGCGCAGCAGGGGGAAGGCCTCCTTGGTGAGGGAGGTGAAGACGATCTCCCCCTCCTCGCCATAGGGCAGGGGCTTGCCGGTGTCGATATCGACGCACTCCACCAGGAAGTGATCCTCCCAGATGTGCAGCCCGTCCTTGGCGTTGATGCACTCGACGCCCACGCCGGGACCCATGACCTCGGAGAGGCCATAGATGTCAATGGCGTCGATCCCCAGGCGGGATTCCAGCTCATAGCGCATCTCCTCGCTCCAGGGCTCGGCGCCGTGGATGCCGACCTTGAGGGGCAGCTTGCGCAGATCCACCCCCAGGACCTCGGCCTCCTCGGCCAGATTGAGGGCGTAAGAGGGGGTACAGCTCAGCCCGGTGGCCTCGAAGTCCTTGAGGAGCATGATCTGCTTCTGGGTCTGGCCGCCCGACATGGGGGTGACCATGACCCCCAACTCCTCGGCGCCATAGTGGAAGCCAAGCCCGCCGGTAAAGAGGCCATAGCCATAGGCATTATGCATCCGATCGCCCGGATGCAAGCCCGCCGAGGCGAGGGAGCGGGCCATGAGCTGGCTCCAGGTGCGGATGTCCCGCGCCGTGTAGCCGACCACCGTGGGCTTGCCGGTGGTGCCGGAAGAGGCATGGACGCGCACCACTTGATCCATGGGCACCGCGAACATGCCAAAGGGGTAGCTGTCGCGCAGGTGCTCCTTCTTGGTGTAGGGCAGCAGGCGGGTGTCGGCCAGGGTCTGGATATGGCGAGGCTTGACGCCCAACTCGTCCATGGCGTCATGATAAAAGCCGACGGTGCAATAGCAGCGCTCGACGGTGGTTTGCAGGCGCTTGAGCTGGAGCTTCTCCAGGTCCTCGCGGGGCATGGTTTCGACTTTGGTGTGCAGGATCATGACTTGTCCCCAGGGTTCGATGGTTTCATCCAATGCGCGATCGGCTCGCCGCGCCGAAATACGGTGCCGGAAAAATGGCCCACCAGCTTGCCCTTGGCGGTCCTGACCTCGATGGCATAGAGGCCGGTGCGTTCGCCCCGACTGACCTCCCGCGCCTCCGCGATCAGGATGTCCCCCAGGCGGCTGGCGGACGGATAACTCATATGGGTGGCGAGGGCGACAGCCACCTGGCCATGACTGTTGGAGGCCACGGCAAAGGCGAAGTCGGCCAAGGAATAGGTGGCGCCGCCATGGGTCAGGCCGACGGCGTTGAGCATGTCGGCCCGCACCGCCATGCGCACCTGGCAGGCCCCGGGTGTCACCGCGACCAGTTCCATGCCCAGCAGGCGCGCCAGACGATCCTCCTGCTCCAGCCAGCGGCCGACGCGCTCGGCCTCGAGGTCGGGGTTAGGGTGCGGGTCATTCATCGGGATGTAGCCAACTCCTCGGTATAGAGGTCATAGCCCAGGCTGCGTAAATGCTGATCCAGGGCCGCGGGGTCGGCGGCGCGGAAGCGGACGATGACAATGCGCATGCCCGTTGCGTCCGGTGCCACCGGCGAGACCACGGTCGCGATGTAGCCGCCCTGGCCGTTGATGGCGGCCAGCAACTTGGCCAGTTCGCCGGCGCGATCCGGGAGGTGGACGGCGATGCGGGTGGTGTCCTCGAGACCGCAACCCGTGATGGCCAGGAAGAAATCGAGGATATCGTCATCGGTGACGATGCCCAGCAGGCGACCCTCGCCATCGACCACCGGCAGGCAACCGATACCCCGGTCGCGCATGAGTTGGCCAGCCACCTCCACCAGGGTACCGGGACCGCAGGTGATCACCTCCCGGCGCATGACCTGTTCCACCTTGACCTTGGCCATCAGATAGTTGACCTCACCCACGGACAGGGTGGTGATGGCCGAGGGTTCCGCCTTTTCCAGTTCCCGGTGCGACAGAAGGCCCACCAGGCGCCCTGTCCCGTCCACTACGGGCAGAAAGCGACGCCCCTTCTCGCGCATCAGGTGCGCGACCTGGCTCAGTTTGAGGTCGGTAGTGATGGTATCCACCGGCCGGCTCATGATCTGCTCGACGTACATCTCTATTTCCTATGGTGTTCAGTACCCCAGATACGCCCTCTTGATCCCCTCGTCATTCAACAGGGTCGCGGCGGGGGCGGCCATGGCCACCCGGCCCGTCTCCAGTACATAGCCGCGATGGGCCACACCCAGGGCGGCGCGGGCATTCTGTTCAACCAGCAGGATGGTCACCCCCTGGTGATTGAGCTCCCGCACCACCCGTAGGATCTCCTCCACCAGCAGGGGCGCCAGGCCCATGGAAGGCTCGTCGAGCAACAAGAGGCGCGGCCGTGCCAGCAGGGCGCGACCGATGGCGAGCATTTGCTGCTGGCCACCCGAAAGGGTGCCGGCGGATTGGGTGCGGCGCTCCTCCAGGATGGGAAAGAGGGTATAGATAAACTGGAGTTGCTGTTCCACCCAGGCCGGGTTGTGGCGCTGGGAATAGCCACCCAGGCGCAGGTTATCCTCGACGCTCAGGGGGGCGAAGACCTGGCGGCCCTCGGGGACCTGGCAAATGCCCGCCTGGACGATGCAATGGGGAGGGAGGTGGCCAATGTCCTGGCCCTCCAGCAGGATCTGGCCGGCGCTGGCGCGATGGATGCCGGAGAGGATATGCAGCAAGGTGGTCTTGCCGGCGCCATTGGCGCCGACGATAGCCACCAGTTCGCCGGGGTCGACCTGGAGATCCACGCCATGCAGGACCTCGACCGGGCCGTAACGGCCGCGCAGGCCGCGCACCTGGAGCAGGGGCTCACTCGACGGCATAGTGGACCTCCCCCCCGAGATAGGCGGCAACGACCTGGGGATTGGCGCGCACCTCAGCGGGGGTGCCCTCCGCCAGGCGGCTGCCGTAATCCAGGACCAGGATGCGGTCCGAGACCTGCATCACCAGCCCCATGTTGTGCTCTACCAGCAGGATGGTGATGCCCCGGTCCCGGATGCGCCCGATGAGGCCGCGCATTTCCAGGGTTTCGGTGTCATTGAGGCCGGCGGCGGGCTCGTCCATCAGCAGGAGACGCGGCCGGGCGGCCAGGGCACGGGCAATCTCCAGGCGCTTGAGGGCACCATAGGGCAATTCACTCGCCTGACGGCCCTTCAGCCCCCCCAGGCCGCAGAAGTCCAGGGCCTCCCCTGCCCACTTTCGGATCTCCTCCTCCTCCCGGCGCATGCGCGGCAGACGCAGCAGGGCCCCGGCCAGACCCGTCCGGGCGCGGGCATGGCAGCCCACCATGACGTTCTCCAGCACGCTCATATTGAAGAAGATCTGGAGATTCTGGAAGGTCCGCGACATACCCAGACGGGCGATTTGATGCGTCGCCCGACCGATGAGGTCCTGGCCCGAGAAATTCAGCCGGCCCTCATCCGGACGGTAGATGCCTGAGATGATATTGAAAAGGGTGGTCTTTCCGGCGCCATTGGGGCCGATGACCGCGTACACCAGGCCCTCGGGCACGCCGAAGTCGAGATCGGCGATGGCGGTGACGCCCCCGAAGGACTTGGTGAGCCCGCTGGCCTCAAGCAGCATCCTGGTCCCACCTTGCCCTGGCGGCTCCGGACAGCGACGCCCCGACTGCCAGAGACCGCGCAGCCCACCTGCAATGCCCTGGGGCAGGAAGATCATGATCAGCATGAGGATGGCGCCGAAGATCAAGACCTCGTAATCCTCGAACACCACCAGCAACTCGGGCAGGAAGGTCAGTATCACGGCACCCAGGATGGCGCCGTAGGTGGAGGCCATGCCCCCCAGCACCACCATGGTGACCAGTTCGATGGAGACGAAAAAGTTGAAGGAATCCGGGCTAACGAAGGCCTGCTGGTGGGCGAAGAGGCTGCCGGCCAGGCCCGCCGTCAGGGCGGCGAGTACGAAGATCGACGTCTTGGCCGCCGCCGTGTCGATGCCCATCAGGCCCGCCGCCACCTCGGAGCCATGGAGGGCACGCAGGGCCCGGCCGGTGCGGGAGTCCATGAGGTTAAGCGCCAGTAGCACGACGAGGAGCAAGGTGGCGGCGATCACGGCATACCAGCGCCCATCGGTATCGATGGCCCAGCCGAAGAGGGACAGGGGCGGTATCTCACCGATACCGTCGGGCCCCCCGGTCAGGCTACCCGTCTGGACCAGCAGGATGTGAACGATGATGCCAAAGCCCAGGGTCGCCATGGCCAAATAATGCCCCTTCAGGCGCAGGACGGGACGGGCGATGAGATAGGCAATCAGGCCGGTGACCACCAGGCCCGCGCCCAAGGCCAGCCAGGGATTCCAGCCATGGCGGGTAGTGAGGATCGCCGAGGCATAGGCGCCGAGGCCAAAAAAGGCGGCATGGCCCAGGGAAATCTGGCCGGCGTAGCCCATCAGCAGGTTGAGCCCGACCGCCAGAATCGCGAACAAGCCGGCAGAGGCCCCCACCACGATGAGGTAGTAGTTACCCGGAAAGATCAGGGGGAGAGCGGCGAGCAGCGCCGCCAGCAGCCACCATCCACGCAGGCGCTTCATGATGGGCTCAGACCCGCTCCGCCGAGGCGCGGCCAAAGAGGCCGCTCGGGCGCAGGAAGAGCACCAGGAGCAGGATGACGAAGGCGATGGCGTCCTTGTAGCCCGAGGAAATGAGGCCCGCGGCCAGGGATTCCAGCAGACCCAGCAACAGGCCACCCGCCACGGCGCCCATGGGATTACCCATGCCGCCGAGGATGGCGGCGGCGAAGCCCTTGAGGCCGAGCATGATGCCGGCGTCATAGGAGGTATAGGTGATGGGTGCCACCAGGACCCCCGCCATGGCCCCCAGCAAGGCCGAGAGGCCATAGGCCACCAGCAGCATGCGGCCCACGTTGATGCCCACGAGCTGGGCCGCGGTCCGGTTACAGGAGCAGGCGAGGATGGCCTTGCCCAACAGGGTCCGATTGAAAAAGAGATGGACCGCCAGTACCAGCACCGCCGCGCCCCCCATGACCCAAAGATTCTGCGGCAGGAGGGTGACCCCGCCCAGGCGGATAGGGCTCTCGCCAGAGAAATGCGGCAGGGCGTGGATATCCTTGCCCCAGATGAGCAGGGCCAGGCCCCGCAGGAAGATGGAGGCGCCGATGGTGATGATGATGGTCCCCACCACGGTTATCCCCCGAGCTGGGGCAATGGCAAAGCGTTGCAGCATCAACCCCAGGATCAGGGTGATCAGCACCGCCAGGAGGATCGCCACCGGCAGGGGCAGACCTTGCCCCGCCGACAGGGAGATGGCGCTCATGGCCCCCAGCATCACGAATTCCCCCTGGGCCAGGTTCACCACATCCGAGGCGTTATAGATGATGGCAAAACCGAGCGCCACCAGGGCATAGGTGGAGCCCAGGGTGATGCCGGTGAGGACAAACTGAAGGATTTGATCCCACATCTTGGGCTCGCGAATCTCGGACGGCTGGATTTGGGGCGAACGCCGCAGGGGTGTGGATTAGCGCACGGGCAGCCGGAAGGGGTGACCGCCCGTGCCTTGGCCGGGGTGCTCAGCCCTCGCCCACGATGGTCCAGTCGCCGCTACGAATCTCCAGGAGTTTAAAGGCATCCAACCCTAAGCCCATGTGATCCTGGGGGCTCATGTTAAAGATACCGGCGGTGCCAGGGAAACCCTGGGTCTTCTCGATCTCATCCCGCACCTTGGCCTTGTCGGTGGTGCCGGCGCGCTTGATGGCCTCGACGGCGATGAAGAGGGCATCGTAGGCATGGCCCCCAAAGGTGGAGACATCGCCGTGAGCCGCTTCGTATTTCCGCGTGTAGGCCAGGAGGGCGGGCTTTTGGGGGTCCGTGTCCGCCAGCTTTTCAGGCACCAGCAAGGCCGCGGCGGGCAATCGCACGCCTTCCGCCGCGGCTCCGGCCAGTTCGATGTATTTTTTGGAGGCCACGCCGTGAGATTGATAAAGGGGCAGATCTATGCCCAACTGGCGTAGATTCTTGGTCACGATGGCCGGTCCCGTGCCGAAGCCAAAGTTGAGGATGGCCTGGGCGCCACTGTCGCGGATCTTGGTGAGCTGGGCGGTCATGTCCGTATCCTTGTTGCCATAGGACTCGTCCGAGACGATCGTGATGCCGTACTCCGGCGCCAGCTTGAGGGACTCCTCCCGGCCAGATTTGTCGAAGCCGCCGTCGCCGCTGATGAGGGCCACCTTGGTCAGGCCCCGGCGCTTCATGTCGGTGTAGATCTTGGCCGCCGCCATGCGATCCGTGTGCGGGGTCTTGAAGGTCCACTTCTGCACCGGCTCGATGATCTTTACCGCGCCGGCCATGGAGATGAAGGGGATCTCCTCCTCCTCCGCCAGGGGCATGACCGCCAGGGATTCCCCGGAGGAGGAGCCACCGATGATGACATCCACCTGGTCCTTCTTGACCAGGCGCTTAAAGAAGTTGACCGCCTCCTTGGCGTTGCCGCCCGTGTCATAGTGGATGAGTTCCACGGGCTTGCCGAGGAGGCCGCCCTGCTGGTTGATCGCGTCCACGTACAACTGCAAGGTCTTGAGTTCGGGATCGCCCAGGAAGGCCGCGGGTCCCGTGACCGCCAGGAAGGTACCGATTTTAATGCTGTCCGCCGCCTGGATCGGCGCGCCGAGGGCGAACAGAGCTGCGCTGATGACAGCCGTGAGGATATGGGTGACTTTCATGCTCTGTAACCTGGTCATAAATCTGAATTGAGGCGAGTGGCTGGGGGTCTGGGCTGGGTTCCCTACCCAGATCCACTGAGGCCATCCTAGAAACTGTACTCAAGATTCAGGCGCACGAAGCTGTCGCCATTCGCCGTCGGCCGGTAGTAATCGCCTGGATCAAACCACTCGCCCCAGAGGTGTCCCTTGAGTTGGGGGAGGACCTCGAAGGTCAGGAGGGCGAAGAAGAGGTCCCCGCGATCCTTACCCGAGCCGCCACCGAGGCCGTCGTCCTCATTGGCGCCAACCCAGGAATAGCGAAGGGTCAGCCGGGACTTCTGGATGGGTGATATCTCCATGGCCACGAAGGGCGTGGAGAAGTTGCTCCAGCCAAAGACGGAGTACTGGCTGCCGACCAGAGTGTAGCCGAGCAGTTCGCCCCAGTTGTCCTGGGGCTGGCGGCCATAAACCGGATGCCAGCCCTCGTTACGGGTGGAATCGGCCTCATTACCCGAGAGGAACCAGTAGCCCAGCTTGAGGAGGGGCTTGAAATTGGGCAGCAGGTCCGGGCTGTAGGACAGACTGGCATCGACCATGCTGCCGTTGACATCATCCGTGCCCTGGGAACCCGCCTGGGTCGCCACCTCCAGATTGCCGGTGAAGCCATACCCAAACTTGGGCATGACGCGAAAACCGAAGGTGCTGAAATTGGCGTCGGCGGTGACGAATTTGCCGAGCTTGTTCCGGTAACTGGTGGCGGTATCGTCCTCGTGCTTGTAAATCCAGTAATACTCGAAGGGGACCTGTTCAAAGCGGTTGTACTTGCCGTAGAGGCCCGCCGCCCACTGATCGGTCTCGATCAGGTTGGTCTCCTGGTTGTTGATGACGGGCTGGGGCTGCTGGGCGGTGTACATACCCAAGAGGTCCAGGCTGTGACCCTCGAAGTTGAAGGTGACCTTGGCACCGTCGGCGAAAAAGGTGCGGGAACCATCGAGGGGGGTGCCATCGGCCAGGATCTTGCCGGTGCCATAGATGAAATCCTGGCGACCCAGGCGGGTGGTAATCAGGCCGTTAGCCAGCTTGCGCAGATCCAGGTAAAACTGATCCGGCGTGACCTCGCCCAGGAACTCCCAGGTGCCCGGGTCCTGACGGCCATCGCTGGTATCGAAAAAACGGAACTCGTTAGTCAAGCGCGCGTAGAAGTCGATGTCCTCGTTGAAGCCATACTTGGCCCAGAGGCGCGTGCGATCCCGATTGAAAAGCTGGTAAAACTCATAGGTGGGTATAGCGGTTGGGATATGGTTGAGGCTCTCTATCCGAAACCGAAAATCGCCACCCCACGAAAACCCTTCGGCGCCCAGGGCCGGGGTTGCGGCAACGGCCAGCATGACCGCCGCCGAAATGGAAGTCTTCCCCATCTGTTGCTACCCTCGTCTCATTATCATTTTTCATCACTTGCCGAGCCTCGCTGAAACGGGCCGCGACCATTAGGGATGAGATCAGGCAGGGCAACAATCCGAGCGTCTCTCTCATCTCCGGGCGGATTATGACGGATTAGGGCCCCCAAAATCCATTTTCCGCAGATATCTTCCGTGATCGGGCGGGAACCGCGGCGAAAGGCGATGCGGGTCCAAAGCGGCTTCCACCGTAACGGCCGGTCCTAAGCCCGGCCATCAGGCCCGCCGGGAGACCTCGCGCAACAGGGATGCACCATCACGGATCATGGCGGCGGTGGTGTCCCAGCCGACGCAGGCATCGGTGACCGAGCAGCCATATCTGAGTTGCGACAGATCCGCCGGGATCGGCTGATTACCCGCCTCCAGATGGCTCTCGATCATGAGGCCCACCACCGAGCCGTTGCCCTCGCGGATCTGGTGCATCACATCCCGCATCACCAGGGGCTGGTAGTCTGGCTGCTTCCAGGAGTTGGCGTGGGAGCAATCCACGACGATGTTGCTGGGGAGCCCGGCCTTGGCCAGGGACTGTTCGGCCAGGGCGATGGAGACGGTATCGTAATTAGGGCGCCCACCGCCGCCCCGCAGCACGATATGGCCATAGGGGTTGCCACGGGTGCGGGTAATCGCCGACTGACCCTGGTTGTTGATGCCCAAAAAGCTATGGGGGTGGGCGGCGGAGATGATGGCGTTGATGGCCACGTCCAGGTCCCCGTCCGTGCCGTTCTTGAACCCCACCGGGGTGGAGAGACCCGAGGCCATCTCCCGGTGGGTCTGGGATTCGGAGGTGCGGGCGCCGATCGCCGTCCAGCTCACCAGGTCGCCGTAATACTGGGGCGCAATGGGGTCCAGGGCCTCGGTGCCCGTGGGCAGGCCGAGTTCGCAGACATCCAGCAGGAAGCGGCGCGCCTTCTCCATCCCGACGTCGATGCGAAAGGAGTCATCCATGAAGGGATCATTGATAAAGCCCTTCCAGCCCGTCGCCGTGCGTGGCTTCTCGAAATAGACCCGCATCACCAGCACCAGCACATCCGCGACCTCATCCGCCAACGCCTTGAGGCGGCTGGCGTAATCGAGGCCCGCCACCGGATCGTGAATGGAGCAGGGGCCAACGACCAGGAAGCGGCGGGGGTCCCGACGATCGAGGATATCCATCAAGGCCTGGCGTCCCGCCACCACCACCGCCGCCGCCCGGTCCGTCAGGGGGACGTGAGCCTTGATCTCATCGGGCGAGGGCATGTGGTCGAAGGCAGCAACATTGAGATTCTCGGTCTGGACCAGGGACATGGGCAGCTCCGGCTACGACAGGGGTAGGGGTAAGGGTAAGGGCTGAACTGAGACCCACCAGAGGGCATCCGTGGACCAGAATCGGGTGAAAGAAAGGGCTTATGGCGCGCATTGCGCAGGCCCCTGGGCAGTTACCCAACACCAAGCCGATCCTGCCCGTGGGACAGCGATGCCAGTATAATGCCAATTTTCGCCAACCGACCATGCGGAGAGACCTAGCCTTGAGCGCGGTGAATCCCCTACCCCAACCCGAACGCCGCTTTATGTCTGGTAACGAGGCCGTCGCCCGCGGTGCCTGGGAAGCTGGCTGCCGGGTCGCAGCGGCCTACCCCGGCACGCCCGCGACGGAAATCCTCGAATACGCCGCCACCTATAAGGACCTCTACGCGGAGTGGTCGGTAAACGAGAAGGTGGCCCTGGAAGTGACCATCGGCGCCTCCCTGGCGGGTAGCCGCGCCCTCTGCGCCATGAAACACGTGGGCCTGAACGTGGCCTCGGACGCCCTCATGACCCAGACCCTCATCGGGGTCGGTGGGGGTCTGGTGGTGGCCGTGGCGGACGACGTGGGCCTGTCCTCCTCCCAGAACGAGCAGGATTCCCGCCACTGGGGCCGCTTCGCCCACCTCCCCGTCCTGGAGCCCGCCGACGCCCAGGAGGCCTATGAGATGACCCGGGAGGCCTTCGCCATCTCGGAGCAATTCGACACCCCGGTGCTCCTGCGCCTCACGACCCGCATCTGTCACGTCAAGGGGGTAGTGGTGACGGGTGAGCGGGAGGAGCGCCCGGTTAAAGGCTTCCAAAAAAATCCGGCGCGCATGGTCATGACGCCCATGAATGCCGGTCGCCGCATCCCCCTCATGCTGGCCCGCGAGGAGCAACTCCGCGCCTTCGCAGAGGTCACCGATCTGAACCGGCTCGAGGCGGCCAAGGACCCGCGGATCGGCTTCGTCACCTCGGGACCCACCTATCTGCACGTCCTGGAATCCTTTCCGGACGCGCCCCTGGTCAAGCTGGGCTTCAGTTATCCGCCCCCCCTGGGCCTGATCCGCTCCCTGGCCGAACAGGTCGAGCATCTGGTCGTGGTCGAGGAGGTTGAACCCCTCCTGGAGCAGGAGATCCGCGCCGCGGGCATCCCGGTCCACGGCAAGGATCTGCTGCCGCGCATGGGCGAACTGGCACCCCATATCCTTCGCCCCGCCATCCGCGCCTTCCTGGGTGAGCCGGCGGAGCCAGAGCAAACACCCAAACGCCCCCTCGCCTTCACCACCCCGGTGCAGGTCTTCCCCCGCCCGCCGACCATGTGTGTCGCCTGCCCTCACCTGGGCATCTATTACTGCCTGTCCAAGATCAAGAACACCCAGATCGCCGGCGACATCGGCTGCTACACCCTGGGCGCCGGTCACCCCTGGAACGCCCTGGACACCTGCATTTCCATGGGTGCCTCCATGGGTGTGGCCCTTGGCCTGGACAAGGGCCGCAGCGAGGCCGACAAGGACAAGCGCGTGCTCGCCGTCATCGGTGATTCCACCTTCCTGCACATGGGCATGCAGGGCCTGCTGGACATCGTCTATAACCGGGGCAATGTCACCATCCTGCTGTTGGACAATAGCGCCGTGGGCATGACCGGCGGCCAGGAGCACCCCGGCACCGGGCGCGACATCCACGGCCTCGAGGCCCCCAAGATCAACTTCCGCAAGCTGGTGGAGGCCCTCGGCGTCAAGCCGGAGCGCGTCCACGAGGTCAATCCCTACGAATTGCCCACCCTCTTCAAGGCCCTGCGCGAGGAGGTGAAGGTCGAGGATACCTCGGTCATCATCACCAACCAGCCCTGCGTCCTCACCGAGCGCTATCGCAACAAGCCGCCCTATGCCGTGGACGAAGAGAAGTGCACAGGCTGCTCCAACTGCCTGGCGGTGGGTTGCCCCGCCATCGCCGTTACCCGACGCGAGACGGTGGTCAAGCCCAATGGTACCGAGAAGGAGCTGACCTTCGTCGCCATCGACAGCGCCGCCTGCACCGGCTGTGATCTCTGCCCCGGCACCTGCGGACCCGAGGCCATCCTACCCCTCGCGGTATTCGATCGGGCAGGGGCACGGCCATGAGCACCAGCGCCGAGGATAGAATCACCAACATTCTGGTGGCCGGCATCGGGGGCCAGGGCGTCATGACGGCGGCGGAGGTACTGTCCCAGACCGCCGTCTCCCAGGGCTATGACGTCAAGAAGACCGAGGTAGCGGGTATGGCCCAGCGCGGTGGCGTGGTCACCTCCCATGTGCGCTTTGGCCGCCGGGTGCTGTCCCCCGCCATCCCCCATGGCGAGGCCGACATTCTGGTTGGCTTCGAGCCGGCCGAGGCCCTGCGCTGGTGCGGCCAGTTGCGCCACGGGGGCGTGGCCATGGTCAACCGCTTGCGCCAGGAGCCGCCGGTGGTGACCCTGGGTCTCTTCCCCTACCCGGACGATCCGGTGGCGGAGATGCGCGCCCGGGGCATCGAGGTTCATGCCTTCGACGCCGGCGCCATCGCCCGGGAGTTGGGCAACCTCAAGCTGGTCAACACCGTCATGCTCGGGGCCATCTCCGACTACCTGCCCTTCCCCGCCGAGATCCTCAAGGAGGCCATCCTGGCCCGATTTCGCGAGCGCAAACCCGCCTTGGTGGCGGTCAATGAGCGGGCCTTCGAGGCCGGCCGCGCCGCCCAGGCGGCCACTTGACCGCCTCGGCCTCCACGCCCGCGCCGGGCTGGTCACCCGCCTCCTGGCAAGCACGCCCCGCCCTGCAACAGGCCCGCTATCCAGATCGCCCTGCCCTGGAGGCCGCCCTGGCGGAACTGGCCGGCCTGCCGCCCCTGGTCACCTCCTGGGAGATCCATTCGCTGCGGAAACAGTTGGCGGCGGCGGCGCGGGGCGATGGCTTCCTGCTCCAGGGGGGTGACTGCGCCGAGGGTTTCGCCGACTGTCAAGCTGACATCATCGCCAACAAGCTCAAGATCCTGCTCCAGATGAGCCTGATTCTGGTGCAGGGCCTCAAGCAGCGGGTGATCCGGGTCGGGCGCATCGCCGGCCAGTACACCAAGCCGCGCTCCGCGGACCTGGAGACCCGCGATGGCCTCACCCTGCCCAGCTATCGCGGTGACCTGATCAATGGCCCCGAGTTCACCGCCGCGGCACGCACCCCCGACCCGGCACGCCTGCTGCTCGGCCATGGCCGGGCCGCCCTGACGCTCAACTTTATTCGGGCCTTGTCCGAGGGTGGCTTCGCCGACCTCCACCACCCGGAGAACTGGGACCTGGACTTCATGGCCCATTCACCCAGCGCCCAGGACTATCGCAAGATGGTCGAGGCCTTGGGCGAGTCCCTGCGCTTCTTGCGGGCGGTGGGCTGTTCCGCCTCGGGGGAACTGGCCCGGGTGCAGTTCTTCACCAGCCATGAGGCCCTGCACCTGCCTTACGAGCAGGCCCTGACGCGCCAGGTGCGCCGCTTCCCGGGCTGGTTCGATCTCAGCGCCCACCTGCCCTGGATCGGGCTGCGCACCGCCGATCCGGACGGGGCCCACGTGGAATTCATGAGCGGCATCGCCAATCCGGTCGGGGTCAAACTGGGGGGCGGCCTGTCACCGGAATGGCTGGAGGCCCTGGTGGCCAGGCTCAATCCGCAACGGGAGCCCGGCCGCCTGGTCTTGATTCACCGCTTCGGCGCGGACCAGATCGCGCGCCAACTGCCGAAAATGATCGCGGCGGTCAACCGCACCGGCAACCCGGTCCTCTGGGTCTGCGACCCCATGCATGGCAACACCGAGACCAC
Organism: uncultured Gammaproteobacteria bacterium; assembly: GCA_963841065.1. Lineage (GTDB taxonomy): Bacteria > Pseudomonadota > Gammaproteobacteria > Chromatiales > Chromatiaceae > M0108. The sequence goes on along the minus strand of CAWJBI010000047.1, from coordinate 37,517 downwards.
CGCCAGCGGCTACAAGACCCGGCGCTTCGACCGCATCCTGGCGGAACTGAGCCTGGCCTTCGACATCCACCGCGAACTGGGCGGCCATCTGGGCGGCGTCCACTTCGAGTTGACGGGTGACGATGTCACCGAGTGCCTGGGCGGCGCCCGGGGTCTGGACGAGGTGGGCCTCGAGCGCGCCTATCGCACCCAGGTCGATCCCCGCCTCAACTACGAGCAGGCCCTGGAGATGGCCATGGCCATCGTGCGCAAACTGCGGGGTTAAAGCCAGGAGCGGCACTCATTGCCCCCAACCCACCACCTCCAGGGCCTGCCGCGCCATTTCCAGCCCCTCGATAGTGGGGATGACCGGCACGGCCACCGGGCTGTCCGCCTTGCTGACCGATCCCTCGCCAGGGTCCCGGGCCTGGTTGGCATCGGCATCGAGCCGGATGCCCAGGCCCTCCAAACCCAGGCAGGTGCGGCTCCGTACCTCGGCATCATGCTCGCCAATACCACCGGTAAATACCAGGGCGTCCAGACGGCCTAGTTCTACCCAGTAGGCGCCGAGATATTTGCGCAGCCGGTCGCAGAAGAGACCTCCAGGGCCATGGCGGGGGTCGTGTCACCCGGACCGATGTGCCGGTGAATCTCGCGTATGTCCTTGACGCCACAAAGCCTGGGCATAGTGCTACGGCGGGTCAAGAGGTCCTCTAGGCCTTGGTCGTCCCTGCCCGCCGCCAGGACCTGCCAGCTACCGGAATTGAGAACCAGAACCTTCATGGGGCACCCAGGATTGCAGGGGAATGGGGGAGAGGCGCCCTCCCCGCGCGGAACCATCAAGCCGCTGGCGACGCCGTCTGGGCCTGAATGGCGGTAATGACGACGGTATTGACGATATCGGCCACCAGACAGCCGCGACTCAGGTCATTGACGGGCTTATTGAGCCCTTGCAGGACCGGGCCGATGGCGATGGCATCGGCACTGCGCTGCACGGCCTTGTAGGTGTTATTGCCGGTGTTGAGATCCGGGAAGATGAAGACGGTCGCCTGCCCCGCTACCTCGTTGTCCGGCATCTTGGAGCGTGCCACCTCGGGATCGACCGCCGCGTCGTACTGGATGGGGCCCTCCAGCTTGAGATCGGGCCGGCGGGCATGGGCGATGCGCGTGGCCTCCCGCACCTTGTCCACGTCCGCGCCCTTGCCGGACTCGCCGGTGGAATAGGAGAGCATGGCCACCCGCGGCTCGATGCCGAAGGCGGCGGCGGTCTCGGCGGAAGAGATGGCGATGTCCGCCAGTTGCTCGGCGTTGGGGTTAGGGTTCACGGCGCAGTCGCCATAGACCAGTACCCGATCCGCCAGGCACATGAAGAAGACGCTGGAGACGATCTTGACCCCCGGCCGGGTCTTGATGATCTCGAAGGCGGGCCGGATGGTGTGCTGAGTCGTATGGACGGCCCCGGAGACCATGCCGTGGGCATCGCCGTGATAGACCATGGCGGTGCCGAAGTAACTCACATCCTGCATCAGGTCAAAGGCCATTTGCTCCGACATGCCCTTGTGCCGCCGCAATTCGAAATAGGTGCGGCCATAACGCTCGCGGTCGGGCGCGGTTACGGGGTCGATGATTCTGATGCCATTAAGCTTGAGGCCCAGGTCACGGACCGTGCCGCCGATCTTGTCCGGGTCCCCGAGCAGGGTCAGGTCGACGACGTCGCGCAGCATGAGAATCTCGGCGGCGCGCAGGATGCGCTCGTCCTCGCCCTCGGGCAGCACGATGTGGCGGCGCTGGGCCTTGGCGCGGCGGAACAGCTCGTACTCGAACATGAGCGGCGTGCGGCGATCCAGATGGCGCTCCGGCGGGCGTTGCGGCATGGCGCTCATGACATTGGCCTCGAAGAGGCCGATCGCGGCGGCGATCTTGCGGTCATCCGTGGGCAGGATGCTGGCATGGACCCGGTTAAGATCCATGGCCGTCATGTAGGTATCGGTATCCACGCTCAGGATAGGCACCTTGGCGCGCCTCAGGCCGCCCATGAGCCGGCGCAGGTTCTCCCCCAGGTCGATACCGCCGGTCAGCAGCAGCCCCGCGACGCGGGGGAAGTTGGTGGAGGCATCCGCCACCAGGCTGGCGAGGATGATGTCCGCGCGATCGCCCGGCGTAATGATGAGGGAGCCATCCTCCAGGTGATTGAGGAAGTCCGGGACCTCCATGGCGGCGATCTTGAAGTGGGTCACCACCTGGGTCAGGGTGTCATCGTCACCGTAGAGGCGTCGCGCCTTGAGCGCGCGCGCGATCTCCCCGATGGTCGGCTGACCCAGCAAGGGATGCTCGGGGAGCACATAGACCGAGGCATCCGGCAGGGCCGCGCGCTACCTGCTCGCGCATGGCGGCGACCTGCTCCGCCGCCACGCCATTGATCACGGTCGCCCAGACATCGCTGCCGCGGTCCAGCAGGGATTCCTGAGCCAGGCGCACGGCATCCAGAATCTCCTCGGGATCGCGCTTGAAGCCCTTCACCACCACGATCAGGAGACAGCCGAGGTTGTTGGCCAGGTCGGCGTTGAAGTCGAACTCCAGAGAGGGCACCAGGCCGTCATAGTCGGTGCCGGCGCATACCACCAGGTCGCACCTTTCCTCCAGGGCCTTGAACTTGATCAGGATCCGCTTGAGCAGTTCGTCGTAATGCCCACTACCCAGCAGATGCTTGGCGTCTTCCGCGGTGCAACCGTAGAGCATCTCCGGCTCGAATGGCAGGTTGTAACGGGCGCGCATGAGTTCGATGAGGGCATCCTCCTGCGCGGACCGCTGGACGATGGGGCGAAAGAAACCGATCGTGCGATTGAACGCCGACAGCATCTCCATCAAGCCCAGGGCAACGACAGACTTGCCGGTGCCCCGGCCGGCCCCGGCGACATACAGACTTATTTGCATTGGAAATTCCTTGGAGTGCCACCTTGGGCCCCAAGGGACCCGCTCAGGAATGAAGCGACCGACTCGCGCGCCATGGCTAGAGAATCACCTCTAAAATGACGATTCCCCGCCACCGCAGGGCGGTGTGGGAGGGCGATGGTGGCCTGGTTAGGCCTTAAAAATAGCCGGAAATGCTGCGGCGCACAAATTTGATTGCGATCCCGGAGAGCTGGATCAAGCGAGAAGGCGGGTGGGGCAAACAGGCGCCATGGCGGGCACACGGGGCCGGATTCCCGACCTTGGCCCCCTACTCGGCGGAACCTTGGGCGCGCCATTGGGGATAGCGCTGATACCGGTAGGCGCCGCTGGTGATATAGCTGAGTACCTGGCCGAGGCGGTAGAAACGGGCCAGGGAGTCCAGTCGCAGGATCTCCTGGCCCTGCTCATCGAAAAAGATCAGGGTGGGGGCATGGAAGAGTCCCAGGGTGGCGGCCCAGTCCCGAGCCCGAGTGCGCTCCCCGCTCGGGGTCACCACCGGGGTTGCGGCGCGCATGTCGAGTTGTACGCTATCCAGGCCCTGAACCAACCCGCGCAGGGTGCCGTCCCGCAACAACTGGCCATGCAGCACATCGCAGCCATGACAGTCCCCCTGCTCGAAAAAGACCACCAGGGGCCGCTCCCCGGCGCGTTGGCTCCGATCCAGGTTGAAGGGTGGAGGGGCGAAGAAGTCCTCCTCATTGAGATCCTCGGCGTCAAAGACGCGCCGGTCGTCACCCCGCGCCAGGTAATCCCGAAAAGACTCCCTGGCGTAGTGACCATCGGCGACATATTCGAGGGCGGCGCGGAATTGGTAGGGGGGGTAATAGCCCCTTAACCGCAAGGCTTCCCGGCCGTCGCGATCGTAGAAGAGGATGGAAGGGGTGAAGTTGGTCTCCTCCACCAGGGCAAAGTCCTGTTCGGTCATGACGTCACCGTTCAGGAGGGTCACCTCCCGTGGCCCCCGGGCATCCAGGGCAACCAGGTCGAAGTGTTGGCGCGCATAAGTGGCGATGTCATCCAGACCGAAATTGACCTGCAGGAGGCGATGACAATAGGCGCAACGCGCCTGACCAAAGTAGACCATCAGCCCTTGCTTACCGGCCTGAACCGCCTCCTTCAGGTCCTCCCGCAGGTCGAGCAGGCTCCTCTTGAACCAGGCGGGGTGCTCCATGGCCTCCGCGCGGGGGGAGTCATCAAAGCTGTAATCATCCTCCGCGCCCGCCACCCTGCCCGTATTCAGGATCAGGGCCGTGAAGAGCAGCAGTGGCCAGATACCGTAGCCCGGGATTTTCAGGATTCGCAACGGCCTGCTTTCAGTTGCGGTCCGGTTATTGGGGTCTTCATGAGGGGGCATGGAGTCAGTTACCCAGGGCGAAGGATTACGGGGAAAATGCCCGGCCAAGGGGGTATCCTTTGGGGCTACCACCGCAACCTGGAGACGAGAGGCCGCCGATGATCGATTGGAACGCCATTGACAAGGTTTTCCTGGACATGGACGGGACCCTGCTGGATCTGCATTTCGACAACCGCTTCTGGCGGGAACATGTCCCCGCCCGTTATGCGGCGGCGCGGGATCTGCCCCTGGACCAGGCCAAGGAGCAACTCCTTGCCCGCTACAAGGATCACGAGGACACGCTCACCTGGTACTGCCTCGATCACTGGAGCCGCGAACTGGGACTGGACATTGCCCTGCTGAAGGAAGAAATCGACCATCTCATCGCCGTCCATCCCCAGGTACTGGAATTTCTCGAGGCCCTGGCCGCCCGGGGTAAGCGGCGCGTGCTCGTGACCAATGCCCATCAGAAGGCCATCGCCCTCAAGATGCGCAAGACCCGCCTGGTGGGCCATCTGGAACGGATCATCAGTGCCCACGACCTGGGCCTGGCCAAGGAGACCCCCGGCTTCTGGCCCCTCGTCCAGGCCATCGAACCCTTCGACCCGGAGCGCACCCTCTTCGTCGATGACAGCCCCAAGGTGTTGCGGGCCGCCCGAGATTACGGTTTCCGCCACCTGCTGGCCGTGCTGGCGCCTGACTCCATGGCCCCGCCTAACGAGGCCGGGGCTTTTCCGGCCATTCATGGCTTTGGAGAATTGCTGCCCGGCTTGCGCGGCTAATCCACGGCGCGGGGAATTCAGGACTCCACGGCCGCTGGCGACGTGGCCTCCAGACCCGCGCCCGCGGCACCCTCCGTCGCCGCGCGGTTGGGCCCACGCCGTCTCCGGCGCTGCTTGGGTGCCACCGCCTCTCCCGACGTTGACTCGGTTGGGGTAACGGGGTCGGTTGCCGTCAGGAGGGGCGCGGCCCTCGGCGACGACTCGCTTGCGGGTGCTGCGGGGCGCGGGCGACGCTCATTGGGCCCACGCCGGCCCTCGGGGCGAGGACCCTCCCCCCGGCCACCACGGCCGCGGCGCGGCAGCCCCTCATCCTCATGCCCGTCTCCATGGCGAGGCACCCGTACCCGACTGCGAGGATCGACCCGCGCCAGCATCGCGGCGGTCACGGGCTCCACCGGGATCTTGGCGCCAATGAAGCGCTCGATGTCTGGCAGGCAAAAGGCGTAAGTCTCGCAGACGAAACTGATGGCGTCGCCCTTGGCGCCGGCGCGGGCGGTACGGCCAATGCGGTGTACATAGTCCTCCGCGTCATCGGGCAGGTCGTAGTTGATGACATGCGTCACGCCGGGGATATGCAGACCCCGCGCCGCCACGTCCGTGGCAACCAGGACGGGGAGTTCCCCATGCTGGAAGGCCTTGAGCAGGCTCAGGCGCTTCTTCTGAGGCACGTCACCGGAGAGGATGGCGGCGCGAATACCGTTGCCCTCCAGAAAGCCCCAGATGCCCTCGGTGGCGCGCTTGGTGTTGGCGAAGATAATGACCCGGGCATCGACCATGGCCCGCAGCAGGCCAATGATGAGGGGCACCTTCTCGTCGTTGCCCACCATGTAACAACGCTGCACGACCCTGTCCGCCGTCACCCGGTCGGGCTCGATAGCCACCGGCCGGGGGTCGTTCATGTGCTCGTAGGCCAGTTCGGTAACCCGGTAGGACAGGGTGGCGGAGAACAGCATCCCGAGGCGCTCGCTGGGGGGTGGCAGGCGCCGCAGCAGGTAGCGGATGTCTTGGATGAAGCCCAGGTCGAACATGCGATCGGCCTCGTCGATCACCACCACCTCGGCCACCCGCAGGTCAAAGACCCGTTGTTTGAAGTAGTCGATGAGCCGGCCCGGGGTACCGATGAGGATATCGACCCCGGCGGCCACCTCGTCACGCTGCTGTTGATAACCGGTGCCGCCATAGACCAGACCCAGGCGGACGCCGCAATGGGCGGCCAGTTGTTGGGTGTCCCTGTGGATCTGCACCGCCAGTTCGCGGGTCGGCGCCACGAACAGGGCCCGCGGCTCGTTGGGCTTGCGCTGGGGCGAGGGGACCTTGGTCAGCAGGCGATGCAGGGTGGCCACCACGAAGGCGGCCGTTTTACCCGTACCCGTCTGGGCCTGGCCCGCCACGTCATGGCCGGCCAGGGCGATGGGCAGGGCCTCGGCCTGGATGGGCGTGCAGTAGTCAAAACCCGCGTCCGCCAGGCCCTGGAGGATGCGGGGATCGAGATCAAAGCTCGCGAATCGGATGTCGGAGAGGTGTGTTTGGGTCATGAAAACCGGGGGCTCACGGGCCCGAATGATTGGCTGCCTTTCGAAAGGCTTGCAAATTTCTGGAATCTTGGCTGAAATAGCATCTTACTCAAGGCCAGTTCCCAGCGCCACTCGGCTCGCCCGCCACGCGTGACTCGTACCACGCTTGCCGGCGGCAACCTCCTCCAAGGCCGCGTCCCGCAAGAACCCAACTCTACAGGGAGATCAACCCAAGTGAGCGATCGCATCATCCATGTGACGGATGCATCCTTCGAGCAAGACGTCATCAAAGCCGCCGATCCCGTTCTCGTCGATTACTGGGCCGATTGGTGTGGCCCCTGCAAAATGATCGCGCCCGTCCTGGACGAGATCGCTGACGAGTACCAGGGCCGGCTGCGCGTCGCCAAACTCAACATCGATCAGAATCCGGACACTCCCCCCCGCTACGGGATCAGGGGCATCCCGACCCTGATGCTCTTCAAGCAGGGCGAGGTGGAGGCCACCAAGGTCGGTGCCGTCTCCAAGTCTCAGCTCACGGCCTTTATCGACAGTAACCTGTGACCCCCGGGCATCATCAGGCAATGGAATGACCCGCGCGGGGCGCCCGACCGGGCACCCCCGCCCCCAACTCACCCTCTTCCTCCACTCCGCCGTTCGGGCACCTCAGACGCCTGCGGCCGGTTTTGAGCCATCCGACCACACCCCCTTTCCAAGTAACAACATGAATCTGACTGAACTGAAAAAGATGCCGGTTAACGAACTGGTGGACATGGCCCAAACCATGCTCATCGAGGGCGTTGGCCGGTCGCGCAAACAGGACCTGATCTTTGCCATCCTCAAGGCCCATGCCAAGAAGGGCGAGGAAATCTCCGGCGATGGGGTTTTGGAGATTCTCCAGGATGGCTTCGGCTTTCTTCGCGCGGGCGACTCCTCCTACCTCGCCGGGCCGGACGACATCTATGTCTCGCCCAGCCAGATTCGCCGCTTTAACCTGCGCACGGGCGATACCATCACCGGCAAGATCCGCCCCCCCAAGGAAGGCGAGCGCTACTTTGCGCTGCTCAAGGTCAACGACATCAACTTCGACCGGCCGGAAGCGACCAAGACCAAGATTCTCTTCGAGAACTTCACGCCGCTCTTCGCCAACAAGCGCCTCAAGCTCGAACTGGGCAATGGCAGCACCGAGGATATTACCGCCCGCACCATAGACCTTGTGTCACCCATCGGCAGAGGTCAGCGCGGCCTCATCGTCTCGCCGCCGAAGGCCGGCAAGACCATGATGTTGCAGAACATCGCCCAGTCGATCGGTCATAACCATCCGGACTGCTACCTTATCGTCCTGCTCATCGACGAGCGCCCGGAGGAGGTCACCGAGATGTCGCGCTCCGTGCGCGGCGAGGTCATCTCCTCCACCTTCGACGAGCCCGCCACCCGCCACGTCCAGGTGGCCGAAATGGTGATCGAGAAGGCCAAGCGCCTGGTCGAACATAAGCACGACGTGGTCATTCTCCTGGACTCCATCACCCGCCTGGCCCGCGCCTACAACACCGTGGTGCCCTCCTCCGGCAAGGTCCTGACCGGCGGCGTCGATGCCAACGCCCTCCAGCGGCCCAAGCGCTTCTTCGGCGCTGCACGTAACGTCGAGGAAGGTGGCTCCCTGACCATCCTGGCTACGGCCCTGGTGGACACCGGGTCGCGCATGGACGACGTCATCTACGAGGAGTTCAAGGGCACCGGCAACATGGAGATCCACATGGACCGGCGCATTGCCGAAAAGCGCATCTTCCCCGCCATCAACATCAACCGCTCCGGCACCCGCCGCGAGGAACTGCTGATGGACCCGGCGGAACTACAAAAGATGTGGATCCTGCGCAAAATCCTGCATCCCATGGACGAACTGGCCGCCATGGAATTCCTCCACGACAAGCTCAAGGCCACCAAGACCAATAACGAGTTTTTCGACTCCATGCGGGGGTGAGTCAGGCCTCCCCCACCAGGGAGGCCCGCATCCAGGATGCGGCCTATGACAGCCGCTAGTGACAGGCCACGGCCAGGCGCTGAATCACGTCCTCCAGGCATGATGCCTGCGTTGTATCCACCGGGATGGTCAGGGCCAGTTCATCGGGGGTCAGAGACTCACGGCTGGCGAGTTGGGCCTCCAGGACCTCAATACCCGCCTCGGACGGGTCCGCGCCCTCCTCCGCCCGTCGGCGGACCCGCTCGCGCAGCACCTCCGTGGGCGCCTCGCAGGCCAACATATGGCAGGCCAGCCCCTTGGTCCTCGCCAGCGCCAGGAAGGGCGCGCGCTGGATGCCCCTTAGGAAAGTAGCGTCCACCAAGGGACTGTAGCCGGCCGCGAGCAGGGTCTCCGCCAATGCCAGCAGACGTCCATAAGTCCGCTCCCCGGCGTCGGGAGCATAGATACCACCGCTGACGGCACCGGGGTGGGTGCGGGCCTGCGCCGTCAACCCAAAGAGGCGCTTGCGTTCGATGTCGGAGCGCAGATGAATCAGGGGGAGAAGTTCCCGCAACCCCAGGGCCAGCCGGCTCTTGCCCGATCCCGAGACCCCATGAATGAGACAGAGGCAGGGATGGCGCGGCTGGGTATAGCCTTCGGCCAGGGTGAGATAGTCCGCCAGTGCGCGCCGATCCCGCTCAACGTCCTCGGGCGCGAGATCCGCTTGGCTAAGGCGAATGGCCCGCACCTTAGCCCGCACCAAGGCGCGATAAACCTGATAAAAATTCAGCACCCCTAGGCCCGCATAATCGCCGGTCAGTTCCAGATAACGGTTCAGCAACCGCCGCGCGGGACCCAGTTCACCGGCATCATCCAGGTCCATGAGCAGAAATGCCAGTTCACTCTGGACATCTATCCAACGCAGGGCCGGATTGAACTCGATGCCATCGAAAATGAGGATTTCACCCTCATCCAGGGCGATGTTGCCCCGGTGCATATCGCCATGACATTCACGCACGAAGCCTTCGGCACGGCGCTGGCGGAGAATAGGTACCAACTCAGCAAAGCGGGTACGGGTCCAAGCCTCCAGCAACACGAGGCGATTGAGGATAGCTGCATCTGGGGAACGGCTGCGGATGGCCTCGAAATTGGCCAGCATGGGGCCCAGCACGGCCTCCGGGGTACCGAAGGTTTGATCCTCGCCCACCGTGGGGATAGCGGCATGGAAGGCCGCGACCCGTTCCGCGACCCGTTCCGGCAGATCACCTTCAAGGGGCCGGGTGCTGAGCAGACCCGTCTGATCAAAACGGCGCATCTTGACCGCGTATTCGAGAGCCTGCCCCACCCCCCCCAAACGTGGGGCCTCCGGGCTACCGGTCACCGGCACCACCTCCAGGTAAAGGTGCGGCGCCAAGCGGGCATTGAGCCGCAGTTCTTCCTGGCAGAAGAAATGCCTGCGCTCCAGGGTGGAGAAATCCAGAAATCCCAAATTGACCGGTTTCTTGATTTTGTAGGCATAATCCCCCGCCAGAAAGACGTGGGAGATATGCGTCTCGATATGCTCTACCCCCGCCACCGGATGGGGGTAGGCACTGGGGAACCGCAAACCTGCGATCATGTCATCGAGCCCGGTCATGGCAGGGTTCTCCGGGTGAAGGGCGCCGCCAAGACAGAGCTCTGGCCGCGCATCGAACTTGAAGACCATATTAGCGTCCGATAATATGTCACTGACCTAACCCCCTTTTTTAATATTTCATCTTAGAGGACTTCCCCCATGACCATCGACCGCATCATCCTGGCCTTCGCCGGCATCGTCATCCTGATCTCCGTCATCCTGGCCTACATGACTGGCAATCAGCTCTGGCTCCTGCTGACCGGCTTCGTTGGCCTGAACTTGCTCCAGTCCGCATTCACCGGCTTCTGCCCCCTAGCCCTTATCCTCAAAAAGCTAGGCAAGCAGTCTGGTGCGGCATTCTGATCCAACCGGTCTCTTGAATGTTAAAAGCCCGCGTTGATGCGGGCGTTAATTTGTAAATGACAGCTAGGGTACCCATCGACAAGGACGCAGCCATGTTCCAAACCTTTCAGAGACATCTCCTCCCGGAACCGTCTCCATTTTGCCAGGCTCGGCGGAGCACCTAAACAAAATGGCCGCATTTGGGAGGCCATATGCTATTATTTCCGTTTTAAAAATGAGGGGCGCTCGCAAGGCGATATGATGCAGATCCATGGCTAAAGAAGACGTTATTTCGATGGAGGGTACGGTCGTCGACACCTTGCCTAATACCATGTTCCGCGTGGAATTGGAAAATGGCCACGTGGTAACCGCCCACATTTCGGGAAAGATGCGTAAGCACTACATACGTATTCTTACCGGGGATAAGGTTACCGTGGAGCTAACCCCCTACGACCTGACCAAGGGCCGCATAACCTACCGCGCACGCTGAGTCGTTGGGTGTCCCCGGACTGCCCTATCCTCGCCTTTCAGGGAACCCCTAGGTGGTTTTGGTCGCGACCTCGAAGCCCAGTTCCTCCCCTTCCACCTTGACTCGCACCGCCCCCCCATTGACGAGTTGTCCAAAAAGCAGTTCGTTGGCAAGAGGTTTCTTGATGTACTCACGGATGATGCGGCTCATGGGTCGGGCGCCCATGCGCGCGTCATAGCCCCGGCTGGCCAGCCAGGCACGCGCCTCGCTATCCACGGTCAGACTGACCTTCTTCTCCAGCAACTGCTGTTCCAGTTCAAAGAGGAACTTGTCCACCACGTTGACAATAGTGGCGGGCGACAAGGCACCAAACTGGATTACGGCATCCAGCCGATTGCGGAATTCGGGGGTGAAGAGGCGCTTAAGAGCCTCCATACCATCCGTGGCATGGTCCTGCTCGGTGAAGCCGATGGAGGGACGACTGGCCTCCGCCGCGCCGGCGTTAGTGGTCATCACCAGGACGACATGACGAAAATCAGCCTTGCGGCCGTTATTGTCCGTGAGGGTGCCGTGGTCCATGACCTGCAGCAGCAAATTGAAGACGTCCGGGTGGGCCTTCTCGACCTCGTCCAGCAGGAGCACGGCGTGAGGGTGCTTGTTGATTTCCTCCGTCAGCAGGCCCGCCCTGGTCATACCCGACATAGCCGGGCGGGGCGCCGATGAGGCGCGAGACCGTGTGGCGCTCCATGTACTCGGACATATCGAAGCGGATCAACTGCAGGCCCAGGATGCGGGCAAGCTGACGCGTCACCTCCGTCTTGCCGACTCCAGTAGGGCCCGCGAAGAGGAAGGAGCCGATGGGTTTTTCCTCCTGGCCCAGACCAGAGCGGCTCATGCGGATGGCTGAGGTCAGGGTATCGATGGCCGCCTCCTGACCAAATACCACCAGCTTCAGGTCCCGATCCAGGTTACGCAGGGATTCGGTATCCGAGGACGAGACCTGCTTGGGCGGAATGCGGGCGATCTTGGCAACGATGCGCTCGATATCCAGGACATCGATGCGCTTCTTGCGCTTGGCCGCGGGCATAAGCTGCACGTGGGCACCCGCCTCATCGATGACGTCGATGGCCTTGTCCGGCAAGTGGCGGTCATTGATGTGCTTGGCCGAGAGTTCCGCCGCCGCGCGCAAGGCCGGCTGGGTGTAGCTGACCTGGTGATGCTCCTCGAAGCGGCTCTTTAGGCCCTTGAGGATTTCCACTGTATCCTCGACGCTAGGTTCCTCGATATCGATCTTCTGAAAGCGCCGAGCCAGGGCCCGGTCCTTCTCGAAAATGCCACGAAACTCCTGATAAGTCGTGGAGCCGATACAACGCAGGTCGCCAGAGGCCAAAACCGGCTTGATGAGGTTAGAGGCATCCATGGCCCCGCCCGAGGCGGAGCCGGCGCCAATGATGGTGTGAATTTCGTCAATGAAAAGAATGGCCTTAGGCTGACGCTTGAGTTGGGCGATGACGGCCTTGAGCCGTTTCTCGAAATCGCCCCGGTACTTGGTGCCGGCCACCAAGGCGCCCAGATCCAGGGCGTAGATGACGGCATCCGCCAAAACCTCGGGCACCTCTTCCGCGACGATGCGCCGCGCCAGACCCTCGGCAATGGCCGTCTTGCCGACGCCGGCCTCGCCTACCAGCAAGGGGTTATTCTTGCGTCGCCGACAGAGGATCTGCAGGGTGCGCTCGATCTCGGTCTGGCGACCAATGAGGGGATCGATCAGGCCTTGACGCGCCAGTTCATTGAGATTGGACGTGAAGCTCTCCAAGGGGCTGGCGCTTTCCTTAGCCTCTTGTCGCCGCTCCCCGCCCTGTTCGCCCTGGGCCTCCTCGTCCCCGCCCTCGCCTGGGACCTTGGAGATGCCATGGGAAATATAATTCACCACATCCAGGCGGCTAATGTCCTGACGGTTGAGCAAGAAAACCGCCTGGGAGTCCTGCTCGCCGAAGAGCGCGACCAGGACATTGGCCCCCGTGACCTCTTTCTTGCCGGCGGACTGAACATGAAAGACAGCCCGTTGCAAGACCCGTTGAAAACCTATGGTCGGCTGGGTCTCGCGCTTTTCCCCGGTCGGAACGAGCGGCGTGGTCTCCTCGATGAAGAGGTTGATGTCCGATCGCAGCCGCCCCTCGTCCGCCCCGCAGGCGCGTAACACCTTAGCCGCGCTCGGATTATCGAGCAAGGATAGGAGCAGGTGCTCCACCGTCATGTATTCGTGCCTGCGCTCCCGGGCCTGATGGAAGGCTTGGGTCAGCGTGAATTCAAGGTCTTTGCTCAACATAAAGGGTCACCAATCCGGTATTCAGGGGTCTTTCAGGCCTCATCCATGGTACACATCAAGGGGTGCTGATGCCGTCGCGCAAAGTCCATGACCTGGGCCACCTTGGTCTCGGCGACGTCGCGCGCGTAGATTCCGCAGACGCCAACGCCGCGGGTATGGACATGCAACATGATCTGGGTAGCTTTTTCCCGATTCAAATGGAAGAAGGTCTCCAGCACTTGGACGACGAACTCCATGGGGGTAAAGTCGTCGTTGAGCAGCAGCACCTTGTAACGGGGCGGCGGCTTGAGTTCCGGTCTGGATTCCTGGATCGCCACCCCCTCCTCGCGCTCCTTATTCACATTCGATCCACTCATGTCAATGCGAAATCCCATGGAAATGTCACTTTGGATTTGACCCATGCAATGGGGTCATTATACTTCGCACTCAAGGCATCGGCTCGCCTGGCGGGACAGGATGCCGGATAAAAATAAGAGGGTTGCCCTTAAGGTTCGGAGCGCCCCAGCAGTACCCTGGACCGCGTGGTAAATCACTATTTTCCTACGGCCAAGGGAGCTATCCAGGGCCGTGGATAAGGCGCCGGGAGGAGCCGGATCCAGGCCTGAAATACTAACAGGGGGAAAACCCCCACCCATCTCCTGGAGGAGTAGCAGCGATGATGACCGGTACTGTAAAATGGTTCAATAATGCCAAGGGATATGGGTTCGTAAAGGCCGATGAAAAAGAAGATGATGTTTTCGTTCATTTTTCGGCCATCGACATGGATGGCTATCGAACACTCAAGGAGGGGCAGAAGGTCCAGTTTGAGATCACCCAAGGTCCCAAGGGTCTCCACGCCGCCCGCGTAAACCGCCTTAACTAGGATTTCAACCCCCCGCACTCCCGGTATTGAGGAGCGCGGGGGGGTTATCCGTATCGGCTTAACGGGGGCCTGCCACCCGCATCGCATAGCTCCTGCAGAAAGCTCATCCCGACTAACTGGCATGGTACCGAGGGTTCCCGCCCAGACCCCGGGTCGACGACCCCAGGTACCCCTACATATTGGCGATCACCGCGTCCCCAAAGGCCGAGCAGCTTAGCTTGGTGGCACCCGCCATCAGGCGCTCCAGATCATAGGTCACGGTCTTGGCGAGGATGGCTGAGGTAGCCTGACATCAGCGAACACCTCCGCTTGGTAACATACCGAGCAGAGGTACCCCCTGTTGAAAAAGCAAAGTTACTCACCGGAGTTCCGGTCCGAGGCCGTCAAGTTGATCCAGAAGCAAGGGCTGTCCCAAGAGGATGCCGCGAAGCGATTGGCGATCCCAAAGGGGACGCTGGCGAACGGGATCGCGGCAGCCAAACGCGGCGCACCCAGTACGCCCGGCACCCGGACCGTCCCCGAACTGGAGGCAGAAAACAGCCAGCTGCGCCAGGAGTTGGCGGGGATCCGCCTGGAGCGCGACATTCTAAATAAAGCGACCGCGTACTTTGCCAGGGAGTCGCTGCCAGGTACGCGGTCATGAGGCCGTGGCGACATCACTACCCGGTGGACGTGATGGCCCACGTCTTTGCCGTCTCACGCAGCGGATGCTACACCTGGCTCAAGGGCATACCCTCAGCCCGCGCGCAGCAGGACGAACGGCTCAAGGTAGCGATTCGGGCCGCCCACACCGGTAGCAGGGGGACTTACGGGGTGCGCCGGCTCCAGCCGGAACTGGCGTCCGAGGGCTTCGTCGCTGGCCGCGACCGCATCGCCCGCTGGCGCCGGGAACTGGGCCGGCGCGGTCGGCAGCAGCGCAAGTTCAAGGCGACCACGCACTCGAACCATACCCTACCGGTGGCCGAAAACCTGCTCGACCAGCCGTTCTCGCCGACCGCGCCGCATCAGGTCTGGGTGACCGCTATCACCTACATCCCGACAGACCAAGGGTGGCTCTATCTGGCCGGGCTCAAGGACCTGTTCACCGACGAAATCGTGGGCTATGCCAGGGGCGACCGGATGACCCAGGAACTGACCGCCCGTGCGCGCTTCCAGGCGGTTCCGCAGCAGCGGCCGCCCGCAGGCCTGATCCACCACGCGGACGGCGGCAGCCAGTACGGCGCCCACGACTACCCAGCCTTGGTCAAGCAGTTCGGCCTCAGGCCCTCGATGTCCCGCCAGGGCAACGGTGACGACCGCGCCCCCAGGGAGAGCTTCTGGGGCAGCCTGAAGAACGAACGGGTGCACCCCGTCGATTCGCTACACGGACCGAGGCCGCAGCGGCGATTCGGGAGTACATCGAAATCTTCTCTAACCGCCCGCGACGCCACTCGCGCCTTGGCTACGTCGCTCCGGCCGTGTTTGTACAAAATTTGGCCAACGCGGCCTGACCTGACTCAAGCGGAAGTGTCCGCCATTGGCAGTACACCTCACCCCCCGCCGTTCTCCATGACCCGCACCCCGGAGGCGAACAGGGAGGCCAGATAGCCCGAATTGGTAAGCTGCATGGCCACCGCCCGGGAACCGGGATACAGCAGGGTGTCCACCGCTAACCTCTAGCCCTTGAGCAGCTCGGAGAAGCTGGCGATATTCTCGAAGGAGCTGTTGGTGCAACTGCCCACGCACACCTGAGGGATCTTGGCTCCGACGCGGTCCGCCACCCGCTCCACGGTACCGGGAGAGGGATAGATGGCGATCAGCGGCTCCAGGCCGGAAAGATCGATATCGATCCGTCCGGCATATTCGACGCCCTCGTCCGCCGCAAGGTGCCGATAGTCGCCGCCCCAGCCACGAATGTCCAGGTATTCCCGGTGCGCTCGTCGCTCGGAAAGATGGAGGTCGAGGCACCCATCTCGGCCCCCATGTTGGTGATGGGGGCCCGCTCGGTCAGGGACAGGTGCGCCACGCCCGGGCCGGTATACACGCAGACCTTACCCTTGCCACCCTTGACGCCCATGACGGAGAGTATTTTCAGAATGACGACCATCGCCATAACGCCTGCGGGCAGGTACAACCAGGTGCTCGGAAAATATCTTTTCAGTCAGTTTCATCGATGTCATTGATTGTCTCCCAAGTTTTCTCTCACGGGTCGCTCGCATGATCGGCCTTGCCGGCGACGGGTCGCTCGGCGGTGCCATCGGTTTACCGCCGTCAAATTCGCAGCAAGTAATAGACGCTAAGGAGGGTACCTATCGCCGCGATCCCGTAGCCGGCCACCGCCACGGCCCGGTCCGCCCGGAGCCCCAGGCCGTGCAACGCGGTGCGCAGCCGATGGGCGGCATGCCACAGACACAGGCTGATGACGCCGAACACCACGAGCTTGCCGAGCCAGCCGCCGGCGAAGGCGCGCATGGTCTCGTAGTTCAGGGCCTCGGGGGCGTGCCCATAGCCGGCCATCAGCGTGATCAGCACCAGCGCGGGCAGCACGAAGGCGGCGACGGTGCCGCCGGCGGCGAACAGACTCCAGACCAAGGGTTTGTTGGATCTAGCCACCGTTGAATACCCCCGCGACGAACAGGATGAACAGGGAGATCGCGATCCAGATGACGTAATGACCGCCGACGATGATGCCCCCGGGCAAGAACTCCTCGCCGATCTGCACCGGCATCGCCTTTGGCGTCACGCCGAACCAGGAAACGGTGTGGAACAGGGTGACGGTGAGCACTAGCCAATGCAGGCCCAGCGACAAGGGGCTGCCCAGACTCGTTAGAAAGGCCTGATAGGCCTCGGGGCCAGCGGCGAGCGCCTTGACCCCCCACAGCAGCAGCAAGGCGTAGCCGCCGATGAAGACGGAGCTGAGCTCTTGAGCCATATGCACCCGGTCGCGCCGGCGGGTCAGATACCAGGTGGTCCGCGGGACCTCCCGGACGAATGGCTTTATAAGGGATTTCTCGATCATGTTTTTTTCCTCCCCAGCCCCAGGTGGTCCAGATACCACCCGATGGTGCTCCCGATCTTCATCTGCTGGATGGCCCCGGCCGGGTCCACGTGTTTAGGACACACCACGGAGCAGGCGTCGGCAAAGGCGCAGTCCCAGATCCCGATATTGCTGGCCACCACTTCTTCGCGATCCTCCCGGCCCTGATCGCGGGAGTCCAGATTGTATCTGTGCGCTAGGGCAAGGGCGGCAGGCCCGAGGAACTCGGGGATAAGCGCGTATTGAGGACAGGCTGCATAACAGCAACAGCAGTTGATACAGTGGGTATATTGCATGAAACGCGCTAGCTGAGCCGGCGTCTGCAGGTGCTCCCCCTGATCAAGGGCACGCGCTTCCTTACGAATGATGTAAGGCTTGACCCGTTGAAGTTTCTCCATGAAGTCGTCGAGCACTACCACCAGATCCCGCTCGATGGGGAAATTCGCGAGGGGCTCGATGCGGATCTTACCCTCGGGCAGATCGCGCAGAAAAGTCTTGCAGGACAGCCGTGGCTCCCCGTCGATCATCATGCCGCAACTGCCGCACACCGCCATGTGGCAGGACCAGCGGTAACTTAGGGTACTGTCCAGGTGGTCCTTGATGTAATTGATGGCATCCAGCACCACCCAATCCTCCTCGCAGGGAATCCGGTAGTCCTGGAACCAGGGAGCCTGGTCGGTCTCCGGGCGATAGCGCAGGATCGCCAACTCGATCGTTTTGTAGCTCATACGCCACCTCCGTAGATCCGCTCGCCGGGCGGCGAGCGGGTGATGACCACGTCCAGGTAGTCGATGCGCGGATCGGCTCCGCCGTTATAGTAGGCGAGCGAATGCTTGAGGAAGTGCGCATCGTCGCGCGCGGTGTAGTCGAGACGCTGGTGCGAGCCCCGTGACTCCTTGCGCTGCAAGGCCGAATGAGCGATGGCATGGGCCGCCTCGAGCATGGATCCCACCTCCAGCGTATAGATCATATGGGTGTTGAAGACGTTGCTCTTGTCCTCCAGGTGCACGCGGGCATAGCGATCGCGAAGCTCCGCGAGCTTATCGCAACTGGCCTTGAGCGATACCTCGGTGCGGTAGATGCCGGCACCGTCCTCCATGGTGTTGTTCATCTCCTTACGCAACCCGGCGATACGCTCCCCGCCATCTTCCCGCAGGAATAGATCGGCTATGCGCTGGCGGGCCTCCTCCCCGCGCCTGAGCACCGCCGCATCGCTCACCCGGCCCCCACCCATGCGCGCGAGTTGCGCGGCGTGGCGGCCCGCCCGCCCGCCGAATACCAGCAGCTCGGTAAGCGAGTTCGATCCCAGTCGGTTGGCCCCGTTGATGCTGACGCAGGCGCACTCCCCCGCCGCGTATAGCCCCGGCAGGGGCGTGGCGGCATCGATATCCGTGTGAATGCCACCCATCATGTAGTGGACCACCGGACGTACCGGCACCAGTTCATGCACCGGGTCCGCCCCTACATAACTGGTGGCCAGATCGCGGATCATCGGCAGGCGCTCGTTGATCTTCTTCTCGCCCAAGTGGCGCAGATCCAGGTGCACCACCTCGCCCCAGCGGGTGCTGACGGTACGCCCCTTCTGCTGCTCATGCCAGAAGGCCTGACTCAGGCGATCCCGCGGCCCTAGTTCCATGGCCTTCAGGCGGGGCCAGGGATCGGGGGGGCCCAGATCGTAGTCCTGCAGATAGCGGTAGCCGTCTTTATTCACCAGGATACCGCCCTCGCCGCGGCACGCCTCGGTGAGCAGTATGCCGGTGCCGGGCAAACCTGTCGGGTGATACTGGACGAACTCCATGTCCTTCAGAGGGATACCCGCCCGGTAGGCCATCGCCATGCCATCGGCGGTCTTGATGGCCCCGTTGGTCGTGAAGGGGAACATCCAGCCGGCCCCGCCGGTGGCAATAATCACCGCCTTGGCCCGGAACAGGCGCATCAAGCCGGTCCGCATTTCGATGGCGGTGACGCCCACGCAACGGCCATCCTCCACCAGCAGGTCCGTGCAGTAGTATTCGTCGAAGCGCTGGATGGAGGGAAACTGGAGCGAGGTCTGGAACAGGGTGTGCAGGATGTGGAATCCGCTCTTGTCCGCGGCGAACCAGGTCCGTTCGATCTGCATCCCGCCGAAGGGGCGGACATTGACATGACCGTCCGGGGTGCGGCTCCAGGGGCAGCCCCAGTGCTCGAGCTGGGTCAGCTCCAAGGGGGCCTGCTTGACGAACAGGTCAACGGCGTCCTGATCGCACAGCCAGTCTCCGCCCGCCACCGTGTCATGAAAATGATGCTCTAGGCTGTCGCCTTTGCCAATGACCCCAGCGGCACCGCCCTCGGCGGCCACGGTGTGGCTGCGCATCGGATAGACTTTCGAAATCAGTGCAATCTTCAGTCCCGGATCGCTCTCGGCCGCAGCGATAGCGGCGCGCAGGCCGGCGCCGCCGGCCCCGATGATCGCGATATCCGTGGTGATGATTTCCATAGACCCCCCTTACCTAATTTACCGATGTGGACGCGTAATGAACCGAGAGCGCAACCGCCCGGGGAGGTTGTGCTATTCCCCCGCTCCGCGATCAGCAAGGGGGCATTCTTATGGAATTGGCTAGCCCGAAGGGGAGCCTCGCTATTTCCGCCTCTAAAAAGTTACGCTAGTCTCATTCCCTTTTCCAGCAGAATATTAAGGGCGGTAACGCCATCCAGCAATTTGCCTTAATTAAGACTCGTTGGCATTCAAAAAAATCTTGTGGAACATGCCAAGGAACTGAATTCGCTGCCAACAAAAAATCTCCAAATTATAATGACTTGAAATCTATAAGTATACCATTTAGTAATAATAAGTTAAATAATTTCATTTCGGCGAGCCGCTTAATTATCCTTTGCGACCCTTTAATTGTGGTTCATAATGCAATTGTGGCAACTTTGCGATTGGCATGGTAATACCCCTTCCGCGGCGATCCGGATAAATACGGCGACGGCGCTGGATTTCTCCGGTTTCCCGGTCTTTCGATTCTCGCCAGCCCATGATGCATGGTGACGAGTCATGGGGTGGTATGACCGTATTACTCCCGAACAACCTGCGTTCCCCCGGCCCTTGGCGCGCCCCGGGGCGATCCATGGCACCATGACAATAAGGAAACGAGGAGCAGACGATGCAAATCACTGGCATGATGTGGGGAGCGAAGCTCCTGAAACTCGTGGATTTTCCAACGGCCGAGATATTGGGTCCCCAGGCCACGGACGAGGAGATCCGCGGGTTGCTCAAACGCTGGGGCCGGATACTGATCAAGCCGATATTCAAGGGTGGCGTGGGCAAGAAGGGCAAGGCGGGACTGATCGGCCAGGCCAAGGATCTCGCCACCGCCTTGGCCGAGCGCGAGAGGCTGTATTTCGTCCGTCATCAACACGGCCACACCTCCGCCAAGTCGGAAGGCGTCACCTTCGAGGGCGCGGTCCCCGCCAAGCACGAGGTCTACATCTCGATTACCGACGATACCCGCTTTCGGGCACCGACCCTCACCCTCACCTATCACGGTGGCATGGATATCGAGGAATTACCTGCCAACCTGATCGCGAGTGTCCCGTTTGATCCCCTCACCGGCCTCAAAGGCTTCGTGGTTTCCAATATCCTCAACGGGTTGAAGGCTCCCAACGAGATCATCAGCCCCTTGGTACAGAACATTCCCAAGCTCTGGGACCTGTTCAACGACTACGGCATGTCGACCCTGGAGCTGAACCCCGTGCGCATGATGCCGGACGACAAGGGGCGGCTCGTTCCCATGGCCTGCGATTTCAAATGCGCGCTGGACGGTGACGACCCGGCCTGGAAGCGCTTAAGCCTCCCGGCCGGGCTGTTCAGCACCGAGCTGTCGGACTTCGAGAGCGAGGTTAACCAGTTGCGCACCTACCAGGGACAGTCCGACGTGTTTATCATCAACGATCTAGGCACCATCACTGCCATGACCTTCGGCGGTGGGGCCAATGCCCTGGTTACCGAGATGTTGGGAGACGCTGCCACTATCTCCTCGGACTTCGGCGGAAACCCGCCGTATCAAAAGATGTTCGACATCAGCCGCATCGTCTACCGCTACTGGCTCTCCCAGAGCAACGTCTTGTTCATCATCGGCGGCAAGGCGAATAACACCGACATCTTCGAGACCTTCCGCGGCATGGCCGATGCGTTGCACGACTATTTCAATACCCACGGGCCCAAACCCCTGTTCGTGGTGGTGGGCCGCGGGGGCCCCAACCTGGTTCGTGGTATGAGCACGCTCAAGGATACCCTGGACGCCCTCAAGGTCCCCTTCCGTATGTTCGGCTATGACTCTTCCATGAGTTCCGTGGTCGACTACGCCAAGTCCATCGACGACTGGATGGATCACGGGGGCGGCAAGGCGGCCATCGCCCGCTCCATGGGTATCCGTTAGAGACGAGGAGAACAACGACATGAATAAAACAGACGATGCCGCTCGATACCAAGTGCACCCCCACGGGGTCGCGGCGTTCAAGCAATTTTACGTCGGTATCGATTCGCTGGAGCAGATCGCCGTCGCCGAGGATCGGGTCTGTGTCATCAACATCCTGGGCAGTGAGAGCCAGAAGGTGACGCCGGTCAGCCACGTCTACTCCGGGAGGCAACATCGTCTGCGGCACCATGCCCGGGCGCAGCGGGGCTACGCTGAAGACCCAGATCGGCGACATCCCCGTCTACAACAACGTGGCCGAGGCCCTGCAGGCCGGACACCACTTCAATGTCGCCGTGGTCTACATGCCCCCGGCTGGGGTCAAGGACGCCGTGATCGAGGCGGTCCGGGTGAATCCGGATATCAATAAGATTGTGATCCTCACCGAAAAGGTGCCGCTGGCGGACTCGCGGGTCATCCGCCAATACTGCCAGCAGCAGGGCGTCGACGTGTTCGGTGCTAACTGCCTGGGGATCGCGGACGCCCATCACCACGTGCGCATTGGCGGCGCCCTTGGCGGCGATGCCCCCGAGGAGTCTTTAGTCCCCGGTTCCGTCGCCCTCTATTCCAACTCCGGTAACTTCACCACCACCATCGCTACCTATTTGCTGAGCGCCGGCTGGGGCACCACCGTCTCGCTGTCATCGGGAAAGGATGTCTACATCCACTTCGCCGCCCGGGAGTTCGTCAACGCCTTCCACCACGACCCGCGCAGTAAGGCCGCCGTGATGTACATCGAGCCCGGCGGTTACTACGAACAGAACCTGGAATTCAGCAAACCGGTCATCGCCTGCATCGTCGGCCGCTGGAAGGACAAGCTGACCCGCGCCTGCGGTCACGCTGGCGCCATCGCCGGCAGCGGCGACAATGCGGCCGAAAAGGAACGCTGGTTCATGGAGAAGCTGGGCGTATCCCACGTCTTTACGCCCGAGCATCCCGTCTACACCGAAAAGGGGGCCGTGGTCACCAATATTGGCTACATTCCGGAGGCCATGACGGCCGTCATGCGCCTGCATGGGATCGAGCCCGACTTCGCGCCCAGGGGCGACCTGTCCCTCAAGTGCTGGTTCGCCAGCGACGACAAGTTCGATCTGCCCGAGAAGCTGGACCTGCCAGTGGTGGAAGCCATTGCACCCTACAACCGGCAGATCGCCCGCCTGGCCGAACAGGTCGGTGCGGTGTTCCCCCGCCAGACCATGAAGGACGCCTCGGGCGCCTCCCAAATGGACCCGCAGACCCAGGTCAGCCGGCTGCACGGCGTGAGCGTGCTGGAGATGGCGACCAAGTCCTTCGAGAGCAACCTGATGCTAGCGCTGCTGCGGGAATACCCGGACGCGACCGGTTGCGCGCTGGCCAATGTGGCCCTCAACGCCTATATCAACCAGCACGGCACGCCCATGCTGGCAGCCGCCGACGCGGGCCGGGCCGCGGGCAACAGCCCGAATACCGTCCTGGCGGCCGCTGCCTCCATCTTGGGTCCCCAGAACGTCGCCCTCTCCCGCCAGGCGGCTCAGACCCTGCTGGATCTGTTTCGCAAGACGCACCAGTTCGACCCCGAAGACGTTTCCTTCGACTTCGGGGCGCAACTGGAACAGGCCCTCGAAAACAGCGATATCTCGAGCATCCTGCTCTCCGAGGAGCCCTCCGAGCGGGGCAGCGGCATGTTGGCCGCCGTGCGGGCCCGTTCGGCCAAGTCGGTCTTCGTCGGCTTTCTCGAGGCCCTGGCCGAGCGCACCGGTAAATCCGTCCGCGGGCAGGTAGTACTGGCGGCGATTGCCTGCCACCTGGCTTGGATTCCCCTGATGAGCAAACGGCTGGCGGTCACGACCCTGCTCGACCTACCCTGGCACCTGCGGATCTTTAGCTGCCTGGTCGGCTCGGCGGTGTCCGGCGAGAGGCAGCAAGCGACCAGCTTCTGTGGCGTGGACAACCGGGAGCTCATGGACCAATGGAGCTTCGCTGAGATCGCCCACCTGGGCCTGATCGGCAATCGACCGGACGAGGGCGCCCTATTTACCTTCTCAATCCTCATCGGCCTGGTCGCCACCAACGGCCCCGGTACCATTTCCGCTCAGGGACCCAAGGGGGCGGTGAGCGCCGACGGCCCCGAGGTACCGGGTCGGGTACAGATCAACAAGGCTTACGTGGGATTCCTCACCCACACCGGCTATGCGCATGGTGGTAATGGCTTTGAGGCCATGGCCTTCCTCATCGACCAGTTCCGCAACGTGGGTCTGAAAAACCCCGGCAGTGTCGACCACGGGTTGGACTTGGCCGGTATGGCCGCGAAATACGCCCGGGACTATCGGGCTTACAAGACCGAGGCGAAGGCCGAAGGCAATCTCTCCTACGCCAAGATCCCCTGTGTCAACCATCCGGTGTTCGCTGGCAAGGACGTCAACTTCGACCCCCGGGAGGTCTATGTACGCGACCTCATCAAGAAACGGGGGGCCTATAATATCTTTCTCGAGTTCTACCACGAACTCGTCGAGGCCCTGTGCAGGGTGGGGGTGAGCAGCAATGTGTACTGCGTTAACGTGGACGCGGTGATTGCCGTCATCCTGCTGAGAAAGCTATGGGAGCCCTTCATGGCGGGTCAAGTCAGCGACTCCATGCTGGAATCGGCCGCCTTCACCGTGTTCCTCTTCGGGCGCATCGTCGGCTCCGCCGCCGAGATCGAGGATCACATCAACCGGGGTCGCAACATGGATACGCGCACGGCAGCAAGCGCGTGTCGTTACGTAGGCTAGACACGTCGATAGCCCTGAGGTTTGGCAGCCGGGTTGCGGCCCCGCAGTTGGTCATGAGCCCCGACCGCGCCGGCCGCCTCTCCCAGGGCGACCTTTCATCGCACGTTAGCCTGATTCCAACAAGACGATAACGCATCATTTCGGCACATCCTCAGCCAGGAGTTAACAGAATGGAGATCGGCATCCCCAGAGAGGTCTATCCGGGGGAACGACGGGTAGCCGCTACCCCGGAGTCGGTGGCGCAGTTGATCAAGCTCGGATTTTCGGTGGTGGTGGAGAGCAACGCCGGCATGGAGGCTAATATCGGCGACGACGTCTACCGGGAGGCCGGGGCCGAAGTGGTCCCTGGCCCGCGGGAGGTATGGGAGGTGGCGGACATCCTGCTCAAGGTGCGCGCTCCCATGCAACACCCGATCCTGGGATGCCACGAAGCCGAACTGCTAAGCGCCGGCAAGACGCTGGTCTCCTTTATATGGCCCGCACAGAACCCGGAGTTGATGCAGACGCTGGCCGCCACCCAGGGGACCGTCCTGGCGATGGACTCGGTGCCCCGCATCTCCCGCGCCCAGAAGCTCGATGCCCTCTCCTCGATGGCCAACATTGCTGGTTACCGGGCGGTGATCGAGGCGGCTCACCACTTCGGCCGCTTTTTCACTGGTCAGGTGACCGCCGCGGGCAAGGTGCCGCCGGCCAAGGTGTTCGTAATCGGCGCCGGCGTGGCGGGCCTGGCCGCCATCGGTGCGGCCAGCGCCTTGGGGGCCATCGTGCGGGCCTTCGACACCCGGCCCGAGGTGGCCGACCAGGTCAGAAGCCTGGGCGCCGAATTCGTCACCGTCCACTATCAGGAAGACGGCGCTGGCGTGGGCGGTTACGCCAAGGTCATGAGCGAGGGCTACCAGAAGGCCCAGAAGGAGATGACCGCCCGCCAGGCCATGGAGGTCGACATCATAATCACCACCGCCCTGATCCCCGGCAAGCCCGCCCCCAAGCTCATCAGCGCCGGGATGGTGGAGAGCATGAAGCCCGGCTCGGTGATCGTCGACCTGGCGGCCGAGCAGGGGGGCAACTGCGAGCTGACCGTGCCCCATCAGGTGGTGGTGCGCCACGGGGTGACCATCATCGGCTATGCCGACCTGCCCAGCCGCCTGGCCCGCCAATCGAGCCAGCTCTACTCCACCAACCTGGTGCGCCTGTTGGAGGAACTCTGCCCCGCCAAGGACGGGATGATCGACGTCAACATGGACGACGAGGTGATCCGCGGTACCACCGTGATCAAGGACGGCGAGATCACCTGGCCGCCCCCGCCGCCCAAGCTCTCCGCCGCCCCGCCGCCGCAACGGCAAATGGCGACCGCCGCCCCGCCGACCGTCCCGGCCCCCAAGGCGGGCAGCCATGGGCCCGGTGGCCCCGCCTCCGCCAAGTCCACCCTGATCGTCGGCGCGCTGCTCGCCGTCATCTTCGTCTTGCTCGGCGCCACCGCGCCGCCGGCCTTCCTGGGCCACTTCACCGTCTTCGTGCTGGCCTGCTTCATCGGCTACATGGTGGTCTGGAACGTCACCCCGGCGCTGCACACCCCCCTAATGAGCGTGACCAACGCTATCTCCAGCATCATTGCGATCGGTGCCCTGATCCAGATTGCCTCTCCCGGGGCGTTCATCACCGTCCTGGCGGGGTTGGCCATCGTGCTGACCGCCGTCAACATGTTCGGCGGCTTCTGGGTCACTCAGCGCATGTTGCGCATGTTCAGGAAATAAGGGAGCACCGACCCATGAACGAAGGTTTGATGACCACCGCCTACATCGGCGCCACCATCCTGTTCATCCTCAGCCTGGGTGGATTGAGCAACCCGGAGACCTCCCGGCGGGGCAACCTGTTCGGTATGATCGGCATGGCCATCGCGGTCCTTGCCACCCTGGCCGGTCCACGCGTTACCGGGGGCTCCAATTTCGCCATCATCCTGAGCGGTATGGCCATCGGCGGTGCGGTGGGGGTGTACGCCGCCATCCGGGTCAAGATGACCCAAATGCCCGAGTTGGTCGCCCTCATGCACAGCCTGGTGGGCCTGGCGGCCTGCCTGGTGGGATTTGCCAACTACATCGACCCCTCCGCCTCCGCCCATTTCACCGGCGCGGAAAAGACCATCCATGAGGTCGAAATCTTTCTCGGCATCATGATCGGCGCCATCACCTTCTCCGGTTCGGTGATCGCCTTCGGCAAGCTCTCGGGCAAGATCGGGGGCAAGCCAATGCTGCTGCCGGCCCGTCATTGGCTCAACCTGGGTCTGCTGGTCGCTGTCCTGATCGCCGGCAAGATGTTCCTGGACGCTGAAAACGCCCAGGCGGGGCTGGCCCCGCTGGCCATCATGTCGGTGCTCGCCCTGTTGTTCGGCGTCCACATGGTGATGGCCATTGGCGGTGCCGACATGCCCGTGGTGGTGTCCATGCTCAACAGCTATTCGGGATGGGCGGCGGCGGCCACCGGCTTTATGCTCTCCAATGACCTGTTGATCGTCGTCGGCGCGTTGGTGGGGTCCTCCGGTGCCATCCTGAGCTATATCATGTGCCGGGCAATGAACCGCAACTTCATCGCGGTGATCGCCGGCGGCTTCGGCACCGGCGGCAGTGCGACGCCAGCGGCGGGTACAGCACCCCAGGGCGAGGTGAATCCCATCACAGCCGAGGAGACCGCCGAGCTACTGCGTACCGCCCGCAATATCATCATCGTCCCCGGTTACGGGATGGCGGTCGCCCAGGCCCAGCATACCGTCTACGAGATCACCAAGCTCCTGCGCGAGAAGGGGGTGAACGTCCGATTTGGCATCCATCCGGTGGCGGGCCGCATGCCCGGTCACATGAACGTGTTATTGGCCGAGGCCAAGGTGCCTTATGACATCGTCATGGAGATGGATGAGCTCAACCAGGACTTCCCGCGGACGGATGTCTCGATCGTGATCGGTGCCAACGACATCGTCAATCCCTCCGCTCAGGAGGACCCCAACAGCCCGATCGCCGGGATGCCGGTATTGGAGGTATGGAAGGCCAAGACCTCCATCGTCATGAAACGCTCCATGGCATCGGGTTATGCCGGTGTGGACAATCCGCTCTTCTATAAGGAAAACAACAGGATGCTATTCGGCGATGCGAAGAAAATGCTGGAAGAGGTGCTTAGCAACCTGCGTAAATGATTAACGGCTTGCTCGGCGGGGCCCTGGCGGAAAGTCATCACGGCGTGATGGTGGCAGGGCCATGCAATTCGGTGTAGAGGCCAGGATGATGGGACCAAGGCATGGGTGGCGGCCTTGGCTAGCGGGTTTACTGACAGACGAGGCCCTGTTCCATCCATGGTAACCGCGCTCGTTGGTTCATATTGAGGGCAGATTATGGGCGACAAAATGAAGGAAACGCAAGGCTACCCACCGGCGCGGACCATCAACGAATGTATCGTCGAGATTGTCAGCGACTCGGGCGAGGGGGCACAGAAGGCCGGCCAAACCTTCGGTATCATCAGTGCCCGCATGGGCAATGGGGTCTGAGCAGATAGGCAATGCAACCGGCCCACGACGGGGTCGGGCGGACGATAGCCTGAACGCGGGTGACGAGCAAGACGTCGGAGGCAGCGCCTTCTAGCAGCCCCTCGGACTTTCCCGCCGCCGAGCGGTCGACATCCCGGACCAAAACAATCCTTTTCGACCGCAATGCCGGCGACACGCTCGAAATCGGGCGATAAAGGTACTAATTCAGAGTTTCCTTAAGGGCAAACTGATACTTCCCCCCCGGCAAGAGCCGGGGGTTTTCCCGAATGGATTACATTAGCCAAACAGCATTAACCCGGGCTACCGTACCTTGGTCGTGCGAGTTTTTTCGCCCGCCGATGAATCAGCATGAGCGATTGGGAAATCCCGCCCTCCAGCCCAGGGCAGAGCCGATCTTCGTCCCCGGAAGCGGGGTGGCCGCCCCGGGGCCAGGCCGAGGCCCCCAGCCTCATCACATATTGGCGATCACCGCGTCCCCAAAGGCCGAGCAGCTTAGCTTGGTGGCACCCGCCATCAGGCGCTCCAGATCATAGGTCACGGTCTTGGCGAGGATGGCCCCCTCCACCCCCTTGATGATGAGATCCGCCGCCTCGGTCCAGCCCAGGTGGCGCAGCATCATCTCGGCGGAGAGGATAATGGAACTCGGGTTGACCTGGTCCTTGCCAGCATACTTAGGCGCGGTGCCATGGGTCGCCTCGAACATGGCCACGGAATCGGACAAATTAGCCCCCGGCGCCAGCCCAATGCCACCGACCTGCGCCGCCAGGGCGTCGGAGATGTAGTCGCCGTTGAGATTGAGCGTGGCAATGACGTCGTATTCCTTGGGGCGCAGCAGGATCTGCTGCAGAAAGGCGTCGGCGATGACATCCTTGATGATGATCTCGCGGCCGGTGTTGGGGTTCGTCATGGCGCACCAGGGACCCCCATCGATCTCCTCGGCGCCGAATTCCTCCATGGCCAGTTCGTAGCCCCAGGTCTTGAAGGCGCCTTCCGTAAACTTCATGATGTTGCCCTTGTGCACCAGGGTCACGGAGGCGCGATCATTGTCGATGGCGTATTGGATAGCCTTGCGCACCAGACGCTTGGTGCCATCGGCGGAGACGGGCTTGATACCGATGCCAGAGGTCTCCGGGAAACGGATCTTGGTCACCCCCATCTCCGTCTGAAGGAAATCGATCACCTTTCGGGCCTCGGCCGACCCCGCCTGCCACTCGATACCCGCATAGATATCTTCGGAATTTTCGCGGAAGATCACCATGTCGGTGTTTTCCGGCTCCTTGACCGGGCTGGGCGTGCCCTGGAAGTAGCGCACGGGACGGAGACAGACGTAAAGGTCCAGTTGTTGGCGCAGGGCCACGTTGAGGGAGCGGATACCACCGCCCACGGGCGTGGTCAGGGGGCCCTTGATGGAGACGACGTAGTCACGGATCGCGTCCATAGTCTCCGCCGGCAACCAGACATCATCGCCATAGATCTTGGTGGATTTCTCGCCGGCATAGATCTCCATCCACTGAATCTGGCGGCTACCGTCATAGGCCTTGGCCACCGCGGCATCCACCACCTTCATCATGACGGGGGAGATATCGACGCCCGTGCCGTCGCCCTCAATGTAGGGGATGATGGGCTTGTTGGGGACCAGGAGGGCATAATTGTCACCAACCTGAATCTTTTCACCACTGGCGGGAACCTGAATTTTGTCGTAGGCCATGTCGTCTGTCTCTTTGGGGTTGCACAAATAAAGTTAGTCTAGCACCCGATCCGGGGCTTGCGTACAGCTACGCAAATAATAGGCCCCCCAGGGCCGGAAATCATTCGCCCCCTGCGCCCATCCTAGAAATATATTATTAATCAATTATATAAATCGATGCAGTTCCCTACCCCAATATCCCTCCACCCTGCCCGGTGCCCCGTCATGGTCGGTCTCTCAGGCGGCGTGGATTCCTCGGTGGCGGCCTTGCTCCTGCTTGAACAGGGGTATCGGGTGGAAGGGCTCTTCATGAAGAACTGGGAGGAGGACGACGATGCCGGCTATTGCGCGGCGGCGGCGGATCTAAGGGATGCGATGGCGGTCGCGGCGCGGCTCGGCATCCCCCTGGGTACCGTCAACTTCGCCACTGAATATTGGGATCGCGTCTTTTCCGCTTTTCTGGCGGAGTACCAGGCCAACCGAACCCCCAATCCGGACATCCTTTGCAACCGCGAAATCAAATTCCGCGCCTTCCTGGATCATGCCCTGACCCTCGGCCTGCAGCGGATCGCCACCGGCCACTATGCCCGCCTGATCGAAGACGCCCGGGGCTACCACCTTTGCCTGAGCCGGGATGAGGGTAAGGACCAAACCTATTTCCTCCACCTGCTGGACCAGGAGCAACTCGCCCACGCCCTCTTCCCCCTCGGGGAACTGAATAAGCAAGAGGTCAGGGCCCTGGCGCGGCGAGCCGGCCTGGTGACGGCGACCAAAAAGGACAGCACCGGCATCTGTTTCATCGGCGAACGCCGCTTCAGCGACTTCCTCGCCCGCTATGTCCCGCCTAACCCGGGTCCCATCGAGACACCGGAGGGCCGGCGCCTCGGCGAGCACCCGGGGCTGGCCTATTTCACCCTCGGCCAGCGTCAGGGGCTCGGCATCGGTGGCCAGGCGGCTGGTCTGGAGGCGCCCTGGTTCGTGGCCGCCAAGGATGCGACCCGCAACACCCTGATCGTGGTTCAGGGCCACGACCACCCCCTGCTGCTCAGCCGCCACCTCACCGCCCGCCGAATGCACTGGATCAGCGGTCAGCCGCCCCGGGAGCCACCCTTCGCCTGCCAGGCCCGCCTGCGGCACCGCCAGCCCCTGCAAGCCTGCCGGTGCGAGGAACTCAGCGGGGATCGCGCCAGACTCAGCTTTTCCCAGCCCCAAAGGGCCGTCACCCCCGGCCAATCGGCGGTCATTTATTTAGGCGAGGAATGCCTTGGGGGTGGCATTATTGAGGCCACGGAACCCTGACCGCTGGCCGAGGGCTCTTGCCCCCGTCGGGATTTCACCGCCACGATGGCCATCTGATAGCTCACAACTCGCCAAGCCCATGATCTACACCGTTCAAGACCGCCTCATCGCCTTGGGGGCCATCTATCAGGCCAGCCTCTGTGTCCGCCGCATCGCCACCAAGGGTACGGTGGACACGGACCTCATGGAGCCCTGTATCCACAGTCTCTTCCAAACCGACGCCGACTCCACCGCCGAGATCTTCGGCCCGCCTGGCGCCCTCACCCCTGGCATCCGGGAACTGGCCAACCAACTCAGCGGTAAGACAGCCAAGGATCTGGAATTCACCCGCTACCTGCTCGCCCTCCTCAAGCTGGAGTCCGTGCTCAATGGTCGCCCGGCCATGATCCAGCAGATTGCCCAAGGTATCGAGGGGGCCCGTGCCAAGCTGGTGCATTTCCCCATGCTGCACCCCAACCTCCTGGCCCACCTGGCCGATATCTACAGTCAGACCGTCAGCCAGCTCCAGCCCCGCATCATGGTGAAGGGGGAGCCTAACTATCTGCAAAACCCGGACAACCAGAACCGCATCCGGGCCCTGCTTGCTGGCCGGCATCCGCGCCGCCTGGCTCTGGCGCCAGGTTGGCGGCAGCCGGTGGAAGATCGTCTTCGGGCGGAACAAGCTGCTGGAGGCAGCCCAACATTACCTGCGCATGAGCACCCACTAAACCTGGAGCCCAAGGCATGGCTAACGACATCATCGGCCATTGCTGGCACTGCGGCCGCGATCTGGCCCCCTACGACTATGGCCGCGAGGCCCTCTGTCTCGGTTGTGGCAAGCCCACCCGGGTCTGCCGCAATTGCCGCCACTTCGCCCCGGGGCGGCCCAACGCCTGCCTGGAGCCCATGACCGAGTTAGTGGCCGACAAGGAAAAGGCCAACTTCTGCGAACTCTTCGATCCCGTCGCCTTATCCGCGACCGGCCAAGGCCAGTCGCGTGCCACCGACCTGCTGCAGCGCGCCCAGGATCTCTTCAAGTGATCCGGGGGCGGGAGGCCAGGTTCGACAACTCCCCGTTCAGATCCATGACCAGAGGCTCCAGGTCGACGGCCTCCCCCCTAAAGTCCCGCCAGAGTTCGCGATAGGTGCGTCTGGTTGCTGGATGGGACTCCTCCCCGGCCACATCAGCCAGGGGTTTGAGGACGAAGGCATAACGCAGGATCTCGTCGCGTGGCAACTCATAGCCATCGATGATGCCTAAGGCATCGCCGTAGGTCAGCAGATCGATATCCAGGGTCCGGGGCGTAAACTTATCGGGGCCCCGGACTCGTCCCGCCGCATCCTCGATGGCGCGCAGGCAGGCCCGCAGGTCCGCCACGGACTGTGCCGTCTGGCAACCCACCACCAGATTCAGAAAGGGCTCACCCGCGAAACCCACCGCCCTGCTTTCATAAACCGGGGAGATGACCAAGTCGCCATAAAGCTGGCGCAGGGCACTAATAGCGTTGCGCAAGGATGACTCCCGGTCCAGATTGCTCCCCAGACTGAGCCAGACCCTAGGCACCGCCAGACCGCTCCCCGCGTTCGATGATGACGCCCACGTCCGTCGCGCCGCTGACGGCGCCGATCTTATTGACACTGAGCCGCAGCCAGGGAATGCCAAACTCCTCGCGCAGCAGCGCCGCGCAGCGCTCCGCCAGGGTCTCCACCAGCTCGAAGCGGCTCCCGGCCACGAATTCCTTGAGCCGCTTGGATACCCGCTTGTAGTCCAGGGCGTCCTCGATGCGATCCGTGGCCGCCCCCCTGGCCACATCCGCGCCCATCTCCAGATCCAGCACCACGGGCTGTTTGATCTGCTTTTCCCAATCGTAGATACCGATGGTAGTCTCGATGCGCAGCCCGCGCAGGAACACGATATCCATGAAGCCCCCTCTCTCAGGTAAAGAAACCGATGCCCTCCGCCGCCATGGTAGGGAAGCCGAGGACGATTACCACCCCGCCTCGCCAGCGGACCCAGGATCCATGAGCGACATGGATCTGGCCCTACTTGCCGAGCGCATCAAGAAATGGGGCCGGGAATTGGGATTCCAGCAGGTCGGCATTACCGGCATCGACCTGGCGGAGGACGAGGCCCGGCTGTTGGCCTGGCTCGAACAAGGCCGCATGGGCGAGATGGATTACCTGGTCCGCCACGGCGCCAAGCGCGCCCGGCCCGCGGAACTGGTGCCGGGAACCCTGCGTGTCATGTCCGTGCGGATGGACTATCTCCCCGAGACCCAGGACCACCTTCAGGAGCGCCTAGAGGAACCGGCCACCGCCTTCATCTCCCGCTACGCCCTCGGCAGGGACTATCACAAGCTGATGCGCACCCGCCTCCAACGCCTGGCCGAGCGCATCACCGCCGAAATCGGCCCCTTTGGACACCGCGCCTTCGTCGATTCCGCCCCGGTGCTGGAGAAGGCCCTGGCCCAAAACGCCGGCCTGGGCTGGATCGGCAAACACACCAACCTAGTCAACCGCCAGGCCGGCTCCTGGTTTTTTCTCGGCGAACTCTTCGTCGATTTCCCGCTCCCCCTAGACCCACCGGCGACCCATCACTGCGGGCGTTGCCACGCCTGCCTGGACGCCTGCCCGACCGGCGCCATTCTGGCGCCCTACCAGCTCGACGCGCGCCGCTGCATCTCTTATCTCACCATCGAACTGAAGGGCCCCATCCCCGCACCCCTGCGGCCCTTGATGGGCAACCGGATTTACGGCTGCGATGACTGCCAGTTGGTCTGCCCCTGGAACCGCTTCGCCCAACTCACCCTGGAAGGGGATTTCCGCCCCCGCCAGGGCCTGGAAGCCGCCACCCTCATCGCCCTCTTTGCCTGGGACGAGCCCGAGTTCCTGCACCGCACCGCGGGCAGCGCCATCCGCCGCATCGGGCATCCCCGCTGGCTGCGCAATCTCGCCGTCGCCCTGGGCAATGCCCCGTCCTCCCCCGCCGCGATCGCGGCCCTGGCGGCTCGCAGCGACCATGCCAGCGAGCTGGTCCGCGAGCACGTCGCCTGGGCCCTGGCCCGTCAGAGGCGCAGCAGGTGCTCGCGATAGTGCCGGAGTTCGGCGATGGATTCGCGAATGTCATCCAGGGCGCGGTGGGCCGACTGCTTCTTGAAGGCATCCGCCACGGCCGGCGCCCAACGTTGCGCTAGGATCTTGAGGCTGCTGACGTCCAGATTGCGGTAATGGAACCAGGCCTCCAGCTGGGGCATGGACCGGGCGAGAAAGCGCCGGTCCTGGCAGATGCTGTTGCCGCAGAGGGGCGACTTACCCGCAGGAACCCAGGCGGCGAGAAACGCCAGGGTCTCGCGCTCCGCCCCTCCCTCGTCCCGATCGCTGGCCCGGACCCGCTGCAAAAGGCCAGAGGCCCCATGGTGTTCCCGGTTCCAATCGTCCATGGCCGCGAGCACGGCCTCGGGCTGATGGATAGCAATGACCGGCCCCTCCGCCATGACCTCCAGGTGAGTGTCGGTGACGAGGGTAGCGATCTCGATGATCCGATCCTGGGAGGGCTCCAGGCCGGTCATTTCCAGGTCCAGCCAGACCAGATGGTTGTCGTCGGGTTTCATGCTGTCTTGCATCGCACTGAGAAAGACCTCAGTGTAACCTCAAGCTTCCCGTCCCGCCCCTGGCCCCATGATGCCGGCCGCCATTCCCGATATCGGCAGCCCGGCGAAATGGCATAGAATCCCAACGACAACCCTTTTCCAGGAGACCTACCCATGCACCCACGCCTGATTATGCTGTCCCTCGGCCTCGCCACCGCCCTCCCGGTCCTGGCCGACGAGAACAAGGAGGTCACCGACCTCTACCAATTCAACTGCACCTCCTGCCATGGCGCCGAGGTCTATACGCGCACCGATCGCAAAGTGACCTCCCTGGCCAGTCTGGAGTCGCAAGTTCGGCGCTGCGAGCAGTCCCTGGGGCTCAAGTGGTTCGAGGACGATATCACCGACATGGCGGGCTACCTGAACACGCACTACTACAAATTCAAACCCTGATGCCGGGCCGCCGGCTCTCGGATCGCCAGAAGGCGCGCATCCTCAACCTTCAGGACCAGCGCCGGCAGCGCCTCGACGAGCGTGCCGAACAGGTCCTGGCAACCTGCGAGGTCGACCAACCTCGCCACGGCCGGGTAGTGGTGCGTCATGGGGCCGAGCTGGCGGTGGAGGACGAGGCCGGCCAGGTCTGGCACTGCCTGGCGCGTCAGAACATGGGCCATCCCGTCTGCGGTGACCGGGTGGTCTGGCAGGCCAGCGGCCCGGATCGCGGCGTGGTGACCGCCATCCAGGCGCGCGCGACCGTCCTGGCACGTCCGGATTACAGTGGCCGCGACAAGGCCCTGGCGGCCAACCTGACGCAACTGGTGGCCATCCTCGCCCCCAGGCCCGAACCCAGCACCTACCTGCTCGATCAATACCTGGCCGCCGCCGAGCGCCTGGGCGTCAAGGCCATGATCGCCTGCAACAAAACCGACCTGCTGGATGCCCAGGGCCGGGTCACCATGGCCTGCCTGCTGGCCCCTTACGAGCGGATCGGCTACCCCCTGGTCTGGCTAAGCCTACTCGACGACCAAGACATGCGGCCGCTGGCGGCGCGGCTCGCGGGGGAGACCAACATCCTGGTGGGCCAGTCGGGGGTGGGCAAGTCGTCTTTGGTCAAGGCCCTGCTGCCGGATCTCGACATCCAGATCGGACGCCTGTCCCTGGCCACCGGACTGGGCCGTCACACCACCTCCACCGCCACCTGTTACCACCTGCCGGGTGGGGGCCACCTCATCGACTCCCCCGGGGTACGCAGCTTCCGGCTGACCCTGGACGGTCAGGCCGATCTGGAGCATGGCTTCCGGGACATAGCCCCCCTCATCGGGCATTGTCGCTTCGCGAACTGCCACCACGACCAGGAGCCCGGCTGCGCCCTCAAGGAGGCCGTGGCGGCAGGGGAACTCAACCCGGAGCGGCTGGCGAACTTCCTGCACATGAGCGCCACCCTGGAGCGTTCCAATGCGCGCCACTAACATCATGAAACCCATACTTAACCGAGAGGAGCCATCATGGCCTACTGGCTGATGAAATCCGAACCCCATGTCTTCGGCATCGACCACCTGGTCACCGCCCCGTGCCAGACCGAACCCTGGGACGGGGTGCGCAACTATCAGGCGCGAAACATGATGCGTGACGAGATGAAGGTCGGCGACCAGGTCTTCTTTTACCACTCCAACTGCGCCGAGCCCGGCATCGTCGGCCTCATGGAGGTGGCCCGGGAGGCCTATCCCGACCACACCGCCTTCGATCCCGAGGCCAAGTATTACGACCCCAAGAGCGACCCGAACCAGCCGCGCTGGGTCATGGTGGAGGTGCGCTATGTGCGCCACCTGAGGCGCAACATCACCCTGGCCGAACTCAAGGCCCATGCCGATGGTCCCCTGGCGGGCATGCCCCTGGTACGCCAGGGCAACCGACTGTCCGTCATGCCGGTGACCCCCGAGCAGTGGGATTTTATCCTGTCGCTGGAATAATCCACTTGGAGGAGGACCAGGGTCCCGGAGGGTCCGGGGGCGGATTTTCAGGCCCCTTGGACCTTGGCACGACGTTACATGAGACGAACCACCGCCTCCCGTTGTAGGCCCAGGGCCTGGATGCCAAGCTTGAGGGCCTGCTCGGCAAAGGTCTCCAGATCGCCCCAACGGTCATCGCTATCCATGACCTCGGACAGGGTCTCGTTGACGAGGCGCAGGCGATAACGGCCCAGGTCCGCCTCGCGCGGGGGCTAAGCTCGGACAAGACATAAAGGCACGGCTCGGTCTTACCCAGGGCGACGAAGGCGAGGATGTACCGGAAGGTCCGGGCATCCCCACTCTCGATCTCCCCCAAGAGGCTGACGGCGTGGTCGCCGATCTGATAGCGACGCTTGGGAATGGCGGAACGGATGATGGGTTTATCCTGCATGTTCAAGTCCCCCGAGGTTGGATGGCGCCAATCTGGTGGCGGTGGGGCTGAATCCAAAGCCGGCTGGACCGGGATAGGCTCAAGCTGCGGTCCCAGCCGGATGCAATCGGCCAGGCCCCGACCAGATCAGCACCCGCCCGCCCGGGTGATGGAAATCCGGCTTGGGGGGCAGGGATGGGCCAAGGCCCAGTAGGTGAGATCGCCCCACCTATCCTCGACCACCACCGCCAGCCCCAGGAGCAGGGCCGCGCCAGACGATCGCTTGGGGAGCAGATCCGCGGGAATACGGGCGCCCAGGCGCCAGGCGTGGCGGCGGCGTTCGCACTGGACGCCGGGAGCGCCACCCTGCCCCTCCACCTCGGGCAGGGGCAAGGGGACCCGTTCATCGGTAAAGTCATAAAGCGCCCAAGCCCCCGAGGGAGAAAAATTGAACTCGCGGTAAGCTGTCTCCCCCGGCAGGGCGATGAAGGCCTCGCAGCAGCTATGCCGCCAGAGCCCATCCTGACGGCCAGGGTTTGCCTGCGGCGGCATAGCCAAGGCCCGCCGCGGTGCCCGCAGGCGGTAATCCAGCTTAAGAGCGCCATCCCCAGCCCAGGCCAATCTGACACGCAAGCCCCAACTCCCTGGCCCCGGAGCGGCGGGATGACAGACCAGGGTCTGCCAGAGCATGGCGCCC